>NZ_JBHMQM010000005.1:0-497729 GCF_042434975.1 Terrimonas alba
GAAACCTGAACAAGAAAGATGGAAAGCAGAATTAAAAAGATTTTTGAATTCACGGGTTCTCAATTTATTGCACCTTACACTAAGATTGGTATATAATACGAACTATCCAAATTTTTGGCCGCCTTGATTATCATTAGTTAACAATTCGCTTTTTTATATTGTGAGGTATACAAATGACAATTATCTATTTTTATAATATATCGTTCCTCCCATTTTCCCACAGCCCGTCAAGAGGGCTTACAATATTGATCAACTGCTCTTTTTTTACATGAAGATATATCTCCGTGGTTTTAATACTGAAATGCCCCAGCAGATCCTTAATATACCGCACATCCACTCCTTTTTCCAGCAGATGTGTCGCAAAACTATGACGCAGGCTATGAAAACTCGTTTGTTTGGATATGCCCGCCTTCACCCTTGCTAACTGAAAGATTTTTTGCGCACTCTTTATGCTGTAGGCAGTACCTGGCTGTTGTCCTTCAAACAAATATTTCACGGGCCTGGGCCGGCAGCTTTTTAAATATGAGCGCAAAATATCCAGCACCATTGGGCTTAGCATTACATACCGATCTTTTTTTCCTTTGGCCCTGGTTATAAATATTTGCATCCGGTCGCTGTCAATATCTTTTATTTTCAAATTCACCACCTCGCTTACACGCAAACCAGCACTGTAGGCTGTAAATAAGATCGCTTTATGTTTTATATTGCTTACAGCTGCAAACAGGCGCCGTAACTCCTGTTCCCCCATAACTTTTGGCAACAGGATGGGCTTCTTCGGTCTCGGTATTTCCCAAAAAAACTTTTCCCGGTTCAATACCTGCTCAAAATAAAATTTGATGGCATTGATACGACTATGTAAAGTATTTTCGCTCAACTGTAGCTTATCATGGCAGTACACAAAATACCTGCGCAATTCATCAACACTTAATTCCGCTACGTTTTTTTTATTCACCAGCTGTAATAATTGTAAAAATTCATTGCGGTAAGTAGTGATGGTCGAAGGACTATAAGATTTTAGTTTTAATTGCTCAATGAATTTCTCCAATGCCTGCAGGTTATTTTCGCTAAGTCCCCATACAGGCGAAGAAATAGGTGCGGGTAGTTTAGTATTGGGCTTTTTTACTGATGAAGCTGCCGTGGCTTGTATAGATTTTCTTTTTTCCAGGTAATGTTTCAACTCATCGTTAGCTATTTGCGCAGCTCCCTGCAATGACAAATGTATCTTATTGTAATTCTCTCTGCTTAATGGCAGGTACCAGCATCGCTTGGTCTGACTCCATTTTATACCCGCTATCTTCTTTACCATATTATTTAGTGCAGAGTTATTGGCATAATACAAGCCAATACATTCCATTTGGCGGTGGTAAAGAGGTTTCAGGTTAATGGCGGGCGGCATACCTGAATTTACAAAATGTATGGGAAAATTGAAAAGCTGACTTGAATGATTATAGTTCTGGAAAATTATTCTTTGTTTGCCAGCATTTTTTCAAGCAATGCTACATTTTCTCTCTCGCTTTGTAATAATCTTTCATAGAGCTTTTTATTTTCTTCCATCGCCCCGTTACGGCTGCTGAACGAGCTGCCTCATATCACGAATCTTATTGTCAAAACTGAATTAAAGAATTACAATGCCAATCATTGCTATTTCTTTTTATCGTTCTTTGAACAATATTTCTTTTGCAACTCATTTACCTCCTCACCATACTGCTTTGTAAATTCCAGTTTTTGGGCTTCCTCCAGGTCTTTACAGGCATTCTCAATTTTACTTTGTGCAATATAAACAAGAGCCCTGTTCTTATATGCGTATGCATTGCCCGGATATTTTCCGATAGATAAATTAATATCCAGTAATGCTCCCTGGAAGTCTTTTAAATGATATTTTGCCAGGCCGCGGTTATTCAAAGTAAGAGGTTCATCTTTTTCAATTAGCAAGGCTTTATCAAAATAGGTTATAGCCTCTTTGTATTTTCCCAGCTGCGTATATTGAAATCCGATATTCACATATGGCCCGATAAAAGAAGAATCAATGGCTATGATCTTTTTAAAAAAGACTATAGCTTCGTCTCTTCGTCCCAATTCATCTAATGATGTGGCCATATTGTTTAAAATACCCATATTGCCAGAATTTATGAAATAGGCTTTTGAATAATCCTCGTAAGCCCCCTGGAAATCTCTTTTTTGTTGTTTTGCATTACCCCTGTTAGCAAAACATATCATCCGCATACTATCATCAACTGCCAGTTCTATGGCCCTGGTGTTATCATATATAGCCTCGTCAGTGTACATTAATCTAAACAAGAGAATTGCCCGGTAATGATAGGCTAAGGCTGAGTCAGGATATATGGTTATTGCCTTGCTATAATCATCGTAAGATTTTTCCATTTCATCCATCTCGTTAAAAAGAAAACCTCTTTGTACAAAACCCTGGTAATTGGTAGTATCAGCACTGACAATCCTGTTATAAATAGCCAGAGCTTCGTCATATTTTTTATTCGTTCTTAATTGTTCACCCTGTTCTAAGAGTTCTGCAACAGGTTGAGCAAAAATGTTGAAGGCAATGAAAAGTAAGGCAGTCAATAAAAATAATCTCATAAGCTTTAAAATTTTATGCCAGGGTTAGTGTTTCTCACCAACTATCCTGCGGTGGGGAAACTTCTTAAGTCATTATTAGCTTCCATCCATTTATCAACAGGATTTATGTAAAAACTGCATTTATAGCCAAATGAATTTCGTGACTATTAAATGTTGTTGCAATTATGTTTATTGCACCATCCTCATCCATATTTGTAATAGCCTCCACCGGCACCTTCAATACATCGGCTACCTGTTTTAAAGTTTCAGGATCTATTTCCTCCTTCGACTCCAGAAGCGAGATTTTCTTTTGGCTCCAGTCTTCTCCCAACTCTATGGCTAGGCCCTCCTGCTTGAGGCCACGCATCTCTCTGAAGCGCCTTATATTTCTTCCGTGGAAAACAAAACCAGTTCCAGCCGAAATAAACCTGATAGAATCAAAAGAAGGAGAAATAATATTTTCCACTCAAACGGCCTTTACGCGGGCATAAGAATACAAAATTCAATCACGCCGTCAAAACATATTAACACGGTACTATTTCTATGGTAGGTCCCCGGGCTGTTCATTTGTCTGGGAGTTTGAGTCAGGATCCTGGTAGGATAAAGCACGGCTAAGGCAGGGTAAAAGCGTTCAATCTATATGTTTTAACTTCTCCTTCAATGCTTCCTCTCCTCTACAACCCCGCCTTCGCACTGATCTCCAGCATCCTGTCAATTGGTTTTTTAGCTGCCAGCCGCAACTCTTCTTCCATGGTGATCTCCGGCGTTTCATATTCCATGCAGAGATATAATTTTTCCAGTGAGTTTAGTTTCATGTGCGGGCAGTCGTTGCAGGCGCAACTGTTGTTGGGGGGAGCGGGAATAAATGTTTTGTGCGGTGAAGCCTTCATCATCTGGTGGAGGATACCGGTTTCGGTAGCCACAATATATTCGTTGGAAGGATCCGTTTGGGTGTATTTCAATAAACCCGTGGTTGACCCGATATAGTCAGCAATACGCAACACCGGTTCTTCACATTCAGGGTGTGCAATGAATTTGGCATTGGGATGTTTTACCTTCAGCTTGGTTATCTTTTCCAGGCTGAATATTTCATGCACCATGCAGGCGCCGTTCCACAACAACATATTACGGCCGGTGACCTTGTTGATATAGCCGCCCAGGTTTTTATCGGGTGCAAAAATGATCTTCTGATCTTTTGGAAAACTCTCCACAATTATTTTCGCATTGCTGCTGGTAACAATCACATCACTCAATGCTTTGATGCCGGCGCTGCAGTTGATATAGCTCACCACCACATGATCGGGATGCTGCTCTTTGAATTTTTTAAACAAGGGTGGCGGGCAACTGTCGCTGAGTGAACAACCGGCTTTCAGATCCGGTATCACCACTTTTTTGGTGGGATTCAGAATTTTGGCGGTCTCCGCCATAAAGTGCACACCGGCAAACACGATCATATCCGCCGTTGTCTTTTCCGCCTGCTGTGCCAGCCCCAGGCTATCGCCGATATAATCCGCCACATCCTGGATATCCGGCTCCTGGTAGTAATGCGCCAGCACCACCGCATTTTTTTCTTTCTTCAACCGCTCAATTTCTGCAAACAGGTCAAGCGTCGGATCCAGGTCTATGTCAAGGAACCCGCGTTTATCAACATTTGCCCTGGCTATGGCGAGTGTGTCTGTGTTCATCACTTTAAAAATTTTGGTGCTGAGCGAAACCGATTTCCGATAAATTCAAAACGAGGGAGCAATATTCCACCAGCTTTTTCAATTTTTCAAAAACAATTTTCACAGCCCTCCCCTGTATTATAATAAATGTATTAATACAATTTTTATAAAAAAACCTATTACTATTACGGCTGTGAATTAGTGGAAAAGAACTTTTACAAAATTATTGTTTTTCCAATATTCACATTTTAAACACCGTAATCCACATAATGGTTCATCACTGGTAGCGGATTTGGCAACGCTATCCACAATCATGTGAAAACAGCAATGGGAAAAATAACATCGCCTTGATCGTAAATGTTCGTGTGGATATTGATAGAACAACTGGCAGTCAGCCAACCAAAAGAACTAAATTTTGGAACTGTTCAAATTTTAGCGGCAAAGAATTCTATTTCATATCAACGTTTCACAACGCATTATTCACATTCTTACCCGGATATCAACAGGCTAATGGGGGTAAAAAGCGGTTACGGTATAAACAAATAATCTAATACCATCAATCAAAACCAGTCACTGCACAAAAAGCAAGCAGGCAAAATCTGTTAATTTTAGCCATTTAAAAATAATTTGCCATATGAACTATCTAAAACTACTGGTCCTTTCTTTCTTATTATGTATTATATCCAGCGTCAAAGCGGGCGAAGGAATGTGGCTGCCCTTGCTGCTGGAAAAGCTGAATGAAAAAGAGATGAAGAGTATGGGGATGAAGATCAGCGCCAAAGATATTTATGATATTAATAAAGGAAGCCTGAAGGATGCCATCGTCAGTTTTGGTGGTTTTTGTACCGGTGAAGTGATCTCGGCCAAAGGTCTCGTGTTAACCAATCATCATTGCGGGTTTGATGCAGTGCAAAATCATTCTACGCTTGATCATAATTATATAAGGGATGGTTTTTGGGCCCAAACCAACGCGGAAGAATTGCCCAACCCAACGCTCTATGTCACGTTTATTGTGCGTATTGATGATGTCAGCAAACAGGTGCTGAACGGAGTAACTGCCGGGATGACGGAAGCGGAAAGACAATCGGTAATTGATAAAAATGCGCAGCAACTCAATAGCAGTGTAAAAAAAGAAAGCTATCAATCTTCCTTTATCAAACCTTTTTTTGAAGGCAACCAGTATTTTTTGTTTGTCACAGAAACCTATAATGATGTCCGGCTGGTAGGAGCGCCGCCATCTTCCATCGGCAATTTTGGAAAAGATACGGACAACTGGATGTGGCCACGCCATACCGGTGACTTTTCCCTATTTCGCATTTATGCCGGAAAAGATAATAAGCCGGCCGCTTATTCACCCGGTAATGTGCCTTATGTTCCCAAAAAAGCTTTATCTATATCGTTGGATGGCGTAGCGGAAAATGATTTTACCATGGTATTTGGTTTTCCCGGTAAAACCACGGAATACCTTCCTTCAACTGCCGTACAACAAATAGTGGATGTAAATGATCCGGCAAAGATTGCCATTCGTGACAAGGCGTTGGCGGTTATCGACAGTTATATGCGCAAGGATGAACAAATAAAAATTCAGTATGCCGCTAAGTATGCGTCGATCAGCAATGCCTGGAAGAAATGGCAGGGCGAAATATTGGGACTGAAAAGAACCAATGGCGTGGATAAGAAGAAGAACTATGAAGCTCAATTTCAAAAAAGAGTACAGGCTAACCCGCAGTGGAAAGAAAAATATGGAACTATACTGCATGATTTGAATGCGGCTTATGCAGAATTGAAACCCTACGGGCTGGCCAGAGATTATTATTTGGAAATCACCAGTAAGATTGAATTGCTGGCTATCGCATCACAGCTAAATTCATTGGTGAAAGCCTATGAACAAAATGGTGAAAAAGGTTTTTCCGAACAATTGGAAAAAGTAAAAGTAAAGCTGAATGATATCTATAGCGAGTACAATGCAGAAGTGGACCGCCGCCTGTTCCGTAGTTTGATGGAAATGTATGTCAAAGATCAGCCGGCTGAGTATATAGCACCCATTGCAAAAAATGGCTGGACCGATCAAAACAGTCATGACCCTGGCATCACGGTATTAGAAGTCCTGTGTTATACTATATCAGACCTGTCGTCTGCAGACAAAGTCAAAAGCCATCTTTTAGCCACTGATCCCAAAACTGCTCTTGCGGCGATAAAAAAAGATTCAGCTTTTTTATTATACCTGGATATGAGCAAAACGTATAATGAAAAAGTAGCAGCCAGGCTTAATGAAATTCAAAACCGGATCAATCAACTGCAGCGAACATATATGCAAGCGCAGATGGAGGTGATGAAAGAAAGGAAATTCTACCCTGATGCCAATAGTACGCTCCGGGTCACCTATGGTAATGTAAAAGGTTATAATGCCCGTGATGCGGTGAAGTATGATTATTATAGCTATATGGATGGCTTGATGGAAAAATATAAACCCGGCGACTATGAGTTTGATGTGCCCGAAAAACTAAGAGAACTCTATCAAAAAAAAGATTTTGGTCAATACGGAAAAAATGGCCGGATGCCCGTTTGTTTTATTGCAGCCAATCATACTACCGGCGGCAACTCAGGCAGTCCCGCCCTGGATGCTTATGGCAACTTGATCGGTCTCAATTTTGACCGGGTATGGGAAGGCACCATGAGTGATATCAATTATGACCCTTCCATTTGCCGCAATATCATGGTGGATATCCGCTATGTCCTGTTTATCATTGATAAATATGCCGGAGCCAGCCAATTAGTGAAGGAAATGAAACTCGTTCACCCTAAAAAAACCCGAGCTCTGAAGGCGGCCCACTAAGATCCTGAAAAGGTGGATTTTTAAATTTTGAAATCAGCTCATAGCCCCCTATAGGGGGTTTGGGGGTTTTACCCTATTTTTGCCTCCCTTTTTAAACCCTGTTATTTAATATGTCAGTTATTCAGAAGATCCAGGACAAGTATGCAAAACTCATGGCTGTTATCATTGCTGTAGCCTTGCTTACGTTTGTCGTTATGCTTGCCTTTGAAAACGGAGGAACTTTGTTCCGAGGAAATGTTACCAATATCGGTAGCATCAATGGAGAAAAAATAGATGCGATCGCTTTCAGCAAAAAAATCGATCAGCAGGAAGCCAGCATGGAACAACAAGGCTATCCTTCCGGCGCTACTACCCGTCAAATGGCAATTGATAATGCCTGGAACCAGGAGCTTGGCCGTATCGTAATGACAACCGAGCTGGATAAACTTGGCATGCAGATCGGCAAAAAAGAATTAGGTGATATTTTATATGGTGAAAATGCACCACAGGATCTGAAACAACAATTCACCGACCCTAAGACAGGTGTTTATAATCCCCAATTGGCCAAACAACAGATAGACCAGATGCTGAAAAGCAAACAGGTTTCTGCCGAACAAAAAGCCGGCTTCAACAGCTATGTTGATCAACTGGAGTTTATGCGGTTGAATGAAAAATACAATTCATTGCTTACGAATAGTACCAATTTCCCCAAATGGCTGGTTGAAAAACAAAATGCAGATAACAGCCAGTTGGCCAATATCTCTTTCGCAAGACAATTCTATACCAGCATTCCTGATAGCAGCATCAGGATCAGTGATAGCGAAATCCAGGATTATATCGATAAACACAAAAAAGAATTTAAGCAGGAAGAGAATCGCAGCATTTCTTATGTTGCCTTTAGTGCTTTGCCAACCGCGGCTGATACCAATGCAACAAGAGACAGATTACTGGCGTTGAAACCTGAATTGGATAGTACAAAAGACCTGAAACAGTTTTTGGAAAACCAGGGAGTAAGAAATTATTACGATGGCTACATCAACGGTAAGAACATCCAGATACCGGTTAAAGATTCAATCTTTAAAATACCTGTGGGCACGGTGTATGGCCCTTATATAGATGGTGGTTCTTTTTCGTTAGCAAAATTGGTAGGAGTAAGAACACAACCTGATACGGTAAAACTGCGCCACATCCTGGTTGCAACCATACAACGTGATCCGCAAAGCGGGCAAACTATTCCTGTCAGAGATTCAGCAACAGCAAAAAAATTAATTGATAGTATCCAGACCGCTATTGCGTCGGGTTCAATTTTCGATACAGTAGCAGCAAAAGTTTCTGACGATCCCGGAAGCAAAGACAAAGGCGGCGTATATGAAAATGTCACGGCAGGTGGAATGGTTCCCGGGTTCAACGATTTTATTTTTGGTAATCCTGTGGGCACAAAAGGTGTGGTGAAAACAGAGTTTGGTTATCACTACATCGAGATCCTTTCACAAAAAGGTGGATCTCCTGCGTATAAAATCGCTTATCTCGCTTTGCCGATAGAAGCCAGCCAGGAAACGGATGCCGCTGCCAGCAATGCCGCCACCTTATTTGCCGGTGATAGCCGTGATCAAAAATCATTTGATGCGAATGCCGAAAAACTAAAAGCAAAAGGCATTAATAAAGCGTTTGCCACAGAGATCACTCCCAATGCTTACCAGGTAATAGGACTAGGTGTGTCAAGACAGTTTGTAAAAAGTATTTATGATGCAAAGCTGGGTGAAGTATTGCAACCTGAAAGAGTAGGTGAAAACTATGTGGTAGCATTGGTAACAGAGGTGAATAAAAAAGGAACCCAAAGTGCAGCCAAAGCAAGACCGTTGGTAGAACCATTATTGCGTAATCATAAAAAAGCAGAACAGATCCAAAAGAAACTGGGTGCTATTACCAGCCTTGAAGATGCTGCTGCTAAGTTAGGCGGCGCTACTATTGAAACAGCAGACAGTGTGAGAATGAGCGGAACACAAGCCTCACTGGTTGCTTCAGAACCAAAAGTGATCGGCGCTGCTTTCAATCCTGCCAACAAAGGAAAAGTAGTACCGCAAGCGATCGAGGGAACAAGCGGTGTGTATGTAGTAAGAGTAAACAGTGTTTCCGCTACGGCTATTGCCGACGCCAATGTAGCAGAACAAAGAAAATCAAGATACCAGCAGGCGAAAATGAGAGGGGGTTATCCGCAACAGGTATTGATGGAAGCTGCTGATATCAAAGACAACCGGAGCAAGATTTATTAAGTTTACATAACCCAAACCAACTGTAACAGTCCCGAACGAAGCTTCGGGACTGTTTGTTTTTGGCCCTGAGCCAACAAAGGCCGGCACACAGGCTTGACGAAGAGCCCACGTAAACAGCCATTCAGCTAAACAACAGCCGCCGCTGAGTGTTATTATCTTTGTATCTGAGACGAAACAATAAATTATGGCCGAACAACTTGTCAATAAAGTAGCAGAAAGCGGAATTATCACCGTGGATCCTGCCAGCTATATTCCCGCGGGAGAAACAGTGGTATTTGATCTGAAAGATCATTTATTCATGGGCCTGATCCTGAAGGAAAAAGATTTTCGGGAGACGCTGAAAAATATGGATTGGGAACAATACAGGAACAGGAATGTAGCGGTTACCTGTTCTGCAGATGCCATCATACCGGTTTGGGCTTATATGCTGGTAGCTTCCAACCTGCAACCGGTAGCTAAAGAAATTGTGATGGGTGATGAACAGGAATTGCATCGCCAGTTATTTCTAAAAAATATCGCACAAATTAATGCCCATGATTTTGACGACAAGCGGGTTGTCATAAAAGGATGCGGTGACATACCGATTGGTGATTTTGTTTACCTCGAGCTTACAAAATTGCTGAGGCCCGTTGCCAAAAGTATTATGTACGGCGAACCTTGCAGCACTGTGCCGGTGTATAAAAAACCGCGATGACGCAGATTGAATGATTATAAAGAAAGGCTACAGTTTTTTGTTATTGATCTGTCTTCTGAATTCAAGGCTTTTCCCGCCAAAATTGATTAGCAGACCAATTTCAAGATTAAGTGCTTCGAGATAATTTAATGCTTGCGCAAGATGAGCATCCGTTAATTCAGAAACAGCTTTGATTTCAACCACAACTTTCTGTTCTACCAGAAAATCAGCTCTTCTTTTGCCGACTTCAATATTATCATAAAAGACGGGCAATTCGATTTCGTTTGAAAATTTTAATTCAGCCTTTTTAAGCTCGATGCATAAACACCGGTGATAAATAAGCTCTGGGTAGCCATTGCGCATTTTTTGGTGAACCCGCATGCTGCAACCAATGATCTTTTCAGTAATATCGGCAAATTTGTACCCGGCAGTGGCCATTCATTCAAATCATTTAATCTTATTAATCTGTGGTCAAAACCACCCCCGCTTCCTAAACATATATACCATCCATATCGGGATGATCAGCATGATACAAACGGCGATCCAAAAACCATATTGATTGTGCAGGTAAGGAATGGCATCAAAGTTCATCCCGAAAATGCCGCCGATAACTGTAGCAGGCGCCAGTAAGCAGGTTACAATGGCCATTACTTTCATCACTTCGTTCATCTTCAGGTTTACGTTGTTGATATACAGGTCCTGCATGCTCACCATAATATCCCGGTAGTTGTCGCTCAGATCGATGGCCTGTACAATATGATCATAAATATCCTTGAAGTATTTGGTGTTGCGGTCGTCCAATAAATCACTTTCGCTGCGCAGGATGCCACCAATAAGATCCCGCACCGGAACCGTATTTCTTTTCAGAACAATCAATTCTTTTCGCAGTTGGTTGATCCTCGCCAGCGACCGCTTATTACTATTACGAATTACTTCTTCCTCCAGCAGCTCAATGCGATCCCCTAATTTTTCCATCACCAGAAAATAATTGTCGACAATCAGGTCGAGCATGGTATAGCAGAGATAGTCGGCGCTCCGCTGCCGTGCTTTGCTATTGTTTATTTTCAAACGATCCCGCAAAGGATTAAAAACATCCCGCCTGGCATCTTCCTGGAACGTGATGACAAAATCTTTTCCCAATACAATGCTGATTTGCTCCTGCTCTACTGTTTGCTTGGTATTGTTGTAGTAAAGCATATTCAGCAGGCAAAACAAAACGCCTTCTACCTCATCCATCTTTGGCCGCTGGTTGATGCTAAGAATATCTTCGATCAACAAAGGGTGTATGCCAAAATGCGTACTGATAGCTTCTACGTCAGCTTTGCGCAAGCCGTCAATATTGATCCAGCTGATGCGGTTGCTGTTTTTAAAATAAAAAGCATCCTGTACACAACTGAGTTTTTTTTCTTCAATGGTTTGGCCGTCATAATCGAAGGCATACACCAATACTTCCTTTGCCTCTTCTCTCTGCGGGATAATAGTTGGATTTACCGACAGAATTTCTTTGGTACGCTGCGTCCCAAAGAGATTTGGCAAATAGAGGTAACGTAAATATTTCTCCGGTTTGAGCTTGACGTTCATAAAAGAAAGGTAAATAAATATAGGCAAAGAAAAACCATGCCTTATTTTTAAACGATGCATATTGGCTTGAAATTTTGTTATGGCTAAAGATTACATTTATAAAAGATTAAGAGGTTGAACCCAATATGCGTGAACAAAAAAAACAACAAGGCGATCGTAACATAGTGGTATTGGGAAGACTGTTGCGAAAATCCTTTGCTGAAACAAAAAGAAATGATCCGTTACGTCTCGCCGGCGCAACCGCTTTTTTCACCACTTTCGCCCTGCCGCCTATTTTTATTATACTATTTCAACTGTTCAGCTTATTTCTTAACAAGAGGCTGGTTGCAACGGAAATGATGCAGATATTAACCGACACACTTGGCAGGGCCAGTGCCTTACAAATAAGAGAAACAACAAGGGGCTTTCGTACACTGGCCAGTAACTGGTTTTTAACGGTTGGAGGTTTTTTATTCCTGGTATTTATCGCTACAACCCTTTTCTCGGTTATCAAAAACTCCCTCAACGATATATGGGACATTGGCGTAAAAGACAAACCTGGCATCCTGTTTAAACTGAAGCTCCGGGCAAGATCATTATCAATTATCATCGTGGCCGGTTTACTATTCCTGGCCAGTATCTTTTTGGATGGCTTTCAAATTCTTTCGGGTCAATACCTGTCAAAAATATGGCCGGCTGCCGGCCCTTATTTTAAAAGTGCTTTGAATGAGATCGTAAGTACAGTCGTTATTACTTTCTGGTTTATTATTTTGTTTCGCTACCTGGCTGATGGGCGTCCTTCATGGAAAGTTTGCGTTGTTGGCGGATTGCTGACAGGAGTGTTTTTCTCTTTTGGAAAATCGCTTTTGTCTTATTTTATGCGCAATAGTAATATCAGTACATTATACGGAGCTTCCGGCTCTATTGTACTAATACTCCTGTTTGTTTTTTATTCTTCTTTTATTCTTTATTTCGGCGCCAGTTTTATCAAGGTATATGCGGAGACCATTGGACAACCAATCAGGCTGGTGCATAAAGCTTATCGTTACCAGTTGAAAAAGATCAGTTAGAAAGGAAATTGGGACGATTGTTATTATTTTCTACTGCCAACTCCGGGTTCGCTCTATTCATACAAATCCCCCTGCGAGGCGAGTATCTCCCGGTATTTGTTAAACACTTTTGTCTTGGAAATAAAGCCGATGAACTTTTTTTCAGCATCCAACACGGGGAGGTACCAACTTTGCGTGATGTCAAACTTTTCCATCACTTCGTTCATGTTTTGTTTATTTGAAAGGGTGGCCGCAGGTTTTTTTACCAGTGAGCGAATAGAAGTTTTGTCAAACAAATCGGGTTGAAACAGTTTTTGTTTGATATCGTTTAATTCAATGATACCGGCAAACCGTCCTTTGCTATCCGATACGGCGAAAATATTTTTCTCGCTTCTTTTGATCAGCTCAACCAGGTCCCGTAGTTTTTTGTCGACAGGTATGATGTCAAACTGGTCCTGTAGCATTTCATCCAGGCTGATAGCGGTTAAAATATTTTTTTCCTTTTTATGCGTAAAGACCTGCCCTTCCAATGCCAGTTGTTTTATTTCCATCGAGAAAGGCTCATAGGATTTGACGATAAAAAAAGAAATAGATGATACCAGCATCAGGGGGATAAATAGTTCATATCCGTTGGTAATTTCTGCAATTAAAAAGATGGCCGACAAAGGGCAATACATCACGCCACTCAAAACGCCGGCCATACCTACGAGGCTGAAATTTCCCTCCGGCATTTTGATCCAGCCCGTACTGTTTAAAAGCTTTGAAAAAAAATAGCCCAGGAAGGCGCCGGAAAATAAAGATGGGGCGAAGTTGCCGCCATTACCCCCACTGCCAATGGTGATGGCCGCCGCAATGGGTTTTAATAAAACGATTAACCCTGCAAAGATTACCAGCGACCAGTTTTCAGTGAGCAGGGCAAATAATTTGTTGTTATCATTAAGTTGTTCGGCATTGCCCCCGGCAACCAGTTTTACTACATCATATCCTTCTCCAAACAACGGCGGAAAAAAGAAATAAAGACATACCAGCATCAAACCACCGATAACGGCTTTTCCATAAAGATTGATTTTCCAGTGATGCAGTTTTCTCTCAGATCCTTTGAACACACGGGCATAATAAAGGGATGTAAAACCGGCCAGTACTCCGAGCAAAACATAAAAAGGTGTATTGTGGTAATCAAAATTTTCTTTCAGTAAAAAATTAAATAATGAAGATTCCTGTAATATGATCTTGGAACATAAAGCTCCTACAACAGAGGAAATGATAAGCGGAATAAAATAACTAACCACAACGGCATCGGTCAATAACACTTCAATGGCGAAAATCACTCCGGCAACCGGGGCATTAAAAGCCGCGGCGATGCCAGCCGCAGCACCGCAACCAATTAATAATGTTCTTTCCCTGTAATTCAGGTCGCTGATTCGGGCCATATTGGATCCTATCGCCGAACCCGTGGATACGATGGGTGATTCCAGCCCAGCAGAACCGCCCAGCCCGACCGTGAATGAGCTGGTAACAACATGCTGGTAAGTATGGCGCAAAGGAATAAAAGACGATTTACCCGCAATAGCCCTTAATACCATTGCTATTCCTTTTTCAATATCGCCGCCAAAAAATAGTTTCACTATCATTACCGTGACCAACAAGCCGAGAACCGGAAAAGCGAGGTAAGCGTACTTGTTGATAGTAATTTCTTTTATCCAGTGTTGCAGGTAATGAACCAGTGTTTTGAGTAATACAGCTGTAAGTCCCGATGCCAGGCCCGTCAGCGTGGCAACGATCATAATGTATTGCACCCGGCTGATCTTTGTGCGCAGGTAAAGCAGGACATATTGATACAGCTTTTTAAGTAAATGCATTCGCAGTGGTTTGGTCAAAAAGGAATGGGCAAAGATAAGGAGGTAAAAACTGCGGAGTTTTTGAGTCAACAACGTTTTAATCTTCAGGAATTATGTGCATCTTGTAAAAAAGATTTTATGCCTGGGAAAATAAAGGTGATAGCAGTTGCGGGTTTAGATGAAACAACATCGACAGCGATAGCTTATGGCGCCCTTGAACAACTAAACTGGACGATTAAATACGCTGGTGAAAATATACTGTTGGCATATACTCCCGGGAAATGGGATAAAAAAGGGCTTGAAATTAATATAGCCGCCAGGGATAATGAGCTGACCGTTTCCAGTAAAATGGTGAACAACGAATTATTTGACATTTTTGGCAAAAACAAAAAAGCCCTGGAGGACTTTGCCCAAACCTTTAAAAATGTCCAGTCTTCTGTTGGTGGGGCTCAGATCAATGATTGGACGGATAGAATTAGTCAGCTCAAAAAAGAGACAAAGGTCGTTATGGAAGAGGAAAATCGACTGACCGAAGAGATTGACAGTGTAATGAACCTGTCGAAATCAAATCTGTATGTTACCTACGGTATAATTGCAATAAATGTCCTGGTTTTTATTGCCATGGTTGTAAGCGGGGTCAGCCTTATAGATCCTACAGGGGAAGATATTGTAAAGTGGGGTGGAAACTTTTCACCTTACACTTATGCCGGTGATTGGTGGAGACTTATCTCCTGTGTATTCGTTCATATTGGCATTATTCACCTTTTGTTTAACATGTACGCCTTGTATTCGATCAGCATTTACCTGGAGCCGATGCTTGGTAAAACAAAATTCATTGTTGCCTATTTATGTACTGGTTTGTACGCAAGCTTAGCCAGTTTGTGGTGGCATGAAACGCCGGTAGCAAGTGCTGGTGCATCGGGAGCCATTTTTGGTCTATACGGAGTTTTCCTGGCACTACTTAGTACCAATTTGATTCCAAAACAAATAAGAACAAAACTTCTGCAAAGTATAGCTGTATTTGTTGTATATAATTTAGTATATGGTATAAAATCAGGTGTAGATAATGCAGCTCATATTGGTGGTTTAATTGGCGGCCTAGTTATTGGATACATTTATTATTCGCAGCTTCGTAATAAAGAGCAACCAGTGAGCGGTTATCAATCTTCTATAATAGTTGTTGCAACTGTGCTTTGCTGCTTATTCGTTTTGAGGGGTCAGTCTGCATCATTCAAAAAGGATGATAGTGAAAAGTTTTCCAAAACATTGGAACATTTTACGATTATTGAAGAAATGGCGCTTGAAGCGATGCAAAAATCTGACACCGTAACAAAAGAAACCTATCTTTTGAAGCTGCAAAAGACTGCTCTACCCGACTGGGTCGATTGTGTAACACTTTTTGAAGAAGCAGAGAAGTTTGATCTTTCCGAGGGCATGGAGAGTTATCGAATTAAACTGCATGAATACTCTAATCAGCGGCTACAACAAACTCTATTGTTAATCAAAGCGACCAAGGAAGAAGGAAATAATTATTTTGCCAGTATGGATAGTATTCAAAAGATCATCACTACTATAGTAGCTGAGATTCAGCAAGGAAATCAAGTTTCGCCGGCGAGCCAAACTGATACAGAGTGAGCTGAACTGCTAACTCCGCTGAATCAAAATCTCAGCTCTTTGTAAATCTTCCGGTGTATCAATGGCCACACTTTTAAAATCGACTTCGGCCATTCGGATCGGCATGCCATTTTCAAGATACCGGAGCTGTTCCAGTTTTTCAACTTGTTCCAGTTTGGCGGCGGGCCACTGTGTAAATTGTAATAAAGCTTTTTTCCGAAAACCATACACACCAATGTGCAGGTAGTAAGGAGCATCGATACTGGTATTAGCTGCAAAAGGTATCACACTCCGGCTGAAATAGAGTGCATCGCTATTTTTATTCACTACCACTTTTACACAACTGCTTGCATTCAGCTCTTCCGGGGAAGTAATCTTTCTCATTAATGATCCAACCTGTACCGACGGATCATTGAAGAGACGGACCAACTTTTCCAACGGTTCTTTTTGAATAAACGGCTCATCGCCCTGCACATTTATAACCACTTCTACATCCATTTCTTCAATTGCTTCTGCGATCCGGTCGCTGCCACTTTCATGTGCTTTTTTACTCATTACTGCTTTACCATTATTCGCAACAATCTCGTTGAAAATTATATCACTGTCGGTTACCACGATCACTTCATCAAACAGTTTGGTTGCAACTGTTGCATCGTAGGTGTGACGGATTACCGTTTTGTTGCCAAGTATTTGCATTAGTTTGGCGGGGAAACGGGTGGCGGCATATCTTGCCGGTATTAGGGCGACACACTTCATCCAACAAAAATAGGAAGGAATAATTCAGGCGTCTAACTTCTGAAAAGGCTTTTTCATCAAAGCAAAAAAATCTTCATCCTTTTCATTAGGATAATAGCGATCCAATCCATACCGGATATCTTTTGTATCAAGCTTCATAAATGTTCCCAACAAGCGGTCCCAAATGGAGAAGACAGCGCCATAGTTGCTGTCGGTATAGGGCTGCTTCCAATGATGGTGTACCTTATGCATGTTGGGTGAAACCAATATAAAACTTAATGCCTTGTCCACATTTTTTGGAAGACTGATATTGGCATGGGTGAAGGCAGTGGAAAGTACTACCAATGTTTGATAGATCATAACGCTGTACATGGGCGCACCCGAGATGAAAATGAGTAGCAGGAAAAAAACACCTCTCAGTAAACTGTCACCCGGGTGATGGCGAAGGCCCGTGGTGACATCCACATTGTTATCGCTATGATGTATAAGATGAAAACGCCAGAGCAGCGGTGTTTTGTGCATCACAAAATGCACCAGCCAGCTGCTGAAGTCCAGGGCTAATACGCCGATAATGATGGTCATTAAAACATTTGCATTGAACCAGTATACTAAACCAAATCCCGCATGCAGGCACCAATCGGATAGTTTGACGATCAGTATAGCCAGCAGGGTGTGAATGATAAGATGAATAACCGTGAAGCCAAAATTAACGACGGCATGATTGAGCTTGTTTTTTTTATACCGCATCGGAAGCAAGGGGATGGCTCCTTCAATAATCCAGAATAACAGCAACCCTCCTACAAGGATCGCCATCCTTTCCATAGGTCTCTGCTCGAGAGTTGAAAAATAATCTATAATATTTAGCACCACGATTTACAAGATTTGGACAGGATTAACAGGAATGAAAAGTTCCTATAAAAAAAGACGCCAGCCAAAAAGAACCACGATTTGCTGGATTTAAAGGATTACAGGGAAATAAAAACCCATTATACTCATGATCCAGATGGATCTTGTAAATCGAGGTTCTGTAATATATCTCTTGCTCTTTCAAGCTGAGACTCCGCAACCATCAATTTGATACCTCCGATAGCATTCGAAAGAAACGGGTCGATGGTGACACTGTATTCATCCTGCAGATAACAGTTGATATACTCCTCCTTCAACCTGCCTAACGCAATATAGGCGGGAATGTAATTATCAAAGGAATATAACAGGACAAACTTCACGATAACTACAATTAAAAAGCTCCCCGGAGAGGAGAGCTTCAAATATCCTTATAATCCAAATAATCTAATAAACCCTGGTTCAGACTATTGATTCAGCATCAACGGCATCACCAACATCAGCAGTTCTTCTTCTTCATCCTGGTCGGTAGGTTTTATCAAACCAGCCTTGGTTGGCGTTGATAGTTCGATGTTCACTTCGTCTCCATCCGATGCAGAAAGCATTTCAATTAAAAACTTAGCGTTAAAGGCAATCACAATGTCTTCACCATTATACTGGCACTTCATCCTCTCCGTTCCTTCAAAACTAAAGTCAACATCCTGGGCAGCCAGCTGCAATTCGCTGCCGCTTATACTCAGGGCCACCTGGTTGGTACTTTTATTACTAAAAATGCTTACCCGGCGCAAGGCACTTTGAAAATCACTTTTGTTTACCGTTAACCGATAGGGATTATCTGCAGGTATTACCACTTTGTAATCCGGGAAGCGGGCATCGATCAGGCGGCAACTCATTTGTGTGGTGCCATGCTTTACAAAAAGATGATTACTGTTATAACTTACGGTTAATTCATCTTCGCTGGAAGGAATAGCTGCCTTCAGCAGATTAAGCGGTTTGCGGGGAACGATAAACGAATCGCTTTTGGGACAGCTTACATCTTTTCTCTTATAACGAACCAGTCGATGCGCATCAGTGGCCACACACTGCATGCCTTTTTTATCCAACTCAAAAAACACACCCGTCATGGCAGGCCGCAGATCGTCGTTGCTGGTAGCAAATAATGTTTTACTGATCGCTGTTATAAGCGATGAAGCCGTTATATTGAATGAAGTAGTGTCATCTGCCCCCGGTTCTTTGGGGAAATTGTCAGGATTTTCGCCCATCACTTTATACTTACCATTGTCACTGGTGATTTCTACGCCAAAGTTTTTGTCAATATTGAATGTCAGCGGCTGGTCAGCGATATTTTTTAATGAGTCCAGCAGGATCTTGGCCGGGACACAAACTTTGCCACTGTCCTTTGCCTCGATATCGAGTTGCACCCGCATCACAGTTTCCAGGTCGGTAGCCACTACGGTCAGCTTATTTTTTTCTACTTCAAATAAAAAATCTTCCAGGATGGGCAGCACCGTGTTTGAATTAATTACACCTGCAATGTGCTGCAGCTGTTTTAGTAAAGAAGACGAGCTTACGATAAACTTCATATGTAAAATTGAATGTGGCGAAACTACTGATTTTTAGATTACTGCCAATAGGTGGGGAGAACGTGTTGATGTTCTTATCCTGCGGATTTCCAGCCCCTGTTTTATTATCTTGCCGCGGATATTAGTACCCGGGCAAAGACCAAATAATGACCATTTACAGAAACCAATTAACACCCGAACAGGCGCTGCAAAAGCTAAGGCATTATTGCGGCTACCAGGAGCGTTGTCATAGTGAGGTCAGGGAAAAACTCTATAACCTTGGCGTAAGAAAAAATGAACATGATAGCATCCTGTCGACGCTGATCGAAGACGGCTACCTGAATGAGGAAAGATTTGCCATTGCATTTGCCGGAGGAAAATTTCGCCAAAATCAATGGGGCCGAAATAAAATCAAATATGCTCTTAGACAAAAACAGGTCAGCGATTACAGCATCAAAAAAGCCCTGAAGCAGATCAATGAAAAAGAATACCTGGCCCTGTTAAAAAAGCTGGCCGACGAAAAATATGATTCACTAAAAGATGAACAATGGCTGGTGCGAAAAAAGAAAACAATGGATTACCTGCTGCAAAAAGGTTTTGAAATGGAATTGGTGAACAAAATAATCGGAACAGGATAACTCACGACCCAGTTTTAGATAGGTCCCGTTTTGCAAAACAAAAAAGAAGGAATCATCTATATTTAATTGCTTACTGAATCACAATTTTTTCCGTGTGTTGGAACGATTTACCCGTTATCCTTACGATATAAACTCCTTTTTGTAAAACAGGCAGTGTTACATTAAAGTAACCCGTAATGCCATTTATATTTTTAGCAAAAAGCTCAATGCCGTTTGTATTGATGATTATTATTTTTTCAACAGGTTTATCAGCAATAACATTCAATACATTATTGCTAACAGAAGTAGGGTATACTTTTATGCCTGTATTTAATTGGGTTCCTATTCTTATCACGGCAGAAAACTGGTGGATACCACTGAGCTCAACCATTTTAAGCCGGTAATAAACAACCGGGCTGCTGCTGGTGATTGTATGCCGAAAAGTGTAGTTGTGCCTGTTAACGTCGTTTTCCGATACAATTTCTCCAACGGCAGAATAATTATTACCATCGCTGCTATATTCAACAATATATTTATCCATATTTTGCTCCGACTCGGTTGTCCATTTCAATTCATTGTAGCCGTCTAGCGGTGTTCCGGAAAAATTTATAAGACTTAATGGAACTACAGTTGGATCAACAACCTTAAGGATGGCGCTTTGGGTCAGTGAAACCGCATACAACGACCCATTTCCAGCTTCGCTGATGGACGCAATGCCAGTGGCAAATCCCGTTTTTTCGATAATATCCCATTCAGAACCATTCCGGCGAATCAACCAAAGCTTTCCCGTGTAAAAATCAGTAGCCACATAATAGCCTCTTAATGCCGGGAACTCATTGCCCCTGTATACATAGCCACCGATTACTGATCGGCCATCAGCCGGGTTATCATAGTCCATTATGGGTAAGACATCATTTTCTTTTACCTCATCACAATCTGCATCGTCAGGAGCAGCAGCATTATCGATAGTTCCTTCGACACAGGCCCATCCATAGTTGGCTCCCGCGGTTCCAAGTGCCCTGAAATTAATTTCTTCTTTGGCATCCTGTCCCACATCGCCGATCCAGATATCTCCGGTGCTTTTATCGAAGCTCCACCGGAATGGATTTCTGAGTCCCATTGCCCATATTTGCGGTGTATACGGGGTTGCATCTACATTTATCCGGATCATTTTTCCGAGGTAAGAACCAGGGTTTTGTGCATTATTATCCGGATCATTGCTGCCTCCACCATCGCCCGTGGCAAAATATAAATAATTGACCCCTCCCTCACTACGAAACTGCAGATGTCCCCCATTATGATTGCCATAATTTTTTGAAATACTGATCAAAGTAGTGGGCGGGTTCGCAACATAATCTGTTATATTAGGATTGGCAGATACTTTGTAACGTTCTATCGTAATATCGCCGTCAGTATTGTTATAATACACGAAAAAAAATCCATTGCTTTGATATTGTGGGTGAAAGGCCATACTTAACAGTCCCTGTTCACCGTCATTTTTTACCCTGGATGTTATATCCAGGAAGGGGTTTGGCAGCAAACTACTGCCATTCCAGACTTTGACGGTACCTCCTTTTTCCACAATAAATAATCTTCCGGATGCATCGCCGGGGGCGCTTAGTAATTCAATAGGAGAGACAAGTCCTTCTGATGCTCCAATCATAGGCTGGTAATTTATATCAGGCTGAGAAAAAGATTGGAGCGTATTGAGCAGCAGGAAGAAAATAAAAGCGGCTTTTACAGGGATGGCTGTTTTGCTCTTCACGCCGTATGATTTTGAAAATTAATCAACAAAACCAATGCCCTGAATTAGCTCTTTTGGCAATATATTATTGGACTAATAATTAAGGAATTAGAAAAGAACACGCTGCTTTATTCACATAGAGGTTTATTTTTACGCTTCTTCCGATTTTCCTTTTGTGGAATAAAATCAACAAAGCATGAATCAAGAAATCTTCCTAACGGTTATACAGACAAACCTGTATTGGGAAAATAAAGCGGCTAACCTGCAAATGCTGGAACAGAAGATCCGTAACATCGGCAAAAAGACCGAAATAGTGATTTTGCCCGAAATGTTCAGCACTGGCTTTAGCATGAAACCCGCTGCATTGGCGGAAACAATGGAAGGAGAAACGGTGCAGTGGATGAAAAAAGTAGCTTCAGAAAAAAAAATAATTCTTACCGGAAGCATTATTATAAAGGAAAAGGCCCCCTCTCCAAAGGAGAGGGCGGGGGGCGAGCTTTATTTCAACCGGCTTATCTGGATGCTGCCAAATGGCAAATATGGCTACTATGATAAACGTCATCGTTTTGCTTTTGCCGGAGAGGATCAGCACTATACTGCAGGTAATAAAAGATTGATCGCTTCTGTTAAAGGCTGGAAAATAAACTTGCAGGTTTGTTATGATCTGAGGTTTCCCGTATGGGCAAGACAAACACCCTCCAACTCCCTCTCCAAAGGAGAGGGAGAGATAGCAACTCCTGAATATGATGTACTGGTATATGTGGCCAATTGGCCTGAAAGGAGAAACACTGCCTGGAAGACATTGCTGCAGGCAAGGGCCATCGAAAACCAATGCTATGTGGTGGGTGTAAACCGCATTGGTAAAGATGGTAACGATATTTATCATAGCGGCGACAGTATGATCATTGATCCGCTGGGTGAAATTCTTTATCATAAGAAAGACGAGGAAGATATATTCACCATATCCTTAAATAAAGAACACCTCCAAAACGTAAGGGAAAAATTTCCATTTTGGAAAGACGCCGATGAGTTCCAAATAATGCCGGGTAGTGAATAGACACCCCTTCATCTGGTTTTCTTAACATGTGAGAACTATTCCAAAAAGCAGGAATGGGGCGTTGGTGAAACCTCATCCTCTTATCCTTTCCGGCCTCTATCTCCTTCTCTCTACCCGAAAGGGAAAGAGCGGTGCTGCATTGCAAATCCAATTCATATAATTACCAATTCATCTTAATATCTCTACTCGTCATTCCCGAAGACTCCGCTTTAATACGAAGTTTCCCAAAAGCGAGGACTGTGTGTTGGATGGCCCCGACGAAACGTCGGGATCGGGAGGAGGCCTTACAACATTTTCGAAGCTCTGAATTTTATCACCATGTGGTATAAGCAAGGGTTGTGCATTGAGCCTCACCTTAGGGGAGGTTCGGTGGGGTTTGAATGAGCCCTGGTGGCCTCCGGCTTTCCTTGTCTTTTTTTATCAACTCCATGGCCTTTTCCACTTTGTAGTCCACACCTTTTTTAATGGCTTGAATGGTTGGCGTTGATACCACTTCGGGCTGAACGCCCCGTCCGGTCTTCGGATAATTTTTATCTATTACCAGCCGAAACAATGGTAACCGAAAGCGAACTTTTGTTTCAGGTAAAGTTACATCCGGGATAAGCCATGCTGAATTACCATAGGCGCCGCCACCGGTTTCTTCGCCGACTACAATTACATTTTCCTGTTTGATCAGTGAGCTTGCAAATAAAGTGGTTGCCGAAAAAGAATTACCGCCGGTAAGAATATACACCTTTCCGTTAAAATGATTTTTCTTTTTGGGCTTGAACCAATGCCTTTCAAAGTAGCGGAAATGATAATACCCATCCGATTTTCGGCGGGTAAAAAAGGTCGTGAAAAGACGATTGAAGAAATCATCTTTAATATAACGGCTGTATTTTTTTCGTTTGGTAATCGCATATAAAGAATCACTCACCTTAAAGGGTTGGTTGGCGATATAGCGGGTTATAAAAGTAGAGTTGTTTACGCTTCCGCCACCATTTCCCCGAACATCGATCATTAAATATTCCACCCTTGTCTTTCGCAGCACTTTAAATGAGCGGCGAAAAAACCCTTTCAGGCCATATCCCCTGCCAAATGAATTCAGATCCATCATGGCAACATGATTGGCCGAATCAATTTTTAAGAGCCGCACCGAATTTTGTTGCATTCTTTTTCTTTCCCGGCGGGAAGGCTTTGGAATATTGGGCTGTGAAACTACGGCAGTTCTTGATGTATCTGACACGGGACGATATGGCGTAATGCTGGTTTGCCTGGCTGTTCCCGTGCTGTCTTCATATTCTATTTTGTAGGTTGGGGTATAACCATAAATAGAAGAATACAGGGAGCCAAAAAATCCCCGGTTGCTAAGTGACTGGTATTTGTGAGTTGTGTTATACCCATCAGTAGAAATATAATTGAATAAGGTATCTGTTATTTGTTTGATGGTATGACCATTAATTTTTTTGATCATCACTCCCCGTTGTAACAAACTATCGCGGCGGTTCAAATTGGCGGCTACAACCGCGGTATCATTCCAAAGTTTTAAACTAAGCGGAAAAAGTCTCGACAAACGAAGCGTATCAAGGTAGCGGGAAAATTTTTTGGAGGAACGAACTGAGGTATGACCGCAATTGATCTTGGCAGTAACGTAACTCAGTACTTTTCTAAATTCTGTTTCGGTGAGGGAATCTTTTAATTGTTCCCGGCCCCAATTGAAATATTGAGCCATGCTATCCCTGCTGGTGTACCAATACAAGCCGGGGTGCACTTCCTCCAGGATTTCCTGGTAAATAGTGTAGTCCTTTTGCAGCCTTGCGGGGGCATATTTTTTGGCAGGAGAAAAAGCATTCTTGTTTGCAGCACATCCGCTTAATAACACTATTACCACCGCTAAAACCAATAATCTCCTCATAATCCTTTAATATCTTATAAATCCAGGGTCTGCTTATTTTAAATGATTCCAGCCTTGCGCCGTGATCGGGTGTTTGCTTCCCCCTTTGGTAATAATGGTTGGCTTCTGCTCCGGCTCCGTCATATATCCTATTACACTGATCTGTTCATTCAATACCAATTTATCATAATCGGCCTGCGGTAGCGTAAATAATAATTCATAATCTTCACCCCCACTCAGCGCACAGGCCGTCGGATCAATCTCAAACTTATAAGCCGCAGTTTTCATCTCTTCAGCTATGGGTATTTTGTCTTCATACAGCACGCAGCCCACATTGCTTTGCTGGCATATATGTAATATGTCGGAACTAAGGCCATCGCTTACATCCATCATAGCTGTGGGCATAATACCGGACTGCGCAAAAAATTCAATGATATCTTTTCTTGCCTCGGGTTTTAACAGCTTGCCAATCACATAGGATTCCCCCTCCAGGTCGGGCTGTACTCCCGGGCTCTCCACAAAGATCTTTTTTTCCCGTTCCATAAAAAGCAATCCTACATAAGCGGCGCCCAGGTCACCGGTTACACAAAGCAGGTCACCTTTTTTTGCGGTACTTCTTTTTACATATTTGTCAGGGGCCACTTCACCCACTGCCGTTACAGCAATAATAAAGCCCTTTTGGGATGAGGTGGTATCACCACCGACCAGGTCTACATCATAAGCCTCACAGGCGGCATATACGCCTTCATAAAATTCATCCAGCGCCTCCACGCTAAACCGGTTGCTGATGCCAAGCCCAATGATTATCTGCGTTGGCGTCGCATTCATGGCATAGATATCACTGAGGTTAACCACCACACTTTTATAACCCAAATGCTTAAGTGGGGTGTACATAAGATCAAAATGAACACCCTCCACCAACAGGTCGGTGGTGATCACCGTCTGTTTGCCAAAATGATCGATCACCGCTGCATCATCGCCCACTCCCAACAAGGAAGAAGCATTTTGCAGCTCAATGTTCTTCGTCAAGTGATCAATCAGGCCAAACTCTCCTAGTGAAGATATTTCTGTACGTTCGTTGCTCATAAACTTTTTTGGTTATTGATTACAGCAAGAAGGTCATCATGAATTTTTCCATTGGTAGCCAAAATCCGGTGTTGATAAGGAGAAAACTTTCCCCCGGTAAAATCGGTCACTTTACCTCCCGCTTCTTCCACAATTATAAATCCGGCGGCGCTGTCCCAGGCTTCCAGTTTGTGTTCATAAAATCCATCAAAACGACCGGCCGCTACCCAACAAAGATCAATAGCCGCAGATCCCAATCTTCTTACAGGGACTCCCTTGCGGATAAATCGCTCAAAAACTTCCAACGGTCCATTGGGCATGTCTAAGTAAGTGTAGGGAAAACCAGTAACAAGACAGGCTTTTATTGCATCTGTTTCAGCACTTACACGGATCGGGTTGCCATTTAAGGTTGAACCCTTTCCTTTTTCTGCAAAAAACAACTCGTTCAGGTGCGGATTATATACAGCACCCATGATCACTTCTCCTTCATGCTCTACTGCGATTGATACACAGTTCAGCGGAATACCATGCGCAAAATTGATAGTACCATCAATCGGGTCAATGATCCATTTATAATTGGAGTCCTGCACAATCTTACCAGCTTCTTCGCTCAGGATATAATGATCAGGAAAGTTGGCTTTTATGACAGCCATGATTGCCTTTTCAGACGCATGATCAGCTTCCGTTACAGGATTATTAATGCCTTCTTTATTGGTTATCTTAAATTCTTTGTTGAAAAACCGGACTATTTCTGCAGCGCCGGCCTTTGCGGCTTCTATAAGGGTATTTTTAAGCATGGGCAAAGATAACCACAGAATGCACTGATTGAAATGATTTCACAGATTACGGAGCTTCATCACCGGCGACATGAATTGAGTTATTTATACTAAAAACCGCATACTTTAGGAATCACCGGCGTAGAACAACAAGAAATTCTTTCAGGCTATGATAGAACTCCTATTTTTGGAACAAATCATCAAATTTTTCCGCAGTGGGCGGACCAGGGCATGGATATCTCGGTTATAATAGTTAATTATAATGTGAAACATTTTTTAGAACAGTGTCTTTATGCTGTTCAAAAAGCAAGTGCCGGCCTGGAGACTGAGATTATTGTAATTGACAATAATTCCTCTGATAACAGCATTAACTACCTCCGCCCATCATTCCCCGATACCCGTTTCATAGCGAACACCGAAAATTTTGGTTTTGCTAAAGCCTGTAACCAGGGATTGCAGTTGGCAACGGGCAAATACATTTTGTTTTTAAACCCTGACACGATAGTCCCGGAAGATTGCTTCCAAAAATGTTTGGCCTTTTTTGAAACGCATCCTGGTGCGGGAGCATTGGGCATTAAAATGATCGATGGCAGCGGACGTTTTTTAAAAGAGTCCAAGCGTTCATTTCCGTCACCACTTACTTCGCTGTTTAAATTGTTTGGTTTGTCAAGGTTGTTTCCGCACTCCAGGTTATTTTCCAGTTATCATCTCGGGCACCTGGATAAAAACAATGATCATGAAATAGATGTATTGGCCGGAGCATTTATGATGATAAGAAAAGAAGTATTGAAAAAAACCGGTGGCTTTGATGAAATATTTTTTATGTATGGCGAGGATGTGGATCTGAGCTATCGCATACAAAAAACACCATGTGATGCCACCGGCGAAAACTATAAGAATTATTATTTTTCAGGTAGCAGTATCATACATTTCAAAGGTGAAAGTACCAAGCGGGGAAGCATGAACTATGTGCGGATGTTTTATAATGCGATGAGCATTTTTGTCCGAAAACATTATGGAGGCAACCGGGCTGGCTTTTTTAACCTGTTAATTCATCTTGGTATCTGGATAAGGGCCGTGCTGGCAGGCATCGGCCGGTTTATTCGCCTGGTAGGGTTGCCGTTGATTGATGCAGGCCTGATCATGCTTAGCTTTTGGACCATCAGGAAGATCTGGGGTAGTTATGTTCGACCCGAAGTGCAATATGATGACCGCCTGCTGTGGATTGCTATTCCGGCTTTTACTATTTTATATTTATTGACGGCTTATTATGCGGGGCTTTACGATCGCTGGTATAAACGATCGGAACTGGTTCGTTCTACACTAATTGCCACAATTGTTTTGCTGGCCTGTTATTCATTGCTGCCGGAGCAATACCGGTTTTCAAGAGCCATTATTTTATTTGGAGCCATTTTATCTTTTATTGTTATTGGTTTGCTTCGCAGGATATTGGTAGCTTCAAAAGTCCTGGCAGCCGCCAAACAGCAGGAAGAGCATGCCAGCACCCTGATTGTTGCTTCGTCGTCAGAATACGAAACCGTGCTTCAGCTGATGCATGATGCCGGCATGAAAGAAAAGGTATTGGGACGGGTAGCCGTTACGGAGAATGATCAGTCGGCCATTGGTTATTGGTCGAAATTAAATTTGCTGTACAAGGCTGTTCCCTTTAAAGAAGTAATTTTTTGTGAGGGAACACTTTCGTTTAAAAATATTATTGAGGCCCTGGAGCAATCAGCTGGTGAAAAAAAGATAAAAATTCATGCAACCGGCAGCCACAGCATTGTTGGAAGCGAGTCAAAAGACAGTTTGGGTGAGTATGTATCAAGAGAAAATGGACTTAACCTGGCAGATCCTTATAACCGGCGCATAAAAAGATTGCAGGACCTGTTTATTTCCTTTACGGCAATCATTAGTTTTCCGTTGCACTTTATTTGGGTAAAAAAGCCGCTGCGGTTTTTTACAAATTGCTTTGGAATATTGTTTGGCCAAAAAACATGGGTAGGATATGCGGCGGATGGGAAAAACCTTCCCGACCTGCGACCTGCAGTACTTGCCTGCAATGGAATTCCGAAAACGATCAAACAGGAATTATCTGCGGATAGCCTGCAGATGATCGATTATTGGTATGCCCGGGACTATGAACCAGTGCAGGATTTAAAGCTGGTATGGAAGATGTATAGAAGACTGGGTGGATAAAAAAAATAAGCAAGAGGCAACAGGCAATTATACCTTATTGTGGCCCATGCTTCGGTTTGCCTATTGTCTATTGCCCATTGCCTGTTATATTCGCAGCCCTTTTTAAAATATACAATGTGTAACTTTAAGCCACGACGTTAGAAGATTGCAAACATGGCAAATATTATTGATATAAAACTTCCGAAAGCAATTGCCACCGCATTGCGTATTCCTCCTAATGATGCTCGTCGTCAGCAGGTGAGAGTATTGAAAAAGCTATTGAAAAAAGCAAGATTTACGGAGTTTGGCCAGCAATACCATTTTGATGATGCGTTATTAAGTAAAAACGTCGCCAGGAAATTCCAGGAACTGGTGCCGGTGCATGATTACAACAAAATATACGAGGAATGGTGGAAGAAAACCCTGGACGGGGTACCGGATGTAACCTGGCCTGGTAAGATTAAATACTATGCCCTCAGCTCCGGCACTTCCGAAGCGGCCAGTAAATATATTCCTGTTACAAAAGACCTCTTGCGGAGTAATAGTGTGAATTATATCCGCCAGCTCATCAGCGTTTTTGGCTATGAAGATGCGAACCGAAAAGCATTGACAAAGGGCTTCCTGATGTTGGGAGGCGCTACCGATCTGCAAAAAGGAAAAGCGGGTTGGTATGCGGGAGACCTGAGTGGAATACTGGCGAAAAAAAGACCTTTTTGGTTCCAGACATTCTATAAGCCCGGTGGTCGTATAGCGGCGATGAAAGACTGGAATCAAAAGTTGAACGAGATCGTCGAACATGCGAAAGACTGGGATATCGGCTATATAGTGGGGGTTCCTGCCTGGTGCCAGATGTGTATGGAAATGGTGATCGAACATTATAAACTGCAAAACATACATGAGATATGGCCCAACTTTGGGGTGTTTGTACATGGCGGCGTTTCTTTTGCACCGTATAAAAAAGGATTTGAAAAATTGTTGGGTAAACCCATCGTCTACATCGAAAATTATTTATCCAGCGAAGGGTTTATTGGTTATAAAACAAGAGAGCATGCAAAAGGAATGGAACTGATATTGAATAATAATATCTTTTTTGAGTTTGTTCCTTTTGATGACAAAAACTTCGATAGTGAAGGAAAGATGGTGGACAAGCCCGAAACCAAAATGATTCATGAAGTAGAAGAGGGTAAAGAATATGCATTGCTCATGAGCACCAATGCGGGCTCCTGGCGTTATCTCATTGGCGATACCATCAAGTTTGTTGACCTGGAAAGGCATGAAGTAGCGATCACCGGTCGAACCAAACATTTTTTGAGCCTGGTGGGTGAGCATCTGAGTGTGGAAAATATGAATCGGGCCATTCAACTGGTCAGCGAAGAATTTAATATCAGTATACCCGAGTACACAATTGTAGGATTTCCCTATCAAAGTTTTTTTGCGCATAGATGGTATGTAGCTACCGATGACAAAGTAGATGCGGAAAAATTGAGAAAGCGAATTGACGAAAACCTGCGCATGCTGAATGATGATTATGCTACCGAAAGAGACAGTGCTTTGAAAGAAGTTTTCCTGGAAGTGTTACCGGAAGAAAAATTCCTGGAGTTTATGAAGTTAAAAGGAAAGTTGGGAAGCCAGCATAAATTTCCACGGGTGATGAAAGGAAAAATGCTGGAAGACTGGAACCGGTATCTCGAAACCGGGAAAGTATGATCAATTGTCCATCCATTCATATTAGTAATGATGCTTTGCAAACAATAAAACTTTTGTAAAACACGCATCTTTTCATATACTTCTTACTTTAACTTGGTTTACCGTACTTCGCAGTTCTAACTTCGTACTTTCTCATTATGCTGGAAGCTTTCCTCAAAGGAATAACGGTTGGTTTTTTGCTGAGCCTCGCAGTTGGCCCAGTTGTATTTTCTATAATCAAGCAAAGTCTTAATAACGGCCATAAGGGAGGAATGGCATTTGTTCTTGGCGTATCAGCAAGTGATATTGCCTTAGTGCTGATCAGCAATGTATTTACCGAACTATTTAGCAGCATCAGCAGCCACCGCACACCGATCGGTATTGCAGGAAGCATTTTCCTGATTGTAATGGGCATTTATTTTTTGTTTTTTAAAAAAGTAAATGTAGACGACAGGGGACAGCAGGTATTGAGCCGCTTTCGAAAGCGAGATTATGCAAGAATATTTGCTTCTGGTTTTTTGATGAATACGCTGAACCCTGCTATTTTTCTTTTCTGGATCACCACCTCTACTACGTTTGTCAGCCATACCGTACAGCAACGACTAATTATTTTTATCACTTGCCTGCTATTCGTATTAGCAGCTGATATAGCCAAGGTGATGCTCGCCGGCAAGATCCGCAACCGGCTTACGCCGCATAATATTCATAACATCAACCGGCTGAATGGAATCATCCTTATTGGCTTTGGTATTGCCTTAATCTGGGGCCTGCTGGTTTATTCCAATACATAAAAACCAGTTACCGGCAACCAGCAACCGGAAACAACCATCTTCTGCATCAACGTTTATCTTTTAACAATTCGGTCCCGCATTGAATAGTAAGTTTGATAAATGAACCGGCTGCTCCTACTCATATTTCTTTTCTCTTCTGTGTTTTCTTATTCTCAAACAGGATATTTGTTTGTAAAAAAAGGAATAAAGAAAAAAAAGACATACACAGAAGGCGATAATATCTATCTGCGCTTGCAGAATGATAGCCTGCGGTATGGCATGATCACAAGATTGATGAATGATACCATCTACTTAAGTGGCTGGCCCATTCCCCGTGTTTCTGTAAAAGAGGTAATTATTCGACGCAGGGAAAAGAAGCGGTTTCATGTGCCGGTAAAAGATCTGTTGCTGATCACTGGCGGCGTTGTCCTTGTGACCGGTGGCCTCACACTGAGTGACCAGGCTGATTTTAAAGAAGCGTTGACAGCCGGTCTTGTAATGGGTTATGGTCCACTTGCTGTTGGTTATTTAAAAAGTAAAATTTCGCTAAAGCGAAAAAAATACCGGATCGGCAAAAAATTCAGGCTGCAGGTTCTTGATTTTTATATTCCCCGTCAACGGCAACGGGCTTTTTAAAGCCCCCACTGCAAGGATTTAATTTTTAATATTGCAGCGCAAAATGAAAACAAAAGGATTTTTCCCGAAGCTATGGCGATGGATTAAAAGGATCTTCATTATTCTTTTCATTGCTCAATTCGTTTATATCATTTTATTAAAATGGGTAAACCCGCCCGTGACCCTCACGCAGTTGATGAGTTGGATAACCGGTCATGGATTGAAGCGGGATTATGTGAGCTATTCATCCATGTCGTACAATGCAAAGCTGGCCGTTATTGCATCTGAAGACCAGCTTTTTGCTGATCATGGTGGCTTTGATTGGAAAAGCATTCAAAAAGCCATGAAGTATAATGAGCGGAAACCAGGCCGTATCAGGGGAGCCAGTACGATCAGCCAGCAGGTAGCCAAAAATGTATTTCTGTGGCAGGGAAAAAGTTTTATCCGTAAAGGGCTGGAAGCTTATTTCACTTTTATGATTGAACGAATATGGGGTAAGAAGAGAATATTGGAAATGTATTTGAATGTAAGTGAAATGGGAGAAGGCGTTTTTGGTATCGAACGGGCAGCAAATATTTATTTTAATAAATCTGCGGGTAATCTTAGCCGACAGGAAGCTGCGCTGGTGGCGGCCTGCCTTCCTAATCCCAAGCGATTGAAAGTAAAACCAGCTTCTAATTACGTAATGGCCCGGTCAAGAAAAATCGTTCAGCAAATGAATTTTTTATATCCTGACCCCGATATCCAGGAAGTGATACTGATAAAGAATAGTAAAATAAAATAACCACGGAGTTTTACAAAGCGTCGTGATGACACATCATAATTTATCAACAGCAGCAATTGCTTTCTGCAGCCGTTCTTCATAGCTACCACTGATATCTACCCAGGGCGTTGATTGATTTATCATAATGTCTTTATAGATAAAATATAACTTACGTCTTGTCTCCAGGTCCGGGTATTCCCGCAACTCATCTTTTATCCAGGGCATATCTACATTGCAAAGCAGGTATAGATCATATTTTCTTTGAACGATCTGATCAAGGATAAAGCGATGACAATTGCCAAATACAAATTCACACCATACTTTCATTACATACATCTCGGTGTCGATGAAAAGAAGTGAGTCGCGACGATGGCTGTCGGGAGTGGTCAGTGGCGAATGAAAGTCAGCATTGGTTTCAACTTTTGACTTTTGACTTTTCATAGTCAAAACATATTTGTCTTCACCTGCCAGTTGTCCTTTTGCCACAGTCAGCAGATCTTCATAGCTGTAGTTGGTTCCGTTTTTCAACAAAAACTCTCTTGCATATTCGGGGCACCATTTTGTTTGATACTGTTTTGCCAGCAATTCGCATAAGGTACTTTTTCCGGTGCTTTCAGGTCCAATGACAACTACTTTTTTCAACATAGGTGCAATTTAACGTGTTGATCTTTCAGTATAGTACCGGTCAAAACATTTTTTATTCGTCTCTTGTTATCATTAAGTAATTAAATTTTTCACTTAAACAAAACAGACATGAACTACAATCAGTCTTGTGCCGCAAAAGGCAATTATCCCGGAAGCAGGAACCGGCACCTGTTCATCCGATCTATGCAAAGAGCTGCCGTGAATGTGTACAAAACAGATACAAGTTTTGAAATGCTTGTATTTGCTCCTGGTCGTATCAAAGAAAACTTTAGCCTGGGTGTAAAAGGAAATGAACTTACTATTTCTTACACACCACCTGAAGGCTTTCCTAAGTTCGATTGGGTACAACGGGAATATAGTCGTGGTGGTTTTGAGAGAACCTTTACACTGGATGATACCATTGACACTACAGCTATCACTGCAAAGTATGAAGATGGTGTACTACAGGTAAGCCTGCCACTCATTCCCGGGAAAGAAGCAAAAAGCCAGGAGATCAAAGTGAATTAAAGGGAGTGAGTTTGTAAAAGCTAAGAGGTCGTCAAAAGAATTTTCTCGCAAAGGCCGCGAAGAAAGCAAAGAACGCAGCGATTTGAAAACTACTCATTCTTCGTTGCGTCGCTTCTCACTTTGCGATACTGAGCGAAGTCGAAGTATGCGTGAAATTATTAAGCTTTTGAGGCCTCTTTTTTTGCCCTTCGTTTCCACTCTGTCAATCCCCAGAAGGCCATAACTAATAGCACTGCGTACAATACACTGGTAAAAACCAGCTGCTTGAAAAAATACAACGGGATAGAAGCAATATTCGTTGCGATCCACCAGTACCAGCTCTCCACTTTTTTCTTTGCCATCAACCACATACCGGTAAAGGCTGTAGCAGTAGCAAAAGAATCACCCCAGGGAATTACACCGCTGAAAAAAGCATCTTTTAAATAGGTAAGCGAAAAGAAGAAGGCGAGATATAAAGCAAAAAAGAAACCCAATTGCTGTAACCATTCTTTTTGGTTAGAATAAGAGATCACCACTACGTGGTGTTGCTGCTCATCTTTTTTGGCCCATAATACCCAGCCATAAATACTCATGACGGTGTAATAAAAATTAACGGTTGCTTCGCCGATAAGATGATATTTAAAACTGATATAGCTATAAATAATCGTACTGATCAGTCCAACAGGGTAAACCAAAATATTTTCAATTCTGCTAAACCACACACTGGCAATTCCGGCAAATACAGCGATATATTCAAGTAGGGTGGTGTTTCTTATACCGTCGACAAACTGTTGATAAAATTCTTGTATTGACAAAGCCTTAGTTTGCTGTAAACATAATTAAAAAAGCAAACCCTGCAGAGGTTTGCTTTGACACCTTTAACCGCCCTTATTATTCCAATAATTTATACCCGGCGTAGAGAAAGAGAAACCCTTTTATCAAACACCAGCACAAATAAATGAACAATGCTTTTTTTCCATATTTTTTAAACCAGGCAGTCGCCAGTAATCGTTTCATCGGTTACTCTTTAGCTGTTTTTCTTTTTGAAAAAGGAATCAGCATCGGCGCCCATTTTTTATAGCTCCGGTATTTTTCTCCAAAGTGAGTGATAAGATCCCGCTCTTCAAATTGTATGGCTGTGAGAATATATCCTGTTGTGAGAATAGCGAATAATAAATGTGCAATCGTCATTACCGGCGTTGACCAAAAAGCTACCAGGAAACCCATGTATAAAGGATGACGTACTAATTTGTATAACCCGGGCAACCGGAATGGCAATGGCGCATAAGGCTTGCCATTAAAATACAACCAAACCTGCCGCAGCCCAAACAAGTCAAAGTGGTTGATCAAAAATGTACTCACGAATACGATGCCCCAACCTGACAGGTATAGAATGAGTAAGATGGTTTTTGCAACTCCGTTTTCAACAGACCAAACAATGCCACCAATCGGCTGCCATTGCCACATCATCAACATCAGGCAAAGACTCGACAGCAAAACAAAACTGCTTCGTTCCAGTTCGGATGGAATAATGCGTGTCCACCAGCGTTTAAAAGCAGGTCTTGCCATAATGCTGTGCTGCAAGGCGAATAACAGCAATAAAGAGGCATTGATAAGAATAGCCGTTAAAAGAGAGACTTCCGGCTCTCCATCGATAGTTTTGGGCACCGCGATATTGCCGACAAAACCAATGGCATATAAAATGGTTCCAAAAAAGGCGAAATAGCTGATAATGCCATATAGCAGGAACAATATTTTTTTCATAAATGATAAGTGTTAATGGTTAATGAATTTGAATAGGAAAAACTTCAGGCAGCTTCGGCTTTGGAGGCACCCGCATCAAGACTGACTTTTACCGGCACCGCATTTTTAATGATGTCGAAAACAGGAGAGAAAGCAGGGCCAAGTTTTAATATTTCTTCTTTTTGATCTTCTGAGAAATTTCCTTCGATCAAAAATTTAACCCTGATCTCTTTATAGCCGTTTCGTACAAATGGTTCGATACCCAGGAAACCCCGCAGGTCGAAATCGCCTTCCAGTTCGCAACTTGCTTTTTTAATTTCATAGCCTCTCGCAGCTGCGTGATAAACTAATGAAGTGGTCAGGCAACCGGCTAATGCATGCAGTACAAACTCTGCCGGGTTAGGTGCCTGGTCCATTCCTAATAACACTTCCGGCTCGTCATTGTCGTACACAAAAGTCTGGCGGCGGGTTGTATCTTCCTGGCCGGCGCCATAAAATTCGCGGATGATGGACCGGTTGTGTCCACCGTCGACCCAGTTATTACTTAGGCGGAAATTAAATTTTGCCAGGTCAGGCTGCGCCCGGATGGCTGCTATCGTTGCTGACAGCCGGCCCAGGTTCACTCCGTTCATGGCATTGATCGTTGTTTGCATTGGTTTAATGTTTTATGGTGTTAAGAATTGATTACCCTGTGATAATTGACATTGAATCAGTGACCGATCATGTCAAGAACTAGTACGACGCTGATGAGAATGACGGGTGAAAAAATTTCTAAAGCCACCCGGATGCTTTTGATAATTGATTTCATGTTGATAAGGTTTTTGTGATTGCGGGCACAAGATTACTGTTGCGATAAAGCAATTAAAACAGAAGCTTAGCCAATCGGTGGTCTTATTGCGCAGGATCGGTTTCCGGGTGAGACGGTCTTTAAGACGATAAGAAAAAACCGGGTAAGCCACCTGGTCTTGCGCTACTCAAGTGGAATTGTGTTCTGCTCACACAAACCGTAACAGTGATCAAGAGATGTTTTTATCGTCGTGTTAATAGTATTACTTACAACAGATTCATTTCAAGCCAAAATTTTGTAACTTCTTTGTTTCAAATCCATGCCGGGCCACTTCAAAATAATGTTGACCGTCATACTGCTTCCTCTTACTCTTTTTTATGGGAAAGCCCAGTACCGTTTTGACAAAGCCATTCGCCTGACAGAAGAAAACAAGCTGCCGTCCAATGATGTAAGAGCTGTGCAACTGGCTGCTGACGGGTTTGCCTGGATAGCGACGACAGATGGATTATGCAGGTTTGATGGCCAGGCCGTTAAAGTATACGCAAATAATCCGCAGGACTCCACCTCTATTTTTGCCGGAACGGTAAATGCCACCATTGCCTGGCATAATGAAATCTGGACGGCGACCAATAAAGGAATCTCAGCGCTCAATCTAAAAACAGAAAAGTTCAGGCATTACCAGGTCAATCAACCCAGGCCCATAAAAAAGGATTTTGACGGCGGTGCTTCCGTGCTATTTTGCGATAAGCAGGGCGATCTGTGGGCAGGCACTCCTTCGCAGGGAGTTTGGTTATATGATAGTGCAAAAGACAAGTTTCGCAATTTCTCTTATCCAAAAGAAGCGTACAACCCTATTTTTCCATCACTTGCCAGCAACATCACCATTCTTTCCATTGAATCTTCTACAGCCGGAGATGGTATTGTGTGGGCAGGCACCCCATCAGGTCTCGAGGAAATAAATAAAAACACCGGCGAAGTAAAATGGTACACCTTTCCACAAAAAGATAAGGACTACCAGGTTGCCGTAAATGCATTTCGTCGCCTGTATTATCATGATGACGGCTTATTGTATGTAGGAAGCTGGGGAGCCGGTATGAATATATTTGACCCTGCAAAAAAAACCTTTCAGCCATTACCGGTAAAAGATGGACCAGGAGTGGATATTTTAAAAACTCCGATAGCCCGGCTTGTTCGTAAAAGCCGGAACGAGATCTGGATTACCGCCCTGAATGGCTTAGTGCTGTATGATACGGACAAAAAAGCGATTAGTTTTTATAAATACAACAATGGTGTTAAAAATGAATTTTACGGTGTCGACTGTGTGGACAGCCTTCACCGGGTATGGCTGGGCACTATTAATGGTGTGTATTATTTTGACCCGGTGATGCAGCAGTTTGCCACTTATTCGTACGATGAATTATATGGCATTAACTGGGGCTTTGCTTTTTATCTTTCCGAAGAAGCGGATAAAAAAATTATGGTGTGTCCTCGTGAGGCGAATGCTTTTTATTTATTTGATAAGGATACAAAAACATGGATGCGGCAGGAAATACCGGAGCTAAAAAAATGGAAGCTGAAACAAATCACTATCCGGGGCTTTACAAAATTTCCGGATGGAAATTATTTTATCTCGGCCGATCAGGGCTTGTTCGTTTATAAAAAACAAACCAAACAATTAGTCCGTTATGCCAATCCGCCAAAAACACAATTTGATCAATGGGGCGATGCATTGCTGGATAAAAATGGGAATCTCTGGGTTGCTGCCAATGCGGATGGCCTGGTACAAAGAGATTTAAAAACGGGCGCACAAAGAATTTTTAAAAAGGAGCTCGTGCTGCCCGGTGAGACCTATTCGCCAAAGGTTTCCAACCTGTTTGAAGATAGTCATCATAATATTTGGTTTTCCTGCCATGATGGTTTTGGCGTGTATAGAAGCGATACAAAAGAAGTTATTGTCTTCTTACATAACCAGAACGCTCAAAATAGTTTTCCCTTTGTTAACAGTTTTGCCGAAGACAAAAAAGGAAGAATCTGGATCAACAACAGTGATTCGTGGATTGGCTATGCACATATCGATTCTGTCGAAAAAGGAATAGTAAAAAAAGTGAGCCTGGAAGAAAAAGGCATCGTTAATAAAGCCATTCATTTAGCTACCGATAAAGGCGGCACAGTATGGGGCTACAATAAAAAATATCTTTTCAAAGTGGCCGACCCCGAAAAACCCTTTGCTTTATTCAGCTTTGATTACGGGATAAGCAATCCTGATTTTTTTCATTTCTCTTTCTTATCAACCGGTGAAATGATATTTGGCGGAAGAAACAGCATCACGTTAGCTAACCCTATGGAGTTAAGGAGAAATAAAGAACTGCCTGTTCCCTATGTGGTGCAGGTAAAATTATTAAACCAGCATGTCTCCCGGTCTCTTTTTAGTGAAAACCAGTTGAACCTTAATCACCGGCAAAATTTTTTCGCCCTGTCTTTTTCGGCAAAGGCCTACACTATGTCACAGGCAACTAAATTTCGTTACCGGCTAAAAGGATTTGATGACTGGATTGAAACCCGCGAGGACAGGCTCGCCAATTATACCAATGTACCGCCAGGCAATTATACTTTCCAACTGCAGGCCGCTAACAATGAAGGTATTTGGAACCAGCAACTGCTGGAGTTGCCCGTACACATCAAAACACCCTGGTGGCAAGCCTGGTGGTTTAAGATCATTACATTAATAGCGATAGTGTTGTTTACCGGGTGGCTGTACCAGTATCGTATCGGCCAGATCAGGAAAAAAGAACAGCTCCGGTCACAGTATGAAAAAAAATTGGCGAACGTTGAAATGAGTGCTTTATTGGCACAAATGAATCCCCATTTTTTATTCAACAGCCTCAATTCTATCGACAGCTATATTATCCGAAATGAATCAAAGAAAGCGTCAGAATACCTCAATAATTTTGCAAGGCTGGTCCGCCTGATCCTGCAAAACTCCAGGTCAAACTATATCAGCCTGAAAGATGAGCTGGAATCATTGGATTTATACCTGCAGATGGAAAGCCTGCGATTTGCCAATCGTTTTTCCTATGAAATAAAAGTAATGCCCGATATTGATGTTGCTTCAGTGTTGATCCCGCCTATGTTAATACAGCCTTATGTTGAAAATGCAATCTGGCATGGCCTGATGCACAAGAAAGATGGTGTTGACGGAAAAGTGGAGTTGCTTATCACAAAAAAAGAAGACAACCTGTTTTGCGTAATACAGGATAATGGCATCGGCCGCGAAAAAGCAGAGGCTCTCAGGGCCAGGCACCCCGGTAACCGAAAAAGATCCATGGGCATGCAGATCACGAAGGACAGGATTGAAATGATCAATAAATTATACAACACCAATACTACGATGCAGGTGATTGACCTGCATGATAAAGACGGCAACCCTAAGGGAACAAGAGTAGAATTAATGATCCCCATTTAAAAAAATGTCGCAATGATAAAAGCCGTGATAATTGACGATGAACAGCACAGTATTGACACGCTGAAGTGGAAACTGGAGAACTACTGTTCAGAAGTGGCCGTGCAGGCTTCCTTTGATTCACCTGCCGAAGGCATAAAGTATTTAAAAAATAATCCACCCGACCTTTTGTTCCTGGATATTCAAATGCCGATGCTGAACGGCTTTGACGTGCTGGAAGAGCTGGGCCGTGATTTGCCTTTCGATATTATTTTCATTACAGCCTATGATAATTTCGGTATACAGGCAGTCAAATTCAGTGCGCTGGACTACCTGCTAAAACCGGTACAAAACCGCGAACTCAAAGAAGCCATCGACAAGCATTTGAAGAAGAAAGTAAATAAGGTGCCGCCGGAGCAAATCGAAATACTGCTAAGTAATGTGCAGGCTGAGAAAAAAGGAAAGTCGGGTAAAATAGCGCTGGCATCTAAAGAAAGTATTGAATTTGTGGATCCGCAGCAGATCATCTGCTGCGAAGCCAATAGCAACTACACCAATGTATACCTGGCAGAAGGCCGGAAAAAAGTGATCTCCAAAACATTAAAAGAGTTTGAAGATATGCTTAGCCTCTATGATTTTTTCCGGCCACACAATTCCTATCTTATCAACCTGAAAAGGGTAAAAGAGTTTATCCGTGGCGACGGTGGCTACCTGGTCATGGAAAATAAAATGAAGGTATTGGTCTCCAAGACAAAAAGGGAAGAACTGATGGAATTATTGGCCTGATAGGCAATGCTTCAACTCAACAAGCCGTCATTATACTCATACAAACTACTGTTTGGATAAATACCCGTTTTCTGCCAGCCTTCTTCCTGCCATCTTTGTACCAGGTCAAGGATTAAGATAGTATCATATGCAGGAAAAGAAGAAAATAAGGACAAAAGACGGGAGGACGATCAGTGTAACATGTTATTGTGCAAGTGAGCCCATCGGCAGGTGCATCATCATCGCACCGGCTGTACAGGTAGTGCAAAAAGATTATAGTTCATTTGCTGTCTTTTTTCAGCAGCAGGGATACCATGTCATCACCTTTGATTACCGTGGTGTCGGCACTTCGGCACCGGCACTCTTAAAGGGTTTTGACGCAGGACTGCATCAATGGGCCGTACAGGACACTGATGCGGTTATTCGTTTTGTGCGGGCAAGCTTTTTGAACCAGGAGTTGATTTATATAGGTCACGGCATCGGCGGTGAAATGATTGGGTTGGTTCCCGCCAGTCAATACATCAATAAGCTGGTGTTGGTCAGTAGTGCTCTATCGTGCAAAAAACTCTGGCCATGGAAAGGGCGGTTAAGGATTTTTGTGATGAAAAAAATTGCCCGCCTGGCCAACTGGTGGTACGGCTATTTTCCCGGCACACGTTTAGGTTTGTTTCGTGATCTGCCCAAAGGCGTAGTACACGAGTGGGCCGACTGGTGTAATAATCCAAACGGGTTGTTTGACGTATTTCCCGATAACAATTACCGCAAGCTGCAGGTGCCCTTGCTTTGTGTTAGCTTTTCAGATGACTGGCTGACGCCGCAAAAAGGAGTGGATGGTTTACTCAGTTATTTTTCCAGCGCTGGTATCACCCGCTATCATGTAGACGCGGAGACATTGGCTGTGAAAAGAAAAAAGAACTTTTGTTTTTTTGAATTGCAGTTAAAGTCAACCCTATGGATGATGCTAAAGGAATGGCTGGAAGAAGAACCGGCAAAGGATTATCCCTATATACAAAACATATCTTCATTCAAATGATCGGATGATCAATCGCCATTGTTTTTATACTTTCTTAATGGGCGCAGGTATTTAATACCTTTTGAGGTTTTAAAACGGGTCGCCACCTGCCGCCATTGGCGTTTGCTGTCGGTTGACCACACTAAAAAATGAAGATGGGGAATGGCGGAGTAACCGGTTTTACCGCTTAAGGCAATAGGTTGTCCTCTCTTCACCGTGTCTCCTACATTGACCAGTGCGCCGTCTTTTTGTATATGCCAGTAACCCGCACGGGAGCTATCCGCATGTTGAATAATGATATAGTTGCCATAGGCCCTGAGTCGCCTTTTCAATCCACCGCGGTCGCCGTCTTCCTTCACTCTTACCACTACTCCATCTCTTGCAGCACAGATCCTCGACCCCCTCCTCATTTTAAAATCCAGCGCCGCTCTTTCTTTGTGCGTAAAAGAGCTAAAATAACCCTGCACCATGTAGTAGGATTTACCTTCTTCAAAGGGCAAGGCATACACATAGCTTGAATCGTCTTTGGTAATACCTCGCTGCAAACGCTTTACTTCATTTCGCATAGGGTTTTTGCTGACATAGCAACCGGATACGACAAAAGCACTCAAAAAAAACCAACACAACTTCATCCGCATACATTTTATTGCCTGCCTGTCGGCAGACAGGTTTTCGGTCGGAATTTGTCCCGAACCTGCCTCGGGATACACCATTGATTCTATAAAAATAAAACGGTTCAATCAAGAACCGTTCCCGCCTGCAATTAATTATTAAAATTTAGCCTTCGCATAATTTTTTCAGGTTATTCAAACCGATGCCAAACTGGTGGTTCAGGTTTTTATTCAGCATTGGTCCCATCAACCGGGCCATGGGCCAGGGCAGTTCGCCGCTGTTTTGCCAGGTTACTTTTGTTTCACTATTGCCCCAATGTTCGAACAGCCAGTTATCTTTTGCATTCGCTTTCCAGGGTTTTAAAAACTCCAGGTCAAAATGAATATGTTTTTCATCAATATCCCGGAGGGTCAGGCTGCCCATGCCTACTTTTTTCCCTTCCCACGCATATTTATGCCCGGGAGTGTTTGGCTCGCCGGTAATTGTTTTTTGCGCCTTTGGATCCGTTTGTTGCCAGGGATTCCACAGCGCATATTCATTCAGGTTGCCGATACGGTTCATTACTTCTCTTACCGGTTTATTGATCACTATTGTTTTTTCTATATTATAAACTTTAGGCATCAGGGCGGCCGCTACCAGTACACCGATGATGAGCAATGCAAAAATGTAAACGAAGATCATAACAGGTGGTTTTAGGAAATTCAAGTTACAGAATACAATGCTTGCTGGCAAGCCAGTGGTCAATATATTTTCGGAGCACGAATGGAGTGTGGTCTTATGTTTAACAAAAAGAAGCGGACTATCGCTGATTGAGGGAGACAACCAGGTTTTGGGCGTTTAAATTTCCCAATTTGGGAACTTTATCTTACTTTTAGGAAAAGGGTAAATTATTGAGAGTAATAGCTAAGAAAACACTTCGGGATTTTTGGTCAAAGCATCCCGATTGCGAACAACAGTTGAAAGCCTGGTTCCAGGAGGCCTTTAAAAGTCATTGGAAGCGACCCGCTGATATAAAATCAGACTACCCAACTGCCAGTTTCTTAGCCAATAACCGTATTGTTTTCAATATAAAAGGAAACAGTTATAGGTTAATCATTAAAATTAATTATGACTATCAAATGGTCTGGATTCGATTCATTGGAACGCATTCGGAATATGATAAAATTGATGCAAATAAGATTTGATTATGAAATGAACCGTAAAAAAATATACAGATGAAATGAGCCATGATCCGCCGCGGCGGATCACCAACCGTGATGATTATTTTGGCGAACCTGTCTGCCGACAGGCAAGATTCCATATGGCCAAAAAACAATAAAAAATGAACATATGAAAATTAAACCGATAAAAACAAAAAAAGACTATAAACAGGCTTTAGAGCGACTTGAAATAATTTTTGACGCCAAAAAAGGTACAATTGAAGGAGATGAGCTGGAGGTTTTAGGAATACTTATTGATAATTATGAAATTCAAAATTTCCCTATAGACCTTCCTGATCCAATCGAAGCAATAAAATTCAGGATGGATCAATTGGGATATACACAAAATGACCTGGCGAGGGTTGTAGGCTTAAAAAGCAGAGCAAGCGAAATTCTAAACCGGAAACGAAAGTTATCACTTGAAATGATTCGTCAGTTACATGATAGTCTAAACATTCCGACAGACGTGTTAATCCAGGCGTATTGAATAAACAAGAAGTCGTCAACTTAGTTCCTATACATTGTCGGTAGTTGTGTAAAAAAGTACGGGTTTACGTGATGTGATGGAAATCCTGATTTTTTATTTGAATGATCTGTGCTGCGATACTTACAGCGATTTCTTCCGGCGTCTGGCTTTTGATAGCCAGGCCTGCAGGTGCGTGAATGGTTTGTATCAACTCCCTTTTTGTTTCCTCCTTTTCATACTCATCCATCATATTTTTGATTTTAGTCTGGCTGCCCAGTACACCCAGGAAACGAAATTGTTTATTGAGCAGTGCCTTTAAGGCGATATCGTCACTGCGATAACCCATCGTCATGATAACCACATAATGATCCGCCCCGCTTTCGATCAAATCGCTCAATTCGGAATAACTATTGACGAAATGTTTTTCATGTGCAGCTTCATTTTCCAGCATCGTTTTTAGTGCTGAACGATCATCATATACCCGGATGTAAAAATCCAGGCTTCGCATCAGCCTGCAAAATGCCAGCGAGCAATGGCCACCGCCAATCACTGAGAGCTTATTTTTATAACCCGTTTTCTCCCGGTATTCCCAGTCATCTTCCGCTTGCATGACAAAATGAAAATCTTTTCCAGGAACAGAATCAGTAAAATCAATACCGTCGGGAGAAAGCACCAATGTGCCGTTTTTATTTAGTGCCAATGAGCTGATAATAGCCTGTATTGTTGTTTTGTCTTTTTGCTGAACAGGATATAAAAAAATGGTTTGTTCGCCCGAACAGATCATACCGCTTTGATTTTTTGCCGCGGTTTTATCATGATATTGTTTTTTGATAGAACCGGCTCGCAGGTCACCGCTCACTGCTCGCAGCTTTTCCCTTGCCATTTCCACAAACTTATGTTCCATGATACCGCCGCCGATAGACCCTTCCATGTTGGACGAAGCCGGAGCAACATCATCAGTTACCGCCATAAAAAATCCCTGCCGTCCCGGGCTGCTGCCCTTGCTTTCCAGCACATACAACAGCATGACCGGAATATTTTTTTCCAGGCTATGTTCAATCAACTCCCAGGTAGCGAGACCCTTCATACGATAAACTTTTTTTCTTAACTGCTGTTATACAAAATTAAATTACCCCACCATTCTTCAAAGCAACCTGCTTAAGCACAGGTTAATGATTAATTTTTATAAAAAAAAGACAATTATGAAATGAGCCGTAGCAACGCTGTCAGCAACTGCGATGTTTATCCGGCGAACCTGTCTGCCGACAGGCAAGATTACATTTGGCTAAAACCATAAAAAATAAGCAAATGAAAGCCTTTATTTTGGAAGAAGCCGGCGATGCCAGCCAACTCAAACTTACCGAATTACCCAAGCCATCCATAATGAATGATGAAGTATTAATTAAAACAAAAGCGATAAGTGTCAATCCCGTGGATATGAAGACACGGATCGGCAAAAGTTTATACAATGAATTAAGGTCGGAAAATCCATTTATCGTTCTCGGCTGGGATGTATCAGGTGTGGTGGAAGAAGCAGGCAAAAATGTGACCGGTTATAAAAAAGGCGATGAAGTATTTGGAATGGTCAACTTTCCGGGTCATGGGCAGGCATATGCGGAATATGTTGCGGCGCCTGCTGCTCACCTGGCACATAAACCAGCCAATATTTCACACGAAGAAGCTGCGGCGGCTACCCTTGCCGCTTTAACAGCATGGCAGGCATTAGTAACAAATGGTAAGGTTACTAAAGGACAAAAAGTGGTGATACAAGCTGCTGCCGGTGGTGTGGGCCATTATGCGGTACAAATTGCAAAATATCTCGGCGCTTACGTGATTGCTACTTCATCAGCCGCGAATAAAGAATTTGTGTTGAGCCTTGGCGCTGATGAACATGTCGATTATAAAAAACATGCCATTGATGAAGTAGTAAAAGATGCTGATTTTGTGTTGGACCCAATGGGCGGTGATAATATTGATGCATCACTGAATGCGGTGAAAAAAGGAGGAACGGTGATCATGCTGCCCAGTATTTACAAAGATCTGGTTGCCGAAAAATCAAAAGCAAAAGGCATCAATGGTTTTTTCTTTTCCGTTCAATCCAATGGTGATGATATGAAGCAATTGGCGCAACTGCTGGAAAAAGGAGTCATCCGTTCGCATGTATCACAAGTATTCCCCTTTGAAAAAATGAAAGAAGCACATGAACAAATAGAAACTGGAAAGACAAAAGGGAAGATTGTGTTAACCTTATAAATGTTTTAGTATAGGTAGCTGCCGAATTATCCTTTTGAAATCTTGTTGCAGCTCGATACACTTCGCACTAATTGATAGAAATTTCCTGCACCTCTTTTTCGAAATCCGCTACGGAGGAAAGTCCTCCCCTATAGGGGGGATTTAGGAGGGGGCCGAAAAAGCAGTGCCTTTCGTTGTTCCGAATAGCATAGCCTGTCCCGAACTAGCTTCGGGAAAGCAAGAGCTTCAACCTGTCATTACCAATACAAAAACGATTTCAAATTATCGGAGTCTTTGTGCGTGGCTGGACAAACAGCGGAGCATTTGTTTGTCCTTGATCTTTTTGTTTCTTTTTCCGTCAAGGGAAAAAGAAAAGATAAGAATACTTTATTTGCTTGCAGCAGCGGTGTGCTGGCTCAGCGACAGAGCTTGTGAACCCGGCTGGGGATATAAACTCATCAACACTTTCTCCGGTGTCATCGGCGCATCAAAAGGAATAACCGCTGAAGGATTAAACGCTTTGATCGCATTGCGCAACGCAAAATAGGCACCAATACCATACAGCAGCGGTGGCTCGCCCACAGCTTTGCTGCGAAAAACAGCCAGGTTATCTTTTGTTGTGTCCAGCGAATGAATAATAATTTCTTTAGGTACAGAATAAATATCCGGCACTTTATAAGTACTCAGTGCATTGGATCTGAGTTTTCCTTCTTTATCATACACGATCTCTTCCATCGTCATCCAGCCGATACCCTGTACTATGCCGCCTTCACATTGACCAATATCGATCATTGTGTTCATGCTCTGGCCAAAATCATGTACCACTTTTACCGAGTCCATTTCATAGATACCCCGCAGGCAATCGATCGTAGCAGTGATGATCGCAGTGCCATAAGCATGATAGGCAAAAGGATGTCCTTTTTCTTTCGCCGGATCAAAATGAATACCCGGTGGTGTATAGTGGCTGTGCTCGGATAAGCTCACCCGTTTGATATAAGTGGCCATTACCAGTTTGTTCCAGCTCCAGGCTGTTTTCTTTCCGTTGATATAGATCCATTCTTCCTTTATTTCAAAAGGCGGCAATTCCGTATCGTCAATATTGGCAGTAGCGAGATTTTCATCCATGGCAACCTGCATCAGCCGTTTCAGGATGGCCTTGCAGGCAATCTCCGTGGCTTTTCCATTGAGATCGGCGGTGGCGCTGGCAGCCGATGGTGAGGTGTTGGCAATGCGCCAGGTGTTAGTGCTGTTGATCTTTATTTTTGAAATGTCTAACGAAAATATTCTGGCAGCTACCTGCGCAATCTTTGTATTCACGCCTTGCCCCATTTCCACGGCGCCGGTACTGATACCCACACTACCATCGGTATAGACATGCACCAATGATCGCCCCTGGTTCATCAGCGTTTTGGTAAAGGAAATACCAAAGCAAATGGGCATCAGGGCCATCCCTTTTTTATACCATTTGTTCGCAGCATTGAATTGTTCAACCTCCTGTTGGAGGGCTTTTATATTATATAGGTCATTGACCTTGTTCCAACATTCATTCGCTTCACTTTCGGCTTTTTGTCCATAAGGAAATTCATCACCGGTCCTCAGCAAATTTTTTTGTTGAATAGCCAATGCAGGAATACCCAACTGTTCGGCCGCTTTTGCAATAGCGGCTTCTATCACAAACATCCCTTGCGGGCCACCAAACCCGCGGAAGGCTGTATTAGGTGGCAAATGAGTTCGGCAACTATACGCCGTTGCTTTTACATGCGGCACAAAATAAGAATTGGTGCAATGAAACAGGGTCCGCTCCATTACCGCTGGTGAAAGGTCAGCAGCGGCGCCGGCATTTTGAAAAAAAGTTACTTCGTAAGCAATGATCTTTAAATCGCTGTTCAAACCAATTTTAAAATCGGCCGAATAAGGATGGCGTTTACCGGTCATCCGCATATCTTCCATACGGTGCAGTGAATACTTTACCGGCCTGTTTAAATGAAAGCTGGCCAAAGCACACATGACACCCCAGGTGGTGGCCTGGTCTTCTTTACCACCAAAGCCGCCGCCAAGTCTTGTCGTATCCACTTCAATTTTATTCATTGGGATGGCCAGTACCCTGGCCGCAGTTCGCTGTACCGCTGTAGGCCCTTGTGTGGAAGAATAAATTTTAATGGCTCCATTCTCCAAGGGCAGGGCGTAAGCCCCCTGTGTTTCGATGTATAAATGTTCCTGGCCATTGGTTTCTGTACGGCCTTCAAAAATATGTTCACACACTGACCAGGCAGTATCGGCATCACCAATTTTAAAAGTACGTGGTGGAATGATCAGATCACCCTTTTCTTTCGCCTCTCTTGGATCGGTAATAACAGGCAAGGGCTCAATCTCAACTTTGATCTTCTTTACCGCCGCTTTGGCTATTTCTTCTGTTTCGGCTACGACCAGGGCGATGGGCATACCACAAAAATGAACATGCGTACTGGCCAATAATTCTTCATCGGGAACAATCCCGCCTATCTGATTTTCTCCCGGGATATCTTTTGCGGTAAAAACTCTTACAACGCCGTTTATCTTTTCTGTTTCGCTGGTATCAAGCGATTTTATTTTTCCATGCGCAATGGGTGAATCAAACACTGCGGCATACAAAGTGCCGTTGATGACGGGTATATCATCGAGGTAGACGGACTCGCCCCGGAGATGGGTGTATGAGTCAATGTTTTTCATTCTTAGCAATGTCATCCCGTGTCACCCTGAGCCCTGAGCTCGCCGAAGGGTCGAAGGGTGACGAAAGTTGTTTTTTCGATTTGGATAATAGTTTTATTTCTTCCCAGTCACCTTTAAATAAAGCTTCCTTCTTTTTTCTTGACCATCCTTTAATTTGCTTTTCCCATGCAATTGCATTCCTGATATCATGAAACTTTTCTTCATACATTAATGTCACTGGGCGTCTTTTGTAGGTAAAGCATCTTTCATTGTAACCAGTATTATGTTCCCATAATCTTCTTTCGGGATCATTGGTGACACCGGTGTAATAGAGGCCATCTCCACACTTCACTACATATACATAATAGTTATGTCCCGTTTTCATATTTATCTTTCTTTAATCACCCTTCGGTACTGAGCTTGTCGAAGTGGCTCAGGGTGACAGAGGCTCTTCGATCTTAAACAGGCTCGTAAAATGTGCCCTTATCAACTGCCCTAATAAAAATGTTTTATATTCTTTACTTCCTCGTGCATCACTGATCGGTGAAATTTCTGTTTGCATGATGTCAATCGCTTCATCCACCAGGTATGCTGTAATCGTTTTCCCGGTTAGAAACTGGGATGTCTTTTGCAAATACATCGGTACAGGTCCCACACCACCGGCTGAAAGACCGGCATATTCAATCCTGTTATCCTGTATGATTAAATGGATCGCTGAATTCACACTCGCTATGTCCAGGTTGGTTCGCTTGCTTACTTTTTCAAAATTGAAATACGAGTTCTTTCCCGGCAATTCAAATCTTACCTGCTCCACGATTTCTCCGGGACGTTTAGCCAGCTGTTTGTACCCTGTATAAAGGGTTCTCAATGCTATTTCTCTTTTTCTTTCTCCTTCTTTTACGATCACCTGCGCATCCAGCGCCAAAAAGAAAATCGTAAAGTCGCCAATGGGTGAAGCATTGATAAAATTACCGGCGATTGTGGCCATGTTGCGAATAGGCGTGGAGGAAACCAGTTTGGCATATTTAGGAAAATCCGGGAATGCCTGCTGTATGATGGGCGAGTTCAACAGGTCTGTTACTGTTGCCGAAGCACCGATGGTACAACGATTGCCTTCTTGATAAATGCCCTTCAGTTGTGTATGATCAAACAAAAACTGGTTATCCGCATGCACCAGCTCTTCGTGCTTTTGTACATAGAGATCGGTTCCGCCGCCGACGAGGTAAGTAGGGTTTGGGGGATGGCTAGTGGGGGGAACACCGTTCTCCAGGTTTTGCAGTTTTATTCTTATTGAAGCAAAATATTCGGGAAGTATTTTTTTATTCGCTACAAAACTGGTCGCCTGCTCCCCGTTTTTTTCTTTCATGAAGTCAGCAACTTTTCGGGCGGCTCTTTCAATAGATTTATAACCGGTGCAGCGGCAAATATTTCCATCTACGGCGCCAATCGCATTTTCCGCTGTCGCTCTTTCATCACTTAAACAAAAACCCGCCAGCGACACCACAAAGCCCGGTGTACAAAACCCGCATTGTGTAGCGCCTTCCTCCGCCATGGCTTGCTGAATGGGATTGAGCTGATCGGGAAAATTGATTCCTTCAATCGTTACAATATGTTTCCCCCGCACATTGCCCAGCGGTACCAGGCAACTAGTCATCGATTGGTAAGCCACCCTTCCGTTTTTAAGTTCGCCCACCAATACGGTGCAGGCGCCACAGTCTCCTTCGCGGCAGCCGATCTTGGTACCCACCAGGTGGCGCTGATAACGGATAAAATCCAGCAACACCATGCCCGGTGGCTGGTTTGTTTCAATGTTTTTATCGTTGAGTATGAAGCGGATCAAAACGGTGAATTGGGTATGCTTAAAGTTAGCATAATTTATGGAGTATGGTTTTTCCGGCAGGCGAAGAAAACCCCAAAACAGTAGTTGTAGAAAATGGCTACCGATGTGCGGGAGTGGCACAAATGCTATCTGTGTAAATCCATCTGATCAGTAGAATCCGTGTTCCTGTACTACGTCGCAAATGACCTCCCAAATAGTCGCTTTTATACCGTTTCGCTGTCATCTTTTATTACCAGATTTGTAATGCCGACTGAAACCTAATCATTCATTGTAAAATTGTTTTGTCATGGAAAAACTGAATTTCAAAACTGTTATCAATGCCGCCCCTGAAAAAATATGGCATGTGTTGTGGGATGATGATACCTATCGCAAATGGACATCCGCTTTTGCCGAGGGCTCCTTCGCAAAAACGGACTGGAAACAGGGCAGCAAAGCGCTGTTCCTCGATGGCAGCGGCCAACAAGGCATGGTAAGCCGCATTGCCGAAAACAGGCCCAATGAATACATGTCGATCGAACACCTGGGCGAGGTGAGAGACGGTGTCGAAGACACTACCAGCGACAGGGTAAAACAATGGGCTGGTGCGCATGAAAACTATACGCTGAAAAAAGTAAACGGTAAAACAGAACTGACCGTGGATATGGATATCACCGACGAGTTCAAAGATATGTTTGCACAAATATGGCCGAAGGCGCTGGAGAATGTAAGAAAACTGTCGGAAAATTAAATAACAGGCACATTATTCAAAGCTCCGGTTGATGCCGGAGTTTTTTTATTCCTTTATGTGATACAATCATTACCTTTCTGTAACCAACGCTGTACCACCCTATACTTCGCTGCGCCTATCCCTCCTTTTGATTGCTTCCTCTTCATCATTTAACCAAAACTTCATTTATGAAAAAGATCTTTTTATGCCTGGGTGCTCTCACGTTTTTATTGTCCTGTAACAGTCCGAAAGAAAAAACATCGGAGACAGAAACTACAACAAAGGCCGCGGAACCCGCCGTGGATCTGCCCTACAAAGCTTCATATGCCAGCAACTTTACCACCGATGTTTCGGATGCAGATTTGAAAATGGTACTAAACTCTTACAAAGACTGGGAGTCTGGTAACCTTTCCGGCCTGGAAGCCGTCCTGGGTGATTCCGTGGACTATGATGCCAGCGATGGCAGTTCGCATCATTTAAAAAAAGCTGACCTGCTGAAAATGTGGACCACCTACCGCGACAGCCTGAGCTCCGTGACCATTGATATGTATGCCTGGCAAAAAATGTATGCACCCGATAAAAAAGAAGGGCATGTCGTCACCTGGTATAAGGAAATCGACACCTATAAAAATGGCAAAGTCGATTCAGCCACCTACCATGATATCAACCAGGTAAAGGATGGTAAAATAGTTTGGTATAGCTCGATGAAAAGAGGGTTTAAAAAATAACTATCCACTTGTTTGCTAAAGAAGAGGCTGCTTCAAAAGTATTTTTCGGTAAAGACATGAAGTAGCGCAAAGCATATATAGCAGAACCCAACGCCATAGAATTGTTGAACCACGGAGGCACCAGGGCACGAAGAGTCACGACGCAATTAATTAATCTTTGTGTATCACCTGTCTTTGCGCCATCGTGGTTCAATCGTCCCTGTGCCCGGGGGCCGACAGACATGATGTGTCTTCAATAATATTACTTTAATGTCTCGTCGGTATTGATTTATCTTTAAGAACAAACGGGCTCGTCATGACGATAAAACTCAACACCCTAAAACTTTTGCTTACCACTCTTGCAGTGCTTATCGGTTCATTCACCGTAGCTGCACGGCCTGTACCGGGCGCTGTTGCACCGGGCCGGGATACGGTCAAAAGATATTTATACGTAGCCGTTCCCGGTATCCGTGATTATCTCGGCTACGGCGGTCATGGCATTCTTGTTTTTGATATCGATAACAATCATCGCTTTGTCAGGCGCATTCCCGCCAAAGGCCTCCATCCTGATGGTACCCCTTCCAATGTAAAAGGCATTGCTGTCAGCGTGGCGCTCAACAGCATTTTTATCAGCACCCTCGAATCATTGCAGCGCATCGACCTGGCCACGGATAAACTGGTATGGGAAAAACCATTTGAAGGCGGTTGCGACCGCATGGCCATTTCTCCCGATGGTAAAACCATGTACCTCCCTTCGCTGGAAAAAACATTCTGGAACGTGGTGGATTGCGCCACCGGCGACATCATCAAAAAAATTCCCGTGCACAAGCGGGCACACAATACTATCTATGGTCCTTCCGGCAAACAGGTGTACATGGGTGATATTGCTTCACCCTGGTTATGGATTGCCGATCCCGGCAAACATGAGCTGGTGCATAAAGTGGGTCCCTTCGCCAATTATGTTCGGCCCTTTACTATCAACGGAAAAGAAACCATAGCCTTTGTCACGGTCGACAGCCTGCTGGGTTTTGAAGTCGGGGATATCCGCAGCGGCGCCAGGCTGGCCCATATCGAAGTGAAAGGCTGGAATCCCGGCCCCGTGCGGCGGCATGGCAATCCCAGCCATGGCATTGGCCTCACCCCGGACGAAACCGAGATCTGGCTGGCCGATGGTCACAATATGCGGGTGCATGTGTTCAGTGCAATGAAACCCTACCAGCAACTGACCACTATCCCCGTGCAGGATATGCCCGGCTGGATCAGCTTCGGCATCGATGGTAAATATGTATATCCTTCCAGTGGCGAAGTCATCGACACCAAAACCCGTAAGATCATCACCACCCTGCAGGACGAACACCACAACAATGTAGCCAGTGAAAAAATGGTGGAGATCCATATGGCCGGTAGTAAAGCCGTGAAGGCGGGAGACCAGTTTGGGATTGGAGGGATAAGATAAGTAAGATTTTATTTAGCCGGCTGCAGTGCAGGGGGCATCGGCAGTTGCGACCTTTAGTTTAGGACCGTTCGACTTTGGAACTAACCTTACGAAACCTCCGACTTAAAAACTCAAAACGATACACTTTATAATTAAAATCGTAAATCAAGAATGTGGATTTTTATTGGTATAGTTTCTTTGGTAGTCTTCATTCTCATATTTAGGGAAATACGAGACAAAAAATTATTAGAAACTGTCACAAAGCGAAATAGAGGTACAAGAACAGAAAGAGATTTAGTGTTAAAATTCTTGAAGTATGGAATACCTGCACAAACCATTTTTCACGATTTGTATGTTAAAAAGCATAATGGGAATTTTTCTCAAATTGATCTAGTAGTTGCAACGAAAGTAGGTATAATCGTACTCGAAGTAAAAGATTATAGCGGTTGGATTTTTGGAGCTGGTCATAATTCTCAATGGACTCAAGTATTAGCATATGGTAAAAGAAAATATCGTTTATACAACCCGATAATACAAAACAGTAAACATATTAGCGATTTAAAAAAGCAGCTCAGACAATTTGAAACTGTTCCGTTTTATTCAATTGTCGTGTTCTACGGTAATTGTGTATTGAAAGACATCAATTTTGTACCCAATGGAACATTTCTTGTAAAATCAAATAGGGTATTAGAACTTATGGAAACGCTTATGAAAAGTAATGAACTTGCTCGTTATACTAATAAAAATGAAATAGTCCGAATATTAAAAGAGGCTGTGAAAAATGGAGAAGACAAAGAAATTCAAGTTCAACACATCAAAAATGTCCGGGAAATGCTAGGCAAGGATAGGATAATTTGACTGAACAGAAAATATGAAAAAAGCCTGCCGCTAATAGTGCATTAAAAGAATTTATCAAAACTGAAATGGACTTTTAATCAGTAATGCATAATTTACTTCATCGAGCCTGAAGGTCTTCGCGGTCTTCAGGCTTTTTTTATTCCTACATTTTTTAGTTTTTACACTACTTCTCGTTTTTTTCTGTTCAAATATTTGTTTTTGACTTAGAATACGCTCCATTCATCGTTCCGTAATTCTGCTCAGCAAAGTTGAATAGTAAGGGTTTCCGGAAGATTTTATAATTCAACTAACAATGAAGGAATGGGGCCTCTAAGGTCACAAATTGTGACCTTAGAGGATGGCAGGGGAAAATATTCAAAATACCTGCCTTTTGTCTTTACAGAACAAGGTGTAGCCATGCCTGCCTGACCGGTAGGCAGGCTTTCCGGTGTGTTGAACAGCGAAACAGCCATCAGGGTGCATATACAAATCATCCGCGTATTTGCGAAAATGCGGGAACTGCTGCTCACCCATAAAGACATATTGCTGCAACTTGAAAAAATGGAGAAAAAACTCACCGGCCATGATGAAGACATTGCCCTCATCTTTAAATACCTGAAACAATTGCTGAATCCGCCACCTCAGCCGACACGGCCAAAGATTGGTTTTAAAAGAAAGGAGGAGGAATAGCCCATGCGGCGATATGGCCTGCATTCTTCCTGTTCAGTGCTAACTTCGCAGCATGGCCGATGCCTGTCCGCCGTAGGCGGATGCATGATAAATATGACTGACGTTCATAACAAACTTACCCGCAGCTATAATATGTCGTAGATAAGGGCGACGAACACCAAACCGGAATTACTGGTACGGAAATTCCTACATGCCCAGGGCTTTTGTTACAAACTACACGATAAAACATTACCTGGCAAACCTGGTGTGGGTCCTCAAAACGTGACTTAAAAGCAAATGCAGTCAATACTCACATATCTATCTTGTGTCTTAAAGCACACCGTTTACTTTAACGACTGCGGCTAGATTTAATCAAACAAAAACACAAGATGTATACCCCCACTGTCAAAGGTTATTTTTCAGGATGCGGCGGCATGGAAATAGGAATGATGCAAGCTGGTGTCAATATCATTCAATCCCTTGACCTCGATCGGGAAGCTACTGCTTGCATGAAAATGAACGGTCATTACTTCTCGCATCATGTACTGACAGCGGACATTAAAGATAAAACCGTTTTAGAGCAACCGCAGTCGGACATTATTATCGGCACTTATCCATGCACCAAATATTCTCCAATCGCAGACATTCATGGTACTAGAACAGGAGATGATCTATTCCTTCACTTCTTCCGGCACATTGCTATTGAAAAACCGGAGATGTATGTGGTGGAAAATGTGCCCGGCATGCGCAAGTTTAAAGTAGTGATGGAAGCTATGACCAAGCTGCCGGATTACTATGTCAATGTCTTTTGCCCTGTTGACGCTGCTAATTGGTTACCGCAGCGGCGTAAGCGATTAATTCTAATTGGTACAAGAAAGCCATTTTCCATAGCCGAACCTACCCAAGTCAGAAACAAACCCAGGTTAAAAGACATATTGGAAAAAGACCCTCTTATTGAAATACCTGCCTATGTTATTAGCCGCATCGTGGGCAAATATCGTGACAAACCGATTATCGTTAATCCTGATGATCCCGGAGTCTTGGCTCCCACTTGCGTGGCACACTATGCTAAGGACTTGGGAACACGGCTAGTCGTTGATCGGAAAACCCGTTTGGGAATGCGTCCTTTTTCTATTAGGGAGTATGCAAGGCTGCAAGGATTTCCCGACGATTTTCATTTTGAGAACAAGCGAAGTTCATATCGATTAATCGGCAATGCAGTACCTGTTCACATGGGCAGATGGGTGGGCGATGTGGCTTTGAATTATTTCAACTAGGTCTCAATGAAAGTACCCTTTATAAGTTTGAACCACCATTTTGCAGAAATCATCGTAATGACCATGTTTAATAAAAAGCTTGGGGTCGTCAGCAAAATTAAAAACCCGGTACAGGTAAAAATCCTTTGCCTTTTTATGCGCAAACTTTACTTCATTACTTGATAGATAAATAGGAGTTTCCTTCGTTAGTTTCGTCGTCTTTACCTCTATATATCGGTCGGTTCCATTATTGTTTTTTGAAAGAATATCAAAGCCGGTCCCGTCTCCATATTTTTGGGAGATCCATTCCACTTTATCGGCAAGGTTTTCCTTCCCCGCCTTGTTCAGTCGCCACTTTTCATAATCTATTACAAAGCTTTCTCCTTTTTCACCGAGGCTTCGATTATGTTGCTCCTTCTCCAAATAATTGGTCTTAATGGGAATAAATTTTGGCTCTCTTTCAACATACTTTTGTTTGACCGGTTTTGAATCCACTACCTTGTTGAAGTCTATTTTCTTTACAGGCACTTCAGTCTTTTCATCAGCAAATTTTTTGAATTCCTTTTCAAAAGAAAATTTATGGGCTTGCAGGTATTCAGCTACTTCATCGGCCAATAACTGTTGGTAATTGAACAATGGCTTGTATCCTTTAATAAATGGTAGCCCCATCATTGCAAGCGCACCGCTTATATTCTGATGCTTAAACTCAATGGCTTTATCCCTGTTATTAAGCAGCCTCGCTAAAGATCGCCGATGCTCTGCCTTATTATATTTGGTATTGTGTAGTTCCAAGTTGAACATTTCAAAATAGTCGGCTACTATCAGTGCCACTTCTTCTTTTGACCAATCCATTTCCATTAATTTTTTAATCGTCAACTAAACTCTTATTCCTCCTCTGCAACAAAATATTCAAAATATACATCAATTAAATCTTGACAAGCAATATCCCTGTTATCTTTTGAAGTCTCAATAAAATCACTTGCTTCGCATTGAAAATCGATTGGTTCAATGATCTCGATATTTCCATATCCACTTGAAATGTAAAGTAACAAAACGGCAAGCTCATCAACTTTGTTAGTTTTAAATCGAAAAGAAAACTCACCCCTGTCAGCCAGAGGAGCACTTGAATATTCAAAATTTGAAGACAATTCCTTTATTCTCTGTCCCACAAATGCTGCGGAACCATACTCCCACGCCAGGTCATTACTTTCGGAAAAAAATAATACGGTTTCCTTTGGCAATACTAACTTATACTCATCCTCGTTTTGGGTTAAAAGAAACTCCTTAAATTCGTCCTTATCGTATCCTTCAAATTGTTCGATATTAATTTCTACCATAAAAAATTTTTGTGTCTAAAAATAATAAAGTAAAATTTTTTCAAGAAAAGATATTGACATGGTACGCTCTAAATGGTAGAAAATTTCCATGGCGTAGAAAAGGTTTGACTCACTATCAATATGTGATAGCGGAAACCTTATTACAAAGAACCAAAGCCGAAACCATTGCTAATTTTTATGTGAGTTTTCTTAAAGATTTTCCAAACTGGAAGTCTCTAGCAGATGCTAATATTCAAAAATTAGAAGAATATTTAAAACCGGTAGGGCTTTATCGCCAGCGATCAAAACGACTAATGGGTTTGGCACTTGAAATGGTGAAGCGAAATAACAAGCTACCTGAACAAAGAGAAGAATTGGAAACTATTCCTTTTATGGGTCAGTATATTGCGAATGCTGTGGAGTTAATGATTTTTAACCAACCGAGTCCTTTAGTTGATGTGAATATGGCTAGAGTATTAGAAAGATTTTTTGGCCCTCGAAAGCTTTCTGATATACGGCATGATCCATATTTGCAGTCTCTTTCCCGTAAAATTGTCAACCACGTTGACACCAAGAAAATGAACTGGGCCATTTTAGATTTTGCCGCCCTTATTTGCAAAGCAAGGAAACCCCAATGTATTGTTTGTCCTCTTAGCAAGCATTGCCTTTATTTTTCAACGCTCCGAACTCAATAACTTACCCTGGCAATTTTGGGGACTATTTGAAAACTTCCTATATTTCAATAACTTGCCCCCAATAATGTTGTCAAAACCAGTTTACATAGACCTATTCGCTGGCTGTGGAGGGCTTTCTTTAGGCCTGCATAACGCAGGTTGGAAGGGCTTATTTGCAATTGAGAAAAGCGAAGATGCATTCAAAACCTTGAAGCATAACTTGATTGACAAAAAAAGACACTTTGAATGGCCAATTTGGCTTACCGATATAAATGATGAGCCAGTTCCTATTGATATAAATGTAGTCGTAAAAAGATTTAAATCTGAATTAATCGATTTGCAAGGAAAAGTTGATCTAGTTGCAGGAGGACCACCTTGCCAGGGCTTTTCAACAGCGGGACGGAGGAAAGAAAATGATCAAAGAAATAATTTGATTAAATCTTACATTAAGTTTATTAAGCTTGTACAGCCCAAATTAATTTTTTTTGAGAATGTTAAAGGATTTACTCTCGAATTCAAGAAAAACAAGGAAAAGGGAAGGAAATATTCAAACTACGTCGAAAATGCGCTCGATCGTGCGAATTATCATGTAAAAGGAGAACTCGTCAATTTTGCAGAATATGGTATTCCGCAAAAAAGAACAAGGTTTATATTGGTGGGAATTCGTAAAGATACTTTCAACTCTTCTAAAGAAACTGCAAAAAGGTTTTTCAGCGCACTAAAAGAAAACAGTGTTTCATTTTTAAGATCGAAAAATTTATCAGTCGATACAACTTTAGGCGATGCTATTTCAGATCTACTTGAAAAAAATGGCACGGAAACTTCGCCTGATACAAGTAGATTCCAAGCAGGGATTTATGCAAAGCCTTTCAGTTCATATCAACAGTATATGCGTGAAGGGACAAATAGCAAGATTGCCGATAGTCACAGGTTTCCCAGGCATTCGCAAACAATAATTGAAAAATTTGAGTTTATCTTAAAACACAATAGCAGGAAAAATAAGGATATTGATGCCACAATTCGTAAGCGGTTTGAAATAAATAAACATACCATAATACCCTTAGATAAAAACGAAAAATCTCCAACTATTACAAGTCTACCCGATGATTACATTCATTATTGTGAACCTCGAATTTTAACGGTCAGGGAATATGCAAGATTACAATCATTCCCGGATTGGTATGAATTTAAAGGAAAATATACGACTGGCGGAAAATTAAGAGTTAGGGAAGTTCCAAGATATACACAAATTGGAAATGCCATACCTCCATTATTTGGTGAACAAAGTGGGTTGATTTTATTGCAACTCGTAAGTTAATGAAAACAAAAGAGAAGCTTCTTAATTTTAAAACAAACGTTCTTCTTAAAAGCATAATTGGTAAAGATCTTATCAATGACGATAATATTGCCATACTTGAGCTTGTAAAAAACTCATACGACGCAGGTTCTCCAACTGTAGATGTGCAATTTAAAAACCTAAAAAATAACGACGATCAAACAAATATTGAATACGGCCAAAGATCATCTAAAATACTAATCCGAGATTTTGGGAAGGGGATGAATGGTGAAGACATTGAGAATAAATGGTTGAATATTGCCTATTCAGAAAAAAAGAATAGAAAAGAAGATAATAACAGGGTCTTGGCTGGTAACAAAGGGGTTGGTCGATTTTCATGTGATCGGCTTGGCCAATATTTAGATCTATATACTAGAACAACGAACGATAAAAAATACTTTCATCTTAAAATAAATTGGAACGATTTCGAAACTGAAACAAGGGATGACTTGAGCGAACAGCAAAAGGAAAAATTAGAAATACAAAAAATTAAAGTTCTCCTTAATGAAATACCGGAATCAGAATTTGAAACACTTGCTAAACACAAGCCATTTAAACAAGGGGTTATCCTAGAGATCTCAAAGCTTCGAAGTCAATGGGCATATAAGGAAGTCAAGAAGAAGAAAGAATATTGGAATGTAGATAAATTATTAAAACTCAGGAATTATCTGGAAAAATTAATTAATCCGAATCAAAGCTTTCAAAACACTTCATTTACGATAAACTTGGATGCAGCCGAATTTTCAAAAGATAACAGGGCTGTGTCCGGATTCGTTAAGAATAAAATCTTTGATAAACTTGAGTTCACTGCAACAAACATTGAATCATTTATTGACGGCACCGGCGAAAAGATTTTTACATCAATAAATGATAAGGGAAGAGTAATTTTTATGTTAGAAGAAAGGAATTCGCAGTTCAAACTATTAAAAAACATTCGAATTATCCTCTATTATCTAAATACTTATTCGAAGATTTACTTTGCTAAACAAACAGGTATTCGCTCAGTTGATTTCGGTTCTGTTTTTTTATTTATTAACGGATTTATGATTCCTCCTTATGGTGAGGTAGAAAATGACTGGTTAGGATTAGAAATTAGACGAGGGCAAGGTCACAGTAGGTTTTTATCTACCCGGGAATTGGTAGGGCGCATCGAGATTAAAGATTCTAATAACAATTTCAAAATAATTTCTAGCCGGGAAGGTGTTGTTAACGATGAATATTTTCAAGAGTTGACACAAAGTACTGACATTAAGAAAAACAAAAAAGACGGCTACTTTTATTATACATTTAAGCGTCTAGAAAAGTATGTTGTCCAAGGATTAAATTGGGACAAGGTCACTGGAGAAGAAGATCTAGAAGAAAATGAAACTCTCTCAAAAAAAAGAGCTAAAGTAATTAAAGACTTTGAGTCTAAAGTTGATTCCTTGCCATTGGTTGAAGCTCAGAAATTCGAAACTTATTATGAAACAGAATCACAAAAAAAGCAGAGAATATTTTCAATAATTCAAAACATTATTGATGTCAAGCGAGAAAATATAATTGACTTATACATTAATGAGGATTTGATTTTGGAACTCGCTAAAGAGGAAGAAGATAAAGCTAGAGAAAATATTCGAAAGCTTTTGGATGACATTGGAAACCTTCAATCTGCTGACATCTCTCAGCAACTTAAAAGAATAGAAGAAAACAAGGCATCATTAGAAAATATAATTGGTACCCTTGACAATATATCGCAAAATACCACTAATGAAAAGACTCTCTATGCAATAAACACAACAAAAAAGCTATATACTGACTTTAATCAAAGTTATATTTCATTTAAGCAGACTGCTGAAAAATTAAGTATTGAAAAGCAGCTAGCTGAAGAAAGAGCTATAAAAGAGGAGGAGGAAAGAAAGCGACTTGAAGCGGAATTAGAAATAGAGAGGCAAAAAAATGTATACTTACTCGCAACTCGCCGTACTTTAAGTGATGATGCGGATGGCTTAATTCACACTATTAAAATAAATAGTATTGATATTCGAGACGGTATTGATAACTTGATTTCGGGAATTACTTCTTCAATGTATGATGAAAAAGAGGTACTTAAGAAGCTGGGAAATATTCGACTTAATGCGGAAAAGTCATTGAAGATGTCAGAAATTGCTACGCGGTCTAACTTTAAAGAAGATATTGAAAAGCGAAGCGTTGATATAGTTCAGTACTTCATTCAATATTTAAGCGTTTATAGCGATACTTATAGTCCTAGAATCTCTTTTGAATTTGTCGAAAATGAAGCCAAATTAATTAAGATTGTTAGTATTCTTAATTTGTCAATAATTATTGATAATGTGATTTCGAATTCACTAAAATGGGGAGCTAATAAAGCGAAAATATCATTCAAAAATATTGATTCAAATACCCTAAGTATAATTATCTCTGACAACGGCATTGGATTATCAGAAAGATTTTTAGACAATCCCGAGAGAATTTTTGAACTCGGGGTCAATGACATCCCCCCTAGTAAAGTGAGTGGCTCTGGTATAGGTCTCTATTATACAAGAGAGCTTCTAAAAGATATGTATGGTAGAATTAAATTCATTGGAAATGGAGAAGATTTAGCCGGAGCAGCGTTTGAGATAATTTTAAAAAAACCAATATAAATGAGCTTAAAAACTTGCCTATTTATCGCTGATGAGGATGTGACTGAGATCACTGATAAAGTAATTGGCTCTTTAAAAAAACAAGGAATTACTTTCAATTTTAAACACATAGATTTAAGAAATGAGAAGTACTATTCGCAAGAGCAATCAAACGAATCAAAGCACAAATTAGACTTTGAAAAAATTAAAGGAGAGATTAATGAAAAGTATATTAACCATCGCTTTGATCTAGTTGCGTGCGACTTTAACTATGCAAAGGACCCATTAGATGGATTCAAAGTCATTAAATGGTTAAAAAATGAATCAGAAAGTAGAAAAAGAAGAATTCGGAGAGCGAGATTTGTCCTTTACTCATCAGAGCAGGAAAAGTTTATTCAGATGACAAACACGGTTGAAGAGTTAACGAGATTAATTCGGTTAAAAATTGAAGATTTTCTTGATAGGAGAAACTTGGCTGATGCTATCATTAGGACTTTGGCAAATGAAGAGAAAGATGTAAGTGAATTAATAATTTCTGAGCTAGAGAAATTTTCTTCATTAGAGTTTAGAAGTGTATATCCCCCCTTTAAGGGAAAGAAACTTGGAGAAATTGCGGGTGAGATAGAAATTCAGAGTCATCACGGAGTTAATTTTCAAAAAAATATCATTGAGTATACAATTGCTCATCTAGTGGAGCTAAATAAAGAATGAGCATGTTACATATTATTTATCCACAAGACGAAACCACTCAATTCTTGGTTAGAATACCAGAAATTATAAGATCTAGGTTTGGTCCAGAAAGTATTCAACTTACTAAAATTTATCCCGATGAAAAATCCCACTCATCTTCTATAGATTTTATAGAAAATCTACCTGACGAATCTATAGTTTTGTTCATGGGCCATGGTGAAGACGACTGTTTATTTGGTGCTGAGGGCCCTCATTTCCCCAGAAAGAAACTAATCGATCGAGCCAACATCAAAATCTTTGGAAATAAATATTTATTTTGTCTTTCATGTTATTCTAGTCTTTTTTTAAAGGCGACGTTTAGATTTTCAAATATTATTCATTCAGTTGGATTTGGAAGTCTTCCAACGGAAATGTCAGAAGTGGAAAATGATAAAAGGATGATTAGCCAAGGCGTTAATATAGCTGTGATAAAATCCTATAAAAACACTTTAGTTGAACTAACAGCAGCTGCATTCTGCGATATGTTAGACTATAGGTTTCCGTTTTATGAAATTTCTAATTATTTTTTGCTGCGCTTGAATAAAAAGATAAGTGAGGTGATTTTAAACGATAAAAGCGACAAGGAGGCTAGAATTTTGGCTGACCTTCTTTTTAAAATGAAATCTGAAATGGTTATCATTTAATTGTAAGCCGTTTCCTTTTATTAGCTACAATCTACTCCATCCCCTTATATAGCTCAATCCTTTCACATCTTCCTTAAATCACCCCATATAACTATGGCAAGTAATTGGTTTGGATAGGTGCCACCATTATTAATAAATGTCGGGCTATTCCGAACACTTTTACACTATGGCCTACATGTTTACTGACGTCTTCAGGTTAATGGCCTTTTGTCCAAAGGATGCAATTGCAGTTCCAAAAAGTAATAAGAAAGAAATAAATAAATAAATATTAAACCTTATCCTATAGAGTAATCATCCAAATGCCATTTATTTTAAACCCAATTAGAAACTAATTTTTACCACCATAAATTTTCGCTGAAATTTACTTCGACTTCACCAACAACTCCCGCACATCAACATCAAGTTCCCTTGCTATAGCAAACAAGGTTTCGACGGTAGGCTGCATTTGATTTGTACACCATTTTGAAACCGTATTTGGATTCATACCTAATTGATCGGCTAACCAATTATTGGTCTTTCCTTTTTCCGCAATAACTGCTTTAATTCTATTAAAAATCTTTTTTTCAACGACTTTCTTAGCCATAATCCAATTCTTAGTCCTGAAAAATAAAGACTTATTAGAATTACGTTCGGTTGGAAATTCTCCTAATAAGGGAGAAAATAATCCTATAAACTTGTATTAATATGCTTATATGACGTATATTTATAATTCCTAAGGAGATTTTCCACATGAGTGCATTACCTCCATTCCTCATCAAACTTGAGCAACAGCTTAAAGACGCAAAGACAAAACAAGCTGCCTGGGATATTATTAATGAGTATTTCAGCTTCTTCGATATGACTGGTATCAACAAAGAATTATGGATGCTCACAGTCGGCACCCTCACCAATGAGGAGATGGAAGTACAAAATGTCAAAGACCGGCACAACATTATTTTCTTTTACGAGTACACCAGGCTGTTTTATCAGGCAGTATTTCTCTTATACAATAAGTATAACAAAATTGCCTCCCCCATAAACCTCAAACCTTAAACTATGACTCCTCCTTACCAAACCATCCACGCTTTCTTTGATTGCTACGATTTCGTCAATACCCGCTCATTGTTAAAACGGCTCATCAAAACCGCCGATTCAGGTAAGATTTGGCAAGGCACCCCGCCTTGTGATGTGCTCTATTTCTCGGAAAAGATCGATGAACTGATCGAAGCGGTATATACCATCATCAACACCTTCGATCACCGTCCCGAAGTAATACTCGATAAAGCCGTCAGCAGCAATTGCTGGTCGCTTACAGCTTACGATAGCTACTGTGGTTGTCATTTAGCTGATACACCCTGGGATTTTTTCCCGCGTCACCTCAGCAAAAAGGAATTTCTTGATCCTTACAAAGCACTGGAAAAATTTACCCGTTACCTCAACATAGATCGATGGAAAAAAGTCATTAAAGACTTACTGTATCATGCGCTGTCCGATATCCCGTTCGATGAATTCGACAATTCCCAAAGTACGCTGCTCATTTACATCCATCTCAATAAGCTCATCGAGTCCGCTCATCTCATTGAAGTACGCATTCAACCCGAACCACACAGGCCCCGCCGTAAATGGAAGGACCGTCAATCCGTATTAGACAAAACAACCGCTGAACAAAACAACGAAAAATAGCAGCTACTGCCAGCCATGGATACCAATCTCAACTATACAAAACACCAGTTACATTTCAACGAAGCCGAATGGCTCAAACTCATTTTCCTGATGGCAGACACCCAGGTATGGGTAGATGATATGGTCAAAGAAATACTAAGGCAGCTACCGCTGCCCGATAAAAAGAAACTCCTTCGCAAAAACTATTACCTCTGCATCACCTCCCTGGCCCATATCCTGGAAAGGCATTACTACAAAATCCCCCGCTATCCGCACACCGGCAAGTTTCATATTCCTGTAGCAGAAATATTGCACCACATCCGCGAAGCTCATTCATTACCGGTTACGCCTGTCAATGGTTCATCCAATTTCCAGCGGGTCATACGGACAGAACAACCCATCGGCTTTGACAAAAATGGTCAACCCGCTAGTCTCATTACCATTCTCACCGATGCCGGCGGTAAGATCATCACGGCCTTTCCCGGTACAATCACGAATGAACCTGCCAGCCTGTAAAGTTTTTTCAGACCCGCCCTCACGCACCCTACATGCCACTCCCCACTAGCCACCCCCACTTCCCCGTTACTCCCACTCAAAGCCCAGTCAAAGCCCACTCAAAGGCGTACTAAAAGCGTTCACAGTGTATGGATACTGTATGGATGGAGTATAGATGCTGTATGACCAGTGTATGAAAACTATATCAGATTAGTAGTTCTACGATACTCCCCCCGTTGTCCTGAGAATGTTGAATAAATAAAAAAGCTGCATGGTTTCCGAAGTGTCGGAACAAGTAGTGCGGAGACCCGATAGATTCTGTGTATCTCCGCAGCAGTCTTAAAGACGCTGTCAAAACCAGCAATTACAATCCTGCAAAAATATTTTCTGAAATACTCAGTCCGCTCTGAAGCCGACTTCGCAGTTTATATGCTGATGGATTCAAATCATACTTTATTGCAGGGTGGATTGTCTTAACGACAATCCAAATGTATAACATCAACTTAATTTTCAACGGTGCAATTTTTTATATATTACAGGTAATAAAAGCAATCAGCGTGTTACCCGCTATATTTTGACAAATCTACTTTTGTAAAAAAACCATCTTTAGAAATTAATGAGTAGCCAAACAACAGGCATACAGTTAGAATGGGAAAAATTCAGCCACTTATTCAAACGGGAAGAGGTTTCGGCAAAAACAATTTTACTGAAAGAAGGAGAAATCGCTAAAAAAATTTACTTCATTGAAAAAGGTTGCTTTCGGCTCTCTTTCAATAATGATGGTACAGATATTACCTTTCAATTTTTCTTTGAGGGTGAGGCTATTTCATCTGCCGAAAGTTTCCGGTATAATCAACCAAGCCTTTATTCAATTGAAAGCCTGGAATCATCTATCGTACATTCACTTACTAAAGCAGACTATTTTACAATCATTGAAAATTCGCCCTTAATTAAACAAGACATCGAAGAACAAACTATTCAACGACTTTTATACATCGAAAAACTCTTTCTGTCCAGGATAAAAAACAGCCCGGAAGAACGATATAAAGAGCTATTAGAGCAATACCCAAAAATCCTTCAAAGAGTACCGCAGCATTATATAGCCTCTTTTTTGGGTATTACTTCTGTTTCTTTAAGCAGAATTAGAAACAGGCGATAGCATTTCTTAACAATTGTTATCGTTTCAGAATTGTGTGACTACGAATTTTGTTTCAACAAACGATTAAAATTCTACAATCATGCAAAAGTTCACAATTCAAATTCAAGACAGAGATATTGAATACCTCCGTCAAAGACTTGCTAATGCCCGGTGGGTTAATTCAACAATTGATAATAACTGGGAGAAAGGGGTGCCGGTGGAGTATTTAAAAAAAGCAGCAGACTATTGGCTAAACAAATTTGATTGGAAAAAGCAAGAGGTCATCCTCAATCAATATCCGCAATTCATCACGGAAATTGACGGGCAAACTATCCATTATTTACATATTAAATCAACTAAACCAAATGCCACACCTCTGATGCTTATTCATGGCTGGCCGGGTTCATTTGCAGATTTTATCAAGCTGATCGAACCACTTACCAATCCACAAACTGAAGACCAAATTGCTTTTGATTTGGTTATTCCTTCTATTCCCGGTTTTGGTTTTTCAACGCCGGTAAAAGACAAAGGGTGGAATATGATCAGGATTGCAACTGCATTCGCAACATTGATGAAGGAACTGGGTTATGAGAAGTTTGCCGTTCATGGTGGCGATATGGGTGCCGGCATTGTTGGTATCATGTCAGGCGTTGCGGCATATAACTTAATTGGAACACATATCAATTCAGATTTTTTTGCAGTTGCAGGGCTTGGAATGTTTCCTTCAGATCATTCATTTTTTACAAATGAAGAAAACATGCGTTTAGAACGAATGAAACAATACAAAAAAGATGGAACAGCGTATTTAGAAATACAATCAACAAGACCACATACCATTGGCATTGCATTATCAGATAGCCCGATCGCACAATTGGCCTGGGTACTTGAAAAATATAAAGAGTGGTCAGACGAGGATAAACATTTACCGGAAGATGCGATTGATATAGACCAGATCCTGACGAATGTTTCACTATACTGGTTCAATCAATCAGGTGCATCAAGTGCAGAGATTCTTGCCGAAAATATGAGTATGGCTTTCAATTGGGGCAGCGATCATTCACAGGAAGCCAATCAATGGACTCCTCCAAAAGTTCAATCGGCAATAGCTTGTTTTGGAAAAAAAGAAGATGAATCTTTATTGAAAAAATTGACTTCATTCATGGGTGAACCAGACAGATGGACTTTTTATGATAAAGGTTGCCATTTTCCGGCAATGGAAGTTCCTGCCTTGCTGGTAAATGACATCAGAGAATTTTTTTCAGACAAGATTAAATAGATGAATAGAAAAAAAATCATACAGCTACCCCCGTTGTCCTGAGAATGTTGAATAAATAAAAAACGCTGAAATGGTTTCCGAAGTGTCGGAACAAGTAATACGGAGAGCCCCGATAGCTATCGGGTGTATCTCCGCAGCAGCCTCAAAGAGGCTGGCAAAACCAGCAATTGCAGTCTTGCAAAAAGACTTTCTGAAATACACAGTCCGCTCTGAAGCCTCCGACTTCGCAGTTTCTAAGCTGATGGTTTCCTACCACACTTTACTTGCAGGGGGATTGCCCTAATGACAAACCAAAATATATAACATCAACTGCTTAATTTTCCAATGGTGCAATTTTGTATATGTTGCATCTAACATCAATCGACGTGTTGTGCATCATGCCACGAATGCCCTGCGATTTGTAAAGTGACAAATTATTATACACAGTCTGGACACAATAATTAAATTTGAAAATGGGTATCAAAAAGAAAAAGTACAACCTGCCTGTTGGATATTCCTTATTTCAGACGATGCTACACTCAAACGAGTTTCTAAATAACCCGGTAAAATTTATTTCAAAAAGTATGGACGCCTTTTCAGGCACTTATTCAGCAGCATTGCGTACCAACAGGAAGATCATTCTAACACAAAATCCAAACTTCATTAATTACATTTTAAAAGAAAATCACAGAAACTATAAGAAATCTGAATTATCTACAGAACGGGCGGTTGAACTTTTTGGCAAGGGGCTTCTTTTTTCAAATGGAGATTACTGGCTAAGACAAAGACGGTTAATACAACCAGCATTTCACCGGGAGAAGCTGCAGGGCCTGTATGGTATAATTATCAGGTCCATTGATGATTTTCTCTTAAAATTTCCAACGGGTGAAAGCGTTGACATTTATCCACTGGTTCAGCAGCTTTCTTTTAATGTTTTAATACAATCACTGTTTGACATAAAGTTATCTTCCCGGATAATGGAAGAACTTAGCCAGATTTTTACAGAACTCCAGGACTTCCTGATCACAGATATAAACCAACCATTCCGAAGGTTTTTTTACCCATTTACAGGGACAAAAAATAGTCAACTTAAAAAGGCCAAAAGGTTAAGAGAAATTATCACAGGAATAATTAATGAACGAAAAGCAAGCGATGAAAGTTATACTGATTTGTTAGATATGCTTTTAAAAAGTAAATATGAAGATACAGGCGAAGCGATGACTAGTGAACAGATCGTAGATGAAGTCGTGATTCTTATTTTTGCAGGACATGAAACTACAGCAAACACCCTTTCGTGGCTGTTATACTTGCTTTCTGCCAATAAAGAAGTCCTTCAGAAACTGACGGCTTCATTTGACGAAAGCACTATCTATGAATGTTTGAATAATGAATATCTTAAAGCAACAATAGACGAAGCCATGCGTTTGTACCCTGCGGCATGGATGACAGAACGGGTTGCAATAGAAGACGATGCGTTTGAAGAATTCTCATTTCCTAAAAATACCATTATCATACCTTTCTTTTTTGGGTTGCACAGGGATAAAAGTCTTTGGGATGAAGAACTGAAATTTAAACCCGAACGATTTATTACTGATACCAAAGTTGCGAAATCAAAAAATTATTTTCCATTCGGGGCAGGACCGAGAATGTGTATCGGTAATAATTTTGCAGTGGTTGAAATGTCATTTTTTATTTTTTCGTTTTTAAAGAAGTTCCGGATTAGCTCAACAGGACAAATACCGGAAATGAAGCCTTTGCTTACTTTGAGACCAGGCAAAGTTCTTTTACATATTCAGCGTATTACCGCCTGACAGGATAAGAACGAACGAACAACATGGGTTTCCTATGTAAAGCAATTGGCCAATTGTATCTTATGTATTTAGTAAAGCCGGGCCCTGCTTCACGGATAGAAATTTTCCTTACGTTATAATTAACTTGCAGAAACAATCAACCAACTGCTTCTTCAAAAAATCATCTCCCGGTCATGTCTTTTCCTAATGCCGCAACAACAGCAGAAACAGATCGCATTGCATCACTGGCTGAACCGGTTTTGCGTAACCTCACAATCACCCAATGCTATTCAGAACTGTCCACAGCCTTTGCTCAACGTATGGGTCCCGTGTCCAACTGGTGCAGCTTTGCCACCTGGGCGTCCAAACAGGCCGGCCAAACCATCCGCGAACAAGATTTGAAACAGTCACTGGCAGCCCTGCTGCAAAAAGAGCCGGAGATCGAAGCCGCTCTTTCACTCGTGGCGGAACTGGCAAAACAAGCCGGGGCCAAACAACGGCTGGACCAGCTTCGTCAATCGGCCTTTGGAATCGTGTTATCCTCCGCAGCCAATACGGCCAGCGAGGCGGTGAGCCGCGGCAATAAAAAAGTATTTGAAGAAATAGCCCGGGAATTTGCCCGCTTCATGAGCGAATGTTTTAATGATACCAGCTACGATCCCGCACATATCGATCGCTTTTGCGAATCGCTACTGCCGGGACCAGCACCCGAAGGACAGGATTATTTGCGCCGGGCTTTCCGCTGTTATTATCTTGCCTTGTTTGAAACCGACCCGCAGCAAAAAACAGAACTCAACCTGCTGGCCAACCTGCAAATCGGTTTTCATGAACAAACCCGCCTGCAACCGGAAATTGCCGAAGCACTCAATGCCGGCTTTGATGCACAGGAACTAAAAACCCAATTGCTGGAAGAACTGCGGGCCGGCATCAGCTTCCGCTCCCGCTTCATGGGGTGGATGAAACAGTTGTTGCGGCAAACCGGTTTGCTCGACGAGGCCGTTGAATCATTGCTGCAACGTGTGCAATACCATCTTCGTCGTACTTTGACGCTGCACCTGATGACACTCACCATTCCACAGGACAGGCGGTTAAGATTGGGGCTTGACCTTTCGCTTTCTTACCCTGACATATTGAAACAGCTTTGCAATGCCGACCTGCTGGCATTGTTGCAACAAACCGATCCCACCCCGGGCAGCCTGCTGGAAAGCGGCGCCGAAGACTGGGCCAGCCTGCCGGAGCGGATGCATTTTATCGGTGAGCTGTTCCGCTGCTGTCATGTTTCACCCGAATTATTCGATGCTCCTTTCAGCCCGGAACAGGTAAAAGACTTGCAAAAAGGAAAGATCCCGGAAGGCAATTTGTAAACCTTCAAGCATTTATACAGCACAGTTTTTCCATGGCCATCGGATACATAGAAATCCTCTGTGTCCCCTGTGATAAACTCTGTGAACCTCTGTGGTTAATCCACGATTTGCCATACACCCTATGTGTTTTTACTATTGTGCCCTATCTTGCTATTGTGGTATCTTAAACCCCGAAAGGACCTGGCATTATAAAGTCACTTAAATCCATTTATGAAAAACCTTTTGCAAAAGTTTGTTCAATACCTCTACAACAATTTTCTCGGCAACTTTTTAGGCTTTGCCATCGGTATGGCTTCTACCCGGCTGGTATCGCATTATTTTGCCACCCGCAGCATCAAAAATTTATGGGGACTCACCTCGCATAAAACCATGCTGGATAAAAAAACCTATAGCAACCTGGAATGGATCGTGTCGCTGGTGATCGGTTTTATTGTTTTTGAAATCATTTCCAAATGGGTGAAAACGAAAATGGATGCGCAATGGCCGAAAGTCAAAGCGTCGGTTTTACAGTGGCTTGCCAAAAAGAGATTATATCCGGCGTTAAGGTCCTCTCTTCCACCGGAAAGTGAATCACAAGGTAAACAGGTATAAGGGCAGTAAAAGGTTTTGTTGGCAAATGCAGAACGCTGATAACGCTGATTATGATGATTTACTAACGTGAGTTTTGGATTTTTTTCACAGATAATCAGTTTGCTAAATTGTTCCGTAGGAACAAATCATGGGTAACGGCTCATAGATAAAATGCACCAAGCGTTCCGAAGGAACGCCTCGTGCCTTTCTCTTGATACTTTTACCCCACGAATCATCCGCCGCGGCGGATGAGGGGAAGACCCAAAACTCACGTTTACTAAGGTAAATTCAGCGACAATCATCACTATCGTAACATATCTGCGTTCTAAAATACGTTCTAAAATCTCACCAGGAAGATCTTGTTTTGGTGGGAGCAGGTGCCGGTTTGCCGACAAAAAACTTAACCAGCAAAAGACCCGCAATAAAACCACCAATATGCGCTGCATAAGCCACACCGCCGGCAGCTTCTTCACCACCCAGCATGCCCATGCCATTGATCACCTGGAACACAAACCAAAGACCTACTACTATAAAAGCGGGTAGTGACAGGATGCTGAACAAAAACCATACATGCACCCGGCGGCGGGGAAACATCAATATATAGCCACCCATTACTCCCGAGATAGCACCGGAAGCGCCAAGACTTGGAACAAGAGTACTCTGATTAAGCCAGGCAGAGCTCAGCACATGCGCCAGGCCAGCCAGCACGCCACAGATAAGATAAAAGAATAAATATTTTTTGTGCCCCATCACATTTTCCAGGTTGTCGCCAAAAATCCACAGGAAAAGCATGTTGCCGGCAATATGGGCAATGCCACCATGCATAAACATGGAAGTAAGCAGCGTTAAATAAACCGGGATGGGTGTAGGCTGCAGGCCCGGCATGCTGATAGGTTTACCGGTGATCGGGTCCTCGATAATTTTGGCGCCGGTCACAATATCCTCACCCCCCAGGATTTCTGCCGGCACGGTTGAATAAGCAAAGGTGAAGCCGATATTGCTACCCAGCCCCTGCCAGTACACAAACACAAATACGTTGAGTGCAATTAACAGCCAGGTGATATAAGGCGTTCTGTGCCGGTCCCTGTTGTCATCGCCGATAGGAAAAAGCATGGTGGGAATTTTTTTAGTGATACAAGGCTGTTGGGTTGTTAACGCATTCTCTTTTGCAGAGTACCATCCACACGGCTTATTATCTTCTATTATTATGCCAGACCGATGACCAGGTTTACTGCAATGGCAGAAGCTGTATTGTCCTGACTTAAATTACTTAATAACTATGATGAAGTAATCGGCTATTAATTATATTTTTCAGTCCGGGTTTTTTTAGTTACCTCCTACAAAATCGCCTGCTAAGCTATCCTGGGTGAGACAAGTTTGTCCACAATTCCCCTCTTCATAACACTGGTAAGCCTTTAAAATTTTTAACTTAAAATCTATTGGTATGAACAATGTTGAACAGCAAATTAGCCAAATACGTCATGAAATAATACTGGAGAAACTTTACATCAGGAGTGCTATTAGCAAAGGAAAAATTTTCGATGAAGTCAAGAAAATGACTCAACGGGTGAAGGAACTGGAAGAAAAGATAAGCCTGCTGTTGCAAACACGAGGCATTACATCAATGGCAATGTTACAATAAAAAACGGGGCCTTACAGCCCCGTTGGATCATCAACCTTTAAACCTTAATCAAGAATATGAAAACCGGGTTTGCACCGGGATATCGTTTTGATTGCAGGGCAAAGATGAGTCGGTTGGTGAGTCTAAAAAATAGAGTTCGCTGTATTGTTTGTGTAGTTGAAAATCTACTCAGCAATAATTAACCCCTATATTATTAAGTGAATAAACGCCGGTGCTTGTTTAGTTTTTGCTCCGGTGTACCAGGAATACAAGTCCTGTGAGTTAGACTCTAAATGGAATTAAGTTTAATACCTGCAATCGGGAACATCATTTTCAGGCTATATTCAGAAAGTAACAGCTTACCAGCCTATTCCGTAATCTTCACCATGATTGCTGGAGCCACCCCAAAGCGTTCCGTGTTTCCAGTCGAAGTAAATGGCATTAATCGGGCCGCTGGTGCGGTTGCCAAAGCTGAAGGTATAGCCCATTTTCTTTAATTCTTCCCGCACTTTTTCAGGAGTGCTGTTATTGAGTAGTATACTGCCGGGTTGAGGTTTCCGGTCTTCTGTTTTAGTACCGCCCAGTGATAGCCAAAGCTGGTTGCTGTTGATATTGGCCGCTTCAACGGCTTGCTGTACCGTCATCCCAAACTCCACCATGTTCAGGAAAAATTGCAACAGGTTTTGGTCCTGCGTGTCACCGCCCTGCACGGCAAAGGATAAAAAGGGCTTGCCATCTTTCAGCGCCATCCCCGGAGTTAATGTTACCCTTGGCCGCTTGCCTGGCCCCACTACGTTGAAGGGATTTAATTCAGCATCCAGTACAAAACTTTGCATCCGTTGACTTAGACCTACACCGGTATTGCCGGCAATGCAGGCAGGCAGCCAGCCGCCGCTGGGTGTGATAGATACGACCCAGCCATCTTTATCTGCCGCTTCTACACTGGTGGTACCCCGCCAGAGACGCTCCATATATTCTTCAGTAATGTTTATAGCAGCATGATCAGTTGTATCATGGGCCGGCATAAAATTTTTGCGCTGGGTTGGCGGTGTCATATCAAAGCCTCTTTTCTTTAAGAGCTCGAGGTAGGGGTTGGTCTTTCCTTCAAACGGATAAGGATCGCCGGGTCCGGCGACAGCGTCATTTTTTTCCGGGTTGATAAGGACTGCCCGCTGTTTTGCATAATCTTTATTTAATAACCCTTGTATTGGCTCTACTGGTGGAAAATAGGGATCGCCATAATAAAAATCCCGGTCGGCAAAAGCCAGGTTCATCGCCTGGTAAACGGTATGGATATATTGAGTGCTGTTGTATCCCATTTTTTTGAGATCAAAATTTTCCAGGATGTTTAATGCCTGTAACATCGAAGGGCCCTGTGTCCATTGCTGCAGTTTGTAAACATCAATGCCACGATAATTTACTTTCATGGGCTCTTCTTCAATAGGCTTCCACCTGGCCAGGTCTTCCATAGTAAACAGCCCGCCCTGTTCCCGGCAACCTCTTACCAGTTCTTTGGCAATATCTCCTTTATAAAAACGGTCATAGGCCGCCATGATAGCCTGCCTGCGGCTTTTCTTTTGTTTCAGTGCCTGTTGCTCGGCTTCTACCATTTTAGTGAGTGTCTGCAACAGCTCTTTTTGTACAAAAATCTCCCCTGCTTCCGGCGCTTCTCTTTTTTCACCCAAATGCGTCAGCAATACTTTTTTGCTATAAGGCCATTCTTTGATCCTTTCTTTTCCTCTTTCAATACTGTTCGCAGTCTGCGCATCAATAGGGTAGCCGGCTGCCAGTTGCATGGCGGGTACCAGCACCTGTTGCAGGCTCATGGTGCCATATTCGGCCAGCATATGACAAAGCCCGCCGGGTGTGCCGGGAGTAACTGCGGCCAACGGACCGTATTCGGGTGGAAAATTGTAACCCTTGCCTTTGAAAAATTCAGCCGTAGCTCCCGAAGGCGCAAAACCCAGTGCATTGATCGCTATGACTTTTTTTGTTTTAGGATTGTAGATCAGGGCCTGTGTTTCACCGCCCCAGCTCAGCACATCCCACATGGTACAGGTAGCGGCCAGCATGGCACAGGCCGCATCAACGGCATTCCCTCCTTGTTGAAAAATCATCGCCCCGGCCTGTGCTGCCAAAGGTTTGCCGGTTATGGCCATCCAGTTTTTGCCATGTAAGGGTGGCTTTTGGGTGGATTGGGTCTTAGCAATAATAAAAAATCCAAAAAGAAAAATAAGGAGTGAGGCGTATTTCATGAGAGGAGTTTGTTGATTAAAGTTAGCAAACAACAGGACGGATAAAATAAGGAGATGCAAATAGTTAGGATACAAAATTTGTAAAGCACAAATCCTTGTGCGTCGAATGATTGGCTTATTTGACGCACATTTTGCGTAGATTATAAATAAATGCGTAAAATATTGCCTATATTCGACGCATATTTTGCGTAGAATGACGGTTTATATTTATCATTTAGCCAACTGGCCCTTTTTTACCTGGGACGGCACCAAACTAAATCCATTGTTGACACAGGTGAGGCATCAACAGGGGAAACTATTGGGTCAAATGGAGCGATTGGGATTTGGACTGCAGGAGGAAGCAAACTTACAAACCCTAACGCTGGATGTTTTAAAATCCAGTGAAATTGAAGGGGAACTTCTAGATGCCAACCAGGTTCGTTCTTCTATCGCCAAAAAGCTGGGAATAGATATAGCAGGACTGGTTCCGGTAGACAGGCATATAGACGGAGTGGTAGAAATGATACTGGATGCCACCCAACATTTTAAAGATCCACTCACACAAGAGCGCCTCTTTGGATGGCATGCTGCTCTTTTTCCAACCGGCAGAAGCGGTATGCATAAAATAATAACTGGTGCCTGGAGAGATAATCCACCTCATGATCCTATGCAGGTAGTTTCAGGACCCCTGGGAAGAGAGAAAGTACATTTTGAAGCACCAGCCGCTGAATTGTTAGCGGATGAAATGCAAAAATTCCTTAAATGGTTTAACGCAAACGAAGAAGTTGATGCAGTTATAAAGGCTGCTATTGCACATTTATGGTTTGTGACTATTCATCCCTTTGATGATGGTAATGGACGCATGGCAAGAGCTATCGCCGATATGTTGCTGGCCCGTGCGGACAGAACTCCACAGCGATTTTATAGCATGAGTGCACAAATACGGAAAGAAAGAAATGCATACTATGACATCCTGGAGCAAACGCAAAAGGGTGACCTTGATATAACAGCCTGGCTCGAATGGTTTCTGCAATGCCTCAGCCGCGCATTGAATGCCTCGGACGACATACTTTCAACGGTATTAAAAAAAGCCGCTTTCTGGAAGCAACATTCAACAACCATTTTTAATACCAGGCAGGTTTTAATGCTCAATAAAATATTGGATGGTTTTGAAGGCAAACTGACAACTTCCAAATGGGCCAAAATAACAAAGGCATCACATGATACCGCCCTGCGGGATATACAGGATTTGATAGAGAAAAATGTTTTAATAAAAGAGGGTGCCAGTGGGAGAAGTACTAGTTATGTATTAAGCCCCCTTTAGGGGGTTTGGGGGTTAGCTCCTCCTTCAATCCAGCACCGGATCATTTCCCGCTCCTCTGGGGTCATATTGGTTTTATTGTTTTGAGGCATTGATTTGGTAAATACCACCCGCTGCAGTATCAATTCTTTTTTGGCAACTATTTCCTGCGGGGTATCATATTTAACTCCATTAGGTGCTACTTTGTAAACATCATCGGTTGGCATAGAGGAATGACAACTGACACAACGCTGTTGAATGATGGCATTGGCGGTGGCAAAACTGATCTCGCTGCATTTCGTCGTGGAAGCTTTTGGCGCCGTGGCAAAGACAACGGCCAGCAATATCAATACAGAGCCCGGCATTACCCATACACTTAATTGGCCCTGCTCCCGCAGATTGAGCCAATGCTTGATGCCGGCACTACCAATAGAGATAGCGGCCAGCACGATCCATTGATAAGTGTGGCTGAACGTCCCGGGAAAATGATTGCTGACCATCACAAATAACACCGGCAGCGTAAAATAATTGTTGTGGATAGAACGGAACAAGGCATTCTTTCCCTTTTGCGCATCGGGCAATTGACCTTGTTTAGCAGCGTTGACCATGGCTTTTTGTGCCGGGATGATCACAAAAAAAACATTCGCCACCATGATGCTGCCGATCATGGCACCAAAATGAATAAAAGCCGCACGGCCACTAAAAACCTGGCTATAGAACCAGGCAAAGGCTATTAATATGAGAGTACCAATAATGGCAAACAAAATTGGCTTTTTGCGAAGGGGCGATTTACAAAGCAAATCATACATACACCAGGCTGCGATAAATGAACCTATGCCGATAGCAATGCCTTCTAGCGTGGTTAACTTCATTACCGCCGGATCGATCAGCATAGCTGATGCATTGAAATAGTAAACAATGAAAAGCAGTCCAATACCGGAGAGCCAGGTGAAGTAGGCTTCATACTTGAACCAGTGCAAATGTTTGGGAATAGTCTTGGGTGCTACCTTGTATTTTTCCAAATAATAAAACCCGCCGCCGTGTACGGCCCAGAGATTACCGGCCAGCTCGTCCCGGATGTTTTCGGTTCGGTTCAATGCATTTTCTAAAAACACAAAATAAAACGAGGCGCCGATCCAGGCGATGCCGAAAGTGATATGCATTACCCGCACCACAATGTTCAGCCATTCCATCAAATGAGCTTCCCAGGGTGTTCCTTTGACAACAAAATAAATACTGGTAATGATGGCGACGATGGTCAGTACAATGGCGGCATAGATCCATGCCTGCACCCGGCTGGTTTTTTCCTGCTCATTTTCCAGTGCTTCATTTTTTTTTAATACGACACGGATATGATAAGTAGTGATGATGAGCATCACCAGGATAAGGGAGAATAATATGAGGAGGATTACAGGCATTTTTTTTGCCACAGATGGACACTGATTTACACAGATGGATATCTCATAACAATGTTATCTATGTTTATTTGCGTTCATCCGGGCCAAATTATTTTATGGTCATATAAGCTTCGTGAAACTCATCCTAAAGTAAAACATTGTTTTGATTATTTTTAGGAAAGCAGGGGCACACAGGACACAACGTGGTGAACTTAGTGTTCCAATAAATTTTCAAATATGCTTCGAACGGCAATAGTCAGTAACCGTGTCGTTACCCCGCATGGGATACGAAAAGCGTTTGTTTGCATCAATAATGGAAAGATCGAAGAGGTGACGGATGAGTTGCCGGGAAAAGATTTCGCAATAATTGATGCGGGTGATAATGTTTTGATGCCCGGCCTTGTTGACCCGCATGTTCATATCAATGAACCGGGAAGAACAGAGTGGGAGGGTTTTGATACAGCTACTAAGGCGGCGATTGCAGGCGGTATAACGACATTGGTCGATATGCCGTTGAATTCATCACCGGTGACAACAACGGTAAAAGCGTTTGAAGAAAAGATAAAGGCGACGACCGGAAATGGTCAGACCGAGACGGTCAGACTAAATAAACTTCATTGCAACTGCGGTTTTTGGGGAGGCATCATTCCCGGCAATGAAAAGGAGATAGAACCATTGATAGAAAAAGGAGTACTGGGATTTAAGGCATTTCTCACCCATTCCGGTATTGATGAATTTCCCAATGTAACAGAAGAAGATTTGAGAAAGGCAATGCCAATTATCGCAAAATATGATTTGCCATTACTGGTCCATTGCGAATTGTCAACCCCCATTTCCCAGCCCCCACTCCCCACTCGCCTCTACCAAAACTATCTTTCATCACGACCTAAAAAATGGGAAGACGATGCCATTGCATTAATGATCCGGTTGTGTGAAGAGTTTAACTGCCGCACTCATATTGTTCACCTGTCATCGGCCGATTCTATTGAGCAAATCGTTAAAGCAAAAGAAAAAAGCCTGCCTGCCGGCAGGCAGGGATTGCCGTTAACAGTTGAAACGGGCCAGCATTATTTATACTTCAGCGCCGAAGAAATTAAAGATGGACAAACAGTGTTCAAATGCGCACCGCCCATAAGAGAGAAAGAGAATAATGAAAAACTATGGCAGTCATTGAAGGAAGGTATCATTGATTTTGTGGCTACCGATCACTCACCGGCGCCGTCCGGTATGAAGGAATTAACAACCGCCGATTTTATGAAAGCATGGGGTGGCATTTCTTCCATACAGTTTGCATTACCGGCCTTATGGACAGCAGCTAGAAAACACGATTGCAACATCACCGACCTAGCCAAATGGCTTTGTGAAAAGCCGGCTGTACTGCCCGGTCTGCAACAACGCAAAGGAAAAATTGAAAAAGGTTATGATGCTGACCTGGTAGCCTGGAACCCGGAGAAAAGTTTTATTGTAAAAGAAGAAATGATCCATCACCGGCATAAGCTGACACCTTATCTTGGAGAAGAGTTGTTTGGCGTGGTAGCGCAAACCTGGTTAGCCGGTGAAAAAGTTTTTGATAAGGGTGAATTTGTTTTTGGTAAAGGGAGCATGCTATTAAAAAAATAAGGAACATAACGGCCACAAGGATTAACACAAGGACACAACGCCGTGTCCTTTGTGCTCCAAAAATAATTTGGCTCATGAATTATTTACAAAGAGCAAAAAAAATTTTACTGCGAATCGATGAACTGGCTGCTATCAGCGAGGATGAAGGTTTTATTGCCCGCACGTATGGCACACCGGCTTTTTTGGAGGCAAGGAATAAAGTGGAACAATGGATGAAGGAAGCCGGGTTATCAACAAGAGTAGATAATATCGGTAATATCCGCGGCAAACTTTTATCTAATGATCCCAATGCCAAAACCTTTGTCATCGCTTCGCATATAGATACCGTGATCAATGCCGGCAAATTCGACGGCCCACTCGGGGTGATAGCGGGTCTTGATATTCTTGAAAGACTTGTTCAATCAAAGACGACACTTCCCTTTCATATTGAACTGATCGGTTTTTGTGATGAAGAAGGCTGTCGATTTCATACTACCTACCTGGGCAGTAAAGCCGTTGCCGGTTGTTTCGATAATCATCTGTTACAAATAAAAGATGAAGCAGGACAACAATTAGCAGATGTCATTGAAGCAAATGGCGGGAATGTCAATGAGCTGGCTAACGATGTCATTCCAAAAGAGCAATGGCTGGGTTATTACGAAATACATATCGAACAGGGTCCTGTTTTGTATGAAAAAAATATTCCCGTTGCCGTTGTTACTGGCATTGCCGGTCAGTATAGAGCTGGCATCATTTTCAATGGTGAAAACGGTCATGCGGGTACAGTACCAATGACCCTGCGAAAAGATGGTCTTGCCTGTGCCGCCGAATTTGTACTGGCAGTGGAAAGTTTTGCAAAGCAGTATGCCAACCTGGTGGCTACCGTTGGCAAGCTTCACATCATTCATCCGGCCAGTAATGTTATACCCGGCGAAGTGATCGTGAGTCTTGATCTTCGTAGTGATAATGAAGAACTGCTGGTATCTTCTTACGCTGCTATTCAAAAGTTGGCAGAGGAAATTTGTCAAAAAAGAAACTGTGTGCTGGAGTGGAATCTGATTCAATACAACAAGCCTGTTATTTGCGATACATCAATGAGCCGGATGCTGGCTCAATCAATTAATAAGTCCGGGCAGGAGTTGGTGACATTGGTAAGCGGTGCCGGTCATGACGCCGTAACCATTTCCACGGTAGCACCTGTGTCGATGCTATTTGTCAAATGCTTTAAAGGCATTAGTCATAACCCGCTTGAAAATGTAGAGCCGGAAGATATAGCGGCAGCCATTGAAGTTTCCGATAACTTTATACAACAATTAATAAGGAGCAATAACTTGTAACATTATTTTTTTGCATGGAAATATCTGCATTAACCCGTACGGTCGTTAAACCAAATCATGCGATCATCGCACCCGATGGTTATATCAATAGCACAGTGCCCGGCTGGACTGGTTGTACGGTAAATGTGATCATCAATGAAGCAATGGGAGCTGGTCTCTGCCAAACCCTGGTAACAGCGGGGAAGGACTGTAAGCTTATTGGTGCCACGAAAGAATCACAATTATTCTTTTATATCATCAGCGGTAAGTTAAAGGCAACGGTCAGTGGAAAAATAAAAATGATGACCAGTGGTCAATTCATTTATGTACCCATTGGTAAAGCATATAAACTGGAAAATATAAAAGAAGGAACGCAGCTATTAAGTTTTCACAAGGTATATGAAAAGCTGGAAGGCTATGATGTCCCCGGAATCATTTTCGGCAACGCTGCTGAAGTGCCTGCCCCGGCTTATTTGGGTGATAAGGCTTTGCGTTTACAGGTGTTGCTGCCGGACAATCTTTCCTTTGACATGGCGGTAAATATTTTTACCTATGACCCGGGTGGTCATTTGCCAATGGTTGAAACGCATATTATGGAACATGGTTTGTTGTACTTACGGGGACAAGGTATTTATATGCTGGATCATCAATGGTACCCGGTGAAAAAAGGAGACTCGATCTGGATGGCGCCGTATTGCCAGCAGTGGTTTACGGCAATGGGAAAAGAACCGGCGGTTTATATCTACTACAAGAATGTAAACCGGTTTCCGACAAAAGTGTAATGTGATGTAGCCAGCAGCAGTACTACTATCAGCTTCGGTTGCGTCGCACCCTTCAACGTACAGTAAATTGATTGTGCTATGACCTTACATGAATTGAACCTCTTACCCAAACAGCAACTCCGCGACGAGTTGATGAAATGCTGCGGCTCACAGGCATGGGTTGAAAAAATGCTGCCATTTTTCCCCGCAGATGATATGGTAGAACTATTAGAAGACGCCGAAGAGCAATGGTTCAAATGCAGTGAAAAAGACTGGAAAGAAGCTTTTGCACAACACCCGAAGATCGGCGACATAGAATCGCTGGAAGAAAAATTTGCTTCCACAGCCACATGGGCTGCCGGTGAACAGGGAGCAATAAAAACCGCTTCATCAGAAACGCTGCAGCAATTAAAAGAGGCGAACCAGCAGTATGAAGAGAAGTTCGGTTATATTTTTATCGTATGTGCTGCAGGAAAGTCTGCAAATGAAATGCTGGGTATGTTACAAACACGTTTACAAAACAGTCCCGAGGTAGAAATTGAAATAGCAGCGGATGAGCAAAACAAGATCACTAAACTTAGGATCGAAAAAATATTGGAATAATCGTTAATCCTTCCTGTTAGGGGAGGCTCGGAGGGGTTTATGAGCCAGGTCACCACACATATACTTGATACCAGTAAGGGCCGCCCGGCACAGGGTATCACTGTCATCCTTTATATTGGTCAGAATGACGAATGGGATGAAATAGCCCGGGGCATTTCTGACGCCGATGGAAGAGTTACAGATCTTTTGGAAAAAGGTATTTTGTTACAACATGAAATTTATAAACTGAGATTTGAAACGAAAGACTATTTTGACAAAAACCAGGTAACAACATTCTATCCTTATGTAGAGATCATCTTTGATATTACTACGGATGAACATTACCATATTCCATTATTATTAAATCCATTTGGCTATAGTACCTATAGAGGCTCTTAGTAACACAACAGATACAACGAACACGAAACTGTCGGGTGAAATCTAATACGCAGAATAATTGAACCACGAAGGCACGACGTCACAAAGGGCACGGAGTAACTAAACTTTGTATATCTCTGTGTCCTTGTGTCTTGGTGGTTCAAAAATATTTAACACAAAAGTCATCTGCATAATACAAGTACCGCAGCCGAATCCTTAAATTAATGTCATGAATCTTTCCATCAACGAAGCAGACATAGAAAGCATACTCGGCAGCTTAAAAGTTGCCAATCTCAGGTTTCAGCAAACCTATCCGGGCGACAAGCCTGACCGTCAGCCCGTACACACTGTTTATGGAGGCGCCAACCTTTTCAAATCTGACACCTGCGTAAAAATGGGCGAGATTGCCCTGAAAAGTTTGCAAACCTATGCGCCCAACTTCGTGGTATTGGCCGATGTGCTGCATTTGGAAGGATTTGTTCACCTGCCGTCTTCAGAGAAGAAGGTTGAACGATTGGTGAAAGACCTTGATAAGATGAGTGAAAAGAAAAGAAAAAATCACCCGGCATGGCTTCCCTATTCCGTTTATAAAAAGATCATTCATAAGTTACAAACAGAAGCCGTTGAAGATTTTCGCATCGACTTTGAAGATGGATTTGGCAACCGGTCTGATGACGAAGAGGATGCTACGGCAGTAGCTGCGGCAAATGAGCTGGCTACCGGCATGAAGAAAAAAACAATCTCTCCATTTATCGGCATCCGGATAAAGCCTTTTACGGAAGATCTGAAATACCGGGGTGTAAAAACGCTGGATATTTTCCTGGCAACGCTGTTGGAAAAGACAAAAGGAAAGCTGCCGGATAATTTCGTGGTTATGCTTCCCAAGGTGACGATTCCCGAACAGGTCACGGCCCTGGTAAGACTGTTTGAAATCATCGAAACAAAAAATCATTTACCATCGGGCTCACTGAAAATGGAAACAATGGTGGAAGCTACCCAGATCATCATGGATGAAGAAGGAAGAAACCCGCTGATGAGAATCATCAAAGCCAGCGAAGGAAGATGTATCGCCGCACATTTTGGTACTTACGACTATACGGCTTCCTGCGGCATCACCGCCAGGTATCAAACTATGGCACATCCTGTTTGTGATTTTGCTCACCACATGACAAAAGTAGCATTGGGTGGCACCGGTATATTTTTATCCGATGGTGCTACGAACGTGATACCTGTTGCTCCTAATCGCGGTGAAAAATTATCAAAAGAAAAGATCAAAGAAAATGTTGAATCGGTGCACAATGCCTGGCGAATCGGTTATAGTCATACCATGCACTCACTTATCAATGGTTTTTACCAGGGCTGGGACCTGAACCCGGCACAACTTCCCATGCGCTATGCGGCTACCTATAATTTTTTCCTGAGCAGTTACAACGATGCGGTATTCCGGTTAAAAACATTTATTGAAAGAGCAGCTATATCTACCCTCACCGGGGATATTTTTGATGATGCCGCCACGGGCCAGGGTTTATTGAATTTTTTTTTAAAGGCCATGAATTGTGGAGCAATTTCCGAACAGGAAGCAACCGCTACCGGTCTCACCATTGACGAAATAAGAAGCCGCTCCTTTTATAAAATATTGCAAGGCAGGAGAGGTAAGAAAGAAGCTGCGAGCTTTTAGCTACGAGCTGCGAGACACCATCGGAAACTAATAAAACCTTGCTCGTGGCTCACAGCGCACGGCTCATAGCTTTTCTTCGTTTAAATTTGATCCACAAAACTTTCCTCCCATGACGATTGCTGTATTAGGAGCGGGTATGGTTGGCCGGGCCATTGCACAGGATTTAGCTAATGACTATGAGGTTACTTCCTTTGATTTTAGTGCTGAAAATCTTTCGCAGCTAAAAAGCAGGAATGATAAAATAGAAACTTTTATTGCTGATCTTTCGGACTTTAAGACTTACCCGGATCTTCTGCGATCATTTGATTTGGCAGTAACGGCGGTTCCGGGGTTTATGGGTTATAAAGCACTGGAAGCCGTGATCAATGCCGGAAAAAATGTTGTCGATATTTCATTCTTCCCTGAAGATGTGCTGCAACTGGATAAATTGGCAAAGGAGAAAAATGTAACGGTTATTACCGATTGCGGCGTGGCGCCTGGTATGAGCAATTTTATTATTGGCAGGTATAACGAAGAAATGACGGTCACTCATTTTGAATGCTATGTGGGCGGATTGCCCAAAGACAAAAAGCCACCTTTCCAGTACAAAGCACCTTTTTCCCCCATTGATGTAATCGAAGAGTATACCCGGCCGGCAAGATTAGTAGAGGCTGGCAATATTGTTATTAAACCGGCGCTGAGTGAACGGGAGCTGATGTGGTTTGAAGAAGTGGGCCAACTGGAAGCATTCAATACTGACGGGCTTCGTTCGCTTATTTACACGATGAAACATATTCCCGAGATGAAAGAAAAAACATTGCGCTATCCGGGACATATCGATCTGATCATTGCGTTACAACAAGCAGGCCTTTTTGATACGACTCCTATTTCTATAAAAGACACTGCGATTTCCCCGCTGGAGTTTACCTCAAAGCTGCTGATCAACGAATGGAAGCTGGGACCCGAAGAGGAAGAATTTACGATTATGAAAGTGATTGTAAAGGGTCAAAAAGACGGGCAGGAAAAAACAGTGGAGTATAATCTATTTGATCAATATGATCCTGCCAGTAAAACTTCGTCCATGGCCAGGACGACGGGCTATACCTGCACGGCCGCAGTCAATCTTATCACGAAAAATTTATTTACAGAAAAAGGTGTCTTTCCTCCTGAGTTGATTGGTAAACACAAAGACTGTTTTGATTTTGTGATCAATTACCTGGCGGAAAGAAATGTAAACTGGAAGGTGTCTGAACTGTGAGGCATAAGATGATTGGGATAAATGGCAAATGAAAAAAGCGGCACAAGCCGCTTTTTTATCTTAATAAGCTCATTAGTCTTAAAAAATCTGCCGGCAGGCAGACAGGTCCTGGTTCAGACTTATTCTGACTCTGCCACTACCTCTTTCACTTCCGGTATCATTCTCTTCATCATTCCTTCAATACCGGCTTTCAGTGTGATCATGGAAGAGGGGCATCCACTGCAACTTCCCTGCATGGCCAGGTTCACGGTACCGTCTTCGTAGCTTTTGAATTGGATAGCACCACCATCCATTTCTACCGCGGGGCGAACATAATTATCCAATAATTCTTTGATACGCTTAACCACATCATCATCATCGGCAGCTACGGCATTGCTACTTTCCGTTTTCATCGCGGCCACTTCTTCTTCATTCACTACAGGCTTTCCTTCTTCCAGGTATTCTTTCAAAAATTGGCGGATCGAGGGGATCACATCCTGCCAGTCTTCCGTGTCGCTGGTTTTGGTCAGCGTTACAAAATTGCTGGCTATAAACACTGCCTTAACAAAAGGAAAACCAAACAGTTCTGTTGCCAGCGGAGATGGTTTTGCACTTTCAATATCCGGAAAATCAATGCTTTTGCCCGGGTATAAAAGTTTGTTGGCTACAAACTTCATGGTTTCCGGGTTAGGGGTCATTTCAGTATAAATGCTGATAATGGGGCTGCCTGTCTTAATCATAAAACTCACAATTTGAGACGCAAAAATAACAATAATTCTTCGCCCTTGTTTAAAAAGCTGCGAAACATCGGCTTCTTAACAAGTCATTATTTGAGCCAAAAGCGCATATTTGCCAGATTTTTAAAAAACGATTTTCCAGGAATGAAAAAGATATACTACTTAGGCACCTGCAGCACTTGTGCTGCCATTATGAAAGAAACGGGCATTAATTCAGCAAAGGGTTTCGCAATGCAGGACATCAAAACGGATAAGATTACCGCCAAACAACTGGAAGAAATGAAGAAAATGGCCGGGAGTTATGAGGCACTTTTTAGCCGCCGTGCCTTAAAATACAAGGAGCTTGGGTTGAAAGATAAGCCGCTTACCGAAAAAGATTATCGCAATTATATTCTCGAAGAGTATACATTTCTTAAACGTCCCGTGGTAATCATCGGCGATAAAATCTTTATCGGCAGTGAAAAGAAAAATGTTGAATTGCTAAAGAAGTCCGTCTGACGATCAGGCTGCTTTCGCGGTCATTTCGGTCTTTTCTTTTTGCAAAACATAATAAGCGATCAGCACACTGACAAGCATAAACACGGCTGCCAACAGGAACGACACTCCCGGAAAATGAACCGGGGCGTTTTCTTTGGTGAAAAAATAAAAAAGGTAATTCATCAGTGGTGGGCCGATAATAGTGGTAAGACTCATCAGGCTTGTTAATGTCCCTTGTAATTCGCCTTGCTCATTGGGTGGCACATGACCCGCCAATATCGATTGTAATGCGGGGCCGGCGATACCACCCAGGCAATAAGGAACTAAGAATGCAAACATCATCCATCCTTCGGTGGCAAAGGCAAACAATACAAGGCCCAGTGTATACAAAAGCAGGCCGAGGTAAATACTTTTTTCATTGCCCAGTTTGGGATTGATCACCCTGGTAAGTCCACCCTGCACGCCACCGACTAATAGGCCTACCACAGCTAATGAAAGACCGACCATTTTTTCGCTCCAGTGAAAACGATAGATGGTAAAAAAATTCCAGTTACCCTGTACAGCCTGGGCAGCGAGATAGATCAGGAAAAATGAGAGAGCTAATCCGCCAATAGCAGGATATCTTTTTAATAATTGCAGGGAGCCAAGCGGGTTGGCTCTCTTCCAATGAAACTCACGGCGGTGTTCTTTACTTAATGATTCAGGTAATACAAAATAGCCATACAATGCATTTAACAGGCAAAGCACTGCTGCGGCATAAAAAGGAGCCCGGATACCAAAGCCCGCCAGCAGCCCACCCAACGCAGGACCGATAACGAAACCTAAACCGAAAGCAGCGCCGATCATTCCAAAGTTTTTGGCTCTTGTTTCCTGTGTGCTTACATCAGCGATATAGGCAGAGGCGGTGGTAAAGCTGGCGCCTGTAATGCCGGCGATAATGCGACCTACAAACAACCATCCATACGTAGGCGCCAGTGCCAGGAAAAGATAATCGATGCCAAAGCCTAATAAAGACGATAATAAAACAGGTCGCCTGCCATATTTATCACTTAAGTTGCCGATTACCGGTGCAAATAAAAATTGGGTAATTGCATACACAGATAATAACCAGGCGCCATATGGGCTGGCTTCATTGATGGAAATATTTTTTAACTGGGCAATCAGATCAGGCATCACGGGAATGATCAAACCCCATCCCATTACATCAATCAAAAGAGTAATGAAAATAAATCCAACCGCTGCTTTACGATCTTTTGCCATATATTTTTTTCTTGTGAAGCCGCAAAGTTGAAAGAAAATTTTTATGCAACGACTAATTTTCGGTAAAAAGCAAAATTTAACGTGTGAACTGATGACTACGTATGTTTTCGTTTGAAGACTGATGTTTCAACGTATAATCAACATAGATTTTTAAGGATCATTACTTTTGTCCCGAAACAGGCATGTTTTTGGAATACGATATTAACAAAGTTTCAATAAATGAACTTTTGTGTTCTGTTATCTTTGCTCTCCTTTGAAAACGTCATTGACAATATCCTTGAATTCGGAATTAAATAAATTTTTATTCATTTAAAACAAGTCCATTATGAATGTAAAACAAGTTGTACTTCCAGCCTTTGCTGCTGTATTTCTTTTTTCCTGCGTCAGCAGTAAAAAATTTAAAAAATCACAGGCTGACTATGCCGCTTTGCAAACGCAATACAACCAGTCTCAAACAGCTCTTACAACCTGCAATGATGAAAAAGCAAACCTGCAACGTCAAAAAAGTGGACTCGAAAATGATATCGCCAATCTCAATAAACAAATTGAGCTGTTAAAGCAAAACAACACACAGGCATTAAAGCAACTCGAAGATCTTTCTGTTATTACCAGCTCACAGGCAGAGAGTATCAAAAAATCAATGGAGAATATAGGTGCTAAGGATAGCTATATTCAGACATTGCAACAGCAAATGGCCCGTAAAGATTCATTAAACATGGCGCTGGTGATGAACCTGAAAGGCGCTATCGGCAATATGGCTGATGAGGATATCAATATCAAAGTGGATAAGGGCGTCGTATATATCGATATCTCGGATAAACTTCTTTTCAAAACAGCTAAGTTTGATGTAACACCACAGGCGAAAGTCGTATTGGGAAAAGTTGCCACTGTTTTGAAAAATCAGCCTGATATCGAATTCATGGTGGAAGGTCACACTGATAATGTAGAATACAAGGGTGGTGGTTATGTGCTGGACAACTGGGATCTGAGTGTAAAACGTGCAACATCGGTTGTAAGGATCCTGCAAAAACAATATGGTCTTGATCCTGCGAAGATGGCGGCTGCCGGTCGGGGTGAATACAAACCTGTTTCTGATAATGATACCAAAGAAGGAAGGGCTTCTAACCGCAGAACCAGAATTGTTATTCTCCCAATGCTTGATCAGTTCTTTAAATTATTAGAGACTCCTAAAAGCTAAAAGGTAAAAATGAGCAATACTGAAGAGCTGCCGCTAAATGTGGCAGCTCTTTATTTTTATAATGTGATTTGGTCGGACAGGGTGAAACGATTAAGAAATGTTGCTATTTCAATCAACTAACCGTTTCATTTAGCCTGACTTCTTCCAGGTCAAGCTCCGGTTCTTTACTGCGCATCAGCCGATGTAAAAAACCGACAACATTAACCTTGCTCTAACCCATTCGTCTTGCCTATTTTACTCCCCGTACCAATTAACTACGAAAAAATTCGTTTTAAGCTAATCTTTGGACAAATATTTCCAACACATGGGTCCGAGACTGCTTAGTATTTTCTGTTTTGTTTTATCTGTTGCTGCTAATGCTCAATCCATCAATCCGGACAAGATAATAGTGTCCATAACCAATGAAAAGGAATTACCACTCGAAAATGTTACTGTGGAGTTGCTGAAGGCGAAAGATTCTTCCCTGGTTAAAGCGGCACTCACCGATAATAAAGGAATTGCCGGGTTTGAAAAAATCTTGGTTGGTTCGTACCTCGTAAGAACAAGCATGGTGAATTATGGTGTACAATACGCCCCGCTTGAATTAGGCGAAAGCAACACCGATATAAACTCAATGAAAATATCTCTTTCACCACAGGCAACTCAGTTGGGCGCTGTTACGGTCACCGGCAAGAAACCATTTATTCAAAAGCTAAATGACAGGTTGATTGTAAATGTGGAGAACAGCATTGTAAATGCAGGAAGCTCAGCGATGGATGTGCTGGAACGTTCGCCCGGTGTAAGTGTGGATCAAAATGATATTTTTGGTTTGAGAGGTAAGCAGGGCGTTATTATTATGATCGATGGAAAGCCTTCTCCCATGACTGGTGCAGACCTTGCCAATTATCTGCGTGGACTTCCTTCCAATGCGATTGAGCGAATCGAAATCATCACCAATCCTTCCGCGAAATATGATGCGGCTGGTAACTCTGGTATCATTGATATAAGAATGAAAAAAGATCAGCGATTCGGTATCAATGGAACATTGACGGCTGGTTATGGCCAGGGAGTATATCCGAAAGCTAATGCCGGCGCAACATTCAACTATCGCAATAAAAAGCTCAACCTGTTTGGCAATTATAATTATGGCTATCGCAAAGGCCTTAACCATTTATACCTCGACCGTAATTTTTATGAAAATGGCATTTTTAAAGGGAGGGATCTGAAAGACAATTTTGCCCGCTTTCCATTTAATTCAAATGTAGCCCGTCTTGGCGCTGATTTTTTCCCGAACAAAAAAACAATTATTGGTTTTGTCGTCAACACAAACTTTAATCATTTCAGACGTACTACCGATAATAATGCAACGGTGATTGATGAGGCAGGACAACCTGTTTCAACCTTCCAAACAAGAGCAGGAAACAACGATCATTTCAACAATATAGTAGCCAATGTCAACTTCAAGCACAGTTTTGATAGTACCGGAAGGGAACTTACAGCTGACCTCGACTACGGAGAGTTTAATTTCAACTCCCTTTCCTATAATGCCACGAAATACTATAAAACGGATGGAACACCCTTGCAGGATGATTACCGGCTGGATGGCGACCAGGATGGAAAGCTAAAATTGAAAACAGGAAAAGTGGATTATGTGCATCCCTTAAAAAACAAAGCCAGGATAGAGACCGGTGGTAAAATCAGTTTTGTATCGAGTGATAATGAGGCTAAATTTTTTGATGTAAGTTCCGGCGTCCCCGAAAATGATATCAATAAGACCAACCATTTCTTTTATGAGGAAAACAACAATGCAGCGTATATCAATTTTAGTAAAGCGTATAAAAAATTTGACTGGCAGGTAGGGCTCCGCGGCGAACAAACAAATATTAAGACTCACCAGGTCAAAGGCAACATAAAGTTTGATTCCAGTTATTTCCAATTGTTTCCGAGTGCCTTTATCAATTATCATATAAAAGAGGATCAAACAGTAGGTGTATCAGTTAGCCGGCGCATTGACCGGCCCGGTTATTCGCAGCTCAATCCGTTTTTATTTCTTATCGATGTAACGACCTACGCCACTGGCAGCCCGGGTTTATTACCCCAACTCACCTGGTCCTATGAATTAAACTATACGTTGAAGAGTCTGAATTTTACATTGGGCTATAGCCACACAAAAAATAACCAAAATATCGCTATTGCCAGGTTCAAAGATGTATTTCCTAACATTCCTTCCGACGAAAATGTGACCATTCAAATCCCCATCAATCTTGAATCGTCTGATTATTTTGGATTAACCGTAGCGGCTCCGGTGCGTATCACGAAATGGTGGAATATGATCAACAACGGTAATCTCTACTACAATCATTTTAATGGAAATCTTGCAGGCACCACATTAAATAATGGCAGGCCTGCTTTTGATGTGAGCACCAACAACAGTTTTACGTTTAAAAAAGGGTGGGGTGCTGAGCTGAATGCCAGTTTCAATTCAGGCGGACAATATGGATTTATGGTGTCAAAGCCGCAATGGGGTTTATCAAGTGGTGTACAAAAAACAGTGCTGAAAAATAAAGGAACCGTTCGATTGAATGTTACAGATATCTTTTGGACCAACCGCCCAAGGGCTACTATTACTTATCCGGGCGTATATATTGAAAAATGGCATGCTTACCGTGAGAGTCGTGTAGCAACACTAAGTTTTACTTACCGGTTTGGTAGTAACAAAATCCAGGCGGCACGCAGAAGAACTACCGGATCAGAAGAAGAAAGGCAAAGAGCTGGAAACTAGAATTCAATAAAGTTGACAGTACATGAACCGAAATATAAATTTTTTAGTTTTCTCATGTTAATGTTCGGGCTGGTATTCTTACCGGCCCTCTTTTTTATGCAGGTTTTCCAATAGTTGAAGGTGAGGCTCCTTGTTTTTTAATGTGTTTTCCTGCAAAAACTGTCTCAGGTGTTTAAAGAAATGGCTGTGGTCGTAATATCCATACAAGGAATAATGAAAGGTTGCTGGTGAATTAGCCAAATGTGCTGTTGCTTTTCTTATTCGCATCACCTGCAGCGCTTGTTTGCCACTAATGCCGGTGCAGATTTCAAAATAACGTTGTAATGTACGGGTCGATATTCTGTGTTTTTCTGCCAGCTTTTCTATTGAGATCGTAAACTGGTTGGTTTGAAAACACTCATTTAAAATTTTGCTTACAATAGCAACGGGGTGCAATGAACCTTCATGATCTGCCAATAAGGAAAGAAAGTATTTGGAGAGAATATTAATCCGATCATCAAACGATCCTGCTTTTTTTACCTGGTCGATGATTGATTGATCCAATAAGTAACTCAGGGGAAAGATATAATCCTTGTATTCGGAAAAGTCGACCTTTTTCTGAAAGATCACCGGTGATATTCTAAACTTGATACCGAACAGATGATTCCCGGGCTTATGAAAACATTCGATTGCATTATATCTGGGCAGAAAACCATGTGTTTTCATGGGAATTTTTTTTTCGCCCACCTGCATTACAAAAGGGGTTCCCAGGTTGATGATATAGGTGTAGCCAAGATTGGGAAACTGGGCGTCAGAAAAGCCTCCGGGATATTGATCCCACAATCCATCAAAACGGGTTTCCCAAAAAAAATCGATAAAATGCGACAAACCAGCAGGCGGGGGAATGCGGTGATAGTTGTCATCAAAATGATCGATATGAAAAAACTCGATATGCTGCACGTGGGGTTGAAAATGCAAAGATAAAGATGTATGGACTTGGCGAAATCCAGTAACCAGTGTAGCAAAACAGGCTGAAAACCAAAAAGATCAAAAAAAGTTTAAGAAATTTTAACACGCAATCCAATAATCACCTATTTTAGCGGGCCTTTAAAACAAAAAAGGCCCTTCCGTAGAAACGGACTGACCTCTAACGATTGCTTGCCATATGAAAAATTTTCGAAGTAGATCTTTGTAGCCGCCTTGTAGCGGTTTGTTTTTACAGGTTCTGCTTCCTAATTTTGACCTCTAACGAACTTTTGCCTCTCTAACGACTGCTTGCTGTATGAATCCTGTAACAACAACACAAATGTAGCCCGGCTTTTGCGACCGTTCAAAACAAGTTAACGCAGTTTTGCTCATGTCAAACGGGCTCAAAAAGTAATCAAAACCTTACTGATGGCTTATTCCATGAAAATTTCTGCCCGATGTCCAACCGTTCCCACGATATATTATTTCAATTAATAAAGTCTCTTGAAAAGGCAGAAAAGAGACATTTTAAGCTCTATATCAAGCGCAGCTCCGCAAACGAAGACCTAAAAATCGTCCGTCTCTTTGATGCCATCGACAAATTGGAGGCATATGACGAGAAAGTGTTATTGAAAAGACTACCCGGAACTGAGAAAAGGCAGTTATATAATCTCAAAACCCATCTTTATAAGGAAATACTCGCCAGTCTTCGACTATTAAAAAGCGCTGATAGCATTGATTTGCAATTAAATGAACAGTTCGACTATGCTCATATTCTTTATAAAAAAGGCCTGTTTCAGCAAAGCCTGAAAATACTGGAGAGAGCTAAAGAACTGGCTAAAACAAATCAAAAATTCTATTTTCTTGCACAGGCGGTAGCACTTGAAAAAAGAATAGAGAACCTGCATATTACACACAGTATAAAAAGCAGGGCTGAGGTGCTGGCAAAGGAAGCTAACGAAGTCAGCCGGCATATCGATGTTATGGCACGGCTGAGCAACCTGTCATTACAACTGCTGAGCTGGTTTACATTGCATGGCCATGCTCGTAATGAAAGGGATGAAGCCGGCGTAAAAAAATTCATGCAGGAAAATCTGCCCCCTGGCATAGAACGGCTCGACGGATTTTATGAAAAGCTGTATTTATTTCAATGCTATTGCTGGTATGCATTTATTCGACAGGATTTTTTACAATACTATCGCTATGCACAAAAATGGGTGGACCTGTTCCGTTCCCAGCCTTTGATGATAAGGGTTGAAACAAGTCATTATATCAAGGGCCTGCATTACTTATTAAATGCGCATTTTGACCTTCGTAACTACAAGCAATTCGATGTTGTTTTAAAAGAGTTTGAAGCTTTTGCTGAAACCGACCGGGTGAAGGAACATGACAACTTCAGGATACAGGCCTTTGTGTATATCAGCACCGCCAAAATCAATCAGCACTTTATGATGGGCACTTTTAAAGAAGGCTTGAAAGCGGTGCCGGATATCGAAGAAAAGCTGGAAGAAAATGCGCTTTTCCTGGATCGTCATCGTATCATGGTGTTGAATTATAAAATAGCGACTTTATATTTCGGAAGTGGTGATTACAGCACTTGTATCGATTATCTCCAAAAAATCATTTATGAAACAGGCGAACTTCGGACCGATTTGCAATGCTACGCACGGCTGCAACATTTATTAGCGCATTATGAATTGGGCAACTACGAGATCATGGAGTCTTTGACGAAATCCGTGTATCGGTTTATGGCAAAAATGCAGAACCTGACGGTAGTGGAGGAAGAAATGTTTCGCTTCCTGCGTCATTCATTTCATAATATACCTGCCAAAAAATTAAAACCCGAGCTGGAGGTGTTTTTACAAAAGATCAAACACCTTGAAAAAAGCCGTTTTGAAACAAGGGCCTTTGCTTATCTCGATATTATTTCATGGGTAGAAAGTAAAGTGTATGCAAAGCCCATGAGTGAAATCATTCACAACAAATACCTGCAAAGTAAAAGAAGGGTTAAAAGCTAATGGCTTATAGGCAGCAATAATCGAGAAGGAATATTTATTTACAAACAAGCCCCTCCCTCCCATCATAGCGTCGTAAATTGCGCCCATGCAACCCGCAGGTGAGCCTCGGGGTGTATTATAATATTATGCAAGATTATCTAAAAGGATTGAACGAGCGGCAGAAAGAAGCCGTACTACATAAAGACGGCCCAATTATGATCATAGCGGGTGCCGGCAGTGGAAAAACAAAAGTATTGACCACCCGCATTGCCCACCTTATGGCGCAGCACCATGTAGATGCTTTCAATATCCTGGCGCTGACCTTTACCAACAAGGCCGCTAAGGAAATGAAAGAAAGGGTTGAAAAAATTCTTGGTAATAACGAAGCGAGAAATCTATACATCGGCACCTTTCACAGTGTATTTGCCAGGATATTGCGTAGTGAAGCTCATCGGCTGGGTTATCCCAATAGCTTTACCATTTACGATACGGATGATGCCAAGAGTGTGGTAAAGACGGTAATCAATGAGCTGAACCTCGACGATAAACATTATAAACCTGCTACAGTTTATAACCGGATTTCTGCTGCTAAAAATGCATTGGTAGGTCCGGCTGAGTATGCTACTGATTATTATTTACAACAGGAAGATATGCGTGGCAATCGTCCTGCCATCGCTCAGATCTATGCAGCTTATGTAAAACGCTGTTTTAAAAACGGCGCCATGGATTTTGACGATCTGTTGCTGAAGTTTTATGAGTTGCTTAAAAATTTTCCTGACAGCCTTAGTAAATACCAGCACAAGTTCAAATACATACTTATTGATGAATACCAGGATACTAATCCGGCGCAGTATGAAGTGGTGAAATTATTAGGCGCTATGCATGAAAATGTCTGCGTGGTGGGTGATGATGCGCAAAGCATTTATAGTTTCCGCGGTGCTACGATCCAGAATATTCTTCAGTTTCAAAAAGATTATGATGAAGTGAAAGTGGTGAAGTTGGAACAGAACTATCGAAGTACACAAAGTATTTTACATGTCGCCAACGAAGTGATCAGTAATAACAAGAGCCAGATTGAAAAGGTCTTATTCACCGAAAATAAAGAAGGTGAAAAAATAAAATTAGTTCGTACGGCAACAGATAATGAAGAGGGAAAGTTTGTAGCCGATACAATCCAGGAACAAAAGCTTCGCAATCATTACAGCAATAAAGACTTTGCGGTGCTTTACCGTACCAACGCCCAGAGCCGCTCTTTTGAAGAAAGTCTTCGCCGGATGGGTATTGCGTATACCATTTACGGGGGTCTTAGTTTTTACCAGCGTAAGGAAATAAAAGATATGGTGGCTTACCTGCGGTTGCTGGTGAATACAAAAGATGAAGAAGCACTTAAGAGAATTATCAACTATCCGGCAAGAGGCATTGGCAAAACAACCGTTGATAAGGCGATTTTGCTAGCCAATGAAAATAATATTTCCATGTGGGACGTGTTGGACAATGCAGCGAAGTTTGGCTTCAGGTCAGGCACACTGGAATCCATAGAAGAGTTTGTAACCATGATAAAAAGCTTTACCAGCATGTTGCAAACCAAAAATGCCTATGAAGTAGCATTTCATGTTGGCAAGCAAACGAATATTGTTAAAGAACTTTTCAATGATAAAAGCACCGAGGGGGTGCAGCGATATGAACATATCCAGGAATTATTGAATAGTATTAAAGAATGGACCGAGAGCCCAGACAATGAAGAAGGTGAGTTGGTCGATAAAGGTCTTGCCGCTTATTTGCAACAAATCACTTTATTAACCGATGCAGACAATAAAGACCCGGATGCAGATACGGTGAAACTTATGACCATTCATGCCGCCAAAGGCCTTGAGTTTAGTTGTGTATTTGCGGCAGGCCTGGAGGAAATGCTTTTTCCCAATGCCATGAGTATAAATACAAGGGAGGAGCTGGAGGAAGAAAGACGATTATTTTATGTAGTAATTACAAGGGCTAAAAGCCGGCTGTGGATTACCTACGCCAATACACGATATAAATTTGGCTCATTGGTACAAAATGAGCCCAGCCGTTTTATTGATGAGTTGCCGGAAAAATATCTTGATCGCAGCTTTGCCGGAGGCGGTGTAAAAAACCAGGGTGGTAGCAAATGGGGTACGGCGAGCGGGTACGAAAGAATGAATAATGGCTGGGGTGTTTCACCTGCCCAGCAAGCTGAAAAAAGATATGGCCCCCCACCTGCGAAGCGAAAAGAAGAAACACCGGCTTACCTGGGACCTAAATCGGCTTATCAAAAAGTGGTGGAGCATAAACCTTCTTTGGATTTTGTGGCCAGTGATACTTCTAATTTGCAGGTGGGTCAAAAAGTAGAGCATCAAAAATTTGGTTTTGGTGAAGTCATTAAAATGGAAGGAGCCGCGCATAACCCGATTGCCACGGTTAAGTTTGAGCATAATGGGGAAAAGAAAATTATGCTGAACTATGCGAAATTGAGAATCGTGGAATAGGACATTTTTCCTAAAAATATAATTGTATTATCGCCAATTATGATATAGAGAAAATCTATCGGTCATAGATTAATATTATCATTCTCTATATTCTCTCAATCCTATATTTGCACCCTTCTAACGAAGGCCGTTACGGTCTGCATTGCCCCCAAACGATTATTTATTTAAAAACAATTATAATTTATGAGCAACAGGGTATTATCCGTGGGAAGCCAGTTTCCTGCATTTAAGAAGAAGGCAGTGGTCTCCATCGAAAAAGGAAAGGAGTTTATTGATCTTACCAATGAGTATGCAACAAAAGAGGGTAAGTGGATGGTGATGTTCTGGTGGCCAAAAGACTTTACGTTTGTCTGCCCAACCGAAATTGCTGAATTCAATAAAAAAGCCGGGGAATTTTCTGATCGTGATGCCGTTTTGATTGGCGCTTCTACCGATTCAGAATTTGTACATGCAGCATGGAGAAAGAATCATGATGATTTGCGGAATTTAAAATTCCCGATGTTAGCTGACACATCTAAATCTCTGGCAGAAGAGCTGGGCATCCTGGACAACGAAGAAAAAATCGCTTACCGGGCCACTTATATTATCGATCCACACGGAATCGTACGCTGGGTAAGCATCAATGACCTGAGCGTGGGACGCAATGTACAGGAAGTGATTCGTGTACTGGACGCTCTTCAAACAGATGAGCTATGCCCCTGCAATTGGAAAAAGGGCGAGGAAACACTGAGTACGCAATTAAGCCTTAATTGATTTTTTCAATATAGAAACTAAAGGCAGGAATTGACCTGCCTTTGCTTTAAATGTAAGATCATGAGTGATACATTAATACAAAATGAAACATTTGCCAATCTGCTGGAAGACCTGCAGATACAGGATTATGCTCCTTCTGCAAATATGCAGGCACTGTTGCATGCAGAATCCCGTTTTATAAAAGATTTAAAGATCAATGTCAGTAATGCCATAAACAATACACAGCACCTTAGTCGTAAAGAAGCTCTTTTGCTGTCGCTGGCAGTGGCGGTCAACGAAAAATCAAAACTGTTACAAAAAAGCTTTACCAGCCTGGCAAAAGAAGAGGGAGCTACCGAAGCTGAGATCGCAGAGATGGTCGCTTGCACCTCGCTGATGAATACGAACAATGTATTTTACCGCTTCCGTCATTTCCTGGGCAAAGATTTTTATAACAACCAGCCGGCGGGAATTAAAATGAGTATTATGATGAACCCGGTGACAGGCAAGGAGTTTTTTGAACTGGCCAGCCTGGTCATTTCTTCTATCAATGGTTGTGAAATGTGCGTATCATCACATGAGCAGTCGGTGTTACAACATGGCAGCAGTGAATCAAAGGTATTTGAAGCTGTAAAAACGGGAGCTATTATCAGAGGACTGATCACAGCAATTTCATAAAGCCTTTAGAGAAGAACACGGATTTCACGGATCAAAGGGATTTACACAGATAGTATCGTTGTAAATCTTTCCAATCTGTGTCCCGAACTAGTCGAAGGATCCGTGTTCTATTTTTTGTCCCAACATCTTCATTAACCAGGAACGGGGCTAGCTTAGAAAACAAAAGAACTGCTTTTACAAATGACTGATCACTGCTATCAAAAGAATTTTTATTTTTTGATACCGGTGGTTACGGATGACTCCAGCGCTTTTTCAATTTCATTTTCACGGCTCTTTTTTCGGAGCTTAGCTTTACATCTTTCAACGTTTCCTTGTACATCAGGATATTATCATTGATATAAAAACTTATCACATGATTCCTGGGTGAGTTGAGATTAGTTCCACTACCCAATGACCCATTTCTGATATCCAGGCGGGAGCTTTGGGTTTGCCTTTGTTTTTTGGCGGTGTTTACCTGGGCAAATAAGCCAACTGACATCAGGAAAAGGGTGTTGGTTAATGATGTTTGCCTGATGTAAAGCTACCCTCGCTATAGCCTGATAATTTTGATTTTAGACTGAATTGTCCTCTTCGCAGGTAGACCAGATAATTTAAGCAGACGAAAGAAATAACCCCTAAAACGTATTCTCAATCGTCGACAAAAGGAAAAATCAAGTAAAAACCAGCTGGATGAGGTTTAAAATCGCCTAGTTATACACATTTTTAAATATTTGGAACAGCATTTGGTAGATGAAAGCCGAAAAGTTTCAGGTGAGAAGCTATAAAATGTGAAACATGGGTACCGAGCACACACAAGGCAAACATGCCTGCTATTTTATCACTTTTAATACCGTGGATTGGGTAGATGTTTTTATCCGCCCGGTATACAAGCAAGTGATAGTGCATACCCTCAATCATTTTATTGATAACAAAGGACTGGTGGTTCACGCCTGGTGCCTCATGACCAATCATCTTCACCTGCTTGTACAAGCCAAAGAAGGCTACGTAGTGGCGGAAATCGAGAAAGAATTTAAGTCTTTTACCACAACCAAGATCCTGGAAGCCATCGATACTGAGCCAACAGCAAGAAAAGACTGGATGCTGAAGCGATTTGAAAACTTCGGAAATATGCTGGGGCTGTTGAAGAAATTCCATGTATGGCAAAGTTCCAGCAATCCTGTTTTTTTTGATTGCAGGAAAATGGATACACTCCTTGAACAGTTTTCATTTATCCATGACAACCCTGTAAGAGACCGTTTTGTCGACACCGCTGTGGATTATCCTTATAGCTCTGCAAGAGATTATGCGGGAATGAAGGGCCTGGTAAATGTTACCAAACTCCCCACAGTAGAACAACAATTGGCCGCAGCAGAAAGCTTCAATAGCCATTTCTTTGTAAAGTACATCCGCAATTAATTTTTTTCTTTTTGTTTTCCCCGCCTTTTAAACCTGTGATCGCTTAACAGGTCTTTAACTGTATACAACAATAACCTCCACTGAAAATCGAAGATCAAAAGATTGATCGCAGCAAAAATTGTTACTGCTGCGAACAGGGGAGATTTTTTTAAAACAAAAAGAAACATACCATGAAAACAGTAAAAACAGTTTTGACAACATTTGTAGCAACCGGTGTATCTATTTTTTCTTTTGCACAAGTGAATCTTGGCCTGAATTCAACTACACAGGCTGCAGCCAATGCGACAGCATCTACAACTGCAGCTGCAAAAGCAACAACAGTTGCCAGCCAGGTAACCTCCACTACAGTAAATGCAGGTCTTTCAAAGGCTGCTACAGTGAGAGCTAACACTACTTCAACTGTTAACAATAAAACACAACAGACCGCGACTTTAGCAACAGGCGCAAAAAATGAAGCCAAAAAAGCAGGTTCCGTTAATGCTGAAGCCAATGTTTCCTCTTCAACGGCCGTACAAGCCGGTAATAGTGATAATTACATTAATAGCAACAGTTCAGTAAAGGCGGGTACCAATGCAAATATGCAAGGGGGAAAACTGATTGACAAGGCTGACAATACAGTCGCCGAAACAGCTAAGACAAGTGCTGATGCCGTAAAATCAGTTAAAGGAAAAGCTGCTTCAGAAATTAAACCCGGATTAAACACGGTGAAAGAAACAGCTACCTCGCAGAACACAGATGCAGGAGCAAAAGTAAGTGCGCAGGCTAGTGCAACAGGTAAAGCCGCTGCAGGAAACAAATAAACTTTAAACATTTCAAAAGGACGCATGCCCTTCGGGCATGCGTCCTTAAAATCAATAACCATGATCCGTGCCCTATTTCAAAACACTTTAGTAGTAGTAGCAGCATTCTTCGTTTGTGCCAATACGGTCAATGCCCAGGCTGACTCTACCGGTGGTAAGTTGAGTTTTAAAATGGGAACTTACTACAACAGCAATCTCAACTATTATGGCAGAACAGACAGTCTTAAGAGTAGCGGCGTATTCCCTATGGCAGAGTTATGGCTGAATAACAAATTTTATGTCAATGCCGCTCCCATTTTTACTTTCAATAAAAGCAATGGCTTCGAATATGCCGGCGCCGTAACAACTGCGGGCTTTTTGTACAACAATGGTAAATCGGTTGCCCATCTTTATTTAATGAAACCAATTTACAAAGACAATAGCCAGTTAGTGCAATCGGCATTAAAGGCGCAAACAGCTTTCAATTATACCTGGCTGAATAAAGTTGTGAATGTTACTTTAGGAGGCGATATTAAGTTTAGTAATAATATTGACTTTGGCGCTACAGCTGGTCTCGATCATATTTTCAGAAAAGAACTGAATAAAGGAATATTGATTGTCGATCCATCAGTATATCTCTATGCCGGCACGCAAAAATTTACAGAAACCTACAGGCAAAAGGATAATACACCTTTATTTCCCGGTCCTGATCGCATTGTCACCGAAGAAGTAAAAAAGTTTTCGATCCTGTCTTATGAATTTTCTGCCCCTGTGATTTATAGTATGGGTAAGTTAATGTTGTTGGCCACACCGGCGTATGTTATTCCGCAAAACCTTATCCAGGTTGAAAACAGGCCCGACCTTTCAGAAAGAGGAGAAAAGCTGTTTTATATGACAGTTGGTGCAAAAATCAGTTTTTGATAAATGCGTCGTTTCGTAGCACAAATTAACAGTTTGCCAAGCCGCCAGGTTTTATATTTGCTAACTATTAGCAAAGCTATCGCACCTCCATGTCATCCCGCCAGAAAACAAAACTTGCTTATTGGATACTCACTCTTACTTTTTTAGCCATTATTGCTTTAGGGGGTTGGTTATTGTTTCAATGGCTTATCTATAGAAAAGCCAAGTTTACCCGTTATCCCGAATTTGGAATTAGCATACCAACCGAGTATGCTATACATGGAATTGATGTATCCCGATATCAAAACGTGATTGCATGGGAAGAAGTAAAAGAAATGAAGGTGGATAATATACAAATGGGTTTTGCTTTTATAAAGGCTACAGAAGGGGTTGGCAATGTTGATCCGCAATTTCATCGGAACTGGCGAAAAGCAAAAAACAACGAGATTGTCCGCGGCGCCTATCATTTTTTCATTGCCAGTAAGGATGGGAAACTGCAGGCCGAAAATTTTATTAAGCGGGTGGAATTGCAACCAGGCGATCTTCCGCCTGTGCTGGATGTAGAACAGCGGAATGGCGTTTCGAAAGCACAACTTCAAAAGGAGGTAAAGAAATGGCTGGATGTTGTCGAAAATTACTACAAAGTGCGGCCATTGATTTATACCAATGTGGATTTTTACAAGCAAAATCTTGGGAGTGATTTTGATAAATATCCTTTATGGGTGGCTCATTATTATGAACAACAACAACCCCGAATTACCCGGGACTGGAATTTTTGGCAACATAATGATGGTGGTAGTGTAAACGGTATTGTTTCCAAGGTTGACTTTAATGTATTTAAAGGCGATTCGGTCGAATTTCGTAGTCTTCTTATTCCATAAAAGCAACGCATTACTTTAGCTTTGAGCAACGATATCAAAGCGTATGATTTGATATAAACTATTTGTATGGAACAAGGATGGGACCCGGAAGTAAAAAAATATTTCCAGAAAATCATGAATACCATAGCTCTTGGGCTTTTCTGGCTGATGGCTGTTTTAACGGCAGGATTATACTTTGGGTTGGCTTATCATCCTAATACCTTTTATTCGATTCTCTTTTATATTGGTTTCGCCGCCAGCCTTTTTCTTTTGTTGCGCTATTATTATCGAACCTGGAGAAAATAGTTTAGAATTAAAACTCAATTGATCCAGGGTTACAAATTTTATAAAAGAGGTTATTTACAATCGTACAAATACCGGCTAGCAAGGTTACCCTCGAAATACCATTCAAACAAGTTTTCTTTATCATCTGGTTTATAGCTTAACGGAAACTCATCGCCACCTTCAAATATATTGATAACATTATTACTGCTCATAAATAGCGGAATGGCTTCTCCGGCTATTTCTTCAAAGAATATCAGGTCAAGGAGGAATGCATTTGATTTTGTAAAATAATTTTTATTGGCATCATGTGCATAGCTAAACGTGTCTTTTAAACCGCCTCCAATCGCCTGCGTGGTTATTGACCTGGTTATATTTTCCCCCGTATAAGTAAAAGCGGTTGTTTCATACAATTCATATTGACTGATGATAGGGTCATAATAACTTACGTCTAATTTTTCCAACTTGTTTCCTGAATAAATAAAATCATATTGTTCGGCTGGAATAGTCTGGTTGGTAAAATTGTAGTATTTCTTTATGTTCTTCAGTTTGCCGTCACTGGTGTAGGTAATAACATCATAGGTATCCAGCTCCGGAGAACCGGCATCATAGATAGTTCTTTTCGTGATTCTGTCATTTGTGTAATCGAAAGTAACGTAACCATCCGCATTAGCGCCTTTCGTGATTTTATTACCGGTGTAGGTATAAACAAGACTATCTCCAATAGCACCTGTTTCATCAAAATAATAAGCTTTAATCAATTTGCAAGCTGCTTCCGGCCTGATGTCTGCAGAAGGATCTTTTTGACAAGAAGTTGCCAGGACCAATAAAGAAAAGGAAAACAAAAGAGTGGCGAATTGTTTCAAGAGTAGTTGGGTTGGTGGAGTTCAAAAATAGAAATGCAATTCCGGGAATCCCAATAAAAACAAGAAATATTTGACGGAGGGACAATCACGATACTTAACTACTGTGATCAGCAACAATCAGCCACCGGCCTTTGATTTTTTTCAGCAGTAATGTATAGTGCCCGCTTAAGTCACCGATGCTGCGTTGCAAATGCCATTTACCGATCACATGAAAATATTGAAAAGAAAGCCGTTTTACAGAAATTATGTCAAAGGACAATTTTCCCATTGCCGTGGTATCAGGGTAGCTTTTCTTATAATTATTGAGCGTATTGATCCAGCCATAGGTAACACCGTTTTTCCCAATAAACATTAGCGAATCGCTTTCCCAATAAGTCTTCATAAAACTGTCAATGTCGCCACGGTTCCATGTTTCGGTTTGATCAGCCAACAATTGGCGGACTTGTATTTCGTCCTCATTTGCCGATCGTGCAGGCTTTGACTGAGCTAAACAAAAATTTGTAAGAAGAATAAGAAAAATGAATAAATATCTTTTCATACTTAATGAATAAGTATTGAAAATAAACTAAAAAAGGGAATGAAATTTTTGGAAGCCTAAGTCAGTTCAAAAGATTTCTATTAGGGGATTAATGATTGCAATCGTCAGCATGAGCATGATTGTGCACCCGGCAAAAACGATAATTAAAGAGATGTGCCGATACTATGAGAATGACCGCAGGAATGAGCAACCATGTTTCGTAATGGATAAAAAAAAGTTTCAGGGCTAATAATACTATCCCGGCGCTGAACAATATAAATGGTAGTTTGCTATGATGATGCCGCTTGAATCCATGGTATAATGAATAAGCTCCAATTGCAAAAGCCAATAATACCATCCCGGCCTCAAATGCCAGATTATGTATAATATTAACACCGAACAAAGGCAAAAAAGAGAAGAATAAGGGCAGGATGGCGCAATGAATAGCACAGGCGACTGACATGGTGATACCTATAGCGTCCCAATTGATTCCAGGTTTCATAAGTGGGCAAAAGTAGGAAAAGGCAACGTTGTTGCAAAATTGATTTATTAAGAAAGTCCAAATTTTTCACTCGCTTTCACTCACTTTCGAAGCTGAGTAAAAATCATTTTATCATCGGTAACTTTGCAACTTATTAAAATAATATGTCGAAAAAAGCCCTGAGTTATTCCATTTTCTTTGTTGCATTGATCATTATTTTTTTCCTGGTGGTAAGGCCCTGGATCAAAAAGAATGATACTATTTCCGTTGTTCAACCTTTTGCATTTGTAAACCAGGATGGGAAAACGGTAACCGATAAAGACGTGGAAGGAAAAGTGTATGTAGCGGAGTATTTTTTTACAACCTGCCCGGGTATCTGCCCCGAGATGAATACCAACATGAAAAAAGTGTATGAAAAGTTTAAAGATCAAAAGGACTTCCTGATCCTTTCGCATACATCCGACCCGGAAAGAGATTCGGTGCCGGTTTTAAAAAGGTATGCAGATTCTTTGGGTGTAAACACGTCGAAATGGATTTTCCTGACAGGCCGCAAAGACAGTCTTTACACTACAGCCCGTGTTAGCTATACCATCGATGATCCGGCTAATAATTTGAAGAATATTGACGATGATTTTTTGCATACACAGTTTTGGGCATTGGTAAAAAATGGCGAAGTAAAAAAGGTGTACGATGGGCTGAAGCAAAGTGAAATCAATGCCATGATAAAAGAGATTGAAAGAACCTTAAAACTGTAATATTTCCTATGACTCATAATATCAAAGAAATATTAAAACGAAGCCAATTGAGTGTAACGGCCAGCCGCGAAAAGATTCTCCACCTTTTCCTGGAACAGGAAGGAGCTTTGGCGCATGGCGATATTGAAAAGAAAGCAGGAGAAAAATTTGACAGGGTCACGGTTTATCGAACCTTGCAAACCTTTGTTGAAAAAGGAATCATCCATACTATTCCTACTGCGGATAATTCCATTCGCTACGCCTTGTGTAAAGATGATTGTGCAGAAGGTTATCATCATGATCATCATATTCATTTTGTATGTACTAATTGTAAGAACACTTACTGCCTGGATGATATCGTAACGCCGGATATCAAACTGCCGAAGGGATATACTTCCTCACATATTGAAGTAGTGGTGGAAGGGATTTGTAAAAACTGCTGAGCTTTTATATGTCTTTAAAAAAAGCCCCCGTGTAGAAACACGGGGACTTAGGTTAAGGCTCTGATTAGTAGCTATTTTATAATGAGTTTGTCTTTTTTCGAATCCAAATGTAATATGAGTATTTGATATTTCCGAATTTACGGCATACCACATTTGGGGTATTTTTTAATTTTTCCCTTGAATATTATCTAATTCCTCTTTTACAAAGGCCATCAATCCGCTAATGTACTGGGGCGAAAAATTAAACTCCAGCCCTGCTGCCTTAAATAATTCCGGTAAGGTACGGGTTCCTCCCAGGTCTAAAGCAGCGATATAATTGTCAATGGCTTTCTCAGGATTTTGTTTGTACTGTTGCCACATCCCGATAGCGCCTAACTGGGCAATTCCATATTCAATATAATAGAACGGCACTTCGAAAAGGTGCAACTGGCGCTGCCAGGAATAAATTCGGTATTCGTCCAATCCTGAAAAATCAATCACGGGCGATGAAAACTCGTTGAGTATCCGAAGCCAGTTGTCGGCCCGCTCCTGGTCCGTGTGATTGGGGTTTTCATATACCCAGTGCTGAAATTTATCAATAGTAGCTATCCACGGAAAAATGGTAATTACTCTTTCCAATTGCTGTTCTTTAGCACGATTTAATTCTTCTTTATTAGCAAAATACACCTGCCAGTGATTCATGCTGAACAGCTCCATGCTCATGCTCGCTACTTCGGCTATTTCGGTAGGATATTCCTTAAATCCATTCAACTCGAGGTCATGAGACAAAAATGAATGCACCGCATGTCCGCCTTCATGCACCATCGTAGTAACATCGTCAAACTGTCCGGCCGCATTCATAAAAATAAAGGGTGCTCCGGTTTCTGCTAACGGACAGTTGTAACCCCCGGGAGCTTTTCCTTTCCGGCTTTCCAGGTCAAGATGACCCATGGCTCTCATCTTTTGCAGGCAGTCACCAAAGAATGGCCGGAGCTGGTTGAAACAAGCTATTGTTTTTTGAATAAGCTCTTCACCAGTTTTAAAGGGACGCAAAGGTTCTATGCCTGCTGGTTCGGCTTCCAAATCCCAGGGTTTGAGTGTATCAAGACCCAATTTTTCTTTTTTGGTTTCATAGATCTGGTTCACCAGCGGCATGACATGCAGTTTTACCGCTTCATGAAACTGGTAACAGTCTTCTTTTTTGTAATCGAACCGGCCTAATTCTGTAAAACGGAAGTCACGATAATTCGGAAAACCTGCATTTAAAGCAATTTGATTTCTTTTCTGAACCAGTGTAGAAAAAAGGTCGTTGAGTTCTTTTTTGTCCTGTAATCTTCTATCGCTGATTTTGCGATATACCTCTTCACGAACTTTCCGGTCAGGGTCTTCCAAAAATTTGGTGGCTTGTTGCAAGGTATATTCCTGCCCATTCACCTCCACCGTCATTTTGCCGGCAATCATTCCAAACCGTTGTGCTTCCACATTCATTTCTGCTTGCAGGGGAATATTAGCCTCACGGAAAAGATCAATATTCTTTTTAACATTGCGCAGGTAGGTAAAAAATTTCTTCTGATCCAAGCCAGTTGTTAAGGGCGATGCAATCAGCTTCCTGTTTAGTTTATCTGCATAAGGCTGAATCTTCGGTTGAATTTCCATCATGAAGAATGTAAATGCCTGTTCCAGTTCTTTGTTTTCTGTATCACAGGTCATTTTTATTTGTCGCCAGCAGGCATCTTCGCTGACTGCGGCTTCCACTTCATTCACGTCTTTTAGCCATTGTTCCAGGGCATCGGCTGTCTCAATATTTCTTTCTGATAATTCTTTAAAAAACGGTTCGATGGATGACCAATCTTTTAAAACAAAATTTTCAGGTAAAAACTGGCGGGAAACTTTTTTTATGTCAGCACTGTAAGTCATAGCCTGGCTTTTTAAATATAAAAGCTACCCCAATCATCGCTCAGGGTAGCTCAATGAAAAAAACTTGTTATTTCTTCTTAGGAGCAGCCTTCTTTTTGGGAGTTTCTTCCTTAGCACTCTTAGCTGAACTATCTTCCGTGGTTTTTTTTGCTGCTGCTTTTTTCTTTACGGGCTTTTCCTTTGTTTCTGTTGTTGCTTCTTTCTCAGCCTTTGCGGGAGCCGATTTTTTTGCTGCTTTCTTAGCCGGCTTTTCTGCTTCCACTTCTTCTTCTACCGCTGGTTCCTCTTCCGGCACTTCTGACAGTTTTATTTCAACATTTTTTTTCTTCAGAATATCAAACCATTTTACCATCTTTTTCAGATCGCTGGCATATACTCTTTCAAAATCCAGATCGGGATATGTTTTCTCGAAATATTTTTTGACTACAGCATTATCCTTTCCATCGGGCAGTGAACCGCCTGCTTTTTCCATGGCCTGAAATATTTCTACCAGGTTTACATTTTCACGTATTGTATAAACTTCGATGCTTTCAAGATGCGAAAAGTTGTGTATGCGTGATGAAGCAAATTTGGTACTGTTGTCTTCCAGTGAGCGTACAATAGCCCCATCAGCCTTACTATTTACCAATTCATATAAGCCGGGCAAACCGGTTACTGCTACAAGTTTACTATACTCCATAATTCTTCCAATAATTTTAAGAGACGCAATATACTGAGAATGTTAAAACAAGCGGGTTCGAAAATGTGAAAATGGAAAAACGAAGGTTATTACCTGATTCAACGTCCTATGTTGAGTAACATTTATTTATGAAGCAAATTCGACTCTTATTAATTGTATTAGGATTTTCGGCATCGGCTCATTCTCAGAGTATTAAAGGTAAACTGCTGGATCTTGTGGACAATAAGCCACTGGCAGGGGCCACATTGACATTGACGCCTGTAAAAGATTCCAGCCAGGTGAAAAAAGCCGTTTCCGATCCAACAGGCGTATTTGCTTTCCAGGGACTTTCATTGGACTCTTTTTTCCTGAATGTGAGTTTTATCGGTTATGAAGAGTACAAACAAATCGTTTCCATCAATGACTCTATCCGTGATATGGATCTTAAAACCATTTTTGTTCCCAAGTCAACCGTACAGCTGGGTGGCGTTACGGTGACTGCAAAAGCAGCTCCGGTTATTCAAAAAGGAGATACAACCCAGTTCAGTGCCGGTCAATTCAAAGTGAACCCTGATGCAACCACTGAAGATTTAATTAAAAAAATGCCAGGCATCACTGTTGATAAAGACGGAACTGTTACTGCCCAGGGGGAGCAGGTAAAAAAAGTCACCATTGACGGAAAGGATTTTTTTGGCGATGATGCCTCTGCGGCGCTGCGTAACCTGCCTTCTGATATCGTGGACAAAATCCAGGTATTTGACCGGCTCAGTGACCAGGCGCAATTCACCGGTATCGATGACGGTAATTCCGTAAAGGCCTTGAATATAGTGACGAAGTCGGGTATTAAAAATGGCCAGTTTGGCCGTGTGTATACAGGTGTAGGTACTGATGGCCGCTATGCAGGCGGTGGAAACGTAAGCACTTTTAGCGGCGACCGCCGGCTTTCATTAGTTGGCAATTTTAATAACGTCAATCAGCAAAATTTTGGCTCGCAGGATTTGCTGGGAGTAACAAGCAGTGGCGGCGGGAATCGTGGTGGAGGAAACTTTGGCGGTCGTGGTGGTGGCGGCAATCGCGGCGGTCGGGGCGGTGGCGGTTTTGGGGGCAGTGAAAACTTCCAGGTGGGTCAGCAAAGCGGTATCAGTAAAACCAATGCAATTGGCTTAAACTATTCTGACAAATGGGGTAAAAAAGTAGATGTGAGCGGAAGTTATTTCTTTAATAATAGCAATAACGCAAATGATAATTTAACCCGGACGGAAACGAAGCTCGATGATGGAAGGTCTTTGTTTAATAACCAAAGCTCTTTATCACAAAGTAAAAACTATAACCATCGCATCAATTTGCGGCTGGAGTACAAAATAGACTCGGCAAATTCTATCATGATTACGCCGAGTTTAAATTTTCAGAAGAACAAATCGTTATCCTCGTCCTATGAAAATTCATTGTATGGACTGGATGACACGCTTAATACTTCTACCAGTGAAAGAAGTGTACAGCGAGAAGGTTATAACCTGCGGAATAATATTCTTTATCGTCACTCATTTCCGAAAAGGGGACGAACTTTTTCTGCCAGCATTAATACCACGTTTAATAAAAACGATGGTGAAACTTATAGCACCGCTCATTACCGCTTTTTTGAAGATGCAGGGGTGAGAGACTCTTTGCAAAATCAGTTCACCGACAATCCCACAAATGGTTATACTCTTTCGGGAAACCTTAATTATACGGAGCCATTGAGTGCAAAAAGTCAATTACAATTTAACTATTCACCTTCATTTTCCAAAAACAGCGCCGACCAACAGACTTTTGAATATGATCAACTGGGCGGCAAGTACACAACTTTCAAGGAAGCCCTTTCTAATAAGTTTGACAATACAACTACCACGCATAATGGTGGAATAACGTATAGATTGGGAAACAGCCGCGATAACCAGTTTGCCGTGGGATTGAGCTTACAATATTCCAAACTGGAGAGTGACCGCATATTTCCAACAGTAACAAACGTAGATCAATCTTTTACTACCATCTTGCCTAACCTGATGTGGAGTAAAAAAATCGCAGCTAAAAGTAATATCCGCATTTTCTATCGGGCCAGAACTAATTTTCCCAGCGTAACTCAATTGCAGGATGTAGTGAATAACACTAACGAGCTTCGTAAAAGTGTAGGTAACCCTGACCTGAAGCAATCGTACAATCATTTCCTCTCCGGCCGTTATACTTTTACCAACACGATCAAAGGTCAAAGCTTTTTCGCCAACATCTTTTTACAGGCACAGCAAGATTACATCACCAACGCCACTTATATAGCTCAACAGGATTCAGTAATTCAAGCTGGCAGTATTCTGAAAAAAGGAGCACAACTGACCAAACCTGTAAACATGGACGGATATAAAAGTTTCCGATCTTTTTTTACATTTAGTCAGCCGGTTAAATTTATCAAATCCAATCTTAACCTAAGCTCTGGGTTCTCTTATTCGAACCTTCCGGGCTTGATTAATAATGTAAAATCGATGACAGATAATTATACATACTCAGCGGGTATTGGCTTATCCAGCAATATCAGCGAGTATATTGATTTCAACCTGTCCTATAACGCTAATTTTAACAACGCGAAAAGTTCTGTTTCTACCAACACGAAATATATAAACCAGTCTGCGGGCATTCAAACCAATTTCCTGACAAAGACTGGATGGTTTTTACAGAATGATCTCAGCAATCAAACCTATACGGGTATGTCGGATGGCTTTAATCAGAGCTACTGGCTATGGAATGCCGGTATAGGAAAGAAATTCCTGAAAAACCGGGCTGCAGAATTGAAACTGTCCGTTTTCGATCTGTTAAAGCAAAATCAAAGCATCAGCAGAACAGTTGAAGCCAACTACATTGAGGATTCGCAAAGCCGGGTGTTACAACAATATTTTATGCTCACCTTTACCTACAGCCTGAAAAACTTTGGGAAGGGCCGGAGCACCAGGATGAATATGCAAAGAAGAGGTGGTCCTCCTGAGGGATTTTTTCCGTAATATCGCTGTAAACCATAGCTTGGCTTTGTAATGAATGAGTGGACACTTATAGAACAGCTAAAACAAGGGGATGAGGCTGCCTTTAAGATTATTGTTGATACCTGGGAAAGTATGGTTTATAATACTGCTTTGGGCATTGTTCAAAATGCTGAAGACGCTGAAGATATAACCCAGGAAGTTTTTGTACAGGTGTACCAATCGATCAGTTCTTTTAAGGGAGATTCAAAATTTTCGACCTGGCTTTACCGGATCGCTGTCACCAAATCGCTGGATCATGAAAGAAGGAAAAAAAGAAAAAAACGATTTGCATTTGTACGCAGCTTGTTTGGGGAAGACAGCGAGGTGGTGATTAATCCTCCCGATTTTAATCACCCGGGTGTGATGCTGGATAAAAAAGAAGATGCCGCCGCACTTTTTAAAGTGATTAATCGTCTTCCGGAAAACCAGCGGATTGCTTTTACGCTTCACAAACTGGAAGGGCTCAGTTACCAGGAGGTGAGTGACATCATGAAAACGACCCTTTCCTCCGTGGAGTCCCTGATGCACAGGGCCAAAACCAATCTTCGTAAAGGCCTGGAAGAGCATTATAAAAGCAAAAACTAGAGCAAAGGTTTTTTGACCAATGAACGTCAAATTATACAGATATGAAGCAAAGAAATGACATAGAAAAAAGAGTGGAAGAGGCGCTGAACAGCCTGGATGGTATTCAGCGGGCTACGCCTCAACCCTGGCTTTTTTCCCGAATTAAAAAACGGTTGGCGGAGGAGGAAGATAGATCGGTTTGGGGTGCACTAGGCGGCTATTTGGGAAAGCCTGCCATAGCTATTGCGGGCCTTTGTTTTATTTTGATGGTAAATGTTTTCCTGGTTTTTAATAACCAGCAAAAAGAAAATACGGCGACTTTTTTTTCCGCCCAAACTGATCAACCCACGGACAGTGAATCATTGATTGCGAGCGGCAGCAGTTTTGATTATGAAACCCTTTTACAGCCATGAGTATACCCACCAATAGAAACTTACTGATCATTATTGGTGTTTTATTGATCACCAATATTGCTATGCTGGTTTACTTTTTAAGTGATAAGAAGTCGTCAAAACCAGCAGAACAAGCAAAGAATAGGACGGGCGTAGCGGAAATGCTGCAGAAAGAAGTAGGTTTTAATGAAGAGCAAATAACGAAATACAAAGCGTTTAAGGAAAAGCAAAAGGAGACCCTCAGGCCCATGTTCGATGATATGCGCAGGGCTAAAGACAGTTTGTTCAGGTTATTGAGTTATCCTGAAACCAGCGACTCCCTGGTGAGTAAGGCGGCCGATATTATAGCACAAAGACAGAAGGCCCTCGATTTGCAGACGTTTAGTCATTTTAAAAGGGTTCGGACTTTATGCACTCCCGAACAGCAGCCTAAGTATGACTCGATGGTCGTAAGAATGTTTAGTAAAATGGGTCGTCCCCAACGACACGGCGATACAGATAAAAAAGAAAAACAGGATAAATAATTCGAAACTCGTTTGAAAAATAAAAATAGACGTATGAAATTTAAACATGTTTTTGTACTGGCTCTTATAATAGCAACTTCTATCTCAGTCAATGCCCAGGGAGGCTTTCGTCGTACTGTTGAAGAAAGGGTAAAAGCAGTGCATGAAAAGATGGACAGTGTATTTAAATTGGATGTGGACAAGCAGGCAAAAGTTGATACGATATTTGCGAACTATTACAGGCAACAGGATAAGTTAAGAGAAGAAATGAGAAGTGGCGGTGAAAGACCAGATTTCCAGGCAATGCGGGAAAAAATGCAGCCCATGATCGGGGCAAGGGACAAAGAGTTGAAAGCAATATTGTCGGAAGACCAGTTTAAAAAATGGAAAGAAGAAATTGAACCTTCAATGATGCAGCGTCGCGGTGGCAACAGGCAATGATAGTTTTTTTAGGGTTAATGGTAGTTTCCTAAGCCCGGGTGCAATGGTAAAACAAAGCTCCCGGGCTTTTTTATTGTCCCATCCATTCTTTAAAAGCTGCTACGTTTTCCTGGCTGATAATTATTTCGTCACTGATAGCGGGTTCCAGCTCCAGTTGAAGTTTGCTCTTCGGATATGACTTTATTTTTTTGATCGCATTTTGATTCACAAAATATTTCCGGTTGATGCGATAAAAACAGGTGGGGTCCAACTGTTTTTCTATTTCTGACAGTGATTGGTCCAGTATGTATTTCTGGTTCTTATTATCCACCATGCAAACTAGTTTGTGCGTAGCGTAGAAGTAAGCAATATCGTCTGTTTTTATACTCACATAATCCATACCCCGTTTTACTAAAAATCTTTTTTTGTAGCCATGATCTGCCGGGTGGCGATGCCATTGTTGAAGGTGTTGGAAGTTGGTAGTAAAATGCTGCTTTAGTTTATCATACTTATTTAAGGCAATCTCCAGTTTTTCCTGCTTTACAGGTTTTAAGAGATAATCAATGCTGTTATGTTCAAACGCCTCCTGCCAGTATTCATCATAAGCAGTACAGAAAATAACCGGACTTTTGATGTTTACTGCGTCAAATATTTTAAAGGATGATCCATCGCCCAATTCAATATCCATAAAAAGCAATTCGGGTTGAGGGTTCTGTTGCAACCAGGTTATAGAAGACTGTACACTGTTCAGCACAGCCACAACGTCAATAGAAGGATCTATCTTTTGAATGGCTTTTATCAATTTTTCTGCAGCCGGTTTTTCGTCCTCAATGATTATGACCTTCATTGTTTACTCAGTTGGTTATAAAATTTTTAATACCGGTAATATAACGATAAACAGGTTTTCCTCTTCGCTTACAATAATCTCTTTACCGGTTGTGAGCTTATATCTTTCCTGCAGGTTTTGCAAGCCAATTTTCGAAGAAGTTTTTCGTAAGGTTTTTTTGCGTACAGGGTTGCTTACACATAGTTCATCATTTCGCAATTGAATAGTAAACACCAATGGCTGCGTTTCTGAAAACTCGTTATGTTTAATTGCATTTTCTGCCAACACCTGCAATGATATCGGCGGAACAAGATAACGTTGCATGGCCGTTTCTTCAATACCCAGTTTCATTTGAACCGCGTTGTCGAAACGGATCTTTAGTAATGAAAAATAATTTTGCAAGAAAAGGACTTCTTCTTTCAATAAAACAAGATCACGGGCTTTGTTTTGTAAAATATAGCGATAGACATCGGCCAGGTTATCGTTGAATAATTTTGCTTTGGCAGGTTTTTCTTCTATCAGGTGACTAAGCGTATTCAGTGAATTAAAAATAAAATGCGGGTCAATTTGATTTTTTAAAGCTTCCAGTTCCGCCTCAGCTTTCGTTCTTTCCAGCTGTTCATTTTTTATCATTTCACTTTCTGTTTCCTTTACGAGGAAAACAGTCTCATAAACATGTGTAATAAAAACAACCGCAATCAGGATGATCAGTGTTGACTGTCCTACTACGTTCCAGTCAATTTGGCTATTACCAAAAAAATTATACCATCCTACCAATAACAAGACGCTGACAGGAATGGTGTAAAATATAATACTGAACAGCAATACGAGTATCTTTTGAAGCGGCTTGTTGTACCAGTCAAAATAGCTTCGGAGGGTATAATGCAGGTAACGATTGCCCTGCCATACGATGGCGGCTATGCCGATCGTGTATAGAAAGCTGAGTTTTACCTGCCAGTTTGAAAAATTGAAGGAATTAATCATTCCCGTTATCAAGGGGATAACGATACCAAAAGCAGGAATCAATATCAGCCGGAAACCAATATCGTTTACATATGAACCTTTTTGATTGGTCTGTTGCTTTTTTATATTCATCACCTCTTTTTCCAACCTTGTTCGGTTTTCAATTGCAATGTAAAATTTAGAAAATAGATTCGATAAACCACTTTATTCAACCACCTAAATTTTTGTATTATGGATATGGGAAGCATTAATTGGCTGGCCGTATTAGTCGCCGGCATTTCATCATTTGTTGTTGGCGGTATCTGGTATTCCCCGGGCTTATTTGGTAGGGCCTGGATGAAGGATAACAATTTTACCGAAGAGAGTATCAGGAAGGGCAACAAAGGAAAGATATTTGGTTGGACCTTTATTTTTTCATTGCTAATGGCTGCCAACCTCGGCATGTTTCTCGCTGATGCGCCGGCAGATTGCCCTGCGAATTGTGTAGTAAAGACAGATATAAGTTGGGGAGCTACCGCAGGTTTCCTGGCAGGCATCTGGACATTCTGTGCTATTGCCATTCATAGTCTTTTTGAGCAAAAGCCCTGGCGCCTGATTCTCATCAACGGATTCTATAGCATAGTATCCCTGGTATTAATGGGAGCAATTATTGGCCTGTGGCGATAAACAGGGATAAATGAATCAACATTATAGTTATGAATGCTGTCTTTTGTAAAAGCTATTATGAAAAAATTACTTTCGCTACTGATATTTTCTAGCATGGCTTTGTTGGCGTCCGCACAAACGCCTTGCAGTGCTCCACAGTATCGCCAGTTCGACTTTTGGATAGGCGAATGGGAAGCGTTTGGAAAAAATGGGAAAAAAGCTGGTGATAGTAAGATCAGCCTGGTATTGGATAGTTGTATTATTTTGGAAGAATGGACAAGTGCCTCCATCAGTAAGGGCATTCGTTATGCCGGCAAAAGCTTTAATACCTACAATGCCGTTACTAAGCAATGGCAACAAACCTGGGTAGACAATGTTGGCGGCAGTACTGAATACCTGCAAGGCAGATATGAGAATAACAAGATCATTTTTAAAACCAACCCATTTCCTCTCGTAAAAGATACGATGGCTGTTCGCCGGTTGACTTTCTTTGACCAGGGAAAAAATACAGTGCGGCAACTAGGCGAAATTTCAAAAGATAATGAGCTGACATGGACAACAGAGTATGACCTGGAATACAGGCGTAAGAAAGGATGAGTGGTAGGGTCAACCCGTGAACTCTTCGGAACTTTAAAGAAACCATCTGTTATGGACCGCAAAAGTTTTCTTCACAATTCAGCTTGTCTTGCTGGTTTGATCGCTACTCCAACCATTCTTACTGCCCGGGATAAAGATGCTGAAATAGAACCACTGCCCGCCGATTTGGTAAAAGAGTTTGTGATTGCAGGACATGGCAACTTCTCACGGGTAAAAGAAATGCTGGCTATTACTCCTACTCTGCTGTATGCCACATGGGATTGGGGCGGTGGTGATTTTGAAACGGCCCTGGAAGGAGCTGGTCATGTGGGTAATAAAGAGATCGCCAATTACCTGGTTGGATTGGGTGCGAGAACAAATTTATTTGTCCTGACAATGCTTGGCAAAACCGCTATTGTAAAAAACTACCTCGAAACATTTCCTTCTTATCTCACTGCAAGAGGCCCTCATGGCTTAACCTTTTTGCATCATGCGCAGAAAGGAGGTGATGATGCGAAAGAGTTACTGGAATATTTTCAAGGCAAGGGGCTTAAGGAGACAAAGCAGGCCTTATAATTTTTCACATTAAAAAACTGCAAATGACAAACGCAATCAGTTGGTTTGAAATTCCGTCAACCAGCCTTGAGAGGGCAACCAAATTTTATGAAACAATTTTTGATGTATCGCTTATACCAATGGATTTGCCCAATATAAAAATGCGGATGTTCCCGATAGATGATCCCATGACAGGTATTGGCGGAGCTGTCGTCGACAGTGGAGGGTTTCACAAGCCATCGGCTTCGGACGGCCCATTGATCTACCTGAATGGCAACCCGGATGTGCAAAAGGTTTTGGATAAAGTAGAAGCGGCAGGCGGATCCATCACGGTGCCAAAAACTGAAATATCACCAGAGTATGGCTTTATGGCTGTCATCGTTGATACAGAAGGTAACCGGATAGGATTGCATAGTACTCCGGCAATATAAAATAGTTTGATGTTTACTTTTCTACCATTGACGATTGCCACCTGGGATGATCTTGTTGACTTATTTGGTGACAAAGGCGCATGCGGCGGTTGCTGGTGCATGTACTGGCGGTTGAAAGCGGCAGACTACAACAAACAGAAAGGTGATGGCAATAAACGGGCATTAAAAAAATTACTGAAAAAGACATCACCGGGCGTCATCGCCTATGCAGAAGACAAAGCCGTGGGCTGGTGCGCCGTAGCCCCAAGAGAAGAATATAAAAGACTGGAAACCTCAAGGATATTAAAACCCGTTGATGATAAAAAAGTATGGAGTGTCAGTTGTTTTTTTATTGCGAAAGGATTCAGGCGAAAAGGGTTGAGTGTTTCACTGCTCAAAGCGGCGGTAGATTTTGCCATAGCAAAAGGAGCAGCCATAGTGGAAGGATATCCAACAGAACCGGTAAATGGCCGGCTAGCAGATGCCTTTGCATGGACGGGAATCACCTCAACTTTTCAAAAAGCGGGTTTTAGGGAAGTGGAGAGAAGAAGCGAGACAAGACCTGTTATGAGATTTTTTAAAAAATAAAATAGTTAATTATGTCAACAGACGCTTATGACTGGAGCCGGTTTGTAGTTCGGATAAATGTAAATGCACCGGTTGATAAGTTATATCATGCATGGGCTACCCGCGAAGGAATGGAATACTGGTTCCTTCGCTTATCGGAATATAAAAAAGCGGATGGAGCACTGCGTGGCAGCAATGAGTTTGTTGAAAAAGGAGATACTTATAAATGGCTTTGGCATGGCTACCCGGATTCTGTGGCTGAAGAAGGAACTATCCTGGAATTAAACGGCAAGGATTTTTTTAAATTTAGTTTTGGGAAAGCCGGTATTTGTTCTGTCACGATCAAAAGGGAGCAGGGAGAAATCATCGTGGAGATGCTGCAGGAGAATATTCCCACGGATGACCGGGGCATGCAATACTATCATGTTGGCTGCAAGACAGGCTGGACTTTTTATTTCGCCAATATGAAATCACTTTTTGAAGGCGGGATCGACCTGAGAAATAAAAATGAGAAACTGCAGGACATGCTAAATTCATAAAAAAACAGTCATGGCTTATAACGAAAAGCTGGCTGACCGGATAAGGGAAATCATTGCTGTAACGCATAAGCAGGTGGAGGAGAAAAAGATGTTTTCGGGTTTATGTTTTATGGTGAATGATAAAATGTGTATCGGGGTGCATGAGGATAAAATCATGGTCCGGTTGGATCCCATGGTGTATGATACGGTAATTGAAAAAGAAGGATGCAGCCCGATGGATTTTACTGGTAAGCCAATGAAAGGATTTGTGTTTGTAGCAGAAAGTGTGTTAAGTACAAAAAAACAACTGGCTTATTGGGTACAGCTTGCTTTGGACTTTAATAAAATAGCGAAGTCATCAAAAAAGAAAAAGGGATGAAATTCAGCCTGGATAAATCTGTTCAAATATTACAACGTACACCAGCTGTCTTAAAAACCTTGCTGCAAGGATTGGATGAAGACTGGATAGTGAATAACGAGGGACCGGAAACATTTTCTCCTTATGATGTAATAGGTCACCTGATACATGGCGAAAAAACAGATTGGCGGGATAGAGCGGGGATGATAATGAAGTTTGGTGAATCTAAAACGTTTGTACCTTATGACAGGTTTGCCCAATTTGAAGAAAGCAAAGGCAAGTCACTACAACAACTGCTGGATGAATTTGATAAATTGAGATCGGTGAATCTGCAGTGGTTGGCGTCCTTGCAACTTTCGGATGAAGACTTTGATAAAAAAGGAGTTCACCCATCACTGGGAACTGTTACGCTGCGTCAATTACTCAGCACCTGGACAGTACATGATCTGACACATATAGCTCAAATATCGAGAGTGATGGCAAAACAGTATAAAGAAGAAATAGGTCCGTGGGTCGAATTTTTCAGGATCATGAATTATTAAAGGCTATTTTGTAAAATTCACAGGGAAAAATATGATCTACCGCTTTCATCTACCTGCAGCGCCTTTGTCTTTTTTTATAGAGCATTTTTTTTATTATGAAGGTTATCACGCAGAACATATCATGGAAAAGTTTTTACCGGATGGATCAATGGACCTGCTGATTGATCTGACAGAAACAGCCAAAAAGCTTTTTCACGACGAAGAAGGCACTAATTACACCACCTATAAAAAAAGCTGGATATCCGGAATGAAAACAGAATACATCCTGATCGACGCATCTGTTTCTTCTATGATTGGTGTACATTTTAAACCCGGCGGCACTTATCCCTTTTTTGATTTTCCTGTAAACAAATTAAATAACCTGACGATTGAAATGGATACTATATGGCACAATGAAGTGCATGGCATCCGTGACAGGATACTAAATGAACCGGAGGTTGAATTTAAGTTCGCTATTCTTCAAGATTATCTTTTGCAAAAAATAAAAAGGAAGACTGAGCCTAATCTACTGGTTCAGTATGCCGTTGATGAATTATTAAAATCGCCCCAGGTTTGGACAATTGACCGGTTGACACAAAAAATCGGGATATCTCAGAAGCACCTTATTCATCTTTTTAAAAAACATGTGGGATTATCTCCAAAGCAATTTGCCCGGATAGCTAAATTCCAAAAGGTCATTCAACTGGTAGGGAATCATCAACAGGTAGAATGGACGCCGATAGCGTATGAGTGCGGCTATTATGACCAGGCACATTTTATCAAAGAATTTCAGGCTTTTTCAGGCATCAATCCATCTTCTTATCTCGTACAAAGAGGCGAATACAGGAATTATCTTCCGGTAAACTAAGAGGTAAAATTTTTACAATTTTAAACAGGACCCTTTCATTACTTTTCCAGTCAAAATAAGATGCCAACAATATGAGCTCTGAATCTTTAGACAAAGCTTCTGCTACACAGATAGCCAATATTGAAAAAAGCACCGGCAAAAAATTAAGTGAGTGGATTGTTATCGTAAACAACAGTCGCCTTCAAAAACATGGTGAGCTGGTCAGCTTCTTAAAGGAAAATTATGGATTCACACATGGCAATGCTAATATGGTAGTGCACTATGCCAAACAAAGCCATGCTGGTGCCGAAGAAAACGAGACCGATTGGATAGCGGAGCAATATAAAGCAAAAGAAAACCTGAAGCCATGGTATGATAAGATCATGACAGAAGTACACAAGTTTGGCAATGACGTGGAAGTTGTGCCAAAGAAAGCTTATGTAAGCCTGCGAAGAAAAAAACAGTTTGCTATTATTCAGCCTTCAACAAAAGACAGGCTTGATGTAGGGCTGAACATCAAAGGTGTTGACCCATCCGGGAATGTAACTGCCGCGGGAAGCTGGAATGCCATGTGCACACACAGGATAAAAGTAGAAGATGAAAAAACAATCAATAACGATTTAATTAACTGGATAAAACAGGCATATGAACAAGCAGGATAATTTTTTTGTAAACAATACATTCAGGGGGTATCGGCGCATCAACATCCGGGGCTTCGCCACAATTTGTGGTCTGCTTGTTTTGCAACTCTTTGCAGCTTCTCAGCAGCCCAGGTATAAAATTGTCTACAATGTGTTTGAGGACACAGCCAAAGACAATTACGATATCTACTCGATGAATTTAGACGGGAGTGGTAAAAAGAATATCACTAACACACCGGGTGTAGAATGGGTCTACTACACTTATAAAGACCGGGTCTTTTTTATTAGCGACAGGGACACCTGTCATCGATGTTACTTTTTGTACGAGATGGATGCTGATGGAAAAAATGTAAAGAAGTTGAGTAATCTTCAGTTGGAAGATAGCTGGATGAGTAGTCGCAATGATGGGACAGAAATGATTGTGTTAGGGAGGATTGGAAAGCAGGTAAGAAACCAGTTATTCCTGGTAAACCTGTTGGATGGCAGTTTCAAACAGATCATACCCGATACTGTTTCTACTAAAAGGGACCCTTTGTTTTTACCAGGGGGCAATGAAATTGTATTGGCCTACCGGCCCGATAAAAGTTTAAGAAGAATGGTACCTGCCGAGCTTTGGAAAATGAACCTGGATGGAAACAATAAAACCCAGCTTACTCATTTTCCTAAACCTGATACTACGACACAGTGGTTCGAATATCATGCGGGGCCACCGCGGTGGAACGAGAAGTACAAATTCATAAGTTATTTATCAAAACAAAAAGGGCAAACACAGATATATGCGCTTACAATCGATGGTAAAAAGCAATGGCAACTAACCAGAGGCGAATTAAGCAGTGGGTGGCATAGCTGGAGCGGCGATGGAGAATGGCTTGTTATGGATAAAAGCACTCATGAGGGAAAGCAGTTTGATATCTATTTAATGAATTATAAAACGAAAAAAGAAACAAGGCTTTCTGACGATTGGAAGGCGGAGCAGGCGCCGGTATTTGTTGAAATAAAAAGTCCCCGGCAGAAATGACCGGTGATTTCTCTTACCATTCAAAACTATTATTTTTTCCGGGTTGGCTTAACCGGCATAGATTTAAACTCTTTGCACTATTTGCAATCAAACGGAATCGCAATCAATAATCTACATCCTTTTCCCTGGGTTGAATGAATTTCGATTGCTCCCTGGTAATATTCTACCCTGTTAAACATATTATTCAGCCCTAAACCTCTTTTTGTTGTAACAGGATCAAAACCCTGGCCATTATCTTCCATTTCAAGTATCAGTTTATGATTACCCGCTGTCAAGGAAATAGTTGCTTCAGTGGCATGTGCATGCTTCAGGATGTTGTTAAATTGTTCCTGGATGATGCGAAGAATCGCTAACTGCGTTTCAGGTTTTAATTTATCTTTTAAGGTTTCACTCTTCTTGTGATAGACGATCCTGAGAATACCTGTTGCATTGATATTTTGAATGACTTCCTCTACAGCGGCTTCCAGGCTTATATCACGAAGTGCCGCGGGTGTCAGGTTATGGCTGATCTTCCGGATCTCATTGATAGCGTCCTGCAGGTAGGTCATGGCACGGGCAGTAAACTGTTTACATAATTCAGGTTTCTCTGTAGCTACCTGCAACATTAACTTGCATGATGAAAGTATCTGGTTGACATTATCATGCAGTTCATAAGCCAGCTCTTTTCTTTCTTTTTCCTGTGCATTAATAATTGCCTGGATGATCTCTTTCTTTTTGGACGCCTCATCGGCGGCCAGTTGCAATTCCATTTCGGTCCTTTTGGTAATATCCAGGGCTATGCCACCCAACAGTTTGACGCCGTCTTCGGAATCGAGGGGAAATTTATAAGAGTGATATAAAATCTTTTTACCATCCGGGCCTTTTGTGGTTTCTGTTACTTCAATAGCTATTTGGTTATCGAAAACCTGTTTATTGCTTTTTAAGAACTGATCGCTGACTTCCTGGGAAAAGATATCATACATGTTTTTTCCAATGGCATCTTTTGTTAGACCAAAGGCTTTCAAAAAAGCATTGTTTAAATAACGCAAAACAGTGTTTTCATCAACGATCCATGCCAGTGTCGGAGAGTTATCCATAAATGAACTAAAGCGATGTTCCGACTGCATCAGCCTTTGCTCGGCAATCTTTCTTTCCGTGATATTGGTATGCGTGCCGATCAAATTCAGTGGCTTGCCATCCGGAGTTCTCTCCAGCAACATTCCACGGTCAAGCACCCATACATAGTCGCCGGATTTACTCTTTATCCGGTATTCAATGGAATGATTCTGGATGCTATGATCTTCGTAAAGACTATCGATATCTACAATTTTATAGTAATCATCCGGGTGAACTCTTGATTGCCACTCATACGCCTCATCATGAAACTCATCATCGGCGTAACCCAACATTTTTTTATAAAGCGGCGAGTAATAGATTTCTTTGGTTTGAAAATTATAATCCCACACACCATCGCCAGCGCCATCAAGCGCAAATTTCCATCGTTGTTCACTTCTCGTCAAAGCCTTTTCATTTTCTTTAAAGAGCGTAATATCATAACTCGTCACACATATTTGACTAACGAGCCCCTGCTCATTCTGTATGGGTGTAAACCCAACTGCTAACCAGATACCCTTATTTTTTTCGTTGGGATAAAAAATTTCGTACTCTATTTTTTCTCCTTTTATCACCCGGTCCAGGATTTCCTTTACCGGTTTCTTTCTTGCTTCGGGAAGTATATCAGGAAAGTAGTCGCCCTCCTCCAGGGATGAATTATTGGTGGATAACCACGATAATTTTTTTGCCTGTTCATTGACAAGAAGAATCCGGTAATCGGCATCGAGAATATAAAAAGCTCCCCTGCTGTTGTTTAATACTGATCGCCATTTTTGCTCGGTGAGAAATAGACTTTCCTCTTCAGCCTTAGCCTTTTCCCGGCAAATGAAGACAATTTTACCGGGGCCTTCACCATATTTCAACCTGGAAATGGTTAAACGAACCCAACATTTTTCTCCTGTTTTTTTAAGGCAGTTTACATGCGCCGAAAATTTACCAGCATCGTCGGGGATGGCTGCGACCACTTCTTCTACTTCATGAGTGTCGCACTCCAGCAGCTGAAAAAAAACCTTGCCGAACGCTTCTGATGATGAAAAACCAAAAAGCCCGGCAGCAGCCTGATTCCATTGTTCTATGGCAAACTGATTATTGGTAACGATGATCGCGTCGGAAAGCTGATCTGCTAAATCGTTTAAAACAGAATTATCAAAATCAAGAGCCTTTACTAATGAAGATTTATTCATTGGAAAAAAGGGATTTTTAAATTGCTGTTTTCATAGAGGATGCGGGATACAAATTATCAATGTGCTTCCAGCCAGTTCTCACCTTCACCACACTCGGCAATAATGGGCACAGCATTCGGTAAAATCATAGCCTGCTGCATATTTTCCAGGATCAGGGGTTTAAGTTCTTTTACCTCATCTTTCATGGCATCGAATACCAGCTCATCATGCACCTGCATGATCATCCGGCTTTGCATTTTTTCTTTTTTCATGGCGTCGTGTACTTTTCGCATAGCTAGTTTGATCATGTCTGCCGCAGTTCCCTGTATGGGCGAGTTGATGGCATTTCTCTCTGCAAACCCACGAACCGTAAAATTAGACGAGTTGATGTCCCTTAGCCATCGTTTCCTTCCCATCAACGTTTGCACATAGCCATGTTCCCTGGCAAAATTGATAGTGTCGTCCATGTACTTCTGAATTCCCGGAAATTGCTTTTTATAATTATCGATAATTTCTTTGGCTTCTGTACGGGAGATGCCAAGGTTATCTGCCAAACCAAAGGCTCCCTGCCCATAAATGATACCAAAGTTTACGCTTTTTGCTTTATAACGCATTTCTTTTGTCACATCAGCTTCGGCCACCGAATAAACTTTAGCAGCAGTTGCTGTATGAATATCGGTGCCATTCCGGAAGGCATCACACATATTTACATCGCCGCTTATGCCCGCAACAATCCTCAATTCTATCTGCGAGTAATCGGCTGATAACAAAATATGATCACTATCTCTTGGAATAAATGCCTTCCTGATTTCCTTACCCCTGTCTGTTCTCACCGGAATATTCTGCAGATTGGGGTTATTGCTGGCAAGCCTTCCGGTAACGGCTACTGCCTGCCCGTAAGTAGTGTGGACTCTTCCCGTTTTTTTGTTGATCAGCAGTGGCAAGGAGTCAACATAAGTCGATTTTAATTTGGTTAATTCCCGAAAAGCAAGAATATCATCGACGATTGGATTGCCTTTTGCAGCCAGCTTCAACAATACATCTTCGCCAGTTTGATATTGCCCTGTTTTGGTCTTCTTTGCCGAGGGATCTAATTTTAATTTGTCAAACAGCACTTCACCTAATTGCTTTGGTGAGGCGAGGTTGAAACGAACACCCGCCTGTTTATAAACATTTTCTTCCGCCGTCTTTGCCTCCTTCTCTAGTTGTTTTGAGTACTCATTCAGGAAGTCTGTGTCGATTTTTACACCCTCGTATTCCATATCCGTTAACACCTTTACCAATGGTCCTTCTACCTCGTTAAAAACTTTTTCGACTTCTTTTTCTTTTAATAAAGGTGTAAAAACATTTTTTAATTGAAGGGTTATGTCTGCATCCTCCGCTGCGTAGTCTTTTATTTTTTCCAATTCCACATCACGCATGGTGCCCTGTGTTTTCCCCTTTTTGCCGATCAGCTCTTCGATATGCACAGGTTCATAACCCAGGTATTTAGCACTTAAAATATCCATGCCTCTCTTGCCATCGGGTTCAATAACATAATGTGCAAGCATGGTGTCAAACAAAGGGCCTTCCAGTGTAACATCATACCATTTCAGCACCAGCAGATCGTATTTTATATTTTGACCGATCCATGTTTTGCTTTTGTCCGAAAAAAGGGGTTGAAAAATTGCCAGAATTTCTTTTGTCCTTTGCTGGTCGGCGGGACAAGGAATATAGTAGGCTTCACCCGGAACAACAGAAAAACTAAGGCCAACCAGTTCAGCATCATTGGCATCAATACCGGTAGTTTCTGTATCGAAGCAAATTTCCTTGTATTCACTAAGCAGGGCTACCAGTTTTTGCAATGCCTCATCACTTTCAATAGCTTCGTAAACGTGAGGAGTATTTTTTATATTTTTATCAGCTAACCCATCGGTAAATTCTTCATCGTCGCCTGATGCTTTCTTTAAACTGGCTTCTTGTTTGGGAGCTTCCGTTTCTATGATATTTCCGAAAAGATCAGTCTGTACGCCTTGCGGTATTTCTTTTTCAATAATGCTTTTACCGGGTGAGGTAACGGAAAATTCTTCGCCCAAAATTCTTTTTCCAAGCGTCTTAAATTCCAGCTCCGAAAATACTTCCCTGAGTTTTTCTTTATCCCAATCTTTCAGTTTGAAATCCTCTTCATGAAACTCTATCGGCACGGTAGTAATAATCGTAGCCAATTTTTTGGAGAGAACAGCATCTTCTTTTCCTTTTCTTATTTTTTCACCCAGTGCTCCTTTTATCGTGTCAGCATTAGATAAAATATTTTCCAGGGTGCCATACTCGCCTAATAACTTAGCAGCTGTTTTTTCTCCCACTCCCGCAATGCCCGGGATATTATCCACGGCATCACCCATCAATCCAAGAATATCGATCACTTGGGATACTTCTTTGATATTCCACTTGGAGCAAACTTCTTCAGGGCCTAATATTTCCACATCGCCCCCCTGGTAACCCGGTTTATAAATTTTGATCTTATCCGACACCAACTGGCCATAATCTTTATCGGGGGTTACCATAAAAACCTCATAGCCGGCCTTAGCGGCTTGTTTGCTTAATGTGCCGATAACGTCATCCGCTTCATATCCATCCAATTCCATAATGGGGATATTGAAGCCTTTGATGATTTTCCTGATATCGGGAACGGCTGCAGAAATATCTTCGGGTGTTTCCTGCCTGTTAGCCTTATAATTCACAAAATCCGTATGACGCCCGGTAGGTGCCGCCGTGTCAAAGCATACGGCTAAATGCGATGGCTTTTGCTTGGTGATCAGTTCGATCAACGTGTTGGTAAAGCCAAACTGGGCATTCGTGTTTTTGCCTTTAGCGGTAAGCCTGGGACTGCGAATGAGCGCATAGTAGGCACGGAAAATCAACGCATAGGCATCCAGCAGGAAAACTTTTTTTGTCATGCCGCTAAGTTAATTATTTCAACTATCGCAGCCTGAACTTCAAAAACAGAAAGGCCCGCTACACTTTAACAAGTGGCGGGCTTTCAGATCTAATTTTTGGGTTTAATTAATGAAAAGAATTCTGCCGTAGCAATGATTTATAATGAGTTATTCATTATTGCTTTTGTACAAGATACTTTTCGGGATGCTCTACCAATACTGTACCGCTAAAAGCAGCGGCTGGTGATTGTTGAACAGTAAGGTCTGCATTGGCAGATGTTTGATTGTCCTTGTGAATAAAATTCAGGTACAATGCAAAAAAGAGCAAGTTGAATGCAAAAAAATTTGCAATTCGACGGACACGTTTTTTCATAACTAAGAGGTGGATTTTAATCGGTTCTTCTATTGGATGACTGGTTTTCTCCGCTAAAATATACCAACGCAAAATATCACCAAACTTATGGACGGCTTAGTTATGAAAATTAAGCATATTCACTTAGGCCCTATTCGTAGTTCTACGAATTACTTTTTCATTTCCGTCAATTTCTTCTGCAACAAAAACATCTCATCTCTTAGCCTTGCTGCTTCCATAAAGTCAAGATCCCTTGCGGCTTTTTCCATTTCTTTCCTGATTTTACTGACTGCCTTTTCCATCTGTGGAATGGTTTTATATTCCTGCTGGTCTTCTGCCGCCACAGTAACCAGGTCTTCATCCGGGGCAATAGCATAAGGATTAGCGGGATCGTAACCTTTAATGTCTAATACAGAAGTTTGAGCAAAAACCTGCTGTTTCGATTTCACAACCGTCCTGGGTGTAATGCCGTGTTCAATATTGAAAGCGATTTGTTTTTCCCGGCGACGGTTCGTTTCATCAATGGTCTTTTGCATGCTTTCCGTCATCTTATCCGCATAGAAAATAACAAGCCCGTCGACATTTCGGGCGGCACGACCAGCGGTTTGCGTCAGTGATTTTTCATTGCGCAAAAAGCCTTCCTTGTCTGCATCCAAAATAGCTACCAATGACACTTCAGGCAGATCGAGTCCCTCACGAAGCAGGTTGACACCCACCAATACGTCTATTTCACCCAGCCGCAGTTGGCGCAGGATTTCAACTCTTTCCAATGTATCGACTTCACTATGGATGTATTTTGATTTGATATTGATCCGATGCAGGTACTTATCCATTTCTTCCGCCATTCGCTTGGTTAGCGTTGTCACTAATACACGATCACCTTTTGTTACCCGTTTATCAATTTCATCTAACAGATCATCGATTTGATTCACACTGGGCCGTATTTCAATTGGTGGATCCAATAAGCCAGTGGGTCGAACTACCTGCTCTACTACAATGCCACCTGTTTTTTCCAGTTCAAAATCATCCGGCGTGGCTGAAACAAAAATGGCCTGGTTTACCAGTGATTCAAATTCATGGAAATTTAACGGCCGGTTATCTAATGCCGAAGGCAAACGAAAACCGTAGTCAACCAATATCAGTTTCCTGCTTCGGTCACCGCCATACATACCACTCACCTGTGGAATGGTTTGATGGCTTTCGTCAATTACCATCAGGAAATCTTTTGGAAAATAATCCAGTAAACAGAATGGTCGGGTGCCCGGTACCCGCCGGTCAAAAAATCTTGAATAGTTTTCAATCCCACTACAGTAACCGAGCTCTTTTATCATCTCCAGGTCGTACTCTACCCGTTCTTTTAAGCGCTGGGCTTCTATTACCTTACCGGTGTTTTTAAAGTACTCAACCTGTGCCTGCAGTTCATCCTGTATTTCATAGATCACCTGCTGCATAATATCCTTTGGCGCCACATACAGGTTGGCGGGAAAGATAGCTGCGTCTTCGATTTTAGCAATACGCCTCCCGGTTACTACTTCAATACTTTCGATCTCTTCAATTTCATCACCAAAAAAAGTAATGCGATAACCATAGTCTACATAGGGCAAATTAATATCCACCGTATCACCTTTTACCCGGAATGTACCCCGGTTAAACTCCAATGTCGTCCGATTGTATAGGGAGTTAACCAATGAATGAAGAAAAGCCTGTCGGGAGATAGTCTGCCCTTTATTGATCCGGATGATCCCATTTTCATAGTCAGTAGGATTTCCCATACCATAGATGCAGCTTACAGAAGCTACAACAATAATATCCCTTCGTCCACTGAGCAAACTGGATGTTGCTCTTAACCGGAGTTTGTCCAATTCATCATTTATACTCAGATCCTTTTCAATATACACGCCGCTTACCGGCATATACGCTTCGGGCTGATAGTAGTCGTAGTACGAAACGAAATACTCCACTGCATTGTCCGGAAAAAACTGGCGAAACTCACCATACAATTGTGCCACCAATGTTTTGTTGTGGGTCAATACCAAAGTTGGTCGCTGGACATTTTGAATAACATTTGCAACCGTGTAGGTTTTACCACTTCCTGTTACACCCAGTAGTGTTTGATATCTCTCACCATTTAATATTCCCTCTGTTAATTGTCGGATTGCTTCGGGCTGGTCTCCCGCCGGAGGGAAGGGACTATGAAGTTTAAAAGCCATTTTGCAAGTTAAAGAAATATCATTGCCGGCTTAAAAAGGAATTGCCGCCTTTCTATTATAATAAAAATTAATAATAAGGGCTGCTAGTAAATCTACTTCATAATTTTCCTTTTAAGAGGGGTGTGTTAGTACCCGATTTTTGAAAATTTATCCTTGATTTCTTGAAATTAATCTGATAAAATAAGTAGTTTGTTATAGCTCCGAAAACCAGAAAATAGGGTCACTTTTTAACGGTGATTTTTGGTTGCCGGAGACCAAATCCACCATCCAATATCCAGTACAGATGAAACAATCACTTCTAGCCATCTTTCTTGCAGGCATTTCATTTATTGCCAAATCGCAAGGCTTTACCTTACTAAAAGACATCAATCCCGGACCTTCCAGCAGCAACGTGTGTTACCTGACTGACGTCAATAATACCTTATTCTTTGCTGCCAATGACGGCATTTACGGTATGGAACTTTGGAAGAGCAACGGCACATCGGCGGGTACTGTAATCGTGAAAGATATTAATGCGGGATCGGCGAGTAGCAGCATCGGCTACCTGACCAAGGTAAACAGTTATGTTTTTTTTGTAGCGAATAATGGCAGCGCAGGTACTGAACTTTGGAAAAGCGATGGCACTACTGATGGCACCATGATGATAAAAGATATCAGATCCGGATCAATGGGAAGCAATCCTTCAGCTTTGGCAAGCATAGGCGGAGTGTTATATTTTGCGGCAGATGATGGCATAAACGGTGTAGAGTTGTGGAGAAGTGATGGTACTGCGGCAGGCACCTACATGGTGAAAGACATTAATCCTTTTTCAGCCAGCAGCTATCCGCAATCTTTAGCCAACGTGGGGGGCACCTTATATTTCGCCGCCGACAATGGAAGCAAAGGCATGGAGCTTTGGAAAAGTGATGGCACTGCAGCGGGCACCGTATTACTGAAGGATATTTGGACTGGCACAGGCGGTGGCTACCCGTTTGAGATCACTGATGTGAATGGTACCTTGTTTTTTTCAGCCAATAATGGCTCCAAGGGAACAGAGCTTTGGAAAAGCGATGGCACTGCGGCAGGTACGGTAATGGTAAAAGATATCTGGACCGGTTCATCAGAAAGTTATCCATTCGGACTAAAAAATGTAAACGGTACATTATTCTTTTCAGCGAATAATGGCACCAAAGGAGCAGAGCTTTGGAAAAGCGATGGTACCACCAACGGAACCGAATTGGTAAAAGATGTTTGGCCCGGAACAGAAAGCGGAACAGTCGGAAATTTTTCTAAAATTATCAATAAACTGATTTTTACCGGCAATGATGGAGTAACCGGGTATAAGACCTGGGAGAGTGATGGATCTGCTTCCGGGACACAGATAGTGACAGGTGTTGGTAATCCCGGCAACGGCGATATGCAGGAATCTGTCGAAACAGACAACAATATCTATGCAGGTATTCGTCAGTCAGATCTGGGGCGTGAACTTTGGGCCATTAGTTATACTTCTGTTCTTCCGTTGGAGTTTATTGATTTTAAAGCTAGTCTTGTAAAAGCCGATGCCGTGCTCGATTGGAAAACGGCTAATGAAGTCAACACAAAGGAATTTATTGTAGAAAGAAGTTTTAATGGCAATGATTTTAGCGCAGTAGGAAAAACCGAAGCAGCAAACAATGCTGGTACACAAACCTATCAGTTTACTGATGTGAATGTAACCGCATTACAAACAACAATACTTTATTACCGCTTAAAGCAAGTGGACCTTAACGGTAATTTTACTTATTCAAAGGTTGTTTCCCTGTCCTTGGGTAGTAGTAGCGGTAAAATCGCACTTTATCCCAATCCAGCGGTTAATAGTATAAACTTGCTGGTATCATCGCCGCGAAAGGAAAAGGTGGGCTGTATAGTATTTGACAATATCGGAAGAACGGTGATGATGGATTCAAAACAGTTAAATGCCGGAAGCAATCAGTTATCCTTAGATATTAAGAGGCTTCCCGCCGGGGTCTATTACCTGAAGCTCAACAGTTATTCCGTTTCAGAAAGATTTCAATTTGTGAAGCAATAATTAAATAAGTGTTTACAAAATAGGCCTGGCAATTTCGCCGGGCTTTTTTTCGCCCATGTACGATAAGCTTCCCGGACCCACACGATTTGCATCAAGTACACCTTGGTAGAAAAAAGGCACTTGAATGATTGAACCTTATTACCTTATTGGACGAAAGAGGAGAATTAAAATTTGCATAGTCCTTTAGAGAGCAGATCAGATTAGAATAATCTAATAAGGTTGGCTGTTTATGAATCATTTTTCTCTGAGGTTGGTGGTTTTGTTCTCGGTAAGACAAAAAATAAAATAAGTTTTTTGGTCAGCCGGGCATCTCAAAATATGAATTAGACCGACTCTTTATATCCCCGGCCTTCAGTATTATTTACGTAAGTTTAACCGAAATAAAATTTGCCAGGCTATGTGTAAACCATCTTCCTTTATCATTTTATTTTTTGCTCTTTGTTGTTTTATTGATCCCGCTCTTACTCAGGAAAATATTTTATATGATGCATCTTATAAACCGGCTGTGTTTGCCGGTCCAAACAGGCTGGAAAAAATAAAAAATGCATTTCCTGTTATCGACAGCATTTATAGAAAGTATGCAATAGCCAGTCATTTTCCCGGTATCGCTTTTGGTATAGTTGCAGATGGAAAATTGGTGTACAAAGGCAATTATGGTTACACCGATATCAAAAAGAAGGTTCCGGTTACATCCTCCTCATTGTTCCGCATTGCATCGATGAGTAAGAGCTTTACAGCAATGGCTATTCTGAAGTTGCGGGATGAAGGAAAATTGGATTTGGATGATCCGGCACATCTTTATATAGCTGAGTTAAAAAACCTGAAATATCTCACCGCTGACGCGCCACCCATCACTATTCGTCACCTGCTTACGCATGGTGCCGGGTTTCCGGAAGACAATCCCTGGGGTGACCGACAACTGGCCGATACGGATAAGGAACTGCTGGAGTTTTTAAACAAACAACCTTCATTTTCCAATGCACCAGGGATAGCCTATGAATACAGCAATCTTGGTTTTGCCCTTTTGGGAAAAATTATAACCAGGGTTTCAGGTCAGCGTTACCAGGACTATATCCGTGAAAATATCTGGAGGCCTTTAGGCATGAACACAACCGAATGGGAATATGGAAATATTGATCCCAATAAACTGGCGCATGGTTATCGCTGGTTGAATGAACGATGGAATGAGGAAGAGCTATTGCATGATACACCTGATGGTTCATGGGGCGCAATGGGCAGCATGATCAGCTCGGTTGATGAGTTTGCCAGCTATATGGCACTGCATCTTTCAGCGTGGCCTCCAAATAATTCGCCAGACAAGGGCCCTGTGAAAAGAAGTTCAATTCGTGAAATGCATCATCCATGGCGTTTCAACGGCTTTAATGCTAATTACAGGTATCCTGATGGCAGAACTTGTCCTATCGTATCAGCTTATGCATACGGGCTGGGTTGGACGAAAGATTGTGAAGGACGTGTATTCATAGCGCATAGCGGAGGTTTACCCGGTTTCGGCAGCCAATGGCGAATAATGCCGGATTATGGCATTGGCGTAGTAGCCTTTGCAAACAGGACTTATGCCGGTATGGGTGGCGTAAATATCCAGGTATTAGATACGCTGATAAAAATAACCGGTCTGCAACCCATGCAACTTCCGCCTTCTGCCATCTTAGAAAAAAGAAAAAATGAGTTGGTAAAACTATTGCCCGATTGGAGCAACGCAGCGCAAAGCGGCATCTTTGCGGAAAACTTCTTTCCTGACTACCCCATTGATAGTTTAAAGAAGCAATCGAAGGAGTTGTTTGCAAAAGCAGGTAAGATCGTTTCGGTAAAGGAAATGAAGCCGGAAAATCAACTCCGCGGCTCTTTTATAATCGAAGGAGAGAAAACAAATATTGAAATCTATTTCACCTTATCGCCGGAAAATCCACCATTGATACAGGAATACCGGATGAGGGAAATACGGGTTTCCAGGAAATAAAATCACCTGTTGTTTATCTGCTGTCGTAATAATAAGGACCGGATACTAGCTTTAACTGATCATCATTGTTTCGTGATAGCTACAGCTATTTTTATTTGGTCTGTGTTCTAACTTTGTTGTAGCTTAACAAACAAATTCGTTCTGCGCTTTTTCGCATCTGCCATTTTTTTCTTTCTCCGCACTTGAAAACCCTGCCCGGGGAGCTACTTTTCTTAACTACTAAACACTAAACCATGAGAAAGACAATTTTTTTATGCTTGCTCATTGCAGGCTACTATTTTGCGCCAGGCCAGGAAAAAACATTGGTGCATTCAATCATGTTAAAGCCTAAAGCCGGACAGGCTTTGCAATTTGAAAATAACATGAAAGCACACAATCAAAAGTTTCATGGTGCCAATGACAAGGTCTTTGTATTTCAAATTATTACCGGCGAAAAAATGGGCTATTACCAGGTTGCGTGGCCGCCCACATCCTGGGCGGAAATGGACAATAACAAACCTAATCCTGTACACGATCAGGATGTCCAAACAAAGATCCAATCCCTGCTACAGGAAAACGACGGAATGATATTTTCAAGGAGAGTCGACTCACTTTCACATGGAGATAATGACTGGACCATTCCCAAAACACAGGTTACGATCTGGCATATCAAACCAGGAAAAACAGATGAGTGGCTGGCCCGGTTGAGAAAATTCAAACTTGCCTTTGACAACTCGAATGATCAGCGCAACTATACTATTTATACAAAATTGATGGCAGGTTCAGATCCACAGGTGATCCTGATCTCCCGGTATAGAAACGGCTGGAAAGAAATGGAACCCGGCTTTTATACTCCGCTAAAAGATGTATTATCCAAAGCTTATTCGGCCGAAGAATGGGGTATTCACATGAAGGCTTATTATGATTGTGTTGAGAAGGCAGAAACTTATCTCAGGGTCTACCGGCCCGATCTTAGTTCAAAATGAAGTCAGGGGGTCAGCAATGACCCCCTTTTTTGATGTAGCTGCGGGAAAGCAGAAAGTGCAATTAATAGAGAGATTCTGCCATTGATGAAATCAGGGAATAGCTGTAACTTTAAGTGAGTTCTTTTTTATTACCTAAAAATATGCCATATGGATCTCCTGCACCGCCTTGAATATTGGGGTGAAAGGCATCACCCGAGATGGATGGATATCATACGTATTGCTTTGGGTATATTTCTTGTTTATAAGGGCATCGACTTTCTCTACAACATGAGCGATCTTGTCAGCTTAATGTCCATCAAAACTTCTTTTGGTTCCTTCGCTTATATCTTAATTGGTCACATCATTGTTTTTGCTCACATACTGGGAGGCATTTTCCTGGTGCTGGGCGTGTTGACCCGATTTGCCTGCCTCATCCAAATTCCGATACTTCTTGGAGCTATTTTTTTGATTAACATGCCTGGTGATGCCATGAAACCTTATTCAGAGCTGTTGATTTCAATAGTAGTGCTGCTCTTACTGATTTATTTTTTGATTGCTGGTAACGGACCACTGTCGGTGAAACTAGAGGAGTCACCCAAAGCACATAAATAAATGCTATGATGGCGGAGAGATTTTTTGATTAATTCAAAAAAACAAGAAACCTTCAGGCTTCAGGAAGAGATTGATAAATATTATTTGTGACCCGCACCATATAACGCTTTGCCGGCTCTTGCACCTGTATGCTTTTCATTTTCCACTGTCATTACTCCATTTACTAATACATAGTGAAAGCCTTTAGCGTATGCATGTGGTTTTTCAAATGTAGCCATATCACTTACTTCTTTGTCGCTAAAGATGACGATGTCCGCAGCATAGCCTTGCCGTAGCAATCCCCTGTTGTTTAACTGAAACTTTTGCGCAGGTAAGGAGGTCATCCGGCGAATCACTTCTTCTAAAGAAATAACTTTCTCATCCCGTACATATTTACCCAACACTCTTGCATTGGTACCATAGCCTCTCGGATGAGGCATCCCGGCATTAAAGATGCGGATGCTGGCATCACTCGCAAACATATTGAACGGATATTGCATGATGTATTTCACATCATCTTCTCCCATGCCATGGAATACGGCGCTGGCGCCGCCATTGATCATAATGTCTATCACTGTTTCAGCTTCGGCTTTGGCTTTATGTTTTCTTCCCTTCAGTAAATTAATTTCTTCTATGCTTTTACCATTATACGTGGTGTCTGCTTTGTGAAAAGCAACTACGGCATAACTGAAATGTTTAAGTTTTCTTTTCTTCAGGCGGCTGAGCATTTGTTGGATGACATACTTTTTTATTTCCGGTCGTAGCAATCTCGCCTTGATGGAATCCTGCCCATCCGCCAGTATTTCATCCGGTATTAAAGTGCTGATAGACGTACTGCTGGCGGTATAGGGATATTGATCAATGGTGACTTCAATGCCTTCTTCTCTTGCTTTTTTTATCAAAGCAATTGTTTCCTTGCTTCGTCCCCAGTTTTGCTGACCGCTGAGTTTGAAATGGGATATTTCAACCGGGATCTTTGCTTCACGGCCGATGGTAAGGGCTTCTTCAATTGCTTCCGTTACTTTATCGCCTTCGTCCCGCATGTGCGTAGCATAAACTCCGTTATATTTCGCAGCTTGTTTTGCCAGTGAAACGATCTCCGGTGTTTTGGTATAAGTGCCGGGTATATAAATTAATCCTGTTGACAAACCAACTGCTCCATCACGCATAGCCTTATCAACCAAACTATCCATTTGACATTGTTCTGCGGGAGTGGCATCACGATTAGCCCGGCCCATGACTGCTTTGCGTACATCATTGTGACCAATCAACGTGGCTACATTTATAGAAGGTTTCAGTGAATCGATAAAACCGAGGTATTTGCCAATATCAGTATTTGATAAACCGCAATTACCAGTGATGGTTGTTGTCACGCCATCATAAATAAAGCTTTGCGCCAGCGGATCCTTTACTTCATCTTCTTCAATATGCGTATGTACATCAATAAAGCCAGGAGCGACAATATGACCGGTGGCATCGATTATTTTTGCCGAAGAGAAATTCAACTGCCTTCCAATGGCAGCAATCTTTCCATCTTTTACCGCTACGTCTCCGTAAAACCAATTATTGCCTGTTCCATCAATAATTTTTCCATTTTTGATCAATATATCGCAGTCGGATTGCTGGGCAGTCGTTGCCAAAGGAAATAGCAGTGAAATAAATAACCATTTCATCCACTCAAGATAATGAAAGAAAAGAAACAGAAATATTTTGTCGGGAACAACGGTGGTTCATCCTGCGTTGGTAGACGACTTTAAAAATGGCCTGCAGATTACTGTGATAAAAGAATATGCCTGCGGCTTGCATATTGGCTAATTTTGTAGTTCAAAAGGCCTGTATGAAAAACATGGCTTTACTTTTTATTTTTTTGTTGTTGCTATTTCCATGCTTGTCACAGGATACAGGAAGGCTTCATAGACCGGCCATTGCTTCGAAGACAAATATTTTCAACCTGGGTGTGGGCGGTCAATATGGTTTTATTTTTGCCCATTCAGAAGCAGTCGAAAATACCAAAGGTTCTTATCCTTACGGTGCGGAAATCCTGCTGAGTTGGCAACGAAATGACCGGAAGTCGTGGGATCTTTGCAATTGCTATCCAAGAAAAGGTTTACTGCTTGCCTATTATAATTATGATAATAAAGTTTTAGGCAGCGGCATAGCTTCCGCTTATTTTCTCGAACCTTCTTATAGACTGGGCAAACATATTTTTTTCTCTTTTAAAGGTGCGGCAGGCCTTGCTTATTTAACCAGGCCCCAGCACCCTGACCGGAATCCCGGTAACTTGTCCTACAGCAGTGCTGTGAGCGGATACTTATTGGCAGGGACGGGAATTTGGATCCGCTTACATGATAAATGGTGGATCAATCCTTCAATCAATTATCAGCACATTTCAAATGGCGGCATGCGTGAACCCAACAAAGGTATCAACTGGCCCACGGCGGGACTGGCCATAAATTACACGCCCCATCCGATGCCCTATTTTTCCGGTAAACGTTCAACAGATAAATATTGGAAAAGCCGGTCATTCCGATGGGATATCGGGTTGTTTGGAATGCCGAGACGTTGGGTACAGGATAGTAGCCAAAGCAAAAGAGTGCTCCTGCTTGGTTTACAATTACAGGCAGCCAGGCTGGTAGGAAGGATTAATGCCCTTACAGTTGGCATGGAGATCACCGGTGATCGTTCGCTTTACCTGAAACTGAAGAAGGATAGTGCAGAAGCAAGCCCCATAAGAGCAGGGCTGTTGGGCGGACATGAATTTTTATTAGGGAAATTTAGGTTCAATCAACGACTCGGCGTCTATCTTTTTGATCAGACTCCCTATTATGACGCGTTGTTTCACTGTTGGGGAATTCATTTCCAGGCGAACAAACATATAGGCATGGGATTGAACCTGAAAGCGCACCGCCATATAGCTGAATATATAGATTTCAGGTTAGTTTATTCCTTTGAGTAATTTTAAAATTTTACTCCTTTATTTTTCCCTTTCGCTACTTTGTACACCGCCAACCGAATGCTTCTATTCTTTCACTTGAGCTAAGATGCCGAAAGCAGTAAATGAAAATATAACCAGAGGAATTAATCCTCTTTACTGCCTTTTTCACCCACAAACCAATGCTCTTTATTTTTAAATAACACATTGAAAGTGGTCAGGGAGCCATAGCAACGGGTAATATATTGCTGGATATTCACTTTTTCTTCGTCACTGAGTTTTTTATTGCTGTTGATGTTTTGTTCCAGCACCCGGAGACGATCACGCAGCATTACTATTTTATGGAAAAAATCGTCGATGGGAATTTCTTTTGGTTTCAAACTTTTATCAGCGGGTTGTATCAACAGCATTCCTTTTATCCATTTTTCACCCAGCGGTACAGTTTCTGTGAAGCCACCCCACATACGAAGAATTTTTAATAGAGACCGTTCAACATCCGAATGGGTTTCTATTTCCTCTGTTACATTTTCAGGAATGATCTCATCCAGTTTCTCATCGGTTTTATCAATCTCTTTTATGCCATGATTGATAAAGGAGATAAGATAAGTAGCATAACGGATACCTACGATCACACCGGGTCCGTAATGTGTATGTTGCAGCCGGGTGCCAATACCTAATGTTGTTTGTTCCATAAGCCTTTGTTGTGTTGGGGTTTGAAAAATACGAATAAATTCAGCATGCCTGGTTTGATTATTTCTTCTATAGGATAGCTGGTAAATGTAGAAAATTCGCCACTCAAGATGGAATAGCATAGCCAGGCCCGCTAAGACAATTTTAAAAAGCAAAACGAGTTATAAACAATTACCGATTGCGGCATGATATTTATAAAAGTTACTGTTGTAAAGGATTTATAAACTTAAAAATATCATTTATGCAAACAGCAAAAGGAATAGGCTTGCTTTTGGCAGCCGCCGCAGCTTATGGTGCTTATCGATATTCAAAAATGTCAGCAGAACAGAAAAGTGATTTACGTCAGCGTGGTAAAGATTTCTTAGACAAAGAAATAAAGGGCGTTGGCAATATGTTTAAGAAAAGATCTACAGCTACGACAACGTCCAATGGTTATTAATAACAATCGATGGTTAAAAAGAAGCTGTCTTAAGTTCAATAATTTCACGCCTTCCTGCGGTAGGCAGGCAACGAACGCAAAGTCAAATGCGACGCAAAGAAGAATGAATAGTTTTCACATTGTTGCATTCTTTGTCTTCAATGGCGAGAAAATATTTTTAAGGCAGCTTCTTTTTCGTGTATTTATTCTTCTGGTTCCGGTTCTTCAGTCCATATTGGGTCAGGCGGCAGGCCTTTCTTAAATCTTTCCGCAGCATCTTTAATATATTTCTGAAAGTCATAATCACCTGCCAGCATCGTAAATATATAGGATGGCCGATAGATGCGCATAAAGCTGTCAAGCGTATTGTCAGTGAAAGCAGTAAGCCTTCTTACTAATCCTTTATTAAACCGGTGGTCAACAAACTTCTCCTGTTCCTGTGCCAGCAATCTTTTTTGGAATGACTGCATGTTCCTGTTTCGCCTGAAGCGAAAAACATTGATGATTTCGTTGAGATCAAAGCCAGCCCCCACGCCATATTGTGGCGTGACGACACTCAGTCCCGGTTTCTGGTAATTGAAAATTTTTGCATAATCTTCGCGGTTTTGTATCGAATCCTGCCTGTAGTTACGCGGCCTTATTTTTACTTCTTTTAATACCGGCACATTCACTTGCAATGAAATATCGAAACTCAGCGGCGTTGCAATTTTTAGTACAGGAAATTTAACCGTGGGCTTATTCAGATAGCTAAACCAAATAGAATCTTTTTCTGCGACCTCAATCTCATACTCGCCATACACATTCGTTACCGTTCCTTTTCCGGAAGTGGATAATACGCTTACGAACCCAACAGGATATGTCCTGGTGCTGTCGTACACTGTACCCCTGATCTTATATTGAGCGACAACCGGGATTGTTTTAAAAAATAGAAATAAAAAAACAAAAACGGTTATTTGTAAAATTCGAAGTCCCAAAGGCAAATGATTAGTGAGGCAAGTAACGAAACAAACTGCAAAATGAATGGTAAATCTGTTACCGGTTTCCAGTTACCAGTGGCCGCAAACCAGAAACAAGCAACTGGTAACTATTTCAATGCCTGGTACACCAATATCTTGAATTTATCATGTATTTCCCCATGGCTTTGCGGGTATTGATTCAGGAACAGTTGCGCTACAATCTTTTCTTTGGGATCTATCCAATACGAAGAGCTAAACATGCCGCCCCACTCATAAGAGCCGGGAGAAAGCGGCGAATTAGCCAAACTTTTTTCTGTATGTATGCCAAAGCCGAGACCCATTTTATTATCGGGCCAGTTCAGCTTATCATACTGGCTAACGGTCATCATATTGACCGATGCACGGCTTAAGATTCGCTTGCCATTATACTCACCGCCATTTAATAACATCTGCATAAAGATGGCATAATCCATCGCAGTGGAAGATAATCCGCCGCCACCGGAGAAATAAGTGCCTTCTGTATTTGGATAATCGCTGTTGAACTCACCTTTTATATCAAAGACATCAGCTGCTTTTACCACCCGCCTTAGCGAATCTTCGGTGTACAGCGTGACGAGGCGATTGTGTTTTTCTTTGGGTAAATAAAAATAGGTGTCTTTCATGCCCAATGGCTCAAATATTCTTTTGCTGAAAAAATCGGCGAGACTCATACCGCTTACTACTTCTACCAGGTAGCCCAGCAGATCTGTATTTAAGCCATAGGTCCATTGATCACCCGGCTGATGAAGCAGTGGCAAAGAGCCCAGTTTTTTCATTTTATCAGCCAGCAAAATTTTTCCTACACCAATACCTCCTACAATTCCATTTTTTGCATAGATGGCAGTAGCTTCTTTACTACCGATCTGCGCATAGCCAATGCCCGAGGTATGGGTGAGCAGATCATGAATGGTGATATCCCGTTTAGCCGGCACGGTAGTATAAGTGGTATCGGCTGCATTGAATTTGTCGAGTACCTGCTGGTTTTTATATTCAGGAATGTATTTTGAAACCGGGTCCCTTAGTAAGATTTTTCCTTCTTCGTACAACATCATGATGGCAACGCTGGTAATGGCTTTTGTTTGCGAGGCAATCCGGAAAATTGCATCCCGTTTCAGGGATATTTTATTTTTCGTATCATCATAGCCAGTTGCTTTGTAGTAAACTATTTTGCCATTCCTTGCGATGATCGCACTTCCACCCGCTATCCATTTCTTGTCAACATATTCCTGTAAAACCTTATCGATTCGTTTTAGTCTTTCTGATGACATGCCTGCGAATTCAGGGCTTGCCTCTTTTAAAAGTTGTGAAAAAGAAAGTTTTACTAAAAATGTAAAAACGAAAAGGACAAGCAAGTGTTTCATCTGTTTATTTTTTATTTTTTCGGCCAGATGGAACGCCTATAAACATTCTCCCTTTGAGTAAAATTTACAAGGACGTTTCATTGATCTATTTTTAAATGGATAATGTATTGGTGTTTTCACAAAAAATTACGGATGAAAAAATAAACTACCAAATCATTAATGAGGAACCTGTTGAACTATTACATCTTCTACCACTTTGGGATAATGCCGGTGCTCCAGTTGATGAATACGATTGGCCAACGTGGAGGAATTGTCATGTTCTAATACCGGACAAGTTGCCTGGAAAATAATATCACCGTTATCGTAATGACCGTCTACAAAGTGAATGGTGATTCCGCTTTCTTTTTCCCCGGCGGCAATCACCGCTTCATGTACATGCTGGCCGTACATGCCTTTACCGCCATATTTTGGTAAAAGGGCGGGATGGATATTGACAATTTTTCCGGGATAAGCTTGTATCAGCAGATCAGGTACTTTCCATAAGAAACCGGCTAATACAATAAAATCAATTTTATATTCTTTCAGCTGGACCAGGTAGGCGTCGCCACGGAAGAATTTTTCTTTGTCTATTAATAAGGAAGGAATACGTTCATTAACGGCGATATTCAAAACTCCGGCTCCGGGCTTGTTGCAAACGATAAGCGATATTTTAATATAATCGCTGATTTTGAAATGATCAATGATCTTTTGTGCATTTGATCCGGCACCTGAAGCAAAAATAGCGACATGAACAGGATGTTGGTTGCTGGTTACTGGTTGCCGGATGTCCGGGATTTCACTTTTTCCTTTTTCCTTTTGACTTCCTATGCCCATTCTATTGCCCATTTTTCTTAAATAATTGGTGAAAAAACGAAATTGGCCAAAAGGCACACTCACCAGCAATACGGCTAATGGCCATAATAAAGTAACTACTAATATATAAACCACTAACCACAAAGCTCCCTGTTCTATCGGCAAAAGGTTCATTAGCTTTTTACCGCTGTACCCCGTAAGGCTGCCACCTATGGCAAACGTGCACAATATTAGCACTAGCTGAAGGCCATCAACTCTCCATTTTTTTTGTAAACGTTCAAACATTATATATAAGGTATCAGCTGGTACAAATGAAAAGTTTTCTTTTTCCCGTGATCTCGTTTTGCGAGTGCCTTACACGAGTGCTGTGCAAATGTGAGAAAAAGAACATTAACAAGTCAGATGCTGTGTTTCTAAACTTGTTAAAGTGGTTGACGAATTTATGACAAACAATTTTGGACAATTAAAAAAAATCTTTATAAATCCGCTGAAACGCAGGCTGGTAGCGGGTTAAAATTTTTTTAAGAGTGTTGGCCTTTTGTTAAGTTCGTGGCTTATTTTTGCAACCGGTTAAAGATATTTATCCACATTTTTTCAGATTAATTGCGGCTATGATTCCTTGTAAACCAAAGATCTCAAGACTGACACTCTTTCTTCTTTCGCTATTTGTTTTTTCCGCTATTAATGTTTCAGCCCAGGATGGAAAGACATTATTTATGAGCAAGTGTGCCAGTTGTCACAACGTTTTTAAAGATGGAACTGGTCCTGCATTGGGTGGATTAGAAGACAGGCACAAATGGGCTGACCATAAGGAATTGCTGGCCTGGATCAATAATCCCGGTGGATATATGGCTAAAGATGACTACACCCAGGGTCTTAAAGCAAAATTTGGTTCCTTGATGACCGGTTTTCCTGACGTAAAATTGGAAGACGTTACTGCTATTGTAAGTTATATTAATGGTGAAGTTGCAAAAAAGGCGTCTGGTGAGGGCACTACCGGAACAACAACTGCAGCAACCGAAACAAGCGGCAACCAAAACGCTATCATCTTCGGTGTTATCTCTCTGATTCTGGCAATCATCGCATTGATATTAATGCAGGTAAACAGCAACCTGAAAAAAATGTCGGACGATGCAGAAGGCATTCAGCGTCCCGAGCCTGTTCCTTTTTATAAGAATAAGATCTATATCGCCATGGCGGCCGTGCTCTTCTTTATTGTAGGCGGTTATTTTGTTACTAAAGGCGCCATCGGTTTGCAAAGACAAACGAATTACCAACCTGTTCAACCTATTTACTATTCACATAAAGTGCATGCCGGCATCAACCAGATCAACTGTTTGTATTGCCACGGTAATGCCTTTGAAGGCAAATCAGCTACTATTCCTTCGGTGAATGTTTGTATGAACTGCCATAAAAACATTACTACTTATGAAAAAGGTCCCAAGCTTTACGATAACGATGGCCGGGAAATAAATGGTACCGCCGAGATTGCCAAGCTGCATAAATACGCCGGCTTTGATCCTAAAAATCCCAATGCCTGGGATCCTTCCAAAGCCAAGCCGATTGAGTGGGTAAGAATTCACAACATGCCAGACCATGTTTATTTCAACCACTCACAACATACCAAAGCAGGTAATGTACAATGCCAGACCTGCCATGGAAATATTCCTGAAATGGATGAAGTAAAACAGTTCTCAGAACTGAGTATGGGCTGGTGTATCAACTGTCACCGCAATACAAAGGTTGACTTTAACTACGACAGTACTAAAGGCAACAAGTTCTACAGCATTTATGAAAAGTTCCATAACGATATCAAAGCGGGTAAAATGGATAGTGTAACGGTAAAAGATATCGGCGGCCTGGAATGTCAAAAATGTCACTATTAACCCCCAAATCTCCGCCGCAGCGGAGGCTTAAGGAGACCGTTTATAAGTTTGAAATATTTTTTAATCACCTCTGAGTTTAGGGTATTTGCAAAAAGTAAAGTAATTGGTAAGCTCAGAGAACTAAATAGTCCGCCGCGGCGGATTTAGGGTATTATGAAACAATACTGGCAAGGATTTGGACAAGTTAATGATCCGGAGAATTTTCAACAGAAGGTAACGGATGAATTTCGGGAAGAATTGCCTTTTGAAGACCTCGATGAAAAAGGTCTGCTTGATGCCAAAGCTCCCCGCAGGGATTTCTTAAAATACCTGGGTTTTAGTACCGCTGCCGCTACACTGGCGGCCAGTTGTAAAATGCCGGTTCGTAGAGCAATTCCTTTTGCCAACCGACCTGAAAATATTATTCCCGGCGAAGCAAAATATTACGCTACAACGTATGTACAGGATGGTGATGCTATTTCGATCCTGGCAAAAGTGAGAGACGGGCGCCCCATTAAGATTGAAGGAAATACGTTGAGCTCTTATACAAAGGGTGGTACGTCAGCTCGTGCACAGGCATCCGTGCTTGACCTGTATGATATGTATCGCATTACTCACCCCAAGAGAAAAGTGGGTGAAAAATTTGAAGAAACTACTTACGAATTTGTCGATAAAACAATTGCTGAAGGCCTGGCCGCTGCCGGTGGTGCTGTTGTATTGTTAACAAGCACAGTCATTTCTCCTTCTACCAAACAAATCATTGCTGAGTTTTTAGCAAAATACCCCGGAAGCAAACATGTACAGGCCGATGCTGTTTCCTATAGCGGTATGTTGCTGGCCAATGAAGCAAGCGGATTTGGGAGAAACTTACCTACTTATAAGTTCGATGCGGCCAAAGTAATTGTGAGCCTGGGTGCTGATTTTCTCGGCAGCTGGCTGAACCCGGTAGAAAATGCGGTGGGTTATGGAAAAGGAAGAAAGATAGATGAGAAGAACCCGCAGATGAGTAAGCACTACCAGTTTGAAGGTTATTTAAGTACGACAGGTGGTAGCGCCGACGAGCGGTTTACACATCGCCCTTCCGAGACAGGTGCCGTGGCTCTTGCCTTATTAGCGGCGTTGGATGGTTCCGTTGCCGCTCCTGCATTAGCGGATGCAAAGCTGAAAGCCGGTATTGCAAAAGTGGCTGCTGATTTAAAAGCCAACAGCGGCGCTGGTTTAGTAATTTCAGGCAGCAACGATGTCAATGTTCAGATCATTGTCAACGCTATCAATAATGCTATCGGAGCTTATGGTAAAACAATTGACTGGAGCGTAACATCAAACTACCGCCAGGGAATTGATAAAGACCTGGTTGACCTGGTAGCACAAATGGATGGCGGACAAGTCGGCGCTTTATTGATTGCCGGTGCTAATCCTGCTTATAGCTATTTCGATGCGGATAAATTTAAAGCGGCATTGAAAAAAGTGAAACTGTCTGTTTCATTTGGTGAAAAGATGGACGAAACGACTGAACTATGTAACTACATCGTTCCAACTCATCACTATCTCGAAAGCTGGGGTGATGCTGAGCCTAAGTCAGGTGTGATAAGCTTTATTCAGCCTACTATTTATCCCTTATTTAAAACACGTCCATTCCAAACATCTTTATTGAAATGGAGCCTGCCTACCGGACAGGCAGGTGGTAACAATACAGATTACGATACTTACTTTAAAAACTATTGGACTGCAAAGCTGGGTTCATTAGACGCTTTTGATAAAGCATTGCAGGATGGTATTATTGAAACAGCTCCCGCTGCGGCTGGTATTGGTGCGTATGGCGGTGGTTCTGTTGCAACGGCTGCTTCCGCTATTGCTGCTGCGAAAAAAGGTGGAAAGGATGAGGTGGTATTGTATCAAAAAGTCTCTATCGGAACCGGTGCTGGTTCTGCTAACCCCTGGTTACAGGAATTGCCTGATCCAATTTCCAAAGCTACCTGGGACAACTATGCACTGATCTCAATGGCAAAAGCCAATGAGCTGGGGATTAAATTGGATAACGATTACGAATACTATCCGCAAAAGCCCGTTATCAAATTGACGGTTGGTAACAAAGAAGTAGAATTGCCCATCCTAGTTATCCCCGGAATGAATGCAAGCACTATTGCTGTGGCTGTTGGTTATGGAAGAAATGAAGGCTTGGGTAAAACTGCAGCAGGTGTTGGTAAAAATGTTTATCCTTTTGCTTCTTTCAATGGAACTACGATCGACTATTTTGCTCCAAGCGTAACAATAACGGATCAAAAGAAAAAACAAAAGATTGCGCAAACACAGATTCATAATTCTTACGAGGGACGTGTAGAAGTAGTAAGGGAAACGACGCTGGCTACATTTAAGAAGAACCCCAATGAGATTGCTGACTTTCGTAAGGACCTGGAAGAAAAATATGGCAAGAATGCCAATGATTTCCAGAAAAAGAATGACTACCGCAAAGAAGGTACACTGTACGGCCAACATGAGCAGCCGGGGGTCAAATGGGGAATGACAGTTGACATGAATGCCTGCTATGGCTGTGGTGCTTGTGTGGTGGCCTGTCATACAGAAAACAATGTACCGGTAGTTGGTAAAAGCGAAGTACTTCGCTATCACGATATGCACTGGCTGCGTATTGACCGCTACTTCGTAAGTGACGAAAAAAATCCCGATGATCTGAAAGGGGTGGTGTTCCAGCCGATGATGTGTCAACATTGTGATAATGCTCCTTGTGAGAATGTTTGTCCTGTTGCTGCTACCAACCACAGTGCTGAGGGCATCAACCAGATGGCTTATAACCGTTGTATCGGTACAAGATATTGCGCTAATAACTGCCCATTCAAAGTTCGCCGTTTCAACTGGGCCGACTATACTGGCGCAGATAGCTTCCCCAACAATCAGGATCAGCAACTGGTAGGTAAATTCGATCCGGTAGTACATCAGATGAATGATGAGCTGACAAGAATGGTGTTGAATCCTGATGTAACTGTTCGTTCAAGGGGTGTGATGGAAAAATGTAGCTTCTGTATTCAACGTACACAGGCAGCTAAGCTGACAGCTAAGAAAGAAGGACGTGTATTGGCCGACGGCGATGCAAAAACAGCTTGCCAGCAGGCTTGTGCCGGTGATGCCATCGTCTTTGGCAACGTGCATGATTCACAAAGCCAGGTGAGCAAGATTCGTCACGACAATCCACAGCGTAGCTTCTATGTACTGGAACAATTGCACGTATTGCCGAATGTTACCTACCTCGCCAAGGTGAGAAACACGGATGAGATAATTGAGAAGGGCGGGCACCACGCAGCGGAGGCAGCACATGAAGCAGCTGTTCCTGCCGGTGAGCATAAGAAAGAAGAAGCGGCGCATTAAACGCCTGTCCCCTAAAGGGGGCTTAGGTCGGAAAGGTTTATAATTGAAAGAAGTTCTTTTATAAAATAGTAATAAGGATTCATTCCCCCCAATAATAAGTAAGCCATCCCCTCCCTGGGGGGGCGGGTATAGGAATGTTTAAATAATAAACGACCGGGGTGGGTTGCTCAATAGCGAACCGAACGATGAAGTGAGTGACACAACAGGCGATGATAGTAGCACTCATGCTGGAAACAAAGAACAACGAAGAAGAAAAATAGTTGACTAAATAAATGAAAAGCTCGTGAATCTGATTCACAGCTCAAAGCTTAAATTATGGGATTACTCAGATACGAATCACAGGTAAGGCCACCACTGGTAGAGGGAGATAAAGATTATCACCAGATAACAGTAGATATATGTCGCCCGGTAGAAGCCAAGCCTTCCAAACTTTGGTGGACTGGTTTTATCATTTCTGTTGCTCTGTTGCTTTTTGGTGTTGTTTCTGTTACGATGGAGGTGATCTACGGAACGGGACAGTGGAACCTGAATAAGACCATCGGTTGGGGTTGGGATATCACCAACTTCGTATGGTGGGTGGGTATCGGTCACGCCGGAACGCTGATCTCTGCGATCTTACTATTGTTTCGCCAGGGATGGAGAACAGGTGTGAACCGTGCGGCTGAAGCCATGACTATTTTCGCGGTAATGTGCGCCGGCCAGTTCCCGATCTGGCACATGGGCCGGGTGTGGGATGCTTTCTTTGTATTACCTTATCCAAATACCCGTGGTCCTTTGTGGGTGAACTTTAACTCACCGCTTCTCTGGGACGTATTTGCGATCTCTACTTACTTTACTGTATCATTGTTATTCTGGTACTCTGGTTTATTGCCTGACCTCGCTACTTTGAGAGACAGGGCGAAACTGAAGTGGAGAAAAATGTTTTATGGCGTTGCTGCTTTTGGCTGGACAGGTTCAACCAAGCACTGGCAAAGGCATGAAGCTTTATCATTGGTGTTGGCCGGGTTGAGTACGCCACTGGTATTATCCGTTCACACGATAGTATCCTTCGACTTCGCTACCTCTGTAGTTCCGGGATGGCATACAACAATTTTCCCTCCCTACTTCGTAGCGGGTGCGGTTTTCTCAGGTTTTGCGATGGTGCAAACACTGCTTTTGATCACCCGTAAAGTATTAGCATTAGAAGAATATATCACAATCGAACACATCGAAGTGATGAATAAGGTTATCATCCTGACAGGTTCTATCGTTGGTATCGCTTATCTCACGGAATTGTTTATGGCCTGGTATAGCCATGTGGATTACGAGTGGTTTGCGTTTAAAGAAAACCGGGTCAACCTGAGTAGCCCATATGGCTGGAGCTATTGGTTAATGATGGGTTGTAACGTGTTGTCGCCGCAAATCTTCTGGTTCAAGAAAATGAGAAGAAACCTGTTTGTGACCTTCTTCATGAGCATCCTGGTTAACATCGGCATGTGGTTCGAACGTTTTGTGATCATCGTAACTTCAGTTTATCGTGATTACCTGCCAAGCTCCTGGAGTACTTACTATACTCCTACTATTTGGGAAATTGGATTTTACCTGGGAACATTTGGATTGTTCTTTACCTGCTATTTCCTGTTTTCCAAATTCTTCCCGGTTATTGCGATAGCTGAGATCAAACATATATTGAAGAAAAACGGCGATGTGTATAAAGAAAAAATGGATGCAGTGGAAGCGGAAACAACCGATGAGTTTGGTCATAGGCATGCACATGATCACGGAGCATAAGCCCCCTGTCCCGTCCTGAGCGAAGTCGAAGGAAAGGGGGAACTTAGGCCGGAGTTACTGTTGAGAATTGAAAAGTTTAAATAAGAGAATAGGTAAAATATTTTTTAACCAACTCTGAATTTTACTAAAGAAGAAAAAGTAAAGTTTTGCAAAGTTCGGAGTCTAAATAGTCCGTCAGCCGGCGGATTTAGGGTATGAGTGTAAAAAAATTTATCGTTGGCAATTTTTATGATGAGGCCGTTTTGTTTCCTGCAGTGAAGAAGGTTCGCCGGGCAGGTTACAAGATCCATGATGTCTTCACTCCATTTCCCATTCACGGATTGGACAAAGAAATGGGATTGAGAGATACCAGCCTTCATACCGCCGGTTTTATATACGGTATCACCGGTACCTGTACTGCTTTAGGTTTTATTACCTGGATGTTAACTACAGACTGGCCGTTGAACTTTGGTGGTAAGCCTTTCTTTTCCCTGCCAGCCTGGATACCTATTACGTTTGAGTTGACAGTTCTGTTTGCTTCAATAGGAATGGTGCTGACCTTTTGCTGGCTTTGCGAACTGGCCCCTTTTGTAAAGAAGGATCATTTCAACCTGCGGTCAACTGACGACACATTTGTAATGGCGGTTGAGTGCACTGATAAAACAAACGAGCAGGAAGCCATTGCCTTTTTAAATAGCATTGGGGCCCAGGATGTGACTGTACAATATAAAGAAACAAGGTGGTGGTTGGGAAGATATGATAAGGATACGGCTCGTTTTGAAAGAAAAGTTGAGGCTGTACATTGATCGGCAGTGATAACGTGCAGGACGTAAATTTTAAATTCGGTTTTATAAACAAGTAATGATGACAAGGAAATTTCTAATCATAGCTGGATGCGTGGTTCTCGGCGCTGCAATCAGCAGCTGCGATGGTACACGTCGTGAACCAGGCAGGGCTTATGCACCAGATATGACTTATAGCAGGGCTTATGAAACTTATACTCCTGCCCAGGAAAGATTAAAGACTTCCGGGGTTGAAGGTGAAGTTCATTATACAGGCCGGCCAGTGGAAGGAACAATTGCCCGGGGTGATATGATGGCTTACACATTGAAAAATGATTCTGCAGGTTATGTGCAGTCGGCTGGTATAAAAAGCCCTATAGCCATCGCTTCAGTGAATATGAAAGAGGCCGAAAGATTGTACCTGGTGAACTGCGGTATTTGTCATGGCGCCAAGCTGGATGGCAATGGTCCTTTATGGAAAGATGGAAACGGCCCGTTTACATCAGCTCCGAGAAACTTTATGGAGCCAGCCATGAAAGCTATGCCGGAAGGAACCATGTTTCATTCTGTAACGTACGGAATAAGACAGATGGGCAGCTATGCTTCGCAGCTTAATACAAAGCAGCGTTGGGAAGTGATAGCGTATATAAAGTCCAAACAGTTTCCGGGTGGGACAGCTCCTGCTGCGGATACCACTGCGGGGCCTGCTGCTGACAGTGCTGCAGTAGCAACAACGAAATAAGATTTTGATTAAGAAAATAAAAGAAAGCTGATGTCAAGCCGGGAAAATTTTATAGTACCAAAGAAGTTTAATACAGTGTCTTTTGTCTTAATGGCAATAGGTATCTTGGCAATTATTGGTTTGTATGTAACGTCGGGATCTAAAAGTGATCCGCACCAACAGGCAAGATTTTGGGGTAGCCTCTTGCAAAATAGCGTTTACTTCCTGTTGGTAGTAAATGCTGCTATGTTCTTCATCTGTGCTACTACATTGGGCTGGGGTGGTTTTCAGCTGGCATTTGGAAGGGTGAGTGAAGCAGTATCAGCCTGCGTGCCGGTGATGGGTGTTATATGCGGCGTTATTTTATTATCGATAGCATTTGGCGGTAATCATGAAATCTATCACTGGACTGATGCAGAGCATGTAAAACATGATCCCACACTGTTGCACAAAGCAGGTTTTTTAAGTAAAGGTTTTTTTGCAGTAGTTACTGTACTGACAATTGTATTGTGGACCTTTCTTGGCTGGAAGATGCGCCAGCGTTCCCGCATGCTGGATGAAAATCCTTTGCCATCTGTAGAAGAAGGAAAAAAATATATCTGGACCAATACGGTATGGGCGGCTTTGTACCTGGTGGTTTTTGCTTTAACAGTATTATCCTCTATACCCTGGCTTTGGTTGATGAGCATCGATGCACACTGGTACAGCACCATGTATAGCTGGTACACTTTTGCCAGCACTTTTGTAGCCGGTATTGCTGTGATCACTTTATTTGTGATCTATCTTAAAAACCACGGCTATCTTCCTTATACCAATAATGAACACCTGCATGATCTTGGAAAATTCCAGTTTGCGTTTTCCATTTTCTGGACTTACCTGTGGTTCTCCCAATTCATGCTGATCTGGTATGCTAATATCCCGGAAGAAACTGTTTATTTCAAACCCAGGGCTGAAGGTATTTATAGCGGTATATTCTGGCTCATGTTGATTATAAACTTCGTGGCGCCAATTCTTATCTTAATGAGCAAGGACGCTAAAAGAAATTATACAACAATGACATTTATGTCTATGTTGATTGTGCTGGGTCACTGGCTGGATTTCTTCCAGATGGTATTCCCGAGCCCGCTGACCAATGCAGAAACCGGAGAAACTTTTGTGCCCGCAATATTATATGATTTTGGTGTTGCGCTTGGATTTGTAGGATTGATCATGTTTGTAACGACGAGAACATTGGCGAAGTTCCCGCTGCTGGCAAAGAATCATCCGTTTATTAAAGAAAGTATTATTCATCACACGTAATATGTTGAAAAGTTTAACAAGTTCAAAAGGTTCAATAAGTTTCGCTAACCTCTTAAACTTTTTAAACCGCTGAAACCTTTGAAACAAAAAATAGAGTACTAATAACTGAATAAAAGATTATGCAAACTTTTTTCATCATTGCGATACTGGTACTGGGTTTTCTGATTACTTTTCAGATTGCAAAGGCCAGTGAGTATGTGGCCATCATGAGGGGCGAAGAGAGATCGAGGAAACAAACTAATAAGGTCAATGCCTTCCTGTTATTGGTGTTCCTGATTGCCGGAATGATCGGTGTTTATTATTGCAATGAAAGACTGAAGGGAAAAATTTTGGGTGAACCGGCTTCCAACCATGGCGTGCATATCGATAATATGCTCTACATCACCCTGGCCATTACCGGTATTGTATTCTTCATTACCCAAATCATTTTGTTCTGGTTCTGCTATAAATACCAGGAGTCTGATACCCGCAAGGCTTATTATTATCCTCACAATAATAAGCTGGAATTGATCTGGACGGTAATTCCTGCTATTACGCTGACAGTATTGGTTGGGTTTGGTATTTTCTATTGGTTTAAAATCACCGGAGAAGCTCCTAAAAATGCGATGCTGGTGGAAGTAACAGGCAGCCAGTTTAAATGGGAGTACCGCTATCCGGGGAAAGATAAAATCTTAGGAAAGAAATATTATAAGAATATCGATGATGCAGCTAATAATCCGCTGGGGCAGCTTTGGGATGATCCGGCAAACCACGATGATATTTTTGTAAGCGGTGAGCCAATGCACCTCGTAATTAATAAGCCGGTCAAAATGGTGATTGGCGCCAAAGATGTTATTCACGACGTAGGTCTTCCTCATTTCCGGATGAAGATGGATGCCGTGCCCGGTACTCCTACCAGCATTTGGTTCACGCCTACCAAAACAACCAAGCAGATGCGTGAAGAAACCAGTAACCCGGGCTTTATGTTCGAAATATCCTGTGACCAAATGTGCGGAAGAGGTCACTATACCATGAGAGGAGAAATAATTGTAGAAACACAGGAAGAGTTTGATGCCTGGATACTATCTAAGAAGCCAAAATATTTTGCAGCTTTCCCTGATAAAGATCCATCTGTTCAAAAACCAGCAGTTGATACAACCAAAGCTGTTGCTCCTGCTCCTGTAGCAATGAGCGGTCAATAAGATTAAATGTTACAAACAGGCAACGAAGTTTTGCCAATAAATAAAAGATTATGAGCGAAGCAATGCATATACACCCTGAGGTAGCCGTAGGACATGAGGTTCATCACAACGGTGATCATCATGATCATCACCATCAATCCTTTATTCAGAAGTATGTTTTTAGTACCGATCACAAAATGATCGCCAAGCAATTCCTGATCACTGGTATGATCTGGGCAGTTGTCGGTGGTTTGTTTTCCGTGCTGTTTCGTTTACAATTAGGTTATCCGGGTCAAACGTTCCCGATTCTTGAAACATTTTTTGGTCACTGGGCCGAGGGTGGTTTGATCAAGCCAGAATTCTACTATGCTCTTGTAACGATGCACGGAACGATATTAGTGTTCTTTGTATTAACAGCGGGTTTGAGTGGAACATTTGCCAATCTTTTGATTCCCCTTCAAGTGGGTGCGAGAGACATGGCTTCACCTTTTCTGAATATGTTATCATACTGGTTCTTCTTTATAGCCGGTATCGTGATGCTTTCATCGATGTTTGTTCAAACCGGTCCTGCCAGTGGTGGATGGACCATGTATCCTCCGCTAAGTGCGTTGAGACAAGCGGGTGATGGATCCAAGATCGGTGCGGATTTGTGGCTGATCAGTATGGCTTTGTTCATCGTATCATCATTAATGGGTGGTCTGAACTATATTTCTACCATTCTGAACATGCGGACAAAGGGTATGAGCATGACACGTTTGCCTTTGCCGATGTGGGCCCTGTTCTTTACCGCAGTATTGGGAGTATTATCATTCCCGGTATTGTTATCCGGTGCGGTGCTTTTATTATTTGATCGTAATCTGGGTACCAGCTTCTTCCTGAGTGATATTGTGGTCAACGGTGAAATTTTGCCGAACGAAGGGGGGAGTGCGATACTTTATCAACACTTATTCTGGTTCCTGGGTCACCCCGAAGTATATATCATCCTTTTGCCAGCAATGGGAATGGTGTCTGAAATTCTTTCGGTAAATGCCCGCAAGCCCATCTTCGGTTATATGGCGATGTTGGGATCTTTATTCGCTATCGCTATTCTTGCCTTCCTGGTTTGGGCGCACCATATGTTTGTAACAGGTCTGAATCCTTTCCTCGGATCGGTATTCGTGTTGCTGACCTTGTTGATCGCCGTGCCTTCAGCTATTAAAGTGTTTAACTGGTTGACTACTTTGTGGAGAGGAAATATTCGCTTTACTCCCGGTGCATTATTCTCTATTGGTTTTGTAAGCTTATTTATATCCGGTGGTTTAACAGGTATTTTTCTTGGTAACTCAACCATTGATATTCACCTGCATGATACCATGTTTGTGGTGGCGCACTTCCACATTGTAATGGGTGTGGCATCTATGTTTGGGATGTTTGCCGGTATCTATCACTGGTTCCCGAAAATGTATGGCCGTTATTTGAACAACACATTAGCCTATATCCATTTCTGGGTGACATTGATCGGCGCTTACCTGATCTTCTGGCCAATGCACTACCAGGGTCTGGCAGGTATCCCCCGTCGTTACCTGGATAAGAGCACCTGGCTTTCATTTAACCAGTTTGGTGATTTGGATAAAATGATTACCATCGTTTCGATCATAGTATTTGCAGTACAGCTGATGTTTATATTTAATTTCATCTACTCAATTTTCAAAGGAAGAAAAGTAACCTCAACTAATCCATGGGGTGCTACTACGCTGGAATGGACAACACCGATCAATCCTGGCCACGGTAACTGGGAAGGTGAGATACCAGAAGTGCATCGCTGGGCTTATGACTATGGTAAAGACGGGAGAGATTATATTCCGCAGACAGAGCCGATTGGAGCAAATGAGAGTAAGCATTAATTGTCTGAACCGGGATTTATTGGATTAATGGGATTGGGAGGAAAAAGTAGATACTTTCTTATAAGAGAGTCCCGTAGGGACGACATGTTGGTAGAAAAAAAGAGATTGATAAATCTGAGCTCCGTAGGAGCGGCATTATAATACGATAAGCGAACAGAACGATGTCCTTCGACTTCGCTCAGGATGTGGGATTCAAGGGACGATGACCCTTCGCAAGCTCAGGGTGGTACAGAGATGGGAACAAAAACATAAATCGCATATAATATGCGATTTAAAAAACGAAAGCGGGTGATGAACAGGATAAAAGATTATTTACAACTGGTAAAGCTTTCGTTGAGTATCATGGTGGTGTTTAGCAGTGTGATCAGTTTTATGCTAAGCAAAGGTTTTGAGGCGTATGAAGATAAATGGTTCAGGATACTCATGCTCTTTGCAGGTGGGATGTTGGTAACAGGCAGTGCCAATGCCATCAACCAGGTAGTGGAAAAAGATACGGATGCTATGATGAAGCGAACGGGCAAGAGGCCGATTGCTTCCGGCAGAATGAGTATAGAACACGGATGGGCCTTTGCGATTATCACAGGTGCTATTGGTGTTTTTATACTGGGTTATTTTTTCAACCTGTTGTCGGCCGGTTTGGCAGCGTTTAGTTTATTTCTATATGCATTTATCTATACGCCGCTAAAGAAAGTAAGCTCTATTGCTGTGTTGGTAGGAGCGGTACCCGGTGCGTTGCCTTGCCTGATTGGCTGGACTGCGGGACAAGGACAATTGTCCCTTGGAGGCTGGATCTTGTTTGGCATTCAATTTCTCTGGCAGTTCCCGCATTTCTGGGCTATAGCCTGGGTGGCGCACAAGGATTATGTAACAGCAGGGTTTAGATTGTTGCCGGCTGATAAGGGACCAACAAGGTTTACAGCATTGCAGACGATTATTTATTCGTTGCTGTTAATACCGGTAACCGTATTGCCTTTTTTGACCGGCATGTGCAGTTATGATGATGTTAAAGGAGTGATCAGCTTGTTCCTGGTAGTGCTGGCAAACCTGTTTATGTTGTTACGTTGTATAACGCTATATCAAAAAATGGATACAGCCTCGGCCAGGAAAGTGATGTTTGGAAGCTATTTGTATTTGCCGGTAGTATTGCTGGCTTTATTGATGAGCAAAATTGGGTAAATACCAAAAATAAATTACAAATTCCACGTTTGAGCATGAGCTTGAAGAACGCTGTCATGAATTTGGGAAAAGAGTGAGGAGGTTTTGCCGGAAATTAAAAATGGATGTCTGTAATATTGAAGACGTAAGACAATTAACAAGAGCTAGTGAATCTATAGGCGCAAACTATATTGAAGCGAATGAAAATGTTGGTCCCGGCGATTTAAGGTTCAGGGTAAAAATAAGCAGAAAGGAAGCAAAAAAGTCAATGCATTTTTTAGGCCTGATTGAGGTTTTTGACTTTAAAGAAGCGGAAATTGAAAGAGCAGCTTTGATAGATGAAGCGAGCCAATTAAGAAAAATATTTTCAGCGATGCTGAATAAGTTGAAGGATGGTGATAAGTGAAAAGTTCTGTGATTTGGGATTTTATTATTTGTGATTTATGATTATTGATATAGTGAGTACGCAACAAAGACAAAAAATACATCCACACAAGTTTACGCTGTGGGTGGCGATTGCCAGCATACTGATGATGTTTGCGGGATTGACCAGTGCTTTTATTGTAAAAAGCAACCTGGTAGGCTGGAGGCAGATTGACATGCCGAAAATATTTTGGGTATCAACGGCTGTGATTATATTGAGCAGCCTGATGATCCAAATGGCGCTGCGATCATTTCGCCAACGTGAAATGAGCAGCTATAGGTGGCAGATTGCTTTAACGGTTGTGCTGGGAATTGTCTTCGTGATTTGTCAGTGGTTGGGTTTTAAAGATCTTTGGGAACAACAGGGTATTAAATTGAAAGGTGTAACGGGAGCAGGCCAGTTTTTGTATGTGATATTCGGATTACATGCTTTGCACGTAGTAGGCGGAGTGATAGCTTTGACCGTATTGACAATGAAAGCATTTTTTGGAAGACTGAAAGTATATAGCTCAATACCGGTGGAAGTAGCAGCTACTTACTGGCATTTTGTAGATATACTCTGGATTTACCTGTTGGTATTTTTTCTCGTCATCGGGTAAATGAAAGTTTGATAGTTTACCGGTTCACAAGCTCAATCGTTATTGAACTTCAGAGCCGGGCAAATAATAAAAGGAATTTTTTAAAAACAGGATATAAGAAAGTTTGAATAATTGATGGAGGAAACTTCAGAAAATTGTTGAACTTTTTAACCTTTGGAACTTTAAATATTATGGAGACAACAGCTACAGCGCATCAGACAAAATGGTGGAGTGGAGGTAAAAGCCCCTTCAACCTGGAGTATGGAAAATTGATGATGTGGTATTTTTTGATGAGTGATGCGTTTACATTCGGAGCCTTCCTGATTTCGTACGGAAGTATTCGTTTCAGCCAAAACTTCTGGCCCGATCCAAACGTAGTGTTCAATGCATTTCCGGGGGCAGGGCATGCTAATTTGCCTTTGGCCTTTGTGAGTGTAATGACATTTATTTTGATCATTAGTTCGGTAACAATGGTATTGGCTGTACATGCCGGTCACAAAGGAGATAAACAAGGTGTAATAAAATGGTTGGCCTGGACCATTGTTGGTGGCTTAGCTTTCCTGGGTTGCCAGGCATGGGAGTGGCATCACTTAATTACCGGGGCACATCCAACGCTGATCGATGGTGCCATTCAGTGGGTTGGGCAAACTACTACCGTCAACCCCTGGGGTGATTTAATAGGCGCTGAACAGGTGAGTGCAGCTTTGAAAAACTCATCACAACATTCATTGGCGCTGCTGGCACATGAGCAAAATCATGCGCTGGTGCATGAGCAACTGATGGGGATGCCAAAAGAAAAGTTGATCGACATGATCAATGTATCCGAACTGCATATCCGGAAGAACGGACCGGTGGCATTCGGTGGTTACTTTTATGGAATCACAGGTTTCCATGGCTTCCACGTATTTTCTGGTGTTATCATTAATATCGTAATGTTGATCATGACACAAAAAGATGTGTTTGCAAAGAGAGGACATTACCTGATGATAGAAAAAGCTGGTCTGTACTGGCACTTTGTAGACCTGGTATGGGTATTTGTATTCCTTTGTTTTTATTTGATTTAAATCCAGGTCTCCACCGAGGCTGAGGACTTAGATGAAACCGGTTTTAGATTTGGAAGTTCTTTATAGTAATTAATTAATATTTTTTAATAGACCAATTTCATTAAAGCAGGTTATTTTCAACTTTAATGACTATTCGAAAGCTCCGCCGCGGCGGAGTTTGGGGTTAAACTTTTTGAATATGGATCAACACGCAATGTCATCTGAAATCACGATTCCGCATCAGCATCAGTCGGATGAGGAATTCAGGAAGAAGGTAAGAAAGACAACCATACTGCTGTCAGTGATCACTGTGATTGAGCTGGCAATTGGTTTAGGGATTTATACAATACACAAAGGACCTGATCCCAGTCATCTGCTGGTGTTGATGTTTAAAGGTGTAGTATGTATCCTTACGCTGGCCAAAGCTTATTATATCGTTTCTGTCTTTATGCACCTGGGTGACGAGATCAGGAACATGATCATGACCATTGTAGTGCCGCTGTTGTTATTCATCTGGTTTATCATTGCGTTTATTGTTGACGGTAACTCCTATAAAAATCTTCGCAATACATACGATAAACATTTTGAAGAATCTACAATGCCGCAGCAGCACCATGCAGAGAAGAAAGCTCCTGAAGAGGTGAAGCCCGGTAAGCAGTAAAACTTTTGTTATAAAATTTGATCGCCGGTCTTTGCAATTGCAATTCAGACCGGCGATTTTATTATGAAAGTAGCTTAAAATTTAAAAATGCTGCTATAACAATGGAGTGGCCTCAGAAAAATGGCGTTAAGAAACCGACGAAGGAGGTTCAGTGAGGCCAAAGTAAAATAATATGACCGAACTAAATTTGTTTAGTGAAGCGTTAAGCGGCGAAAATGTTGATAAGAATTTTAAAAGCAGAGACACAGAATTGCTGAATAGCGATATGCAGATCATAGTAAGCTTTTTCACCGCAGCGTAACGAAACAAATTTTAGCCATTTTTCTGCAGCCTTGATTTTTTTATTACTTTTTGCATCAAGGCAAAAAGTAAACAGAATATGCGATAGTTAAAACGATTTAATTATTAAAGACGTTGCGGGAAGTTTTATCAGGAAATAATATTAGCCATTATAGATAAATGATGTATTTGTGAACAAGAAAGCTTTATATGCATTGTTGCTGGCGGTATTGGTGCCGTTGCTCTGCTATTTTATCGTGAAAGGTTATAGTGACTCAGCCATTCATATGCCGCGTCATTACCTGGCGGATTCAATCATTACCAAAACAGAAAAAGGCAAGAAAGTTTTTGATACGGCCTGGCATAAGTTACCGGAATTTTCATTGACGAATCAACAAGGTGACACCGTTTCCTGGGCATCGTTAAAAGGAAAAGTAGTTGTAGCTGATTTTTTCTTTACGCATTGTCCTACTATTTGTCCCCGGCTTACCAGCAATATGCGTTGGTTACAGCAATCGATCAATAATTCGCAACGGGTCGGTGATAAAACACCGGACTTTCTTCATTTCCTGTCTTTTAGTATTGATCCCGAAAGAGATTCGGTACCAAGACTGAAACAATGGGCTGATCGTTTCCAGGTGAATCCTGAGCAATGGTGGTTACTAACCGGACCCAAGAAAGAAATTTATGATATGGCCATCAAGGAAATGAAGATTGGCGTGGTAGATGGCCAGGGTATTGATACCAACTTTATTCATACCGATCATTTTGTTTTGATCGATAGCAACCGCCATGTGCGGGGTTATTATCATGGGTTGGATTCGGCTTCGCTCAGGCTGTTGTCCAATGATATTATTTTACTGACGATGGAAAAAGACCCGACACGGAAAAGTTTCCTGGCGGGCAAGCTGCAACTGATCGCAGTAGTCTTTCTGATAGCGATCCTGAGTGTGGGTGTATTATTAATTATCATTCGAAAAAAATAGAACAATGCTGGTACCGGTTTGGAAGAAAAATGACCAAAAAGCTTCATGGCTGATCATCGTCTTTTCTATAATTGTTTTCGCGGCGGTTGTATTGTTGAGCCGGGTAAAATTGGAGATGAACCTTGGTTTCGATGTACATCTTTTTGCACAACTGAATGCGCTGATCAATTCGGCTGTAGCCGTTTTGCTGATCGTGGCCTTATGGGCGGTGAAAACAGGTAAGTATGAAGCGCATAAAAAAATCATGCTGACAGCAATGGTTTTATCCATTCTCTTTTTGATCAGTTATATCTGCCATCACCTGTTTGCAGGCGAAACCAAATTTGGTGGTGAAGGCACATCCAAAATGATTTACTATATCATTCTCGGCACACATATTCCATTGGCCGGTCTTATTCTTCCCTTTATTTTGTTCACTGCTTATCGCGGCCTGATCGGCGAGTATGATCGCCACAAAAAGCTGGCCCGCATCACCTGGCCCATTTGGCTGTATGTGGCTATTACTGGTGTAGCAGTGTATTTGATGATCAGTCCGTATTATTAAGGGAGGCAAATTGCCCAATAAAACAAATAGAACGGGAGCTAAAAGATGTTGGCGAATAACAAAAGGGTCCCGAAGGCCCCGTTGCGCATCATCAATTTTTAACCTTAAATATGATATTCAAACCGTTTAACGCAGGTGTTTGTAATCATTACACTATGAAGATGAATGGGAAAATACAATTTTGACTTTTTTTAAAAATTCCATCAATCTCCCCAAAAACTTCTCCCCGAACTTGATTCTGGATCCCAGTTCAGCCAACTCAAAATCCTTTTTTAGGGGACCCGCTCATCCAGGCTCCCCGCAATTTTAATTGCTCCGGTGTGGCTTGCTCATCAAATTTCAACTGGTGCAGTTTCGGTTTATCAACCATCAGGGCCGTTGCAGTTAAAGTCACCAGCTGCGGTTGCCCATTAGCTGTGTTGCGTCTCACTTCTATTTTTACGGGATCGCCCTCTTTGGTGTTGCTAAAAAATTTCTGTATCAAATTTCCCGCATTGCCAAGCGTTAAGGTTTCACCATTCAGGCTTACTACTTCATCATTCAATTGGTAACCCATTTTCTTTCCAAAGTCATCCATTGCCTTCACATCATTCACTACAATTCTTCCCAATGAATCGGCTGTAAGGCCGATACCTCCTAATGAGATGCTCCTGCTCATTTCTGTCGGAATGTATTTCACCCCTGCCAGTCCGAAATATTTTTCATAAGGAGTCGGTTCTCCTCCCTGTACATGCTTCAGTAAAAACTCTTTTATTTCGGGATAAGTCAGTTTTTCGATCTCATCAAACAATTGCTCGTCTTCAAAATATTTATCCTTGCCATATTTCACACCCAGGTCATGCTTCAGATCCCGCAAGCCATATTGATTGCCGGAAAGATGAAGTAAATAAAGATCAAGACAGGCTGAAATCAATGCACCTTTCTGGTACACATTGTTATATTGATCTGCATATCTACCAGCACTCTCCTTGCTCATCTCCGTAAAGGAAAGACTGTCGTTGTAATGGCTCCGTGAATAGCTTATCTTTTGGGCCATTGTTTCTAAAAACTTTTCAGGAGTGATCAGTCCACCCCATACCTGCACATGATGCGCATAGTACTCGGTACTTCCTTCGTAAAGCCAGAGATGTTTGGATAGCACCGTCTCATTGAAATTAAATTCCTTTACTTCTTTAGAGCTGATAGTGAGTGGTGTTACGATATGAAAAAATTCATGTGAAGAAATATCTACCCACATGCCGATACCTTCTTCCTGCGGTAGTTCAGGCACGCTGTAAAATGAAGAATAGGAATGTTCCCAGGCGCCAGCACTGCTGAGTGGTTTTTGTTCACCATTGAAATAATAGATGAAAGCATATTTATCGACTGGCAATTTGCCTTTTAAATAATCTTTTGTTGCCATTAAAAGTTTCTCCAAATGGGTTGCGATGAATTTTGACGTCACCAGCTTTTTGGGAGAATAAACAGCAATCAGTACATCGGCATTGCCCACCCTGATAGTAGTTGTATCCGGCAAAGAAAACATGATAGGTGAATCATAAAGTTCGTCTGCATTACCTGCACGAAACAGGTCGCTCGTTGCAGTGCTTGAAACAGGTTTTAACCCGGTAGCGGCATAAAAACCTTGTGGCTTGGTGAAGATAAGATCAAAAGGATTTTTTTTCATTCCGTCGAAATAGCCAAAGAGCCCGGGTGTATTGACCACAAAATTTTTACCTGCTTCGAAATTGGTACCGCACATGGTGTACACTTTGTTTTTGATCTCTGAATCCCAGGTATCTTCCACCTTGTAAGTGATACGGTTTACTTTATCAGCATTTTTAATCTCCCAGCTATTATCACCTGTATGCTTTACCGGCAATTCCGAGCCTGTTCTTGTATACGCCTTCAAGTTGTGAACGTACTTGCCATAATTGCTGTTCATATAAGTGCCCGGAACGATCTTTGGAAAATAGAACACAATATTTTTCTTCGTGATAGTTGGGGTGATTAATTCCACCGCCAACCGATCATCATCCGCCTTCGTGAGATCAACTGCATAACGATAATTATCCTGGGCGTTGATATAAGAAAAATAAAATAGACCAAAGAGCAGGATACTGAGCCTGGGAAATAGGTTTGTACTCATTGCTGAAAATTTAATAGGAACAAAGAAAGTCTTATTCAATGGATGATTATTTTAAAATCGTACAGGCGGTTTTTTTATTCAATGAACGAGCTGTTTGGTATAAATTGAAGCGTTCTGTAGCCCACGCCGCATCAACCGATTTGAGAAATATTTGCCGGCGGAACCTTTTCAATTTTTTGCCAGGCATTATTTCAGTAAAGATGCGGTATGACTGATGAGAAATGATTAGCTGTTAGAAACAGCCCATGTTTCCAATAATTTTAGTGAAAAATACGGTACGCATCAAAATGTTTCAATTTGGTGTTAAAATTGAATAAGAAGAACTTGAGGGAATTAGGCGGATAAGCTTTTGATTTATTACATTCAGGTAATTTTATAACAGCCCGTTATTGTCATGGACGACTATCTTATCAATACTGAAACATTCCAGTTAACCCAGGCTGATTTTATTATCCGGCTTTTGGTGTCTCTTGGTATCGGAGCCATTATTGGATTGGAACGGGAACGCAACGCTATGCAGGAAAAAGTGGAAGCCTTTGCCGGTATCAGAACTTTTATTTTTGTTGCACTTCTTGGCTTTATAGCAGGTATGACGTTTTACCTGCTCTCTCCATTGGTATATGCAGGTATTTTGCTGGCGGTGATTATATTGACAGGTGTATCCTATTGGATCACGGCATCCAGAGGTGATATTGGCGCCACCACCGAGTTTTCGTTGTTGGCTGTTTTTTTCCTCGGTACTTTGTCGTTGCTTGGTTTGATAGTGGCGAGCCTTGCTATTACGGTGGTGATGGTTGTATTGCTGTCTGTCAAATTGCAATTAAGGGCCATCGTCGGAAAGATCACTGCGGAAGAACTCTATGCTTTTATTCGATTTGTTGTGGTAGCATTATTGATTTTTCCTTTTCTCCCCGATCAAAATTTAGGCCCTTATAATGTGATTAATCCCCGTGAGATTGGTTGGGTAATCATCCTTACTTCCGGGTTGGGCTTTGCCGGTTATATCCTGATGCGACTCCTGGGAGCCAGCAGGGGTATACTTTTAAGCGGCATCATGGGCGGATTGGTTTCCAGCACAGCCGTAACCTGGGTCTTTGCCAAAAAAAGTAAGGAGAATGAGAACTTATCCCATAGTTGTTCGATTGCTATTTTAGCGGCTTCCTCCATTATGATCATCAGGGTGCTGGTTTGGACTTTTTTGTTTAACCGCACCTTGTTTAACAAAACTTATCTTCCCATCCTGCTTGTATTCCTGGCAGGAATCGGTATTACGCTGCTGATCTATTATACGTATCGCAAACAAAAAAGGAAAGAAAAAATAGACGCGACCATTCCTAAAACCAAACCCCTTGACTTACAGGGAGCCCTGGTATTTGGTCTTATTTATATAGTCATTTTGTTGGTAGTGAGCTATGCCAATGATCAACTTGGCGAAAAAGGAATGCTGTTATCCAGCGCTATTGCCGGCCTGTCGGATATAGACGCTATTACAATTTCTGTGTCTAAGTTAGCACATTCGAATCTTGACCTTTCCATTGCCGCCAATGCGCTCATCGTCGCTGCCATTTCCAATACATTGGTAAAAATGGGAATTGGCATTTGGGCAGGCAGCCGTAAACTGAGAAAATATCTCTATGTCGGCTACGGCGTCATTTTTATCGCGGCGCTGATTGCTCTGCTAATACAAAACAGATAGACAGGTCCGATGTGCATTTTATTCTGAATTAAAGTCATTCTAGCTTCACAAGTCGCCCTTCTTTCGCGGTCGTTACCAAAAAAAAGATGAAACAATTGCTTCATCTTTTTTATAAATGGAATGTGTAAAATAAATTCTACAGTAACACAATAGCCTTCTGAAAAATTAGTCGATTTCAATAAACAAGGGATCAAAATTTAATAATAGCGCTGAACAATACGAAATATAAAACGCTGTGGTTCGGATATTACGCCACCGGCTTCTCTTCTTTTTTTCAATGCATCAGATTTCCAGTAGGCATGAGCCTTGGCAGTATCCAGGAGAGCAGTTACCAGGGCCACCTTTTTATTATCATCGGCATCATGACCGACTACTCTGACCGCTATGCCATTCTGGTCTCTATCCTGTTTTCCTTCATCAAAACTTTTCTTCCAGGCATCCCAATCTTTAACCGTAAAAGTGGTCATCGACCGGGGAGCTGCGCCAATGACAGCCGTGTCCTGCCAGGTGGCTGTCACAAAATTAAATTGCGGTGTACCGGTGACCCCGCCTTTTTGCATCGCTTTTTTCAGGCTGGGATCTTTGGCAAAAGCTTTGGCCTTGTCTAAGTCGTCAATTTTGACAGCAACGAGTACAGTGTTGGAATCCTCCACACCCCGGCCAATGACATAACTGTGTATACCATTGGCAAGCCGCAGGGAATCATGTTCATCGTAAGAAGTTTTCCATTTGGTGAAATTAGCGACCTTATGCCGTGCGATCATCATGTTTTGCGGCGTGGTGATGATCGTATTTACTTCGGGGGGAGCAGCTGGTGTAGTGGCTTCGGTAGCCGTGGAATCGGCAGTAGTTTCTGTTTTACTGTCGCCTCCACCACAGGAGGTAAAAAACAATAGCATCGTTGAGCAGTAAAGCAAGCCGGCAAAATGTAACCGTTTCATTGATTTTATTTTTTGAAGATTAAAAAATAGAAGGGCAGGACGGTTGTTACAGGGGGTAAAGAGGTTACTAAATGTAATATTAATTAAGCTGGTTGCCGAATTTTTGTTTGATTATAAGCATCATTTTATTTCGGTGGAAAGAAAAACTTACTCCTGCATATTCTTTATTTGTCCGGCAGGGATGAACTTTTGCACCAATATTTTATTTTAAATTTATAGGGCTAAAGATTGCTAATGCAACGAAAAAAATTTTTGCAATTAGGAGGCCTGGGAGCCCTGGGTGCTGCTATCGCTCCGTCTACTCTCTTTTCGGGGTTAACAGAAGGGACCGGGCAAAAGAAACCGGCGAAGATCGCGGTGCAACTTTACTCGGTAAGAAAAGAAATAGAAAAAGATATACGGGGTACGCTCAAACGAATCGCCGATATCGGCTTTGAGGCAGTAGAAACAGCTTTTTGGCCGGATGGTGTTAGCGTACAGCAGGCCGGACAATATCTAAAAGAAGCAGGCCTGCCTGTTTGTTCTGCGCATATTGAATTGCCCATTGGTGATAAAAAAGCTGCTTTCCTGGAAACAGCGGGAGAAATGGGTTGTAAAAAAATGATCTGGCATGGTTGGCCGGAAGATATCCGTTATGGTTCGCTTGCCGGTACCAAACAATTGGTGACTGTTTATAATGATGCTAATCGTTTTGCCAAAGCGAATGGCTTGCAGTTTGGCATACACAACCATTGGTGGGAATTCCGCAATAAAGCCGGTAAACGCTTTGTTTATGAAGTGCTATTAGAAATGTTGGATAAGGATATCTTTTTTGAAATAGATACCTATTGGGTAAAAGTAGCGGGCCAGAATCCTGCAGCTATCGTGAAGAAGTTTGGGAAAAGGGCTCCAATGCTGCATATCAAAGACGGGCCTGCTGTCTGGCGGGATTCATTAGCGGATGATAATCCTGATCCAATGGTAGCGGTAGGTAAAGGGGCGCAGAATTTTCCGGCTATCGTAAAAGCAGCTGCAGGCAATACAGAGTGGATGATTGTAGAAATGGATAAGACTAATGGCAATGTATTTGATGCCTTGAAAGAAAGCTATGACTACCTTCTGAAAAATGGAATGGCAACCGGCAGGATACCGGTTTGATCCTGGTGTATAGCACCAGTGCCGAATAAGAAAATAGTAACACCTGGTGCTTAACCTCCACAATTAATGAAAGCATTTGTCTGCGTAATAAAAAACTTGCTTTTTGCTTTATTATTCGTGTCGGATGTGCAAGCCCAAAACATCCCTGCAAAAAAAGAGTTGCAGCAGGAAAGGTTACGATTGGCTGATGAAATGGAAAATTCGATTCGCAACGAACTGCTGAATAAATGGTATCCACAAAGTGTCGATAGTTTGTATGGCGGCTTTCTCAGCACTTTTACCTATAACTTTCAACCCACCGGCCCGCAGGACAAAATGATTGTGACACAGGCACGGCATGTATGGTCCAATGCCTTGGCCTCACGTTTATATCCACGGGTGGATCATTACAAAAAATGCGCAGCACAAGGTTTTGTTTTTTTAAAGAATAAAATGTGGGATAAACAACATGGTGGCTTCTATACATTGATAGATCGCAAGGGGAATTTAAAAGACAGTGGCGCAAAAACTTCCTATGGAAATGCATTTGGAATCTATGCCTCGGCAGCTTGGTACAAAGCATCAGGTGATAGCGCTGCACTTCAATTGGCAAAGGATTGCTTTCAATGGCTGGAAAAAGCACATGACCCGGTTTATAAAGGATATTACCAGGATTTACTAATTGACGGTACCCCGGTGAAGCGAACAGCATCTATGCCGTCGACCTCTTCCCTCGGTTACAAAGATCAAAACAGTTCTATTCATTTGCTGGAAGCTTTTACCGAACTCTACAGCATATCGCCAGATAAGTTATTGCAGCAGCGGTTAAGTGAAATGCTTTACCTGGTCCGTGATGTCATCACAACATCAAGAGGCAGCCTTGCTCTTTTCTTACAACCTGATTGGACACCTGTTTCTTTTGCCGATTCATCAGAATTGGTTGTGCTAAAGCATCGCAATTTGGATCATATTTCTTTTGGTCACGATGTGGAAACGGCCTACCTGATGCTGGAAGCCTCGCATGTGTTAGGATTAAAAAATGATACGACCACCATGAAAGTGGCACAGCGAATGGTCAATCATGCATTGCAAAACGGTTGGGACAATACAAGCGGCGGATTTTATGATGAGGGATATTATTTTAAAAATAAAAATGAAATAACAATCATAAAAAACAGCAAGAACTGGTGGTCGCAGGCTGAATGTCTGAATACCTTGTTACTGATGGCCGATCATTTTCCAAATGATTCCATGCAGTATTTTGAAAAATTCAGGAGACAGTGGCAATATATCAAGACATATATCATCGATCACCAGTATGGCGATTGGTATGAAGAAGGTCTTGATACAAGACCTGAAAAAAGGACAGCTTTAAAGGGACATATCTGGAAGGGCACCTATCATCATCTTCGCTCACTTTCCAATTGTGTGCAACGTTTACGAAAGCGATAATACCCAATTTTTTTAATTCTTTTTCTTTTCGTCTTCTTTATCTCTTTCTTCGTTCTCTTCCGCTTCTTCTTTGATTTTTTGAACGACGGACGAAACAGGGCCTTCCATATTATCCTGCGGATCGGTTTTATGCAAGGTTTCAGGATCAGGTTTCAGCAAAGGATCTTTTTTGTCCTTTTCTTCTTTTTTGTCTTTAGGTTGGTTAGCCATAGCAATAGTTTTATTCTGCCAGTAAAGTAGCAAATTTCAGACCGCTTAAAACAGCAATAGATTAGCCAATGACCAATGGGAGCATCATAAAGAGACCGTGGTTTTGTACAACAAACCGGAAAAATTTTCCCCTTGGCTAATTTTTTTATCGGCCCGGCTGACTTTTAAAAATTGAGGCTATTCAGTCAAACCATTTATATTTAGCCATCAATTGAATTGAAATGAGCAAAAGGTGGTTTGTACAATCTTATAGCGGGATTTTTTTTATTTTATTGATTAGTGTCGAAAGTTTTGGCCAGGCCGAAAATGCAGAAGCCTGCATCCGTGACCTGATGCAACAATCACAGGTGATGGGCCTGTCAGTCTCAGTAGTAAAGAAGAATAAGATTATATACACTCATTCATTTGGATTGAAAGACTCAGCCAGTAATGCCCCTTTAACCAACGATTGCCTGTTCAGAATTGCTTCCATCTCCAAATCTTTCTCGTCTACCTCTATTATGCAATTGGTGGAGGCAAAGAAATTGTCATTGGATGATGATATCAGCAACCTGATTGGCTTCAAGGTTAGAAATCCTAAATTTCCCGAGACGGTTATTACCTTACGAATGGTGATGTCTCATCGTTCTTCCTTCAATGATAGCCAGGGTTATTTCACCCTTGATGTTATTAACCCCAATAAAAATCCGGATTGGGCAAAATGTTATAATGATTACCAGCCAGGAACAGGTTATATGTATTGCAACCTCAATTATAACATGGTGGGAACCATTATCGAAAAAATATCCGGCGAACGGTTCGATCAGTATGTCAGGCATCATATCCTCGATCCATTGGGTTTGTATGGCGGTTATTGTGTTGACTCATTGGATAATTCCCGGTTTGCTACTATTTATGAATATAATGACTCCTTAAAAAAATTTATTGCTTCTCCTGGTGCCTATGCTCCCCGCCGTGAAGAAATCAATAATTATGTGATGGGTTATAGTACGCCAATCTTTTCGCCTACCGGAGGATTGAAAATCTCAGCACATGACCTGGCGGGGTATATGATCATGCATATGAAGCAGGGTCGTCACAAAGGGAAAAGGATCATTTCAAAAAAGAGTGCCCGGCAAATGCAAGCACCGGTTGCCGAAAAAGAGGGATATGGTCTTGCTATTTCTACTACTGACAAATTGATTCCCGGCAAAACGATGAAAGGCCACACCGGCTCGGCCTATGGTCTTTTCAGCGCCATGTTTTTTCATCCAAAAGAAAAGTTTGGGATCGTTGTTATCTCCAATGGTTGCCACCCTGCCTATAACAATGGATTCAATGCGGTAATAAGTAACTCCGTTAACTGCCTTTACGAAAGTTTTATCCGGTAATTCATTTTTCGCAGCCATTTTTTGTTCAATCTGTAATAGCTAAATTGCTAATCGTCTCTCAAAGATTGACTAATATGAAAAAAATATTTGTTTGCCTGCTCAGCTTTTGTCTTATGCTTGGGTTATCAGCCCAGACAATCATTACCGGTACCTTTAATTTACGTTACGATACTCCCAGAGACACTGGAAATCTTTGGAAGGACCGTGCACCCATAGCCGCCGCGTTAATTCGGTTTCACGAATTTGATATTGTGGGTACACAGGAAGGCTTGAAGAATCAGCTGGAGGATTTACAAAAAGCCTTGCCAGAATATGCTTATTATGGCATCGGCCGCGATGATGGAAAATCAAAAGGCGAACATTCTGCCATTTTTTATAAGAAAGAAAAATACAATGTGATTGCTAGCGGCGATTTCTGGCTGTCTGAGCACCCGGAAAAACCAGGTTGGGGTTGGGATGCCAAACATAACCGTATCTGCTCCTGGGTAAAGTTTAAAGAAAAGAAAGGGAAGAAAGCATTTTATGTATTCAATGTCCACTATGATCACCAGGGTGTGCAGGCAAGAATTGAAAGCAGTAAACTAATCATGCAGAAGATCCAACAAATAGCCGGCAAAAACCCGGTGATCTTTACCGGTGATTTCAATGGCAATCATCAAAGCGAGTGGTACAACTTTATCAATAAAAGCGGCTGGCTAAAAGATGCGTTGTTTGAGGTGCCCCATCCTTATATGAACAATGGAAGTTTTAATAGCTTCAAAGTAAATAATCCATCCAAAGATATCATCGATCATGTGTTTATATCGAAGGATTTCCAGGTAAAGCGGTATGGCATTCTAACCGATACTTATCATGGCAAATTTCCGTCTGATCATTTCCCGGTATTAGTAGAATTGAAATGGTAGAAAACAAGTGGCGCCGGCTTTGATTAGTCGGTTACTTTGTTTTATTAAAAGTCCAGGTCTGTTGCCGGGTTCCAAAACAGCTTTTCAAAATCAACGATCTTATCATTCTTCACTTTTATTCCTTCCTTGTTCAATAGTTTTTCCATGGCATCGGGATTACCAAAATGATGTTTACCACTCAACATCCCCAGCCTGTTTACCACCCGGTGAGCCGGAACTTTTGGTTTCACTCTACCGGCGCCATTCATGGCCCAGCCCACCATTCGTGCCGATAGTTTGATGCCGGCATAATTAGCAATAGCGCCATAGGAGGTAACTCTTCCTTTCGGAATAAGCCTTGCTATATCATAGACCATTTCAAAAAATGAATCCGCATTTTTTTTGACAGGAGGCTTTTTCTTTGCGGCAGATTTCTTGATGACCTTCTTTGCGGGGATTTTCTTTTTCATATGTGCCGTTCCTTAAATATCAAATGGTATGGCAATTTAAACAACACTTGTGAAGCCGTAACTTTTTAGGGTATATTTTGTGGTAACAAAAAGGATTTGCAGGATGCTACGGCCTGACACATCAATCATACGGAAACAAACGCCTCCTCCAATAACGAATCCAATACTCTTTGATATCCAAAATATGCTTCGACAACATCCCTTGCATTTTTGCAATGTTTTTGGTAATTCCTGTTTACTTCGTGTATGGCGGCACCGATTCCTTCAGCATCGCTAAAGCAAAACAGACCAATTCCTGTTTCAATAAATGATGAAAACCCCGTATCCTGAACAACGACCGGTCTGCCACTCGCCAAATAGCAACAACTTCTTTCACTGAACCAGCCACTATTGGTGATTACGTAGCCATGCTTTGCTATGCTCCATTCTCCTTTGGAAGAACGAATATATTGCTGGTAAGTTTCAGGGCTCTTTGTAATTGCTAAGGGGTCCTCAATTATCCATCCCAGGCTGCTGAGTTTACTTTTAGGGGCCGTTATACTTCCCATTGCAATTTCAAATAATTCATCTATGGATTGAGGCAATTCCAGGTAGGGGTCAAAAGAAGACGACTTCATTCCATATATTTTTCCATTATATTCTCTTGTTTTGTAACTATCCCATTGCATCACGGTAGTCCACTTCGCATTTTGGTCACCGGCAACCATCCTCCATACTTCAGGCACTACAGGTTGCCTGGTAGGCTTCCAGGGAAGATTATCATCAGGGATTGTGCAAGCGGATTCGCCAAAGTTTTCACCAAAAGAAAAAAAGCAGTTGTGTTTTCTTGCCAGTTCGATAGCGCTTTGATCAGTAAGATGGCGAATTTGTGTAAAAACAGGATCCGTGTCCACGAATACTCTAAGCGGAATTTTTTGCAGGAACTTCCTCATGGGGTTCACACCTGAAAGGTTTAAAAAAACATCTGCAGTGTTGCAAAAGTTTTTTACTGCTTTTTCAGACATACCATACCAATTGCCTGTGTATGCATGATAATAGGCCCAGCTATCCTGTAAATCGAATTGAGAGAATATTTGCCTGATAAATTGAACGCCATATGTGGGATCATTTGATAACATGTGAGTAGTGGGGTTGTAACAAGACGGGTAATCATTACTGTCTTCCAGAAAAATGACTTCATGCTTCATTTTTTTCAAACCCAGAATATATTGCAGGTGATGCCATACCAGCCCCCCAAGGGGTCCCCCCACAATATAACCTGCAGCAACAATACGAAGGGGGGCAGTATGGCTGACTTTTATCACAACAGTTTTTATTTTTTGAAAGGGTTAAAAAAATCTTCAATGAACGAGGGTGCTTTATTGCTGCAACATATATTCGCTCATAGCAAAGTTTTTTGCATCAGCTGTATCATCAGCTTCAAGTTTCCGGATAACCTTTGCAGGGTTTCCGGCTACAATACAGTAAGGTGGCACATCTTCTATTACCACAGATTTACTTCCCACTATGGAACCATGTCCCAGTCTTATCCCTGGTAGTATGACTGCGTCGAATCCTACCCAAGCATTATCTTCAATGATAACTGGCTTTGAATTTGATAATATGGGCAATTGTCTTGAAGGGCTGTAAGCCGCTGCTCTCAATAAATTTCTCCGCTGAGCGGGAGAGAAATAGGAAGAATTTTTCCAACTATCTGTTATGACGGATCCCCATGCAAACATGCAATGATTTCCCACCACGATATGATCGCCGCAAATGAATAATGAACCATTAAGGATAGTAAACTCGCCAATTTCAATTTTACCATTTTCACCCACGATAAAACTGGCTCTGTCATAACACCCACTGCCGCTCCCAATCGTCATTGCATCGGGTACGACCGAATTAAAAGCTTCAAAACCATAAGAGGTATCGATAAATGCATGTTCTGAAATTTTTACATTTCCAGGAATGCCTTTTTCAAACCAATCATACTCGAGATAGGTCCGTCCGTTTTCAGCCTTAGAGGGAGTTTGTACGATGTTTTGTCTCATACGGAAATAAAATTTTTCTTGCGGGATTACCTGATGCAATGGAGCCGGCTTCAACATTTGATGTGACAAAGGCGCCGGGCTCAATTACAGCGCCTTCTCCAATATGAACGCCTTTTAAAATGGTGGCATTGAACCCGATCCATACATCGTCTTCAATTACTACCGGTGCTGTTTTTATCAACGGTCTTTTTCGACGGTTGCCAAGCGGAGATAAGGCGATTGTATCAGCCATTCGTGCGGCCGGTGTTATGGGATGAAAATCCGAGTCGGCAATTGTAACACCGCCAGCAATGAAAACATAGTTGCCTATGGTTATTCTTTCAGAACACACCAATGAGGCATTGGCGATATAGCAGTAATTGCCAATTTCGATAAAAGCATTTTCTTCTGCAGCCAGGGATGTTCGCCACAGGGTAACATTATTTCCCAACTTCAGGCCCACCGGCAAGCCGGAGAAATAATGTTTAAAGCAAAAGGAAGAGTCGGCAACAGAGTTTGCTCCTACTTCAATATTAGCCGGGATTTTTCCCGGAAACCAATCACCTGGAATAGTCATACCAGGCTGTAACTGGTAAGATTTATGATCTGTGATGGATGTAGTATTCATTAAATAAGTTTTTCTAGTAAAGAATTTAAGATCTTATTACTGTCAAAGTATTCTTCTGCTATGTCCCGTGCGGCTTTTGCATGTTTCTCCGGGTTTTGGACTATGCTCTCTATGGCATCAATAGCTTCATTCATATTACTAAAGTGGAGGAGTCCGGTACCGGAAGGAATAAACTTTGACCAACCGGTATCCTGTGTCACCACAGGTCGGCTTGCTGCCAGGTAACAGGCTGAACGGCACGAGAACCAACCCGTATTGGCTTTTACATAAGTTTCTTTGGCAACCGAAAACTCGCCTGATGATTTGGCAATAAATTGCTGGTAGCTGATCCAGTTGCCGGCTTCTTTTTCGGGGTCCAGGGTTTTCCAACCATTTTCCTCCATCCAATTTATTTGAGTTGTGTTTTTCGGGCTGATTGTTTTGTTTACAACAATCTCCAATTGCACATCAGGCACATATTGCGGAAGCTGTAACACTTTTTCAAACTCGATATCTTTCTGTCCCCATTCGGCATCATCAAATAAAAGTTTTTTCCCGGCCGACCAATTCATCAACGTAGTAAATACATTGCCTTTATAGTGTGGATACGCAGAAGAATGCCATTTATCAAGGCAGATGGGTTGACGGGTAGTGTGCCAGCGCAAGCCGCAATCGGGAATACGACAATCCGGCGAGCCGATATTTTCCCCGAAAGTGAAATGATAATTGTGGGTCAGCATCATTTCCTGTAACCCTGCTGTGCCTGCTGTAAACATTTGCCGGGACAGGTATTGGATCTGGGTAAACATCGGATCCGAATCAATCAAAACTCTTTTAGGTATCGCCATGTATTCATCCCTCATAAATGTAGAGCAGGAAATATTTATAAATACATCGGCCGTTTTACAAATGGTTTGCACTTTTTTCTCAGTCATACCAAAATACGTACCCGATGCTTCGTCGCGGTAAGCCCATCTGTCCTTCATCCCGAAATAATTCATCACAGAACTTAAATACTCTATCGAAGGAGTGACGTCATCCCAATTGCTGCCTGGTTTTTGAAAAACAGGATATAACCGGGTGTCTTCGATATAGTAAACATCATGTCCTAATAACGATAGTCCAAGGGGATACTGAATATAGTCCCAGGTCACACCACCCGCAGGCAACAGCCCAAGAAAACCTCCTACTATGCATCTAAGTTTTTCCATGTGTTAATCATTAGCACTGATATACCAGTTTGCCGGCGCTATTTCTTTTTTATCAATATTGTTTTTCTCTAATGGATGTATTGCCAATGTGAAATGATAGGCATTTTTTACAAAGCCCAGTTGGCTAACGACTTTTTCTATTGGTGGCGTCGCCAGGATGGCAATTTTTTTTATATGGCCATTTGAATTTTCTGCGGCATCGTTTTCCAGTTGTATCTTGTTACAAGCCGCAGTAAGTGTCATGCGTAAACTATCATCGTTATCTTTTGTGATCATATCACAAATGAGCCATTGTAAATCTTTGGCCTTATAGACTACAGTCAGCAATCCAATCATTTCGTCCTGTTTGTAAACAGCATAGATTTTAAAATCCCCATGGCTTGTTTTCCAGCTCAATGTTTTACTGTTGCGAACAATGGTGGAGGAGTAAGCCTGTGTTGCGTGCGACCATAGTTTATCAATTCCAGGATCGGAAGTGTCTACCTTTTTAATAGTGATATCGGCTGGTAATGAAAATAAATTACTCAACGGAAGCGCCAGGGTCCATAACGGAAACTTATGCGTCATAATAAATGGAAATGCCTGCAATACCCGGCTCCACCTGGGATCTGGTACTATATAGATTAACGATACATTCTGCCGGGATAATTCGTCGGATACTTTTTTATACATCTTTAACATCGGATGCTGGCCCGTAAGTAATGAAGCAATGCCAAATTTTGTTTGAAGACTTTCATGGAGGATTGGGGCAAATGGCCTGTATGCCTTTACTTCTTTCCCCCTTACTGATAGCATAATGGGGATGAAAACAAACTGACCGATTAATTTTTTCTCATCATCATCAAAAGCAACGGCAACGGTTGCATCTCCGAAAGGCGTGTTCGTAAAGCGCCTTCTCCATTCGAGGCTGTCAATGATGTCCCATCCGGAATTTTCACTCCAAAAGTTAGCCATAGCTTCCACATCATCATTGTTGGCCATTCGGTAAGTAATACGCATAACTCAGTTGTTTAGTCATCAGGCATCATATACCACTGTTCGGGAGCAAGCGCATGTTTATCTATAGATTTTTGCAAAGGATAACTGGCAATAGCAAATTGAAAATTGGCAGGTTGATGATTTAGTCCTTCCAGTAGGTTTCGGACAGGTTCGTTCATCATGAATTTTATTTCATCAAACGGAGCTTTAACGCGGTGATCATTTTGAACATGCAAAGCTTTGAGGGAAGCAGTAAATACCAGCTGCAAGTCATCCTTTGTGCGGGCCAGTATGTCTACCAATAATCCATTCTTTTTATAAGCGGCATAACCCATCAGACCCTGTTCATTTCGTATTTCTATTACGATATGATGGCTGATCTTCCATTGTAATCGTTCAGCGTTCCTTACAATGCACAAACTGATTGGAAATTGCCTTGTTGCTTCGGCGAATAATTCATCATAGGATGTATTGAAATGGCGTACGTGGCGGGTTATTAAATTGTTCCCGGAGCAAATAGACCATATTGTTTCATCCATCAGGGAGATACTTCGGCATTCATAGGCAGCCATTTGGAGATCCCACATGCCCTCACGCTGCAATATCTTGAGTGCCCCTATCCAGGCATGGGCCGGCAGGCTATAAAGGATATGATAACCTTTTTCAGTAGCGAATTCAACACTTTTCATCACCATCATTATCACGGGATGTGACCGGCTTCGTAAATCAACCTGTCGAAGTTCAGGATGTAAGATAGGAGCTGACAACCGCACCGCTTTCAATACCTGACCATTCAATATTACCTGCGCCGGAACCAATACAATTTGTCCGAGTACTGTATCTGTTTCATCAGCAGCAACCACTATCAGGCAGGAACCTGATGGTGTGTCAATATACCATTGCGTGAACTGCTCACTGGTAATAGCGCCCCAACCAGAAAAATTTTCCCAGAGCGATAGAATACCCGGAAGATCTTTTTTATCAAAAAGTCGATATGTTATTTGTGCAACCTCCATCCTCTTAAGTTATGTGTTGATATTTATACAGATCGGCATACAAACTTCCCTGCTGCATTAAGTTTTCATGAGTGCCGGTTTCCACTACATAGCCATTCTGTAGTGTAATGATTTGATCCGCATGTTTGATAGTCGATAAGCGGTGAGAAATCAGGAAAATAGTTTTGTCTTTGGCAATCTCAGGCAGTTTTTTAAAGATCCGGGATTCAGTGAGTGCATCGAGTGCAGATGTCGGTTCATCCAAAATAAGAATGGAAGCTTTTTTCAAAAAGGCACGGGCTAAAGCAATTCGTTGTTTTTCGCCGCCAGACAACGAACTGCCCATTTCACTCACCGGTGTGTCATATTGTAACGGCATCCGCATAATAAAATCATGTGCCTGCGCCGCTTTGGCCGACTCCATTATTTCCTGGAAGGATGCCCCTGGTTTTCCGAAAGCGATATTCTCCCGGATGGTCATAGGAAAGAGAAAAGACTCTTGCAGTACCAGCGAGATATTTTCTCTTAAAGAATGTAGCTGTACATTTCGCAGGTCAAAACCATCGATCGTCACCTTCCCTTTAGCCGGATCATAAAACCGGGCTATCATCGAGATCAACGATGTTTTCCCAGCACCGGTAGGTCCCACGATAGCTGTTATTTGGCCAGGTTGTGTACGGAAGTTTATATCCTGTAAAATGACATTTTTTTTACCTGTACTGTCTTCATAGCCGAATTGAACATTTTCAAATGCAATTTCGCCCCGAACATTTTTTAGAGAATAGGGATGGGCTTTTTCTTTTACGATTTCATTGGAGTCCAGTATTTCAAATAGTCTTTTTCCTCTTGATCCAATGATTACCGCCGTTCCAACGGCTGTAGAAAGAGAATTGACAGGTCCGTATAATGCCGTGATATAACCCAGGAAAATATACAGATCACCGGCGGAGAGATTTCCATTCATTCCGCGATAGGCACCCATGCCAATTAATACTGCAGAGGCAAGACCTGTGATCAAAGTAATGAGCTGGTTGTATTTTGTAGATATCCTGGTAGCTTTTTGAAAAGCTTTGCCAAAGTCCCAGGCATGATCCTGCAGTTTTCCGTGCATGTATGATTCACGGGCAAACGCCTGGATGATCTTGATCGAAGAAAGGCTCTGCTGCAAAAACGCAGACAGGTCGCCCTGCTTCTGATATTGGCTCATGGTGGTATCATTCATCGGCCTGCTGAAATAAGCCAGTGTTGCAGCAAGCAATGGCACAACAGCCATAGCAATGATTGCCATCTGCATATCGATGCGTGACATGATATAAAACATGGCGACAAGACAAATCAGCGAAGTAATAGCGGGAATAATGATTTGCGCTACCAGGAAATAAATAACGAAAGCATCACCGGTTACCCGTTGCAGAAGATCTCCAACTTTGTTTTTGCTATAAAAGGATAGCGATAATTGCTGCAACTTGCTAAACAGGTCTACAGAAATATCATATACGAGTTTCTGGGCAAGCCCAACTGTCATATTGCTTACGATTAGGGAAACCAGGGTACCTCCTATCGTAACAAAAACAATTGCGATAATACAAAAAAGCAATAGCTCTCTTTTCCCGTCTGGCATAGTTAATCCTGTTATGTCTTGCAGGAATGCCGGTAGTGGGTGACCTGCCAGCACATTATCAATTACAATTTTAATAGGCAGAGGCTTCACTACTTCAAAACTCACCCCGATCATGGCGACGAGTATCAGCGCTATCAATTTTAGTTGATAATGCGAAACATAACCCAACAGCCTTTTGATGACGCCAATGTTTGTCATATTTGATCAACCGATTAAGGCGAATAAATTGTACTAATTGTTTTCGATAAAGATTTCCAACACTCTTTTTTCCCGGAAGTCCCGCCGTGAATAATTCCTGACAATTTTGTTTTCCTGGACTAAGCTTTGGACATAGGCGACTTGTGACTCTATCATTTTTGTTTCCTGTAGGGAAACTTTTTCCGGGATTGGCATAATGAGGTCTTCATTCACATGCAACGCTTTAAAGGCTTCTGATAAATCATACATCGCCCTCGCCTTATCTGTGAAGTAGGTAATTATTAGCCCTACCGAAAACAAGGCCAGTACGCCACCAGCCAGGTAACTACTATCGAAGAATGCAAGAGAAGATAAAATGCTTAAGACGAAGGTTAATTGAATTCCGGTTGCTGAATACTCGGGCTGACATTTGAAACGCAAAAGTTGTTTGTTGCCGCCGTGTTCTTCAATGGTCAAAAGACCTTTTGCACTGGCGAAAAAGCCGCAGGTTACATGCAGGTCCCACTGATCATACTGTCCACCCCGCCGAACCCGTACTCTTGATTGCAATAAGTTATTTTCAATCTCCTGCAACCATTGTTCAGCTGATTTCCAGTTTTCCGACCAATGCTTTAATGTTAATTTACTTTTGAATAACAAGCTTGGATGAAAACGATTAGATCCTCTCTTGCGCCACGGGGCCAGGCCATGTGCAATGCGGCCATACAACCGTGCGAAGGGTTGAACAATGTGCAATAGTGTGGTCAACCCCCAATATTTCAAATATTGTTTTTTGCTATCAAATTTCTTTGTGCTTAATGACTTTGCTGCGCTGATACCGGCCTGCAAAATTGAAATAGCCAGGGCGATGAATAAAAACGGCAATAGCCATAACAGAGGCAACCAGCTTAATCCAAGAAATGATAAAAAGCATAAAATAAAAACAAGCAGGTACCATTCCGGCATTAACGGAATGCAACTGATAAAGCCGGGTGCTTGTTGATAAACGGATTGAAAAGGCGCCGAGCCCCAAATGCCATGAAAGATTTTGTCCTTCTTCAGTTTAATAGGCAAGGTAATTCCATTTCCATAGATTCTGCCGGCCCATGATAGATGACCAAAGCCATTATATTTTTCGGGCCACTTCGCTTCTAACAATGCTTCGGCTTTTCCATAACCTTTTTGTTGTTTCCAATAAGCTTTCAGCGAATTTCTGCGGTGATGCCATACAAAAGCTGCAGGATGAAAGCCAATCGTTCTGCCGGTATGCTGAATTCGCCAGCAAAGATCAACGTCATCACCTGCTGCCCGGTAAATAGGATCGAAGCCACCTAGTTCAAGTAAGATATCTTTTCGGAAAGACATGTTACAACCAGGTATATGTTCGGCTATTTCATCAGTCAATAAAACGTGAACGGGGCCGCCTGGAGCATTCGCAACACAGGTTGCAATAGGTCCGTCATGTTCCGGTGCTATATTCGGACCACCAATCGCTGCATGCGAAGTTGTTTGATAAGCGTATGCTAAATAACGAAGCCAATCCTTATCCGGGTAAGCATCATCATCAATATATGCAACGATCTCACCCCTGGCTTCTAACATACCGGTATTCCTTGCATTACTAAGACCGCGGTTGGATGTACTGATCAGGCGAACAGGATATTCACTGACGATTTCGGCCAGTTTGTCTTTTGATCCGTCATTGACAACGATTACTTCGTAGCTGGGATAATTGAGTTGCTGTAATCCTTCCATACAGTCACGGATGGTGACCGATCCATTGTAACTGCAAACAACAACTGAGATAAGGGGTAACTCCTGTTCGCTTTGAAATGGAATATCGGCAAATGCTTTCGCTACGGTATCAAGCGCCGGCTTGGGATTTCTTTGTCGGTCCACTAATCCAAAATCCCAGTCTTCAATATCAAACCCACCACGCCACCATTCGTCCGTCCAGGAAAATACAAAAGCGCCGGCTGATCCTTTTGCAAAAATTGTTCTTAGCTGCCAGTTAAGAATTTCAGATTGTTTTTCGACCCCATTGCGCATACTGTCTAACCCGATTTCAGCCAATACTAAGGGACGATCGCCTGTTATATTATGTAGTCGTTGGAGGTAAGCGTTTAATTTTTCCTGCGTCTCCAGGTAAACATTAAAACAATCGAAGTCAAGAAACGGCAATTTTAAATATTCAGTAGTAGGATAGTTTACATACGTTACCAGTCCTTCCGGATCTACTGATTTTACAGCTGCATAAAGTTTATGAAGAAACTGCTCAATTTTTTGTTTCCCATAATAACGTACGATGGGAGCCGGAATTTCATTACCAATCGAATAGCACAGTATGGCCGGATGACCAGCACATGCAGCAACATATTTTTTTGTACTGTTTATTATCGACTGTTTTCTTTCATTGGAATCGAGAAAAGTAATATGTTGTTCCCAGGGTAGTCCCACCATCACCTTTAACCCATATTTCAGAGCAATATCCAACAGCTCAACAGGCGGCGTTGTATAAGTTCTGACTGTATTGATCCCAAACATGGCCATTTGCGAAAAATCTTTTTCAATCATGTTGGTGTCGGGAAACTGGATACCTTTTTCATTTGGACGAAAAGTGCCATAGGTAACTCCTTTGATATAAAATTTTTCATCTCCCAGCATAATAAATTTTCCTTTAACGACGGGGCGGGGTAAAGAGGAATGGCTTGGTGGCTCGGAAATAGAATGCATGGCTTCTTTGATTGACATAAGAATTAGTTTAAGTTTTTTAATGTACCCATGTATTTTGCACAAGAGTGCCCGGCAAGCAATCAAAACTTTACTACAGACAAAGCCTTATCAAAATGTGATAACGAAATAAAGAGGGGCGGTAATTATACTTATATGGTAAGCAAGAGGGGTGGGATAATGTGATACTTAAAGATATGGAATTAATTTACAATTTAATCAAAACGATAAATTTTTTTATTGTTACCAAGAATAGATGAAAGCATTTTGTCAATTTTTTTTTCTGAATACCGGTTGTACTGAGCGGCCATGTAAATATTTTTCAATTCCATCAGTCAATGCTTTTTTATAAACGAGAAGCGCCTCGTAAATTATTTCGATGGTGCGATCAATGTCTTCGTTTTTATGCGAATAACTGACAATTAATGAAGGGAGAATCAACCCGCGCCGGATTGTCTCCTGCAGGAACAACGTGCGGAATAATTGGGATGGTTTACCATTTTCGTCAGCCGTAAAATAAACCAGGTTACTGGCCCTGCCCATTACGCCAAATTGATTCTTTAATCCAATCTCAGCGACAGATTTATTGATTCCATCCGCAAGCCGTTGACCCTGCTGGTATAAAAACCCAATTACATTCTCTTTTTGATAAATATTTATTGTTGCGATCGCTGCTGCTAATGAATGATACTCTGCGCCAAAGGTGGTGGACAACAGAAACACCCGTTCTTTTGAATGATACAGTCCACCTAATTCCATCAGTTCTTTTTTTCCTGCCAATGCCGATACAGAAAAACCATTTCCCATTGCCTTTCCAAACGTGCACAAATCTGGTTCAACACCGTGTAGCTGTTGTGCGCCGCCCAGGTGCAAACGAAAGCCTGTTTTTATTTCATCAAAAATTAAAACAGCACCTTTTTCATGACAAAGTTTTTTTAAATCTTGAAGAAAATTATTTTCGGGTGCCGTTCTTTCTTCTGCTTCCAATATTATTCCTGCAATCTTCCCCGGATATTTTTCAAATAGTTGTCGGGCACTTTCAATGTTATTGTACCGAAAACCCACTGTTAATTCCTGTATAGATTTTGGAATGCCGGCATTCATAGCAGTAGTGCCGATGAACCAATCATCAACGGAAAAAAAGGGGTGATCTGAACAAATAGCAATCAAATCCCTTCCGCTATAGGCTCTTGCCAGTTTCACTGCGGCGCTGGTTACATCCGATCCATTTTTGGCAAATTTAACCATGTCCATACCCGGAACGACCCCGAGGAATTTCTCAGCACATTCCAATTCTATTGTTGCCGGCCTGCCAAAATTTACTCCCAGCAGCATTTGCCTGTAAGCAGCTTCCACAACAGGTTCATAGGCATGACCCAATGTGACGCTTCTCAGGCCCATGCCGTACTCGATATATTCATTACCATCTGCGTCCCATACATGGCAGCCTTTTCCTTTCGTCATTATCGGAAAGCAACCCGGCGGAAATTGGTCATCACCTTTGGCGTAGGTGTGAGATCCCCCTGGAACAAGTTGATGCAGGCGTTCATTTAACAACAATGATTTATCAAACTGCATATTTTTTCTATTTAATTTATAGCAGGATCTTTCTTGCATGAAAAGCTTCTGCATATTTTGTGGTGCAGGCGGATTCCATACCACGAATGCGCATCAAAGCTTTGAAGGTTTCTTCATCAAACCAATGTTTGCCAGCCTGTGATTTGAAACTGTCCAGTATGACTTGTATTTTTTTGTTGGTTTGTTCTTCTGATAGTCGAATAAAAAAATTGGGAACGCCCAAATCACCATCGAATTTTGGAATTTCATATTCCAATATAAAATGCCGCCGAAACGTATTCCAGGTAAAATCAGATAGTATCCTGTGATCCTGGTGCCGGTCGTCGCGGTAGTGAGTAAAAATTAAATCCGGGTCGATTTCATTTTTAAAAGATTCAAACTTTTCTTTTATTTCCAGGCCTGAGTATTGCAAAAAAGCATCCCGGTAATCAAAAACCAGAATTTCTTTTTCTTTAGCGTTTTTCAGGAATGAGGTTGCGCTTGCAATAGCTTCCTTTTTTCTTTCTTCGGTGGATGTAAAGACAATCCATTTAACAAAATCAATGGAGTGACTCTCTAATAAGTGTAACAAAGTGCCGCCACAGCCAATTTCGATATCATCGCAATGTGCGCCGATGCAAAGAATCTTGTAACCAGTTTTTTTTGTGATAAAGGGAAAATTCAACATTTACTTTTCAATAATTAGTTTATGATTATTCGTTCCTCTTTCCCATACCATCCAGGGTGGATTGCCGGCGGCAAATAAGTCGTCAAGCATTTGTTGATCTTTAAATGTGTCCATGCTTGCCCAAAAATCGTTGAACCGGTAAGCGAGCAATTTATTTTCATTGATCAACCGCTGGAAAGGCTGATCGACTAACTCTTCACCATTTTCCAGGTAATTAAATATTTCATTTCTTAGAATAAAGAAACCTGCATTGATCCAGAGGCCCGAGTTTCCAATATGGCTAATGTTTGCCACCCTGTCATTCTCGCCGATTTTTACTACATGATAGCTCTTCGTAGAATAATAAGCCATGAAACTGGCAATGGCATTGTTGTAGTTAAAATGATCGATCATATCCGGCAGGTGCATGTTGGTGAGACCATCTGAATAGTTGGCCAGGAAAACTTCTTCACCTTCAAGATAAGGTTGCACTGCTTTTAAACGGCTGCCGATATTAGAAGAAATGCCGGTATCTACAAACGTAATGGTCCAATCATGAATGTCTGAGTTCAACAACTCTAATTGTGCGCCCCCATTGCGGTAAATAAAGTTATTGGAAATGTATTCGTCGTACTTAACGAAATAATTTTTTATATAATCTGCTTTATAACCCAGGCAAATAATAAAATCCTTATGCCCATAATGCGCATAGTATTTCATCAGGTGCCACAAAATAGGGCGGTAACCTATTTGAGCCATTGGCTTAGGGATTTTATCCGAATAGTCTCTTAGTCTTAATCCCAATCCTCCGCAAAAAAGAACAACTTTCATTTGATTGTTTTTTTATTGTTTTTCGCCAAATTGAATTCGCTATAAAATTTTCATCGCTGGTCATGATGATAGCCCGGGAATTTTATAGCTCATTTCATAATACAACGATTTTAAAGTTTACGATTGATTAAGCATACACAGTTACTTCAGGAATTGGAACTACAAACTGTCCTCCCCAGTTCCGGATATGAGACATTTGCCCCATGATTTCTTCTTTCAGGTTCCAGGGAAGTATCAATACATAATCAGGCTTTGTTTCGTCTATTTTTTCAGGAGGATAAATGGGTATACGGGTGCCGGGTAGCAAACTGCCTTGTTTGTGCGGACTTCTGTCAACAGTGAAATCAATGAAATCAGTACGAATGCCACAATAATTCAATAGGGTATTGCCCTTGCCGGGAGCGCCGTAGCCTGCCAGTCTCTTGCCATTTCTTTTAGCCTCTATTAAAAACTCAAGCAATTTTCTTTTGGTTTCTTTTACCTGTTCTTCAAAATTTTTATAAAAGTCCATTTGGGTTACACCAGCTTCCAGTTCTCTTTGCAACAACCCAGTGACTTTGGCTGATACAGGTTTCGATGTATCGGTATGATGACGACCATAAATTCTCAACGACCCTCCATGAGTAGGAATCTCTTCTACATCGAACAAGGTGATCCCATGAAAATCAAAAACTTTTTTTACGGTAGTAAATGAAAAGTAAGAGAAGTGTTCATGATAGATAGTGTCAAATTGATTTTCTTCCATTAATCGCAGCAGATGGGGAAACTCCATGGTCAACACCCCATCTTCTTTTAGTAAGATCGGAATGCCACCGACAAAATCATTCAGATCGGGAACATGCGCCAACACATTATTACCAGCAAGCAGGTTCACTTTTCCATATTGGGCTGCCAGTTCTTTTGCGGTTTGTACGCCAAAAAATTTTACTTCGGTGCGAACACCTTTTTTCCTGGCGTATTCAGCTACGTTGGCAGCTGGTTCAATGCCCAATACAGGAATATTTTTTTCCACAAAATATTGCAGCAAGTATCCATCATTGCTGGCTATTTCCCCCACTAAACTTTGCTCGTTGAAGCCAAATCTTTCCACCATTTGATTGGAATAATTACTGGCATGTTTGAGCCAACTGGTAGAATAAGAGGAGAAATATGCATAGTCACTAAAGATATCACCTGGTGAAACAAACTCTTCCAGTTGCACCAAATAGCATTGATCACAGACATAAGTTTTGAGTGTGAACACCGGTTCCATTTTGTTAGCGTCTTCCGGCTTGATATAGCTTTCACAAAGCGGTGATGTACCCAGGTCAGCGAACACATGCGTCAGCAGCGTATTGCAAAATCGGCAGTGGGGTTTTGGTGAGGTTGAATTCATGGTGTTGATTTAAAAATTGCGAATTCCATTAAAATTTTCGGTTAGGTAAGGATATTGTTTGTCTTTCTCCGACAAACAGGTAGGCGTCATCGGCCAATGAATCCCAATTTGCTTATCATCATAGCGCAGACCCCTTTCGCTCCCTGGTGCATAAAAGGCCGTATGATGATATACCAGTGATGTATGATCACTGAGTGTTTGGAAACCATGAGCAAAACCTTCCGGCACATACAGCATGCAGAAATTATCTTCTGACAACTCTGCTCCAAAATGCTGCAGGTAAGTTGGAGATTCTTTCCGCAGGTCAATGATGACATCATATACCCGGCCGGCAATACATCTTACCAATTTAATTTCCTCATGTGGGGCCAACTGGTAGTGCATCCCTCTTAACGTACCTTTTTGTTTGTTATAAGATTGATTCATCTGAACGAATTCTTTATCATGACCAATACTCTGAAACTCCTTTTTGCAAAATGTTCTTACAAAAAAACCACGTTCATCTGCTATTGGTTGCAGCCGGATGAGATAAGCGTCTTGCAAAGGTGTCGGTTCAAAAATCATTACTGGTTGTTTAAGAATAATGATTGATCAATAGTCCCTGTGTTCACCAGGTTTTGAATAACATTCAATCGCACCAGGTTTGAATTCCTGTAATTACCATTGATAAAATCCAAACTTTTTATTCCGTCGATTAATCCATTCACAGCTGCTTTCAAATCATATTGCGGCTGATGAGCTGGGGCGAGTTTTTCAAAAAGGTCAAAATTCACCCGGTAGGAACGTTTATCTGGTTCAGCATTAGCGTTAACGGATACTTTTGTTTCCGGCAGCATTTCATTGACCATAGTTGCCAACTCCTTTACCTGGTAATTCCACGCATTACTGCCGGCATTTGCCACGAGAAAGCTACCACCCGACTCACCATTTCTTTCATGTGCCCAACGCATAGCCCGCGCCATATCTAAAACATGTATCAATGGTCGCCAGGGAGTTCCGTCACTGAGAATATTTATTTCTTTATTAGTAATAGCTCCTGCCACAAAATCATTTAGCACCAGATCAAGCCGGAGCCGGTCACTCATGCCGCAAGCAGTGGCGAAACGAAGGCAGGTAACCTGGAAATTTTCGTCTGCCAATTGCTTAAGTCCTGTTTCCGCATTGATCTTGGATTTTGCATAGGCAGTCAATGGATTCAATGTGCTTTCTTCAGTTCTTGGTTTATCTTCTGCTGAACCATATACACTGCAACTGGATGCAAACACAAATTTTTTGGCTCCTTTGCTTTTGGCTTTTTCCGCCAGGTCAATGATCGCTTTACAATTGATATCATGTGTTTGGTTTTCGTAACGGTTGCCAATAGGATCATTGGAAATGGCCGCTAAACCAATGACAGTATCAATACCATCTAAAAGTTCTGCAGGGAAATTTCTTACGTCGCCATAATGCTGAACAGAGAGGCCCGCATCAGGAATAATGTTTTGGTTTGTTACGTATTGTGAAAAGTAACCAATATCATAACCCACCAATTCAGCAGCCGGATAATATTTCCTGAACTCCCTGACAACGCCGGGTCCAACATAACCAAGGTTACCGGTAATTAGAATTTTCATGTGTTGTATTGATTAAAAACTGATTTTTTATTTGGTATAATTGATTGAATCAATAGTCCGTTCTGCTCCAGTATAACAGCAATTTCTTTGATCACATCAAATGGTATTGATGCCCGGTTCGCTATATCCAATAAGTTATTCTCACCGTCTGAGAGGTTGAGTATCCATAACATGGCCATTCTTCTTTCTTCTTTCTCTTTTGCATTAGTTCCGCCAATTTTTTGATATAACCCTCTTTTGCCTAATTGCGGTTCGCATTTTGGGTATTGATTGATGTAAACAATATTGTTGTCCAAAATATCAGCAATTGCCGCATAAGCAGTTAAAGAGTCTTGCAATCTTGCTGGTTGTACCAGGTTTAAATTGTCAGCAGAAGTGTGATATTCCGGGTATTCTCCGTATTGTGATCTTGTCAGACTTCCGATAGGTAGATTAATTCCCGGCGAGTTGAATTGTCTTTCGTCATAACCATAGGGAGAAAAGTCAATTGTTTTATAATCTTCATCCATGTGACTGAGATAGTGTAGCACTGCTTTATCAATTAAGGCATCACCTGCTCTTGTTTTTTTATACGTAAATGAAGAATCGTCTCCCAGTAAAGTGGCTACCAGGCCGGCTTTAATATTACTCAACTTATCTTCATTTAAAGCCAACCAGGTGATAGCGCCGATTGTTCCGGGTATAAACAAAAACCTGTACGATAAACGGTTTGTTTTTGTACTTAACAATTTTGCTAAAAATGAAATCACTGCTATACCCGAAAGGTTATCGTTGCACAAAGATGGATGGCATATATGGCAGGTAAATAGTATTTCTTCATCTATTTCACCCGGCAAATAATATTCGCCCCAGGTAAGTGAGCCCGGCTGTAGTGTTGAATCAATGCAAACTTCGTATTCATCATCCTGCATTGATTGTAGTTGAGAATGACTTAAACAAAAACCCCAGTTTTCATCATAATAAGAAGTGCGGTAAGGTATCCATCCGGGTTTATCCGGTAATGAAAAGAGATGTGGCTTTAATTCCTTCAATGAAAACTTACCTTTTACGGGAATGCTGTAGTTGAGGGCGTGAAGATTTGATCTATTGAAGTCAACAATTTTCTCGCCCTTGCTATTTTTTATATACGCATCTCTGATATTCCATTCGTTGGGTATGGTCCAGTCAAACACGGAGGTCCCCGTAGGTACTTCATGTACCCCGAGTGGGATGTATTCCTGCAGGATCGCCAGGCTTTTTCTCACACCATCGCCGGTAATACTGCGGCAGATTGGATAAAGCCTGCTGATCAGCTGGTACATTCTGTCACCCTGTTCCATTGTGTTTACGGATTCCATTCTCTTTAAACTACTTCATATTTTTATCTATTCAAAGCTTTTCAGATGCCAATTTTGTTAAGAAATTTTCTGATCACTTTTCCTGCTTCCATATATTCAAAGGCCAGTTCGCGGGCTGCTTTTGAATGCACGGCATAATTTAGCGATACATCCCTGATAGCATCAGCAGCTTCTTCAATCGTTGTAAAAGAAAGCAAACCTTTCCCGGTCGGTAAAACTTTTGAGAAGCCTGTTTCCTGCAGCACTACCGGCTTTCCAAATCCCATATAATAGCCCGATCTGTCATTGAACCAACCACATTGGGTAGAAACAAAAGCCTGTTTGGCAACGCTGAATTCAGCTTTTGATCCGGCAATATAGTCAAGGTAGGATGCGGCCGAGATGCTGATATCATCTCCTTTTCTTGCATGCCATCCATTTTCCTGTAATCTTTCCCACGGTATTTTTTTACCTGAAACGGCTACTTCCATCAGCTCGTCAACTTTAGAAGGAAGGCTCATGATTTTTTCAAACTCTATATCCTTATGCCCATATTCTTTTCCATCATATTCCACTCTTTTAGTAGGATTCCAGTTCATCACGGTTGTAAAAGCTGATTTTCCATTGACAGGTGCATTTTTTACTTCCTGCAGCAAGACCGGAGGTAAATTGTGCTTCCATTCTATTCCGGAAGTTGGCACGTCGCATTGTTCTGTTCCGATCAAATTCCCATCCGTAAAAAAATGATCATACGCCGGCAATGCCACACCTGATTCGATCCACTTTTTTATACGCACCTGGAACCAGCCCGGTTCGCCATCTACAAAGACCCGCATTTTACAACGAGCAGATTCCTCCTTCCATTGAGCCCATTCGAGATCGACATATAAATCCGCAGTCCTGAATAATTCATCGACAGTTGATTTACTTAATCCATGATAAACACCATAGTGATCGACAAAGCATAAATTATTATGCAGGTCATATTTTTCCATCAACTTTCTTACTACACCAAAGCCATAGCTGCAATCACTGGTCATGGTTCTATTAGGAATGTCATAACAGTCATCGGGCCATTCGCTTTTTTCAACAAAATAGACTTCATGGCCGTTCATTTTAAATCCAACCAGCCAGGCCAGGTACCATAAGTTGGATCCGCCTCTTGGCTCCCTTACCATCGTACCGCTCACTATAATTCTTGCCATTTGCTTTGTTTTATAGTTTGACTTGTACTCACCTGCTCAAACGCTGATAAGTTTAAAGTATGGGTTTCCCGGTTATTGTCTAATAAAAATGTTGATGTAAAGTTTTTGGCTGGGATATGGAAACCAATGCGCACCGGTTTGATAAACGGAGGATGATTTTCGGAATTTAACCTCAATCGATATTGGCTGGTAACTTCATTGATACTGATGGTGTGGCTAAGAATAGTAGATAGTTCTCTAAAGTCTATAAAGAAATTTGCCCCGGCTTGTTGCCATTTCTCCAGCTGGTCAGTGAACCAGCCTGTGCCATGGATGCTAACATCAAAATCATGAAAGTAACCAACTACAGGCAACTCCTGTTCAAACCAACGCGGATTAGCTAAATCCAGGTAAGGGGAACATACGTGCTGATTCCAGCAAAGCTGATGACTAATACGCATACCAAGATAATAGCTGCTGACGAGATTTAATCCTGATTTCAATACTTTTTCCAACACATTATTGGTAAACTCTTCGCCAGGACAAATAAGTGTTGAAGGCAGTGATTGAAAGTTTTTTTGAAAAGCTTCAATACCTGAAAGCAGGGGGTGTTTTTCTTCCGGCAGGCTATTGATAAAGCTCACAGCCGACCTGCCAAACTCCCGGAACCACTTTTTGTTTTCGTACCTGTCATCTGCATGCAGCCATGCCTTTTTATCAGGATGTATATGGGTATATCCATGCAGCTCTACCTCGGCCAGTCCGCTACTTCTTAGTTTTTCAATGCCGCGAAACTCATCTTCATAATCAAAAACACGAGTAAGTCCGTTCGCAAGATTTTTATAATATTTCACAGATGGAGAAGGATAAATATTTCCGGCTGTTCTGTTAACGGGCCGGCCATCAATTTCAAGCTGACCTCTCGTACTATCTCCATCATCAACCCATGCCGGAACATAAGCAAGGCTCATTCGGGCGTCTCGTTCTAATAATGCTTCGCCAATAAGATCCCATTCCTTTTCGCCAAGTTTTGCTGTATGAAACGAATTATCGTGAACCGGTTGTGAACTACCCGGATCATCCATACGAAGAATCATCGTATTCTTCCATTCAAACCAGGCGACAGGATATAAGTTTTCAACTATTAAAAGTTGTTTTAAAAGAGCGGTAAAAACGGGTTCACTGTCCCTTGTCATACTGGGGTGAAAACTTAGAAACACGATTTTTGAGTCCGATTCATCGATGGAGCCGGCGATGCATGTTTCCGATAAATGGACCAGTTTGTTTAAACGTTGAGAAGTTTCCAGCTCCGGTAATTGCAACGAATTTTGCAGTTTCCACTCTTTGCAAAATCCGGGTCGTTTATATAGTAAACGGTCGCCTGTTGGTTTTTTTTCAGAAAGAAAAACTTCAAATCGATGGGATAACCAACCATTTTTTTTCCCGGCCCTTGTGATAAATAGAAATTGATTTGTCCTTATTGTAAGGAGGATTTGTTCCCATGTTTTGCTATCGGTATCGTCAGGGTCTCCTATAAGTATGACCCATTTGACGACCTGGTTGTCAAAATCGACAAGGTGAAGCGAACCGGGATCCATTAGCTTTACCTTCCAGCCCAGCATCGCCATAAATGTCATCCAATCCAACGCTTCTCTGTCTTCCGGAGCCAGCCATCCACCGGTTCCCAATACCAGGGCCCCATTCATCTTTTCGGCAAATGGGGTAAGGATTAAAACAGTATCTTCTCGTTGTTTTATCACACGCTTCTCAATTTTAAAGAGGAAAATCCACGCTTTAAAGATCCTGCAAGAGCTTGTGTTGAAACATGCTCCGTAGCAAAATCCCTGATAGTGGCTCGCATACTTTTTATTATCTCCGGATTTTCAGCTATAAATTGTAAATGATTGAAAAGGCCTTCGTTATCCTGTGGCGGGAATAGCCAACCTGTTTTATTTTCTATTACCAGGTCGGAGATGGCGCCTACATCAGACGAAACAACCGGTAGCCCGCAGGCCAGTGCCTCACCAACAACTGTTGGAAAACCTTCCCGCTTAGATGCCAGCACCAAACATTCTGCAATATTTAATAAACGAACTTTTTCTTCATCATTTGATATCCATCCATAAAAGTGAACCCTGTTAGGAACTCGTTTTGTTGCCTGTTCCTTCAGTCTTACTTCATCTTTTCCACTTCCGACGATTAACAGATCAATGTCGGTGAAATGCAAGGCAACTTTTTGAAATGCGCTGATTATTGAACTAACCCTTTTTACACTATCATCAAGTCTGCCAATAAACAGGAAATATCTCTTTTCACTATTGAGGCCCGAAGCTAAGCAGGCAGTCTTCCGGCAAAGGGGTTTGTAAATTGAAATATTAATAGGAGATCGTACAGTGCTCATCCGGCGGGGATCGAGCTTGTATTTTTTTTCAAGAAAATCTTCTTCCCGTTTTCCTGATGTAAAAATCCAATCGGTTTTAGGGATGGTGATTCGTTTTAACAGGGTTCCCAGGTATTTACCGGTACTGCCGGAGTGAACTGCTACCAAAGGTATCTTGCGCCACCAGGCCAACAAATGGAGCGAATCAAAACGGCCGCTGCAATAGTCTTGTGAAAAAATAACGTCCGGCTTATCATTTCGCAATGCTTTGAATAGAGGCCAGGATAAAATAGCGAAATACGAAGCAAAAGTTGCATACGTGTGATACCAGCGAGTGCGAAACTTCCAACTTTTTATTTTGGAATAAAATAATTTCCATAGCTGGCGATGCAACCAGGATGAAGGGAGAATTTTTACTTTACAGCCAACATAGTTATGTCTAACATCTTCCTTAAATGTTGGTTTCAGGCTTAGCACATACCAGGTAACATCTCCAATTTCTTCCTGCACTATTTTCATCCTCGCATGGTTGGCGGTATTGTGCCATGATTTCGCAAATGCTTCCTGCGAAACGCCGTAGTGTGTATAAAAGTCTTCAAACACATCCGGGTAATCAAAGAAGGCTATCTGTGGCCGCCTTCCAGTTTGATTTAAAGTAGAGTCAGTATTTTTTTGCAGTTTTCTCATCATAAACAACCTTCAATACACTTTATGCAATTGACTTTTCTATTAGTTCAGTCAACACTTTATCGGATGCAAAATAAGTTTCGGCCAACTCTCTTGCACCCTGGCAATGCCTGCTATAATTGTTATTTACCTCTTCAATAGCGAGCAATGCTTCGTCTATACCTGAGAACGGGATTAAACCAAGATCTGCTTTCAACCAATCCGAAAAACCGGTATCCTGTACTATCACCGGCCTGCCACTTGCCAGGTAGCCGGCACTTCTTTCACTGAACCAGCCCGTTCTTGCTTCAACATATCCATGTTTGGCAATGCTGAATTCTGCTTTCGACTGTTGAATATAGTCCTGGTATTTCCAGGGATCGCCTGAGATTTTCTGCGGATACGACAGCTGCCAGCCATTTTCTTTCAACCGGGTTCTGGGAGCTGAAGAGTCACTTACCGCCAATTCCATGATTGATTTTGTATGCCGGGGAAGATGTAAATATTGATTAAATGATTCCGCCTTCATCCCATAGTAATGTCCGTTGTATGTTTTACCTGGATAGCTTTCCCATTTCATCACGGTAGTAAAAGGAGCAGCTTCGTTTCCATTTGTAACCGGCCATGCGTTCAGCACCACCGGTTGTCGTGTTGGCTGCCACGATAATCCATCATCGGGAACCAGGCATCCCTCTTGTTTAAAATTTTCACCATAGGTAAAAAATACATTGTGCTGTTTGCAAAAATCCAATCGTGCATTGTCTGCAAGATTTCTGATTTGTGTGAACAGAGGATCAGTATCGATAAGCACCCTGATGGGAACATCCTGCAACCAGGATCGTAAGGTATTAGAGCAGGAAAGATTTAATAGCACTTCTGTATCGCTGATAAGTTGCAACGCTTTTTCTGCTATTGGGCCGTGCCATTGCTGTTGATGATGATCATAATAGCCCCAACGATCTTCCAATCCAAATTGTTCAAATACCTGTTTTGCATAATTTAACCCGTAAGTTGGATTTTGATCTGTTACATTTCGATCCGGGTCGTAACATGAATAGATGGTATCGCCGCTATCTTCTAAGAAGTAAACGTCGTAGCCCATCTGGTGCAAGCCTAAAAAATATTGCAGGTGGTGCCAGGTCATGCCACCCATAGGTCCCCTGACGATATAGCCAAGAACAAGAATCCGTAATTTTTTATTTTTTAAACTGTTCTTCATTGTTACGAAGCAATTAATTTCTTTTGCTTGTAATCATCTAAAACAGATTTCAGGACATTGACAAGATCTGCCCTACCCCTGCTTTCTAATGCCGGCATGATCTCTTCATAGAAATCCACCTGAAAATCGTTATAGATCATATCATAAGTTCGGATCGTTTCCAGCAATTCAGGAGTAAGTTCTTTGACAGAAAATGCGGCCGAATCTTTCAATTTGCCGAGAGCTTCTAATTCACACATGGTAAGAATGCATTTCTCACAAGTGCAGCAATTGTATACTCCGTCATCATCATTTTGACAAACCCGGATGTTGTCAAGGCCGGTTTTCCAATCTCCCACCATTGCCACTTTTTCTAACCTTGTAAGATCAACACCATGATGAATAACCCGGAAATAAGAAGTAGAATAGTATTGGTCCAGCAATGGATGAGATCCCCATGGATAAATAGAAACCGGTGTGTGATTGGTAGCGATATAAGTGCTGTGAAATCTTTTACTGAAAAAACAAGCTACTGCGCTCCGCAATGCACCCAGCGATTTATAAGTATAGAACCAGCCATCTTTGTCAAGAAATTTAATGTTGGTGAGGGCGGGGATCAGTTCAATACCAGCATCGTCTGCTACTTTTTTTGCGGTGGTCAAACGGCCATTGATGATTCTTTCGGCCCGATCCTTTCCCGATTCCGTATGGTTATGATAGCCTATCGTCATACCGGCACTAATCGATAACGGGTGCTGATTGGGAATATTTAATTTATTCCATCTCAGTGTTCCCAGGGAATCGATCCCGCATGACAACAAGCCCAGGCTTTCCTTCGCATTAAAATCATACACTTTAAATCCTGCCGTCGGTTCGATTACCGGTGCGGCATGCGGAATGTCATGGTACCAACTTTTAAATACGGGAACAACTACTTTCAAATTTTGAAATAATACCGGGCAAATGGGTTCATCAATCTGAATTCTTTCTTCACCGGCGTGCCAGGCCGCTAAATAAACAGCCAATAAAACTGCGTTCGGATCGGCCCACAGCGCCGACTCATATTTTTCAGGCGCCTCCACGAAAAAATTGAGCGGCTGTTTTTTCGCTTGTTCCCAAATCACATCGGCGGATGCCCTGATATAGCCATCGACAATTTTTGAATTAATATTTGTAACTTTCATAAAACGAGTTTATATTTTTCCAGAGTAGGTTCGCTTACCTCATTCAGCATTTTTTTTAATACCACTTTTGCATCCAGGCATGCTATTGCTATTTCCCTTGCGGCCTTTGAATGTTTATGCCAATTGTTTTCTATTTCGTTGATTGCGACGACGGCTTCCTCCACATTAGTAACAGCAAATAATCCCATCCCGCAGGGCAAATGCTCACTGAAGCCGGTATCCTGCAAGACAACGGGTCTGCCCGAGGCAAGAAAGGCTGCACTTTTATCGCTGAACCAGCCTGTATTTAATGCCACAAAAACATTTTTGCATACACTGAATTCCGCTTTCGCATTTTCAATGTAGTTGCAGAAGTTTTGGTAAGACATCGTCACCGATGTACCGTTCACTATATTCCATTTATAATTTCTGAGCAGGTCAAACGGAATGTTTTTTCCGGAGACGGCAGCTTCCATATTGGCTCCAACTAAAGTTGGTAGTTGAATAAATTTTGTGAACTCAATATCTTTTTGCCCGTATTTTTTTTCCTTGAATGAAATTGGCTTATGAGATTGCCAGTTCATTACCGTTGTGAAAGGTGCTTCTTTAGCGGGAGCTGCCCCTGTTTTAAAAAAAGTAGTGTCGACCGGGGAATACATATGCCGCCAATGAATGTCACCAGTGGGAATGATATTATCTGTTCGACCAATATTGTAACCGTTGGTAAAAAAATAATTGTAACGGGAGTAACGCGAAACCATTTCATCATTGTTGAAATAGTTAATCTGTGAAAAACCCGGTTCACCATCTATCAGTATTCTAAATTTGCAAGCCTGCGCTTCTTCTTCCCATCCATTTTGCATACCCAGGTCGATATAGCAATCTGCTTGTTTAAAAATTGTTTCAATTTTTGTTTTGGATAATCCATGATAGTGATCCTGGTGATCCACAAAGCACCATTTGTTTTGAAGTCCGCTTAGTGCCAGGAGGTTGTTGGTCATTTTGATGCCGTAACTGCAGTCATTGCTCATGCTGCGGGTAACCGGGTTGTAGCATGAATTATCGTATACATATTTTTCTACAAAATATACGTCGTGCCCCAATGCCCTGAGTCCGGCAAGGTGCTGAAAGACCCATGACATCATACCTCCCAGCGGATACCTGACCATATATGCACCAACGATGATAGTTGCCATAGATTTTGCATTAAGCTGTCACAACCTGCCTGTAGCCGGCTTTTTTAATCTCCCCGTAAAAATTTTTGAACCAATTTGTCCGGTCTCTCCAGCAATCAGGATCGTCATACTCACCAGTCCATCTTAAAAAGAAGTAAATCTTGGCCATAAGCAGCCGTTGCCTGAATTCTTGTTCGCAAAAATTGCCTTCTGGCCAACGGGCCGAAATATATTTTTTCACTGCAGTTCTTTGTCTTTTGTAATCCCATCCTTCTATCAAACTAGCAAGGTCAATTTCGCCTGCCCCGATAGCTGCAGACTCCCAATCGATCGGGTATATATTCCCCCGTCGTACCAATATGTTTTTTGTATAATATTCGCCATGTATAAAAGTTTGTGGACTGCTTAAAAGCGAGTGCATATTTTCCTTAAACCATTCACACACACCCGTCAGCCATGGATATTTGCTATGAAGCGCATGGGCTATTTTTTCTACAGAGTCTAACCAGATCGAGTAATACGCCTTATCATATATTTTGATGTATGAAGGTGGATTGGACGCATAAATTCTATGCAGGTTACCTATCCATGCAGCTGCACTGGCGAAGTGGTTCGGATCATGATCATCCTTTAATAGTTTGGATCCTTTTAAATATTGTATAACTAAACAACTCTTATTCTTCTCTTTGTAAGCTCCGTAAAACCTGGGTGAACTCAATGAAAGTCTATTCAAAACTTTTTGATAAACTTTGGTTTCATATTCAACACCACCGCGGTGACCATTGGAAAATTGTGTGTGGTTTCCCGCATACTTGCAAAACAGGTGAATCAGCTGGCCATTATCAAGACTGCAGGTAATGATTTCTGCCGGTGATGTGCTGTGATAATCAAATTTTTTCCTTCTCACCATTTTTTTCATTTGAAAAGGCAAGTGAACCTTATTCACAAATTTTTCGAATTGCGAATTCAGGTTTTCAGTTTCGGGAAATAAAAAAGCGCCGTTTGATTTCATAAAGCCTAAAAAATTTCCAGTTTTTTTGCCAATGCATAAATGTGATCATATCTCCACTCTTCTTTCTTAGGGAAGAAAAACCGAAAATGCAAATAGAGCCGGGCCATTAAAAGCCTTTTTTCGAAGGCCTGCTCATCAAATTCAAGACCTGTGAACCGGCTGGCGACATAACTTTCCCTGATATGCTCAACGACTTCTTCTTTCCTTGCTTCAATAATACTTGCCAAATCAATTTCACCCGGAGCATAAGCTGCCGATTCCCAGTCTACCGGGTAAATAATTCCATTTTTTATTAAAATATTCTTCGAGTAATATTCGCCATGAATCAATGTTTGGGGCGCCTTCAACAGGATGTCAATATTTTGACGGAAGAATTTTATAACATCCACCAGCCAGGGTTGTGCGGACAGGATTTCAGGAGCGTCCTCCATTCTCTTCAACCAAATAAAATAATAGTCCTGATCATACCTCTTTACAAAGGAAGGAACTTTGTTTTCAAAAAAATGATGCATTTGTGCAATCCACGATGCAGCTTTCAGGTATAATGTAATATCCGGGTTACCTTTCAATGATGCACTGTCCTGCAGCAAATCCATCAGGAGTAGTGTTTCATTTGTTTCATTAAAATAGCATTTGCCCCAAAAATTTACTTTCGTTAACGGAAGGTCTCTCAACACTTCATCATAAACTTTTATTTCATATTCTACTCCTCCTCTATGACCATGATTATTTGGCCCGAGGCCAGCTAAATATTTTCCAAAAAGATTTATTACCCGTCCATCTGAAAGCTGACAACTAATAATCTCTGCAGGAAATGTGCTGCTACCCTTGAATGGAGAGCGTGAAATTATTTCAACAGTTGCTGGTGCATTTGCCGAAAATAGTTTTGACAAATGCGCAGTGAGCAATTCAGTATTGGGTAAGGTACTAATTTCCATAAGCTAATTCTTTACCGGATAATTGTAACAAGTCTGATAAAAGGGTTTCTTTCAATGTCTTTATTTTTTTGCCGGCCAGTTCTGCACATTCCAACGCTTTGGCATGAGCGGTTCTGGACAAACAGTATTGAAAAGCGGTAGATAACGATACTTCGTCGAGTGTAGCAGCATTAAATAAAATTGGCCAATCCAATTCTTTTACCTGTAGTGAAATTTTAGCGCCGCCTGCAATGGGGTCAATTGGAATCACCGGAATACCATTTTTGATAGCCAGTACGGTTCCATGCAGCCTGGTGGTAATAACAAGATCCATTTTGGCGATCATCGCCTCCACTTCGCCGGCTGTTCTTAATCCACCCTTATTATCCAGCAACGAAGTATCAATGGATACCCGGGCAACCTCGACAGTATTTAGTAATTCTTCAATTTTTTTATTGGCCTCATCATGTAAAGATCGTGATCCATATTCTTTTTGCTTGTGTGATAAGATGACGCCAACTACCGGTACCGCCGGTAATGGACCCAAAAAGGTGATATCGGGATTGGTTGTTTTTGAACTGTCTCGTTCTAACAGCAGTGTAAATGGGTTCCATACTGCAAGCGGCTCCATCAAAGAGAGGTTAACACCTGTCAGCCTGCAATTCGAAAAATGAGCTAACATTTCAGTAACCGGCCATCCATTTCCAAAAGGCCCGCACACAAATAACAAATCTGTGAACTCGCCGGGATTGGCTTTTTTCCAGTCTATCCCGCCTGTATAAGGAAAGGCCGGACAATCGGCGACACGATATTCTATGTTCGCTTCATTGAGCCACTGGCAAATAATGTCCCGGGCAATCATATCACCTGCCGTTGCTCCCATATTATCAAAACTGAACCATCCTGCTAATAAAACTCTCATAAACGTTATTATTGATCAATAAGCCGTATTTGACTTTTCAATTAATTGCTGCAACACCTTCGCGGCATCAAAATATTCTACAGCAATTTCTTTGGCTCTTCTTGCATGTAGCGTATAATCAGCCTCCACTTCACGAACCTTATCAACGGCCTGTTCAAGGTTATTAAAAGTTAGAATACCTTCCCCCTCTGGCAATACTTTATCAAAACCCGTATCCTGTACAATAACCGGGCGACCAGCCGCCAGGTAGCAAGCAGAGCGGCAGCTAAACCAGCCGGGCTTGGAAATCACATAGCCACCTTTAGCAACACTCCATTCGCCTTTTGAATAAAAAATATAATCACGGTAAGCGTCTATATCGCCGCACCGGACAGCGGGATCAACAATTTCCCATCCATAATGTGCTAAAAGATCTGCAGGCGTACCGAATGAAAGTTCTCTATCATTATTCCCGGCAAAATGATCAGGCAAAACAGATTGCCAGTTTTTATGTTGAAGCCTGCTGAGTGCTACTTCGAAATGAATATCTTTCAACTTTCTCTTTAACTCAAGAAATTTAATAAACTCTACATCCTTTTGGTAAAAACTTTTTCCCCCGAACACCATCGGTTTGTAGCTTGTCCAATTCATAATAGTGGTGAACCGGTTACTATGCGATTTATGATTGATCCATTCCGATAATACAATAGGCGTGCGGGTAGGTTGCCAATTGTATTTCTCATCTTTTAAAAACTCCGCGAGACATTCACCAAAGCTGAAATGGCAATCATGAAGGGCCACCCTCTTTGAAAACTCTTCATAACCCAATTTTAATTTTACTTGTGTAAAACCAGGATCGCTATCTATATAAATCATTTTTTTGACAGCCCTGTATTTTTCCGGTTTTTCAAGTGTTCCGGAAACATTGATGAGGATGTCTGCCGTTTGCAGTACCTCATGTCGCTTCTGGTCACTCAATCCATACCATTTGTCTTTAAGCGGGAAACGATAAGCCCACCGGTTTTTCAATTCATATCGGTCAAAAAGTTTTTTTAGATAAGAAATGTTTTTATCGCAATCTTTCTCTACCCAATCGTCTCCTGCAGGTCCGCCATCAAGGTTGTAGGGCCACTCTCCCGAGTCCTCGAAATAATAGACATCATGGCCTAGTTGCTTCAATCCTATACAGTATTGAAGGTAATCCCAGGTTACGCCTGCCAGGGTGTAATGCTGGGCAATAAGGCCGGTTACAATAATTCTCATAAATGGGTCAAATTGCTTTTTCCCTGAATGAGTTGATTTTGGTGTTCAACCATTCGGGATGATCGTTATATATGATGTCGACAATTTTTCCTTTTTCCAGGTGGATAACAAGATCGCAATGTGCCAATGCATCCAGCCGGTGCGTAATAAAAAAAGTGGTTTTGCCGTCCATTAACTTTCTCGTCGCATTCATGATCAGCGACTCCGTTCTGATGTCAACGGAGCTGGTGGGCTCATCAAGAATAAGCAGGGGAGAATTTTTTAAAAAAGCACGGGCAATTGAAATTCTTTGTCTTTCACCTCCTGATAACTGCATCCCCCGTTCACCTACCTTAGATTGGTAGCCGTTAGGAAAATGGGAAATAAATTCATGAGCATGCGCATCTTTTGCTGCTGCATGAATTTCTTTTTTACCGGCCGTAGGTTTTCCGTAAGCAATGTTTTCTTCTATACTTGTTGAAAATAAGACAGGTTCCTGCAAAACAATACTGAATTGGGATCGGAAATCAGCTACCTTATATTCCCGGATATCTGTTCCGTCGACAATAATGCGGCCGCGGGTTGGTTCGTAAAACCTTGCCAACAGGTTTACCAAAGTTGTTTTGCCTGAACCGGTTGATCCCATAATGCCAACTTGCTGACCCGGTTTGATTTCAAATGATATGTCCTGTAGAACGGGTGTTCCCTTGTTGTATTCAAAAGAGACATTTTCAAATTTTATCGAGCCGTTGATCTTATTGGTCTTCCTGGCATTGGGATGTTCTTCAACATCTTTCTCTTTATCGATCAGGCTATACACCCTTTCGAGGCCAACGAAGGCCGATTGAAGGTTAGTGTATTGCTTGGTGATGGTTCTCAGCGGTGAAAAGAACTGCGCCAGGTAAGCCATTATTAATATGAGTTCACCTAAGGTTATTTTTCCCTGGTGAACATACATGGAGCCGAAATATAAAAACAAAGCGGTGCCGGTAGCTAATACTAAACCTATGCCCACATCAAAGATGCCGGAATAGCGAACAACCTTGATTTGATTTTTTAATGCATCATTGGAACGATTGACAAATCTTTGCTCTTCGTAATCTTCCCTGACAAATGCTTTAACCACCCGCAGCGCCGATAGTGTTTCGTGGATAACGGACATCGCGGCACTCTCAGATCGTTTTACTTCCTGCCATTGATTTTTTAGTTTGGTTCTGGAAAAACGGGCTAATAGCATTAACGGAGGTATGGCGCATACGGCTATTAATGTAAAATGCCAGTCCAGGGTCGTCATCACGTATAGCATTCCTATAAGTGTGAGCAGGGAAGTAATGATGGGCGATAAGCCAGAAACTACCAGGTTCTTAATAGCGGTAGCGTCGTTTTGAATGCGGTAAAGAGAATCCGAAACTCCAGTTTTATCATGATAAGATAACGATAATCGTTGCACATGATTGAATAACAACGTTCTTAAAGACAATACTAATTTTTCGCCAGTGTATGATTGAATCAGCCAGCTTAAAAGACCTTGCAGCTGACCGAGTAATTCGATCAGTATCATCAGTATGGTGGCCGTCAGAATAATGGCGGAAAAGCTAAAGTCAAAATGTTGCGGGAAAAAGAAGGTAATTATCCCGGGCATGGGTTGTTTACCAAAAGCATTGTCCACTATGATCTTTAAAGGAATAGGTGCCAGGAGAGCGATAGGTACCGCAGCCAGGTTTAATACAAAAATGGCAACAATATTCAACCAGTAAGGCTTTGCCCTCAACAATACTTTTTTTAATATGGACAGATCGGGAATTTTCATAAGTACTATTTTATCAGATGTCCCTGGTTTTTTATAACTGTTTTAATAATATAAAAGGCTCTGCCGTAGTCTTCCAGGACACGCAGTGATAGTAGAAAAAAGACAACTCCAAAGATGATAGCCGGAATAGCGGATCCATATGCCAGTGCGACGGTTAACAATGCGGTTACAAAAAATAATAAACACATGGCTGTTAGCGAAAGTCTGGGCGTAAAGCGAAAACGCAGGAATTGACGTCCTTCATTATGGTCTTCGGCGGCCATAAAAAGTTTGATCGATCCAAGTGCACCCCCTTTGATCAATAAGTCCCACCTGCAATAAATCCCACCTCGCTCGACACAAGCGTTCTCAGACCTTAGTGTTGATTCAATATGCTCCAGCCTTTCTTCCGGCGACACCCAGTTATTACACCAGACGTTTACCTTCTGAGATATTGGAATGGCGTAGTTGCCTTTTCCATAATTGCGCCAGGGGGTAAGATCATTTTTAAAGCGTCCGAGTAACCGGGCTATTGGCTGGATAATGTGAAACCATATAGTAATGAAGCGAAACCGTAATTCCTCTAACAAGGGTTTCCTGCCTTTTTTTCTTGTGATTTTAGAAACATTATACATTACATGCGCCATCGGCAATAATGTAACGATTAAGGCAACAGGCCATAAATATTGCATGGGATACCAAAATAATCCTGATACCGTAACCAATAGCAGGGCTGTTGACAACAGGTACCATTCTGGCATTTGCAAAATCGCTAAGTGATTCAGGGAAGAAGATCCATACACCGATTGAAAAGGTGCCTGTCCCCATTCGCCATGGTATACCCGCCATTTTCTAAAAAAAGGAGTTTTGATTTCTCCGTTACTATAAATCCGTCCCCATGTTTTATGGCCAATATTATTATACTTCTGCGGCCATTTTCGCTCCAGTAACGCTTCTGCCTTTCCATAACCGACCTGCTGTTTCCAGTAAGACTTTGCTGTTTTTCGCCGATGATGCCAAACCATAGCACCTGCGTTGAATCCTATCTTCCAGCCCGCCTCTATAATCCGCCAGCACATGTCAACATCATCCCCTGCCGTCGTAAACTGCACATCAAAGCCACCTAATTTATTTATTGCGGATTTACGAATAGAAAAATTGCAGCCCGGAATATGCTCTGCCTCAACATCTGTAATTAATACATGTGACGGAGCTCCCGGTGAATGGTCAACACAGTCAGCTATCAAAGAAACATCATTTGGCGCAATATTGGGTCCGCCAACTGCTGCATAGGAAGTCTGATTAAAGGTAGCGGCCAAAAACAAAAGCCAGTCGGGATCCGGTATCGCATCATCATCAATGTAGGAGATAATTTCCCCTTTGGCCTGCAAGGCGCCCAGATTTCTAGCCGCACTTAAGCCCTTATTGGGGGTATTAAGAAGCTTCACATCAAATTCTTCAGCTATCTCAGCAGTTTTGTCTGTTGAGCCGTCATTGATCACAATAACTTCATAAAATGGATAGTTGAGCTTCATAAGACCTTCCAGGCATTCCCGAATTGTAAGGGAGCCGTTGTAGGTACATACTACAACAGAAAAAAATGGCCAATCGGCGTTAGCAGTAAGTGGTAAATGACCAAAGGCTTTTCTTACAGTTTCCAGCGCAGGCTTTGGCCTCCTTTGTTTATCGGTAAGCCCAAAGGCCCAATCGTAAACTTCTTCACCGCCCCTAAACCATTCATCTGTCCACGAGAAAACAAATAAACCAGCACAACCCATCTTATATGCAAGTTTGATTTGCCAATCCAGTATTTCCGATTGTTTGTATTCTCCATTTCTTAAACAATCCAAACCTATTTCTCCCATTAGCAAAGGCTTATCACCTGCAATATTTTGTAGTCTCGCCAGGTATTTTTCAAGCTGTTCTTTTTGCTCGAGATAGACATTGAAGCAAATAATATCCAAAAATGATAGTTGCAGGTATTCTGTGGTTGGATAATTAACGTAAGTAACTATAGATTCAGGAGCTACTTCTTTTACGGTCTGGTAAACCTTTTTAAGGTAACGTTCAATTTTTTTCGGACCATACCACCTGACGGTTCTTGCTGGTATTTCATTGCCAAGTGCTATACATAATAACGCAGGGTGATCGGCGCAGGATTTCACTTTTTCCCGAATTATGTCGAAAATATTTGGGCTTTTCTTCTTATCAATGACATAACCAATATATTGTTCAGCAGAGAGCCCTATCATTACTTTAAGCCGGTGTTTAAGAGCCAGGTCTAACAGCGTTCTTGGTGGTGTTGTATGCGGAATTCTCACCGTATTGATTCCATTTGCCGCCATCATAGCAAAGTCACGATCTACCTGTTCCAGGTCGGTATATTCTTTTCCATTTGAATCTGGCTTAAAAGCTCCATAAGTCACGCCTCTTACGTAAAACTTATGGTTATTATGATAAAAAAACTTTCCTCTGACTTCAATTTTATCTAAATGTAAAGTGGGGTGTATAACCACTGCCGACTTTTTTTCGACACTGGGATAGCTGGGGGTAACTGTGCTTGATGGTACCATGTTATCGTCCTTGATTAGGTGATGCTTGTTTAATTCGATTGAGCAATTCCAGGATATAAATAGTTTTCTCTAGGAGGACAATTATTTAAATGGCTGTCAGTTATGAATAGAGATAAAATAAGTAGTGCCAAAACGGGCTATTCGCAGTTCCTCCAACTTTTTTCTTAAGAGAAGAGTCGCCTTCTAATCCTAAAGGAGGGGTAAACCCAGCGCATCGATTAGTGAAACGTAGGAACCAAAGTTTTGGTAATACTGAGGTATGCTCCGGGTGGGGCATCTCAACTTGTTTAGGAAAAGGCAGACTTACAAGGATAATACACATAAAAAACTGCTAAGCATTAGTAAAAAAGCCTTTAATTGCCTTGCAGAGAAGACACACAGGAAAATGGATCACCTACTAATTGAACTTTATTTTACTTGGATGGCTTAAACATAAATCCGGTATTGGATATATAGGATTTATACTAGCAAGGATGTGGATTAATCAGAAGAGTTAAGAGGACTAAAAGTATAAAATATATTTATATAATAATATAGTTTCCTGTTTTTTATTAAATAAACTTTAAAAAAATATGATCAAATGATTTGAAAGATTTGGTGGAGAAGTCAGCATCGTAATTTTACTATTGGTTCGGTCCCAGGTTTGTTGGGTCTTTGCTTTTTAATAGCTCACTTCGCTTTGGTTGGGGGACGTTCTTATAATTAAAAGGACAATGCCTGCATCCGTTACCGCAACAATATCCTCTTTCCAAATGAAACTGTTCGGTCAGAACTATCAGACCGTCTTCAATTATATAATGGACACCTTCAATCCACTGGCTCATCTTTGAGAATTTTTTTTAGCAATTCATCTTTTTCCTTTCCGGGCAGTTGATCAGGTAATGAAAAACATACATAGTGAATTCGATTGCTCCCTGCGATGTCCAATGATTCATAATGCGTCTTTATCCGAAGTTCATCCGTAATAGCTGGTTGAGAATAAACATTATCATAGTTGGCATGTATTGGACAATTGTACAGATCAATCACCAGCTTTGTAAACTGGTATAATTCCGGGCTATCCGTTTTTAAATGGATAAGACCACCGGGAACAAGAAACTTTTGATATAGCCGGAGAAACTTTGGATGCGTTAATCTTTTTTTTGCTTTGGACTTTCGTAATTGCGGATCGGGGAAGGTAATCCATATTGCTTCTACTTCATTATTGGAAAAGTAGCTGTCAATTTGATCGATTTGCGTTCTTAAGAAGGCAACATTATTTAATTTTTCAAGCAAAGCCTTTTTTGCTCCTACCCAAATCCGATTCCCTTTTAAATCGACACCGATAAAATTCCTGTCAGGATAGAGTCGGGCCAAACCAACCGCATACTCTCCCTTGCCGCAGGCAAGCTCCAATGTAATTGGATGATCGTTTTTCCAAAATGAACTCCAGTTGCCTGCCATATCAGCTGGAAATTGCAGCACGTTGGGAAAACTGTTTAACTCCTCAAAACGGACTAATTTTTTTTGACCCATAAGCCGGCAAAGGTAATTCAAGCCATTGTCAAAATCTAGCCATTCAGGTCGCGAAATGTTATGGCATTTTAATTGGATTACTATTCACATGCTAATTTTTCATTAAAATAAATCATATGAATTTCAATATATTAAGAACTTTGTTTGGGAAATGCCTGGGCTTTTTTTATCGGGGCGATGATTTTTACAAGCTGCAATAATGAGAATTCGGCAAATAATTCTACATCGGACAGCAAGGAGGTGGCTGCCGATACCACTATGACGTCAACTGCTCCGGTAGCCAGGGCTAAAAAATCGGGTAAGATCAGTACCGGTACCGGTGTTGATGAAGGTGACCCAAAATCAGAAATGAAGAAAGATAAATTGGGCTATTATAACCGGACTGAGATTTTGCCTGCCTATTCAGGTGGTCAGACTGCATTGGAAAACTATATCAGCAATAATATTCAATACCCGCAGGATGCCATTGATAACAACGTGGAGGGAGTAGTTAAGGTACAGTTTGGTGTGGATGAAAATGGAAATGTAACCAATGTTTCAACGGTGGGGAATAAGATTGGCTATGGTTTGGAAGAAGAAGCCATAAGAGTAGTGTCCAAAATGCCGAAATGGACTCCCGGACAAATAAAAGGAAAGAATGTGAAAACATGGCGTACGCTGCCTATAAATTACCGTTTAGAAGAAAGCTGATACCCTAGGTAGAGTTGAGGTGTAAAAAAGAGAAAGCCTGGCAAAGGCTTTCTCTTCTAATTTTATTTAATTCACTCAGAATTTTGCCAATAAGCCAATTCCTACAAGAGATTTGACCTGTAAGGCTGCATGGTTGTTATCTTTTCCAAACAGCCGGACATCATCATCATAAATCATGTCAAGGCTATAAGTCAGGGCCAACACTTTTGAAAGTTTTACATTCAAAACATTCGTAAAAAAGAGATCGACATTTTGAGGATTGTTTTGATAGTTGGAAAAAAGATCCAACCTGCTTTTATAAGTGATGTTTTTATTAAACTCTTTCAGAAAATTAATAGACGCAAAGGCGCCGAATTCTCCTTCTGAGTGTTTGCCCGGATCAACGCCGTACAGTCCTTTCGCAGATAATGAATCATCCTTTACGATGGTCCATCTGGCTGTAATGGGTGAAACGAAAATAGAAAGACTGGAAGCGGGCTTGTAATCCAAACCGGGGCTCACCAAAATATAGGCAGGTGAAAGAAAAGCGGAAGCTAATGTTTTATTACCATCCCCGTCATAGGTATAACCCTTGAACAGCTGAGACCTGAAGTTGACTAAACCTGCCAGGTTTAGTTTGGGATTTAAGGCATAGCCATATTTTGAAAGCAAGTCAATCCGATCGTCATTCTTGCGGCTGCCAAGGCTGGTTGTTTTTACATAACCAAGATTAAAGTCGAAAGTGTTATCCCAGCTATGCCGGTCTTTTTTATAAAATGCAAAGAGGTTCAGTACAGAATTAAGAGAAAGTGAAAAATCATCACCGCCGGCCGCCCAATTGCTCAGTGATCCCTGCGATACATTGAGCCCATATAGCCCGCCCTTTTTCCAGGTTTTCGAAGTAGTATCATTAGGATCCTTTTTGATTGACTTTTCGGATTCTTTCTTTAATTCTTTAACGGTTGCGTCTTGTGCGGAGGTTGTGATGGCGGAGAATAAGGCAAGGGTCAAAACTATTTTTCTCATTGGTTTAAGATTTTTATTTGAGCAAAACTAGTTCCTGAAAACGACTTGAAGACAATGCATTATGACTGTTGCTGAAGTAGGGGCAAAAAAAATCCCGATAGACATCGGGACCTAACAATCACATGAGAAAAGAGAGAGCTGTAGGGGGAGGGGTCGAACCTCCACGAGGCGGTTAGCTATAGCACAAAGTTTTAGTGGTCAATCCTGGTCGGCCTGACGGTCGGCTCTATGCTACGTTTATTCCGTGATCCTCACCCCCGAGACGAGAGGGCATGTCTGCCGAAAATTTCATCACCCCACAGTATATGCCGGATTAGTTTTAAGTATCTTGTAATCCGTGTTAAAGAACTTTGATAAGACAAATATAGGACGATTGTCCTTTTTGTTCCAAATTATTCAACAATTATTTTGAAATAATAGATTTTGTTTAAATATTTGCATTATTCAATGAAAATTTTTTAAAATAGCCCTCTAAAATGTCTGCTAAATTAAACCTCGACAAACTTGATCTGGATATAATTCACCATATGATGGAGAATGCGGAAATTTCTTATGCCGATCTGGGTAAGAAGCTTTTTGTTTCCGGGGGTACCATTCATGTTCGTATAAAGAAATTGCAGGAGGCCGGTGTCGTAAAGGGCACACGGCTTAAAGCCGATCTGAAGCAGTTGGGTTATGATGTTATTGCTTTTATCGGAATATATCTGAAAGAAAGCTCTTTATATGATACGGTAGCAAAAGATCTTCAAAAAATACCCGAGATTGTCCGGTTGAATTATACGACTGGTAACTACAGCATGTTTGCTGAAATCGTTTGTAAGGATATTACACAATTAAGATTTGTGTTACATGATCAACTGCAAAAAATAAAAGGGATTGAAAGAACAGAAACTTTTATTTCCCTGGATGAGAGTTTTAGCCGGAATGTGAAAGTAGTTTAAAAGGCCAGCTTATATTCTTCCTCTTACATTCAAAGCATCACGCAGGCCATTGCCCAATAAATTAAAGGCCAACACCAATAACATGATTGCAAATCCCGGCGCCAGTGCCAACATGGGGTTTTGAGTAATAATAAAATTATAGTTCTCCTTTATCATCAACCCCCAACTGGGTTGTGGTGGCTGAACACCGACTCCCAGGAAGCTCAGGCCCGCTTCGATCACAATTGCGGAGGCGAAATTTGATGCGGCAATTACCATAACCGGTCCCATGATATTGGGCCAGATATGCCTGACTATTGTTCGGAAATGCGAATAGCCCAGGGCTCTTGTTGCTTCTACATATTCTAATTCACGGGCTGCTAATACTTGGCCTCTTACCAGCCTTGCTACATTCACCCACATAGTCAGTCCAACAGCTATGAATACCTGCCAAAACCCTTTGCCCAAAGCCAGGGTGATTGCGAATACCAATAATAAAGTAGGTATACTCCAAATGACATTAATAAACCACATGATTATATTATCTGTTCGTCCGCGGAAGTATCCGGCCAATGAGCCCAATACCAAACCAATAGAAAGAGAAATGAGAATAGTGATAAGCCCAACGCTTAAACTGACTCTTGTGCCTACAACGAGACGACTAAGTATATCCCGGCCAAATTTATCTGTACCCAGCGTATATGTTGCCTGGTCTATCGGTTCATCAGCAGTTTGTGATTTGGCAAATGATTGGCGTTCACTCAAGCCTTCATCAATATATTTTTGAACAATAATGCTATCCTCGGTTTCCTTAAAGCTCACTATCGGAACATAGTTGTAACTGTCTTTTTTACCATTTATTAGACGTTCAAAGAAGCCGGTTTGATTGGCAGAAACATCCTTTTTTACTTTAATAAATGTTTGCTCAAAACCGGGTTTATTGCCTCCTATTTCCAAAATAATCCGATTGGCATAAGGTGATGGATCGGGTGCAATGAAATAAGCAAATAATGCGACAACGATGGAGAGAATAATAATGGTCAGGCCAAATACCGCCCCTTTATTTTTCCGGAGGCGTTTCCACGCCGCCTGTTGAAATGATATGGAATGACTATTCATGAACAGGGGGAAGATAAGCTAAGAGCCTGAAAGAGAAAAGGAGTAAAGGTGTATTAAAACAATTGTAAACATTTTTCAAATATGCCTGGGGTTTAAGAATAGATTTTCGTCTCTCTGTGTCATGCGATGTCTTAGCTTACTTTTCTACCTTTCCATTCATATTTGCCAAATTGTCCCAATAAACCGGAAAAGATAGTGTAAAAAATATGCAGCGGTTGAAAGACGAAAAAGAATTTTACAGCCCATTGTTTATTGAAAAATTTAGCGACCGAATAAAAGAAGGGTAGCTCTACGGAAGTCTTTGCCGCCCACCCAATTAAGAAAATGATCCAATAGAAGTGGTTCCAAAAACCGGCAATCAATAAAATCAGAAAAGAAAAATTGAAAAGATAAACCAGCAATAAAACTCCAATTATTTTTTTATCGTCGTAATAAGTGGCTTTGCTGGCCCAGCGGATGCGTTGATTTAAAAATTGCTTCCAGGTGGGCATGGGCCGGGTGCTTACAACAGCATCTTTTGCCTTAAGGTAGAAAATCCGCTCGGGGATTTTTTTTGCGATCTTATGCATCAATAGCATATCATCGCCTGAAGCAATATGATCGATATCTTTAAAGCCACCTACTTTAGTAAACAGTTTTTTTTCATATGCCAGGTTGGCGCCGTTGCACATAGACAGTGTGTTTTTATAAACTGAAGCTCCGGTAATTCCCTGTAATACCATAAAATCCATTGCCTGGAAAACCTCCACAGGTTTTGAGTTGCAGTTAAAGGATACTGGTGCAACAATAAAACCAGCATTGGTTTCTTCCCTGAATGAGACAATGCTTTGTAGCCATGCTGCCGGGGGAATACAGTCTGCATCAGTTGTTACAATTAATTCATTAGAGGCAGCGGCAATACCTGTTTCAATCGCTTTCTTTTTGTAGGAATTGATTTTGTTTTCTTTTAGTTGAAACAATTTTACTCCGGGAAACTGCAAAACAATTTCAGTGGTTTTGTCTGTTGAATGATCGTCAATTACAATGATCTCAAAAAGATGCCTCGGGTAAGTTTGGCTTTCCAATGCTCTTAACAGCTTTCCAATGTGTTCTTCTTCATTTCGGGCAGGAATGATTACTGAAATTGCGGTATGATATTCATCGGAACCAGTTGCAGGTAATGGGACTGGTATGGAATTCCAGCTTCGCCAAAAGAATAGGATCATAATGCTGTAGGCGATGAAAAATAATATAAAAACGAACACGAGTATCATGCGGGGAAAGCAAATCTAATCATTGCATGTTAATATGCCAGTGCATTCATAATTCCTTCCACATGGTTTTCATGCAAGACCTGGTGGCCGGAGTGAATGATAGAAACCGTGCAAAACTCTTCAATGCCTTCCTGAAATTTTTCACCCCTGATTGGCAAAATAATGCGATCATATTTTCCATACACTAACCGGGCGGGTGTTTTATATTGACGGACAAATTTTTTTATTCGATGCAGATTAGGTTTTAACTTTCTTAAAGTAGTCCATCTCTTATATAGCAAATCTCTTACCTCAAAATTTCCAATATAGTAGTTCACAAATTTAAAAATACTGGTATTGACTACGCCCAGCTTATTGAGCAATTTGATAAATCCAAAAAACCAACCGGGATGTTTCATACTAAAGGCAAAAAGTTTATTACCCAGATATGTTTGCGTGGCCAACCAATACCAGAAATTCACTTTTAACCCGTCCGGAGCCAATAAGACAAGTTTTTCAATGCTGCCGGGTTGCGCCTGGTAAAGGCTCAGGGCAATGCGACCGCCGAGGCTGAAACCGACAAGAGAAAGTCGCAGGTTACCGGTTTCCAGTCGTTGTTTATTTTCCCCCAACATCTCCGCAATTATATGTTGCAAATCCATATGAGTAAGAATTAATCCTTCATTCCATTGTGTTTTTCCATGAAAGGGCATGTCAATGGAATAAAAACTGTATTGATCACCAGCATGCTTTTCCAGGAACCGGTACATGCTGCCATCTTCACCATAGCCATGAAAGCACACAGCTATTTTTTCACCGTTACCAAATTTGTAACAATTGATCTGCGATGATTTATAATGAAGTAGCCATTCTTGCATTATTCAGCTGATAAAATTTGCCGGAAATATAGTTGCACTATTCGAAAATAATATTATTTTTGGATAGTTGCACAAACAACTATATGTCAAACAACCATTTTAAGAAAGGAGAACTATACAGTTTTGTAACCGGTAAGGCATCCACGGCCATAGCCCGGCGTTTGCAAAAAAAATTCAACAATGCCGGGCTCAATATCACTATCGAGCAATGGAGTGTATTATATCATTTGTGGAAAGAAGACGGACGGAGTCAACAACAATTATGCAATGCTACTTTCAGGGATAAGCCCAGCATAACCCGTCTGGTGGATAACCTGGAAAAACTGAACCTGGTAAAAAGAGTGGCATCGGAAAATGACCGGCGGATCAATTTGATTTACCTGACCAAAAATGCGCAAAAGCTGGAAGAAGAAACGATGCAAATAGCTGACGAAACGCTGAACGAAGCATTGAAAAGCGTTTCACCGGATAAGATAGATGTGTGCAAAGAAGTATTACAAATTGTGTACGACAACCTGAAGTAGAGAGTCGGACAGATAAAATACAAACCTTAAACCTTTAAACTTACATAACATGAGTGCTGCCACAGAAGCCAAAAAGACATTGAAAGGAGGCGAATGGCTTATCAAAGAATCTTCGCCCTTTGAAACCTTTACGCCTGAAAATTTTGTTGAGGAACAGCGAATGATCAGGGACATGTGTAACCAGTTTCTCGATGTAGAAGTGTATCCTATTTTGGATCGCATTGACAACCTGGAACCGGGCCTGATGAAATCGCTGGTTACAAAAGCTGGTGAACAAGGGTTACTATCAGTTTCTTTTCCCGAAGAATATGGCGGGTTAGGAAAAGACTTCGTTACGTCCACTATAGTAAATGAATACCTGGGTGCCGGCCACTCATTTTCGGTGGCTATTGCGGCACATACTGGTATTGGTACATTACCGATCTTATATTTTGGTACGCCCGAGCAAAAGCAAAAATATATTCCCAAGCTAATTACCGGTGAGTGGGCAGGTGCTTATGGATTAACAGAACCCAACAGTGGAAGTGATGCATTGGGTGCAAAAACAACAGCAAAATTGAGCGATGATGGAAAGCATTATATTCTGAATGGACAGAAATGCTGGATTACCAACGGTGGATTTGCGCAAGTATACACTGTATTCGCCAAAGTGGATGGCGACAAGTTTACAGGATTTATAGTAGAAAGAGGAACTGAAGGATTTACCCAGGGCCCTGAAGAACATAAAATGGGTATTAAAGGTTCTTCGACTGTTCAACTCTATTTCCAGGATGCAAAAGTGCCGGTTGAAAATGTGCTGGGAGAAATCGGTAAAGGCCATAAAATCGCCTTCAATATTTTGAATATTGGCCGGTTGAAATTATGTGCTGCTGCTACCGGTGGCGCCAGGAGGTCATTGACAGAGTCGGTTCGATATGCCAAAACAAGAGAACAATTTAAACAGCCCATTTCCAATTTTGGTGCTATCAAACACAAACTCGCAGAAATGGCGATTAAAGTTTTTGTAGCTGAATCTGCCCTCTATCGCACGGCCAATTGGGTTGATGAGAAAGAAAAAGAACTGTTGGCCGCAGGCAAACCATTTAATGAATCGTTGTTGGGAGCAGCGGAAGAATATGCTATCGAGTGTGCCATGTTAAAAGTGTATGGTAGCGAAATTTTGGATTACGTGGTAGATGAAGGAGTACAAATACATGGTGGTAATGGCTTCAGTGCTGAATATAATATTTCAAGATCCTACCGGGACAGCCGTATCAACAGGATTTATGAAGGCACTAATGAGATCAACCGGCTATTGACACTTGACATGACTTTGAAAAGAGCGATGGGTGGAAGACTGGACTTGATGGGGCCGGCCATGGGAGTGCAAAAAGAGTTGATGAGCATTCCTGATTTTGGAAGCGAAGATGAAACACCATTTGCTAAAGAAAGAAAGCTGGTTGCCAATTTGAAGAAAGCGATCCTGATGACGGCAGGCACCGCTGTTCAAAAACTGATGATGAAAATAGAAGGTGAACAGGAAGTATTGATGAATCTTGCTGATATGGCTATCGAAACTTTCAATGCAGAGAGTGTTTTATTGCGGGTAATGAAAATGACCGATCAGCAGGGTGATGCTGCTACGCAGCTTTACCAGGATATTATGCGGACTTATTTATATGATGCCGCTGATAAGGTAAACAAATCAGGGAAAGACGCTATTAACGCTTTTGCTGATGGTGATGAGCAACGAATGATATTGATGGGATTAAAACGCTTTACCAAAGCTGAACCATTCAATACAAAAGATGCAAGGAGAAGATTGGCTGATAAGATGGTTGCAGAAGGTAAATACTGTTTTTAATTTATTTTTTACTGAAATTGATAATGATTGCTTCTAGCGGAGCAGTCATTTTTTTTGGCTTTTCTTCCTGACCCCCGTATATAGCTTTCAGTTCCCTGCGGGTAGTTTTAATTTCAGTCAGTTGGTTGACCCTTTTTCTTTCCATGAAAATTCCCGTTGTCATCACAATACAGGAACAAATAGTGATAAGAAAATAAACAAGATGCGCATCGTGTTTATAGACAGGTTGTATGAGATAGTATACCACGTACACAAAACAATATCCGACATAAGCAAAAAGTAAAGCGGCAACCATTATGGCTTTGCCAATTGCTTTGTGATAGACGACTGCAATTTTTACCTGGTGCACAAAAAACAATATTGAGATTGTCAGCACCAATATCAGGCCAGGCGCTAGTATAATAGTGGTAGCTGTAGAATTAAATCCATATAATGCGAGAACAATAGCTTCAAAAACAATAAAGCCGGCTGCCACTAAAATCATTTTTCTTCGAAAAAAGACAGTTTTACTAAAGTATACCAGGAACAATAACATCAGCGGCGCATCTAATAAATTATTAATTACGCCAAGCCGGTTCATAAATGTCTTGCCCACGTTTACGTAGCCAAGTAGCATAATGATGTAACTTAATACGAGGACATAGTAAAAGAATAATGCAGGGAAACTTCTGTACCAGGCAAGCCGGTTTATTAGGAGCATAATAATGGGCGCACTCAAAGCAATAGTTGCGAATAGGCCCATCCAATTAAATAGAGACATAAAATTGGTTTTCGTTAGGATAGGTACACATCAACACCCGATCTTCACCATAAAGAAACGGCCTTTTTATCTTTATAGTGCTTTCTTTTAATGGTTTATACTAAAATTCAGTAAAACTGTGAGGATGTTTAGGTAATAATACGCAAACGGTTGCGAGTGTTTTTATGTGATTAGCAAATCAGGTATTATATCTTCATCAATCTACAGGGTAAGGTTCGCCGCGATGACAAGTTTTGCAATTGACCAGCTTTAGATATTCAGGTCTTGTAGCAGTGTCAAAGTTGAAATAGGTTTTGTTAAGGTGGATAGTCATTCGCATCATTTTCCGGGCATTTTCTTTCATGGGTTCATCATCAGACGCAAAATCTAAACTGTCAGGAAAATTTTTTAAAGGAACATGGCAAAACTTACAACTCACTCCCAACGCCTTTGTATAAGATTCCATGATACTATCCAGCATAGCTTCACTGATGTCCTGTGGTAGTATTTTCAGATTTTTATGTTTTGGCTTTGGGAAGCTTACGGCCGCTACTCCCGCTGTAACCAGAGCCATCAACAAAAAAACTATAATGAATTGTTTTTTTATGATCATATGACCGGGGTGTATAACAAGTGACGATCCACTTTTTAACTTGGTTGACAGCCCCCACAATTTTTTATCTATAAATCTGCAGCTGCGGCTTCATCTAAAAACCAATATAGCTCACTATTGAAAGGCTGAATAATCTGGGCTGGGTAAAGTTCAGGATCATGCTCACCTGCCAAAACATGATACAACGAAGCAGCTTTATCACCACCGCTAATTAAGAAAGCCACCCTTGACGCCATATTAACTATGGGAGCAGTGAGGGTGATACGGTACATGTCCTGCTTTTTCAAATAAAAACTTAAAACCCATTTATTATTTTCTCTTACATGATTATATCCGGGAAACAAAGACAGGGTGTGAGCATCGTTGCCTAGTCCAAGTAAAACGAGATCAAAGGAGTTAAGTTTGTCGTCAAAATATTGATGCAATAATTTTTCATAATCAGCAGCGGACTCTTCTGGCTTCAATCCATCTGTCTTCATTATATGAATGTTTTCGTTACTGACCGGGACATGGTTTAACAGCTCATCATACGCCATTTTTGCATTGTTTCTTTCATCTTCAAAAGGAACAAAGCGTTCGTCCCCCCAGAAAAAATGGAGTTTGCTCCAGTCAATCTCATTCTTGTATTTGTCAGAGGCTAATAGTTTGTATAGTTTTTTGGGTGTGCTGCCTCCGGACAATGCAATCGTAAAACGGTCCTGTTTTTTCAATACATCATTTATATACTCAACCATCCATTCCGCCGCTTTTTCACTTAGCTCATCACTGTTTTTTGACAAGTACTTATGCATAGCTATCTATTTACTATTTAGAAGTGTCATTTTTTTGGATAGGAAAATTAGCCCAAAAATGTCCATCACGGGCTATCAGGGCATCGGAATCTTCGGGTCCCCAGCTATTGGGGCCATAGTTAGGAAAATCTACTGGTGGCCGTTTCTGCCAGGCCTCTAATAAAGGCGTAATCACTTCCCACGCGGCTTCTACCTGGTCGGCTCGCATGAACAAAGTTTGGTTTCCTTCAATCACATCTTCCAATAATGTTTCGTAAGCTTCCGGCTCCTGGTCATCAAACGTGTCCTTATAGCTAAATACCATGTCAACAGGGTTCAACACCATTTCTGTGCCGGGTCGCTTGGCCTGGAAGCGGATGCGGATATCCATTTGCGGTTGAATACTAAATGTCAGCCTGTTTGGCCGCCAGGTATCTGCAGCTTCCGGCGGAAATGAATAATGAGGAGCTTCTTTAAATTGAATGGTAATGGAAGTTGTCTTTTCATGCATTCGTTTACCGGTTCGGATATAGAAAGGAACATTTTTCCAACGCCAGTTATCTACATAGAATTTAGCAGCTACAAATGTTTCGATGGGTGAATTTGTCGCAACACTTTTTTCCTGCTGATAGCCTGGAACTTCCTGTCCTTTTATCCATCCTGCCGCATACTGACCGCGGACAGCATTTTCATGCACATCTTCCGTACTGATTTTGCGGATCGCTGTCAGCACATCCACTTTTTTATTTCTTATTTCATTTGAATCGAATGAAGTGGGCGGTTCCATGGCGATCATACAAAGCAATTGTAAAGCGTGGTTTTGAACCATATCCCTTAAGGCTCCCGCCTGTTCATAATAACCACCTCTGTCTTCTACGCCAACCGTTTCAGCAGCTGTTATTTGTACATGGTCAATATAATGATTGTTCCAGATAGGTTCAAACATGGCGTTGGCAAAACGGAAAGCAAGGATATTCTGCACTGTTTCCTTACCCAGGTAGTGATCGATACGGAATATCTGCTCTTCTTTGAACATGCCACTCAACAACTGGTTCAGATCATGTGCACTTTTCAGATCGTGTCCAAATGGTTTTTCAAAAACAATCCGGGTATGCTGCGAGTCATCGCAAATTTTTTGCTCTGATAGCTTTTTAGCAATAGAAGGAGCAAGCTGTGGAGCTACGGCGAGATAAAATAAAAGATTAGGCATCACACCCCATTCCTTATTCTTCTCGTTGGCCCATTCATACATTTTTTTATACGACTCGTCATTGGTAAGATCCATTACGTGATAAGAAATAAGTGGTGCAAAAGAAGGCCACTTTTCTTCTATCTTTTCTTTGCGCCGTGAAAACTGCTTGATTCCATCCAGGAGTTTATTTCGGTAATCGTCAATGTTTGGAAAAGGTGTACGACCAACTCCGATCACCATAAATTTTTCAGGGAGTTGTTCGTCGAGATAAAGATTGTAAATAGCTGGTATAAGCTTGCGATTGGCGAGATCACCACTGCCGCCGAAAATAAAAAGTATAGTAGGGGGTAAATTTGTTTTCTTTTCCATTTATCAATAAGTATTAGAATCTCAAATCATGTTATGAACAGTTGCCGGTTACTCATTACATCCGGTTTTTCACCATTCAGTATGAAAGCTCCCTTCCTTGTCAATGCGCTGGTACGTATGGGCGCCAAAAAAATCCCGCTGGGCTTGTATCAGGTTTGTCGCCATTCGCTCACTGGTATATGCATCCAGGTAAGCAAGAGCACTCATTAGCCCTGCCGCAGGAATTCTTGCTGCCGCAAATTGTTGCACCATTTTCCTTAACCCGGCCTGTTTCTTTTTAACGATAGCGGCGATTTTTTTATCCAGTAAAATATTAACCAGAGAGGAATTCTTTTTAAATGCAGCTGTAAAAATTTCCAGCTGCGCTGAACGAATAATACAGCCGCCCCGCCATATTTTCACCACATCTTTCATCGGGATATCCATTTGTCTTTCTACTGATGCTTTGTGAAGCATCGAGAATCCTTGTGCATAAGCAATTAAAGTAGCGGCGTATAAGGCATCATGTAGTTGCAGCAACAGTTTTTCTTTATTGCTGACAAAGCTTTTCGTCTTAGGCTTGTACAAGGCGGCGGCTTGCACCCTTTCATCCTTATAGCCTGAAATATCTCTCATGGCAACCGCCATATCAATGGTTGGTAACGGCACGGGCAGGTTCATTGCTTCCTGCGAGGTCCATTTACCGGTACCTTTTGAACCGGCTTTATCCAAAATAATATCAACGAGGCTATTGCCGGTCAGCTCATCCTTTTTAGGAAAGATGGCTGCGGTTATTTCAACCAGGAACGACTGCAATTCGCCGTCATTCCATTTTGTAAAAACAGTATGCATCTCGTCATTACTGAGTTCCAGGCCACGTTTCATAAAATCGTAAACCTCACTGATCATTTGCATGATGGCATATTCAATACCATTATGCACCATTTTTACATAGTGGCCCGCAGCATTTTTACCCATATAAGCTACACAGGGCTCATTATTTACTTTAGCTGATACTGCTTCAAGAATAGGTTTTACATGGTCCCATGCTTCTACATCTCCCCCCGGCATAATACTCGGGCCCCGTCTTGCGCCTTCTTCACCGCCACTGACACCCATTCCCATGAAATGAATTTTTTTATCTTCTACATATTTTACCCGGTTAAGGGTATCGGTGAAATGGGAGTTGCCGCCATCGATAATAATATCACCCTCTTGTAATAGGGGCAGTAAGTCCTTAATCACTGAATCGACTATTGGCCCTGCCGGTACAAGTAACATAATTTTCCGGGGGCTTTTAAGTTCAGCAATCATCTCCTCCATGGAGTTAACGCCTTTTACGGTAGTGCCTTCCGTGGCTGAATCTTCCAGTAGTCTCGTTTTTGCGGCATCTTTATCGAAGCCAATCGCCGAAAATCCATGATCTGCAATATTTAACAAAAGGTTGCGGCCCATAGTACCCAGGCCTACCATACCGAAATCGTAAGATGCCATATTACTAAAATTAGGGTCGCAAGTTAGGCACAAATTGTAAAAAGCTTCTCGTGACAGGGTTACGTATGTTTGTTTTTCGGCCTAATCGATAGATTTAACGGTCATGGTACCTCATAAATCGCATTTAACTGATTCCCTTGGTTAATATTCATTAATTTTACACCCCAATATTTTATTTTGTTATGAGTGATGTGATTACAGCCCCAACCCTAACCGCTAAAGATTTCGCAACCGACCAGGAAGTAAGATGGTGCCCCGGATGTGGTGATTATTCTATTTTGGCACAGGTTCAGAAAGTGATGCCGACCCTTGGAATTCCAAGAGAAAATATTGTAATTGTCTCAGGTATTGGATGTAGCAGCCGGTTCCCTTATTATATGAATACCTATGGCATGCATTCGATCCACGGTCGTGCCACAGCTATTGCGTCGGGATTAAAAGCCAGTCGACCGGAACTGAGTGTGTGGATTGTAAGCGGTGATGGGGATAGCCTCAGCATTGGCGGCAATCACACTATTCACTTGCTACGCCGCAATTTCAACGTGAACCTTTTAGTATTCAACAACCAGATTTATGGATTGACAAAAGGACAATACTCTCCTACTTCCGAGGAGAATAAGGTCACCAAGTCAACCCCGTTTGGAAGCATTGACCATCCTTTTAATCCTTTGGCACTGGCGATGGGTGCTGATGCCAGTTTCGTGGCCCGCACCATGGATCGTGATCCGAAACATTTACAGGCCATGCTGCTTAGGACTCACCAGCATAAGGGAGCTTCTTTTCTCGAGATATATCAAAACTGCAATATTTTTAATGACGGAGCCTTTGAAATTTTTACTGAAAAAAGCAGCAAGGCACAGGAAACGCTGTTTTTAGAACAAGGCAAGCCGCTTGTCTTCGGTGCTGCGAGTGATAAGGGGATTAAGCTGGATGGATTTACACCCAAAGTGGTGGACCTCAACAATGGTCACAGTGCTGATGATCTGTGGGTGCATGATGAAAAAGATATTTATAAAGCCCAGATATTGACCCGCATTTTTGATGATCCCAAAATGGAAGGTCATTTGCCAAGACCATTTGGCGTATTTTATCAGAATGACAGACCTTGCTACGAGGATCAAATGCAATTGCAACTGGAAAATGCTGTTGCCGGCAAACCAGCTGATTTAGATAAACTATTAAGAGGAAAAGAAGTTTGGACGATACAGTAAATGGCATCATTCAATTTTTAACTCAAATGGTTTTGCCAAAGTTTGTTGACCATCGGGCAGTTGTACAATAATGGAAGAGAATAAAACCACGTCATCTTTTTGGAGGTTCTTAAATGCGTTATAAATCTCCTCATTGAACAAATTTCCTTCACAGCTTTTGAAGAAGATCAGTTGTTTGTTTTTTATTATCGTTACTGAGTAGCTTTTAACCGAATACTTAATATTTATTGATAAATGAGGAGGCGGGCTTGCTCCTACTCCTTGTTGTACGTTTAAAGCTCCTTTTGTTATCGATCCGCCATACAATCCACCTACTATTGCGACAGGATCAGGCAGATTTCTTACTGGAAGATAAAATTCACCAATCTTTCGAATCTTCTTTCCTATTTTTTTGGACACAATAATTTTTGAATCTGCTACCTTGTCTGGCTTGAAAGTATAATAGTTACAAGACTCTTTTGTTATAGCGCCATTATCGGTGAAAAGAATCCCAGAGTCACAAGAAACTCCTTCAACTATACACATTAAGTTGTTATCAGCTCCCAGATAGACGGCAGTAGAAGTCGGCCACATGACAGAAATTGAAGTCTTTTGCGAATAAGCAGTCAGATGAATGAGAAGAACAAATAGATTTAAAATAAGAGCTCTATTCATGAGAGCGTTTAAGAGAATTAACGCTATGCCTTATATCAAATTGTCAAGCATTCGATATTTCTCTCTCCGCATTTTCAAAAATCTTTCTCTTTTTATTTTCATACCACCACCCCGGCATTGTCTTTTTCATCAGGGTATCAATGCTGCGCATGCCAAATAAATTCCAGGCTCCTTTTAATTTGCCGCTCAATGATGGATGCAGTGCCCGTAAACTCATCGCAAATCCGCTGTCAAGATATTCCATATGATGCCAATAACCGGCCGGCATGAATAAGGTATCGCCCGGTTCGAGGATGAAATCAAAACCTTCAGCCAATTTTAAAGCAGGGAATCGTGTATAATCCGGGGAACCATTGCCTTCATAATAATGAGAAAAATCAGCGAGGCTTAATACTTCAAAAGGCTTTCGGTACAATTTGTATTGTTCTTTAAACGGAAACATCAGCACTCTTTTTCTGCCGGCAAACTGCGTATGCAAAATATGTGACATGTCAATATCAAAATGCATATGTGTAATGCTGGTAGCGCCGCCGGTAAAAAGCATAGGGTATTTTTTTACAAAGCCCTTCATCAGGTGTTCGGGCCACGTAAAATCATCGATCAGCTGAGGTGCATGATCAAAAATATTAAACAGGAATATTCGCCAGCCGGCAGGTCCTTTTCGGATCATATCAATATACTCGCCAAATGTTTTATAGTCATCCGCCTTATTGATCGGCGTGTAGGCATCGCTTTTAATATTGTTATAAAGAGGAACTCTTTTATCGCCAACCAATTCTTTGAAATAATCCCAGTTCCACTTGGTATAAGCAGGCCACTCTTGCGCAAGATTTTTTATTACTATTGGGGCACCTGGTTGATAAAAATCTTTTTTAAAAACTCCAGGCTCAATAGAATCGACCGTAACCACCGGCTTTAAAAGCATAACAGTGACGTTTTAACAAAGATAAAATTAAGGGTAAATATAAAGTGTCGGCTCCTGATCAATTAACATATTTCGCAAAACACTTGTAGCTTTATGTGATGTAAAGGTTAATTGTTGTTTCAATCTATGTTATTGCACATTCATCCACAAAATCCGCAACCCAGGCAAATTAAGACTGTCGTTGAAAGTTTAGAAAGAGGAGGAGTTATTATATATCCAACCGATACTATATATGGTCTTGGTTGCGATATCTTGCAACACAGAGCGATTGAAAGAATTTGCCGGATAAAAAATGTAGACCCTAAAAAAGCTCAGCTTTCTTTTATCTGTTCCGACCTGAGTCATTTAAGTGACTATGCCAAGCAACTTTCCACGGTCACTTACCGATTGTTGAAGGAATACCTGCCCGGTCCTTACACTTTTATTTTGCCTGCCAGTAAAATGGTTCCGAAAATTTTGCAAAGTAAAAAAGACACGATCGGATTACGTATTCCGGCAAATAATATTGCCCAGGCTATCATTAATCAATTGGGTCGGCCAATACTGAGCGCATCGTTACCAGGAGAAATGGTAGAGGATTATACAGACCCTGAAATAATGCACGAAAATTTTATGCGGGAAGTTGACATGGTCATTGACGGCGGTATTGGCGGCATTGTTCCATCGACAGTTGTTGATTGTACAGGAACTGAGCCAATAGTGATAAGAGAAGGTTTGGGGGAGTGGAATGGATAGTGTAATTGTTTAATCCTCTTCATCAAAAAGTTCAAATTGTTCCGACATCAGCCGGAAGCTTTTGCGGTGATATTTACACAGTCCATGTTCTTCAATGGCATTGCGGTGAAAAGGGGTACCGTAACCCTTGTTGTTCTTCCAATGATAAACAGGAAATTCATCATGCAACTGCTCCATATATTCATCCCTGTAAGTTTTGGCCAGGACGCTGGCCGCAGCAATACTGGCATACTCCCCATCGCCTTTAATAATGCAATGATGTGGTATTTTGGGATAAGTTGTGAAACGGTTACCATCAATCAGCAATAAACCGGGTCGCTGTGTTAATTGAGCAATCGCCAGGTGCATTGCTTTAAAAGAAGCTTTTAAAATATTGATGGTATCGATTTCGTTGTTGTCAACAAACGACACGGCATAGCTGATAGCCTGCTGCTCTATGACAGGGCGCAATTCATTTCGTTCTTCTACTGTCAGCTTTTTTGAATCATCCAACAAAGGATGACAAAAATCTTTTGGTAAAATAACTGCCGCGGCGAACACCGGTCCTGCAAAGCAGCCGCGTCCCGCTTCGTCACAGCCTGCTTCAATTAAAACGTCCTGGTAGAATGATTTCAGCATCGTCAAAAAGTCAAGGCGAAAATAAACCAGCCTACCTGTAATTCGGACAAATAGCGTTAAATATTATTCCACAAAAATTGCCCTTCGCAAACCAACAGAACTACCTTTGCACCCGCTATGCATAATGAACTAACGCAACCCCGTTCTTCACGCCCCGTAGCGATCTGGCTGCTCACCGGCGTTTTTATGATTATCATCCAGGTATTGCTGGGAGGAATAACTAGGTTAACTGGTTCCGGCCTTTCCATTACAGAATGGAAGCCTATTATGGGAGCCTTACCGCCCATGAATGAACAGGACTGGATGGCTGCTTTTGAGAAATATCAACAGATTGCGCAATATAAATACCTCAACTACCATTTCACTCTTGCTGATTTTAAATTTATTTTTTTCTGGGAATGGTTTCACAGGCTTTGGGCAAGATTGATCGGTGTAGTTTTTATTATCCCTTTTATTATTTTCATTATTCAAAAAAGATTTAAAAGGGAAATGATCCGGCCGCTGATCATCCTGTTTTTATTAGGTGGATTGCAGGGGCTTGTGGGTTGGATCATGGTGCAAAGTGGATTGGATGATTCGGAGTTATTATATGTAAGCCATTATAAGTTGGCGATTCATTTCATTTTTGCCCTGGTTCTTTTATGTTACACATTATGGTTTGCATTAAAATTATTAGTACCTGCCTCTCAAATCACCTACGATAGCAAATTAAGAAGCTTCACCGGCTGGTTGATCGCTTTACTGACCTTGCAATTAATATACGGTGCCTTTATGGCCGGGCTGAAGGCAGCAACTGCTGCACCTACCTGGCCGTCTATGAATGGCGTATGGTGGCCCGTTAATATTCATTCATTTGGCAATCGTGAGTTTGCTGGCATTCGCTTTTTAGTGGACCACCCTTTAGTCATTCATTTTATCCATCGCAATCTCGCTTACATCATCACTATTCTTTTATTTATATGGAGCTGGCAGGCGTTTAAAATAAAGACTGCTTATTTATTGAGCAGAACAAGGATTTTGCCGTTGCTTTTAGTGCTTGTGCAGGTTATACTTGGAATATTATCTGTTTTATATTCACCTTATCAATACAGCTTTCTCTGGCTGGCTGTGGCTCATCAATTTGTTGCCATGTTGTTACTATTAGCGTTGCTGTGGATGTTTTTTATCATTCGTAGTGAGAAAAATCGTTTAACATAAATTAGAGAAAAGCCTGTTTGCATTGCTGGCTTTAAATAGTATTTTTAAGCATCACCAGTTAACTTTTTCATGAAAGTTTGGCTAAGAGGCTTTTATTATTCATTTCCTATTCAACTTTTATTCCTGCACTTCAGGAAATACCAGGTCTTATTACTTTTTTGGGTTATTCTTTTTGCGGTTGTGAACAGTAGTTTCATGAATACATTCGGCGCCGACTCACTTTACCTGGCACCGGAATACCTCGGCAATGTGAATTCAATAAGTGCGGCACTGGTGGGTGCGTCGATAGGCATGTTTATCATGAGCTGGAATATCAGTACGTTTGTTTTGTTCAGCCGGAACTTCAGATTTTTGGCTGCCACCACCAATCCGTTTTTGAAGTATTGCATTAATAACTCGGTTATTCCTATTCTTTTTATCCTATTCTATTTTTTTAATGCGTACAAGTTTACCCGGTACAAAGAACTGACTTCAAATGTGGAGATTCTTTTTTTAGCCGGCGGATTTATCAGTGGCCTTGCCCTGGTGTTGGCCATTTCGTTTATTTATTTTTTCCGGGCCGATAAGTCGATCTTAAGACGGATGATGCCGGTTATCAACAATCCAGGTGAATACATCACTCATCTTAGGCCTGCAAAAGAAGTTTCTTATGATGAAAGTCTTATTCATGTAGAATGGTATTTTGACTCACCTGTTCGTTTGCGGCCAACAAGAGACGTAAGGCACTACACGCCACAGTTTGTAGAATCTTTGTTCAAGCGGCATCACTTTGCAGCCATCATGTGTGTGTTTTTTGCCTTTATACTGTTGATCGGTATCGGCTTTTTTCTGGACTCACCTTTTTTTCAGATCCCCGCCGCAGCCAGTATTACGATTTTCTTTTCCATTCTTATCGGCGTAGCGGGTGCATTTTCTTACTTTTTGCAGAGCTGGAGCATTCCCTATCTTTTATTGTTGCTGATTGCGCTGAATTTTTTTTATAAAAAGGACTGGATTGATCCACGCAACAAAGCCTATGGAATCAATTATCAAAATAAAAAAGAAAGGCCTTCTTATTCAAAGGGAGGCTTAATGACCTTATGTACCAGGGAAAAGGTAGAAGCTGATCGTCAGAATATGATCAGCATTTTGGAAAAATGGAAAATGAAACAGGATAGTGCAAAACCTTTATTGGTGTTGTTAAACACCAGCGGCGGTGGTCATCGGAGCGCCACATTCACCATGAGCATGTTACAACATTTGGACAGTCTTACGCATGGCGCCATCATGAAAAAAATCTTTCTTATCAATGGTGCATCAGGTGGTATGATCGGTGCTACTTATTTCCGCGAATTGTTTTTACAACGATTAAACGGAAAAGCCATTAACCTGCAGGATGAAAAATACGTGGATGATATTGCCAGTGATGTGTTAAATCCTTTATTCTCTTCATTTGTGGCAAGAGATCTTATTGCACCTGCACAAAAGTTTAAAGTAAACGATTATACCTATGTTAAAGACAGGGGATATGCTTTTGAACAGAAGCTTAACATGAACACCAGGGGAGTTCTCAATAAGCAAATAAAAGACTATGCGGCCGATGAAAAGGAGGCAAATATTCCATTGATCTTTTATAATTCCGTAGTAACACGAGATAGTCGTAAACTCATCATCAGTACTCAGCCCGTAAGTTTTATGATGCAGGGCTGGCAGGATACCAGTCGCATACCCGAAATGGATCCTGATGTAATTGACTTTGGTGCTTTTTTTAAAAACCAGGATCCTTACAATTTGAGAATTCTTACGGCACTTCGTATGAATGCAACATTCCCCGTTGTGTTACCGAATGTATGGCTGCCGTCTAACCCGGTAATAGATGTAATGGATGCCGGCCTGCGTGATAATTATGGCCAGGAAACATCACTCCGCTTCCTGGAAGCGTTCGATGGCTGGATAAAAGAAAATACCAGTGGCGTTTTAATTATACAAATAAGAGATCGCAGTCCCGGTGGCTGGGAATTCCCATATATGTCAGATGATATTACCGATCATGCAACCAAACCGTTTTTGTTGCTGCAGCACAACTGGTTTAAAATGATGGAATATTTTCAAAACGATATGCTGAGCTACTATAGCGAACATCCGGGCAGAACCGTTCACAAAGTTTTATTCCAGTATGCTTCGGATAATGAAGAGAACAAAGCGGCGCTAAACTTTCACCTTAGTAAAAGGGAGAAAAAGGACATTACTATATCAGTTAACTCTTCTGCAAATGCCAGGAGTTTCAGGGAGCTAAAGCGATTATTAAATATTCAATAGAATGTTTTTAATTCAACGGCTGTATCAGCCTGAAACATTTCTTCCTGATTTCAATTTTTAGTTTTTCAGGAGTTTCTGCAGGATCACCATCAATGTGCATAGGCGCATGGCTTTTATTTTTGATAACAATCTCCTTGGTTTGAAAATAAATAATAGGCTGATCCAGGGAGCTCTCTACCTTTTTTAATTTACCGGCAAATATTTGTTTTACCAGGTTGTACAACAATATTGGCTTTGCTGATTTTTTTACGATCACGATATCCAGCAGGCCATCAGCCAGCAGGGCTTTTGGGGCGATGGTAAAATTATTGCCAAACTGGTTGCTATTGGCAATGCTGATAAAAAATGCTTCGGTCGAGAACTCCATTCCATTGCTTTCAATAGAAAACTCGTAAGGAGAAATGGAGAAAAAATTTTTGCTGACAAGCGTCGCATAGGTTTTTAATCCCCGTTTGGGTTGATGGGCAAATTCATGCGCCACTTTGGCATCAAAACCTACCCCGCAAAGCATACAAGCAAATTGTTTGTTGACATAAAAGCCGTCAATAGCTGATGCCTTACCACTGAAAATGACATCGAGTGCCTTAGCCGGTTGTTTGGAAATTTTTGCTGCCAATGCCAGGCCATTGCCGGATCCGCAGGGGATAATACCAAAGTTTACATCTTCATTCATGAGGCTGCTTACCACCTGGCTTACTGTACCATCGCCACCGGCTATTACTACATCTGTAATTTTTTCTTCTTTAATAATGGATTGAAGAAAGGAATAATCACCACTTGCTACTGATGGAAATATATGATAGGGAATTCCCTTTTCTTTTGTTTTTTGTTCAACAAATTGCTGGAGATCTTTTTTGGTTCGGGTTCCGGAAATAGGATTGATAATATAGATAATACGCTGCTGCATTCTTTTTCTTAGATCAAGAGGGCACAAATGTACTTCTCACAAATGAATTGCACCAGTAATAATAAACAGAAGACTATCTCAGTTTTTCAATTGATGAACTACCACCTGATCAATGCGCTACCCCAGGTGAATCCACTGCCGAAGGCTGCCAGGCAAACCAGGTCGCCTTCCTGTATTTTTCCTTGCTCCCAGGCTTCACATAAGGCAATCGGAATGGATGCCGCCGTGGTGTTGCCGTATTTATCAATGTTATTGTACACCTGGTCATCCTTTAATCCCAATTTTTGCTGCACAAATTGGGCGATGCGAAGATTGGCCTGGTGTGGGATGAGGACACCTATATCGGCGGGCTGAAGGCTATTGGCCGTTAATGCCTCCATAATTACTTCGGGAAATTTTACAACGGCTTTTTTAAAAACGGTGGGGCCATCCATATTGGGAAAGTTTTGCGCTTTGTCAATCATAGAATGACTCATGAACATATCGCCAATTTCAGCCTTGTTAAAATCGGCTAGCGATTCATTGGTCCAATGGTTTGCATGTGTACCGGGATTAAACATCGCCAGTATCTCGGCACTTTCTCCATCGCTGTGCAGGTGAGTGCTCAGAATGCCGTGGTTAGGTGTATCTGTTGGTTGTAATACTACCGCTCCGGCGCCATCGCCAAATATCACTGATACATTTCTGCCGCGGGTGCTAAAGTCGAGGCCAAAAGAATGTTTTTCGCTACCTATCACCAGGATGTTTTTATACATACCTGTCTTTATAAACTGATCGGCTACGCTGAGGGCATAAATAAAGCCACTGCATTGATTTCTTACATCCAAAGCGCCGATCTCTTTCATCTTCATGGCCCGTTGCAGCAATACGCCGCAACCAGGAAAATAATAATCGGGTGATAAGGTGGCAAAGACGATAAAGTCAACATCCTGTGGCGTAATACCCGCCCTTTCAATCGCAATTTTTGATGCCTCAATACCCATGGTAGCAGTTGTTTCCCGGGTGCGATCAGCATATCTTCTTTCTTTTATACCAGTCCTTTCCTGTATCCATTCATCACTGGTGTCCATATATTTTGTGAGATCATTGTTGGTAACAACATTCGATGGAACATACATTCCTATACCGGCAATCCTGGAACGGGGCATGACGAGCTTATTTAGAGCAATTTAGCAAATACGGGCAAATTGTACCTGTTTCACTGCGAATCGCTGCACCCGCAACATTTATAGCACGATATTTTCTAATCTTAGAATAACATCCTTATGGTATAGTATAAGCTTGTAGTAAATGCAGGAACAACGAGTAAAGCAAAAGACCTGGAAGCGTGTCAGCAAATTTGTGTTGAAAACTGTGATGTGGATTTTTTTCCTCATCCTGCTAGTTTTTATTTTAATACTGACTCCCCCTGTTCAAAGCTTTATCCGGAAAAAAGTTGTCACCTACCTGGAGAATACGCTGGATACCAGGATTGAAGTAGGAAGAATTTACATTGGCTTACCTAAAAATATTGTACTGGAAAATATTTATGTAGAAGACCGTCAAAAGGATACATTGCTTTCCGGTGAAAAAATAAAGGCAGATCTAAACATCTGGCGGTTGATTACCAAAAACGAGGTTGATATCAGGAGTGTTTCATTAAATAACATTACCGCTAAAGTAAAAAGACAGTTGCCCGACACCGTTTTTAATTTCCAGTTTATTATCGATGCCTTTGCTACAAAAAGTTCTTCACCCGCAACTAGTGCTGATACTACTTCTGCTACTGCTATTAATATAGGCTATGTTGAATTGAACAAGATAAGAGTTTTGTACAATGATGTGATCACTGGCAGTGATATGGAGGCCTGGCTTGATCACCTGGATACAAGAGTGAAGAGGTTTGATCCTGCAAAGTTGTTGTTTGATGTTCCTAAAACAAATATCAGTGGGTTAACAGCCCGGATATACCAGGTAAAACCCTTGGCAAAACCGGAGCCTGAAGCCAAAGACATGCTGGAAGCGAAACAACCTAATCCCCTTGAACTCGCTTTTAGTGAAGTAAACCTTGAAAAAATAAAACTTGATTTCAGAAACGATGTCTCCGCGACTTATGCAACGGTTGACATGGGACGATTAAATGTGCAATCAAACAATATCGACCTGGACAACCGCATCATCAACCTGGAGAATATTGTGTTGAATAAATCCACCACTTCTATCAGGCTGGGTAAAAAGCAAGAAGCCAAGGTCGTCATCAAAGAAGTAAAACAGGAAGCCAAAAGCCAGGTAGAAGCAGGCTGGCGCATACAGGTAAAATCATTGGATATTACTGATAACAATTTCCAATTTGACAATGATAACAATCCTAAAGTGGCGAAGGGAATGGACTATGCTCACCTGAAAGCCGATGCTTTAACAGTAAAGGCAAGTAACATTTTGCTCGATGTAGACTCAATGGCCGCTACAATCAGTAAAGCTGGTTTTAGGGAGAAAAGTGGTTTTGTCCTGAATGATTTGCAAACCGAATTTATCTATACCGATAAAGAGATACACCTGCATGATCTTTACCTGGAAACACCCGGCACGGCGTTAAAAAGGTCCGTCACCATTCGCTATGCATCACTGGAATCGTTAAAAAACGACATTGGTAATATGTATGTTGATTTCGATTTGCAGGATAGCAAAGTGTTGGTAAAAGATGTATTGACCTTCGTTCCTGAATTGAGCCAGCAACCCGCCTTCGCTTATCCTGGTGCGGTATGGTACGTAAACAGCCGCATCAATGGCCGCATTAACGAACTGAATATTGACGAACTGCAATTGCAGGGATTGAGAGATACGAAGGTGGATATAGCTGGAAAGATTAGCGGCCTGCCGGCAATGAAAAATATGGTGGCTGATCTCAATATCCGCAATATCAGCAGTTCAAAAAGAGACATAGATCTTTTTATTCCCAAAAATATACTGCCTGCTACAATTACACTTCCGCCCAGGTTTAATGCCAATGGTGCAATCAAAGGGAATAACACACAAATGAACACTGATCTTGCTGTCAATACAGATTTGGGCAATGCAACAATTAAAGGAAGATTTAGCCAGTTAGACGATCCGAAGCATATAGGTTATAATGCGAAAATTGAGACGAGATCACTACAATTAGGAACAATAATCCAGGACAAAGAAATGTTCGGACCTGTGTCAGCTTCCGTTACAGCAAAGGGAATGGGGTTTGATCCAAAAACGGTGGACGCCGCTTTTGATGGAATTATTCATTCAGCATACATTAATCAATACACTTACAAAGATGTCCGCTTCAATGGAGATATTGCTAATCAAAAAGCCAATATAAATGCAGCCATTACCGATCCTAATATTCATTTTGCGTTGAATGCTACAGCAGATCTTAGTACAGAATTCCCTGCCTTGCAAGTGAATGGTATGGTCGATAGTTTAAAATTGCAGCCGCTTCATTTCGCTACTGCCCCGATTATTTTTAGGGGAAAGGTGGATGCCGACTTCCCGGTGTCTGATCCCAATGATCTGCAGGGTAAGTTGCTGGTCACAGAATCAGTGATCGTTCAAAATAATCAACGATTACAATTGGACACTATACAAGTCTTGGCTAATCACAGTGACAAGGGACATTCCCTGCAGCTACAAAGTGATGTTATGTCTGCAAAGCTGGAGGGACAATATCGATTGACCGAAGTAGGAACTATTTTTCAACAAGCCATTCAACCTTATTTTGCAATCGGCCCTGTAAATACTACCAAAGTAAGCCAGCCATACGATTTCACCTTAAACGCTTATGTGTTGGATAATCCCGCGTTAAAGGCGATCGTTCCTTCCCTGCAGCGAATCGATTCCGTTTCGGTACAAAGCCATTTCTCAAGTCAATCAGGATGGTCGGCAAAAGTAGAAGCTCCTGCATTGGATATCGGCCCTAATAAATTGAGAAATTTTGTACTCAATGCCGGTACGGGCAATAATGCTATCCAGCTTTCAGCGACTGCAAAAAGTTTTTCCAGCGGAAAAAGCATGGTATTGGACAACACAACCGTTCATGCACTGATTGCGAATAATAACATTGACTTTAGTCTTAATATAAAAGACAGCCAGGCAAAAGATAAGTACAATATAAAAGGCCTGTTTCAACAACCCTCCAACGGTATTTACCAGTTTGCCATAAAACCGGATAGCTTATTATTGAATTATGATACATGGTCTGTTGCAGGAAACAACAAAATCATTTATGGAAAAGATGGAGTAAATGCCAGCAACTTTATTTTGAGTAAAAATGGTCAGAAACTGACCATCAACAGTGTTTCCGCCAGCGCCAATGCACCGATGGATGTGGTATTCGATCAATTCAAGCTGGCAACACTCACAGGTTTTGTCAATACAGATTCCACGTTTGCTGACGGAACAATAAACGGTAAGATCACCTTTAATGATCTTTCGAAAGAACCGGTATTCATCGGGGATTTAACCGTAACAGACCTGAGTATAAAAACGGATACGGTAGGAAATGTAAAATTGCTTGTCAATAATCAAAAGCCAGATGTATATAGTGCTGATATTACGCTTAGTGGCCGTGGCAATAACGTGAAGCTAACAGGAGACTATTTTGTAAAACCGGTTGAGAGCAATTTTGATTTTTTACTGGATATTAAAGAGCTGCCAATGACAACTGCCCAGGCTTTTTCCGATGGAATGATCAAAGAAGCCTCAGGCTCTGTTAACGGTAAGTTTATGGTAAAAGGAACGATGGCAAGGCCGCTCATCAATGGTGACCTTCATTTTAATAAAGCTGAATTTAATTACAGCCAGTTCAATAACCGCTTCAGCATTGACCAGGAAAAAATTAATGTAACGGAAGGTGGTTTTCGCTTTGACCGGTTTGCCGTCAAAGATTCCGCCGGCAATTCGTTGATGATCGATGGTATAGCCGGTACGGATAATTTTATCAACTACAATTTTGATATGCGGATAAGGGCAAATGATTTCCGCATTTTAAACAGTACCAAAAAAGATAACAAGCTTTTTTATGGACAACTGTATGTTAATACTAATATGACGATAAAGGGTACAGAAGAAGCTCCTGCTATCGATGGCCGGCTGGTGGTGAACGATAAAACCAACATGACTGTAGTAATACCCCAGCAGGAACCAGGCGTAGTAGATCGTGAAGGTATTGTAGAGTTTGTAGACATGGATCAGCCGGTAAATGATTCTTTGTTCTTATTGGCGTATGATTCGCTAAACACAAGTTCTTTCACAGGAATGGATATTACTACCAATATCGAAATAGAAAAAGAAGCAGCATTCAATATCATTATTGATGAAGGCAATGGTGATTTTTTAAATGTAAAAGGAGAAGCCTTATTAGTAGGCGGCATTGATCCCAGTGGTAAGGTTACATTAACGGGCTCATATGAATTGGAGGAGGGAACCTACAATCTTAGTTTCAATTTTATTCGCCGCAAGTTCAATATTCAAAAAGGAAGCAAAATTATCTGGGAAGGCGCTCCCACAGAAGCTTCCGTTGATATTGAAGCGATATATGTCGCCAACACGGCCCCGCTTGATTTGGTAAAAAATCAATTGGATTCTGCTTCTGCTTTTGAAAGAAATACCTACCTGCAGAAACTTCCTTTCGATGTCCATTTGAAAATGGAGGGAGAGTTGTTGAAGCCGCAGATAAGCTTTGATATCATTTTACCGGAGAATAAAAGTTATGTAGTAGGCGGTGAAATTATTACGAATGTAAGAACAAGGCTTGACCAGCTGCGGCAGGATCCTGGTGAAATGAATAAACAGGTTTTCTCACTCCTTTTATTAAACAGGTTTATGGCCGACAATCCTTTCCAGGGCAGTGGCGAAGTTCTTAATCCTTCCGTATTTGCAAGACAAAGTGTAAGTAAACTTTTAACTGAACAATTGAATCGCCTGGCAGATGACCTGATATCTGGTGTTGACTTGAATTTTGATGTATTGTCATCAGAAGATTATACAACAGGGCAGCGAAGAGACAGAACCGATCTGAATGTTGGTATTTCCAAGCAATTGTTGAACGATCGTCTTACAGTTTCAGTAGGAAGCAATTTTGAACTGGAAGGGCCGCAAAATTCCAGGCAGCAATCCAGTAATATCGCCAGTAATGTCGCCCTTGATTATCGGGTAAGTCGTGACAACCGGTATTTGTTAAGAGCCTATCGGAAGAACGAATACCAGGGGGTGATCGATGGGTATATTATTGAAACCGGGGTGGCATTTATCATTACCGTGGATTATAACCGTTTTAGAGAAATATTTATTTCAGTAAGAGAAAGACAAAAACGGCGGGAGCAGAGAAGGAAACAAAGAGAATTGGAAATGCAACAAAAGGCTGCCGCAGCTGCTGACAGCACTACGTCAACAAATAATCAATAGAATGCGGGGCAGGAATTATTTCATAAGTATCATCATTGTTTCAATCCTGGCATCTTGCAGTGCTACTAAAAAGGTGCCGCCAGGCGATGCACTTTATATGGGCGCCACGGTTGACCTGGAAGCGCCGGGCTCAAGACCAGGTTTAAAAAAAGAGTTGCGAAGCGAACTCATTTCACTTACCCGTCCAAAACCTAATCAGCGAGTATTGGGAATACCCTTTAAACTCTTATTCAACAACAATAAGCTGTTAAGAAAAAAGATGGGTGAACCTCCCGTCTTACTAAGCTCAGTAAATATCGACCATAATGTAAAGGTGTTGCGGAGCAATTTAGAAAATCGCGGCTATTTTCATGCACAGGTGCAGGGAGATACAACGGTAAAAAGAAAAAGGGGACGGGCTATTTACACAGTACAGGCGGGCGAAAGATATTTTATCAACAAGGTCGAATATATACAGGATACAAGTGCTGTGTTGCAAAAAACGATCAATGAGTCGTCAGCAAAAACTTTTTTGAAAGCCGGTGATCCTTTTGATCTGGCAGTGATCAAAGGAGAGAGAGAAAGAATAGATGCCTATCTGAAAGAAAGAGGCTTTTATTATTTTGATCCTGACTTTCTGATTATACAAGCAGACAGCACTGTTGGAGGTCATAAGGTGGACCTGTATGTAAAAATAAAACCCGAAACACCTGTTCAGGCAAGAGAGGTTTATACCATTAATGATGTTTTTATTTATCCCCGCTACCGGTTGCGGCCAACAGCAGGTGACACATCTAAAGCTTATGCGGTGTTTTACGCTGGCTATTATCTTGTTGACTCGCAAAAATTGTATAAGCCAAAGTTATTTGAACGAACCATGCAGTTTGACCCCGGTGATGTTTATAACCGTACCGACCACGGTCAAACTATCAGCCGGCTGGTAAATCTCGATCTTTTCAAGTTTGTAAAAAACAGGTTTGAACCCGTACCCGGAATCGATTCGGCAAAACTCAATGCCTATTATTATCTCACGCCGTTCCCCAAAAAATCGATAAAAGGTGAGATTAATGCTAATACCAAATCAAATAACCTTACCGGTTCGTCAATTACGATTGGTTGGCGCAACCGGAATACATTGCGCAGTGGTGAACTCTTTACGGTTGATGCGACCGGCGGGTTTGAAGTACAGGCAGGTGGCCAGTTTCGTGGGTTTAATACTTTCCGCTATGGCATTGAAGCAAACTTCGTTGTTCCCCGGTTTATCTTTCTTAAGTTGAATCCAAAGGGCAGCTTCGTACCCAAAACAAAGTTTCTGTTAGGCTATGATCTTTTGACCAAGCAAAAGCTCTACACGATGCAATCGTTTCGGGCCGGGCTGGGATATAACTGGCAACAAACACTTCAAAAAGAACACCAGTTCAATTTCATCAGCATTAACTATGTGCAACCACTTTTGATAACTGATATATATAAAGACAGTGCAGATAATAACCCAACATTGTTGAAGGCGGTAGAAAGGCAGTTTATTTTGGGCACCAACTATAACTACAATTATAACCAATTGCAGGGGAAGCCTGCCATGAGTGGTGGTTTATATTTCAATGGTAATGTTGATCTGTCAGGAAATGTAGCTGGCCTATTGTCCGGCGCCGACGCTAAGAGTGGAAAGGTAAAGGAGATATTCAAGGCGCCATTTTCTCAATACATAAGGTTGGAAGCAGATAACCGCTATTACAGCAAATTGTCAAAGACCGCGGTGTGGGCCAACCGACTTATCCTGGGCTTTGGCCTGCCTTATGGCAACTCACTTCAGCTGCCTTATATCAAACAATTTTTTGTGGGTGGAACCAATAGCATCCGTGCATTTCGCAGCCGCTTTATCGGTCCGGGCACTTATAAAGACACCGCTATTACCACTTTCCTGCCCGATCAGTCAGGCGATATAAAGCTTGAACTGAATACGGAGTTGAGAAAAAAGTTAAGTGGCTTTTTACACGGCGCATTGTTTATCGATGCCGGTAATATCTGGCTTTATAATGATGAGCCATTAAAGCCCGGCGCTAAATTCACGGGCAAGTTTTTGAAGGAAATGGCAGTGGGAGGTGGTGTCGGCTTACGGTTTGATATATCCTTCCTTGTTGTCAGGCTGGACGTGGCCATTCCTTTCCGCAAACCCTGGCTGCCGCAAGGAAAGCGCTGGGTGTTTAATCAATTTGATTTTAGGAGTTCTGCATGGCGAAAGGAAAATATCATCTTCAACTTAGGAATTGGCTATCCATTCTAAGGAACGATCATCCTGGCAAAAGCTTGGTGTAAACCGGTAATCGTTGTATTAACTCCTGTAATTCGTAAAATGGCGATAAGGTGCTTTCGGAGAATTACCATTTTACTGGTAAAAAGTAAATTTTTTGCGCCAATCATTTGAATAAAGAAAAATCATGAACCACCTTTGTATTGTTGATCACGTATCCATCCTTCCACTGAAAAAACCAATTGATTTTCCAATATCTTATTATCAATCCATACCTGTGAAGACAAAAAATTGAGCTCTGTTGAGTAAGATCATTTGATAAAGGCCGGCATCCCCGGTCTTTATTTATTTAATCAGTTTTTTAAATACAGGTAAATTCTTTTACATTCTTATATCCATCACTTTATGATGAATGCGGCTTTCCTCCGCCATAAAACACATGATATGGCTCTCAATGGAAGCATCAATAGTGGAGGTTAACAAGTTGGGGTTATGCTGTGCTACAGCCTGTATCCAATCCGATACCATACGCCAGTCTCCACCACCATGTCCTTCATTTTTATAGTTGTTGACTTCGTTTGTTTTGGTATGATAGATCCTGGATTTATTGGTGCGAAAGTCATATATCTTAAATTGGTTCATATCGCCTTCCAGGTAGCCCATGCTTCCCATTACCCGGGTGCGACGACCACCCCATGGTGTAAAGGCCTCCATATTGAATGTGGCTGTGATACCATCATCAAACAAGATATTCGTGGTATAATGATCGCATTGATCATTTTCCATTCGATACACACACCGGCCGTAGTTGGTAGTTTTTAGGTAGTTCAAAATAGCCGCGTCCTGCTTTTTCTTTTCTTTTGGCAGATCAAAGACGTATGTTCTTTGTCTTTCGCGGTAATAAATTTTCAATGCAGAATAAGGACATTTGTTTTCGATACCACAACCATCCGTACATCTTTCCTTGCTGCCTTGTGGTGCATTTTCTTTTTTAAACCATTTCAGGTTGCCAAAGGCCTGTATTTTTTTTGAATCTTTTCCCAGCATCCATTTTAAAACATCAAGATCATGGCATGATTTGGCAAGAATGATGGGTGTTGTTTCCTTGCTATTGTGCCAGTTGCCGCGGACATAAGAATGACTCATGTGCACATGATCGATCGGTTCCAAATGCTGCAGGCTGATAATATCGCCTATAGTTCCGGATTGAATCAATTCTCTTAGTTTGATAAAATAGGGGGCATAACGCAGTACATGGCACACGGCCACAATACGGCCGGTTTTTTTAGTCAGTTCTAAAATATCACGACATTCCTTTTCACTGGGTGAAATAGGTTTTTCCAGCAATACATCATAGCCTTGCCGCAAAGCTTCCATACAAGGTTCATAATGCAATTGATCCGGGGTGCTAATAATAACGGCATCCGCAAATTTTGGCTTTGAAAAAACCTCTTTCCAGTTGTTGAAACAATTGGTCCGGGAAATAGTATGTTTTACAGCAAAACTTTCATTTCGCAGGTGATTAGGATCTGCTACGCCAATGATGTTTAATTGCTCAGGATATTCAATGGCGTAGTCACCATACACATTTCCCCTGGCGCCTGCGCCTAATACAATAGCCGTTACCGGTTTTGCTAATTGCTTATAAAGCGGATTATCGGGAAGAATAAGGGGCTCACCCGTTTCATTTTTTGCCCAAAGAGAAAATGGGAAAAAACTAGTACCGATGCTAATGCCAAATCGCTTTAATATGTTTCGCCTGGACCAGCGGGATGAATCCATAGTGTAAAGGTTTACTGACAAGTGCCAACAAAGTTATTTAGCTAACCATCATCGTACCAAAAAATGAGGAGAATTTTAATACAGGTCCTGCATCAAATTATTAATTATATTGGGAAGTAACTTCTGCTTATGAATCAGCCTTCCCAACGTTTCCTGGCTCTTGACATATTCCGTGGCATGACGGTTTGTTTTATGATTATCGTTAATACGGCTGGAAATGGTGATACTACCTATGCTCCCCTCCAGCATGCTCAGTGGCATGGGTTTACGCCGACAGATCTTGTGTTTCCTTCTTTTATGTTTGCGGTGGGTAATGCCATGGCGTTCGCAATGATAAAATGGGAAAAGCTTTCACAAAAACAGGTGCTGGTAAAAATATTTAAAAGAACATTGATCATTTTCCTGCTGGGCTTCCTGATGTATTGGTTTCCCTTTGTTCATTACAACGAGCAGCACCAACTGGTTGGTAATCCTTTTAATCATACAAGAGTGATGGGTGTGCTGCAGCGTATTGCACTCGGTTATTGCTTTGCTTCTTTGATGGTTTATTACCTAAAACCAAGACAGGTATTTGGATTATCAATTGCTTTCTTATTAGTTTATTGGTTCATTTTGTTATTGTTTGGTGAAGCTGGTGATCCCTATGATAAGTTGACCAACGCCGGAACAAAACTCGATCTATGGTTGTTGGGTTCTGATCATCTCTACCATGGCGGGGGTGTGGCTTTCGATCCCGAAGGAATTTTAAGTACTCTCCCTGCTATTGCAAACGTAACATTTGGCTGGTTTGCCGGCCGATGGCTACAGTTGAAGGGAAAGGAATATGAAGGTTTAACCAAGTTATTGCTGGCCGGAGTTGTGGCGATAGCATTGGCCCTGTTGTGGAATCCATTTTTCCCAATCAATAAAAAACTGTGGACGGGCAGTTTTGTATTGCTTACCGTAGGGATTGACTGTGTTATTCTCGCCGCCCTGATCTATATCACAGATTTTATGCAAAAAAGAAAATGGGCTTATTTCTTTGAAGTATTTGGAAGAAACCCTTTGTTTATTTACCTCGTTTCGGAGTTGCTGGCAATACTCTTATGGTTTTTTGGTGTTGGCAAAAATTACCAGCCCTTGTATCAATGGATCTTTGAAAACATTTTCAGTCATACCGGCATGTATTTCGGTTCTTTTCTTTTTGCCGTTAGTTTTATGCTACTGTGCTGGCTGATTGGGTATATAATGGACAAAAAGAAAATCTATGTCAGGGTTTGATCAGGGGTTGACGGGCGGCAGGTGCAATATTTCTTTTCCAAATTTTTCACACTCATTGATGACGGTTTGTACGTCCTTCGATTTTATGTAGGATCCTATTACATGATCGCCAGTATTGATGGTCGCAACTTCCCGTTTTAAACTATCGGGAGTGCCTAGTTGCCGAAACATTCTTTTCATAGCGGACACTTTTACCACTTTGTCCTGGTGTTCTTCATCTTTATAGTAATAAAGCAGGAGGGTGGGTTGTTTCACTTTTTCAAAAATGGAGGCTTTCATAGTAGTTTCCAGCAATTCTTCCAGTTCAACGGTTGATTCCATCCGGTACCTGTTGTACCAATATTTTTTATACATGGCTGTTGTATCACTGCTTGTATTGTATTTGCCTTTGATCAATCTTGCAACCTGTAATCCCCAATGATTATTTAACACCCAGGCATTAGGGTCATTGATGGCAATATTGGGCGAAAGAAGGATAAGGCCAGCTATTTCGGGAAATTCGGTAGCAAGTTTCAGCGCCAGGGTTCCTCCTGTAGATGTGCCAATGACAATCACCTTTTTCCCGATTTGCTTTCCAATTGCATAAGCCTCCTTGGCAGAGTTCCAAAGCTTTTCAGCCGTCAGGCTGACCATTGCTTCCGGCGTATCAATCCCGTGTTCAGCAAGCCGGGATAAATAAAGGTTGCAACCAAATGTTTTGGCAAATTGCTGATGCACCGGATCACCTTCTTCCTGGCTGGCTGAAAATCCGTGGAGATAGACGACGGCATAATCTGATTTGGTTTTTGCTGAATCATTAAACCAAACTATCCTGGCCTCGTTATCGGGTTTTAATTTAAGTTTTGATTCCCTGAAAGCAATATGTTTTTCGATTGCCAAAGGGTCAGCAGGAATCCCCGGAAGATGATTATCATATTTTGGAAGCGGCGGCCTTGGGCCAAGAAAATAGGCGATGATCAATAGTAATAGAATGATCCCTAGCCATTTAACAAATTTCATCGGAGCTATTTTTATAAAACTACATTAAAACCCCGTTTTTAACAGGTTAAGCCCTGATTAATTATTCGTTTCGTTTGCTCCCCCCGTTTTATTGATGTAGCTTTGCAGCCTCAAAAAAAAGGGCTTTTGTGATCATTTATGCGGGTTTCGCATGAGCGTTTTACAGCAGGGCTCAAAACTTCAAACATGGAAATAAGAAACATCGCCATCATTGCACACGTTGACCACGGTAAAACTACATTGGTTGATAAGATATTACATGCGACCAAGGTTTTTCGTGACAACCAGGAGACCGGTGAGTTGATCATGGATAGCAATGATCTGGAACGTGAACGTGGTATCACCATTTTTAGTAAAAACGCTTCAGTTACCTATAAAGACGTAAAAATTAACGTGATCGATACGCCGGGTCACGCCGACTTCGGTGGAGAAGTAGAAAGGGTGTTGAAAATGGCCGATGGTGTTATCCTGTTAGTAGATGCTTTTGAAGGTCCTATGCCGCAAACAAGGTTTGTTTTACAGAAGGCATTGCAACTTAACCTGAAACCAATTGTGGTTATCAATAAAGTAGACAAGCCAAACTGTCGTCCCGATGAAGTGCATGATGCTGTGTTCGAGTTATTCTTTAACCTCGATGCCTCGGAAGAACAGCTTGATTTTCCTACTTATTATGGTTCGGGAAAAAATGGCTGGTTCAATGATTCACTGACGCAAATTGATAACATTAATCCCCTATTGGATGGTATATTAAAGCATGTGCCAGCCCCGAAAGTGAATGAAGGGCCTTTGCAAATGCAGATCACTTCATTGGACTACTCCTCTTTCCTCGGTCGTATTGCGGTAGGAAAAGTGAGTCGCGGTTCGATAAAGGAGAATCAGCCGATTGCTTTGCTCCAGGCAGATGGATCAGTCAAAAAAATGAGAGTGAGAGAACTGTATGTGTTTGAAGGAATGGGCAAAAAGAAAGTGACTGAAGTATTGGCGGGTGATCTTTGCGCAGTGGTTGGAATTGAAGATTTTAATATTGGTGACACCATTGCCGATGCAGAGAATCCTGAAGCATTACCGGTTATTAGTGTAGATGAGCCGACAATGAACATGTTGTTTTCTGTAAACAATTCTCCTTTTTTTGGTAAGGATGGAAAATTTGTAACCAGCCGCCACTTGCGTGACAGGTTGATGAAAGAAACCGAAAAAAACCTTGCCCTGAAAGTAATGGATAGCGAAGAGGGAGATAGCCTGGTTGTATATGGCCGGGGTATTCTTCACTTAGGAGTATTAATCGAAACCATGCGCCGTGAGGGTTATGAGTTGACTGTAGGTCAACCTCAGGTAATCGTAAAAGAAATTGACGGCAAAAAATGTGAGCCCTATGAAACGCTGGTGGTGGATGTGCCGCAGGAATTTGCCAGCAAAGTAATTGACCTGGTAAGCCGCAAAAAAGGTGAAATGCTGGTGATGGAAACCAAGGGTGAAATGCAACACCTGGAGTTTGACATTCCTTCAAGGGGTTTGATCGGTCTTCGTACGCAAATGCTGACTGCCACGACCGGTGAAGCGGTAATGGCCCATCGCTTTAGTGAATATAAACCCTGGAAGGGACCGATTCCCGGAAGAAATAACGGGGTATTGCTTTCAAAAAATACAGAGAAAACAACTGGTTATTCGATCGATAAATTACAGGACAGGGGTACCTTTTTTGTAGATCCGGGTGAGGAAGTATATGCCGGGCAAATCATTGCAGAAAACATAAAGCCCGGAGACCTGGTGGTAAATGCAACGGAAGGAAAAAAATTGACCAACCACCGTGCAAGCGGCAGTGATGATGCTACCCGTATTGCTCCAAAAACGTTGATGACGCTGGAGGAATGTATGGAATATATTCAACAGGATGAGTGCATAGAAGTGACACCTAATTTCATTCGTATGCGTAAAGTGATACTGGATGAAAACGAAAGATTGAAACAAAGTAAAAAGATGAGTGCTGAAGCAGTATAAAATGATTAAATGAAAATACGAGAGCCGGTTCGAAAAGGAACCGGCTCTTTTGCTGCTAGTCACCCTGGAAAATAGATAATTTTTTTAGCACGTCACCAATCTTCAACACATAAATACCTGTTGGCAAAACTGGCAAGTCAAACTCAAGGCTGTATGGAGATGGAGTAATATTTTTTTGCCAAATCAATTTTCCCGACCTATCAAGCAGCGAAATATGTTTAACAGTTGAAACATCGCCTGTTATATAAACCTTGTCCCGGGCGGGATTGGGATAAACATTAACCTTGCTTCTGCTTCCTGAAAAATCCGTATAAATTTTTTGAATGATAGAATAGGTTATCGTTGCGCTGTGTTCTGTTATTTTTAGCCGGTAATAATTTATTCCAGCTTCAGGAGAAGGATCAATCGCCTTATAAGAGGATACCGTTTCTATTCCCTGCTGCTGATTAATGGATATCCAATTGTAGCCATCCGTTGATCTTTCAATAGTAAAGCGACTGACAATTTCGGGTTGAGCTACCTGCCAGGTTAATTGGACTTGATTATTTATTATATAGCGGGTTTTGAAAAAAACTATTTCAACGGGCAGTAATAATGTACAATAATTACTGATAAGTACAGTTGAACTTGAGTAAGTATAGTTCGTGAAAACTTGTCCCACAGTCCCCGCCGCTCCTGGAACAGCTGTAACACAAGTAGCTGAGCGCCTCGTTTCAAGCCCGCCACTTCCAGCTGTTGTGGTAATTCCGGATGCCGGACTTGCTCCTGAAAAATAAATAGCTCCGCCACTTCCGCCGCCGCCTCCACCATAGCATCGTCCGCTGATTACCCCGTCATCAGAAGCACCGCCATTACCTCCATTTGCTTCAATAGTCACGGAACCAACATAGTTGGTAACGTCCATGATCAGGGTGCCTGCCGCACCACCACCACCGGCCCCATCGCCTTTTGAAGGTCCGCCTGTTTGGCCGTTGGCACTGATTTTTTTACTGTTTCCCACAAGATTGGTTGCTTCAATAAAAATAACGCCTCCACCATGGCCTCCACCCCGCGAATCACTGAAGCCGTTATTAGTATGACCTGCGCCGCCCCCGCCCCCTGGAAATATCTTTTTACCGCTGTGACTGTTTAATTCTTTTCCACCTCTCCCTGGTATTGATATTTCGCATCCGGCAGAACTGGAATTACCACCCCCAAGTCCACCAGCCGAAAGATTGGCGCCACCGCCGCCGCTATTATTGTGATTATTACCACCGCCACCGCCATTTGCCGGAGCGCCCCGGCCACCACTAACGGAAGCTCCAACTATTGCTGCCCCTTCGCCCTTAAATGCACCTTCCTGCGGATCTGAATTGTTGGCGTTATAAGCATAATCATTAGCAGGGGCAAAATCAGAACAAACGCCACTACTTAACAAAAATCCACCTCCTTTGAATCCGGCAGAGTCTGCCGATATTGGTTGATTTAATACAAGATCTTCCGCTACACTCACGGCTAAAACCCCTCCGGTGCCAGTTGCATTATCCCAGGGTGCCGCTTTCAATGTATCCACTACAGTTGCAGAAACATATTGAGGTATTTTAACCAACTGTACTTTGCCCGATACGGTATATTGGTTTAATAACATGTAAATGAGAAAAACAGAATCGCCAATTACGGTACAAACTTTTCCGATTTCATAATTACCAGCATTGTTAAGACTTGTGGTGTCACCAAATGAACTTGAATTGGCGTTGGTATTAATTGATGCGCCTTTCATCTGGATCAACATCACTTTATCATTATAGTTTAAACCCGAAGGATTGGTAACACGAACACAAGCTTTGGAAGGTATGATTTCAGTAACACTGTAATAGCTGTTTACCACGCCACTAATGGAAGCGTTTTGGGAATACAATTTTGAATTTGATGAAAATAACAAGAAAAGGAGTGAAAATCCGGATAGCTTTAGTTTTGCAGCAGACTGGTGTAGTGGATTTATACCGGATTTCATATAAAGAAAAATACAAATTATTTTTTTCTTTATATAGTTCTCTTAAATATTTTGATTTTACTCATAATAATATTTTCCAGAATCCCTGAGATACTGGTCTGCGCAGTAATTTTGTGGTTAAAATAAAGCTGTCATGAAAAGGAGGTTGTTGGTCGTTTTTCTTATTTGTTGTTTGCTTTTTTTTACGGCAGCACCGTCTACTGCGCAATGTTCCATCTGTACGAAGACGGCTCAGCAATTGGGCGAAGGTCCAGCCAAAGGCCTGAACGGAGCTATACTCTACCTTGCATTTACTCCTTTTCTTATTATTGGTTATATCGGTTACCGCTGGTGGAAGAGTAACCGTGATGCATGATCTATATATTCCCGGTCATCGACTCAAGGATTCTGCCGCTGGCTCAATGTTTTTGCAGGCGGTTACCAAATAGGTTAATTTTATGGAAGGCATAAAAGCCCCGTTTTTTGAATCTTTTTCACCATAGAAAATTCCGCCTCCTCATTTGCTTTTGTTTACTAATGCCCGGCAAAACAGGAGCCCAGTCGCTTTCATTCAACAACATAAATACTTCGGATGGGCTGTCCGAAAACAATGTCCGATCAGTTGTTATTGACAAAAAGGGCTTTTTGTGGATTGGTACGATCGATGGCTTAAATGTGTACGATGGCTACACCGTCAGTACTTTCAAAAAAGAAAGTTACCCCCAGTTGGCTTCTAATAATATCATTCATCTAACCTGCGATAGCCGAAACAGGGTGTGGCTGGGCACTTATGACGGTATTACTTACCTGGATGAAAACAGGAAATTTCATCGGGTAGTTTTGAACGATACCGCTACAAAATTTGGTTGCCGAACCATTATGGATACAAAGGCGTTGGGGCCGGTTCTTTATACCAGCCTCGGCCAGTTCTTTTTTAGTTCATCAACCAACAAATGGGAAAAGATTGATTGGATACCGCCACAACTCAGGTATGAACGGTTTCATGATGCAGAGCCATTCGATGATAACCGGATCATTTATGCGACAGACAGCCTGATACTTCTGGTAGATTATGCCAATAAAAAAATTACGTACCAGCAGCCCTTTAAAGCCGTCTTTAGTTTATGCCGTTATAGTGATCATGAGTTGGCGGTAGGATTACAGCATGGCAAAGTTCAAATTGTAGATATTCAAAAAAATAAGATTGTAAAAGAATACCAGCTTACAAGTGAGCTCAACAAGAAAAAGGTCAACTCGACTATTACGGAGGTTAGACCAGCGGTAAATGGTAATCTTCTTGTTTCAACCGATTATGCAGGATTGGTGATCATTGATAGAAACGGAAATTTTTCCCATTATAAACACAACCCTATTCAATCCAATTCAGTTGGCGCCAACCTCATCTGGCGGGTTTTGGGTGCAAATAACGGTGACATTGTTGTGGGCACCAATACAGCCGGAGTTAGTGTGGCGAATATTTTTAACAAGCAGGCAAGCTATGTCCGCATATTTAACGACCAGCAGGGAAATTTTTATGATAGTTATATATCTGAGATCAAAGAAGGTAAAGAGGATGTTTTGTGGATAGGCGCACTGGAAAGACTTATCCGCTGGGATCGAAAACAAAATTTAACTCAATTTTTTTACTACTATGCTGCTCCCATCTGGACCGGCTCACAGAATGTAGAAATCCGGTCTTTATGTATCGATAAGTTTGGACGTGTTTGGGTAAGCGCTTTAGGCGATGGTATCGCCGTATTAGATGAAACGTCCGGACAGTTTAAAAAGATTGCAAGAGATACCTCCTTAGGAAATGCTGTCAAAAGTGACTATATCTTCAGTCTTTACGCAGCGTCAGATGGCAACATTTGGGCAGGCACTAACGCCGGATTTTACACCATAGACCCATCCAGTTTAAAAATAAAAGCCTATACGGATCATCCTCTTTTAAAAAAGATGTATGGGCTTAGAATAAACTCATTCCTCGAAGATAAAAGAGGAAATATGTGGATTGCCACCTTTAAAGGAATATATCATTATAATCAAAAGGAGAACCGGCTGGATAGCATTACTGAAAAGCAGGGCCTCGCATCCAATCAGTGTTTTACTCTTTTCCAGGATGATAAGGAAAGATTGTATGTGGGCACACTCAAGGGCTTCAGCATCATCGACAGTGATAAAATAACTACCTACAACAAAACGAATGGTTTAAAATATGATTACTGTGAGGGGATTACCCAGGACAACCAGGGTAAAATCTGGATTGCTAATACCAAATGTATTATCCGCTTTGATCCTGAAAAGGGAACGATGAAATATTTTGATGAGAATTCCGGGCTTTCAACGGAGGGATTTAGAATGGGCAGTGTTTTGAAAACCAAAGCAGGTGAATTATTCTGGGGAGGAAGAGCCGGTGTCAATTACTTTTTCCCTGATCAGATGATTACAAGACCGGCCGATCTAAAACTGACCATTTACCAGGCCGAAATGCAGGATTCCGTCATTAACCTTTACAATCATAGCGACCTCTCACTCAAATATGAAAACAACAATATTATTTTCCGTTTTTCCGCCATTAACCTGAAAGGCTCCCGCAATATCCAATACCAATATAAGCTGGAAGGCTATGATAAGGAGTGGCAAACCGGTATTGATACCCGGCAGGCACGTTATTCATCATTACCGGCAGGCAATTATATTTTCAACGTCAAAGCTAGCCTTGATGGCAAAACCTGGGTTAGCGCTGCCAATAAAATAAACCTGGCCATTATTCCACCCATATGGCAGCGCTGGTGGTTTATTGGTGCTTTTATTTCTTTGTTGATCGGCACTATTTATTGGGTCATTTTCAACCGTAATAAAAAAATTGACGAGCAACGGGAAGAAATAGAAACTGAGCAGGCGATCAATTACTTTGCTTCCAGCCTTTCTGAACAACAAACAGAAGAAAATATTCTTTGGGATGTAGCGAGAAACTGTATTGGTCGGCTTCACTTCGAAGACTGTGTCATTTATTTACTGGATGAAGAAAGGAACATTCTTGTACAAACGGCTGCCCATGGACCCAAAAGTCCGCTCCAGTTTGAAATCACCAGTCCAATTGAATTAAAACCGGGAGAGGGAATTGTTGGTAGTGTGGCGCAAAGTGGAAGAGCAGAGATCGTGAACGATACATCCAGGGACAGCCGGTATATCGTGGATGATGTGCAACGGTTTTCTGAAATCAGTGTCCCTATCATTTATAATGGAAAGGTTTTAGGCGTGATCGATTGCGAGCACTCAAAAAAAAGGTTTTTCACTAAAAAGCATTTGTCGATTCTTACTACTATTGCGTCCTTGTGTGCCAATAAGATTGTCAGAGCCAGGGCTGAAGAAGAAAAAAAAGAGGCACAACGAAAATTAATGAGCACTCAACAAAAAATGACAGAAGTAGAAATGCAGGCATTAAGAGCACAAATGAATCCTCATTTTATTTTCAACTGCCTGAATTCTATAAACAGGTATATTGTCAAGAGTGATCAGACGACTGCTTCTTTATATCTTACCAAGTTTGCCAAGCTAATCCGGCTGATTCTTGACAACTCTAACTGTAAAAATGTGGTACTCGCCAATGAGCTGGAAGCATTGAAGCTGTACATAGAAATGGAAGCACTACGGTTTGATAAAAAGTTTACTTATGAAATAAAGGTGGAACCTAATCTTGGAACAGATACGATCGAATTACCGCCGCTAATTATTCAACCCTACGTGGAGAATGCAATATGGCATGGGCTGTTGCACAAGGAAAACAATGGTCACCTCAGCATCAGGGTAGGCATGGCCGGCGAGTCCATGCTGCAATGTACCATTGAAGATAATGGCGTAGGCAGGGAAAAAGCAAAGGAATTAAGGAGTAAAACAGCTACTTCCAGGAAATCACTGGGAATGCAATTAACGGAAAACCGGTTGAACCTTCTTAACAAACATGCACAGTTAAATGCAAGTGTAGAAATAATCGATTTGGAAAACGGGAAAAGCGGGGCGACAGGAACAAAGGTCATTTTAAAAATTCCAGTGTAATGACAGCAGGTCGATGATACAGCACGGATTAAAAATAAACTCTAAAACAATAGTTATGATACGGTGCATATTAATTGACGATGAAAGTAATAGCCTCGAAATGATGGAATGGTTGCTTAAAACCTATTGCCCCCAGGTACAGATCGATGCCATGTGTAATGCGGCCAGCAAAGGAATAGAGGCGATCAACAAGTACAGGCCTGACCTCGTTTTTCTGGATATTGAAATGCCACATATGAATGGATTCGACATGCTGGAGCAATTTGATAAATTGTTTTTCGATGTTGTTTTTTGTACTGCTTACGATCAGTTTGCGATTAAGGCGTTTAAATATAGTGCTCTGAATTATCTTTTGAAGCCGGTTGATCCTGATGACCTGAAAGAAACAATACGCCGCATTGAAGAAAGGAAGTCGTCGCCTTCCAAGGAACAGATCGAATTGCTTTTTCAAAATATCAGGCAAACCGCCAAGCCCTCTGTACAGCGTATTGCACTGACAACAGGCGACGGAATGATCTTTGTTCCCACTAACGAAATTCTCTATTGCCAGGCAGAAAGCAACTATACCAGCGTGGTATTGGTGGGAGGTAAGAAAATTCTGGTGTCAAAAGTGTTGAAAGATATTGATGAAGCGTTGAGCGGTCCTGACTTTTTCCGCATTCATAACTCATATCTTATCAACCTGAATCATATCAGGAAATATGTTCGGGGTGAAGGAGGTTATCTCATTATGGACGATGGCGCCAACATTAGTATTTCCAGGAGTAAAAGACAGGAATTTATGGACCAGTTTTCAAAGTTTTAGTGTCCCCTGTTTGTTTTTGTTGTCAACCACATAAGTAATTTGGCATTCTACTCAACGCATGTTTTATTTTGGGGAAAGCTTTTTTAATTTTACAATACAATTTTTTTATAACAATTCAATAGCAACAACTGCGTTGCTTTGCAAAATACTAATAGGGACGGTGTTGAGTTGGCGGTTCGGTAGCGGGCCGCTTTTTTTATGTATAAAAATCATTGTTGTCAGGTTAAATTTTCCAGAATCCTTTAAAACTCTTTCTGGTTAAGGGTTCTAAGCCCCATCTCTCCTGAGCTTGTCGAAGGATGGAGAGGGGGTTGGAGGTGAGGTCTTGCAAACGGCTCAATAAAGTCACCAACTACACAGATCCACTAGTTTCCGATCCCACTTTGACAATAGCTTTACGCTTTCATTAATCATTAACCATTAAACATTCCAACATGAAAATTTCAAGAATTATTCTTGTCAGTGCTATTGCATTGACTGGGCTTATCTCCTGCAGTAAAGACAAGGACAAGACAAGTAAGCAATCAGAAACAATTGAAGGCCGCTGGGAAGGCACTTATGTTAACCAGGCTTCCGGCAATAGCTTCTACTACAGCCTGAACATTAAAGCCGGTGGCGTTATTGAAGAACTAAATGCTTCGGGGCAAAAGCTTGGCCAGGGTACATGGGAAATGGAAAATAATATCCTTACTGCTCATTACAAATGGACCAGCGGAAGTGAATACTCCATCATCGCTGCTTTTTACAAAGAAACAGGAAAGCTTCTCGGCGACTGGGGATATGGTAATAGTGCGACAAATGGAGGAACATGGCAAATGCAGAAAGCCGACTAGTTTTTGACTGGCAAAGTAGAATCACTTTTACTATTCTTTTATATCGGTCAGCTACTTACTATTATCAACGGTACACTTAGTATTTCTTAAGTCCGGATTTTCTACGAAACTATTTTTTGGTACGATCAACAACATTAACCTTTTTAAACCTTAGAAAAAATGAAAATCATCAAAAGCCTTGCAGTGGCTTTATTACTAACAACTTCTTTTGTTGCCTGCAAAAAAGACAACACACCTCCACCATTTACAATCGAAGGAAAATGGGAAGGAAAAATTGGAACCGGAAATGCTACACCCTCTGGTCAGTATGCCTTAAACATTAAATCGGGTGGTACCATAGAACGGGTAAATAGCAATGGTACTATCACCGCGTCTGGTACCTGGCAATTGGCTGGCGATAATTTCTCCGCCACCTATAATTACCAAAATGGTACTGTGGTAGAAGTAGTAGCCCTTATTGACAAAGGCAGTAAAAAATTATCAGGAAGCTGGGAAAACAATGGTGGAGAAGAGGGGTCTTTTTATGCGAATAAGCAATAAATCATAGTATCAGGGTGGATTCTCATAGCAGTTAAGTTCAGGAGCGGCAGTAATGCCGCTTTCGTTTTTTATTTATCCGCGATAAAACGGTATAGGTTAAAATTACCTTTTGGGAAAAGGGCTTCAATTTCTTTTTTCAGCTTTAACTTATCAATTCCTTTCATTCGCTTTTGTTCGATGAGGAAAAAGGCTTTTTCTGCAAGAAGCCAGAATTTTCGATCGGTAAGGTGTGATTTTTTTAATTGATGAAAAATGATATCTAATAACTCATCAACGCCCTTTTTTTGCGAGGCTATTGTTTTAACAACCGGCACTTCATGATAGTGTGTTCGAAAAGCGGGGGCCAACATTTGCCGCAAATTTTTTACGAAAAGATCTGCATCGGGCCGGTCAGCTTTATTAACGACAAAAACATCAGCAATTTCCATGAGACCCGCCTTCATCGTTTGCACTTCATCACCGGCTTCAGGCACGACAACAACAATCGTGGAATCAGCAAGTCCTGCGATTTCTATTTCGCTTTGACCAACTCCCACTGTTTCAACAATAATATGATCAAACGGAAAAGATTTCATCAAGTCGGTAAGCTCAATGATTTTAGGGTGCAGACCGCCCATTGAACCCCTTGTTGCTAATGAACGAATAAATACGTTGGGATGAGTATACCATTCACTCATCCTGATTCTGTCGCCCAGCAGGGCTCCCAAATTGAAAGGTGACGAGGGATCAACGCACAGAACCCCGACAGTTTTTCCTTTCCCGACAAGCAAAGCAATAAGTACATCTACCAGGGTGCTCTTCCCTGCACCGGGCGGACCGGTAATACCAATGATTTTGGTAGCAGAAGGCGGTAACGACTGAAGCAATTCTTCATAACCCGGGTATTCGTTTTCGATTAATGAAATACAACGGGCCAGTGTTTTGGGATTGCCATTCTTGATTTCGGTTAGGTATTCTTGCCACATGATGATGATGACTGCTTCGTTCAAAGTTAAGCAGCAACCGGCTTAATGATTAATTTAAAATGGCTGATTGCAGGTAGTATATTTGCGGCCATGCCGGCAATAACGGGTATATCAGTTGTAATTCCAAACTATAATGGCTTATCTCTTTTGCCACAGGTGCTACCTACCGTATTAGCGGCGTTGCATCAAAGCGGTATTGCGTCGGAAATCATTTTGGCCGACGATTGTTCGACAGACGAGTCGGTTGCGTTAGTGCGGAATAATTTTCCTGCCGTCAAAATATTGAGTAATGAGGTCAATAGTGGTTTTTCTGTCACCGCTAACAAAGGTATTTACTCCGCAAAATATGATTGGGTCCTGTTATTGAATAGTGATGTCAAACTGGAGCCTGATTATTTCAGGCATCTTTTTAAGTATACCACACGTTCTGATGTATTTGGTGTTATGGGGCGCATCATCGGATGGGGTGATGAAAAAATCCAGGATGCTGCAAAATTTCCTTTCTTCCACGGTGTTAAGATCAAAACATCTGGCAACTATTTGCTGAAGGATGAAGCAGCCATGACCAGCGGACTCTACTCAATGTATTTATCAGGCGCCAATGCTTTCCTTAATAGAAAAATCTTTTTAGACATTGGGGGATTCAATGAACTGTTTTCTCCTTTTTATGTAGAGGACTTTGAATTATCCCTACGGGCCTGGAGGCTTGGATTTAAATGCTACTTTGACTACAATGCTGTTTGCAGACATAGGACATCGGCTACTATAAACAGCTCAAATAAAAAGAAGCATATTAAAATAATTTATAACCGCAACAAAATGTACCTGCATGCTATCCATTTAAAAAAGGGGAAAAGAGTAGTGTGGTTTGTACAATTGTTTTTAGAAGCCCTTGTACATCTTATTACTTTCAAATGGACTTATATAAAATCTATGACACTTTTTTTTAAAAATTATAGCAGTGTCCAGGCTTGCAGAAAGGAATTAGATCAAAAAGCTTTTAATAAAAAACTCCTGTCAGTGGACGAAGTTGTAGGTAGCATATTGCAATCAATAGCGGGAAGGGAAATAATACGATTCTGAAAAGATTATTCGTTTGTTATCGTTCTTTTAAGTGGATTGGGTGCTGATAATCTCTTAAAGCCCAATTTGATCTTTTGCCAAAATTTTACCAGGAAGAAAATAACCGATGAGTTATATACTTTATTTTTAAAACTGGAGTTACTCAAATAAAATTTGGTGCAGGTAGTTTCCATATAACGGCTCCTTATTTTTTTACCATATGAAGTGACGAACTCCCCTACGTGTTTTTTAAGATCTTTCAGGTTGCCGAGACTTAAATGTTTTACCATAAATGGGATGACATAAGATGTATGGCCCAGGAAGTCAGCAATGATGCAGATATCCGTGCCATAGAGATGAAAAGTTTTTATGTCAGCAGAAACTGTTAGCGACGCCTCTTTTTTTATGACCAGGAAGTTTTCATCGAGGGAACTTACCCGCGCCGGGAGTTTTGTTGTTTTTATTATTCTTCCTGCATTGTTGATATAATGAGCAAACTGATGATAGCCAATACCACCGGCATTGCCGGCCACCGCCCATTTTTCATCCTGTGCGGACAATTGGTCCAGGCAGTTTTCCAATTGATCTATTTTGTCAATACACCTTACATCCTGGTGAACGATGACCAGGTATTTTCCCTGTGCTTCTGCAATAAAACGCCTTATAGCCTGGTAGGCATCGAATTTATTGCCGTTGGAATTATCAGCAATCATGTATTCACACCGGTCAGTGAAGCCACAGTCTTCAAAGCTTTGTTTCATGATATTGTATTCCTCTTTGTTCGTGACAAGAGTGCAGATGGAAAATAGAAAGGTAGCTGAAGCCGGCTTTTCAGTAAGACTTTTATAAGTCATTTGTCAATTGGTTGAAATTAGATATAAAGAAATGAATCTTTATTGAATATGATACCAACTTTATACCTTTACCCGCCTTTATAAAAAGATGCGCCAACCCTGGAAATAAATATCTACGGATGAAATTATTTAAAAGAAAGAGGTTCAGACCTTATACAACTACTTTCAGAGGAGGCACCCTGCATGTTCATGATCATGCTTCGTTTAGGCTTGGAAGAAAAGAGTTGTTCCGGGAGGAAGTGTATAAGTTTAACTCACCCAGGGCGAATCCTTTTATTATAGACTGCGGTTCCAATATGGGCATGAGTATTTTATATTTTAAATCACTTTATCCCGATGCAAAAATTATTGGCTTTGAAGCGGACCCTTATATTTTTTCATTTCTTGAAAAGAACATCCGGTCCTACAGCCTAAAAGATGTAACGGTTCTTAACCGGGCTGTATGGGATGGGGATAACGAGACACTGTCCTTCCTGGCTGAAGGCGGAGCAGGAGGAAGGTTACAGGAAAGATCGGGGCAATTCAACTACATAGATGTAAAAACAACCCGTCTTAAAAACTACCTGGTTGAAGAAATAGATTTTTTAAAGATTGATATAGAAGGAGCCGAGCATAAAGTAATTGCCGACTGTGCTGACGAGCTGAGATTTGTAAAAAATTTATTCATAGAATATCACAGCATGGAGAATAGGGAGCAGAATCTTCATCTGATTCTCGAAATTATATATAAGGCGGGATTTCGATATCATATCAAGGAAGCTTATACTACTCCATTCCCCTTCATAGAAAGAAGATTGAATGTTGGCATGGATTTACAGTTAAATATTTTTTGTTATCGATGAAGCTGTTAAAAAATAAGTAACACTCTAATCAGTGTTATTGCGGAACTTCATCATTTCATTTTATAGTTAAGAAATGACCAATTTCATTCCGATATTTCCATTAGGCATCGTGGTATACCCGGGGGAAGATTTGAACCTGCACATTTTTGAGCCGAGATATAAACAACTGATCAGGGAATGTCATGAACAAAAAAAGCCGTTTGGCATTCCTTCAGTAATTAATAACAAAGTGCAGGAAAACGGTACATTGGTTCAAATCACGGAACTGACCAAGGTCTACGATAATGGCGAAATGGATATCAAAACGCAGGGAGTGCAGGTATTTCGTATTCTGGAATTAATAAAAGAAATTCCTGATAAATTATATAGCGGAGCTATTGTAAATTATCCGGCTACACATGAGCATGGCAAACCCGAACTGATGCGTAAAGTGATGGCGAGTATTCGTGACCTGCATGCATTGTTGAAAGTGAAAAAAGATTTTAAAAAGCCAGACGATCAGATCCGCTGTTTTGATATTGCTCATCATGTGGGCTTATCTATAGAACAGGAGTATGAAATGCTTGGTTTATTGGATGAGCGTCAGCGCCAGGAATATTTAAAAAGATATCTAGCCAAAGTAATTCCAACGGTAGCCGGAATGGAAAAACTCAAAGAGAAAATAAAACTCAACGGCCACTTCAAAGACTTACCGGGATTTAACCTTGACAAATAAGGCTTCATTGTTCTGCCAGTATTTTGAAGAATTCTCCTGCGGTTACGACTGGCAGCGCCGAACTGCTCAATTTTTTATAGGCAGCCTTATCATGGGTTATAAAATAATCAAGTTGATTTTCAAGGGCAATCTGGTAAAGCACCGCATCTTCCAGGTCATTTGTTGGTAATTGACAAGCCGCCTGGATTGTTTTGTTAGAACAAGGAGCCAGTGTCATTATTTCAAGAAGCTCTTTTATTGTTTTTCGTAATTCTTTCGGCGTATATCCCTTTTGTATCAGGTACACCGTTGTGTTGACGACCGACTCGGAAAAATAACCAGTTATCGTCTCACCTTCGATCAGCTCCATTAAATGTTTTGCAGATTCATGATGTTGCCTGCTTCCGTCAAAAAAGTCTATAAGAATATTTACATCCAGGAAAACCTTATAGTTCATATTTGTTTTTTAAATATTCACTTCTCGCTTTTTCAACAGATTTTATTTTTATACGCAATGTACCCGCGTTTCTCTTTACAAAATTTTTTTCCTTTTTCTCTTCTTCCTTTTTAGTCAATTTATCCAGGTATTCTTCCACCAGCTTGCTGACCGAAACTCCTTTCTTAGCCGCATATTTTTTGCTTTTTGCGGCTACCTTTTCATTAATGGTAAGATTTAATTTTACTGTCATCGTAAACGATTTTTATAAATATACGTATAAATTTAAATCAGGCGTATAGGCGAGTTATCTGTTTATGCCATTAAAAATCATATTTTTATTCAAACTTTTTATTTTCGTGTCAGTCACTCTCTGTTTTGATTTTGGAAATACCCGGCGCAAATGCGCTGTTTTCAAAAACGCCGGATTAGAAAAAATAATCGTACTAAAAGACGATTCGGATCAAACAATTCAAGCCCTGATTAATGATTTTAGTCCCCGCAAATCGATCCTGTCGTCGGTGATCGATCATAATCCGGCTATGGAAGAACTGTTGGCAAAACATTCAAAATTTCATCGGGTTAATCATTTAACCAAGCTTGCTTTCACGACTCCTGTCGGTAAGCCTGAAACAATCGGAGCGGACAGGTTGGCCCTGACTGCAGCCGCTGTCCATTTTTATCCCCGCCGCAATAATCTTGTTATCGGCCTGGGTACCTGCATCACCTATAATTTTATCAATAAGTATCACGAATTGATTGGTGGCGGTATATCGCCGGGAATGGAAATGCGTTTAAAAGCAATGAATTATTTTACTGCCAAACTTCCTTTGGTAGAGGCAGATAGTAACGTGCCGTTGATAGGCTATGATACCAAAAGCAACATGTTAAGCGGAGCTGTGCTCGGAATTGCCTACGAAATCGATGGTTTTATCGACGAATACGCTAAAAAATTCGACAACTTTAACGTGGTGTTAACCGGGGGAGATATAGTGCATTTGGCTTCGCACCTTAAAAACAAGATATTTGCAGACCCCGATTTAATATTTAAGGGTCTTTATGCCATCAGCGAAGTTAATAACCTCTAAGAAAATCAATGTGTTAAAAGTTTCCCGGATTAAGATAAACCTCCTGCTAATTGCCTGCTTTTCGTTGAGTTCTGTTCACGTTTTTTCCCAGGATAACTCACCTTACAGCCGTTATGGGCTAGGTGATATTGTTCCTTCAACTAATATAAACAGCCGCGGAATGGGCAGCATTTCGTCGGGCTACGCTGACGTTCTCTCTATCAATTTTAATAACCCGGCTTCTTATGGTTCGTTTCAAACCTTAAAGGAACAAACTGCTAAAAAAATAGCCAAGGGGCGGGCAATTCTCGATATTGGGCTAAATTTTGAAAACCGAACCTTACGGGAGCCAAATGTTACCGAAAAGTTCTCTGCCAGTAATGCCTTGTTTTCCCATGTACAGGTTGGCCTGCCGATCCGGCCCAATTGGGGAATTAGCTTTGGCTTGCGACCCATAACAAGGATCAGTTATAATATCAACAAGATTGAACGGCTAACAGATCCCGGTTCAGGCAGCTATATTGATACGGCGGTCACTGTCAACCAGGGCGATGGCGGTTCCTATCTTGCGTCAGCCGGAACAGGTTTCAAAATCAATTTTAGCAAGACACAAGCTCTTAGTTTGGGCATCAATGGTGGCTATCTTTTTGGAAAGCAAGATTATAGTGTTCGCCGGTCAATCTTCAATGATTCGATACAATATACCAGTGGAAACTTTCAAACCAAGACAACCTACGGCAGCCTGTATTTCAATGCAGGTCTTCAGTATGAAACCAAGTTGAAGCCAGATCTCTACCTGACCTTTGGTTTAAATGGTAACTGGAAACAGGACCTCGACGCTTCAAAAGATATTATCCGCGAAACTTATTTTTTTGACGAATCAACCGGTAATATCAGGATCGACAGTGTATTGGATCAAAAGAATTTAAAAGGGCCTATTGTTTACCCAAGCTCTTATACCGCTGGTTTTGTTTTGGAGAGATTTGTATCTGCCAAAAAAGCCGGTTGGTTAATCGGGATTGATTATGCAAATACTAAATGGACCGATTACCGGACTTATGGACAGGCCGATCCATCGGTGCGGGATAAATGGGAATTAAGAATAGGAACACAGTTGAGACCCATCCCTAAAGCAAATTATTTCAGCAACGTAGCCTATAGGGCCGGTGCTTTTTTTGGTCCTGAGTATATCCGTTTTAACGATAATAAAATACCTGTATTTGGAGCGTCATTTGGCATGGGATTGCCGCTACGTAATTATAACCGGCAGAATGAACAGTATACCCTGATCAACCTGGCGTTTGAGTTTATCAAACGTGGGGGCAATGACAATGTGTTAAAAGAAAATCTCTTCAGGTTATCGGCCGGCTTTTCGCTAAGCGATCTTTGGTTTACAAAAAGAAAATATGACTAACGGGGTCCCCTCCATATTGAAGTATTTTACTGCAGCAGCCCTATTATTGAGCTGCTGTTTTGTTAGTTGTGAAAATAGCCAGGAGGAAATTGATAAATGGACCAGGAATAAAGTGATGCAGGAAGAAGCTATCAACGTGGAAAGCTATATGAGCCAGGGAGGTGTGATGAAGGCCAGGCTGGTAGCTCCATTAATGTTGCGGGTTATGGCAGATACGCAATATGTCGAGTTTCCCAAAAAGCTCCATGTTGATTTTTATGATGACAGTACAAAAATTGAAACAAGGCTCGATGCTAAGTATGGAAAATACTTTGAGAACCATAACAAAGTTTACCTGCGTGATAGCGTGGTAGTCATAACTGTAAAAGGGGATACGTTGCGATGCCATGATCTTTGGTGGGATCAAAATAAAGCAATTTTTTATACAGACAGTGTGGCGACTTACCGGTCGCCCGGCAATGACATTACAGGTGGCAAAGGAATGGAGGCAACGCAGGACCTGAAAATGGTGAAGTTTAAATCGCCTTTAGGCGTGGTAAAAATTGCCGACAGCGGTTTTCCTGAATAAACCTGGTAAAAGAAGTTTCATCTGAGACTAGTAAAGGTATTAAAATATCAAATCCCGCTCCTAAAGAGAGCGGGATTGAATTTCATTAGGACGAGCCTTAAAGGCTTTTTCAGTTGTTGGATATTTGGATCAAAAACGGGACGCTTAAAACGGACTGTAATTGGTATCGATCAACTACAGTCCCAAAACTAATCTACGTTTTCATTTAGTGCCAGAGCAATTTTTACAGATTCTTTAACTATTGAATTTACTGCTAACAAGGGATATCTACGATGAAAACACCTGCGAGCATCACCTGTTTTTGTATCTTCCAGTTTCAAAATCAATTGCTATGTCTTTGAAAAACAAAACTGTATTAATTACCGGAGCCAGCCGCGGTATTGGCAAAGCTATAGCACTTCGTCTTGCAAAGGAAGGAGCCAATATTATCATTGCGGCAAAATCTGTGGAAGAAAATGCAAAATTGGGCGGTACCATTTTTTCTGCGGCCGAAGAAATGGAGAAGATCGGCGGACAGGCCCTGGCCATACAATGTGATATACGCTTTGAAGATCAAATACAAAACGTGGTGGACAGGGGGGTTGAAAGGTTTGGAGGCATTGATATTTTGGTAAATAATGCTTCGGCTATATCACTGACAGCCACCGAACAAACTGACCCCAAACGCTTTGACTTAATGCATGACATCAATGTTCGGGGAACTTTTTTTGTAACAAAAGCTTGCATTCCACATTTAAAAAAATCTTCCAATGCCCATATCCTTACTTTATCACCGCCGGTTAACCTGGATCCAAAATGGCTGAAGGGCCATATCGCATATACGATTACTAAATATAATATGAGTATGATGGCGATGGGTTGGGCTGCCGAGTTGAAAGACTACAATATCGCTTCCAATGCACTCTGGCCAAAAACAACTATCGACACAGCAGCGGTAAGAAACTTGTTGGGTGGCGAAGCATTGGCCAAAATGAGCCGTACCCCGGAAATATTAGCCGATGCAGCTTATTATATTTTCCGCAAACCTTCTGCTCAGTGTACTGGCAATTGCTTTATTGACGAGGAAGTATTTGCAAACGAAGGCATTACTGATCTAAGTAAGTATTCAGTTGTAGAAGGGGCAAAATTATACAGAGATTTATTTGTTGATTGAGCAGTCCGGGAAATATCGTTGTAATTCTAACGACGGATAATCAGTGAATTAAAAATTTATTATTCCCGGCCGACTTTTTTTGCATAGTCTTTGTTTTCCATACTAAAACTTTCAATTATGGAAAAAAGGCAAAAGCTCGAAATGATGGACAAAATATTGCGGGAACTGGATGATCTGAAGAATAGCCAGACCTCCGTGCTTAAAAAAGTGTCGCAGATCGAAGCGGAAAATATAAACCTGGGTGTTCAACTGCTTGATCAGTCTTTACCCGATGTTCACGAAAGTATTGACAGGGGAATTGAATCCGTGAACGATCTAAGCGAAAAATTCCAGGCTTACCGGGATAAGTTTTCAGCAGATAATAAGCTTGAAGTGGTAGAAGAAACTCCGAATTCCTGATCATCCACATAAGTAAAAAACCCATCTGCCGCGGCAGATGGATTTTTTAGGACTATTCAGTAACCTGCTCCTGTATTTTTTCGGGTCGCATCTGCGGAAAGAAAAGCACATCCTGGATGGAGGGTTGATTGGTCAGTAACATACACAACCTGTCTATCCCAAAACCAATTCCGGATGTTGGAGGCATACCGTATTCTAACGCCCTTAAGAAATCGTAATCAATAAACATAGCTTCATCATCTCCTCTTTCCATCAACCTCACCTGTTCTTCAAATCGCTCCCGCTGATCGATAGGATCATTCAATTCGGTGTAAGCATTCGCTATCTCTTTACCGTTGATCATAAGTTCAAAACGCTCCACCAGGCCTTGTTTGTCCCGGTGCTTTTTGGTCAGGGGGCTCATTTCAACGGGATAATCAATGATAAACGTGGGTTGTATATAATGATGCTCACATTTTTCACCAAAGATTTCGTCAATGAGTTTGCCTTTTCCCATCGTATTATCAACATGAATTTGCAATTGATTACAAACTGAACGCAATTGCTCTTCATTCATGCGGCTTACATCAAAACCGGTATGTTCCTTTATCGCATCGTAAATGCTGATTCGTTTAAAAGGCGCTTTAAAAGAAATGGTTTTGTCGCCCACCTGTACATCGGTTGAATGGCAAACATCCAGTGCCGCTTTTTCAAGCAGTTGCTCTGTTGTTTCCATCATCCACAAATAATCTTTGTATGCCGTATAAAATTCAAGAATCGTAAATTCCGGGTTGTGGGTGCGATCCATGCCTTCATTGCGGAAGTTGCGGCTGAACTCGTATACCCAGTCAAAACCACCCACGATCAGTCTTTTCAGGTACAACTCATTGGCCACACGCAAATAGAAAGGAACATCCAGGGCATTATGATGAGTAATGAAAGGTCTTGCAGCAGCACCACCCGGGATGTTTTGCAATACCGGTGTGTCCACTTCCAGGGCGCCTTTAGCATTTAAGAACTCCCGGATAGAGTTAATCAGTTTTGTTCTTTTGATAAAGGTTTCTTTGATCGATGGATTAATGATCAGGTCGGCATAGCGCTGGCGATAGCGAAACTCGGGGTCCGTAACGGCATCAAAGGTCTGTCCTTCCGCTTCCTTTACAATGGGCAGTGGCCGTAACGATTTGCTCAGCAGCGTAAGTTCCTTCACGTGGATAGATGTTTCGCCTGTTTTGGTAATAAATGCGTATCCTCTGACACCGATGATATCGCTGATATCCAGCAATTTTTTCCAAACAATATCATACAGGCTTTTGTCTTCTCCGGGGCAAATATCATCGCGGCGGATATACAATTGAATTTTTCCATACGCATCCTGTATCACGGCAAAATTGGCTTTCCCCATATCTCTCACACTCATGATGCGGCCGGCGACGCATACATCTGCAAATTCCTCTTTTCTTTCTTCCGAATAGTTTTGTTTTATATAAACTGAATTGGAGTTTACGGGATATAAAGGCGCCGGGTAAGGCTCAATTCCCATCATGATCAGTTCAGCCAGTTTTTCGCGGCGGAGTTGTTCCTGTTCGGACAATTGTTGTGTACTCATTACGCTGTTTTCAAAATTGCGGCAAAGGTACTGGTTGGGGGTTGAAGAGCAAAGATTGACTTTTCTGATTGAATGGGTAATAATCCGCATGATTTAGAAAGAAATTTCCCTGGCTGCGTACTAAAAGCCTTAAAGTATCGTCAAAGAAGAGTAAGATCGTTGGAAATCCAATGTCCAACGGGTAATTTGATCTTCTTTTTAAACCTAATAACTTATAATGAAAACCTTTATTGTTGCAATTGCATTGTCGGCAGGCCTTTTACCAGCTACTGCTCACTCCCAGTTTAAGGTCCCAAAAATTCTCTCAAAAGTGACAGGTTCAGGCGTTTCTGAGGCAGAGGCGGGCCAGGGTATAAAGGAAGCCCTGACCCAGGGGGTAACCAATGCCGTGTTGAACCTGAATAAGACCGATGGCTTTTTTGGCAGCGAAATCTATAAAATGCTGCTGCCACCCGATGCGAAAAAAATAGAGACTACGTTGAGAAGTGCTGGTATGGGTGCGCAGGTAGATAAAGCCATTCTTGCCATTAATAGGGGTGCTGAAGATGCAGTGGCTTTTGCAAAACCCATTTTTGTGGATGCGATTAAAGAAATGACACTGACGGATGCTTTGAATATTGTAAAAGGAAATAAAGATGCCGCAACGCAATATTTCAAGCAAAAGACTTCTCAAAAATTGATTGCAGCATTTACCCCCTCTGTCCAAACTTCATTGGACAAGGTAGAAGCCACCAAATATTACGATGATATAGTAACGACCTACAATAAATTTCCTACGACATTTAAAAAAGTAGATCCGGATCTTACCTCTTTTGTGGTAGGCAAGGCGGTCGATGCTTTGTTTGACCAGGTAGCCAAAGAAGAAGCGAATATCAGGGCTAACCCATTGGCCAGGACAAGTGATATTTTGAAGAAAGTGTTTGGAGGAAATTAATCATAAGTTCAATTGAATTGAAACAGCAGGTATGGTTGCAAAAAACCAACTGCTGTTTTTTTATTTAAAATCATTTGTCATTCCTGAATGATGCCAATTGTAACTAACAATATAAACCGTTTTATAGCTCACACCTCTTCTATCCTAACCGGATCACTGGGCACTAGCCAGTAGTACCTGCCATGCATCCTGCACTTTTCCTTTGCTTAATAGCTTTTTTGCATGCAGGTGAAGTTCTCTTTCCATCTCATCGGGATTGAGATTATAGTATTGAATGATCTGCTTTAAATGATCATCATCAAAGGAAGGATTGATAACCGGTAGCTCCTGCACATTGGCTAGCTGTCCCAGGTCATTGCCTGAAAGTATTTTGCTGTTCCGTATGCTTTCAGGCAATGCATCAATTCCAATACCTACTTGTGTATTCGGCTTCTCTACCTGAAACAGATTGTTTTCATTCACTACGCAATACCAGTCGCCGCCCAGCCTTGCCACATGATTGATCTTTCGCTGATCTATTTTTTTATCGGCATCGAGTAGCGAATCATCAATATGCATTCTCATTACTTCGCAGATCACCAGGTTGCCGGCGCCGCCTTCGGTGCCTAGTGGTTTTACTTCAAGCACTCTGCATTCAAGATTTATCTTACTTTCCTTTACCATCGGCGGCTTTACCATTGTGGCAGGTACGGGGGTAAAGCAAGCCTTTACAAATTCATTTACTCCTTTTGGAAATTCACAACTGGCTAAAGATGTTTGTTGCACCATATCGTAAGTAACGATATTGATCACCACTTCCGGTACTTCCAGTATATTTTGTAATGTATGCTTGGTAGTATTATCTCTCACTCGCCTGGAAGGTGAAAAGATTACAACAGGCGGATTAGTAGAAAATAGATTGAAGAAGCTGAAGGGGCTGAGGTTTACATTCCCTGCTTTATCGATGGTGGAAGCAAAACAAATAGGCCTGGGAGCAATCACATGCTGCAGGTAATATTGCTTTTCAGCAGGTTTTAAATCTTTTAAATCAAAAACCATTCTACGCTTTTTTTTGCTTCAGTATGCTCCAGTCTGTGTCTTCCGCAACAATCGTATTGCTCAATTTTCCTAATGCATCAATTTCCATTTCAACAATATCATTTGGTTGCAGCCATTGCTCAATATAATTAGGATCATTCAATTTGCCTGTGCCATTTAATTCCAGGAAACAACCGGTTCCTACCGTGCCGCTACCAATTACATCGCCGGGATACAGGTCTACGCCATAAGAAGCTCTTTCAATAATTTCTGCAAAGGTCCAATCCATATCGCCCAAATTGCCTTCGCTTATTTTTTGACCATTTACCCAACATTTCATTTCAAGGTTCCAGCTTTTTCCAACATGATTTTCTTTTGAAGAGATTTCAAACTCATGCAATTCGTCCAACGTAACTAGCCATGGTCCGATTGCTGTTGAAAAATCTTTTCCTTTTGCAGGACCAAGATTAAGTAACATTTCTTCCATTTGTAGTCGCCGGGCACTCAAATCATTCATGATCATCAAACCACCAATATATTCATCGGCCTCGTGGGCCCTTATGTTTCGCCCATGTTTACAGATAACAATGGCTGCTTCCAGCTCAAAATCCAATTTTTCAAAATGATCCGGCATGCACCTGACCTCGCCGGGCCCCTGTATGCTGTGATGATTGGTGAAATAAAAAATCGGGTATTGATCAAACTCCGGGATCATTTCTGCCTTACGATTGCGACGGGCGGCCGCCACATGCTGGCGAAACGCATACCCATCGCGACAGGAAGTGGGAAAAGGTACAGGGGCTAACAGTTGAACTTCGTTTATGGATTGTCGTTTATTGCTTGTTCTTGTTCCTTCCTGCAGCATCAATGCACCAGCCTGGGCCACGGGGTAAGAGTCTTCCCAATACGTTAAAAACATATTCATACTGTTGGGAAGATCGGGATGCAACACTTCCATGTCATACACAAACCCATTGATCAAAACGCCCAGTTGCTCGTGATTGTCTTTAAGGTAGGTAACTAGCTTCATAACAGCATTCAATTTGCCAGCAAAGAAAGGAAAAGTTTTTAGTTATTATTAAATGCTACACGCAAATAAACGCATGGTACGGAATGATCAAAGTTGTGTAACTTTTCCATTTTCAATTGAAAGTATCGTTATGTATCGATTGCTGTTTATTGTTTTACTGTTATCATTTACTACAACCGGGAAAAAGGAAAAGGAAGTTCCAAAAGCCTGGATCAGAATTAATCAATTAGGCTATACTCCAAATGGAATAAAGGTGGCTGTATGGGGAAGTAAAGAACAATCGACACTGAGCGATAGCCGAAGTGTTAGCAATTGGCAATTGGTTGATGCGATCACAAAAAAAATTGCTACTTCCGGTAAGGTTGGAAAAGCATTTGGCGAATATGGACCATTTAAACAAACTTACCGTCTAAACTTTTCTTTTTTCAAAAAGCCCGGACGATATTATCTGCAGGCAGGTGGTGCTAAATCTCCTGAATTTGAAATTGGTGACAATGTTTACAAAGGCGCCGCCGATTTTTGTTTGCGTTATATGCGCCAGCAACGATCAGGGTTTAATCCTTTTCTGAAAGATAGTTGTCATACACAGGATGGCTATGTTTTGTATGGCGAAAAGGCTGGCATCAAAGACAGCACACGGATTGATGTTGTCGGTGGCTGGCATGATGCATCTGATTACTTGCAATATTCCACCACGTCTGCAAATGCTACGTATCATTTATTGATGTCGTACCGGGATTTTCCGCAAGTATTCACTGATGAAAAACTGGCCAATGGCCTGGATGGTAGAAATGGACTGGCTGATGTATTGGATGAAGCCAAATGGGGATTGGATTGGTTATTAAAAATGCACCCGAGAGATGACTGGATGTTTAACCAGATAGCTGATGACCGGGATCATATCGGTATGCGTATTCCCAAAGAAGATACGCAATATGGCAGAGGCAATCAACGACCGGTTTATTTTGTAAGCGGTGAGCCACAGCAGAGAGGGAAGTTTATGAATAGTACCAAAGGGACTTCTTCTGCCGGAGGAAAATTTTCCGCCTCGTTTTCATTAGGCAGCCAAATGTTTGAAAGAATTGACAAACAGTATTCAAAAAGGCTTTCCAATAAAGCAGTTACTGCCTTACATTTTGGCAAAAAAAAATTAGGTAACACTCAAACAGCATCTGTCAAATCGCCTTATATCTATGCTGAAGATAATTGGACAGATGATATCGAGTTAGCTTTTGCTGCTTATAATCGAACGCTGCTGAACCGTATTGACAGAATTGAATCTTATTTGGATAATAGTTTTAATTATGCCATTCAAGAACCCCTTACTCCCTGGCTGGGAATGGACACTGCAAAGCATTACCAATGGTATCCGTTTATTAATATTGGACATTATGAATTGGCGAAACAACTAAAAGGCAAAGAAAGAGATACTATTGTCGGCTATTACAAAGAAGGCATTAAACGAGTTTGGAACAAAGCAAAAACAAACGCTTTCTATCGCGGTGTTCCTTTTATCTGGTGCAGCAATAATCTGACCACCTCTTTCGCTATTCAATGTTATTGGTACAGAGAGTTGACTGGTGATAAAACTTTTTCAGAACTGGAGCAAGCAAACTTTGACTGGCTCTTTGGTTGCAACCCCTGGGGCACAAGCATGGTGTACGGCCTGCCATCATGGGGTGATACGCCTGTTGATCCGCACTCTGCATTTACACATTTAAAAAATTATCCCATTGATGGGGGCCTTGTTGATGGACCCGTGTATGGAAATATTTATAAGAACCTGATCGGAATTACGCTAAACGATCCAGATGAATATGCTGAGTTTCAAAGCGACCTCGTGGTTTATCATGATGATTATGGGGATTACAGTACCAATGAGCCTACCATGGATGGTACCGCTTCATTGATTTATTTGCTGGCTGCGAAGGAGGCAGAGACGGCCCCTTCTAAATCTCCCCCCAACGGGGAGACTTTCCAAGAATCATTAAGTAATAAAGAGCCTGGCAAAACCCACTTCGGAAGGGATTGGCGTAGGTCTCATGGCGCAATCATTCGTGGCGATACAACGAAAAGGAAACTGGCTGTTGTTTTTACCGGTCATGAGTTTGCCGATGGAGCCGATGAAATTATTCAGTCATTAAAAAAAGAAAAGGTTAGGGCATCTTTTTTCTTTACAGGAGATTTTTATCGTAACAATTTATTTAAGAAGTTGGTTCAGCAGTTAAAAAATGAAGGACATTATTTGGGTGCTCATTCCGATAAGCATTTATTGTATTGTGACTGGAATAAACGGGATAGTTTACTTGTTTCCAACGAACAGTTTACAAAAGACTTGTTGCAGAACTATGCGGAGATGAACAAAGCAGGAGTTACAAAAGGAATGGCCAAGTTTTTTCTTCCGCCTTATGAATGGTATAATGATTCAATAGCGGCCTGGACAAAGCGAATGGGATTGCAACTGATCAACTTTACCTCAGGCACGTTAAGTCACGCCGATTATACGACGCCTGGTATGAAGAATTACCGGAGCAGTGAAGAGATTTATACTTCCATCATCAACTATGAACAAACAAAACCGGCAGGCCTAAACGGTTTTATCCTGCTGATGCATGTTGGCACTGAACCAGGGCGTACCGATAAATTTTATAAGCGATTGCCTGGGTTAATAAAATATCTTAAAGCAAAAGGATATCAGTTCCAGACGGTTGATCAACTCTTAAAGCTTGATTAAAATCATGTATGGCAGCGTTGTAAAGCCGTACGCCACATTTGGTTTTTCCTATCTTTGCGGCATGCACTTCGAGAAAATTAATAATAAAGGTCAGGCACGCCTCTTTAAAAATGATTACCTGGAAATGCTGACCAAAACGCATCCGCTGGTAATTTGGGGAATGTATTTGCCCGTTATCGCTTATATGCTTTATTATAGCAATACAAAATTGGATTATTCCCTGTCAAGAGTCATCCTTACTTTTTTGGGTGGTATGTTTTTCTGGTCTTTTTTCGAATACATCGCACACCGGTTTATTTTCCATTGGGTGAGTGAAAATCCGGTAGCGCAAAAGATTTCTTACACTTTGCATGGCAATCACCATCATTATCCAAGAGATAAGCAACGCTTGTTTATGCCGCCGGTTCCAAGCATTATCATCGCTTCAGCTATTTTTGGTCTAATGTATTTGTTGATTCGTGAAAACACATTCATGTTTTTTCCCGGCTTTATTTTAGGCTATCTCATGTATGGTACCATGCATTATGCTATTCATGCATGGAACCCGCCGTTCAAATGGATGAAAGGGCTTTGGCGCAATCATCACCTGCATCACTATAAAAACGAGCATAATGGTTTTGGCGTGAGTTCCACTATTTGGGACCACGTATTTGGGACCATGTTCGATCTTAAAAAAGAAAAAGAGGATAAAGAAAAAGTGAAGGACCTCATGTTTGAAAAAAGAAAAAATTAGTAAAAGGAGGCAAGTCCTCCTTTTTATTAAGTTACCATTTCTCGTCTTCGTTAATTTCATCGTCCTTTTTCGTAAAAGATTTCCTGGACTGTAGTTTTTGTATTTGTCTTTCGATGATAAGGTTGGCAATGATCAGCCCTGCATCGGCGCCGGAATTTTGCTTTAGCATAGATTTCAATTTTGCTTCATTGACATCGATCCTGTAAAGTAGTTGAACCAATTTATTAAAATCACTTTGAACAAGCGTATTAATATATGCGGCCAGTTCTTCTCTCAAGTTATTTAAAGAGATACTCTCAGGCAATGCCACGCCAAATGTTGAATTGATGGCCGCAATAATATTTTTGTCTGCAGCGAACATCGGGTTAAAATTTATCAATTACCCCTAAACCGAAAAGTGCAAAATCATACTTCACGGGATCATCTTTATCCAATTTACGCAGATAACCGGTTAATTCAACAGCTGCCTGCCAGTCAACTTGTTTTCTTTGCAGTAGGTTAAAGCGTTTCGCCACTCTTGCAACATGCAGGTCGATCGGGCAGATCAACTGCGAAGGTGAAATGTCTTTCCAAATGCCAAAGTCAACACCTTTATTGTCTTTGCGAACCATCCAGCGTAAAAACATATTCAGCCGTTTACACGTTGAACCTTTTTCAGGACTGGCAATATGTTTCCTCGTTCTATTGGGAATATGTTCGAGCGAGAAGAAATAATGATGGAAGCCAGTTAGCATTTTTTCAATGGTGTCACCATGCATAGTAAAAGCTGATTCAAGGCTATCCTGTTTACTATAATGATATTTAAAGAAGTCAACGAAGTAGAGAAGATCAGTATCATTAAACGTTCGGTGCTTAAATCCAGATAATCTTTTTAATCCTCCCAAATCATGATTCAGACAAAATTCGTATGGCTGCATGTCCATTCTCTTTAGCAATTCCAGGGATTTTTGAATAATGGTAGTTCTGTTGCCCCAGGCGAAAATCGCTGCAAAAAATCCCGCTATTTCAATGTCTGCATTTTTGGTAAACAGGTGAGGGATAGAAACGGGATCATCCTTAATAAAAAAAGGTTGATTGTATTCATCAACCTTCTTATCGAAAAAATCTTTCAGGTTTTTAATATCCATGCATAAAGTTAAACCACTTTATGTTTGTCAAAGCACCCGGTCGCCCCTGATCAGGCGAAGTATTATTGCGATAATCGCAATAACCAGAAGAATATGAATAAGTCCGCCTGCGGAAAAAACGAAATAGCCCAGGAGCCAACCAATTATCAGGATTACAGCAATAATGTAAAGCATAGTAAATAAATTTAAGAATGAGCAAAAGCAATTTATTTCTATTAATACTTTGCAGATACAATGCCAAACCCGGATGTGAAATGTCCTACCCGATTGCCCGGTCAAGGTCGGCTATCAGATCGTCAGCATCTTCGATACCCACACTTAACCTGATCAATGAATCGGTCAGTCCGTTTTTTAATCGTTCTTCTCTTGGAATGGAAGCATGTGTCATGGATGCAGGGTGATTGATGAGTGATTCTACACCCCCAAGGCTTTCCGCCAAAGAAAACAGGTGCGTTGATGACAAAACTCTCATGGCATTTTCTACGCTATCATCTTTTAATGTAAAGCTGATCATTCCGCCAAATCCACGCATTTGTTTATTGGCAATTGCATAGCCAGGCTGGTCTTGAAAGCCGGGCCAATATACTTTTGCGACTGCCGGATTATTGCGCAGCCAATGGGCAATTTTTTCCCCATTTAAGCAATGCTGTTGCATTCTTACATGCAATGTCTTAATACCTCTCAATACCAGGAAGCAATCCATAGGGCCGGGAACAGCACCGCAGCTCTTTTGAATAAAATATAATTTTTCCCTTAGCTCGACATCATTCATGACCAGTGCTCCCTGAATTACATCGCTATGGCCGCCCAGGTATTTCGTGGATGAATGCATCACTATATCGGCGCCAAGATCCAAAGGATTCTGTAAATAAGGTGATGCAAATGTATTGTCAACACAAAGCAGGGCCTTCGCATCTTTTGCAATATCGGCTGCTGCTTTGATGTCGGTTATATTCATCAATGGATTGGTTGGTGTTTCCAACCAGATCAGTTTCGTTTTTGATGTTACCAGTTTTTTTATGTTCCCCGTATTGGTTGTATCGGTATAAAGAAATTTGATCCCGAATTTTTCGAACACTTTTGTAAAAAGCCGGTAAGTGCCTCCATACATATCGCTGGCTGCAATTACTTCGTCGCCTGGTTCCAATAATTTAATGACGGCATCTGTGGCAGCAACACCGCTGCTAAAAGCTAAGCCAAACTTACCATTCTCAATGGCCGCCAGTGCTTCCTCTAATGCCTTCCGGGTGGGGTTTTGGCTGCGGGCATATTCAAAGCCCTTATTCTTGCCCGGCGCTTCCTGTACATAAGTGGAGGTTTGATAAATAGGCGTCATGATTGCTCCGGTAGAAGGATCAGGTACTGCGCCCGCATGAATAAACTTAGTCGCTAGCTTCATATCAATGATTGATTAAAAAAGTATTTAGGATAGCTACAAAGATGGGAAATAATAAATAAAGAGTTTTGCCGATAGCCGGTTTGCCATTCATCCTCCACTCTATCCCTTTAACAATTGCTTAGGGTTGTTTTTTGAAAATAAGAAATCATGTTTCATGCCGGCAAATTAGTTTTTCAAATCCTCATTAAATGGCTTGGGTACATTTTGTGATTTTATACATACTTCACGTGCAACAGGGTTGAATACCAGTAATGGATAATCGCTTGCCTTTGCTTCTGCTGGCTTTTAGTTTTATGTCAGTAATCAATTAATCATTCAAAACCGAATAAATTATGAAACAAGTACTCGTCCTGGCCTTCTTGCTGACAGGATTTGTCGCAATAGCCGCCCCGGTTCCTTCTAAAGTAAATGACAAAATATTAAAAGCCTTCAACGAAACGTTTGCCTCGGCACAAGATGTAAGCTGGCACGAGTATGACGATTATGCACAGGCAAATTTTAAAGTAAATCTTATCCAGATAAGAGCCCAGTATTCTGAAGATGGAAAGCTGATAAGAACTATCCGCTATTATTCAGAAAATGAATTGTTGCCAAATATTGTTGCCAAACTGAAAAAGAAATATGCTGGCAAGGAAATAACAGGTGTTACCGAATCATCTTCGGAAGATGAAGTAAGCTTTACTATCAATCTTAAAGATGAAAAGCACTGGTATATCGTTAAGACTGATGTGTACGGCAACCTGCAGGAAAGCGAAAAATTCAAGAGAGCCGACAAATAATTTTTGGTGTTTTAGCAGAACCCTAAAGTGTAAATGTCCTGCTTTTAGCAGGGCATTTTTCATTGCATAAGCCAGCCTGCTGTTAAATAACGCCAGTCGTCTGTATTAACTTCATAGGCAGCAGATGGCCGTACTGGCCTGGCCAGGGCAGTTGCTGACAGTATTTTTTCTTTGACCAGTATTTTTCTGCTGTCGAATATCATATCCTGTATTTTTTTGTGTTGCATCCATTTCTTTTGAGGCGGTTCAAATCCAACCTTATCTTTTCGCCAAACAATATCATGTGGTAGTTTTTGTTGCATCGCCTGGCGCAATAACCATTTTGTCCATCCATCCCGGATTTTAAAATTCGGTGGCAGACTGAAAATAAAAGTTACCAATTCATGGCTTAAGAAGGGTAGCCGTATTTCCCGGCCATGTGCCATGGAATTTCTGTCGGCATAGCGTAACAGCTCCTGCAGCCCATGGATGCAGGTGTTGAAATATAAGATGCCGTTCAGTGTTCCAAGGTCAGGCGTTGTATAATAAGCTTCCTTACTTTGAAGTTGAATAAAATCTTCATGCAGGTGTTCATGATTAAGAGCGTTAAAAAGATATTGTTTTTCCAATATGACAGCCGCAAGGTCAGGCAGCAGAGAAGCCATTATATTTTTAAAACCAAATTCTTCGGCAACACCGATTTTCCTGGCAGCAGGAATTTCTTTACTTCTAATCAGTCTCCGCCTCTGAAAAAGTTCCTGCCAATACCATTTGTAATACTTATGATAGCCTGCCAGCACCTCATCAGCACCCTGGCCATCGAGAAGCACTTTTATATTTTGTTTTTTTGCCAGCTCAAAAACCTTGTATTGAATAAAGGCACTGGCGGATGATACGGGTTCCTCCTGGTGATGCATAAAACTATCCCAATTCAGAATGAGGTCGTCAGCCGTAATTTCCAGTTGATGCTGTTGCAATTGAAATTGGCTGGCCACCTGGCTGGCGAATACTTGTTCGTCTTTTTCGAACCCCGGAAATATTGCTGTAAACGAATTGAGCGGACCGGCTTGCGTGTTGAGTTGAGAAATTGCGGCAACTATTGAAGAGCTGTCAAGGCCCCCGCTCAAAGAGCAGCCAACGGCTACGTCACTTCTTAAACGTTTTTTTATAGACTTTATAAAGAGGTAAGTGAATTGTTCTATCGCCTGCGTATCTGTAATAGAGCTGTTTTCAACTTCAGTATCAATATCCCAATATTTTTCAATACTTAGTTCGCCGGATACCTGGCTATAATAGAGCCGTGAGGCAGGAGGAAGTTTAAAAATTTTTTCATAAAAAGTCTCTTCGGGTCGCTCCGGGTTGTCTACGTAACCGATGGTGATGAAGTTGAACAACATTTTCAGGTTTACTGATCGTTGCACACCCGCGGCCCACAACGCCTTCATTTCAGATGAAAAGCAGAATTCGTTGTTCGCAAAATGATAGAAAAAAGGTTTTTCACCAAACCGGTCACGGGCAGCAAAAAGTTCTTTCTCTTCTTCGTCCCAAATCGCAAAAGAAAACATGCCGTCAAAATGTTCAACACATTCATCTTCCCAATGGGCATAGGCTGCCAATATCACCTCGGTATCCGACTGTGTACGAAATGTAAATCCATATTGCTCCAGTTCCTTTCGTAATTCAGGATAATTATAGATTTCGCCGTTGTGAACAATCGTATAACGGTCAGCTGGATCATAGTGCATCGGTTGTGATGCTTGTTCGCTAAGATCAATGATGGCTAGACGTCGGTGCCCCAGGCCGGCGGAGCCATTGCTGTTGGTCCATATTCGTTCTCCATCCGGCCCCCTGTGTTCAAGGGATTGTGTCATGGAGCAAAGCCGTTGCTTCAGCGAGGAGCGATTTTCTTCGCCTGGTTGGTGATTAATAATTCCGGCAATGCCACACATATTGTAAATATCGAAAATAATTGTGAGCGGCGGTTAGATACCGGGTAATACGAGGCAAACATCACCTTGCATTCAATCAGAATTCGATAGGAAGCTTAGCGAGAACATCGGCCCAGGCGATGACCAGGTTAGCACCTTTATCTGCTTTTTCAAAAACCATCGTGAAGTATTCAAGCGAAGATCCATTTGTGCTTACCGGAATTTCAAAACGGGCTACATCCCTGGTGGTATCCTGTTTAAGGCCCCAGGTATCAATATTGCTATTTAATACGATCGTCCATTTATCTACGTGAGGAATACCATACAAAATATACCGCCCGGCTTTTATTTTTTTTCCCTGGATGGTAACGTTTCGGTAAAAATCAATTTCTGTGGCCTCATTGGCCCCAAGCCGCCAGAGTTCATCATATTTTAAAATACCATTGAATAATGCCCGCCTTTGCAAATGTGGCCGGCTATAAATGACTCTTGCTACCGGCGGGGGAATTTTGCCACCATTAGCCATTTTAATTTTTGGATAATCCACCGGAAAATAACTCATGTCCATGGGAGAAATATCGACACTGGCATAAGTATTAACCGTGTTGTTTTCAGGAACAGTGTTAATTACAGAATCCCTGGGTTTTATTGTTTTTTCTACCGGCTCGTTTTTTTCTTCCTGGTTGCAAGCAATAATAAAACTTAAAAGAAGGAATACAGGCGCACTTTGTTTGATCACTTTCATATAGCTTAACTTATAAAGACATGGGCAATGAACATTTTACATTCTCCCACGCAACAACCAGGTTCATAGTGGAATTATTTTTTTCAAAGGTCATAGCCAGTGATTCAACCGGCCCGGCCAATGCTTGCACAGGGGCGGTAACCCGTACTACATCTTTTGCCTGGTTATATTTGAAAGAACCCCAAACATCCGTCTCTTTGTTGATAATAAACGTCCAGGTTTTTTCTTCGACAATGGCATAAAGTGTATAACGACCTTTTGGAATTTTTTTATTGTTAATAACAACAGGTTTATAAAACTCGATCTCGGTAGCTTCGTTGGCCCCAAGCCGCCACAGCTTTCCATATTCAACAAGACCACCAAATATGGAACGGCCCTCTATTTTAGGACGACTGTAAATAACCCTTGCCGTAGGCGACTCGGTTATTTTATCCTGTGTTTTTAAACTTGGATACTTCACCGGGTAATAACAAATATCCAGTGGTGATTTATCTATGGCAGGAAGCTCGGATTGACCAAAGGCAATCATCGTAAAAAATAATCCGATGTAAAAAAGTAAGTTCTTTTTCATGTAATTTTTATGTTTTTTGATCACCTGCCACCTGGCCGGGTGTAATATGCTCATTCGTTTATCTACAAGTTGAGACGATATATCTCCGCAAATCGTGTGTTTGCGGCTCAAAAATATAGTCCCCAGTGACAAAAAATGTATTTGCAAAAATAAGTGATTCCAATATTGGCAACCGCCTTTCGTCGATTTTAGTCAGTCATTTAGTGATTCATACTGCCGGTGAATGAAAGGTTTAGCATCTTTCCAGAAACGACGAAAACACGCCTGCAAGGGTTGATAGTGTTTTTCAAACAAATAAGCAGCTGTTTCACTTTCCTGGAGGTGCAAAGAACGACGCACCAGGCCGCCGAAACTTTGCTCGATGCCCCGGTGGGAACGGTAATTAAAAAGCCAGTTCTGGGTTCTCATATAGGGAAACATGCTGGCAAAACGTTCCGGCAGCCAGTCCCGGTAATTTTCTAAAATGCCGTAAACTGTTTGCGAAAAATTGAAAAGAGACGTCTCGGTAAACTCCGTTTCGTCGGTAGCAAGAAAATGATCATAAACTACATCGATAAATGCGCCGCTATACAAGCGATAATCAGGACGGAAGAATTCCTTGGCCTCTTTCGTAGCGGGGTGATCATCCGTAAAGCTGTCAATGAGGCGATGCAGCATGATGCCCGCCTGGATGCGAAAGGGGTAGTCGAACTTTTTTTTCCCTTTCACAAAGTCACTGATCATATTACCTACCAGCACTTCAGGATCATTAAAGGAGAGATAAGCATGCGCCAGGTAATTCATAAAACAGGTTCAGCTAACAAGATACGTCAACTGGCTTTACCAGGTAAGCTAACGTTTGGTCTGCTTTTTTATTTTATCCAGCCTGATTGGTGACACAAAACATTACTTGCTCAATTATTTCCGGATAGTTCATTTTGCTTTTTGTATAAGCGATACGAATAAATAACCGGTACAATAACGAGGATCATGACGGCAACAAAAAATAAGATCATAGCTATTGTGTCTGGTAGAATAAGACACAGTGCTGCCAATACTAAACCACCTGCGAACCAAAGTTTGCCTGCCAGCAAATGAGTCTTCCGCCAATTTTCTTCATTGTTCAGGGTCCATGGCACACGCAGACCGGCAAAATAGTTTGGCTTTATAGTGTGCATGTAGTTACCCAGAAAAGAAAAAAGTATTCCCACTGCGGCAAATATGTAATGGATACCGAGTTCAAAACTTCCTTTCACGGAGCTATAAAGAATAAAGCATGACAATGCGGATAAGAAAACTCCTACACAAAATCCAATGCTTTTCAGCCTGTCTTTATTGTCAGCTGCATATTTTTTGGGGTCTATTTTATAAATATTAGATAACAAAAAGAAAATGCCTGCAGACATAGCTGCCAATACCAGGATCATGATTAGCAATTCTGTTTTGTTACCATACCTGTCAGGATTACCCTTCAGATCAAAATGCAGGGGAACCTGCTCCGGCAATTGTTGCCAGATAACAGCGAGATAAATTATAGGGGCTATAGCGACCGGCCAGATAAGAAGTTTAAAGTATTTAGTCATTGGTAGATTATTTTAGTTCGTATTATCGCTTTTTTGTTTTGAACTGCATGAGCCATTTCATGATTTCATCCACTACTGTGGTATTTAATGAATAATAAATATATTGGCCATCCTTTTCTGCAATTACCAGCTTTGCCTGCTTTAGCAAATCGAGATGATGTGAAATGCTGGGACCGGATATCTTGAAACGCTCCACAATTTCCCCGGCTGTCATATCTCTCTCCTGCAATAATTGCAAAATTTCCCTGCGGGTAGGATCATTGAGGGCTTTAAAAATTGTGTTCATTGTACAATTCGTTCATTAGGTATTTAGACAAATATCTAAATAATTTTTGGTTTAAGAAAATAAAAAACTGTATCAATTGCGGAACACCGGCTTACGAAGGGTAGAAAAATAAGGATGTGCGGTTAATAAAATGAAACCTGTGTTAACACTGTTTAACAGCCATTTCCATTAATCCTAATTCGCTTGTCAAGGGGTGTAACCTAATCTACTTTTACACCGTCATACTAACCAAATGACAATTTTAAAGTAAACCTTAATCATTAAAATAATCAGAAATCATGAAAAAGATCATCATCATGCTGGCCGTAACGATAAGCAGCTTTACTGCTTTTGCCAGCGACGAAAATGTAAACTCAACTGTGTTAAGTTCATTTAACAAAGAATTCGCAGGCGCAAAAGATGTGCAGTGGACAACGACCAGCAACTATTACAAAGCTTCTTTCGTTTTTAACGATCAGGTTGTATCAGCTTTTTATCAACTGGATGGCGAGTTAATAGCTACGAGCAGAAATATCAGCTCACTCGAACTTCCCATTAACCTACAAACCAGTCTTAAAAAGAATTACAACAGTTACTGGATATCTGACCTCTTTGAAATATCCAACAATGAAGGAACCAGCTATTACATTACACTTGACAAAGCCGACTCTAAAGTTGTATTGAAATCAAATGGCAATGGCAAATGGGATGTGTTCAAAAAAGCAACAAAGATCTGATCTCTTGCATCTCTTTCTCATAGGCAGTTAGTTTTGGTGTGTGGTAAAACAATCCCCGGCTTTCTTCGGGAAGCGGGGATTTCTTTTAAGCATAACCGTGTTGATTGTTCTATTCCGTGCTTCCCTGAAAATTCAACAACGTAATTTCTATAATCGTATATCATTAACCTTGTCTGCCGACAGGCAGGCTTAAACCTTTAATTTTTATGAAAAAGAATCTTTTAATACTATCATTGTCTTTGATAGTAATTAGCATGGCTTCATTTGCCAACCCAACTAAAGTTGAGGAACCTAAAGCCGTTTTGGCCTTCAACAAAATGTTTACAGGCGCCACCAATGTAAAATGGACAAACGAACAGGATGGCTATTTACAAGTGGCTTTTACCTGGGGTGATCACAGAGCCATTGCTTTTTTTGATGCCAATGCAAAGTTTGTAGGTAGTATCCGCGGTATTTTCTTTAAAGAATTGCCATTGTCTGTTATACGGTCTGCAAACCGGATATTCAATGATCCTGTAGTACTGCAGGTGTCCGAGATCTACAATGAAGAAGGTATTCGCTATTCTATGGAAATCGAGTACAAACATAAATTGTACAATGTTAAATTCGATGCTCTTGGCAGCCTGATCGAAAAAACAAGAATAAAAAAATAAAACGTAACAACAATTTAAAATGCCCTGTAATCACGGGGCATTTTTGTTTATTCAAAACTGTATTTTTGCGGCTCTGTTTCTGCCAAAATCTAAAGGCGAAGCTATTCGCATTGTCCCCGCCGCGGCGGGTCTGAAGGCGGTTTAATAAAAAAATATAAAATGAATAAAGGTCCTATTTCGCAATTTGTCCAGCACCATTATCGCCATTTCAATGCAGCTGCATTGGTAGATGCCGCTAAAGGTTATGAAACACATTTGAATGAAGGCGGCAAGATGATGATCACTCTGGCCGGCGCCATGAGCACCGGTGAACTGGGTATTTCGCTGGCAGAAATGATTCGCCAGGGGAAAGTGGACATCATCAGTTGTACCGGTGCTAACCTCGAGGAGGATGTGATGAACCTTGTTGCCCATTCTAAATACAAACGCATTCCGAACTACAGGGATCTGACACCTGAGCAGGAGTGGGAATTACTGGAAAATCATTACAACCGTGTTACGGATACCTGTATTCCGGAAGAAGAAGCTTTTCGCCGATTACAAAAGCATTTAGTGAAACAATGGAAGGAGGCTGAAGCAACAGGCGAACGTTATTTTCCCCATGAATTTTTGTATAAGACCATTTTAAGTGGTGAGCTAAAACAGTATTACGAAATAGATCCTAAGGATAGCTGGATAGTAGCGGCGGCGGAAAAAAATATTCCGATCGTGGTTCCCGGATGGGAAGACAGTACTACGGGTAATATTTTCGCCAGCTATGTGATCAAAGGCGAGCTGAAAGCCGGTACCGTAAAAAATGGAATCGAATACATGGTATACCTGGCGGATTGGTACAAAAATAATTCTTCCGGGAAAGGAGTTGGCTTTTTCCAGATAGGCGGTGGTATTGCCGGTGACTTTCCTATTTGCGTGGTGCCAATGATGTACCAGGATTTGGAGTGGCATGATGTTCCATTCTGGAGTTATTTCTGCCAGATCAGTGATTCTACCACTTCCTTTGGCTCCTATTCCGGAGCGGTACCAAACGAAAAAATTACCTGGGGTAAGCTCGATATCAAAACACCCAAGTTTATTGTAGAAAGTGATGCGACGATTGTTGCGCCGTTGATCTTTGCGTGGGTGTTGGGTTGGTGAAACCCCCATTCCCCAAAGGGGCGTTCCGAAGAGTCTTCAGTTATTAGATTGTTTTGTTGCAGGCTATAGAATAACTATTGAGCTTCTTTTGCAGTTTACCCTGAGCTTGTCGAAGGGCTCTCTTGTATTTCAGTCATTCTACTGAGCCAATAAAAACCGGTAAGTTGAAAAGACTTACTGGTTTTATCTTTTATATCAATTGGTCTTGGCCAGTATCTTATTAATGGCATCTAGTAAAACATTCTGCTCACCCGGTCGTGGTGCATTTTCATTAACTACATTTCCTTTTTTATCAACTAATAAATAACGGGGAATACCGCTGATCTGGAAACGATCGCCTAATAAAGTATATTCATCTTGGCTCAATAAATAATGCTCACCTTTTATTTCTTTTGTCTTGATGGTGTTTTTCCAGCTCTCTTCAGTGCAACTTACCCCGAGATACAAAAACACTACATCCTTTCCTTCCGTGGCTTTTTTTATGGCAGGTGTATTTGCCATTTCACTCATACAGGGGCCGCACCATGGCGCCCAAAAATCTACATACACTGCTTTGCCTTTATATGGCGCAATTAATTTTTCCCATACATCTTTGCCTAATGCGCTGGCACCATTCAGCAAACGGCTTTCTACTGGAAGTGAGCCCTTTAGTTTTTTCTCTAAAGTAGCGTACCGGTTATCCAATTCTTCTTTAATAAGCATATTACTGATATGCTCACGGTAATATTGCATTAAATATTTTTCGGGTAATGTTGACTCACTAAATGTTTTTTCTGTCATACGATAAAGAAGAATATCGGTGGACAGACATGTTCCAAAATCCTTAAGCATATTATCCAAATTTTTCAGCTTAATCTTTTGGACTCTTTCATTTATAAGGTCTTGAGTGGCACTGTTCATTTTATCCTTGTATTTTTTGTCAAAGCTTGTTGAGAAAACAGTGTCTTTTAACAACTCGTCAAGCTTTATTGAATCTTCTTCTTCCTCTGCTTTAACTAACAACCGGATTTTTTCACTTTCATCAGTAGTGAATAATACTCCATCTGCTTTCATTTTTTCAAACAATTGTCCGGGTGGAAAATCATACAGCCCTTGTTCAGTATAAGGATTATGATACTCCATATACAGGTTTAATACTTCGTGTAAGTATGAGTCTAATTCAGAACTAAGACTAGCCAGCGGCTCATTCAATGGTATCTGGTTCATAAAACTTAAATAACTATCAGACAGCTTTACTTGCTCTTTTCTGTCATGCAGCCAGCGGTAACGAAGCAAATCATCCGCTGCATTGTAACGGATTACATTCTCCATAATTTGCGTAAACATTTTGCTGTTACTATGCTGTATAATATGATTTTTCAATTGCTCAAGTTGCTCATTCATTTTGCCAAGGCGAAACTGTTTATACGCATCCGGTTTCAAATGCTCTATGCTGTCCCTGTTCATGAAGAAGTTAAGTGTTTGTTGCAATTGATTTTTATACCCATTAAACTCTACATTCACTAAAGCTATTTTTCCCATAAACAACAAAGGGCTACGGCGTTTGAAAAAATCAAGTCTTTCCTTTTTCGAGTTTCCGGGGAGATTGAATTTGTCGGTTTCAATCCCCATCATAACATCTTTACCGGGTATTGCATAGAACCCTACCAACTGATCACCGAAGGTTAGCATAACATCTTGCGGGTTAAGTAATGGAAAGCGAATAGAGAAGCGGCCAAGGCTATCAACTTCCGTAATCCATTTTTTTTGTTCATCTTCCAGAAGATGATTGATAATGACAGTGACAAACTTATATCCTGATTTTTTTGCATCATAGCCAGTCAGCCATCCTTTCAGAAAAAAGGAATCTCTCTGCAGGAGAGGTGCAGTAAAACCTTTTGTTTCGTAGTGATTGTACTGAGGATTTTCATTGTATTGCCGGCTAAGAATTGCCATGTGTTGCAGGCCCGTACCTATCTTCAGGGTTGTGCTGTCAATCAACTGTACCAGCAGTTTCTTTTTTAGTTTTTTATTTTCCAGGTGAATTACATAGAACCCGTTGGTAACAACAACAGATTTATAGTTCCAGAAATTACTTTCATAAGCCGCAAACTTAGGGGCAAAGCTGATCTGCCATTCGTTATTTTTCGGATTAAGCCAATGGCCTTCTATTCCCGAAGGCAATTTAACTTTCTGAGCATTTATCAGGGACGTAGAAAAAAGAACTGTGAGGGCAAACAAAGAAAATCGTTTCATCAGTAATGGTTTAACTGACAAACTATATAAACGAAATCATTTATCCAAATTAAAGGCGAAGGCAAATGGTTGTTCAATTTCAAAAAGGCATAATAAAACCCCGAAATAGAGATCGGGGTTTTATCGTATGGAAGGTATGGATCAAAACCGGGATCAGTGTCTTCTATCTCTGCGGTCCTCACGACGATCTCTCCTGTTTTCTTTTCTATCACGAACATCCTCTCTTCTGTCTCTTACATCCTCACGGCTATCTCTTACGTCTTCACGCCTGTCACGAATATCTTCTACTTTATCTCTTACACCACCATCATGGCGGGCATCACGAACATCTTCTCTTTGATCACGAACGTCTTCACGACGATCACGCCTGTCTTCTTTCCTGTCTCTCCTGTTTTCTCTTCGATCCCGTACATCTTCCCGCTTATCAAGGCGGTCTTCAATTCTGTCACGACGCTGGCCAGAAGCTGATTGAGTCATCAAAATAGCCAGTATCAAAGTACAAGCGATTAATAAAGGTTTAAAAAGGGGGCTTGTTTTCATGTGTTAATTTTTATTGTTTTTTTGCCACATGGAACCTCGCAAATGATCATTCTCCTATCTGAGAAAATTTATCATGCCCGGTTTCATGTTTATGTTTTTTAAGGGGTTCAGTGGTGGTACAATAAATAGACCGGCTGTTGGGTAGCGGGTTTAATCGGTATAAAAAAAGGTGGCTTTTTTGACCACCTTTTTTATCAAATTTCGATGAAAATCAGAACCCTTTAGGCTTTTCGAGCTTAAGATCCCTCTTCAACATTTCGTTTCTGTTAGCCATTTCCCAGGCTGTATAAAATACCAGCTGTCCTCTCTTTGCCATCAGCCTGTAATTGATCTTGTCAGGTGTATCTGTAGGCCGGTGATAGTCAGCATGAACCCCGTTAAAATAGAAGATAACCGGTACCCCTTTTTCAGCGAAATTGTAATGATCGCTGCGATAGTAAAACCGATTTTTATCATTCGGATCATTGTATTTTCTATCGAGTTTCATTTTGGAATATTTGCTGTTCACCGCCTCGGTGATCGGGGTTAGGTCAGTGCTTAATTTATCATCACCAATGATATACACATAGTTTACCGAGTCCTTATCTTTTAAATATTCTTCGCCAATACGACCGATCATATCAATATTCAGGTCAACAGTTGTTTTTTCTAGCGGATAAACAGGATGGTTAGCATAATACTCACTGCCCCATAATCCTTTTTCTTCACCACTTACTGTCATAAATAAAACACTTCTCTTCGGGCCTTTACCGGCAGCTTTGGCTTTTGCAAAAGCTTCAGCCAACTCAAGAATACCGGTTGTTCCGCTCCCGTCGTCGTCAGCGCCATAATAAATAGTACCGTCACTTCTTTTACCTACGTGGTCATAGTGCGATGTGATCAAAACATACTCATCTTTTTTATCGGTCCCTTCTATCAGTCCCAAAACATTCGATGCATACACCGTGGACGTGGTTTTAAAATACCCAAGATCTACATTGGCTTTGACTATTTTTGAAGCCAGCGGAGTGGTCTTCATTTTCTCAAGAATGCCTTTACCTTCACTTCCCAGGATCTTTTCTGCAATGCTTTCAGATATGGTGAATGTCAATGGTAAAAAGCCTTCCTTATAGCCATGTAGACTATATGAGGATAAACCGTTGAAGGTTTTACGGGGATAGTTACCATATACTATCAATACGGCAGATGCTCCCATTGATTGTGCTTTTCCAATTTTCGTAAAAACATTGGCCGGTGACATAAAACCAGACACAGAAGGTTTGTAACCTGCGGGAGAACCATCCAATATCATCACCAGTTTTCCTTTTACATCCAGGTCCTTATAACTGTCAATATCGCCATCTACGATTCCATATCCTGCAAATGCCACTTCTGAAAAAGGCATTTCAGCAGTATGGTTGATCATAGTATTCGGTTGAAAATCCTTGTTTAGCTCAAAAGCCTCATCGTTTACTTTTAAGGTGGTACTGGTTACTGAGTCTTTATAAAGGGGATATAATTGCCGGTAGCTGTCTTTATTACCTGGCAACAACCCAAGAGACTTAAAATGCGATTCAATGTAATTAGCTGCTTTTTCAAGACCAGGTGATGGGGTGTCCCGGCCTTCCATTTCAGGACCAGCTATAATGTACAGGTGTTTTTTCATATCCTCGGCCGAAATGGTGGCAGCAAAATATGCAGGTGTATTCTTTTTTTGCGCTGTTGCAATAAAGCAGCTGAACAATAGCGCCGGCAGCAGAAATCTTCTCATTGATGATTGTTTAAATAAAAAAATAACCTCAAACTTATGTATAAAAAGTTTGAGGTTAGCAACGATATGATGAGTGGTTAACTAGTTACTGCACAGGCTATTTTCTCCACCCGGCTTGCGTGGCGGCCTCCTTCAAAAGCTGTAGTGATAAATGTACTGACCATTTTTTCAGCATCCCCTTCCCGTACAAAACGGGCCGGTATGCAAATAATGTTGGCATTATTATGTTGTCTTACGAGGCTTGCAATTTCATCGCCCCAGCATAGTGCGGCCCTGATATTTTGATGTTTGTTGGCGGTAATGGCAACCCCATTGGCCGTACCACATAATAGAATGCCAAATGCCGCTTCGCCGTTTTCGACGGCTGAGGCTACCGGGTGCGCAAAATCGGGATAATCAGCGGAGTCTTTTGAATAAGTGCCAAAGTCTTTATACGAAAGTCCTTTGCCTTCAAGGAATGAAATCAGGTCTTCTTTGTAATCATACCCGGCATGGTCACTGCCAATTGCAATTGGTTTGCGAAGGTCAAATGGAGATGTCATAACAAAAAAATTAGAAGTCAGAAATAAGAAGTACGAGACTTCAATAAACACAAAGCTACTGCATTCATTTTATAAAACTTAACAGTTGACGGGCTCTGGATCCTGGCTGCTAATCTTTTACCCTGCCTAGCTCCACTCTTCCAGCTGTTGATCCTGTTTTTTGTTGACACGGGAAGCAAGGATAATGCTTGCTTCAAATAATAAATAAAGGGGTACTGTAACTATGGTAAGACTGAATGGATCGGTCGATGGTGTGATAATAGCTGCTGCGATAATGATAATCACAAATGCATGGCGGCGATATTTTCTCAAAAACTTGCCGGTAACAAAACCAACCTTCGCTAATACCATTATCAGCAAAGGCATCTGGAATAATACACCAATTCCAACAGTGGTATAGATCAGGTTTTCCAGGTAGTCGGAAAAGCTCGGCATAATTGTAATCTGCGAACTCAACTTATAGTTAAAATAAAAATTAACCATAAAAGGAGTGAGGATAAAATACCCGAAGGCAACACCCGAAAAAAATAAAAGCGATACCCAGAAAATAACACCCCTGGTGTTTTTTCTTTCCTTGTCAGATAGAGCAGGTCTTACAAAACGCCAAAATTCCCAAAAAACATACGGAAATGCAATAATGAAACCACCGATAAATGCTACCGTAAACGAAGCGATAAATTGGCCAGTCATGGTTGTTTCCAAAAATGATGTTTTCACAGGTTGAAAACAAAGTGCATCGCCAATTCCAATACTATTCCCTAACCGACACAGCCATCTCGCAGATATAAAATCGGGTTTTGTTGGTCCGAAAAGAATGGTGTCGACAATAAATTCAGAATAAATAAAAACAACAATGGCACAAACCAGGATAGCCACCACTGCACGAATCAAATGCCAGCGCAGTTCCTCCAAATGGTCAATAAATGACATTTCATCCGTGGCATTCTTCTTTCTGCGGTTAAAAAAATCCAGTAAGGCCATAGTGTATTTTAAAAAAGTGGGGCAAAGATAGGGAGCAGTATGCAGTTGGCGGCCGACAGTTTATAGTTTGCAATTGGCAATAAGCAATAGGGAATGGGCAAAGAAGGAGTAAAATAGCAACAACAGGGTACTATCGTACCTCCGACCTCTTACCTCGTACTTCATTTCAGTTTCTTCATCTTCACCATTTCAATCCGGGTATCGCTTACACTGATGACATCAAATTCGTAATCATCAATGATAATGCGTTCTTTTTGTTGGGGAATAGTTTCGTGAAAATTTATAATATAACCCGATAATGTTTCCGATTCATTTTCAGGGAATTCAAAATTGTATTTTTCCTCCAGGTAGTCCAGCTCCAGCCTCCCGGAAAAAATAAACTCATTTTCCGCTATCTGTTTCTCTACGAATTTTTCCCGGTCGTATTCATCCTGGATTTCACCAAACAGTTCCTCCAGCACATCTTCCATAGTAATGATACCCGCTGTTCCGCCAAACTCATCCACCACCCAGGCAATACTTTTTCTTTCCCGGCTAAATTTTCCAATAAGATCGGCCGCACTCATACTCTCTGGAACAGCCGGAATGGGTAAAAGAATCGAATTAATATTGTCGGGTAATTTAAAAAGGTCAAGCTGGTGTATGTAGCCAGACAAATGATCTATATCATCTTCATATACTACCAGTTTACTCAATTTTGTTTCCACAAATTTTTTCTTGACTTCTTCGATCGGGGTAGAGAGCGTTACTCCCACAATCTCTTTTCTTGGCACCAGGCATTGGCGAATCTTTACTTTTGGAAACTCCTGTGCGTTTTCCAATAATTGGGCGTTTCGGTCCTGCCGGTCTTCATCAATATTTTGTTCAAAAAGATTTTTTAGCTCACTATGTGACAGAGGCTCCTTATGTTTATCAACCCGTACATTAAAGACATATTTCAGCATCCATTCTGATAGATTGATAAAGCCCTTTGCAATGGGTGAAAACATTTGAAAGAAAAAATCGGTAATCAACGATAGGTTGGCCAGCAAGATGTTGCTGCGGGCCCTGAAAATGGCACGGGGTATAAATTCGGCAAAAATCAAAACAAGGAATGTTGCAATAGCAATTTCAATTAAAATATGAACGATATCTGCCCCTACTACAAAATATCTCCATACGGGCTGCATCACTGTACTGATCTGTAAACTGAAAAAAACAAGAAAAATATTGAAGCCGATTAAAGTTGCCCCAATAAAGTTGGCCGGCTCATCGATAAACTTACTTAATAAGTGGGCAGAAGTGCCACCTTGCTTACGCTTCAGCTCAATAGTTAACCGGTTGGCGCTATAATAAGCCATTTCAATACCTGCAAAAAATCCCATCAGCAGCAGGGTCATTACAAACCAGGTTATCGTTTTCCATTCCACCATAGGGTAAAGATAATAAACGGATGCCTTTGGTGACCAGTAGGTGGCAAATCTTGCTTATAGACCCAGAAACTCTTTCACAATCTCCTCTGCTTTGGTGCAGGCTCTTTCCAGATCATCATTTACGATGGATTTATTAAAATGCTCTTTAAATGAGATCTCATAAGAAGCCTTATTTACCCTTGCCTGTAATGACTCAGCAGTTTCGGTTCCCCTTCCTTCCAATCGTCTTTTGAGTTCATCTACAGAGGGAGGTTCTATAAAAATGGTGAGTGAAGTGTCAGGGTATTGTTGTTGCACATGAATAGCTCCTTTTACATCAATGTCCAATAAAGGGCAACGATTGTTATTCCAGAGTCGCTCCAGCTCACTTTTAAGGGTACCATAGTATTTTCCTTCATATACCATCTCCCATTCTACAAATTCATTGTGCTGTATTTTTTGTTTGAACTCCTGCAGGGGGATAAAATAATAATCCACACCGTTGGTTTCATAACTACGGGATTCCCGGGTGGCGGCCGAAATCGAAAAGGCTAATTGAGGAAATACTTTCAGCAAATGTCTTGTGATTGACGTTTTACCGGCGCCTGATGGGGCTGTAATGATGATGATTTTATTTTGAAAGGAGCTCATGCGCAAAGAAAAGAAATGAAACGGAATGGAGCTTCTTCTCTTTTATTTTTTTACCAGGGTTGTCTAATAAAATTTGTCCAGTACTTTACTTATTTGGTTGAAGGTTCGAGCCCCTCCCCCGGAGAAGGGTTGGGCCAGACGATAAATGTCTGGTTTCGGCCGATAAATGTCTGGTTTCGGCCAAAGCGTTGGAGGTGAGATTTTTAAATTCTTTTATAGGTAATAAGCTTAGACCGCAAAGTCTCCCTAATCCCGAATACTCTTTTTACTTTTTGTCTTGACACAAAAATCAAAAAAAGTCAAGGCTCCGGAAAAAATGCTAAAAATTTACCTGTCAGGCTAAAATGAAATAAGCTCCGGCTGCAGTACAAAGCCCATTATCGGTACAACTTACAAACTAAGAATATAGCCCGGCAAATTTTCTTAACGCATTTTTTCAGAGGCCGTTCTAAACCCTGTATGCGGCTTATTCTATTCTTTTAATATCAGCTCCCAATTTTTTCAACCGATCATCGATATATTGATATCCTCTATCGATTTGCTCAATATTCTGGATAGTGCTTTTCCCTTCGGCGCTGAGTGCGGCAATCAATAAAGCAACACCGGCCCGTATATCAGGACTGCTCATGGTAATGCCACGCAGTTGTTGTTCTCTTTCCAATCCAATAACAACTGCACGATGCGGGTCGCACAATATTATCTGGGCTCCCATATCAATCAGCTTGTCCACGAAAAACAAACGGCTTTCAAACATTTTTTGGTGGATCAACACACTGCCTTTTGCCTGAATGGCTGTTACTAATACGATACTCAGAAGATCCGGTGTAAAGCCGGGCCAGGGATGATCGTATACTGTTAATACACCTCCATCCAGGTAGCGATGCACTTCATATATTTCCTGTGAAGGGATATGGATATCATCACCTTTAAAATTCATTTTAATACCTAACTGCTGAAATTTTTCAGGAATTATTCCAAGATGTTCTATTCCTGCATTTTTAATAGTGATATCGCTCTGTGTCATCGCTGCTAAACCTATAAACGAACCCACTTCTATCATGTCCGGCAACATGCGATGCTCCGTGCCGCCGAGATAATCGACCCCCTCTATTGTCAATAAATTGCTGCCTATTCCGCTGATCTTTGCTCCCATGCGGTTGAGCATTTTACACAGCTGTTGTAAATACGGTTCACAGGCTGCGTTATAAATTGTAGTAGTTCCTTTTGCCATTGCTGCAGCCATTACTATATTGGCTGTACCTGTCACGGAAGGTTCATCCATCAGCATATTCATTCCTTTTAGGTTAGGTGCTTCCAAATGGAAGAATCCATCTTCGGGGTGATAATTGAATTTTGCCCCCAGCTTTTCGAAACCAATAATATGTGTATCCAGCCTTCGTCTTCCGATTTTGTCGCCACCGGGCTTAGGGATAAAAGCTTTTCTGTAGCGTGACAGCATGGGCCCCGCTAACATTACCGACCCCCTGAGTCTGCCACTTTTCTTTTTATATGCTTCACTGTGGAGGTAGTCAATGTTTACATTATCAGCCTGGAAAATGCATGTGTCACGTTGGGGCCGTTCCACTTTCACATTCATTTCACCTAATAATTCAATCAATAAGTTTACATCAAGAATATCGGGAATGTTTTTGATAATGACTTTTTCTGGCGTAAGTAAAACAGCACTGATAATTTGCAGCGCTTCGTTTTTTGCGCCCTGGGGAATAATATCGCCAAAAAGTTTTTTTCCACCTTGTACTTCGAATGAATGCATGATATGATTAAAAGTTGATCAGATTATTAGTTAATAAGGATGGCTGCAAGGTAAATATTTGATAGGATTGGCAACAAAGTTCTGTTGCAACTACTCCTGCTGTTCTTAAAAAAGAAAAAAGTTGACAAGCAAACCTGTCAACCTTTCAAATAACTTTTTATTTATGATTAATATCTTTTTTTCTTAAACTTTCCACCGCCGCCACCCCGGTCATTTCTGTCATTTCGGAATTGGCCGCCATTACCTCCGCCACCGCCGTTGCGTTGCTGAAATTTGCCTCTCTGTTTACCATAGCCCCCCCGGTCTCTATCGCCGCGGCTATCCTGTGGCCGGAATGCTTTTACATAAGGTGTATTGGTAAAGGTCAATTGTCCATTGGTTATGCCTGTCAATTCACTTTGGATGGCGTCGTCGTGCGCAGTCTCTTTATGCCAGTTGTTATAAGCCAACTTCATATAATAAGCAATGGCATTTGCGAATCCGGATCGTTTTTCAGGATCTTCTTCCTTCAATGCTTTTTTGATGACTATTTCCAGGTTTTTGCCGAGATGAGAGTGTCTCGGATGACGTTTTGGATAAGGGAGCGGTTGCGGCTTTTCGCTCAGTGATTCTCTTGTGGGTATGGGATAAGGTGATTTAACGTCGAGTTTAAAATCCGAAATAAAAAACAAGTGATCCCACAGTTTATGGCGAAAATCTTCAACATTTTTCAGGTGAGGATTGAGAAATCCCATGAGTTCGATCACAGCCTGCGCATTTCGCTGGCGCCTTTCCGGGTCTTCAATGCTCAGCAGGTGCTCGATCATTTTTTGAACATGCCTGCCATATTCACGCATAGCCAGGTTATTTCTCGTCGTGTTATATTCCATAAAAGGTTGTAAGTAGAGTAACAAATGTAGAGAAAGAAATCGGAAGTCCGAAAGTCAGGTATTGTCGGTAAGCCCCTTTAGGGGCTTGGGGTTCTAAAAAAAGAAAGGGGCCCCGAACCAAGGCCCCTTTTACAAGCCACCATCCTCTTCCACCTAAGAGGTCATTTAATTAAAAGTTGAGTTACGCTGGTTTCAAGGCTTTTTTTATCGGTAAGCCTAACCCAATAAACACCCGGCTCTAATCTTGCTAACTCCATGTAAGGCGATCCAAAATCAACAGCTAAATCTCTTGACACCGCCATCTGTCCCAGCGTAGTATAAACAAGAACTTTAAAAATTCCTTTCGTTTTATTATCAAATTTGATACCAACAATACCCTTTGAGGGGTTGGGATAAATAGAAAATTTTGTTTTTGCGGAACTTTCCAGTACTACCTGCCGAATATTACTATAGCGAATGTACCCGTTGGCATAGACCTGCTTTATCCTGAAATAAAACGTTCCTGTCTCACCATTGTTCGCGGTAAATGTCATTTTATATGGACTGATTGTTTCAATGTTTTTATTAAAAGTACCAATACTTAAGAAATTTGTACCATCTCTACTTACTTCTACTTCATAGTAATAACTGGATTGATCATCGTCTGCTTCCCACTTCAAATCCACATTTTGATTGGTTAATTTATAAACATTGAAGGTGCGAATGTTTAAAGGAAGCACCATGGCGGGGCAATAACAATATTCAAAACGAATGTTCACTTGTCCGGAAGTCGCAATTCCGATTGAGGCATTTCCTCCACTTGAAATACTCACCCCTGCATTGATAGTATAATTATATAGGAGGCTATCGTGACCGTAAAACTGGGTCAGGTCCCCCGAATTTGTGATGGTAACACAGTTGGATTTGGCATTGAGCACGGTGTCATTGACCACCTTGCCGAAGTCCGGACCCGAACCCGGCACTCCGTCCTGTCCCAAAAGGGGAAATGAGTAATTTTTACCATCACTGTTAAATATAGGTGTACTCAAACCAGGGCCGGTTAGCATATCCGTCCTGGAATAACTTGCCGTATAAGTATGAGGCGCCACCTGGTTGTTTTCAAAAGACAAGCTATCGACGATACCAGTAATGGTAAGGCAAAGCCGCATACAATTGACCATGCCGTCAGAAGGGTCAAACTTGGGTAAATAAACCGGCATCGATGTGTTTCCCGCCGGAATAGCGAAGCTGGTATCAAAAGCAACACTGGTGGTGGGAGCTCCATACCCGTCCGGGCACTGAGCGAGGCCTTTGTGTGAAACAAAAAAGGCGATCCATAAAAACAGTAATTTAAAAAAAAGTTTTTTGTATAAACGGTTCATAGGCGATGATTTGTGTCCTGCCTATTGGATTCTCTCTATGGCGTAAAGGTAGACCCGTGGGTAACATCGCACAATTGTATAAATGCCCGTTTTGATGTGCAGTAATAAGCGAACCTTATCAGTAAAATGACTTGCAAATAGTCGAAGCCTGAAACAGGAAATAGCTTCGGTATAAAACGATAAAAAAATCAGGTAATCAGCCTTTTTTACAAAGAAGCTATACGGGTGACACCAGTATTTTTTACCTGCAAAATACCGATACCGAACCGGTTAACTTTGCAGCGGCCATGAAAATAATCATTGATACAAATCTTTTATCACGGAAACCTTCAAATGGATATGCGCTTTTTGTATATCAATTATTGCGCTGTCTTATAAAGCAACAATGTGACGATTATTTTATTCTCATTGCCGATCGACCGCATGCACCCGAATTTTTTTTCGATGAAAACGTGAGAACGATTGTAGCCGGTCCTAAAATTAATAATCGTATTCAGCACAAATACTGGTATGATATAAAAGTTCCTTCGCTTTTGAAAAAATATAAAGCTGATATTTTTGTTTCACCCGCAGGATACTGCTCTTTCAACACCCGGATTCCGCAATGTATAATGCTGCCAAATCTTTCCTTTTTGCAGCCTTCCTCTACTCTAAAAAAAACACACCTGTTTTTTTTAAAAAGACATATGCGAAAGGCTGTTGAAAAAGCAGGAAGTATTATCACCTTTTCAAATTTTTCTAAAGCCGCCATTTTATCCAATTACCGGGTTGAAGAAGAGAAACTACATGTCATAAATAGTGTCGCCGGCGATCTCTTTCGCTGCCTTGACGAAAACGAAGAAGCAGAGATAAGAACTCAATATACCGGTGGGAAAAATTTCTTTATTTATGCTGACAATGTTTCCCTGCTTAAAAACCTGACCAATCTTTTAAAGGCATTTTCAGTATTTAAAAAGCGTCAAAAGACCGATTGGAAATTTGTATTGGCATCAAGCAGTTTGGATAAGAAATTTATGGAAAGCCTGCGGAGTTATAAATACCGTGATGATATAGTAACTGTGGTATTGGAAGGCGAAAAGCAATTGGCTTTTTTGATGGGGGCTGCTTATGGAATGGTTTTTCCTTCGCCTTGCGAGGATCAGTATATTCCTTTACTCCAGGCGATGAGTAGCGGCGTTCCGGTGATAACCTCGCCGGGTTCTGCATTTGAGGAGATAGCCGGGGATGCAGCCTTATATGCGGATGTCACCAGTCACCAGGAACTTGCTGAAAAGATGATGCTATTATATAAGGATGAAACATTGCGCAACCAGCTTATTGAGAAAGGTAAAAGGATTGCTGCTGTCAATAACCCGGAAAGGGCCGCAACTCTTTTTTGGCAAGGCATTCTGAGAGCCATGGAATGATTTAATTACCTTTGCCCCCTTTAATTTTAGAAACACATGAATCTTTCAAGTATTAATATTAATGTACACACTGATGAGAACCGGATTCCCGATGCTATTACGTGGAATGCTTCTGATACAACTGTTGATAACGAGCAGAAAGCAAAGGCCATGATGCTGTCTTTTTGGGATGGAGCGGAAAAAACAGCGCTGCGAATCGATCTTTGGACAAAAGATATGATGGTGGATGAAATGGCCGATTTTTTTTACCAGACTATGATGACAATGGCGGATACTTACGGCAGAGCTACCAATCACAAAGAAATGGTAGGCGAAATGAAAAAGTTTGCGCAGGATTTTTACCAGAAATTCCGTGAAAAGCAAATAAAAGAAAATAAAGCCTAGAAGAGGCCAGAGGCAGGATGTCGGAAATCAGCGGTAAAGTATAAATTGTGACTACAGGTTATATCAATTATAAACCGCAAACAATAAACTAAAATTTTTTTTATATGGCTCTCGAACAAAAAATCATGGCTGAGCTGAAAGCGGCAATGCTTGCAAAAGATGAAGCTGCATTGCGCAGCCTTCGTGCTATCAAAGCAGCTATACTTCTTGCTAAAACTTCTGAAGGTGCTGGCGGTGAATTGAAAGAAGAAGATGAAATAAAACTTTTGCAAAAATTGGTAAAGCAGCGTCGAGATTCGTTCGAGATTTTTGAAAAACAAAATCGTCCCGAACTAGCTCAAAAGGAGAGGGAAGAAATAGACATAATTGAAAAATTTTTGCCAAAGCAGCTTTCAGCGGAGGAGTTAAAAGAGGCTTTAAGCAAGATCATTGCTGAAACCGGCGCCAGTTCACCTGCTGACCTTGGTAAAGTAATGGGGATAGCAAGCAAGCAATTTGCCGGAAGGGCTGATGGAAAAACTATTTCGGCCCTGGTAAAAGAGCTTTTGACTAAATAAGAGCACATATTAAGTTTAGTATTTTTTTATAGATTAAGGAGAACTAAATCTATCCGCCCTCACGTTAAGCAGGTAAACCCACAGCATGTTTATTGACATCCTTTTAATTGTTGTTTTAGCATTAGCAATAATAAAAGGCTATCAGCGGGGTTTGATAGTAGGCGTTTTTTCTTTTATTGCTGTTATTATCGGACTGGCTGCAGCTATAAAGCTTTCAACAGTGGCAGCCGGTTATATTGGCACAGCCATAAAAGTTTCTGATGCCTGGCTGCCTGTTATTTCTTTCGCGGTAGTTTTTATATTGGTCGTATTATTGATCCGGCTTGGTGCAAACCTCATTCAAAAAACAGTTGAAATTTCAATGTTGGGCTGGGTGAACCGGCTCGGAGGAATATTATTATATATTACTATTTACATTCTTGTTTTTAGTGTAATTCTTTTTTATGCCGGGCAGATCAACTTGTTACAACCAGCCACAACCGGCAATTCTGTAAGCTATCCTTATATTCACCCGTTGGGACCAAAAGTGATTGACGGTTTTGCTTCAGTGGTTCCTGTATTCAAGGGCATGTTCACAGATCTCCAAAATTTCTTCGGGGGAGTGGCTCAATCTGCCGGGCAAAATCCTTAATGACTTTTTTCGACAACCAAAGTGTGGTGCTGATCTTTTAATTGCTAAAGGCCGGTTTGAAAAATTTTTGATTACACCTAATCATCATGGCATTCATCATCCTCAAATTCTGAATACCCTGATAAAAACTATGGTAACGTGCTGATCATCTGGAATAAGTTGTTCAGCACGTTATGCACGAAAAAAAAAGATCTACAAATTGTTTATGGCCTTACCAAACCACTCAACAGTCACAGTTTTTTTAGGCAGCATTTTCATCTTCCACCCGAGATCTATAATGAACTTAGCTATACTAAAGGAGTAAAAGCAAAGTGGAAAGTATTGTCTGGCAAACCGGATGACCTTGATCCTCGTTTCAGATCAATATTGGAAAGAAAATTATTGAATGTGGCCAGGTTGTATCGCCCATCTACACCTGCTATGCGACAGTATGTAACTGTGCAGACTATTTTTCCTCAATACTATTATTTATTGTGATGCTATTTGAGCATTATCTGGCCCGTGTTCAATTATTTCTATTATCGGCATTTATTCTTGTCAGCCTTGTCAATAGTGGTGCTATTCCTGATCAGCGCAGGTGGATCTTTTAACTTGAATATATTCGTATACTTATAGTAAATGTCTGCCATAGCGGTTGTTTATCCCAATAACCGGGTATTCAGCGCCATCATTGCATTATTAATCCTGCTTACCTGGTATTTTCGTCCTATTCAGCGATTCTATTTTAAAATTTTGTATCCTTAATGAGGTTCGCAATTAAAAGAGATTGAAATTCCGTTAATTGCATTTTAGGCTGTTATCTTTGTAGCCATAAGTAAAGACTTAGTGAAGCGATAAAAAAATTGCGGCAAAACGATTATTTTAGTAAAAAATTAATGATCCGGAGCAAATGAGTTACGAAATAAAACAGGATAATAAGTTCAGATTTATCGAAGAAGGCGAAGGAGAGCCGCTGGTCTTATTACATGGTCTGTTTGGAGCATTAAGCAATTTTGAAAGCCTGATTGAATATTTTAAACAATATAATAAAGTAGTGGTACCCTTACTACCGCTGCTTGATATGGATATATTGCACACATCTGTAGGTGGTTTGGCCAAATTCGTTAACAAATTTATTGAGACGAGAGGCTATACAAATGTTCACCTATTAGGTAATTCGCTGGGCGGACATGTCGGATTGGTATATGTCCTGAAAAGTCAGCCTGATTGCATCAAATCAATTATTCTCACCGGAAGTTCTGGTCTTTTTGAAAATGGAATGGGTGATTCCTATCCCAAAAGAGGCGATTATGAATATATTCGGAAAAAGACAGAGTTGACTTTTTATGATCCAAAAATGGCTACCAAAGAATTAGTGGATGAAGTATTTGGGATCACTAATAATCGGCTGAAGGTCATCAAGATTATTGCTTTGGCGAAGAGTGCTATCAGAAATAATTTGGGGGAGGAACTCAATCAAATTAAACTTCCTACGTTATTAATTTGGGGAAACAATGACACCATTACTCCACCTTTTGTAGCCAGGGAGTTTAACAAATTGATCCCCAACAGTGAACTCCACTTTATTGATAAATGTGGCCATGCACCCATGATGGAGGTGCCTGATGAGTTCAATATGATCCTTCATAAATTTTTGAAAAAACTCAATGAACCTGCAACAGTTAGCTGATCATTGGGGTCTTTGTAAAAAATAAGGAGCCGCTATCCATGTTAACAGGAGAATTACAATCCCAGACATTGCCTTACCTGCGCCCGCAGGATAAAGTGTACCAGGCTCTTCAACTGATGAATGATAACCAGGTGGCTCATCTTCCCATAGTAGACGGCGAAAAATATATAGGATTGATCAGTGAAGATGATTTGATGCTGGTCGATAATGACCATACTGTTTTAAATGACTTAAATCAATCGTTCGGCAATATTTCTGTAAAAAATAACGAGCACTTTCTTAAAGCCATCCAGTTGGCAGCTGAAAATGGATTAAGTGTGGTTCCGATTGTGGACAATGAAAATGATATTGTGGGGGCTGTTGCCTATATTGACTTGCTGAAACACGCATCAAATTTTATGAGCCTGAATGAGCCGGGCGGTCTCATTGTATTGGAGATGGATAGCCACCAGTACTCTTTTAATGAGATCAGCAAACTGGTTGAAACAAACGACGCACAGATCACACAACTGAATACATCCAACGACCCCGAGACAGGAATTATGCAGGTCACTATCAGGATCAACAAACCTGAAGTATCAGACATTGTTTCTACTTTTCAGCGCTATGAGTATAATGTAAAATACTTTTTTGGCGAGGAACACTATGCCAACGAGTTGAAGAGTAATTATGACAACCTCATGAATTATCTTAAGATCTGACAATATTTATTCCTACTTTGATTGCAGGTGCAGAAATCCGGCTAATTTAGAGGATCTTGTAGATTGAGACTATGCAGAGGAAAAGGAAATATTTTTTATGGCTCTGGTTGGGATTGGCTTGCTGTCAGGGTATCTCTGCACAACACTCCCCGGGTGGAGAAGATATGTTTGTTCCCTACGATTCTGTTGCAGCAATACTTGACAGCTCCACTTCTTCTCATAATGAAAAGCCCTTTCTTGTAAGAAATATCGTTATTGAGGGCAATAGAGTAACCAGGCCCAATATCATACTCCGGGAAATTCCTTTTAAGTCGGGTGATGTGTTCCTATTGCAAGACCTGGTGCGTCAATTCGAAGTTGCCCGTAAACAATTAATGAATACTTCTCTTTTTCACGAAGTGATCGTAGCATTAAAAAGTTTCGAGGGCTATAATATTGACATATTGGTGCAGGTCAGAGAGCGTTGGTATATTTTTCCCGTCCCTTACTTTAAGCCGGTTGACAGAAATCTTAACCAGTGGCTGGTAGAGCAAAAAGGCAGTTTAAAACGGGTAAACTATGGGGGCAAATTGCTTTACAACAATGTAACAGGGCGAAATGATAAGCTGAGACTCTGGGTTATCAGCGGATATACCCGGCAGTTTTCTTTTAGTTATGACAGGCTTTATATAGATAAGCAGATGAAGTGGGGAATGAATGTCTTTTTTGCTACCGGCAAGAACAGGGAGATGAACTATATGAGTGAAAATGATAAGCAGGTTTTTTTAAAGGACGAAAATTATGTTCGCAATTTCACGATCGTTACTGGCGAACTTACCTACCGGAAAGCAATAAAAACCAGGCACCGGTTTGGGATAGGATATACCCGGGAAAAAGTAGCTGATACTGTTGCTGCGCTCAATCCCAATTATCTTGGAGAAGGAATAAAACAGGTATCTTTTCCCGAGCTGTATTACATGATGACTTATTATGACCTGGATTATATACCGTATCCTTCCAGGGGGTATGCCGCAGAAGTTTCGGTAAAGAAAAAGGGTTTCACTTCGGCCTTTAACTTACTACAACTCACTTCCAGGGCATCAGCCTATTGGCCTACAGGGAAAAGATCTTTCTTCAGTCTAAATGCTTATGGTGCTGTCAAGCTGCCATTCAGGCAACCTTATTTTAATCAGAAATTATTGGGTTATGAAGACGCTTACCTGCAGGGGTATGAATATTATGTTATTGATGGTGTAGCCGCAGGTTACCTGAAAGCAGCTTACACCAGGAAGCTCATCAATTTTAATATCAGGATTCCTGGTACCAAAAGGATTGCACCCCAGAGAATTCCTTTCAACATATATGCCCGGGTGTTTGGCAATACAGGGTATGTTCGTCACCCGGAGCCGGGAAATAATTCGCTCTCTAATAAAATGCTTTTCACCGGTGGCTTTGGCCTTGACATTACCACCATCTATGACTTTACCCTGAAACTTGATTGGTCATTTAATCAATTGGGTCAAAACGGTATATTTATACATAAAAGAAGTGTTTTCTGATACAGATAAAGACAGGATTTTTTGCGACCTGTGTATTAAATAAATTTTGACCAGGATGAAAGCAGCTATTTATAGCAGGATAATGGAAGAAGATCAGCAGGGAAATGTGCAGGTTTTTTTTGATGAGTTGGAAAAACAGATGATCGAACCGGTTATCTTTCGGCAGTTCTACGAACAGATAAAACATATCATCAGGTTACCGGCGGACACAACTGTTTTTTCTTTGTCGGAAGATCTTACGGAAGAAGTCGAATTTATTATAAGCCTTGGCGGAGATGGTACCCTGCTGGATACAGTAACACTTGTCCGGGATAAGTCTATTTCGATCATGGGCATCAACTTTGGAAGGCTGGGTTTTTTAGCCAGTATTGGCCAGGACGAAGTAAAAAAGGCGGTGAAGGCCATTGCTAACAGAACCTATATAGTCGATAAAAGAACGCTGATACATCTTGATGCCGACTTACCGCTGTTTGGAAATGTGCCTTATGCATTAAACGAGTTTTCCCTCCACAAACGGGATACAGCCTCGATGATAAAAATTCATACCTATCTCAACGGTGAGTTTTTGAACACCTATTGGGCGGATGGATTGATTATGGCTACCCCTACCGGTTCTACAGGTTATTCGTTGAGTTGTGGTGGTCCGATTGTTTTTCCTGAGTCGGGCAGTTTTGTCATTACTCCCGTAGCGCCGCATAATTTAAACGTACGACCACTCATCGTTCCTGACGATAACATTATCTCTTTTGAAGTGGAGAGCCGTTCTGAAAATATCATTTGCTCCCTCGATTCCCGGCGGGAAATAGTAGGCAAAAACGTATCACTGGCCGTAAAAAAAGAGAGCTTCTCGATCAGCCTTTTGCGGCTTAGTGAAAATAGCTTTTTGCAAACCCTGCACAATAAACTTACCTGGGGCCTGGATAAAAGAAATTAGTGGCGCAGATAAAAGAAAATTGCTATTTTGGCGTTATTATTTTTTCCGAACCTACTACCAGGATATGATAAACCGGCCTTTGTAATTTTTTCATCCCACCACCAATTGATGGAGAAATAATAGGATAGAAGTCCAAACTGGCGGTTTAAAATCAAAAATAAGCGAATGAAAAATGTTTTTGTAGTAGTTGCGATAGCAGTAAGTGGTTTATTACTGCCCGGTAGATCCGCTTCGCAAAATTCTATTGTTCAAGAGGGAGAATTTGGTATTGGCCTTGGTGCTGCTCATTATTTTGGTGACCTAAACACCCGTGCAAAATTCAACAGGCCTAAAATGGCGGCTACTGTTTTCTTCCGTAAAAATTTCAGCAACTATATTTCCGGCCGTATTGCTGCCAGTTTTGCCCGTCTTGGATATTCTGATATCTACAATAAGGATAATGAATACATGTATCGTCGCAACCTGAGTTTCAACAGCAATGTGTGGGAACTCGCTTTGCAGGGCGATTTTAATTTCTTCCGGTTTATGCCCGGTGAGCCTGGTTTTAATATGACACCCTATATCACTTTCGGCGTGGGAGCTTTTAGCTATGATCCATTTGCTTACCTGGATAAGGAAAAAGTCTTTCTTCGTCCACTTGGAACAGAAGGACAGGGAAGTGCACAATATCCCGATCGTAAACAGTACAGTACGATGGGCATTTCCATCCCATTCGGAGCCGGTATAAAATATTCGTTGAATGAACGGCTCAATATTGGTTTTGAAATTTTGCACCGCTATACCAACACCGATTATCTTGACGATGTAAGCAAAACATACGTTGACCCCTCGATATTTCCAGGAAATCCTGACGGCAGTCCGTCTGAAGCATACCGCTTGCATGACCGGTCCGGAGAAATCGGCGAGCCAATCGGCATCCCAGGCAGGCAAAGGGGAAACAGCAAGCAAAAGGACCAGTTTATTACTGCTATGTTTCACCTCACTTTTAACCTGCAATCTTATAAGTGTCCAACGGCTAATTAAAGCCCAAGAATTATCGAATCAGATTCGCCTGAATCCCATCAAATCTGATACCTTTGCTTCCCTGTTTCAAGGCAGTAGGAAAAACACTAATATGTCAGCGCTTTTGGACAAAATCGATAAGGCCCGGTTGCCCCGGCATATTGCCATTATAATGGATGGCAATGGACGCTGGGCGAAAGAACAAGGGCAGGACCGGCTGTATGGTCATTTCCACGGCGTGGAAAGTGTTCGCAATATTGTTGAAGGCTGTGCCGAATTGGGTATTGGCTATCTTACGCTTTATGCTTTTTCTACCGAAAATTGGGATAGACCCGAGTACGAGGTGATCGGTCTGATGGAATTATTGGTGAGCACCATTCGTAAGGAAGTAGAAAGCTTGCATAAAAACAACATTAAGCTGCATGTGATCGGTGACATGAATATGCTGCCGGAATATGCCCGCCAGGAGTTAAATGAAGCACTGGAAATTACCAAAGAAAATACGGGTCTCAACCTGGTGATGGCACTCAGTTATAGCGGACGGTGGGAGTTATTAAACGCTGTAAAAAATATTGCCTTTGAAGTAAAACAGGGCCGGCTTAATCTTGACGAGATTGACCAGGATACATTACAAAAATTTCTTTGTACAAGCGATTTTCCTGACCCGGAGTTGATGATCAGGACCAGTGGTGAGTTTAGAATCAGCAATTTCCTGTTGTACCAATTGGCTTATGCGGAATTGTATTTTACCAATGTCCGCTGGCCGGATTTCAGGAAAGAAAACCTGTATGAAGCTATCGTTGATTACCAGGGCCGGCAGAGGAGGTTCGGAAAAACGGGCGAACAGGTAGCCGGGGAGGCCGTCAGCCAATAAGAAAATCATAAGAGTTATAAGTCAATTCTGGTGGGCTTTTCTTTTTGACTTTCATGACTTTTTGATCTTATATAACTGACTCTCTTTTAACAAACACTTTCGATATTTACCGTTAATTTGCCGCCGCAACAAAAGTTTGGCGGTTTTTTATAAAATACAAACAAACAAATTGCAGTACCCGCCGATGGCGGGCTCAGTCTGACTTGAACAAAAACACATGCAACGACTTTCACTCCGGCTAAGTGCTTTACTGATAATTTTGATTGGCTCTGTACTTACTGCACAGGCACAAGATGATACTACCAAACCTACCTCTGTTGACCCCAAACTGTTAGAGTGGGAGAATGCAAGAATTCCAAGAGAATACACCATTGCCGAAGTGGGCATTACAGGGATCAAGCACCTGGATACAGCTATCGTTTTATCGATCTCGGGCCTGCAGGCAGGAGATAAATTTACCCATCCCGGGAGTGATATTTTTGCGAAAGCCATCGCTAACATGTGGCGCCAAAAACTGTTTTCCGAAATTCAGATTTATGTCACCAAAATCCAGGACGACAGGGTAAGCATTGAAATTAGCGTAACAGAACGGCCACGACTGGGCAACTTCAAATTTGTTGGTATAAAAAAGACCGAAGCCGACGAACTACAAGGAAAAATAGGCCTGGCAAAGCAAACCATTATTACCGAAAACATCCGGCGAAACATCAACGAAGTTATTACCAAATATTATCGTGATAAAGGATTTCAGAACGTAAGCATCCGTATTGATGAAAAACCGGATCCGGCCTTCCCGAATTCCAATGCCATGACGATTTATGTTGACAAAGGAAAGAAGGTGAGAATCGATGAAGTGAATTTCTTTGAAAACGAAAAAGTGGCTGACCTGAAATTGAAGAAGCAAATGAAGGGAACAAAGGAAATGAGCAAGTTTACGCTATTCCCTTCCAAATATGAAAGCCCCTATGGTGCTACAAAAAGACCCAGTTTTAAAGAATACATGAAAGATTGGGGTTTTCTTTCGCTGAGCAAAACAAAAGAAGTGCTGGACCCTTATTTCCGGTTCAAATTATTCAGCTCCGCAAAATTTAATCCTACCAAGTACGAAGAGGATAAAGCGAAAGTATTACAGTATTACAACTCTCTTGGTTATCGTGATGCACAGATCATTGCCGATACGCAGCTTACAAAAGACAATAAACTCTATGTTGACATAAAAGTGAATGAGGGTAGAAAATATTATTTCGGCAATATTACCTGGAAAGGTAATGCTAAATTTTCCGATTCATTGTTGAATATGGTGTTAGGCATTCACAAAGGCGATGTATACAATCTTGAGATACTAAATAAACGCCTGGGTAAGGAAATGTCGCAGGAAGGTGGTGATATCAGCGGTTACTATATGGATGATGGTTACCTGTTCTTCCGTGTTGATCCTGTTGAAACGGCTGTATATAATGACACAATAGATCATGAAATACGGATCACCGAAGGTCCGCAGGCGAGGATCAAAAACGTAACCATCGCCGGTAACGAAAGAACAAAAGATCATGTTATTCGTCGCGAGTTAAGAACACTTCCCGGCGAGTTGTTTAGTCGAACTGACCTGATTCGTTCCACCCGTGAGTTGGGCAATCTGCAATATTTTAACCAGGAAAAAATTGAGCCCGGAGTAGTTCCCAATGCGGACGACGGTACCGTAGATATTAATTGGAAAGTTGAAGAAAAATCATCCGATCAATTGGAGTTGTCTGCCGGATGGGGTGGTGGTATTGGTTTGACAGGAACTCTCGGTGTTACTTTCAATAACTTTTCCATTAAAAATATCTGGAAGAAAACTGCGTGGGATCCATTACCAACCGGGGATGGTCAAAAGCTAAGTCTTCGTGTTCAGTCGAATGGTAAGGCCTTTCGCTCTTATAGCTTTTCCTTTACCGAGCCATGGCTGGGTGGTAAAAAGAGAAACTCTCTGACGCTGGCTTATAATAACAGTAAATATTCGAATGCATTTGATCCGTTTACCGGTCGTATTGACAATGCAAGATCTGATACCAATTATTTAAAAGTAAATGGCTTCTCGGTTTCATTAGGTAAGCAATTAAAATGGCCGGATGATTATTTCAGCCTCGTTTATTCATTGAGCTTTACGCAATATAAAAGGCGTAACTACGGAATTTTTCCGGGAGCCTCGGCTGATGGTACCTCAAACAACCTGAGCTTTAAACTGGCTTTGCAAAGGTCTTCCGTGTTTGATCCGATTTTCCCAAGAAGTGGTTCCAGCTTTTTAGCAAGTGTTCAACTTACACCGCCATATACTTTATTTAATCCTGACCTGGTAAACTCAGCAGATCCCTATAAAAATCCGGAGTACCATAAATGGCGTTTCAATGCCGAATGGTATGTGCCTATTGGTAAACCAACCGGTGCTGATAAGAACAGGCAGTTCGTGTTGAAAATGGCGGCCAAATACGGCTTCATGGGGCGGTACAATAGCAAACTGGGTTATTCACCATTTGAACGTTTCCAGGTGGGTGATGCTGGTCTTACCAACAACTACGGTCTGTTGGGTTATGATATCATTGCGCATCGTGGTTATCCTGTGTATGAATCTTCAGACCCAACCATCAACCCCGATCAGCAGAACGCTAATAACTATTTTACCATCTTTAATAAATACCAACTGGAACTTCGCTACCCGCTTGTTACAAATCCGGGTAGTACCATCTATGGTCTTACATTTTTTGAAGCGGCCAATGGTTGGTATGATTTTAAAAATTATAACCCATTCCGTCTTCGTCGCAGTGTTGGTGTAGGTATGCGTTTCTTCCTGCCGATGTTTGGTTTGTTAGGGTTTGACTATGGTATCGGTATTGATCGTATCCAGCCGGGTGGAGGATTGAAAAATGCATCGAGATTTACCTTTATGCTGGGTTTTGAGCCAGAATAGAAGGGATGAATGGGGAATAATAAGTGGGATTAATTTTCAAAACAAACTTACCGATATGAAAAAAAAATTGCTTATTGCCTGTTGCTTATTGCTTGTTGGCTTTATGGCACAGGCACAGAAGTATGCCGTTATTGATACCCGCTATATCCTGGATAAAATGCCGGAATATACCAATGCACAAAAGCAGTTGGATGTGATAGCTGCCGACTGGCAGAAGGATATCGATTTAAAACAATCCGCTCTTGATAAAATGTATAAAGACTATGAAGCAGAGCAGGTAATGTTGAGTGAAGATTTGAAGAAGAAAAGAGAGGATCAACTATTTCTAAAAGAGAAAGAGTTGCGGGATCTCCAAAGACAACGCTTTGGTTTTGAGGGCGATCTTTTTAAAAAACGCCAGGAGCTTATCAAACCGGTACAGGACAAGGTTTTCAATGCCGTTCAGAAAATTTCCACTCAGCGGGGCTACGACTTTGTGCTTGATAAAAGTGAAGGAATTACCATTATATTTGCCGACCCTAAACTGGATAAGAGCGAAGATGTGCTGCGGGAATTGGGGGTTAGAAATTGATCGTTCAACTGTTAAAGAAAACAAAACAAGCAACTAAAGGTTGATAAAAACTATCTCTAAAAATAAAAATTGAAAACCCTGCTTAAGGGAGAAAACAAAAAAGAAACAAATGAAAAATTTGAAAATGCTTGCAGTAGCTGTTGGTTTGCTGATCGCCGGAAGCGGGGTACAGGCACAAACTAAAATAGGTTACATTGATGCAGAAACTATTTTATACCTGATGCCTGAGGTAGTAAAAATCGATTCGGTGATGCAGATCTATCAAAGAGATACTGTGGGCAAAGAGTATATGTCTTTGCTGCAAACTTATCAATACAAAGACAGCATTTTCAGAGATAGTGTTCACCCCGCTCCTGCTGCTGTAAAAGAACAAATTGGAAAAGAATTAGGGCAGTTGACCCAGACACTTCAGAACTGGCAACAAATAGCACAGGAAGCTGTTCAGAACAAGCAGTCTCAATTGTTAGCACCTGTTATGAAAAAGATCCAGGATGCTATTAATGCCGTAGCAAAAGAAAAAGGATACGCTTATGTTGTGTCCCGTGAATCTATCATCGTAGCACCGGATGCAGATAACTTATTGCAGGCCGTGGCTAAAAAACTAAATGTCACAATACCTCCACAGTTGTTACCTGGTTACAAACCTCCGGTAGGTAAATAAACCTAACTTATAATTTGAAAAAGAAAACCCTGTTACTGTGTAATGGGGTTTTCTTTTTATAAGCCTGAAACTGGCAACAGGAAACCGGAAACCTTTTCATTGTTCTTATTTTTGTTCTATGCAAAAAGCAAATCCTATCGGTGTCTTCGATTCGGGCTATGGTGGTTTAACGGTTTTGAAAGAGATCATTCATAAACTTCCGCAGTACGATTATATCTACCTGGGTGACAATGCCAGGGCCCCTTACGGCAATCGTTCCTTCGATACCGTTTACCATTATACGCTGCAATGTGTCAAATGGTTTTTTGAACAAGGATGTTCTTTGGTAATACTAGCCTGCAACACGGCTTCTGCAAAAGCCTTGCGAACTATACAGCAAAATGATCTTCCAAAAATCGCCCCGGAAAAGCGGGTGCTTGGTGTAATAAGGCCGACTACAGAAATAATTGGTAGCTTTTCTGAAACCAATAGCATTGGGATTTTAGCAACCAATGGCACGGTGGCGTCCAATTCTTATCCCATAGAAATTGCGAAGTTTTTTCCTGGTCTGAAAGTATACCAGGAAGCCTGTCCTATGTGGGTACCATTGGTGGAGAATAACGAATTTGAAAGTCACGGCGCTGATTACTTTGTCAAAAAGAACTTGAAAACCATTTTTGAGAAAGGAAATACTATCGATGTGTTGTTGCTGGCTTGCACGCATTACCCGTTGTTAAGAGAAAAAATACAGGAATACCTGCCAGTGGGGGTAAAGCTGGTTTCTCAGGGTGAGATTGTAGCAGAAAGCCTGGAGGATTACCTGTTACGCCACCCCGAAATCGAAACGGCCTGTAGCAAAAATGGAGAGAGAGCGTTTTATACCACTGATTCCACGGAAGATTTTGATAACCATGCCAGCATCTTTTTTGGTGAAGTGGTAAAGTCACAGCATATTGACCTGAGCTAAAAAACTGCATTTCAGCGACTAAAGATGAATGCTAAAATTTCTGACTTCTTACTTCTTACTTCTGACTTGCTTCCCTTACCTTTGCCGTCCTTTCACAAACAGCGGGTGTGGTGACCTGCTGGTGAACCTTGAAACCCGGCCGTTCTCCCGGCTACTTTTCAAAAAGTGAAAAAAGAAAAATAGTTATGAAACGTACATTTCAACCTCATCGTAAGCGTCGTAAAGCTGTACACGGTTTTCGTAAACGTATGGCTACTGCAAACGGACGTAAAGTATTGGCAAGCCGCCGTGCTAAAGGCCGTAAGAAGCTGACTGTTTCCGATGAAAGAAAATTGAAATAACCCTCCAAACCTTCCGCCGCAGGCGGAAAGGCTTACAGAGACTCTGAAAATAGTAATAGCCTCAAGTTTTTGAGGCTATTTTGCTATATAAAATAATCTGTGTAAATCTGTGTTCATCTGTGGCCAAGCAGTTTACTTTAGGAAAAAAAGAAAGGCTGAAAAGCCGGAAGCAAATAGAACAGTTGTTTAGCAGCGGACAGCGGTTTGTCATTCTTCCTTTTCGCATTTTTTATTCTTACCAGGACCAGGACAAAGATGGATCAATTCCATTACAGGCGGGATTTGCCGCCAGCAGCCGTGTTTTTAAAACAGCAGTAGAAAGAAATCGTGTCAAACGATTAACAAAGGAGGCATACCGGTTACAAAAAAATGAATTGCAGGCACAGCTAAAAGAACAAAACCAACGACTGAACGTTTTTTTTATTTATATCGGCAAGGAAATGCCGGCTTATGAAGAAGTCTTTAAAAGTGTAAGGCTGGCATTAACCAGGCTAATCAGTATAACTAATAAAACTTCGTGAAGAGATTTTTATATATTTTAAGTCTTCCTTTTATCGGGCTGATAAAGATTTACCAGTCGGCAGTTTCACCATGGCTTGGTCCCAAATGCAGGTTTACACCTACCTGTTCTCATTATGCTGTGGAAGCGTTTAAGAAACATGGATTGTTCAAAGGATTTTGGCTGGCTATAAAAAGAATAGCACGTTGCCATCCCTGGGGAGGCAGCGGGTATGATCCGGTACCCTAATCAGGCACGGGCCATTTGCTGCGGTATAATATTCTTGGGTACTGTTTTCTTCTCCCATTTTTTATACAACCACCGGTCTATCGAAAATTTGCCGCTGCCGCTAAAAGAAAGGACTGTTGCAATCGATAAGAACAAAATATCAAATTCAATTCCCTCTCCCTTTTGTGTATTTAGCCAGTTCATAAAAAAACCATGTGCTGAATGATCTACAATTAAGGCACCGATTATTACAATTCCCATCAGGGCTGCCATTATGCGGCCACCAGCACCCAGTATTAAAAGAATGGCTCCTGCTGATTCAATCAAAATAATAAAAGCTGCAAGCGAAGATGGCAGGCCTACAAAGTCGGTGAAATAATGCATGCTTCCATCCCAGCCAAAGCCGCCAAACCAACCAAGTGATTTTTGCAGGCCATGGCCCAGCATTACTACTCCTAACGCAATACGTAATAACAGCCAATTGAAACTGTCCGTTGTTTTAAAAATTATGTTTAACATATGATCTTGCATGTACGTTTTAATTGCCATAAAAAAATTGCTCGTTGATTATTTTACCGTCTTTCCAATGTTGAACGGAAACCTGGGTATAATTTCTGACACCCCAATCTTTGTATGTATAGTCGAAATGCCATTTTACAAAGGAGACATTATTTGATACGGCGGTATCCATCACACGAGCAGTCCGGAATTCGACAATGCTGTTCAGGAATTCTTTTTCCCGTAAACGATTAGCATTTTTTGCGATACTAGGAGATGAGGTATTTTCCTGCATGACTACTTCGTCATGATAATGTTTTTCGAATGCTTCTAATAAGTGACCAGGTGATAAAAGGCTATTCAGGTCATCGGGTTTTTCTGCAATAGTGTTCATTGTTTTTTTTATTTAGTGAAGCACAAAATTGCTTTCAGGAACAGCGCTGTTCCAATAACACCAGTTAAGAAATGCGATTGATGTAGGTTAAGAGGTGGGTTTATTCCTGGTTCGTTGTCCACGTATCCTGCTTAGCGATTCAGGCTTGATGCCAAGATAAGAAGCTATATGATACTGAGGGAAACGTTTTTCAAATTGCGGGTAGCGGTTGATGAAATCAGTGTATCGCTCTTCAGCCGATTGACTCATGTTGGCTATGATGCGTTGTTGCTGGGCGATAAAGGCATTTTGTATCAGTATCCGAAAAAATCGTTCAAACTTGGGGATCCCGCTATACAATTTCTCCAACGACGGCTTGTCCAAACAAAATAACTCTGCGTCTTCCAATGCTTCCACATTGTACCGGGAAGGCGTTTGCGTGAAAAAACTATACAAATCACCGATCCACCAATCTTCAATGCCAAATAGCACCACATGTTCATAGCCTTTGTCGTCAACCGAAAAAGAACGCATGCTCCCCTTGTTGATGAAGGCTTCAAACCGGCATACATCACCTTCCTGTACGAGATATTGATGTTTGCGTAGCTTTTTAATTTGAATAAGTGAAGTAAACTGATCTTTTTCTATCGGAGTAAGATCAATAAAACGGGCTACATTATTAAGAATGCTTTCAAACATTGTTCAGGCCATTAAACAATCAATCAGCCTACCATCCTGTTACAGGAAGTCGTCGCTTTCTCTATAGGCTTTTATTAAAGCCAGTTCTCCTTCTTTCCCCGGCTTTGAATTACCATGTTCCATGCCCATGACGCCCCTGTATCCTTTGTTATAAATGTATTTGAACACATTCTTATAATTGATCTCGCCGGTAGTCGGTTCCTTACGGCCAGGATTATCTCCAATCTGGAAATAGGCAATCTCGTTCCATGCCCATTCAATATTTTTGATCAGGTTGCCTTCGTTCTTTTGCATGTGATAGGCGTCGTATAAAATTTTGCAGGAGGGGCTATTTACTCCACGGCAAATTTCATAGGCCTGGTCGGTAGTTCTTAAAAAAAGATTAGGACTATCGCTCAAGGCTTCCAGTACCATGATGATACCATGTGGTTCGAGAACCTCTGCACCTCTTTTCAGGCCATCAATTACATTGCCTGTTTGTATACCTATCGGTAGATTTCTTTCAAAATCTCCGGGGACTACGGTAACCCATTTTGCATTCACTCTTTTAGCTGCTTCTACCGATTGACGGCAGCCCTGCAGAAAAATATCAATATATTCTTTTTTACCGGCGGCAAGAGAGTTGGCGGAATTGCCTCCCTTTGGCACCACAAAAACACCCATTGTCATCCCCAGCTTTGCGAGGGTTTCGCCGATTTTGGTTTGTTGCTCGGTACTACGGCCTGTCAACCCATTGTCTTCAATGGAGCGAAAGCCTTTATCATAAGCGTATTTTATCTGGTCAATAAAATCATCACCGCCATGATTTTTAAACATGCCATCGTGAAAGGCATAGTTGAGATTAAAAGGCCTATCAGCCGTTTGTTCTTTTTTATTTTCTTTTCCAAAAAGTTGAGTGGCGGTAGTAAGAGAAGCTCCGGCAAGCACACCGTTGCGTACAAAATTTCTGCGATTCATAAGTTTAGTTGAGCCTTCAATTTAATCATATATTTTGTTCAAAAACAAAAGATTTAACAGAAAAAACGGGATGCAAACGATTGTATAATTTTTTTCGTCTGTTGAATATTGTGAATTTTAACTGATAACTTGTTTTATCTTCGGAGCGATGAAAAAATCGATTTTGTTTGTGCTTGCCATAAGCGGTTTCTCTTCCTTACAAGCCCAGCCTTCCATTGCCGATACTACTTTTAAAAAGTATGAACAGGACATACCTGGTTCTTCCCTGAAATTTTCAATGGTTCCCATTCCTGCCGGGACGTTTGTGATGGGAAGCAGTGAGAAAGATAAAGCTAAAGAAGCAGATGAAACACCGCAGCATACTGTAAAAATTAGTCCATTCTGGATGGGTGCTTATGAAGTAACCTACGACGAGTTTAACCAGTTTTTCCTGGATGCCTCCCTTAGCCAGAATATTGCAACAGACGCCGTCACAAGACCCAGTTCGCCGTATATTGATATGACGTTAGGAATGGGAAAAGACGGCGGATTTCCGGCTAACAGTATGCAACAGTATGGTGCGTTGATGTATTGTAAATGGTTGTACAAAAAAACCGGAGTGTTCTATCGTTTACCCACAGAGGCTGAGTGGGAATATGCATGCCGTGCCGGTTCAACGACTGCCTATCCCTTTGGTGACGATATTGCCAAATTAGGTGAGTATGCCTGGTATAGTAATAACAGCGAAAACAAATACCATAAGGTAGGCCAGAAAAAACCAAATGCATGGGGCCTGTATGATATGCTGGGAAATGTAGGCGAGTGGGTATTGGATCAATATCAACCGGATTATTACAGTTCATTGTCGGGCACATCTACAGATCCTATTCGCCTGCCCGAAACAAGACATCCACGAACAGTAAAAGGTGGTGCTTATAACAGTGAAGCAAAGGACCTGCGTAGTGCCAACAGACTGATGTCAGATCTTGTTTGGAACAGGAGGGATCCGCAAATTCCAAAAAGTAAATGGTGGAATGCCGATGCGCCTTTTGTTGGGTTCAGAATCGTAAGACCGGCAGCACAGCCTACCGAAGAAGAAGTTGAAACATTTTTTCAAACATATCTTGGATTTTAAAAACAACAACCATGAACATGGATAACCAAAACAATAGCCGGAGAGAGTTTGTGAAGCAATCTTCACTGATTGCCGGCGGATTGCTTGCCGCACCTTTACTTAGTAAAGCCAACTTTTTTTCGGGCTCAGATGATGTTATCAAAGTTGCATTAGTTGGTTGCGGCGGTCGTGGCACAGGCGCTGCCATGCAAGCTTTGCTATCGAAGCAAAATGTAAAATTGGTGGCAATGGCCGATGCCTTTAGCGACAGGCTGGAGGGATGTTTAAAAACCATACAAAACGAAGACGCTTCGTTGAAGTCAAAAATTGACGTGCCTGCCGAAAGGAAATTTGTGGGTTTCGATGCTTATTTAAAAGCTATTCCGCTTGCTGATGTGGTCATATTGACAACACCTCCCGGTTTCCGGCCAATACATTTTGAAGAGGCGATCAAACAAAACAAACATGTCTTCATGGAGAAACCTGTAGCTACCGATCCTGCAGGTATAAAAAGAGTATTGGATGCGGCGGAAATAGCCAAACAGAAAAAGCTGAACGTAATAGTAGGATTACAGCGCCGCTACCAAAATTCTTACCGTGAATTATACAAACGAAAAAACCTGGTTGGCGATATTACCTCGGCACAGGTATGGTGGAATAATGATGGTGTTTGGGTGAGGAAGCGTCAGTATGGTCAAACCGAGATGGAATACCAGATGCGTAACTGGTATTATTTCAACTGGCTTTGCGGTGATCATATCACAGAGCAGCATATTCATAATATTGATGTGATGAACTGGTTCAAAGGTGCATACCCTGTAAAAGCGCAAGGCATGGGTGGTCGCCAGGTAAGAAAAGGAAAAGAATATGGAGAAATTTTTGACCACCACTATGTTGAGTTTGTATATGCAGATGGCTCGGTATTAAATAGCCAATGCCGCCATATTCCTGGTACCGCCAGCCGGGTGGACGAAATGCTGATTGGTACAAAAGGTGTGATACACGGAGATGCTGCGGTGATAAAAGATCCAAAAGGAAAGGAGTTGTTCCGTTTTGATAAAAAAGGTGAAAACAATCCATATCAAAACGAGCACGATGAACTGTTTGCTGCTATTGCAAAAGGTGAATACAAATTTGCAGATGCCGAAAACGGAGCAAAAAGTACCATGACATCTATCATGGGAAGAATGGCTACTTACAGCGGTCAAATAATTGAATGGGATAAAGCAATCAATTCCGGTATTGATATTATGCCGAAGAAATTTGACTGGAATGCTTTACCACCTGTATTGCCTGATGACGATGGCTATTATCCTGTCGCGGTTCCTGGGAAGACGAAATATTTTTAGTCTGAACCATGATTTATAGGATTATCTGATCATGAGATTAACCTTAAATCTTTAAATAAAAGAAGCTTTCGGTTTGTCCGAAAGCTTCTCTATTTCTAATAAATCTTTAAATCCTAAAAATCCTGGTTCAGATTATTTGGCCTTATTATAATGCTCTGCTACTTTATCCCAATTGATCACGTTCCAGATCGCCTTGAGGTAATCAGGGCGTTTGTTTTGATATTTTAAGTAGTAGGCATGTTCCCACACGTCAATACCAAGGATTGGTGTACCTTTTACTTCGGCTACATCCATCAGCGGATTATCCTGGTTAGGAGTTGATGTTACTTCCAGTTTACCATCTTTTACGATCAGCCATGCCCAACCTGATCCAAACCGGGTAACACCTGCTGTATTTACTTTTTCCTGTAATGCTTCTAATGAACCAAATGTTGCATTGATATCATCGGCCAGCTTGCCTGAAGGTTTGCCTGGTTTTGCTGAAAGCAGTTCCCAGAAAAAACTGTGGTTCCAGTGACCGCCGCCATTGTTGCGAACAGCCGGAGAAATTTTTCCTGCATTAGCTATCAGTTCCCCGATCGATTTATTTTCATGCTCTGTACCGGCAATTGCTTTATTAAGATTGTCAACATAAGCCTGGTGATGTTTTCCATGATGAATCTCCATCGTCTGTTTGTCGATATGCGGTTCCAATGCATCGGGTGCATAAGGCAGCGCAGGTAGTGTAAATGCCATAACTATTGATTTAAGGTTGTAAAAAATGACTATCTGTTTGAAACGGATAACAAATTTATTGCCTTAGTGTTGACTCAGCATCAATAATCTTGGATAGCCGCAAATTTTTCCTGTTTGCGTTTTTTTGCAGGTTATATCAGGTATTTTGAAAAAATTCTATCAGTTTTTCCTGAAGATACGGCAATCTGAAGCCGCTTTTTGCGTAATTTTCTTGTCTGCTATTAAATCACTGCACACTTTAAACTAATTCAAATGAGAAGAATAACCAATCTAGTCTGTTGGCTGCTCATTGTTCCAATGAGTGTACTAAGCCAGACAAGGGTGCTTACCGGAACTATTACAAGTAATACCGGCAACCCTGTTCCATTTGCTACGGTCGAATGGAAAGGCACTTCATCAAGCACTACAGCTAATGAAAACGGTATTTACAACCTCACGGTTTCGGGTTCAGATGTAATTCTGGTTGTTTCCTCTGCGGGATTTAATACGCAGGAATTTGCTGTTGGAAATGCATCCTCTTTTAATGTTCAGCTTAGTGAATCAGGAGCATTATCGGAGGTGGTCGTCACGGCCTTTGGCATAAAGAAGGAAAAAAAATCGCTTGGTTTTACTGTTCAACAGGTTGATAGTAAAGAGTTGAACAGAAACCATCAGTCGAATGTCGTGAATGCCTTACAAGGCAAAGTAGCGGGGGTTCAAATATCCAGTGCCGGAGGAGGACCGGGTCAGGGCGCACGAATTTTAATAAGAGGTATCAATTCGCTTGATGGAGGAAGAAATAATCAGCCTTTGTTTATTGTTGACGGAGTTGAAATCGATAATAGCACATTCACCACTGGTGGTGCAGAAACCCGTGGTATGTCAAACAGAGCGGCAGACATAAACCCTGACGATATTGAGTCCGTTTCTGTTTTACGCGGCGGTGCAGCTACAGCATTGTATGGTATCAGGGCAGCTAACGGCGCTATACTTATTACTACAAAATCTGCCAAAGCAGGAAAATTGCAGGTTGGATATAATGGAATGTATAGCATTGATGAAGTTAATAAAACACCTGATGTCCAAAATAAATTTACGCAGGGCTATCTTGGTGTATATGACAAAACAAGCTTTTGGCCGTCATGGGGACCAACTGTTGAAGATGCAAAGGCTATAGACCCAACACACCCTAATGAAATTTTCAACAATTTTAAAAGAGGTTATAGAACGGGTCATCAAACCAGGCATACTGTTAATCTGACCGGCGGTACAGAAAAAGTACAACTTGCTGGAGCAATGTCCTATTTCCAGCACGATGGCGTTATCCCTTTTAGCGATTATAAAAGTTATAATGCGAGGCTAAACTCACAGTTTACTATCAGCCCAAAACTAAAGGCAGGCGCTTCAGTCAATTTCATTAACTCAGGCGGTACCCGTGTAAATGCTGACCGTTATGGCGAACAATTGATTTATTGGTCCCCGAGATGGGATGTCATGGATTATATAAAGCCAGATGGCACACAAAAAAACTATGGCCTTGAAAATGATAACCCGGTATATACACTGGCGACCAATCGTTTTGTTGATAATGTGAACCGTACTATTGCCAGTGCGTTTATTAATTATTCTCCCGTTAAATGGTTAAACTTTACTTATCGTTTTGGCAATGATTTTTATTCGGATGCCAGGACACATACTGCACCCGGACCCAAGGGCACAGTAGGTGAATTGATACTCGGCGATAATGACATGGGGTTTATTTACGAATACAATCTAAGAAACAGGATAATCACATCTACTGCAATCGCCAATTTTAGCCACACGATTAATAATGTTTTTTCAATTGATTTTAAAGCGGGACATGATCTCAGGGATATAAAACTTAGAAGAGTAAGCACAATGGGCGACACGCTTGTTGTGCCTGATTTGTTTTTGCTGCAAAACACAAAAAAAGTGTTGGCTAACAGCCTAATCAGTGATGCAAGAAATTATGGTTTTTTTGGAGACCTTACCCTCGGATGGAAAAGTTTGTTATTCTTAAACCTGACTGCACGTAATGATGTAACAAGTGTGTTGGCGCCAGATAACCGGAGTTATTTCTATCCATCAGCAAGTGTGAGTTATATTTTTTCTGAGCAATTCAATTTGCCTAAATGGTGGGACTACGGTAAATTAAAACTTTCCTATGCCAAAATAGGCAAAGATGGCGATCCCTACAGTATTGTAACTGCATTTGCTCCCGGTACTCCAATTGGATCTTCTGTTCCGTTTACACAAGTAAACACACTGGGAAATCCGAACCTGAGACCAGAGTTTACCACCACTTATGAAATAGGAACTGAATTGCGTTTCTTGAAAAGCAGGCTGGGATTAGAACTGATTGCTTACAAAGCAAAGAGTAAAGATCTTATCGTGCCAGCTAAAATATCAAATGCTACTGGGTTTGATCAAGCGCAGGTAAATGCCGGTGAGCTGGAGAATAAAGGATTGGAAATTACTCTCTCTGCTATTCCCGTAAAAACGAAAGATTTTACATGGGACATGCGCTATAACTTTTCTACCAATACTAACAAAGTAATAAAATTGAATGAGGGCTTAAATGAAATCGTATTAGGCTCACAGTTTGGATATGTTAGCTCGACTGTTACTTCTAAATTGACTCCCGGATATGCCTACGGCGCTTTGTTTGGCAGAAGCTATAAGCGTTATTATGGAAGCAAACCCGATGATGGAATAACAATTGCAAAAGACCAGCCCCTGCTTATAGGTGCTAATGGGTTCCCGGTTATTGACACCCGGCAGCGTTATTTAGGAAGCTCTCTTCCAAAGTGGATATTTAACACTACACAAACCTTTACATACAAACAATTCTCTTTGTCTGCACTATTGGATGTACGGGAAGGACAACATCGCTACAACCAGTTTGCTAATTTTATGGCTGCTTTCGGTACTGCGAAGTTTACTGAAAACAGAACTGAAACAATTGTATTTGATGGAGTATTAGCAGATGGATCAAAAAATACAAAAGCTGTTTACCTGGGACAAGCTACTGGCCCTGATGGTGTGAACTATGGTAACGGTTATTATCGCAATTATTACCGGGGTGCCTCCGAAAATTTTATCGAAGATGCATCATGGATAAGGTTAAGGTCTTTAGCTCTTGCTTATACAGTGCCTACTAACATTCTTTCTAAAACAAAGGTTTTAAATGCGGCTACTGTTTCATTAACAGGGAATAACCTTTGGTTAAAAACTGATTTCACTGGTTTTGATCCGGAATCAAGCTCTGACCCTGCAGGCAGCAACACATCAGACGCTTTTTCAGGGTTTACTTATCCGGGTATCAGGAGTTTTATGATCAGCTTAAACCTTCAATTTTAAATTCTGAACTATGTTTAAGAAAATAATATATATCGCCTTATTACCTGTCTTGATCTTTAGCAATACGGGGTGTAAAAAAGGCTACCTGGATGTTAACCAGTCTAACCCCAATCAAACAGATAACCCACCGATCAATGCTTTGCTGGCAAATGTCACTTATCAAACGGGTCTCAATGTTTACAGAGCGGGCGACTTCACCTCATATTATATGCAATACCTCGCTTCTCCCAGTGCCTCCGGAGGTTCTGATACGTATGATGATGTTGACAGGCCTGGTATCTGGCAATCAGTGTATGATATCATCCAGGATAGCCGGGTAATGAAATCACTTGCAGAAGAAAAAAATGCGTATCAGCATATTGGCGTAGCCGCAATTACGGAAGCGATGAACATGAGTTTGCTGATCGACTTATTTGGCGATGTTCCATATTCCCAGGCACTTGATAAAAACATTTTGAAGCCATCATATGATAAAGCGGAAGATGTGTACGCTGAATGTCTTAAACTTATCGATGAGGGCATAACACAACTGAATAAGGCTGACCCCGGCATTGTAATCGATCCATCAAATGACCTTATTCATTCCGGTGTTGTGTCCGCATGGATAAAAACCGCTAATGCCTTAAAAGCAAGATTATTGAACAGGGTCAGCAAAACAGCGGCTTATAACCCAGCAAATATCTTAGCTGCATTAAGCAGTGCTTATACGTCAAACAGTGATGATGCCCAGTTGAAAACTTTTGTCGCCCGCAGTCCCTGGAACCAGGCTGCCTATAACAATACAGTGAATTTATTGGATGGTTGGTTAAGCGAACAATTTGTAAATGCATTAAATGGTGATACCTATGGGGTAGTTGATCCGAGATTATCCCGTATAGCCACGCTTACCAAATTCAATGATTATCGTGGTACCGTGAATGGGGCTGGTCGTATTGGCACAGGAACTGATGATGAAGAAAGCTATCTTTCAGTAGATGGATTTTATTCTAAATCAGGAGCTCCTTTATTGCTTTTAACTTATGCTGAAATGAAATTTATTGAAGCAGAAGCCAAATTTGCTACAGATAAAGACGGGTCCTATCAGGCATATCTGGATGGTATCGCAGCCAATATGGATAAGATCGGCGTGCCGGCAGCAGAAAAAAATGCTTATCTGACCAACCCTGCTGTGGCTGTAGGGGCGGCAGCTTTTACCAAAGACCTTCTTTTTAAAGAAAAATATGTGGCCATGTTCCTGAATCCTGAGTCATGGACAGATGCCCGCCGATACGATTATAAGTACAAGGACTTTACATTGCCTGTTAACGCTGTACTTTCAACGTTTGTACGGCGGGTAGGATACCCAAGTACAGAGGAGGCGAGGAACGGGGAAAATGTTCCGGCTGTTTCGGGCCTTGATCAAAAACTTTGGTGGGATCAATAAAAAATATAGTTAGTAAGTTGATTAAGGGTCGTAAGAAATTACGGCCCTTATTTTTTCAGCCGGTTCAGCTTCTTTCCCTTTTCAACAAAAGTCTCTACGACACCCCTTGTTTCCAGGTCGAGTCGTATAGAAATCGTGTACCAGGGTATCGACCGTTTGAAATCAGGCATTTTTTTTCGAATGATTGATACTACGTCATCCGTCAACTCTGTAAATGTTTTGCCCTTGCTTCCCTTCAAACTTTGCAGGATGGCAGCTTTGAATGGTTCATAGACAGCGGCATCAAATTGCCGTTCGGTTCCTGTTTCAGGATGTGTTACAGTTATTTTTTTTGCAGCAGGTTTAGTTGTTTTTGCCATAAGCTACCTTTTGGGTTTAAAAAAATCTTTCATCAGTTTGGCGCAGTCTTCTTTAAGCACGCCTCTAATTAACTCTGTTTTGGGATGGAACGGCCAGTTGGCAGCCGTTGTTTTTTTGTAGCCATTTTTTTCATCATCGGCGCCATACACGATCTTACCCAGCTTACTCCAATAAATAGCGCCGGCGCACATCAGGCAGGGCTCTACAGTTACGTACAAAGTTGCTTCGGGCAAATACTTGCTGCCTAGTGAATTAAATGCAGAAGTAAGCGCAATCATTTCCGCATGTGCGGTAGGGTCATTTAATTTTTCTGTCATATTGCGACCTCTTGCTATCACTTTTTCGTTTAAAACTACTACAGCTCCAATCGGAATTTCATCTTCTTCAAAAGCCAGACGGGCTTCCTTCAGTGCCAGCATCATAAAATATTCATGCGTCATATAAAAAAGGATGAACCACACAATTTTCGGGGTAAATCAAATAAGGTTCGCTGTTGAAACATTTAGCATCTACCAGTTGAATTTTTTCAATAGGGAACCAATAGCAGCGTGAAATTACAAAATGCCCGCGCAACAATTTTTTGGAGCGTGGCATGATATTTTGGTAGATTAGAGAAACTGATTCTTTTAACCTTTAAAATAATCGTTATGAATAAATTACTCATTGGTTTTTGCGCAGGGTTACTGACGGGAATTCTTTTTGCCCCGGCAAAAGGATCAGAAACCCGTGAAACAATTTCAAACAGGGGCAGAGATTTAAAAAACAGATTCAATGACCTGGTTGACTCGATTACGGATAAATTCGATTCGATGAAAGATGATGTTGAAGACTTTGCCCGGCAGGAAGCCCGTTCCTATAAGAACGAAATGATTTGATATAACTGCTTTTAAAAAAATAAAAGCATCTGCGAAACCGCAGGTGCTTTATTATTTTTCAATGGGTATGAGTACAATAATTGCCTGAAATATTCAGGCAATTAATTGCCATCATAGAGATAGACGGAACTCACAGTAACTTGCATATATGCATAAAGGTTAAGGATCACCAATAAAAAGGGGACAATTTTAGGGCCAACCAAAAATGGTTGTCATCCCTTTGTATGTATTTTTTTGCTGCTACGGGAAATCCTTTTCTTAATTCTTTCTGCTAGTGTTTTTTATAAAAACGAACTAAGGGTAAATCCAGTCAGCAGTCAAATACATTTGGTTGGAATACGTGGCTTTTTTTGAAGATATACCTGCTGCTATCTTGTAGACATTTTTCCACAAAACACTGGTAATTTCCTAACTTGACCTGACTAAACCGAATGGATGAATACAGCATTATTTAATGAACAGCTTGCCGGTATCAGACAATTTTTTGAAAGAGGAACATCAAAGCCGTATGCGTTTCGTAAAAAGCAATTGATACAGCTTAAAACGGCCATCACCAACCATGAGCAATCATTATACAAAGCTTTATATGAAGATCTGAAAAAAAGTCCCGAAGAAAGTTGGGTAACAGAAATAGGTTTTGTGTTGGCTGAAATAAACAATGCTCTTCAAAATCTAAAACGCTGGATGCACCCGGAAAGACTGGCGACAAACCTTGTCAACCTCCCATCTTCGAGTAAAGTAATGAAAGAGCCGCTGGGAGTTGTACTGATTATCGGCCCCTGGAACTATCCCTTTCAATTATTGATCAATCCATTGGTTGGGGCAATGGCTGCCGGTAACTGTGTTGTTTTAAAACCCAGCGAATCTGCGCCTGCAACGGCAGCTGTGATCAAAAAAATAGTGGAAGAAACATTTGAACCATCCTATGTTTTAGTGATGGAAGGAGAGGGGTCGGTCGTCGTTCCGCAGATGATGAAGAGTTTTGTATTTGATCATGTTTTTTATACCGGCAATACCGCGGTAGGAAAAATGATTTACAAAATGGCGGCTGAAAACCTGGTACCGGTTACTTTGGAGCTCGGCGGAAAAAGTCCCTGCGTGGTAGAAGACGATGCTGATATTAAGGTGGCCGCCAGGAGAATCGCTGTTGCCAAGTTTTCTAATTCAGGCCAAATGTGTGTGGCGCCCGATTATGTGCTGGTGCATGCTTCAAGGAAAGATGAATTATTAGCTGCGTTGAAATCATCGATCATAAACTTTTTCGGCGAAAAACCTGAGGAAAGCTACAGCTATGGCAAAATGATCAACGGAAAGCAGTTTAACCGGGTGCTCAATTACCTGTCATCGGGAACAATTGAGCATGGCGGGAGGTTCCGCAAAGAAACACTCTTTATTGAACCAACTATTTTAACAGGAGTATCATCAGCGTCCGCAGTAATGCAGGAGGAAATTTTCGGGCCGGTGTTGCCAATAATTTCATTCACCAGCACGGAAGAGGCGAAAACTGTTATTGGTCGTAATCCCAATCCACTCGCCTTTTATGTATTTACGTCCAGCAAAAAAAAGGAAAGCGAATGGTTAGCGTCTGTTCCATTTGGTGGGGGCTGTGTAAACAACAGCAGCTGGCATTTAACCAATCATCACCTACCCTTCGGTGGAAGAGGCTTTAGTGGAACCGGTAACTACCATGGAAAGTATTCATTTGACACGTTTAGTCATAAAAAAGCAGTAATGAAAACGCCAACCTGGTTTGATCCAAATATCAAGTATCCCCCCTTTAATGGCAGATTGGCTTTATTTAAAAAATTGATCAGGTAAAAATGGACAATGAGAAAAGCCAGGCGGGAGCAGGTTCAACAGGTTTTGGGTACTCATAGATTTAAAACTTTTCAGATGCGCAGTAAACTAAAAGGATTCCTGGTTGTAATATTCCTGTTGACAGGTATCTTTTTTGCATACGTTGCTATTGTGAACAGAAATTCAAAAACTATGACTTATCGGCAAAAGGTGTTTAAATCTGTTTATCCGGCGTTGATGTGGTTTAATAAATTAACCGGCAAAAAAACAAAAGTGATGGAACATTCAGAAGGTACAACCACCTTAAGATCTATTCATGATCTGTCCGTGCATTTAAATGATGGCAGTGAACTCGAACTGGGAACTTTTAAAGGAAAAAAGATTTTACTGGTGAATACGGCCAGCGATTGCGGCTATACAAATCAATACGAGGGCCTGCAAAAATTATACGATGATAATAAAGATAAACTAGTCGTCATTGCTTTTCCGGCCAATGACTTTAAAGAACAGGAAAAAGGAAGCGACCAGGAAATAGCTGCCTTTTGTAAGAAGAATTTTGGTGTCTCCTTTCCATTAGCAAAAAAAAGCGTGGTGGTAAAAGGCGATAAACAAAATGAAGTTTTCAAATGGCTCACCTACCCTGAATTGAACGGCTGGAATGATCAGGAGCCAACCTGGAATTTTTGCAAATACCTGGTAGATGAAGATGGAAAATTGATCAAATATTTTGACACCGCCGTTTCGCCTTTGAGCGAGGAGGTGATCAGCGCCATTAATCTTGATGAGTAGTTTAAGATTGGCTTCCTGTTACCAGCTTGCCTGTCCGGTAGGCAGGTTTCCGGTATCTTTCAATTTTATCTTTCAATTTTTAATGCATGAATTGGATGCTGTTAATTATTGCCGGTTTGTTTGAGGTAGGCTTTGCCACCTGCCTGGGAAAAGCAAGAGAAACAGGAAGCAATACCACATTATGGATGATTGGCTTTTTTGTTTGCCTCGCTATCAGCATGTTCCTTTTATTCAAAGCATCTCAAACGTTGCCCATGGGTACAGCCTATGCTGTATGGACCGGAATTGGTGCTGTGGGTACAGTATTGATGGGTATTATTTTCTTTAAAGAGCCTGCCGATTTCTGGCGGTTGTTTTTTATTACGATGCTGATAGGGTCAATAATCGGGCTGAAGGTAGTTACAACTCATTAGTAGGTTTCTAAAACAAGCAATTGCTACTGTTGACTATCAACCATGGACTAATCAATTACTCCCATTTTCTTCATCAAAAAGGAAGCGCTGAGTTTGGTGCATACACCGTCTTTTAGTTTATAGTCAAAGACAAGCTCATCATTGATGATTTCCGATTCAAAGCACTTGTTACTGATATAACCGTTATTTTCTTCCGTCAGTTTTGACACGGTGAGATCATGAGTAGCAATGATACCGCAGGCATTGGCCGATACCAATTTACGGATGAGACCAATGGTACCGTTGTGTTTATCATTACTATTGGTGCCCCGTAGAATTTCATCCAATATCACAAAGGTTTTTTCTCCATCATTCAATTGTTCTATGATGCTATGCAATCTTTTTAATTCTGCATAGAAAAACGACTCACTATCCTGCAGGGAGTCAGTGATACGCATGCTTACATGCACGGCATATGGATAAAAGCTAAATTGATCGGCGCATACATTGCTTCCGGCTCTTGCCAGCACCAGGTTGATACCGAGAGTGCGAAGGAAAGTGCTTTTACCCGACATGTTGGAACCGGTGAGAATCACAAACCGGTGCTCAGCAAATGAAATGCTGTTGGTAATTCTTTTTTCATTGCGAATCAGCGGGTGTCCCATATTAATGGCTACAAGAGTCTCGTTTTCGCTCAACTGCGGACGACAAAATGATTTGTTATTAAAAGAGAGATTAGCGAAACTGTTCAGGGCCTCTGCTTCACCCAAAAGCTCCAGCCACGGCAGTACGTGGCTGCCATTTTTTTGCTTCCACTTTTCCAGAGCATATAAGACATGAATATGAAAAAGAAAAAGCCCGTTCAATAAAATGCTTACGACGAGATTGATAATTGTTTCGAGATAATTAAACAAGGAAGCCAGTCTTGCAATAGATCGGGAAGCCATGATGTCGCCCATTTTCAAACCTTGTTGCAAGTGTTTCAACAAAGATGACTGGAAGGATTGCGTTTCCAACTGGTGCAACTGGCCGGCAAACTGCTGTAGTATTTTGGTGACAGAAGTAGATACGGATAAGTGTGCCGATATTTTTTTAGCAAATACGCCGGCAGTAATAAGATTGACGATAAACAGGTAATAAAAAGTATTTAACGCAGATTCCTGCTCTGAAGCAAAATAGTATACAAGACAACCAATTGTGGCTAAAGGAAAAAGCATTAACAGCCAGTAAACTGTTTGATTGGTAAAACCAGGTTCGGCAGTTAACCATGCTCTTAGTTGTTGCAATTCTTTTTCTTTTGTATCGAGCAATGAACCGTGCGCCTGAAGGTATTGACGAAAGTCCAACTTGCTTGTTAACTCTTCGATTGCCTCCTGTCGTTCATTTATTTGCCTGGTATCAGGATGTAGTAATGATTGCGCCAGTGCTTCTTTTCCAAAGGAAGTACTGGTTCTGTTGAGCCAGGCAAATAAGCCGCCTTCGCCAAACAGGTCAAGATCATAAGAATAGGGATGATGCGGATCGGTATATTCTTTTCCGTCTGCATAAACCGACGGCTGGCCTTTTAAAAAATCAATTTCATTACTGTTTAATTTGGCGAGTTCCTTATAGAAGGATGCACTGCTGTGAAGTTTGTCATATACCCGGATAAACAGGAGGAAGATGATCAACGATGCAATAGTCGAAATGATCAAAATGCGATCCCCGGTTTGAATAGACTTAAAACCGAGATAAATAAAGCCACAAAAAAACAACAGCCGGAGCAGGCTAAACCAACGTAGCTGCTGGGTTAATGAATTGGCTTTGGCGTTGTATTTTGATAAAAGAGACTGGTAAGTAAGTAAGGGCATTCTCCAAATTTGTTGAGTAAAGAACAGGAAGTATCCCGATAAATATCGGGACGACGCAACGAAGATGATCCTTCGACTGCGCTCATCACAGCAATGCCGATCGCTCCATCATTACACCGGGCATTTCTCGTGATAGTTCACCAGTTCAATAGGCGTATGTTCAAATTCATAACCGGCATAGATAGTAACTATTTCATCCAGCACTGCATTTATTTCTTCTTCTGTTTTCAATGTCACCAGGCGATTGCGAAATTCTTTGATATTGGGTAATCCCTTTAAATAGTTAGCATAATGCCGGCGCATTTCATTGATGCCGACAACATGATTTTTCCATTCTACGGATTTGCGCAAATGCTTGCGGCAAACTTCCACCCTGTCTTCAATGGTTGGCGGAGCTAAATGCTGACCTGTCCGCATAAAATGTTTGATCTCGTTAAAGATCCACGGATAACCAATGGCTGCACGACCGATCATGATGCCATCGATGCCGTAACGATTTTTATATTCCAATGCTTTTTCAGGTGAATCGATATCGCCATTTCCAAAAATGGGAATTTGAATGCGGGGATTATTTTTTACTTTACCTATCAGCGTCCAATCGGCTTCACCTTTATACATCTGGGTGCGGGTACGGCCATGAATGGCCAACGCTTTAATGCCAACATCCTGCAATCTTTCCGCTACTTCTTCAATATTTCTGGTATTATCATCCCAGCCCAGGCGGGTTTTGACGGTAACCGGAAGTGACGTGGATTTGACAACGGCAGACGTTAGACGCACCATCAGGTCGATATCCTTTAACACACCGGCGCCGGCTCCTTTCAACGCTACTTTTTTTACAGGGCAGCCAAAATTGATATCCAGCAGATTGGGATTAGTGACTTCAACAATTTTGGCAGCCAGGGACAGGCTTTCTTCATCGCCACCAAAGATCTGGATGCCTACCGGGCGTTCATATTCAAAAATGTCCAGTTTTTTACGGCTTTTGATCGCATCCCGGATCAGACCTTCTGATGAAATAAACTCGGTGTACATCAGGTCGGCGCCATTATCCTTGCAGACGGCACGAAATGGTGGATCGCTGACGTCTTCCATTGGGGCCAGGAGAAGCGGAAATTCCGGGAGTGATATGTTGCCTATTTTAACCATGCTGATTTAAAAATTGGCATTGACAGTAAATGGGTTAGAAAAGAAATCCATTGTTAATAACTGTCATCTGCCAACTGTCCTCTATTTTTGCCTGCCGCCTTCCGGCGGAAGCCTGCAAATTTACAGACTTATTGCTGAAAACTATGTATGATAACGATTCTAAAGGCATTTCCTACCTGGCTGGGTTTTTTATGCTGATTGCATTTGCGGTTGCCGGCCTTGTGCTGGCTTCTACTATCGGAGCCCAGGTGTGGTACCAGTTTACAGGCAAAAGTTTTACAGAGATGGAGCAGGGGATGACCGACCCGGCAAATAGTGACGTAATGAAGATCATTCAAAGCTTGACAGCTATCATCGGTTTCCTGGTTCCTACCATTATCACCGCTGCATTGCTTAACAGGAGGCCATTCAGGTTATTAGGTTATTCTTCACAAGGTATTACGATCAACCAGGTGGGTCTTGTTGTGTTACTGATTGGCTCATCTTTACTGGTGGCCACGTCATTATCTTATTTCACCAACCAATTTCCACTTTCGCCGAACTGGAAGATAAAGTTTGACAAAATGGAAGATGAGTACAACAGGCAGGTGTCGGCTATCGTCAGCTTAAAAACAGGTTGGGATTATTTTATCGCTCTTGTGGTAATGGCTTTTTTGCCGGCCGTGTGTGAAGAAACATTGTTTCGGGGTGGTTTGCAAAATTTCCTGACCCGTGGTACCAACCGGCCATGGCTATCGATTATCATTGTAAGCATTCTGTTTAGCCTGGCGCATTTTTCATTCTATGGGTTTTTGTCACGGTTTTTCCTTGGATTGGTATTGGGTGCGTTATTTTATTATTCCGGTAAACTCTGGTTGAGCATACTGGCACATTTTATTAATAATGCGCTTGCGATTACTTTATTATATATGTCTATTCAACAGGGTAAACCGATACGGGAAGCGATGAAGCAGGATGCCAATACGTTTTGGGGAATTGTTGCAGTGCCAGTGGTAATTGTATTGTTCGTTGCATTTAAAAGAGTTTCGGAGAGTAGGAGATCAGAGGTCGGATGACAGAAGTCGGAAGCTGTAAAACTATCAAAAATGATCTCCGCAATTATAAAACTTAGAACCAAAAACTTTTCACTCCAACATGGCGTTTAACTGGCAAACATTCCGGACAAGGGCGTTAACTGCAATTGTTTTTGTAGTGATAATGCTTGGCGGGTTGCTGTGGAATCATTGGAGTTTCCTCGTATTATTTTCAGTCATTCATTTTGGTTGCTGGTGGGAGTATTTCAAACTGGTAGAAAAAATTAATACCACCTATTTTCACATTTATACAAAGCTGGGTTTGATGCTGATCGGTTATGGCCTGATGCTTTGGTTTTGCGGGCCTGCTTACAGTATAGGTGGTTATGGGTTGAAAGAAAATTTTTCATTGCCGGTGTCGGCAGCCGGCTTTATTTTATTGCTAACAGGAATTTTTCAAAAACACAAGATTGAATTAAAATCATTTGGGGCTGCGGCATTGGGGCTTGTTTATATATCATTGAGTTGGGGATTGATGATGGATTTGAGTGGTTTTGTAAGAAAGATTTTCTATGATTTTGGGATAGGATACTTTCCCCCACTTGATTATTTCCCAGTTCTATTGCCATGTGTAATTATTGTTTCAATGTGGATTAACGATACTATGGCCTACGTTGTTGGTTCTTTTATTGGCAAAAGTCCACTCTCGAAAATTTCACCAAAAAAAACGTGGGAAGGAACAATTGGGGGCGTTATTTTATGCATCCTGGCGGTGGGCTTCCTGTTTAGTTCTTTACCAACAGACATTGTTTTTCCGGGGTATCATTTTTGGTTTCCTAAAGTTGTATGGTTTTCAATTGCTGGTATCTCAGCTATTTTCGGAACATTCGGTGATCTTCTCGAATCCAAATTAAAACGAATGGCTGGTGTAAAAGACAGCGGCCAAATCATGCCGGGGCACGGCGGTTTCTTAGACCGATTTGATTCACTATTGCTGGCAACGCCTTTTGTTTGGTTTTTTGTAAAACTCTTCATGCAGTAAGAAAAATTCAAGATCAAAAAAATTATTGAATATCCGGTCTGTGAGTGGCAAGTCTCCCTTTAGGGGGATTTAGGGGGCTTCACTATATTTGCAGCTCAATATCAACCTAATGACCATCCATAAAGAAGGATATCCTACGTTAGCCTGGAGCGCCATCATTTTAGCTGTGATCAACCTGCTTTCATTTTACCTGTTAAGTTTTGACTACCCGGTTATTACTGCCATCATTGCCCTTGTCACCGTTGGGTTGTTTATTTTCCTGGTTTCCTTTTTCCGTGTTCCTAAAAGAGTGCCTACGATCAATGAAAACGCTATCGTTGCCCCGGCTGATGGTAAAGTAGTGACCATTGAAGAGGTTCAGGCTGATGAATATTTTAATGATCGCCGCATACAGGTTTCTATTTTTATGAGCCCACTAAATGTGCATGTCAACCGCAACCCGGTAAGTGGTGAAGTCATGTATAGCAAATACCACAAAGGAAAATATTTAGTGGCCTGGCACCCGAAATCATCTACAGAAAACGAACGGCATAGTGTTGTGTATAGGAAAGATGGAAAAGAAATTTTGGTAAAACAAATTGCGGGAGCATTGGCCAAACGAATTGTGAACTATTTACAGGCCGGACAGGTGGTGAAACAAACGGATGAAATGGGTTTTATTAAGTTTGGTTCAAGAGTTGATCTCTTGTTGCCTCTCGGCACTAAAATAAATGTCAAGATTGGCGATACTCCGCAGGGTGGGGTAACCGTGATTGCAGAATGGTAGAACCCTCTAAATCTCCCTAAAGGGAGACTTGCCCATCCACAGACCCGGATAATTGAATTTTCTGCTCGTAGCTCAAAGCTCATCGCTCGAAGCTTTCTAAAATATTTCTTCCAACTCCTTTAATGAACTCACGGTATACGTAGGTTTGAAATCCGTGGTTATTCCGGTATGATTCACAAAGACCTGGTCGATGCCGGCATTCATAGCGCCTACTATATCCACTTCAATAGTATCACCGATCATAATGCTGGTAGCAGGAATGGCATTCGTTTTTTGAAAGGCGTATTCAAAAATCTCTTTGTTGGGTTTTATGCTATTGGAGCCTTCGGAAGTGATTACTTCTTTAAAAAATCCTGCGAGACCGGAATGTTTTAGCTTATTGTGTTGCACGGTTTCAAAGCCATTCGTAATGAGATGCAGCTCGTAGTTTTTATCAGCCAGGTATTGTAGTATTTCTTTGGTGTGAGGAAATAAGATATTGCGGGTGGGTAAAAGGTCCAGGAATTGCACATTCATCTTTTCGGATAATTCTTCATCAGCTATTTTGAAATCAAGCAAGGCCAGCCGCATTCTTTTTATTCTCAGTTCATCCTGCCTGATCAATCCTTTTCGGTAATGTTCCCAGAGATGATCATTATGAGCCAGGTAGTTTTTATAAAACAGCGTGAAATCATGTACGCCTCTTTCCTGCAAATTCAAATCTTCGTACAAGGTTTCAAGAGTAAGTCGGGCATTAGCTTCAAAGTCCCACAGGGTATGATCCAGATCGAAGAAAAGATGTTTGTATTTCATCTTGCAAAATACGAACTACGATTTGCATAAAAAAAGTTCGTACTTCGTATTCCAAACTTCATTGTTATGAATATTGTAATTACCGGTGCATCAAAAGGAATTGGAAAGGCAATCGCTGAAAAATTCGCAGACGACAAACAAGGGCATAGTTTTTTTTTATGCTCCCGTAATATAGAATCGCTGCAGGCAACAGGCAAAGAATTGCAGGGACGTTTTCCCCGCACCAGTATCTATACCCGGCAATGCGATGTAAGTATAAAAGAAGAAGTAAAAAAATTCGCAAACTGGGTGATGGAACAGGTGGATAGAATTGACATCCTGGTAAATAATGCAGGACCCTTTGTTCCCGGTAATGTGTATGATGAAGAAGACGGTGTGTTGGAAGAAATGTTAGCTGCTCACCTGCTGGGCCCCTATCATCTCACCCGGATGTTTATACCCGGCATGGTCAAACAGAAGAGTGGTCATATCTTCAATATTTGCTCGATAGCTTCCTTGCAGGCTTATCCCAATGGCGGTTCTTACAGTATCAGCAAATTTGCTTTGGCAGGTTTCTCTAAGAATCTGCGGCATGAAATGAAGCCTTTTGGAGTAAAGGTAACGGCAGTTTACCCCGGTGCAGCTTACACCGATTCATGGAAAGATGCCGGCATCGATCCTCAGCGGATCATGCAGGCAGAGGATATTGCCCGGATGGTTTATGCAACAGCTTTGCTTTCGCCACAGGCATGTGTGGAAGATATTGTGATGAGGCCGCAATTAGGTGACCTTTGAACCCCTGCCCCTAAAGGGGAAAATTTTCAAAATAGGAAAAACTTTTCCATTCATCCCATTTGCGTTATTTCTCATTTATGGTTTTTTATTTTTAGTAAATGATTTGATGAGGAAATTTTTGTCACATACAATCATTTTTTTATTGTCGATGCAGCCTTATATCTGCACACAGGCGCAATTGGTTTTTAAAACTATTGTGACGCAGGGTCCGATTGTGGCGGGTGAACCTTTCCAGGTGCAGTATGTGCTGGAAAACCTGGACAAAGAAGACGAATTTTTCCCACCGGATTTTAAAGGATTTAGGTCTGTCAGCGGACCAAATGTCTATGTTGGATCAGCATATGGCATTGATGGCGCCAGCAAACTAAAAAATATTGTGTATACCCTTGTAGCGGCAAAGCCTGGCAAGTTCATTATTCCCGGCGCAGCCGCAAGAGTTGGAGATAACTATATAAAAAGTCAGAATGCGGAGATCGAAGTACTGAGTAAAGCTGCGGCAGGTGGCCACGGCTCGCAGCAGGAATTGGCAGAGCCTAATGAAGATTATTTCTTAGCACCCGGGGAAGACCCTTATGAAAAAATGCGCCACAATCTTTTTATGAAAGTGGCGGTTGACAAAAGGGCCTGCTATGTTGGCGAGCCGGTCACTGCTATTTTCAAGTTGTATTCAAGACTGGAATCCAAATCAGACATCGTTAAGAACCCGGGATTTTATGGATTTACGGTGCAGGATATGATCAGCCTGAACAATAAAATGATGACGACCGAAGTAGTAGGAGGGAAAAAATTCGATGTTCATGTTGTCAGGAAAGTGCAATTGTATCCATTGCAGGCGGGACTGTTTACCATTGATCCAATGGAGGTGCAGAATAAAGTGGAGTTTTCAAAAAGTGCTGTGCACAAAAAAACGGAACAGGAAATCGTAGAAGGTGTTTTGCCGGAGACAAGAAGTATTGAAAAAGAAAATACGGTGGTCTATGAAAATAATATGAGTACTGAACCGATTGCTATTGCGGTAAAAGCAACGCCATCAAAGAATAAACCTGCCGAATACAATGGCGCCACTGGCAAATTTTCTATTGATGCGTATGTAGAAAAGAGTGAATTGGCAAAAAATGAAGAGGCCGACTTCGTCATCACCATAAGCGGTAAAGGAAATTTTACCCAGTTATCTCCGCCTGCTGTGCAATGGTCTGCAGGAATTGAAGGTTTTGAACCCATCGTCAAAGATTATTTATCACATGAAAACTCCCCAATGACCGGAAGGCGGGAATTTCATTTCCGGTTTGTATCCGCCAAACCCGGCAGGTATGAGCTGCCAGCTATCAGTTTTTCTTTTTTCAATCCCGATAGCAATGGCTACAAAAAGCTAATCACTAAACCGATCAGTATTAGTGTAACCGGTAAAGAAAAAAAGTTTGTTGCGGAAGAAAAAAATAATAGACTGATCTCCCCGGGAAAGGGTGCCTATAAAAAATGGAGTTTATTGGCCCTGTTGATTGCACTCGGAACCTTGCTATTTTTTTGGATAAGAAAGAAGAAAAAAATCAAACCAGTGCCGGAAATGCGGGAAACAAAACCTGCGCCAACTATTCAATGGTTACAACCTGCCTTCATTTTGTCTGAAGCAGACGACAAAACTTTTTATACCAGTCTGCGAAACTGTGTCTGGACTTTTCTCAGCGAGCAGTTCAATTTAAGAGGAAGCAAAGCCAATAAAGCAAATTTGTTGCAGGCGATGAACGAGGCGGGAATTGCAGGCGGAGAACAAAAGGAGATGCTGGATATTTTGGAGCAATGTGAGATGGATATTTTTATCAATGCAGATACTAACGGGACGGCTAAAATGAAGTTGCTGGAAAGAGCCCAATCATCCATAGAGAAAATAAGCCAGCGAACAAGGCAATAAGTTTTTTACTCAGAATATTTGTAGCCCACTCCTCTTACCGAATGGAAATACCTGGGGTTCCGGCTATCATCTTCAAAATATTTCCGGAAGTTCAATATAAAATTATCGATGGTACGGGTAGTGGGGTATACATTATACCCCCAAACAGCCTGTAATATTTTTTCTCTTGGCACTACTTCATTTTTATTTTCAATGAGTAGTTTGAGCAGCATGGTTTCTTTTTTACTCAATTGTATCTTCTGACCAGATTTGGTGGAAGCTTCCTGGGCTTTAAAGTCAATCAGGTTATCACCAAATGAATAAGTATTGCCAACAGTAGACCTGTCCTGCAGTTTTTTATTTTTATTAATGAGTTTGTGCACCCTTAGCAGAAGCTCTTCCAGGTTGAAGGGTTTGGTCAAATAATCATCAGCTCCTTTTTTTAAACCCAGCACCCTGTCGGCGCTGCTGTTTTTAGCACTCAGAATAAGTATGGGAACTTCGTTATTACTGATTCGGATCGTTTCAGCCACATTAATGCCATCCATTTCCGGGAGCATTACATCCAGGATGATCAGGTCAAAATATTCGTTGTTAATGGTATTCAGAGCAGACGCTCCGTCAAAAGCCGATGTTACCTCGTACCCTTCAAGCTCCAGGTTTAGTTTTAAAGCTTCATGAAGATTTTCTTCATCCTCCACCAAAAGAATAGATGGTTTTTTTTCCCGGCTCATGACCTTTTTATTGTAAATAAACTGATCTCATTTAAGTTGTTTCATCTTATAGCGATAACCCATTTCAGATAAAAAATCTGACAACAAAAGTACTGCCGCGGGGAGTATTGTTTGTCACCGAAATGTCCGCATTATGATCGTCAGCTATCTTGCTGCAAAGGTACAGGCCCAGGCCGGTGCCTTTTGTTTTCCTGGTAGCTTCGCTGCCAATTCGGTAGAACTTATAAAATATTTTCTTCTTCTCTTCATCCGGAATACCCGGCCCTTCATCGGTGATTTCCAATTCCACTACGGTATCTGTTTTCTTCAGCGATGCTTTTATCGGTGTCTCCTTAGGCGAATACTTGATCGCATTTTCAATAAGGTTGTTGATCAATATCTGTAAAAGCAGCGGATCGCCTTTTACTTCCGTATCCGGTTCTATATTTTCTGTAAACTCTTTTTCCGGGAAACGGTTTCTGAAATCATGGAGGCAGTCTTTTAATAGATCCGAGAGGTCCAGTTCCTCTTTTGAAAATTGATAACCACCGCCTTCCAGTTGTGAAGAAATTAAAATATTATTGGTTAGAAAATTCAGTCGCGAGGTCTCTTCGAGTGTAGTATGAATAAGCCTTTTTTGTTTTTCAGGGTCAAGGGCATATTTCTGCATCGTTTCCAGGTTGAGCCGGGCGACGGCAATGGGTGTTTTCAGTTCATGCGTTACCGCCATCATAAAATTTTGCTGCTGTTGTTGTAATTTGAATTGACGCCGGACGGTTCGGAAGACAAACATGGCGGCTATCACAATCAGGGCGAAAAAGAAAAGCCCTTCACTAACATGTTTGACAGCTTCCCTTTTTTTAAAATCGGCAATTAAGTTGTATTCGGCCTGGTAGAGCTGCGGCGAGGAACTGCTATCGATAGTGGCGTTTAATTGTTTGAGTTTAAAATCAGCGAGGGCATTGCTCTGGCTTTGCAGTGAAATAAACCACCAGGCTAATGCGGCAACAATATAAATAAGCATGAGCCAGTAAATAATCGTTGCCCTTCTTATTTTTTTTCGGCTGGTTCCTGGCATTTATCGTTTTATTTCTTTTCAATACGCAAACCTGCGTTTAAAACATTTTCGAGCGGATCCTCCCGCATGATCTGCTCTATCGTGAATGTATAATTGCCGGCTCTTAAACTTTGATCGGGGCCAAGGGGAATTCTATGCTCATAAATATCGTCCATGCCGGTACCGAGCCAGCCTTTATCATTGGTGGCCAACACCAGGTTTTGTTGTATTTTCTGGACAGTATCCTGTCCCGGCCCTTTGACATACACATTGATGAAAATATTATTGAAATTATATTTCTCATTGTGGCGCAAGATGAAAAATAAGCGATAAGGCGCTGAAGTGTCTTTTATCGTAAAATCAAACGACGGCTTAAAGCTGCTTTTCCATTGATGGCCGGGAATGGTTACACTTTTTTCATACAAGTCAATGGTGGTGCAGGAAACAGCTACGAGCTGCGGGATAAGAGCAACCAGCAGAACAGGTTTGATGGACGTAAAAAATTTCAAGAGTAGTTTTTTGCAAATATAATTAAGAAACGACCCGTTAGACCTGTAGCCCGGGACTACAAGCCAGCAGCGTTTTATTTACAGCACATTTAAAACCTGCTCTTTCGCCTTTTCCAGTTCATCTTTCATGATTACCACCAGCTTTTGAATGGCGGAATCATAGGCTTTTGACCCGGTGGTATTTATTTCCCGCCCTATCTCCTGCAGAATAAATGATAGCTTCTTACCCTTCGATTCATCATTTTCATTGAGCAGGGAAATAAAATAATCGCAATGGTTTTTCAACCTCACCTGTTCTTCCGTGATGTCTATTTTCTCAATGTAATAGATAAGCTCCTGTTCCAGCCGGTTATCATCGTAGTTTTCTTTGCCTACATTTTCTTCCAATAGCTTGGTGATACCCTCCCTGATCTTTTTTTGCCGGAGAGGTTCCAGCTTGATGACCTCCTGCTGGTTGTCGAGAATGTTATTGATCCGGATCACCAACTCATCTTCCAGCGACTTGCCCTCATCCAGCCTGTGCTGGTTGATGTTTTCTATGGCAGACAATAGTATCGCTTTGAATTCATTCCATTCAGTGTCGCTTAATGTATCGCTCCCCGGCGTGATCACTTCGGGCAATTTTACCAGGGTGCTGAGTATATGCGATGGATCGAGACCCAGATCCGCCGAGAGTTCCGATAATGATTTATAATAGGCCTTTGCCAGGTCGGTGTTAATGGTTACAGGTTTGGCAGATCCCGTTTCTTTAAGACTAATGATGCAATCAACACTTCCCCGGCCTAACCGTTCTGAAAGTAAGCGGCGAATGTCAAACTCATAAGTCTTCAGGATTGCAGGTAAGCGGAGTTGCAATTCAAATTGTTTTCCATTGAGGGACTTGATGTCGATAAGAAAGGTTTTGTCTCCCACGTTATTTTCGGCTCTTCCGAAGCCGGTCATGGATTTCAGCATGTATAGGATTTTTGATTGGCTATAAAGATATTTTATTATTGCTTACCAATATTACTATAGTAGTGATCTGCTTTTTTCTTTTCTTATTTGTTTGTGATGTGGTCTGCGCAACAATAGTTTGATTATCCGAAAAACAACAATGCATTATTCAAATAACCCGGTTTATATTTTCTTATTACTCCCCTTTAGAGGTGGGAGTAAATAAGAATCCCTCCGATTACTCGAAGGGATCATTATAATGGATGGGTTAGTAAGTACAGGGAAACGAATTTCCCAACACAATATTAAATATAATTTTTACTATCTAAAAAATTTTTATTAAGAATTTTATTCACATTTTGTTTTGGCTTGTGGATAAGGACAAAGCTTTTTACTACCGATTAAATGATGATGATGGAAGATCTTCTTATCATCGTTTACTTCAACCAATGAATTTTATTTTTTTCAATCGCCTGTAACATTGATGCAGCAAGCGTTTCATTGCGCAACTTTTACTGAATGGTATTTAATGTCAATGAAAATCCATTCTTACAAAGTCAGTTATCAATTCAATTTAATGACGGCAAACTGTAATAAAGACGACGGAAAATATTTTTAAAATTTCTTGCGGAGCTCAGTAAACCCGAAGAAAAAATGATCTCTATCGGAATAATCCGGCTGTTTATACCATTTACCTTTGCGCAAATCATTCCTGTATGCGTTTTGATAAACCCGTTCCGCTTACAACAATTGCTGCACTGATCGGTGCAGAGTTAATTGGTAATACCAGTGCCTCTGCAACCGGGATAAATGAAATACATAAAGTAGAAGAAGGTGATTTGGTATTTGTGGATCATCCAAAGTACTATGACAAGTGTATTCATTCCGCTGCCAGCTTTATAATTATCAATCAGCAAACCGATTTTCCTTCCGGCAAGGCTTTGCTGGTTACACCCGAACCTTTCGAGGCATATCAAACTATAGTGAAACATTTCCGGCCATTTAATCCCTCGATGCAGCTGCTCAGTTCTTCCTATTCAGCTGGTGAGGGAACAGTAATAATGCCCAATGCCTATATCGGCAATCAGGTAACAATCGGGAAAAATTGTGTAATCTATCCCAATGTGACGATATTGGATCATTGTGTGATCGGGGATGATGTAGTGATACAGGCAGGAACAGTGATTGGCAGTGATGCGTTTTATTACAATAAAAAAACCAACCGTGATATTCACTATAAAAAAATGCTGAGTTGTGGCAGGGTGGTTATAGAAAACGGCGTTGAAATAGGAGCCGGTTGCACCATTGACAGGGGAGTGAGTGGTGATACCCGGATAGGAGCAGGTACCAAAATCGATAACCTGGTGCATATCGGGCACGATACAGTAGTAGGTAAGAACTGCTTGTTTGCAGCTCAGGTAGGCATTGCCGGCGCAACAACCATTGAAGATAATGTGATACTCTGGGGGCAGGTGGGAGTAAGTAAAACGCTAACCATAGGAAAAGATGCGGTGGTATATGCACAGAGTGGGGTGAAAGATTCAATTGCAGGCGGCAAAGTATATTTCGGCTCACCCGTGGAAGATGCCAGGGAAAAAATGAAAGAGTTCGTTTGGATAAAACGTATCCCGCAACTTTGGGAAAAAGTAATGAAACCCTCTAAATAAATCTCCCTAAAGGGAGACTTGCTGTCGCACAGACCCGGATAGTTGAATAGCTTTATTGATCTTGAAACTACTAATGCAGAAATTAAGAATCAATAATATTTTGCGCGGGCTGTGCATTGGTGGCCGCCCTTTAGGGGGGCGGGAGGGTTTCTAATAATCATATGGCAACTGGTCCGCTAAGTTCTTCCAACTCCAGTATCCCTGGTTGATCCAGTCTTTCTGATCGTAATAATATCCGTTTTCTTTAATGGCAATAGCATCCGTCATATCGATATAGGAAAGTTGAACCGGCACATTCCTGGGAAGTTTAAACTGTTTCAGGTATTCCGACTCCGGCCGCATTTTGGTATAGGTGATGCTGATCTTTCGTGGAAACCAGATTTCAATCTGCATCGTGCTATCCAATGCTCCATAATAAGTGGTATCATAAATATTTTCAACGCGGTTGAATTTTTTATTGTCATTCTCGTCCAGCAAATCAATAGTGAATCCTTCCTCTAATAAAGCGCTGTCATAATAACTCCGCATGAAATGAAGTTTTGATCCACCATAGGCTTTTTCCCGGTTTGCTGCCCATACCTTTTTTAGGCTGTCCTCACCCTCCATCTCAGTGTACAGGCAAAATCCGCGGTAAGAGTTGATATTATTATTGTAGTTATAGATAAATGAGTCCAATTGGTACCGAAGATTATAGCCGAGAGCTTTATTTTCAATTTGCAAAGGTTCGGTGGCCAATACCCTCAGCTTATTACTTTTCTTCAGCAGGTAAAACTTCAGCACTTCCGGGTTTAAGAGTGTTGTTTTAGCGGCATTAGGTGTAGTACCTATAAAATGATCCATAAAAAAGCCGCCATATTTTGTCCAGCCGTCTTTTACTTCGTTACTTGTTTTAATAATCACTTCTCCCAGGCTCTTTTCTTCTTTTGCCATTTCGATATCGGGTATTTTGCTATCGGCATGACTGATGCGTATCTGCTTTGTTTGATAGCCGGTATAGCTGATGATCAGTTCATACCCCCCGGATTTTAACTGAAGTGAAAACTCTCCTTGTTTATTAGTGGTGGTACCGATCGTGGTGTTTTGACAATACACTGAAGCGCCGTTCAAAGGTTCTTTACTCTCCGCATCCACAATTTTACCTTCTACGGTAAACTGGCCATAAACAAGAGTTGAAAATAATGATACCAGGAAAAAAAGTATCAAACGTAGTTTTTGCATAGAAACTGAGTTAATGTTTAAAGATACGAATTGCCAGTCGGTGGAGATAGCGTAGTTCCGCTGTGGAAATTACTTTTAAGTTTTTGCTTGTTGTTAATAAATGCTTAAACGATGGAGCGATGTTTGTTAGTGTTGCACAGCACCAAGGTTGTGTAAGTATTTCCGACAGGCTTCTTCGATGGTTTGCTCCAGGGGAGTAAAAGAAAAATCAGGTACTGCCTGTAAAAACTTATGATTGTCAAAATAAGTTTGGCTTAGTGCGACCTTAATGCTGTCTCTTGTTAACAACGGCTTATGGCCCGAGATCATCGATTTTAATTTTTCCAGTCGGCGGGCCGCATTTAAAATAAAGGGAGTGGTGAGGCGGCTAGGTTTTGGTTTACCCATGTTTTCGGCAATAGTATCCTGCAGTTTTTTAAAGGGCCAGTTTTCGCCGTTGATCAGGTAGCGTTGTTCAGTGATATCAGACTCCATCAATGCAATAGTAGCCCGGGCCACATCCTGCACATCCACAAAACCGTTAATGCCAGGGGCAAACCATTTGAACCCATCGTATACTTTTTTAAAAATGGAGCAGCTGCTGGTATTCCAGTCACCATAACCTAAAAATGTGCTGGGATTAAGAATGACACCTTCAAGTCCTTCGCTAAAGCCACGCCACACTTCAAGCTCTGCTTTGTATTTGCTTTTACCGTAATGAGTATTGACACCGTTTTCGTCCCATTTTTTTTCCTCATCCACTTTGCCCCCATGTGCGGTTCTACCCAATGCAGCGACCGAACTGATATGGATAAAGCGGCTGATATTTTTTTCCAGCGACATATTTACCACGTTGGCTGTTCCTTCGACATTCACATGATACATGTTCGCTCTGTGTTTTTTGTCAAAAGAAACAATAGCCGCACTGTGTATCACTTTGTCAACTCCATCCATTGCATCTTCTAATGAAATCACATCCAGTATGTCGCCATCTACCCACTCAACCTGGTTAAAAATTTCTTTGGAAATATAAAAGGGAAGTTGCTGGCTGCGCCGGATAGCACGAACAGCATATTTTCGTTCAACTAATTCTTTGATGAGATAAGCACCAAGAAACCCCGTGCCACCGGTTACAAGTATTTTATTCGACAAGTTGACAAATTAATAACTGCGAAGATACCTATATCATTCTTTTTCCCGATCAACTAGTATTGGTAATAGCCCTTTCCCGTTTTCCTTCCCAGCTCTCCTTTTTCCACTTTTTCCTGCTGAATAAACGAAGGTTTCAATCTTTCCGGGTGATTCAATTGTTCGTATACCGAACAGCTAACTGCATAATTAATATCATTGCCAATCAGATCCATCAGCTTAAATGGTCCCATTTTAAAACCCGATGCTTCCAACAGATTATCTATAGTTGCAAAATCAGCAGTGCCTTCTTCTGCCAGGCGCAATGCTTCAATATAATAAGGTCTTGCCACCCGGTTTACAATAAAGCCGGGGGAATCTTTACAAACAACCGGTGTTTTTCCCATTTGCCTGGCAAGGGCAATAATAATTCGTGTTGTTTCTTCATTCGTGTAATTCGTGTTCACTACTTCTACCAGCTTCATGATTGGCGCCGGGTTAAAAAAATGCATCCCGATAACCCGTTCCGGATTTTTTACCTGCTTCGCAATATCAGCTATGGATAATGAGGAGGTATTGCTGGCAAATATGGCATCAACCTTATTCAATTCTGCTAATTGATTAAATAGTGAAATTTTTACCTCCGGCTTTTCGATAATGGCTTCGATAAAAACATCCGCCCTGCATTGATTGATATCACCGGTAAATTGTATCCGGGCTATTATTTCCTGCTTACCTGCTTCATCGAGCTTGCTTTTTTCAACCAGCGTTTGCAGACTTTTCTCAATGGAAGACTTTGCTTTTTCTAAAACAGATGGGTTCAGCTCATACAAAATGGTAGCTACACCAGACTGAGCGGCTACCTGTGCAATTCCGCTACCCATAGTGCCGGCGCCACAGATGCAAATTGTCTGAACCATGATTTGGGCAGATTGATTGGATTAAAGGGATATTAATAAGTTCACCCTATATCGAGCTCGTAAACTGCTTCAAAAACCTGACATCGTTCTCACTGAATAAGCGAATATCATTGATGCCATATTTCAAAATAGCGGGTCGTTCGATACCCATACCAAATGCAAAGCCGGTGTATTTATTGGGATCGATACCGCAGTTGGATAATACATTGGGATGAACCATACCGCAACCCAATATTTCTACCCAGCCTGTTTTCTTACAAATATTGCAACCGCTGCCTCCACAGATAAAACAACTCACATCCATTTCAGCACTTGGTTCTGTGAAAGGGAAATAAGACGGGCGGAAACGAACCTTTACATCCTTGCCATACATTTCTTTTACAAAAAAATATAAGGTTTGTTTCAGGTCGGCGAAAGAAACATTTTCATCGATGTATAAACCTTCTACCTGGTGAAAAAAGCAATGGCTTCTGGCACTCACTGTTTCGTTGCGATACACACGGCCGGGCATTAACATGCGGATCGGCAGTTTGCCTTTTTCCATTTCGCGAATCTGGACGCTGCTGGTATGGGTACGCAAAACCCAATCGGGATTTTGCTGTATATAAAAAGTATCCTGCATGTCGCGGGCAGGATGATGCGGAGGTAAATTCAATGCGCCGAAATTATGCCAGTCATCTTCGATCTCGGGACCTTCAGCTACAGCAAAACCCAAACGCTGGAAAATGGATACGATCCGGTTTTTCATCAACGTTACCGGGTGGCGGCTACCAATGGGAATAGGATCACCGGGAAGTGAAAGGTCTATTAGGTTGCTGGTTCCCGCTTGCTGGTTGTTCGCTGCTTCTTTTAATTGCGCATATTTTTCTTCGGTGAAAACTTTGAATTCATTGAGAATCTGACCGAATTCTTTTTTCTTTTCAACTGGTACCGTTTTCATTTCACCCATGATGGCTTTCACAATGCCCTTCGTGCCCAGGTATTTAATGCGAAATTCTTCTACCTGCTTTTCGTCGGTAGCCTTGAATGCACTGATCTCTTGTTTATATTCTTCTATCTGCTGTAACAATTGCTCCATAGCGGCAAAAATAAGTCAGAACTCCGATTTTTTAGATTTAAATGATTTTGGCGAAGCCTTACCTGGAATGCTCTTTTAATCCTATCGATCTATCTAAATCCCGGTTCAGATATTTATCTTGCAACCATGTCAGACTATTTAAACATTTCCGACTTTCTGTCTCCTATTAACCTGCATGAGATCTCCAACGATGAAGGTTATAAGGATGGTCAGCTCGGAAGGATCATCCCGGTATATGATGAAGAATTTCCTGAACTGGATGAAGTGCAAATCGTTCTGGTGGGTTGCGCCGAACAGCGGGGCAGTGGGCTGATCGGTGGAGAGAGTAAAGCTCCCGATATTATCCGAAGGCATTTTTACCAGCTTTATTATTGGCATACAGATATCCGTATGGCGGATATTGGTAATGTAAAAGCGGGTTCGTCCTTTGGTGATTCGTATGCAGCGTTGAAGACGGTGATCAATGAGCTAATGAATGATGGCAAAACGGTGATCATTCTTGGAGGCTCGCATGATCTCACGCTGGCACAATACCACGCTTATACCGGTAATAAAAAATCGATCGAAGCCTCCTGCGTGGATGCATTGATTGATTTGAATATTGATTCACCTTTCAGGCATGAAAATTTTTTGATGGAAATGCTGACCGGTGAGCCAAACTACCTGCGACATTATAATCATATCGCCTTTCAAAGTTATTATGTGCATCCGCGGATGCTGGAGACTATGGACAAACTACGGTTTGATTGCTTCCGGGTGGGACATGTGAAAGAAAGCATTGAAGAAATGGAACCGGTAATCCGCAATAGTGATCTCTTCTCGTTCGACCTATCAGCTATTGCCAGTGCGTATGCGCCGGCCAATACTGTTTCTCCCAATGGGCTGAATGGCGAGGAAGCTTGTGTGCTGATGCGCTATGCGGGTATGAGTCAGAATGTAAAAAGCATTGGAGTTTATGGTTACAATGCACAACATGATAGGGATGAACTGACCGCCAGGCAAATCAGCCAGATGCTTTGGTATGTGATCGATGGCCGCAGCCGCGGCAAACGGGAAGCCCAGCTACATGAGAAAGAATCGTTCAATGAATATCACATGGCTTTTGCGGAAATAGAAACCACGTTTTTACAAAGCAAAAAAACGGGAAGATGGTGGATGCAGCTACCTGACCATCGTTATATCGCCTGCAGTTATAAAGATTACTTATTGGCAAGCAGTAATGAAATACCGGAGCGTTGGTTGAGGGCTCAGGAGAGAGGATAATGCCCCTGTCTCCGCCGCGGCGGAGAACTTAGTTTGAAGGTGTCTTTGATTTATAAATTTCATCAGGCTGTTAGGTGAAATACATCCAGGTTGATACGTGTTTACTTCTGAAAAGCCTATATGACCAGGACATGAATTTCGTTCAGCATGACAAGGAGCAACAAGATGAAAGTGGTTATTGATACAAATGTTTTACTGGAATCCATATCAAACCGGTCGCCCTGGCACTGGTTTTATAAAGCCATAACTGAGAAGAAAGTAGAGGTTTACCTGACGACGGAAATATTACACGAGTATGAAGAAAAAATTGAAGAACACTGGTCGCTTGAAGTTGCAAGAGCCGTGGTCAAAACGCTTACAAAATTATCTTCCGTGCATTTCATTAACACTTATTTCCGGCTTCAACTGATAACTAAGGATGCAGCCGATAATAAATTTACAGATTGTGCTTTTGCCGCTGATGCGGATTATTTAATAACCAATGACAGGCATTTTGATATTTTGAAAACAATAAATTTTCCAAAGATCAACACGTTGCGGCTGGAAGAATTTGAGCCCTTCCTGGATGAAAACAAAGAAAAATAATCAATATACATGAGCAACTCTATTATCAAAACCGGTATTTGTTCCTATGGCATGAGCGGCAAATTATTTCATGCGCCATTTATTCAAAACCATCCGGGTTTCGAATTGACAGCAATCGTAGAACGAAGTAAAAACGAATCGAGAGAAAAATACCCTGATTCCAGGTTATGCCGGTCAGTTGATGAACTAATCGCTGATGAATCTCTTCAACTTATTATCGTTAACACACCTGTGCAAACACATTTTGACTATGCAAAGAAAGCTCTTGGGGCAGGTAAACATGTTATTGTTGAAAAGCCATTTACCGTTACTTCGAAGGAAGCCGAAGAATTGGTTGCACTTGCCGGTGAAAATAACGTAATGCTGTTCGTGTATCAAAATCGTCGATATGACGGCGACTATAAAATGGTAAAAGACGTATTGGAGAATAAATTGTTAGGAGAAATAAAAGAAGTGGAGATCCGGTATGACCGTTACCGACCTGAAATAAGTTATAAAGTTCATAAAGAAACAGATCTGCCCGGTGCTGGTACTACTTACGACCTGGGTGCCCATTTGATTGATCAGTCTTTACAATTGTTTGGCCAACCACAGTCACTGTTTGCCGATATGATGGCGATGCGGGATGGAAGCCCGGTAGATGATTATTTTGAACTCCTTTTATACTACCCTACTTTCCGGGTTCGGTTAAAAGGTACCTGCTTTGCAAAAGAACCGGTGCCGGAATATATCCTGAATGGTGCAAAAGGAACTTTTTTACAGAAACGTTCCGACTTACAGGAAACGCAGTTACTGAAAGGGATAACACCAACAATAGACACTTGGTGTCCTGCGCCGGAAGAACCAGATGGTTTTTTAAATATTGTTGCAGATGGAAAAGAAATAAAAGAAAAAAGGCTATCAACTCCCGGGAATTACATGAGTTACTTTACCGATATACACATGGCCATCCACCGGGTGGCGCCCAATCCTGTCCCCGGAACAGACGGTGTGAAGATTATTCGCATTATTGAAGCGGCAAAGCAAAGCGCCAAAGAAGGACGAATTATAAACGTTCATTAACCAATTCTCAATGCTCAATTTTCAATTCAGGAAAACTGGTTCTTGTTTTTCGTATTTCGTAGTTCTTACTTCGTATTTACTTCTTGCTTCTTGTTCTGTTCAAAAGACGATAGCCAAATCTGCAGATAAGGATGTGCTGGATGTACCCGCCTTGCAAACAGCACATGTAGGCATCAGCATTTATGAGCCAACTACAAATAAATATTGGTACGATTACCAGGGCGATAAATATTTTGTTCCCGCGAGTAATGCCAAGATACCGACTTGCTATGCTGCGATGAAATATTTGGGGGATAGTTTGGTCGGACTAAGGTATGTTGGCTTTCAGAATAATAAAGGCGAAAAATCATTCTGGTTGCAACCGACGGGTGACCCGACTTTACTACACCCGGATTTTGCAAAGCAACCAGTAATTGATTTTTTCAAAAAAGATACAGCTGCTGAATATTTATTGACTACCGCTCATCAATGGGAAGATACACCCTGGGGTGCCGGCTGGTCATGGGGTGACTATGCGACTTATTATATGGCTGAGCGAAGCCAGTTTCCTATCTATGGAAATGTGGTGCATATTCAGGGATCGGAAAAGGGTATTAACATCTTTCCCGGCCAGTTTGAATTTGCTTACGACGGAAAAGAATCAGCTCCCGGTTTTGACAGAAGCAGCAATAAATATTCTTTTAACCGGGTAATGTGTGAAAACAAATTTTTATGGAAGCCGGACTCATCGGCTATAAAAAATGAAGAAATACCTTTTATTACCTCTACTGCATTAGCTATTTCATTATTAAAAGATACTGTGCGGGGCTTGAAGCTGGCAATGTCTGAAAACACTTCATTAAAGAATGCAAAAAAGATTTTCTCTCAACGAACTGATGCGATGCTCAGCCTCATGATGCATCGGAGTGATAACTTCTTTGCCGAGCAGGCACTACAAATGGTCAGCAATGAGCGGCTGGGTGTGATGAATGATGCAAAGATTATTGATACTATCTTAAAAACAGATTTTAAAGACCTGCCTCAAAAACCGAGATGGGTGGATGGCTCCGGTCTCAGTCGTTATAATTTATTTACACCACAGGATTTTGTTGTTATTCTAAATAGGATGAGACAAGAATTTGGGATGGAACGCATCAAAATTATTTTCCCGACCGGTGGCAGGGGCACACTCGATAATTATTATGTTGCAGACAGCAACTTTATCTATGCCAAAACAGGAACGCTTTCCGGAGTAGTCGCTATCAGCGGCTTTTTATACACGAAGAAAAACAGGCAATTAATTTTTTCCGTGCTGGTCAACAATCACCGGGCTTCACCCACTGATGTAAGAAAGGCAGTGGAGAAGTTTTTGCAGCAGGTGAGGAATAAATATTAGCTGCCTTCTCCCGATACCAACGTATCGTCGGGACCATCTTATCACAGCCCTCGCTTTTCGAAGATTACTATGAAAGCTTAATTCTCCTGTCAGAAAATTTCAAAATCAATAAACCTTCCCGAATATCCGATCTGTGCGGCGGCAAGTCTTCCGCCGCGGCGGAGAGATTTAGAGGGTTTTAAACATTCTCTCCAACTGCTCCTGCTTAAATTCTAAATAAGTTGGATTGCCATCAGGCGTTGAATTAGACTGTTCACAAGCAAACAGATCAGTGACCAATTGTTTCATTTCTCTTTCTGTTAATCGTGTTCCGGTCTTAATTGCCTGTTGTCTTGCCAGCGAACGAACTAATTTTTCTCTTTTTGAAAATTTTAATTCGGGGTTGAAGTGTTTGTATTGTTCAATCAAAAGGTCGAGCACCTGTTTTTCATTGCCGGCGTCGAGGTCCGCAGGAGTGCCCTGTATGACAAAAGTATTTTTACCAAATGGCTCGATCATGTAGCCCAGTTCCTGCAGGTCACTCATCAGTTCTTCCAGTATCACTGCATCAGCAGGTGCCAACTCTATAGTGGATGGAAACATGCTTCGTTGTGTGGCAATAGGCTTACCCTGACCAGCAGCTTTTAATTGATCATACAATACTCTTTCATGCGCTGATTGCTGGTTGATTAGCATAAATCCTTTTGAAGAAGGAACGACAATATAGGTATTGAGTAATTGGGTCAATTCGAGGTCTGAGGTCTGGTGTCCGAAGTCTGATATATGAATTGGATCACTCGTTTGAGAATATTCTTCCGGCTTCTGATCTCGGTCTGCCAACTGCCAACTGCCAACTTCTGACTTCTGACCTCCGGTCTCTGGCCTCTTCCCTCCATCTTCATAGAACTCCCGCCAATGTTTTAATTCAGCTTTTTTCGATGGCTCGATAAAATGAGCCTGGTTTTTTTGCGTAAAGCCTTTGAAGAGTGACGAAGATGATGCCGCTGATTGTTTTTCTTCTGTAAAGGGTTGTTGAATGGAAGGTAGCTGTTGTATCGACGCATCGAGGTCAAAATCCAGCGCAGGGGTAACACTGTACTGGGCCAATGCATGTTTCACCGCTGCCTGCACAAACGCATAAATGATCTTCTCGTCTTCAAATTTTATTTCCTGTTTGGTAGGATGCACATTCACATCTATTACCGCAGGATCAAGATCGATGAATAACACATACATGGGGAAGCTGTCAATAGCTACCATTTCCTGGTAGGCATTCATCACCGCATGGTTCAGGTAGGCACTTTTGATAAAGCGGCTATTGACGAAGAAGTATTGATCACCCCTGGTTTTCTTGGCCGTATCAGGCTTGCCAACAAAACCATAAATATTCATGTAATCCGTTTCTTCTTTTACTGATACCAGTTTCGTATTGTAAGTATTGCCGAGTAATTGAATAATTCGTTGTTTCAGGCTGCCAGCCTCCAGGTGAAAAACCTGCTGACCATTACTGATCAATGAAAAGAAAATATGCGGAAAAGACAGGGCCACTCTTGTAAACTCATCCACAATATGCCGCATTTCGGCAGCATTGCTTTTTAAAAAATTTCTTCTTGCCGGCACATTGAAGAATAGATTCTTCATAGCGATATTAGTGCCATTCGGTACAGCAACCGGTTCCTGCTTTTTTACAACACTATTCTCTACTTCTATATAAACCCCCGCCTCATCTTCCGCTCTTTTGGTTTTTAATTCTACCTGGGCCACCGCTGCAATGGAGGCCAAGGCCTCACCCCGAAAACCCATGGTGCGAATATGAAAGAGATCGTCGATGCTGGTGATCTTAGACGTAGCATGCCGTTCGAAACACATTCTTGCATCTGTTTCGCTCATGCCGCTTCCATTATCAATTACCTGCAATAATGATTTACCTGAATCATTGATGATTAATTTGATTTCAGTGGCTCCTGCATCGACCGCATTTTCCAGCAATTCCTTTACTGCACTGGCAGGTCGCTGTATCACTTCACCAGCTGCTATCTGGTTGGCTATGTTATCGGGTAATAATAGAATCTTATCTGGCACAATTAATTTTCTCCGCCGGCAAAAATAGCAATTTGCCTTTTAAGCAACTCTTCACGATTTCCTGGCATCAAAACAATTAATTTTAGCGGTGTTTTACTTATATAGAATAATTTACTATCATAATGATAAAAAGAGCATTATTTCTGCTGTTTTTTGCGACTCCACTTCTTTCAACTGCACAGTATAAAAGTGGGCTTTCCGCCAACGCCTGGGTCGATAGTGTTTTTAATAGCCTTAGCAAGGAAGAAAGGATTGCACAACTAATGGTCATCAGGGCTCATTCCAATCTCGGTCCTGATCATATTACGAAAGTGACCAATGATATTCAAAAATATAATGTGGGCGCCTTATGTTTTTTCCAGGGCGGCCCGGTACGACAAGCTGACCTGACCAATGCCTATCAAAGCATGGCCAAAACGCCGTTGATGATTACTATAGACGGCGAATGGGGGTTGGGCATGCGACTCGACAGTGTTACCAAATTTCCTTACCAGCTCACACTCGGTGCATTAAATGATGATGAGCTGGTTTATAAAATGGGGTTGGCAGTAGGGGAGCAATGTAAGCGTTTGGGTGTGCATGTGAACTATGCACCAGTGGTAGATATTAATAACAATCCCAATAACCCTGTCATTGGTTATCGTTCTTTTGGAGAAGATAAAACTAAAGTGGCCCGGTTTGGCGTGGCTTATATGAAAGGAATGCAGGATGCCGGCATCATGGCCTGCGCCAAACATTTTCCCGGCCACGGGGATGTGGATGTCGATTCGCATTACGATCTGCCCATTGTCAACAAAAGCATTGAGCAACTGCAGGAAACAGAATTAATGCCTTTCAAAGCATTATTTGATGCAGGTGTGGGCAGCGTTATGATTGCCCATCTTTCTATTCCAGCTATCGACAGCACCCCTAACCGGGCCACCTCTATTTCAACGAATGCAGTAACAGGATTACTGAAATACGAACTTGGGTACAGGGGTCTTGTGTTTACAGATGCACTGGAGATGAAGGGAGTGGCAAAATATTTTCCCGGTGGCACGATTGCCGTTGAGTCGCTGATTGCCGGCAATGATATGCTTTGCCTGCCCGAAGATGTGGAACAAACAATTGATGCGGTAAAAAATGCCATCAAAGAAAAAACACTCAGCTGGGACGATATCAATGAGAAAGTAAAAAAAGTGTTGAAAGCGAAATATGAGCTTGGCTTGTATCAATGGCAGCCCATCAATACAGAGAACCTGTTGGAAGATCTGAATGCAAAAACAAACGAAATACGATTTGAGGTGGCAAAAAATTCGTTGACTGTATTACGAAATGAATCCAAAGCTTTTCCTGTCACCGGCAAAAGAAAAATAGCTTACGTGGGAATCGGGATAGCCGAACTAAATGCATTCGGCAAAAGGTTAAAAGAAGATAAGGATGCGGATACCTATTTCTTTTCCTATAAAGATGAGGACCCGGAAAGAATTTTAACTGCCATTAAAGAGGGCAAGTATGAATCAATTGTGATCGGCGTACATGACTATAATCTAAGGCCGGCGAATAATTACCTGATCAGTCCTGTTGCGGTCAACCTCGTGAAAGAATTACAATCCTTCAATGCCGCCACTTTTGTGTTTGGCAATGTGCTGGCCATTTCCAATTTCTGCGATGCAACTAACCTTATTGCCTGTTACCAGGATGATGATATCACCCAACAAGCGGCCGCTGATCTGTTGGAATCAAAGATTGTTTCCATGGGTAGGTTGCCGGTAAGCGTTTGTGGTTTTAAGCCCGGGGCCGGCATTGTACACGGAGGTGTAAAACCGGTGCGGGCCAGCCTTCCGCCAAATAAATTAGATGCTATTGACTCTATCGTTGCCGATGCGATTGCCAAAAAAGCATTTCCCGGTTGCGTGGTACTGGCGGTACACAAGGGAAAAATTTTGTACAATAAGGCATTTGGCAATTATGAGTACGACTCTTCGCCGGCCATGAATGTGGAGAGCATTTTTGACCTGGCATCAGTGACAAAAATTTCTGCGACCACTGTTGCCGTCATGAAATTATATGAACAGGGAAAACTGGATCTGAAAAAAAGATTGGGCAATTACCTGCCTGCGGTGAGGGGCACTAATAAGGCTTCACTACAGATTGATGATATACTCATGCACCAGGCGGGATTGGTTCCTTTTATTTCTTTTTATAAGGAAACGATCGATTCTGTCACCGGCGCTCCCAATCCAGCTTTGTATAGCGACAAAAAGAAGCCGGGCTTTGAATACCGGGTGGCTGAAAACCTATACCTGCGCAATGATTGGGAAGATACATTGATGAGCCGGATTGCAGCGAGTCCGCTGGGCCCTGCCAATAAATATGTGTACAGCGATAATGATTTTATTTATTTAGGTAAAGTGGTGGAAGCCATTACCGGTATGCCGCTGAATGAGTATGTAGAAAAAACTTTTTATCGCCGGATGGGAATGCGGACGACTGGCTTTAAACCCAGGGCCGAATTTGCGGTTGATAAAATTGTCCCGACTGAAAAAGAAGAACATTTTCGCCGTCAGTTGATACGGGGAGATGTGCATGATGAAGGAGCATCGATGTTTGGCGGTGTGGCGGGACATGCCGGCTTATTTTCCGATGCATATGATTTGGCGATGCTTTACCAGATGTTATTGAATGGGGGAGTTTTTAATGGCGAACGATATTTTAAAAAAGAAACGATCGAATTATTCACCGCCTATCACAGCAAAACAAGCCGCCGCGGCCTTGGTTTTGATAAACCGGAGAAAGATAATGCTAAGAGACCGGAGCCCTATCCATCAGCCAGTGCCTCAGCGGAAACTTTTGGTCATACCGGTTTTACGGGCACCTGCGTATGGGTAGATCCGAAAGCAAACCTGGTGTATGTATTTCTTTCCAACCGGGTAAATCCAACGAGAGACAATCCACGTTTTGGACAAATGAATATCAGGCCGAAGATACAGGAGGTGTTGTATAGTGTGATAAAGGACTAAGTATATCGTTTCATAACATTAAAATCGCTTTCAGAAAATGTTTGCACATCAAGAACAAGCTTGAAATTAAGTAAACGGTAGATAGGTTGTTTCTATTTATCAAGTTTCCACCAGTCAACAAGCCCGAAATCGGTCAACAGTTGGCAAACATTTCCGGCATTGTCAATACCAACATATGTTGCATAGCATCCATCGCCATAGCCAGTTGAAAATGTAGCAAGGTTATGTGTTTCGAACTCATGAATATATCCTACATTTCCATTTTTCTCAGCTTTGGTTATGAAAACATCTTTCCATTCAGCATGGCTCTTTTGATTAAAAGATTTGTTTGCAATTGAATCAATAAATATTCCAGTGCCAGCATCAACACCATAGCAATAAAAACTTGTATCCTTTAGTGGAATTGGTTTTTGCCCTTCCTTTAGAGCAAGCTCCCATTTTGAAACAGGGTTATTTGAAAAAGTTATTCTACTGAATGCAACTCTTTCATAATTGGATGTCTTTGCTATTGCAAGAGTCACTAGGAATTGGCCGATTGGAAAAACTTGAGTAAAGGGCCTGGAATCATGCATAACAATCGGGTCACATGCTATGATTTTTCCACTTTCAATTTTTATTTTGCCTAACTCATAGCTATGAAAAATATAAGTAATGTCGTCTTGTTTTGCCTTGGTATCCGCATGAAATGCAGCTGCAAAGATTTGAGGATATGTTTTACCCGGGAAAGTAGTCGTTAGATAAGGCTTTGAAGTATCTAACCGATTCGTCTCAAAACTAAATTGGCTTTTTTTTATTAGCTGGTTGTTGTTACATGAAGACAAAATTATCAATGCTGATAAGAATGGTATTGCTGATATCATAAGATTGCTTACAATTGTCGATACTCTTCGTTAAAGCGGGATCTTTTTTCTGTGTTAGTCTATGTAATCTGTGCCCCAAAAATCAATTTCCCTTGTGCGGCGGTCTCTGTTGCCTCGGCCCTTGCGGTCTTTGTTGTTGAGGTCTGTTTTGATTGGCTCCACCTTGCTGACCCTGGCCTCCCTGTGGTCTTTGCGGCCTGTTGCCCTGTGGTTGTTGAGCCCTGTTGCCACCTGCGTTGGCCGAAGGTTGTTGTCTTCTGTCACCCCCTGAGCCTGCCGAAGGTTGCTGTTGCTGTTTTCCCCCCGGCCCTTTTTGCTTCTGTTGATGACGACGTTTCTTTTCCGCTTTCTCCAATGTCTGCAAGCTAATCTGTCCAACCAGGTCAGCCATTTCAGGCTCCACTTCTTTTGGTTTGGAAGAAACTACTTCTACCGGTTCCAGTTCTTCTGGGAAGACGCCCTGGTGGTTCAGCGACCTGATTTTTACCACCCGTTCAATACTTAGCGGGTATTGTTTATTGCTATCCGGCAACGTGTACCACATCAGGTTTTTGAAAATATCTTTCTTCGCCAAAAATGCCGTACCCCTCGCTATTCTGAGTGTATCACAGTTGTCAGGGAAATGTTGCAAGGCATCCAGGTAAGTATCGAGCTCATAATTCAAACAACATTTCAAACGTCCACATTGCCCACTTAGCTTTGCCTGGTTGATCGAAAGATTCTGGTAACGTGCCGCTGCCGTATTCACCGATTTAAAATCAGTGAGCCAGGTACTGCAACAAAGTTCACGGCCACAACTACCAATGCCACCCACTTTACCCGCTTCCTGCCTTGCACCTATCTGGCGCATTTCCACTTTTACTTTAAACTCCGATGCATATACTTTGATCAGTTCCCGAAAATCGACACGACCATCGGCGATATAAAAGAAAGTTGCTTTTCTGCCATCTGCCTGCATTTCTACCTGGCTGATCTTCATCTCCAGTTTCAACTGTTTCGCAATAGCACGGCTGCGAATCACCGCCTCCGGTTCGCGGGCTTTATTTTGTGACATCAGGTCAAGGTCACGGTCGCTGGCGGGGCGCAGCACTTTTTTCATTTCAGGATTATCTTCCCTGGCGCCACGTTTTTTCATTTGCAGCCTGACGATCTCGCCGGTTAGTGAAACCTCACCCACATCAAAACCACTCACCCCTTCCACGGCAATCATATCGCCTTTTTCATATTGCTGGAGAGAAGGGTTTCTGAAAAAATCTTTCCGGGTTCCTTTATTAAAGCTTACTTCAATCACTTTACAGGCACTGTCCATATCTGCTATGGGCAGGTTATGAAGCCAGTCGTATGTATTCATACGGTTGCACCCGCCGGTACTGCATCCGCCGTTGCTTTTACATCCGCTTGGTTTACCGCCTGTAGCGGTACCGCAACTTGTACAACCCATTGTAGTTATTACTTTGTAATTTAAACGAGGAAGAAGGGAATTTGTTTGCCCCGCTGCAGTATGTCTATTAAGCTATTGTTGCGTCGCACTCTTCAACGTTCTGTTCGCTATTCGACATGTCGGGGGAAGATAGCAAGCAAGAAGCGTCATAAAAACTATATGTAGAAACGAATAACACAACTAAATAATTAATAATACAAAATCTGCAACCGGGTTATGTCTCACTATCCGAGCCGGCATCACTTTTTCCTCAATCCGTCAAAAATACAATTTTGTCCTGAATGATATGATATACTTTAATGGTGAGGGCATGAAACAGCATCTTCCCATTAGCATTCCTTTCTATATAATAACTGGCCTTATCCAGTTCTTCAATGATCGCCTGTTGTTGTTCTATGCCGGCGATTTTGTTCAGCCGTTGGGCAAAGTCCTGCTCCGAACCCGGTCTGACGGTTCCCGTCTGACCGCTATCAGATGTCATAACCCTGAGCCGGATAGCCTGCTCCAGTAAATGATTGAAATAACGAAGAAATTGTTTTTGTTTTTCCCGACCAAGCTTACTCACTTCTTCTACCCATTTGGTTTGTGCAATCGGTCCTGTTTTCATGATGGCATTTAGCCATTCCCGCAAAAGGCTTTGCCAATCTTCATCCGAGTGCTCCACCAGTTGAAGTGCTTCGCGGTAGTTGCCTTCACTTACACTGGCTACCTGCCGGGCTGTTGCAGCTTCGGTTTTATTTCTCTCAATCAACGCCTTTTCAATATCAGTGGTCTCAAGCGCCGGGATGCGAATCACCTGGCAGCGGCTGACAATAGTTGGCAGAATAAGCGACTCATTTTCCGCAACGAGTATAAATAAAGTATTGGCCGGCGGTTCTTCGATCAGTTTTAGCAGTTTATTGCCTTCATTGCCCAGGTACTCCGGCAACCACATCACTAATATTTTGTACTCGCTTTCAAAACTTTTCAGGTTTAGCTTGCGGATAATATCGTTACACTCCTGTGCGGTGATATTTCCCTGTTTATTTTCCGCACCAATAAACTGCAGCCAGTCATACACATTACCATAAGGATAGTTTTTTATAAACTCCCGCCACTCGGTGATATAATCAGTGCTGATCGGGGGGCTGCCCGCTTTTTTTGTAACAACCGGGTAAGAAAAATGAATGTCGGGGTGAATCAACTGCTGCGCTTTTACACAGGCAGGACAGGTGCCACAGGAGTCGGTCGCTGGTTGCCGGTTAGCTGTTGCCGGTGCTGATTCTTCACCACAAAGTGATGCCACCGGTTCAGTTGCAGCTTCTCTTCCATTGACTTTTTCACAAACAATATATTCAGCAAAGGATAAAGCCAACGGCAGTCCGCCACTTCCTTCCTTGCTTATAAACAATAAAGCATGACTGAGACGGTTTTGCTGAACCAGCTCTACTAAGTTATTTTTCACTTCCTGTTGACCTATGATATTGCTGAATGGCATGGTAGCGAAAATAAATTTTAATTATAAATAAAAAAGCGGGCAGGTATCTCCCGTCCGCTTTTTATTCAAGAATGTATTAATCAGTTTAAATACTTCAAAATTTCGTCGCTCATCGGCAAGGTCTTTGGCGCAAATGTGGCGATAAGATTTCCTTTTTCATCCACCAGGAATTTTCCAAAATTCCACTTCACCGGGTCAGCCAGACCTTTTTTTGCAGCTTCTTCTTCCAAAAACTTATAGATGGGAGCTATATCATCCCCTTTCACTGATACTTTATCAGCCATAGGGAAAGTAACACCATAATTCTTTTTGCAGAATTCAGCTATCTCTTCTTTGCTACCCGGTTCCTGTCCATTAAAGTTATTGGCAGGAAAACCAATGATGACTAATTTGTCTTTGTATTTGTTGTATAACTGCTGCAAACCTTCATACTGTGGAGTCAAACCACACTTTGAAGCGGTATTTACAATCATGATCTTTTTCCCTTTGAATTTAGCGAAGTCAATTTCGTTGCCATCGAGTCCTGCTACTTTAAAATCATATATAGACGTTCCTGTTAGTGTTGCAGAAAGCAATAATGTCAATAATAACGTTTTCATGTTTTTGAGTTGAAACAATTAAAAATAGGATGTAAAGGTAAGTAAGCCTTAATCTTAAAAATCTAAAAAATCCTATAAATCCCGGTTCAGACTATTGCTTCTCAAAACAGCCAAGGTCGGGTTGACCTGCTGGCCTCGGGTTTCCGTCCAGGTCAATATTGACCGAAGTAAGTTTTCCTGCATCCACAGCTGGTGAGCCTGGCTTTAGCCTGAAGTCGTAATAATTTTTTGAAATATCAACACTATCAAACAACGGTGGAGTATTACTGATAATATTTTGGCTGGTAATATTTTGGGGAGGGGTCTTGGCACGCCAAAGGTTATAGTCAAAGTTTACTATGTCACTGGCAGCTTTTGTCACCACCACTTCATTCTCCACCAGTGTATTATCTTCTGAGCCATCTTCGCCCCAAAAGATACAATTTCTAAACAGTGCATTTAGCGGAGCTGTAGCAGTACCATCTGTATTGCTGACACTCAGTACCGGCTCTTTATGTTGAATAAAAAGGTTGGGATAACTGACCACGGTGCAATGATTGAATTCATAGTTTCCACCTTTTCCTATCGCAATATTCTTTCCGCAATTACTCACCAGGCAGTTGGTAGCACTAATGCTGGAGTTTAGAGCAATGATACCCGCATCATAGGCATTATCGATCACACATTCATTTAACGTGAGTTTTGGATTAGCATTAGGGGCCAGGTCCTGCAAGGCAATCGCCTGGTAAGCGTTTTTTATAACGGCATAATTCAGCAAATTGTCTTTACTGCTCGTTCTGAAAAAAATGCCTGGCCATGCGGCAGGAAAATCTTTGTAGGGTTCATCTAACCTGTCGCCCTGGAAATATACACGGTCAATGGTGTCTTTTCCACCATTTATTTTCAAACTGCCGTCAATAATAATGGGGGCATCGGCATGTATATAAATGCGGCAGCCTTTTTCCATTGTTAAAGTTTGTCCTGCGTCCACATACAAATAACCTTGTATCACGTAAGGCAGGTCATTGATCCAGGTTTCGTTGGAAATAACCTCTTTGTTTCGAAGAAAGTGTGCATTTTGCCCCCAGGCTTCCAACTGCACCCATTTATTTTTGCCATTGTAGCTTACCTGTATACTATCACGAATGATGAAGGGGAGATTGCCGGCATTGGGATCTACATTCACCTGCACAAAAACATAGATGCTGTCATTGGCTTCAATTTCTATATTGGAAGCTTCAGTTGTGGAGAGTCCGTCCACGTTCATTTTATAGTTAGAGGCGGCACCACCCATTAGTTTTACAGAAGTAAGCCGTAGTTTTTGGTCGTTATCATTAATGATCTTGAATGACTGCGTAACAGAACCCACCGATGTAAAAACGGTGTCATAATGAAGTGTGTCGACGGTAATTGCCACGCTGGCATCAGGGGAAGTAATCAATGAATCTTTCCTGCAGGAATGTAAAAGAAGAACAAAGACCAGCGTAATCAGTAAGGCAATTCTCATCAGTTAATTTTAAATAGGATTCAGCAGCATCAAAAATAAACAGAACCTTTTGAATTTTATAGTTGTTCAGGAATGTGCAGTCGTGCATAACGTGGCTATACTTAACCGCACATTTTCTGCTGTCAAAAGCTCTGCACCGCAAGCTTCCAATGTGGCGCCGGTGGTGATCACATCATCCACCAGCAGTAAATGTTTATCCCGGATGGTCTCTGGTTTTACAAGTATGAATTTACCTTCCATATTTTGCCAACGCTCAATCCTTCTTTTTTGGGTTTGGGTGTCGGTATGTTGAGAACGGATAATACTATCTTTTAGTACAGGCACCTGTAAACTTTCGGCTATTCCTTCGCAAAGAACCGTAGCTTGGTTGTAGCCACGTTTTTTCTCTTTAGCGGCAAAAAGAGGTAAGGGTATTAATGCATCTACATCAAATCTGCGTGATCTGCTGATGCTTTCACCCATCATTTTACCCAACTGCAGCCCCAGTTCCTTATTCCCTTTGTATTTAAATTGATGCATCAGCCGCTTCATCAATGACTCACCTGTGAAATAATATTGTGCAGTGGCGCTTTCAAGTTTTATTCGTCCCCACAGTTTTTTCTCAACAGGGTTGTTCGCATGCAATTCAAAATTTGTTTCGGGCATGGCATCCATACAGCGCAGGCAAAGAGCAGATGACGGGTCGAGTATATCATTTCCGCACCCACTACAAATATGTGGAAATAGCAAGTGAACAACCGAGTCCCGTATCTCCTTTAAACTTATCATAGAAATAATTGCCTGCTCGCCTATTAAAGTTTACTATTTATATTTAGAAGAGAAACTGGTATACCTCCTCCACACGTCCCATCGTCACGACTTCAATATTAAACTTCTGTTTGGATAAACCCTTTTGGTTATATTTTGAGACAATGATCTTTTCAAACCCCAGTTTTTCCGCTTCTGCAATCCGTTGATCAATTCGGTTAACGGCTCTTATTTCTCCGCTCAATCCGACTTCGCCGGCAAAACAAATGTGTTGACTTAACGGAACATCTTCATACGACGAAAGCAGGGCGCAGAGAACAGCCAGGTCAATCGAGGGGTCTTCTACTTTAAGGCCCCCGGCAATATTCAAAAAAACATCCTTTAAGCCAAAATGAAAGCCACCTCTTTTTTCCAGCACGGCTAACAAAAGTTGCAGGCGCCTGAGATCAAAACCGCTCACAGTGCGTTGCGGGGTTCCATATACGGATTGTGTTACCAAGGCCTGTACCTCTATCAGCAGAGGCCGCATACCTTCAATCGTTGCCGCAATGGCAATACCGCTCAGCTGATCTTCCTTTTGAGTTATCAATATTTCACTGGGATTGATAACCCCTCTCATGCCTTCAGCCGTCATTTCATAAATTCCTAACTCAGATGTGCTGCCGAAGCGATTCTTTAACGTGCGAAGAATGCGATAGGCATAATGACGATCACCTTCAAACTGTAAAACCGTATCGACCATGTGCTCGAGGATTTTAGGTCCGGCAATGCTGCCATCTTTTGTAATGTGACCTATGAGAATAACAGGGGTGTTTGTTTCCTTTGCAAAGCGCTGAAACTCCGCCGCACATTCCCTGATTTGTGATACTGAACCAGGTGATGAATCGATGAGGGGTGTTTGCAAGGTTTGAACTGAATCAACAATAACAAGCTCCGGCTTCAGTTTTTTGATCTCCTGGAAAATTTGCTGCGTAGACGTTTCAGTCAACAAGTAAAAATTTTCTGTTGGGTTTACTGATCCGCCAGTGACGGAAGGAATTATTTTCATCCGGTCAGCTCTCATCTTTATCTGTTGCTCACTTTCTTCGCCGCTGATATAAAGTACTGTGGTGTCTTTTAACCACAACCCGTTTTGTAAAAACAGCGTTGACTTGCCTATACCCGGCTCTCCTGCCACCAAAATAATACTTCCGGGAACGATGCCTCCGCCTAATACACGATTAAGCTCGATGTCTGCTGTAACTAATCTCTTCTCTTCACCGCTTTTAACTTCACTTAGTGATAAGATCCGGTTGCTTCTTTTTTCTTCGTGATAATTTTTCCAATCGTTTGTTTTCTTTGTTTCTTTTTGAATCAATTCTTCTACAAACGTATTCCATTGACCACATGATGGGCATTGTCCGATCCACTTCACACTTTCATAACCGCAATTTTGACAGAAGAAAGTTGTTTTAACTTTACTCATGCGATAAAGATAACTGATAGCAATAGTTGAATAAAAGATTAGTTAAGAATTGGGAAAAGATGGGATGTTGAACAAGAAAAAATTATTCGTAAAGACCAAAAGGGGAAATCGGGAGACTGGAAAAACTGCGTAGCCTTTTAAATGTAAAAGGGGCCAATCTTTTGATTGACCCCCTTACTTACTAACCCATTAAATTCTATAGCTAAGTTACAATTCTAGCCAACATTTCAAAATAAAATTTTTGTGCTGTGAATAACTTCCGGCGATAGATTAAATTTCAATGTCAATGGTGACGGCGATGAAAAACACCTTATAATAGTTTGATTTTCTTGTATTTAATTAAATGATCCGTCTTGGGTGAATCTTTCGGCCATCTACAGAAAAGTCATTTAATCAAGTGACAAAAAGGCTGAAAATTAGGCGTTAATCTAAATGGCTGCAAGTTTGTTATAGTTTATAAACAACTTAAAAATTTATCGAAATGACACCATCCATTATGATTGTTTCTTTCCTCTTTTTGGGGATAAGTATGTTGGTTTCTATGATTCTTAAGGGCAAGTTTTCCAGGTATAGCAAAGTACCCCTAAGGAATGGCTTGACAGGAAGGGAGATAGCGGAGAAAATGCTGAGAGAGAACGGGATATATGATGTAAAAGTAATTTCTGTAGACGGCTTTTTGTCAGACCATTATAATCCTGTTAATAAAACTGTTAACCTCAGTCCCGATGTTTATAACGGCACAAGTGTGGCTGCTGCCGCCGTTTCTGCTCATGAATGCGGCCACGCTGTGCAACATGCTACGGCTTATCAATGGCTTACCATGAGGAGCAAAATGGTTCCGGCAGTCCAAATCAGCTCAAACCTGGTAAACTGGATTTTATTGGTAGGTGTAATTATGGCGGCCTCGGGTGGTAATACCACTGTCCTGTTGGTAGGCATCATTCTGATGGCTGTAACAGTTTTGTTCTCCTTAATTACATTGCCGGTGGAATTTGATGCCAGCCGGCGAGCTTTGGCCTGGCTTAACCACACCAATGCAACAACAGCGGATGAATATCCCAAAGCCAAAGATGCTTTAAAGTGGGCGGCGATGACTTATGTGGTAGCAGCCCTTGCAGCGGTGGTAACCTTGGTTCAATATATTATGCTTTATTTGGGAAGCAGGGATAGGGAATAATTAATTCATATATGATTTTTTTAGAGGATGCCATGGTCATCCTTTTTTTGTTTAATACTGCATTTTTAGTATTTAAAGCATTGATGCGGCATCAAATCCATTAAGTTTGTCATAGCAATCACATTTTAATCAAAACTTTATACTAATGAGAAAACCTAAGCAATTATTACTGGCAGCACTATTATTATGCTGCCATTTTTTATGGGCTCAAACCAAGACAATTTCAGGAAAGGTAACCGATGCTAATGGAACGCCACTTGCAGGAGTTTCGGTGATTGTAAAAGGAGCCAGTTCGGGAACGATGACAGGAGCCGATGGAACCTTTTCTTTAAAAGTGCCTGAAAAAGCCTCCGCATTGACCTTTTCTTACTTAGGTTATGATAGTAAAGAGGTTGCAATTACGGGAATCTCCATTGATGTTGCGTTGGTAGCCGGCCAAACAAAAAATTTGGACGAGGTAGTTGTTGTTGGTTACGGAACTAAAATAAAACGGGACATTACCGGGTCTGTCGCAAAAGTTGGAGCTAAGGAGTTAGGCAATACTCCCGTAACAAGCTTCGAAAGTGCGGTTCAGGGTAGGGCTGCTGGCGTTTTTGTAGAACAACAAAATGGTAAACTTGGTCAGGCCATTAAGGTGAGAATACGTGGAGCTTCATCTGTAACTGCGGGCAACGAGCCCTTATATGTTATAGATGGTATTCCCGTCATTACCGCCGATTTGTCAAGTAATGGCGCCACTACAAGTCCCCTTGCCGATATTAATACAAATGATATTGAGTCAATTGAAATTTTAAAAGATGCCTCTTCAGCTGCTATTTATGGTTCAAGGGCATCCAATGGAGTTGTGTTAATTACCACTAAAAGAGGTAAGGCAGGAAAATCAAAAATTGACTTTGGTTTTTTCACAGGCCTTCAAAAACCTACCAATAAAATGGAGTTTATGAATGCCGAAGAATTTGTGAAATATACATACCAGGCAGCTGAAGGAGGAGGAAGGTATGATTTTGCCAATGGGCTTTCGGGATATAGCTCCGAGCAGGAGGCAATCGATGATTACGTTGCGTTCGCCGAAAGTCGAATGAGAAGATATTCTGCAGGAAATGATGATTATAAAACTTACAAGGTTAATACAGATTGGCAGGACGAGGCTTTTCAAAGAGCGCCTATCTCTCAATACGATTTAAGTTTAAGTGGGGGAAATGATAAGACAACATTTTATGTCGGCGGACAATACCTCGATCAAAAAGGTATTATGGTTCGTAATGATCTGAAAAGATATAGCGGAAGGTTAAATCTTGACCACAAGATCAACAATTGGTTAAGTCTTGGCGTCAATCTGGCTCTCATCCGCACTTTAAATAACAGGATAACGAATGATAACGGCTTTGCAACTCCTTTACAGATTGTTGCACTATCTCCAATTACGCCAATTATCGATCCACGTACCGGAAAATTAAGTGGAGCTTCTGATCCCAACAGAGCGAGCAATCCGGGCGGTCCAAACACAAATTATCCTGTATACTATAATCCCTTACTGAGTGTGGACGGAGCTTCTTATCTTACTACGGTTAGCAGAAGTTTGGGCAACATTTATTGCCAGGCACAAATACTTAGTGGCCTAATTTTTAGAACGGAGTTTGGAGTAGATCAACTTAGCCAGTTGGAAGAAGCTTACTATTCACCAGTTACTGAAAGAAATAATGGTTATCCAAGAGGTGGTGGTTTTACTTCAAACGATATGTTGTTAAACCTCACTACAAACAACTTTTTCAGGTATAATAAATTAATCAACGAAAATCACGACATCGAAGCGACGGTGGGTATGAGTTATCAAAATCAAAATTTGATAAACACTACCGGAACTGCAGAGGCCTTTCCTTCCGAAGCATATAAAAAATTAGCAAGTGCCGCTACAAAATCAGATGCTTCGTCCTCGGAAACTGAGTTTTCGTTTTTATCCTACTTCGCCAGGGCTAATTATAAGCTAATGGACAAATATCTGCTGAATGTAAGTGGAAGATTTGATGCTTCTTCGAGATTTGGAAAAAACAGTCGGTGGGGATTTTTCCCAGCCATTTCTGCCGGATGGATATTGTCTGAAGAAAATTTCCTGAAAGAGTCTAATCTTATCAGTTTTCTTAAGTTGAAAGGAAGTTATGGATTGACTGGTAATGCTGAAATCGGAAACTTCAGCTCCTTAGGATTATTTTCAGGGGATGCAGCATATGCTGGCACACCAGGTCAACATCCTTCACAGTTGGCCAACCCTGATTTAAAATGGGAAACAACTTCTAGTGTGGATGTCGGCTTTGAAATTGGAATTTTAAATAATAGAATTTCCGCCGAGGTGGATGTATATTCCAGGAAGACCAAAGACTTGTTGTTAAATGTAGAGGTACCGGGCACAACAGGTTTTCTTACACAAATCAACAATGTCGGCAAGTTGAAAAACAAAGGAATTGAGTTTACTATCAATTCAGATAATGTTGTTACCAAGGATTTCAGGTGGTCCACAAGTCTAAACTTTGGGTTAAATAAAAATAAAATTGAGGAGCTGAACGGTCAGGAGTTAGGCTTAGGTGAGGTTAACAGGGCTCGCGAAGGTGAGGCGTTGGGGGTATTTGTAGCAAGAGAGTTTGCAGGTGCAGATCCCAATAATGGAGACGCCTTATACATTTTGAATACGCCTAAGGCTGACGGTTCTTTGGACAGAAGTACTACCAATGACTATAACCAGGCGGCTGATGTCGTAATTGGGAATCCCAATCCAGATTTTATCTATGGCATGAGAAACACTTTTGCTTTTAAGGGGCTCGATGCTGAGATATTGCTGCAGGGGGTACAAGGAAATGAAATTTTTAATGGAGGTGGTCAATATATGTCGGCCAGTGGTAGTAATGGTTTTGATAATCAAACAAGGGATCAATTAAATGCGTGGAAAAAACCAGGAGATATTACAATGGTTCCCGAAGCAAGACAATTTTTAGCTAACGGAACCAATAACTCAAGCCGTTATATTTCGGACGGTTCTTACCTGCGGGTGAAAGCTGTTTCTCTAGGCTATAATCTACCTAAATCTATTTTGAATAAAATCAAGCTTGACAGAGTCCGTGTGTATGTCAGAGGGCAAAACCTCTTCACTATCACAAATTATAAAGGATGGGATCCTGAAGTGAATGCTGACTACCAGGCAAGCAATATTAACCAGGGGGTGGATTTTTATTCAGCTCCCCAGGTTAAAGCACTTGTTTTCGGAATCAACATTGGCCTTTAATTAAAATTAATAATCTGATTATGAAAAATATTTTCCATGTTACAATCATAGCAAGTTTTGTGGCTGTAATGACAACATCTTGCGAAAAGAAATTGGATATTGATCCAACCCAGAGTATCGATGAAAATGAAGCTTTGCTGACCAGTTCGGATGTAGAAGCGGCCCTGGTGGGAGCTTATTCCGATTTGGGAGATGCAGATGTATATGGCGGTTCTTTGTTTGTTAGAAGTGAACTGTTAGGGAACTCATCGGCCACAATAAACTGGTCCGGTACATTTCAAACAATGACCCAGATTTATAATAAGCAAATTCCGGTCGATAATTCTGATGTTACTGATACCTGGACAGATGCTTACCAAACCATAAACGATATAAACAATGTATTAGGCGCAGTAGATATAGTGCTGCCCAATAAAAAGGATCGTGTAGAAGGTGAAGCAAAGTTTATCAGGGGCTCATTATATTTTGACCTGGTGAGATTATACGCCAAAGCATGGAATGATGGCAATCCTGCCAATAACGATGGTGTTCCGCTTGTATTGGAACCAACAAGGGCACCTCTGGGTGAAGAAGACAAAAAGCCAAGAGCAAAAGTAGCTGAAGTGTATGCACAGGTTATTAAAGATCTTACAGAAGCCGAAGCTCTATTACCTGCTTCTAATGGGTTTTTCGCATCCAAATATGCGGCTGCGGCTATGCTGTCAAGGGTGTACTTACAAAAAGGAGATTATGCAAATGCGGCCGCCGCTGCCAGCAGGGTCATTGAATCAAACCAATTCAATCTTGCTCCGACTTATGTTGATGCTTTTCCATTTAATTCCAATAATACAAACGAAGTAATCGGAAATACCGAAGAGGACATATTTGCAATGCAGGTTACAAACTCGCAGGGAACGAACAGCTTCAACACCTATTTTTCACCCCTCGGCCGCGGAGATATTGATATATCGACTTCTTTCATAAATGAGTTTGAACCCAATGATGATCGCCTGTCAATTTACTACGACGATGGTTCTATCAGAACGGGTAAATTTGACATGGTATATTCGGCAGTTCATATAATCAGGCTGGCGGAGATGTATTTAACCAGGGCTGAAGCTAATTTTAGATTGGGTACTGCAGTGGGGGACGCTCCTGTCAATGATATCAATACAATAAGGGATAGAGTAAATTTAAGTTCGTATGCTGCTGGCGATCTGACGTTAGCGCTTATCCTTAAGGAAAGAAAATTGGAATTAGCTTTTGAGGGATTTACTTTGGGTGATATAAAGCGTACACAGGGAAGTGTTGGCCCACTTGCCTGGAACTCACCAAAATTGGTGTTCCCAATTCCTGACAGAGAGCGGAAAGTAAATTCTAATCTTACTCAAAACGAGGGCTATTGATTAATGTAATTTATTGTACTGTTTTTTAGATACGGCGAGGTGAAAAGCAATTGAATGATTCAAATTCAGGCTTTTCACCTTTCTTTTTTTCATTACTTCGCTAAAATCTTTTTTTCATGAGTAGAAAAATGATCTTGTTCCCCCTTCTTCTGCTAGCGATAAGTTCTTTTGCACAATTTGCACAACTAAAATCTCCCGAAGAATTCCTCGGTTATAAAATTGGCTCAAGATATACCCCACACTGGAAAGTAGTAAGCTATTTTCAACACGTTGCTCAATCAATGCCTTCTTCAGTAAAGATGCAGCAGTATGGAGAAACCAATGAACACAGACCCTTATTCCTGGCATTTATTTCAACCGAAGAAAATATTTCTAATCTCGAAAATATCCGGATCAACAATCTCCGCCTCGCAGGACTTGCAAAGGATAAGGCAGCTCCAAATGAAAACATGCCTGCCATAGTATGGCTTAGCTATAATGTACATGGCAATGAAACCTCATCGTCAGAAGCTTCAATGTTGACGTTATTTTCATTAGTTGATCCTAAAAATGCTCAAACAAAAAACTGGCTCAGGAATACGCTTGTCATTATAGATCCCTGTGTAAACCCCGACGGAAGGGATCGCTATGTTAATTGGTTTAATTCAGTGGTAGGTACAAACTACAATGCAAGACTCGATGCCCGTGAACACCGGGAGCCGTGGCCGGGTGGCAGGACGAATCATTACAATTTTGATCTGAACCGGGATTGGGCCTGGCAAACACAAGTGGAAAGTAAACAACGGATGGCGGTATACAATCAATGGTTACCCCAGGTTCATGTCGACTATCATGAACAGGGAATCAATCAACCATATTATTTTGCTCCTGCGGCACAACCGTACCACGAGGCTATTACGCAATGGCAACGGGACTTCCAGGCTACTATTGGCAGAAATCACGCAAAATATTTTGATCAGAATGGCTGGCTTTATTTTACCAAAGAAATATTTGATCTGTTCTATCCTTCTTACGGCGATACCTATCCTGTTTATAATGGAGCAATTGGAATGACATATGAACAAGGCGGTGGTGGTGCTGGCGGCTTAGGCGTCGATACCGATGAGGGAGATACCCTGACATTATACGACAGAGCGATACACCATTATACCACATCGCTCAGCACAATTGAAATCACTTCTCAAAATACTTCGGCATTGATAAAGGAGTTCAGAAAATTTTTTAGTAATGGAGTAGCCGGATTGGTAGGAGATTATAAAACTTATGTAGTTAAAAACAATCCTGGTGATGGTGAAAGGATTAAGGTATTGCGGGAGTTGCTGGATAAAAATGATATTCAATATGGCACAGGAAGCGGAAATGGAAGAGGATATAATTATCATACTGCCAAAGATGAAGCGTTTAGCATTTCCTCCGGTGATATGGTGATCAGTGCCCTGCAACCGAAAGCCACGATGGTAAAGGTATTATTTGAGCCACAATCAAAATTAGTTGACTCTGTCACGTACGATATTACTGCCTGGTCATTGCCTTATGTATATGGCCTGACGACTTTTGCCAGCAAGGAGAAAATCAATGTCACCGGACCTTATAAAAAAGAAGAGTTACAAAATAGCAATGCAGATGCTTATGGATATGTCATAAAATGGCAGGGAATGTCTTCGGCGAAAGCCACTGCACAGTTATTAAAGCAGGGAGTAAAGGTTCGGTTTGCTGAAATGCCATTTGAAATCAAGGGTCACCAGTTTGGCCGCGGCTCAATCATTATTTTGAAACATGGTAATGATAAATGGGGTGCGGGGTTATGGACGATGGTGAGTAAAGTGTGTAGCGAGAGCGGCATTAAAATGAGTCCCGTAACTTCCGGGATGGTAGACAAGGGGTTTGATTTTGGCAGCTCAAAAGTGCATCCTGTTAAAGCACCAAAAGTAGCGATGTTGACTGGAGAAGGTGTAGGATCAAATGCGGCAGGAGAAGTTTGGTTTTTCTTTGAGCAGCAACTGGATTACCCCATCACGTTAATCAATGCTAATGATTTTAACCGGGCTGATTGGAATAAGATTGATGTATTAATAATGCCTGACGGCAACTATCGCTTCCTGAATGAGAAGCCATTGGCAGAACAATTTGCACAATGGATACGGAACGGCGGCCGGGTGGTAGCATTGGAAAATGCCGTGTTACAACTATCAAAACAGGATTGGAGTGTGATGCATCTAAAAAAAGACGACGATAAAGATACGGCTGCCAAAAAAGATCCCTATAAGTTGCTCACTACTTTTGAAAACCGGGAAAGAGACGGACTTCCGGCATCAACACCGGGCTCAATTTACAAGGTAGAGATTGATAACACACACCCGCTGATGTATGGCTACCCTAATTATTATCATACGTTGAAAATGGATACAAACGTGTATGATTTTATTAAAGAAGGAGGATGGAATACAGGTGTAATTAAAAAAACAAACCAGGTCGCCGGGTTTGTAGGATATAAGTTAAAGGATAAATTGAAAGACGGGCTGCTTTTCGCCGTACAGGATATGGGAAAAGGATCAGTTTCTTATCTGGCCGACAATGTGCTCTTTCGAAATTTTTGGGAAAACGGAAAACTGATGTTTTGCAATGCGATTTTTTTTGTGGGACAGTAATAGAATAATTCTACAATTAAAAAGGCCGGTTTCATCAAATAAAACCGGCCTTTACTATTTTCAAGCCAATGAATCAGAGCTTTATCTCTTCATCATGCCGGTCAAAAAATTTGTATTCAGTAAGATGATAGTTGGTATCCGCTTCTACTCTTGTTTTTTGTCCAAACTTCTTTTTCCATGCTGCCATCTTCGTTTTCCAGGGCCATCCTTTGGTGAGATAAGCGTACATGATGGGGTTCACCACCAGTTTCAGATTCTTATGCTGATGGGTAATGAGATAATTAAGATTTTTTTCAATCTCATCTTCGAGCAACAAGGTAGAAGATATTTTACCGGTACCGTTGCAGCTTGGGCAAACTTCCTGTGTATTGATGTTTACTTCAGGCTTCATGCGCTGGCGGGTAATCTGCATGATGCCAAATTTTGATATTGGAAGCACAGCATGTTTCGCCCTGTCAGGCTCCATGAACTCTTCCATTTTCTCCACCAGCTTCCGTTTATTTTCCGGCAGCTTCATATCAATAAAGTCTGCCACGATGATGCCGCCCAGGTCACGAAGACGTAATTGGCGGGCAATTTCTTCGGCAGCCTCAAGGTTTGTTTCCAGGGCATTTTGTTCCTGGTTATTGCTTACGCTTTTGTACCCGCTGTTCACATCGATAACGTGCAATGCTTCCGTATGCTCGATAATAAGGTAAGCACCGCTGTTCAGGTTAACTGTTTTCCCAAATGATGATTTCACCTGCTTGGTTATACCAAATGAATCAAATATGGGAGAGCCATTTTGATAGTAAGAAACGATATCGGCTTTTTCAGGAGCTATACGCTGAATATAATTTTTTGTATCAGTAAAGATAGTGCGGTCGTTTACCACTATGCGATTGAAATCAGCGTTTAGGAGATCCCTGAGAATGCTATTTGTTTTTGTTTGCTCGCTTAAAATCTTCGCTGGTGCAGCAGATCCTTTCAGATTTCGCTGAATGGTCTTCCACATTTCTACCAGTTCAGAAAGGTCTTCATGCAATTCAGCCGTATTTTTTCCTTCAGCGGCAGTGCGAACGATCACACCAAAATTTTTAGGCTTGATGGCCTCAACTATTTTCTGCAGTCTTTTTCTTTCTTCCGAAGAGTGTATCTTACGGGAAACGGCAACAATATTGTTGAAGGGGGTAATCACTACAAAACGTCCTGGCAGAGATATTTCACAACTCAACCTTGGTCCCTTGGCGGCTATCGGTTCTTTCAGGATCTGAACAAGGATATTCGGCTTTCCGCCCAACACTTCGTTGATCTTTCCTGTTTTGATGATCTCCGGTTCTATTTCAAATTTGCCAAAATCAAGACCATTTTCACTTTTATCGTTCATGGTCTGCGCCGTGAACTTCAGCAATGATTTGGCGTAGGGACTGAGATCAGTATAGTGAAGGAACGCATCTTTTTCAAAGCCTACTTCTACAAATGCGGCATTTAGGCCAGGGATGAGCTTTTTTACCTTTCCAAGATAAAGGTCTCCCACGGCAAAACGGGCATCGCTTTTTTCGCTATGCAATTCCACCAACTTCCGATCCTCCAACAAAGCAATTTCAACGCCTTGAGGAGCAGCATTAATAATGAGTTCTTTGTTCATTACAGCTTACATAAATGAATGTCCTTAGTGCTGTAAACCCGGTTGCCAGTAATCCGTACATTGATTGCGGTGGGATAAAGTTGCAGCAAATTGGCGGGGATGCAAACTAATACGGGCGGCAAAACAACCAGTCAACTGAAACTGGACTGTCCGCCGCGGCGGACAGCACAGTTCTGTACTAAGAAAAGAAAGAATTATTTCCTCTTCTTATGACGGTTTTTTCTCAGTCTTTTTTTACGCTTGTGCGTCGCAATTTTATGACGCTTTCTTTTCTTACCACAAGGCATACTCAAATAATTTTTTAAAACTTGTTATATAATACATTTAAAGTTTAGGCCTAAAGCTGGATTCCCACATCAACACTTCAAACTTGTAAACTATTAAACCATAAACTTATTTACCCAATTCAGTAATTCGTTTTTCTATCTCTGTTCTCACATCCGGTCGCTTGATGTATTGTAAACTCTTCTTGTACCAATCCGCAGCGATTTTCTTATCTCCCTTTCTTTCATATACTTCAGCCAGCATCAATATAGCTTCAATATTATCCGGTTGAAGGCGGTGTACAGTAGATAAACGATTGATTGCTTTGTCTATTTGCCCGGAAAGGATAGAACCTTTCACCAAAGTCATCTGGGCATAGATATTTGTGCTGTCTTTATTAACTACCTCCATTATTTTGCCTAATCCCTCCATAGGGTTAGTGGAAATATTTCCAAAAAGATAGCAGGCTCCCAGGCCAACTTTGGATGAATCATTATCCGGGTTAATCTTCAAAGATCTCTCAAACAAATCTTTAGCTTGCCCTGCTTCCCATTTTATAAGATCAGGATTTTGCTCCTGTTGCAGATTATCTAAAAACAAGTGGGCAGCAAAGGTGAGGGTTTTTTCCGAATTTTCCAATCTCGCTGCTTCCGCCTCATACCACGCATAAGGAGCAAACAGGCGCATAGAATCGCCCCAAAAATGAGAAAGTTGGTGATATACTTTTAATTGTTGCTCTTTTACATCTCCTCTCGAAATGGAATTTTCCAGCATGCTGAGACGGGTGACCTGCGCTGGATTAAGTTGTTTTTTGGCAAGAGTAAGAATGGAGTCAATAGAAATAGCGGCCTGATTACCATGATCATGACCGTCATTCTCAGTATGTGTTGCCTCAACAGTATTTTTTTTGTTGGGGGTAGTTCTGCCAAATAAAAAAATGCCAATAACTAATAAAATGGCGATGCCAATTGTAATCCACTGCGGTTTCTTCACTTGCTATAATTTGGAGAGCAAAGTTACCGTTGGGATGATTAACAATGCCAATAAAATTGATTTGAAGCAGGTAAAATATTCTTAAATAAAGAATTAAATATCTTCACCCGGCCCTTGGTCTGGCTTGGGTTCTTTTAATTTCTTTACTTCGGCAACAAATTCCTTGGCAGGTTTAAAAGCCGGGATATAATGCTCAGGTATATGAACTGCAATATTCTTTTTAATGTTGCGCCCGATCTTTGCAGCTCTTTTTTTGGTGATAAAACTACCGAAGCCACGGATATAAATATTTTCTCCGGCAGACAAGGTGTCTTTTACTTCTTTAAACATGGTTTCGAGTGTAACTAAGACATCTACTTTAGGGATTCCAGTCTTTTCTGATATTTGGTTTACGAGGTCGGCTTTTCTCATTTTTATGAGGTTTAAGTAGTTTGTAATGCCAATTTAAGACAAAAAATGATGATAGTCAAAGGGATAGCCTTATTTTTTTACAACAAATTCAAAGCCATATTTCCAAAAATGGCAAATAATTAAAATTTATATCTTATTAGAACGGTGAAAAAACTCGATAAAAAGGCCGGCACAGCTGAATTTTCCCGGCTTCTTTTGAACTGGAATAAGCTTGCAAACAAACGGGAAATGCCGTGGAAAGGAGAGAAGGATCCCTATAAAATTTGGCTCAGTGAGATCATTCTGCAACAGACAAGGGTGGAGCAGGGATTGAATTATTATCACCGCTTCATTAAAGCATTTCCGAATGTTCATCAACTGGCTAAAGCCCCTGATGCTAAAGTGTTTAAGCTTTGGGAAGGCCTGGGATATTATACCCGCTGCAGAAACCTGATCGCCACGGCCCGTTATATTTCCAAAGAATTGAACGGAGAATTTCCGGTTGCCTATGAAGAAATAAAGGCATTGAAAGGAATTGGCCCATACACAGCTGCCGCTATTTCATCGTTTGCCTTTAACCTGCCGCATGCGGTAGTGGACGGCAACGTTTTCAGGGTATTATCCCGGATTTATGGCATCCAAACTCCCATCGATTCTACGGAAGGAAAGAAATATTTTACCCGTTTGGCTAATGAAAAGCTTGATAAGGACCAACCAGGTATATATAACCAGGCCATCATGGATTTTGGCGCCATTATTTGCAAACCGGCAGCGCCGCTTTGTGAAGATTGTGTTTTTAATAAAACCTGTTTCGCTTTTACTCATAGTAAGATTAACGAACTGCCGGTAAAGGGGAAAAGGATTACCATAAAAAAGAGATGGTTTTATTACCTGGTATTGGAGCAGGACGGAAAAGTGGCTATTCAGCAAAGGATGCAAAAAGACATCTGGCAACATCTGTATGAATACCCGATGAAAGAGACGATCAAAGAAGCTGATACAAAAAAAATACTGGAGCAGGCGGAAAAAAACGGCTGGCTACAAAAAGGCAGGTACGAAGTGGTTGCTGTCTCACCACTTTTCAAACAACAGCTTTCCCACCAATTGATAGCGGGGCAGTTTATTACTATCCGGGTAAAGAAAAAAACAACGATAAGTAATGAGGTGATCTGGGTGACAAAAAATGAGTTGAAAAAATTTGCCTTCCCAAAATTTATTAATCAGTATTTTGAAAATCGGGAAATGCAGAACTTGTTTTAAGTAAAGTTTGGATATGATTATTCGATCGCCGGGAGTAGTCATTTTTATCTCAGTGTACACACATTCTGAAACTGCAGCCCTCCATTTCCCTCTACCAAAAGCTGAACAGCTGATGAAGATGGTCCGGTTAATTGAAGTGTAATATTATTTGTTCCTTTTTGAAGCGGCACTCTTGTATAATAAATAGTATGCGGCAGACTTTGCCAGTTGCGGGTATCAGCTTTTTCCGTCGCAAAGTTGAAGATCTGCATCCCCAAGGCCAGCGCTTCACGGGCAGCTTTTTCTTTTTGCTCTTTCTTTTTTTGCTCCTCAGTTTTGTTTTTGTCTTCCTTTTCTTCCTTAGGTCGTAATGCTGCTTCGGCGAATTTTTTTACTGCCAGTCTTGTTAAGGTTGAAGACAATTCTTTGAGCATTCTTTCCTTTAGTGTTGCAAAAGCCAGGGTATTGATATTTTCTGCGGGCTCAAGCGAATAGTGTTGGTTATTCAATTGAAGATTGGCTCCTGAATAAAAAAGCGGTTGGGCCTCATACCTGGGCAGTGCCACCCGAAAACTGCGAAGATTTTCCAGCTTTATATCATTTGTATTGTAACCGCTCCTGTGATCAAACGGAATACTGTAAAGTCCACCGGCATCCTTAAACATAAAACTACCGCCAGCGTCTTTGAAAAGTGAGAAATAAATATCTTCCTGCTGTTTGACAGGCGCCAATCCATTTTCCCAAAATAAAATCACTTCTCCGCCGCCGGAATTTGTTTCATTGGAAAAGCTCGTGTTCAACAGTTTTTCATACCTGTTCAATTCATCTGTGAAACCACTTTGCCAGGCAGAACGAAGCAAGTCTTTTTTTAATTGATCGGGCATTTTCGTTCCGTAGTAACTGCCGTCTTTTTCAAGAAACACATCAGCGGCATTCCGATAGGCGATAAAAGCATTGTTCCAGTCGTTTGCTTTTTCATAGATCATACCCTGCAGCATGAGTGAAAAAGCATCTTCGGAATATTTGTTTTTACCTGTTTTGTCTTCCTGCGTATTGGTACGAAGAGTAATACGCCTGGCCTCTACCAATGCGTCCTCTGTATTTCCAAGCTGTAAATAATTTAATGCCTTATAATAGTGCACGAGATATTTTTCAAAATCCTCACCCTTATAGCTTTGCATCATAGGATTTAGCAAAGTGCCAAGGGCAATATCCTTTGCCGATGTCCCCGCAACTTCCATGATCAGGTCAGCTTCATTAAAATAGTTATTACTGCTGTCCCATTGTTGCAACAGGTGACATACCTTACCCCTTTCCAGCAGGTAAAGCAATTTGTTTCTATCTTTTTTTAAAAGCTTGTTATTGTCAAGCGAAACAGCCGCCTTTTCATAATTGCCCTCCCGGAGATTAGTATAGTAAATACCGACCTGCTTATTATAACTGGCACAGGAAGAAAGCATCAATACCAGTGCAATAAACAGCATTAGCTGATAAATATGTAACCGGGGAAGTGACATGTCAATACAGTCGCCTGGATAAAACGACGGCGAAAGCCTAGTTCTTTACGTATTTAGCTATTTTTTTCTCACCGATCCATACCACTTCATTGGTTTCAATATTGGTGAGTTCAAGATTAGTTTGATAATAGACTACTTTTTTTCTTTTATGCGAGTCAACGATTGAGTTGATAGAACCCTGAAGTATATAATCCGCCCCCTGCTCCAATCCAAATTTTTTCATGCTGCTGACACTGGCATTGGTTTGCTGGTCCGCTTTTTCGGCTCTTAGCTCTTCTCTTTTCTTACCGCCTTGTACCAACCTCACTTTCTGCGTGGTTACAAAAGAATTTTCTACATCTTTTACGAAAGTTTCCGCCTCAATATGCTCATGGCTTTTGTTGGAAACGAATCCTACAATCACAACTGGCCGCTGTCCACTTTTGGATGACAGGTGATCAGTAAGCCAATTTGCTCTTAGAATTGTATTAGTCATGTCTTCAGCTACGAGACGGGAATCGGTATTGTTCCAGCGTCCGCTGATATCTACCTGTTCAGCAGGGTCAATACGTGTTACCTTATGAGAGCAGCCGGCCAAAAAAATGACGCCTGAAAAGGTTAGCGCAAATAGTATATTTTTTTTCATTGGAATAATTTATAAGATAATGTAAGAAGATTAAAGATGTTTGTTGATTACTTCATGTTACCACCAAAAATTTAAACCATACCAGGGCGAAATGTGAAAGCGGTTTCCCCTGTAGTTATTGTAGTAACGACGGTGATAATTTCCGTGGTAATTGCCATAATAGTAAGGGTAGCCCATATTTCTTGCTCTTTCTAACCGAAGTTGCTGGCGAAACTCACGCCGATCGACTCTTGCTTCACGTCTGTCAGCTAACCAATCGATGGCCTTATAGTTTTGTTGCTGTGTCGTGCTATGCCACTCATTTAATGAATCGGCTATTTTCATATACTTTGACCTGCTGACAGCATAGTTGGGATTTTGATTAGGCGCCAGGTCCAGCTGGGCAAAACAAACCAGGTGGAGCAAAGAAACAACTGCAAAAAAAAGAGAATAGTGTAGAAACTTTTGCATAGCATCTGTTTTAGGTTGCAAAAAATTGTCAAGGCTAAAGTACTCTTCCGGCCGTTAAGCAGTAGTTAAATGTTGGTTTAAATGGGGATTTTGAGGTTTGAATTGAAAGCCTTCTTAGTTAAAACCCTCTTGCTTTTAAAAATTTTTCATTCCACTAAAAAAAATTAACTTTAAATAAGCAGGCTTGAAGAGAATTGTTAATCAGAAAAAGAAAAGCATATGAGAGGTGTAAATAGAGTAATGCTTATCGGCAACCTGGGTAAAGACCCGGATGTACAGTTCCTTGAAGGAAATATTGGTGTTGCAAAATTTCCACTGGCTACAACAGAAACATTTAAAGACAGAACGGGCAAGCTGGTATCTCAGACAGAGTGGCATACGGTGGTACTATGGCGCGGACTTGCCGAGTTGGCCCAAAAATATTTACATAAAAGCAGCCTCGTTTATATCGAAGGTCGTCTGCGAACCCGGAGTTGGGAGGATAAAGACGGCAACCGCAAATTTGCCACCGAGGTAGTGGGTGATAATCTCATCATGCTGGATAAGCGAATGGAAGGCACGAGCACACCTATTGATAGCAGCGGCATGGAAAACCTTGGCAGCGCTGATTCCCATCCACCTTTAGGAGATCCATCTGAAAACCTCCCTTTTTAAGGAGTATATAATTAAAACAATAACTTTGTTGTTAATATAACCGGCAGGCCGTTTTGACCTGCCTTTATAATTCAACCGATCACTAAAACACCTTGCATTGGAGAGTCATTCGATCATTAATTTTTTGCAAAATAGTTTCTCCTTCACCCTTCTCGCTACTAATCCACAAGGAGCCACCCTATTGGTTTTCCTGTTATTGGTGCTATTGCTGTTGGTGTTTACCATATCCGGGGCTGAAGTAGCCATATTTTCCTTAAATAATAAGGATATTAATATGTTGAAAACAAAACAGCATCCGGCGGCCAAACGCATTATCAATTTCCTGGATGAACCGAAGGAAGTTTTTGCCTCGCTGCTCATTGCCAGCACTTTTTTAAATATCTGTATGGTGGTGCTGGCAGGATTTTTAATCAACCAATATTTGCCCTACGGTACACTTAATATTTTTGGAAGTGAGTTCTGGAGTTACCTGTTCGAACTTTTGTTGAGGGTAGCTATTATCAGTTTCATATTGATCTTCCTGGGCCAGATTCTGCCAAAAGTGTGGGCTACCCAAAACAACCTTCGGTTTGCTTATGGATCGGCGGTAGTAGTAGAAGCGGTTCACCTTGTTTTTCGGCGTATCAGCCGATGGGTGGTGTCTTTGGCCGATGGTATTGGAAAAAGAATGGGCGCCAACAGGTCCGAGGCTGTTAGCATCCAGGAGTTGGATGCGGCTATTGATATAAAAACAGACGAAGAAGCTTCACTGGAAGAAAAAAATATCATGAAAAGCATAGTGAAGTTTGGAACCATTTCGGTAAAGCAGATCATGCGAAGCAGGCTGGAAATAAATGGTATCAACTACAACTCTTCCTTTAAGGAGTTAATTAATAAAGTGGAAAACCTGCACTACTCCCGTCTGCCGGTCTATAAGAACAACCTAGATGAAGTGGTGGGTATCATGAATACGAAAGACCTTATTCCGTTCCTGCAGGAAAGTGATGGGTTTGACTGGCACCCATTGATGCGCCATCCTTATTTTGTGCCGGAGTCAAAATTGATTGCCGATCTTCTTCGTGACTTTCAATCCAAGCGGGTTCATTTTGCTGTAGTGGTGGATGAATTTGGTGGTACCAGTGGTATTGTTACCATGGAAGATATTATGGAAGAAGTGATAGGTGACATAAAAGATGAATTCGATGAAGAGGAGAGCTCAAATCCTAAGCTGGATGATAATAACTATGTATTTGAAGGGAAGACTATGATACATGATATGTGTAAAATAATGCATTTGCCCATGGATACATTTGATAAGGTAAGAGGTGAAAGTGAATCGGTGGGTGGTTTGGTACTGGAACTTGCCGGTGAGTTTCCAAAGGTGAATGATGTAATCAATGCCGGCGATTTTGAGTTTACGGTCATGGAGTCTGATAAAAACCGCCTGAAGCTGGTAAAAGTAACTGTAAAAAAATAGTAATAATCTCCTGATGAATATTCGCTTTTTTTCTTTCTCCCTTTTTTTCTTAAGCTTAATAGCGTTTCTTTTTTCTTGCAACAGCCCTTATACGTATAAGAAAACAGGTTATTTCCATATTGATTTTCCTGAAAAAAAATACCAGCCGTTTAATGAGCCCGGTTATCCTTACACTTTTGAATACCCGGTGTACTCCACGGTTTCAAAAGACACTTCTTTTTTCGATGCCAGGCCTGAAAATGAATGGTGGCTCAATATCGATATTCCCCGTTTTGGTGGACGTATTTATATCAGTTATAAAGAAGTACAAAAAAATAATTTTGATTCCCTGGTGAATGATGGATTTAAGATGGCCTATAAACAACATACCGACGTTTCCACCGGTATTAATGACAGCCTGGTGCGGACGCCGAATGGCGTTGAGGGAATTTATTTTTCATTGAGTGGCAATACTGCAACAGCCAATCAATTTTTCCTGACCGACTCCACCCGGCATTTTCTCCGCGGTGCTTTATATTTTAATGCTTCACCCAATGAAGATTCGCTGGGCATAGTCAATGATTTTCTAAAAAAAGATCTGTTACACCTGATTAATACATTGAAGTGGAAATAAAAATCCTCCCCGAAAGGAGGATTGGATAAGGAACCTCATCATCATTCTGCACTTTTATTTTTAAGTTTAGTCTTTTGATTTTGCCGGCGGAGTTATTTCCTGGTCTTCGCGAAGCGGGGCACGGCTGAATTCTTTATAATGGATCTTTTTTGTTGCCGTTGCTTTCCGTGTTTTCAAAAGTGGTGCGGAAGTTTTTTTGTTGCTTGCCTCCGGCTTCGTCCTTTCTTTTTTTGCAATAGTTTCTTCCTGCTTGTCGGGCTTTACCTGCTGAGCCGGCGTTACTACAGGAGTTTGCTTTTTTTCTTCATACATTTTTTGGAACGACGCCGACCGGGATGCTTTTTTGTAGTCAACAAATCCGTAGACACTTGCGCCGATCATTAATGCGGCGCCAACGTAGAGAACTGGTTTCATAATTTCTAAAGTTTAAAGGTTTATGAGAAAAATTTTTAATCGTCAGGTTGTAAAAGTTTTTAAGTAGACCCTGCTTTTTTGGTAGATGATCCCTTCTGCAAAAAGCATATTGCCTATTACACTGATCCAAAGTGACAACTCATAGTTCTCCAGGTGACCCCAGCCCAACAAGTAAAACAGGATATGATAAATACGGAACGTAACCGCTGTCATGGCCATAGCATAGGATCGCATCATCCAGATCTTGTGTGCCAGAACATTTTTCTTTCTTATGGTAGTGAGGCCGTATAGGGTTGTAATAAACCAGGTGAGGGCCATGAAAAGAAATAGGCTTCTTTCCCAAATGCTTCCCTTTGCAAAAAATGACAGATAAAGACCAGTAGGTGCACCAAGAAATAGCACAACAAATACGTATGCTCTGCCCGACCAACGGTGAATAGCTCTTGATCTTTTCAGTATATATCTTGAAAACTGTATGAGAGCAGTCAGAATGCAGATAGCGCCTGCAAAAATGTGAATATAAAATGCGTTGTTGTAAACACTGTTAGAAAACAGCAGGCTTCTTTCTTCGATAAAACTAAAATCCTTGCTGAATGAAAAATAAGGAATGGTATTATAAACAAGTAAAAGGCTAAACGCTGTGACCGGTATCCAAAATAATAACTGGAAAAACACTTTAACCGATTGTTGGAGAGTAAGCCGCCTCGAGTTAGGCATACAGTTGGTTTTTTGCTTTAGATGCGGCCTTTTTCGCAGTTCACACAAACCCGCTGTTAGTACTTTGTTAAATGGAAATTTTATTACCGGGTGATCTTTGGAGCATAAGATGATTCATTACCTACTTAATACAAGCGGCCAATAGCCTTCGGAGCAAAGGGCTAATGGGCAAGGTTTTGAGCCGTAACAGGTGCACTGTGAAGTAAACATTATCTTTGCGAAAATTGAATATTGTGATAGTGATTGATAACATACTGATCAGTGATGATGTGGTTGAAAGACAATTTGTTTGTGATCTTTCCAAATGCAAGGGTGGCTGTTGTGAAGATGGTGATGCCGGGGCGCCTTTGGAAAATAAGGAGCTAAAGGTCATTGATGAAGTGTATGACAAAGTGAGGCCTTACCTTACTGAATCCGCCATTGAAGAAATCGGGAAAAAAGGCCTCTACGTTTATGATAGGGAATTTGGCTGGGTCACACCAACTCTTCCCAGCGACAACGAAATATGTGTATATGCATACCGGGAACCGAATGGCCTTATCAAATGCGCTTTTGAACAGGCTTATTATGATGGCATCATCGACTGGAAAAAACCAATCAGTTGTCATCTGTACCCCATTATTGCCAAGCCAGGCAAGCATGGTGATTATGAAAGAGTGAACTACTCACCAAGGGAAAAAATGTGTAGCCCTGCCTGCAAACTGGGTGAAAAATTAAAAATTCCGGTTTACCAGTTTTTAAAAGAACCATTGACCCGTAAATTCGGGTCAGCTTTTTACGAAACTTTGGATACCATCGCAAAAGATTATTACGAAGTAAAAGAAAAGTAACTACTGTGAAAGAAACCGCTGCAGCCTTTAAGACGAAAAGCATAGCAAAAGCCGCCGACCGTAACCATCGCAAGACCATCAACTTCAACATGGGCAAATACAATGCTGCGGTGCCGCAGGGCAAAATGCAGTTTGCCGGGTTACATCTTGCCAGGGAAAGAGCCAAGAATATTAAATGGCGGGCTATTGAAACTCTGGATATGCAGTTGGAAAATTTCGAGTTAACCATTACCAACCGGGGGGCTAAAGTGATATGGGCTGAAGATGCTCAACAGGCTTTGGAAGAAATTGGCAAGATCTGCGAAGAAAAAAATTGTAAGACCATTGTCAAGAGCAAAAGCATGGCCACCGAGGAAATTCATCTCAATGAATTTCTTGAAAAAAAAAGGATTGAAAGTATAGAAACGGACCTGGGAGAATATATACAGCAGTTGGCTGGCGAACCACCTTATCACATTGTTACACCGGCCATGCATAAAAGCAAAGAAGATATTGCTCAACTCTTTGCCGAAAAACTCGGAACCGATCCGCAGCTTACACCTGAGCAGCTCACTCTTGTTGCCAGGGATATTTTGCGGGAGAAATATCGCCAGGCGGAGATAGGAATCACCGGCGCCAACTTTATCATTGCAGATATTGGTGGCATTGCTATTACGGAAAACGAAGGCAATGGACGATTGAGCTGTTCTATGCCGAAAACACATATCGTGGTGGTGGGTATTGAAAAAGTAATTCCCTCCATGACAGACCTCGGTTTGTTTTGGCCATTGCTGGCTACTTATGGAACTGGCCAGCGTATCACTTCATATAATACGATCGTTACCGGCCCCAGGCAACCGGGAGAATCGGATGGCCCTGAAGAGATGTATGTGATCCTGATGGACAATGGCCGTACCAACATACTGGCCAATGAAAAGGCAAGGGAAAGCCTGTATTGTATCCGATGCGGCGCTTGTCTGAATGCCTGCCCCGTATATAAAAATATTGGCGGGCATACCTATGCGTCTACCTACAGTGGGCCCATCGGCGCTGTTATCACTCCACATCTTAAGGACATGGGTGAGTGGAAACATTTAAGTAATGCCTCATCGTTATGCGGCAATTGTACCGAAGTGTGCGCCGTAAAAATAAATCTGCACGAGCTATTATTGGAAAACAGGCATGAAGCCGTAGAAGAAGGTGCTGCCGATTTTTCAGAAAAAATGATTTGGAAAATGTGGAAGCAAGCGATGCTTCGCCGCTCCTGGATGAATATGTCAGGTGGTGGTACCAAAAGTTGGTTCATCAATAAAGTAGCAGGAGCGTGGACCAAACATCGTGGTAAGCTTGAATTTCCCAAAAAATCATTTAACCAGCAATGGAAGGAAAAGAATGGCAAATAGTTATTTTGCATAGGTGCTGATATACACTACAAAAATTACTCCCCGCCTCCAATACGTGGCTGATTTTTTCGGAAAGGAAATTATCGGAAAGCCATTCGAATTAACAACGGATAAAGACTTTTATGCCGGAAGCAATGTTCCAAAGATCAATTATAGCCCGGAGAGAAAATCAACAGATGAGGTTTGGTTACAACCGCATTCCCTGTTATTCGAATCCGGTATCAGCGATCAGGCGTTAAAAATTTTTGAAGTAAATGGCAACAAAGCATTTTTCAGGACAGGAGGAGAATTGAGCTTTGATATTTTTGCTGCTTCTTTTTATTTGCTAAGCCGCTACGAAGAATACCTTCCTCATCAAAAAGATATGTATGACCGTTATGCCCATGAAAACTCTTTGGCCTTCAGGGAAGGATTTTTAGATAAGCCCCTGGTCAATCTTTGGATAAGAAGTTTCAAAGAGACATTAAAACAAAAATTTCCCTCTCTCATCCTTCATTACTCAGCATTCACATTTCTTCCGACTTATGATATTGATATTGCCTGGTCCTATAAATGTAAAGGATGGCGGCGCAGTTTGGGTGGCTTGGTGCAGTCACTCATTAAGCGTAATTGGAAGCAGGCGAAAGAAAGAATTGCGGTGCTTCGGGGTAAGGTAAAAGATCCTTTTGACACTTATGACTGGCTACATCGCCTGCATGAAGAAAATCGGGTGAAGCCGTATTACTTTTTTTTAGTGGCAGAGAAGAATGGTAGGTACGATAAAAATATTTTGCCGCAACAAAAAGCCTTGCAGACGTTGATCGGTGATCATATCATTCGTTACCCTGTCGGTATTCATCCTTCATGGCGAAGCGGTGATGAGCATGAGTTGTTGGAAAAAGAAATGAATACTTTATCAAACTTTACAGGTAATAAAATTCTTTCGTCACGACAACACTATATTCGTTTCACTTTACCGGGAACTTTCCGACGGCTGATTGATAATGGTATCCAGTTTGATTTTTCAATGGGGTATGGCAGTATCAATGGGTTCAGGGCTTCTGCCGCCACGCCTTTTTATTGGTATGATTTGGAAAAAGAACAAACAACGAATTTGATGCTGTTTCCTTTCTGTTTTATGGAGGCAAACTCCTTTTATGAACAAAAATATTCGGCCCAACAGGCGTTGGATGAAATGAGATACTACTATAATGTGGTCAGATCAGTGAACGGCACTTTTATTATGATCTGGCACAACCACTTCCTGGGAACAGACAAACTCTTTACCGGGTGGAAAGAAGTGTATGAACAGTTTATTAAAGAAACAGGAAAATAGTTTATGCTGAAATTCTTTTAGGACCAGGGGTTCAAACTCCCTCGGCTTCCGGCATTGTTGATACCGGTACCTTATAAGCCTGATTAACCAGGTACACGCCAAGTAACGTTACCAGGCCACCGGCAATCATAAATATGGTAAGGGTTTCTGAAAAAATCATCCAACCCAGCAGTATGGCGACTATCGGATTAATATAGGCATATAAGGAAGCTTGTTCAGTAGAAAGCCTTTGCAGTGCATATAAATAGGCCATAAAAGAAATAACGGAGCCGAATACAGCCAGGTAAATGATAGCGGCCCATGCTTGCCAGGGAATCGAAACAACCGGCATTGTTTGGCCAGTGCCATACGCAATACCAGACAATGTAATTCCTGAAATCATCATTTGTAATCCGATGCTGAAATAAGGATTAAAACCTGCTGCATGTTTTTTTGTATAGATCGTTCCAAACGCCCAAGCCCAGGTAGCAGCCAGCGACAACAGAATACCAAATCGAAAGTCGGCGACAAAGAAATCCTGTAAGTGCTGATAGAAAATAATGCAGATCCCAACAAATCCAAGTGACAAACCCGTAATTGCTTTACCCGGAATTCCTGACCTTGCAGAAAACAATCCAATCACCACGATCCATAATGGGAAAATAGAACCGATGATCGCTCCAAGTCCGGCCGATATATATTTAACACCCCAGGTGCTTAACCCGTTGGCCAATAAAAAATTTAGAAAACTTAGTATAACAATGGATTGCCATTCTTTTCCTCCCGGCCATCTTTCGCCCTTAGCAACAAAATATAAAACATAAAAGAGCCCACCGAGTGTTTGACGGATGCCGGCTAACTGCAATGGCGGCATATAACGTACTCCCTCTTTGGAGCCGATCCATGTGGTACCCCACAGCAAGCACACAAGTGCAAGACAAAAAATGGCCTTTGCCCGTGTTCCTTTTTTATGAATAGTAAGGGGATTCAGCACCGACATTGTCTTTAGTGATTTGCCGGCTGGCTTTAAAATAACTTTATTGAGATCCCAAAAAGCCATCTTGTAGTTCGGGAGTTAATTTTTTTTTCCAGGAATCCAGTTTACAGCGATTGAAATGGTTGTATCCGCTGCCTTATCCTCCTAATCCTTTTAATCCTCCCAAATCCAGGTTCACACCTAATGTTTAAAATGCCGCATGCCTGTTATCACCATCGCAAGATTATGTTCTTTGCAATAATCAATGGAATCTTTATCCCTGATGGAACCACCGGGTTGAATAAATGCAGCGATGCCTGCTTCATTTCCTAATTGTACACAGTCGTTGAAAGGGAAAAATGCATCACTGGCCATCACAGCTCCCCTTAGGTCAAATTTGAATTGTTTTGCTTTTTCAACTGCCTGGCGCAAGGAATCGATACGACTTGTTTGTCCGCAGCCTTTACCCACCAGTTGTTTATTTTTGACCAATGCGATCGCATTTGACTTTAAATGTTTGCAGACTATGTTGGCAAATTCGAGGTCAGCTTTTTCGGCAGCAGTTGTTTCTCTTCCGCCAGCTTCGTTCCATTCTTTATAATTTCCTTCATCAATTCCCTGCACCAACACGCCATTCAAGACTGATTTATATTGTTCCTTTGCGGCTGGTTGAGATTTTAATTGCAGCAGTATCCTGTTTTTCTTCGATTTTAAAATCACTAATGCGCCCTCATCAAATGATGGGGCTATCAACACTTCAAAAAATATTTCATTAATAGCTTCCGCAGTTGCTTTATCAACGGTGCCGTTTGTAACCAATACACCACCAAAGGCACTTTCCGGATCTCCGGCAAGCGCAGCATCCCAGCTTTCTTTCGTAGTAGCCCTCTGGGATACGCCGCAAACGTTGGTATGTTTAATGATCGCAAAAACGGGCTGGCTTTGGTGGGGGCCAAATTCACCAATCAATTGCACGGCCGCATCTACATCAACCAGGTTGTTATAAGAAAGTTCTTTGCCGTTTAACTGGGAAAATAATTGATCAAGGTTGCCATAGAAAACACCTGACTGATGTGGATTTTCACCATAGCGCATTGTTTTTGGATCCGTGATCGACTCTAAAAAATGCAATGATTCAGCAGGGTTAAAATATTTTGCGATTACCACATCGTAATGAGCAACTGTTTCGAATGCTTTGGCAGCAAATGCTTTTCGTTGCTCGAGTGTTGTCTCGCCTTTTTGATCTTTTAGTAATTGTTCTAATAATGCATAGTCCTTTTTTGCAGCGACCACAACTACATCTTTAAAATTTTTAGCTGCTCCACGGATCATGGATGGGCCACCAATGTCAATTTTTTCAATAATTGCTTTTTCATCTGTTGTAGACGCAACCGTTTCCTCAAATGGATAGAGATCGACGATCACCAAATCAATTTCAGGGATATTGTATTGCTTCATTTCCTGCACATGGGTTTCATCCTCTCTTTTTCCTAAAATGCCGCCAAAAACGGATGGATGCAATGTTTTTACCCTGCCGCCTAAAATAGAAGGGTAAGAGGTAAGGTCCTCAACAGGTACTACGTTGATCCCCAATTTTTCAATAAACGATTGCGTACCTCCGGTTGAATAGATAGTGATGCCCAATTCAGCCAATGTCTTTACAATTGGCTCAAGGCCATCTTTATAGAAAACAGAAATAAGTGCAGATTGAATCTTTTTTGTCATAACTAGTAATTAAAAAAGGCGGGCAAATCGCTAAAGAGCCGCAAAAGTAGTTTAATTCAGGTTCATCACAAAAGCCCCTTTCTCCGTGACATCATGATAAGGAATGTTGAGTGAGTCGCAATCTTTTTTCCAAAAATTTACCCGCCAGGGTTGAAGCGACCCGTCGAAAACTACCTGCTTTATTTCGTAGGAAGTGTGAAGCCGGGGAATATACAATTTGGGATTTTTTGAAATGATCAAAACATCAATCGAATGCTTGGGGCCGGCTTTGCTATAGTGTACGGTGCTGTCAAGCAGCATAATTTTTTTACTGCCGGGGGAGAAGTAATGACCCTGAAAATTGAGGTTATCCATCTCCGGGGCCGGTTCAGTTCTGTGCAGAATTCGTGACGGTTTCAAATGAAAGTTTCTGATGAAGTCGTCTTTCAACAAATCGCTGTCACCACAAAAAATAAACTGGCGCCCCGTAATAAAATCAATAGCCTGGCGTTGCGGCACGTTATAGACAATAAGCTTTTGTTGATCGACAGCCTGCCAAAATGAAATACTGCGGATAGTAAAAAATAGAAGCAAGCCAATAAGACCTGTTATTAAGCCTGGTTTCTTTTTCTCAAGCAACCAATAACTAAAACCGGCTATAGAAATAAAGAGAACGAGGACCTGCATGATATTTACCTGCAATCCATCCCACAAAGAAAAAGGTAAAGCCTCTATTCGTTCCACCCAGCCATTCATTACCCAAATAAGCCAGGATATAAGTTTGCCGATAAATGAAGCGACAAACGGGACAAACGATAAGACGCAAAGAAAAATTTCGCCGACCAGTATGATACTTGATAACGGTACCGCCACGAAATTAGTAAGCAAGAAATGCATAGGAAACTGATGAAAATGGTAAATACTAACTGGTAGAGTTAGTATTTGAGCTGCAATTGTAACAGCATTGATTTTCCAAATAAAATCAAGCGCTTTATTCTTCACATAAAACCATTGATAAACAGGCTTCATGAAAACAACAATGCTTAAAACGGCGGAGTAGGAAAGTTGAAATCCGACATCCCAAAGCCAATAAGGATTATAACAAAGCAATAGAAAGGCTGAAAAGGCCAATGTATTATAAATGGAAGTTTTTTTAACAAGGCTATCTCCCAATGCCAGGCAGGTAAACATAACTGCGGACCGGAGAATGGAAGGCTGCGCTCCTGCTAAAAAACTAAACAACCATAATCCACTAATAACAATAACCGGTTTCAACCATTTGCAATAGGGTTGCTTTTGCAGTGGCTTTAATAATAATAGCAGCAACCAATATATCAGTCCCAGGTGAAGCCCGGAAATAGCAATAATATGTACGACGCCGGTATTGGTATAGGATTGAACAAGTGTTTTATCAAGGTCGTCTTTATAGCCAATCAGTAATGCTTCTGCCAGGCCCAGCTCTTTTTCACCTTTGATAGTTGACCGGAGAATATCCAGCACGTTTTCTCTTGATGCATATATAAATTCCTTCCATTTTTGTTTCTTCTTTTCATTGAGTACCACAAATTCTCCGGCTTTAAGGTATACCTGGTGTGTCATTCCATGGAATAGGGAATAACGCTTGTAATCAAAACCGCCGGGGTTTCCGGAATTTTTAATTTCCTGTAGTGATTTCCTGAAAATGATCTGTGATCCATATTTCAGCCTGGATATGGAGGAGTCTTTTTGGAAATAGATAATTGTTTTGCCTTTAACAGGGACTGCACCGCCATTTTTTATCAGTGATGATATCGTTGCGTCGGCCTTGAATGATTTGGTTTTCTCCGCCAGGGGTTCTTCAATTGTTGCGACCACGACATCCTGTTCATTGTATAGATGACCCATCCAATTTGGATTGTTCCTGATATCGTTATTAAAGACAAGAATGGCTCCCAGTGATAAAAATGGAATCATAATAAATAAGCCATTTAAAGCACCAAGATGATATCGCTTAAAAAGCGGGAGGTAAAAAAATGACAGGGTGGCTAGAAAAGAGACAGCAAATAAAATCAGCCAGGCTGTTATCGGTACCTGGCAATACCACTGAAAGACAATGCCAATTATCAGTGCAAGCAGCAGCCGGATAAAGGGTGTTCTTTTTAGAAAGTAATGGTTGGACGATGGCATAAGAGAAGCTACTTCAAATCTTTAAATCCTGCAACACTATTTAATAGCGAATTTTTGTGCTGGTTCATGGGTTATTAATGGAAAAAAATCAGTTTTCCCACCCCGGGAGCTTTCGTTTTTATACGGTCAGATTAGCATTTTTTTTACGGGTAATTTTCGCTTTTTTCACGGATTTTTTTTCATAAAATCATCGCTAATATTTGACAATCCAAATGTTATAAATTAATTTAATTTATAATTGTTTGCTTTTTTATAGTTTATAAAAAAGATTGTCATGCCCTCCTTAATAGATTTACCCGACAAACAATTTTACGATCATCTTAAAAATTAAGGCCATGACAAAGACACAAAAAAAATCGCTAATATCCGGGAAGCAGGTTGACACAAGGCATGTCGATACTGTCGTCAAAAATTATAAACAACAGCGATGGGTGCATAACTCCAGGCGGTTGGGAAAAGAGGATTCCCTCAGCGTTTGGTATAGTATTGAGGAGTTGGAGCGTTTTATTGAAAAAAGCAAAGAGCATGGTGCCGATGGTATCAAATTATATTTTGGGGCGTACGACCAGGATTATAAAGAGCAACCCTTGTATGCCGGAAGGCAAACAATTGTTTTGGTGGCCACAAAACATAAAGTATCAGAAGCCGGCGAGTCAAACAAAGACATATACATCAGCACAGAAAAGGGATCAAGTATTTTGGCATGGAATGCAGGAAGTATCTGCCCACCTTATTGTGGTAAAGACGATTTCGGAGGCGTTGGAATTACCATTATTGACAAAGGAGAGGACGGAATCATTGTAGCCTAAATTGAAAACCATATAAACCTTTCCTAAGTACCTCCCGTAAATGGGAGGTTTTTTATTTATAATGCTAATTTTAAACTTTTAATAAATGAGATGCTTTCTTTTCCTTTATATATATACTTTATCGCCATCAGCTTTTTGGTCAGCCTGACAGTTTATTTAAACAGGCGACAAACACCATTATACCTTTTGCTATTTCCTCCTTTTCTCATAACGACCTTAACTGTTGAGATTATAGGAGCCAGGTTGTCGGACCGGCAGCAACCCAACGTTTGGTTATACAATTTCTTTACTGTATTTGAGTTTTGCTTTTATCTTTTATTAGTAAGTTTTATTATTGGTAATCATAAAATGAAACTTGTACTGCGTTATACCTTATTGTTGTATGCCATGGCAGCTTCAGGTAATATAATTTTCATTCAGCGAATAGGTGCATTTCATACGGTTACTTATTCTATCGGATGTTTGCTGATAGTGGCCGCATGTGTTTATTATTTTTTTGAGCTATTCAAAATACCACAAGCCATCAAGCTGAAGAACACTCCGGCATTTTGGATTTGTTCCGGGCTGTTATTTTTTTATTGTTGCGGTTTTCCTTTATATGGCCTGACAAATTTTCTAAGCAGTATCTCGGCCCTTGTTATCAAAAATTTCTATGCCATCATCATCATCTTAAATATATTTTTATACTCGCTATATACTATTGCATTTTTATGCCGACTCAAAACCAGGAAATATATTTCGTAACGATCATAGGCATCATCCTGGGTCTGTTGCTGGTAGGCTTTATTGTTACCATCCTTTTTTTGTATCAACGGAGACAGCAACGGCAGGAACAGGAGTTGGAAAAGATACGGGCAATCTATGAAAAGGAAGCGCTGCGGTCGCAACTGGAAATCCAGGAAAACACCTTCAAATCTATCGCCCAGGAACTGCATGATAATATTGGCCAGATGTTATCAGTGACTAAACTTACTTTATCCATCTTGCCAATTGAGAAGGGCCATCCTGCTGCAGAGCCACTTCGTCATTCGCAGGAAGTTTTAAATAAAGCGATTGTAGATCTTTCTAATCTCACTAAGGGGCTTCATACTGACCGCATTGCCCAGGTAGGCCTGGCCGAGTCTATCCAGTTTGAATTATATGCATTAAAAAATGCAGGTATATTGCAGGTTCATTTTCACCGGGAGGGTACTGAAATACCGTTTAATGAAGAAAAATCCATTTTCTTGTTTCGTATTTTCCAGGAAACAGTCAATAATATTTTAAAACATGCCAAGGCAAGCGAAGTGGGTGTCAATTTGGACTATCAGCCGGACCTTTTTTGCCTGGAGATAAAAGATAACGGTATTGGATTTAACGTGACGGAAAAACAACAGTCCACCACTTCTTATAAGGGTGTCGGATTAAAAAGTATGTTTAACCGGGCACAACTAATCGGCGCACAAATAGCCATCGACAGTAAACCCGGGAGTGGAACAAAAACAACGATCAGGCTTCCCCTGAATGCAGAATAAAGATGACCAGAATAAACAAAAATATACAGGTAGCAATCGCAGATGACCATAGTTTGTTGCGCAGCGCATTAGCAAAACTGATAAATACGTTTGAGGGATATAGCGTAATAATGGAAGCAGATAACGGTAAAGACCTGTGCGATAAAATCACTAAAAATATATTGCCCGATATTGTCCTGCTCGACATTAATATGCCCGAAATGGATGGATTTGAAACCACACAGTGGCTATATAAAAAGTATCCGCAAATAAAAGTGTTGACGCTTTCCATGCTTAGTGATGAAAAATCAATTATTAAAATTTTCCGGCTGGGAGCAAAAGGCTATTTGTTAAAAAACGCCAGTCCGGAAGAACTGAAAGAAGCTCTCGATACAATCATGAATAAAAATGTTTACTTATCTGAATATGTTTCGGGCAAGCTAATTAGCGGACTGCATAATGACGTGGTGAATGTAGAGGAAAAGGAAGTAGTGCTAAATGAAAGGGAGAAAGAGTTTTTAAAATGGACCTGCTCCGAACTGTCTTATAAAGAGATTGCTGATAAGATGTACGTTAGTCCCCGTACGGTAGACGACTACCGGCAAGCGCTGTTTGCTAAACTCAAAGTGCACAGCCGCGTAGGGCTGGTGATGTATGCGATAAAAAATAAAATTATTGAATTGTGATCTTTCAGCTTAGCAGTTTTACCGCATAGGCTATTTGACCCAGATGATAAATGTTATGCTGGATCAGGCCATTTAACAAAAAACGAAAATTGTATTGGCGATAATCCACGGTTTCGCTCAAAAAGAATTCATCCTTTGTTTGTAGTAGTGCAATGATTTGTTGGTGAGTAGCAATCAGAGCGGCCAGACCCTCGTCCCAGTCATGAACAGCCGGATCTATTTGCCGCCAATCTAGTTTTTCAAAAGCAGCAAGATCCTGTGAATTATCTTTTTCTATTCGCTTCAATGTAAATTCTGCCCATGTTAACATATGATACAAAAGCTCAGCCAGGGAATGAGAATTGGGAGATGGCTTTTTATATACAATCGATGGATCAATTTCACGCAAGATACCATAGACAGGACGACCATACCAGGGAGTTCCATCCAGCGTATTTTCAAGATTGCTGATAATTGACTGAAGTTCTTTTTTCATTCAAAAAAGTTACGAAAACAATTAATGCCTTGCTTCTTCTTTTATGAACGATAAGAATCTCCGCTGAATATTGTGTGACTACTTCGCCCAATAGGATGCATTACAAATAAAAAGGATTTTGAGAAAATCCTCAAAATCCTTTTAAATCTCAAAAATCATGGTTCTTATTTACTTAAATACATACTCCTGTCCTTATAAAGCTGCCTGAAATAAGGGTCGCGAAGGTCTTTGATAAAACGTATTGCCTCACCGGTTGATTTCATTTCGGGTCCGAGCTCTTTATTTACACCCGGGAATTTGTTGAAACTAAATACTGGTTCTTTGATAGCAAATCCGTTTAGCTTTTTCTCAAACTTGAAATCCTTTAGTGTATGAGTGCCCATCATCACCTTGGTTGCTATATTTAAATAAGGGATCTGGTAAGCCTTGGCGATGAATGGTGTTGTTCGGGAAGCTCTTGGATTAGCTTCTATCACATACACTTTACCATCTTTTACTGCAAACTGTATATTGATCAAACCTTTAATATTGAGTTTGCGTGCAATTTTTTCTGCATAATGTTCCATGGTAGTTACTACCATCGGGGTCAGGTTAAAGGCGGGTAAAACGGCGTTACTGTCTCCACTATGAATACCGGCAGGCTCAATATGTTCCATCACTCCCATCACATGAAAATTCTCTCCATCAAAGATGGCGTCGATCTCAGCCTCCTGGCAACGATCCAGGAAATGATCGATCAGTATCTTATTTCCGGGAATATGTTTCAATAAGCTCACTACCGCTTTTTCAACTTCCTCGTCGTTGATCACAATTCTCATTCGCTGACCACCGAGTACATAAGATGGGCGAACCAGAACGGGATAGCCTACTTTATTAGCAACTTCCACAGCTTCATCTACATCGTATGCAGTACCATAGTCAGGATAGGGAACTCCCAGCTCTTTCAGCAAGTCTGAAAAACGACCGCGGTCCTCTGCTATATCCATGCTGTCATAAGAAGTACCAATGATCTTTATCCCTTTTTCGTGTAAACGCTCAGCCAATTTTAGCGCAGTTTGTCCACCCAATTGAACAATTACTCCTTCCGGCTTTTCATGTTCAATTATTTCCCACAAATGTTCCCAGTACACCGGCTCGAAATACAGTTTGTCGGCCATATCGAAATCTGTACTTACCGTTTCAGGATTACAGTTTACCATGATGGCTTCATACCCTGATTCCTTAATGGCCAATAAACCATGCACGCAGCAGTAGTCAAACTCAATGCCCTGGCCAATCCTGTTGGGACCAGAACCCAATACAATTATTTTCTTTTTAGCCGAAACTTTTGACTCATTAGAAAGAATCTCATTACCCGCAGGCTGATTTTCAAAAGTAGAGTAGAAGTAAGGAGTTTTCGCCTCAAACTCTGCAGAGCAGGTATCTACCATTTTAAAAACTCTCTTGATTCCGGCAGCCTTTCTTTTTTCATACAGCTCATCTTCTTTTCCGTCATTCATGATGCGGCAAAGCTGTTCATCGCTAAAGCCCATTGTTTTTGCTTCACGCAACAGTTCCAGCGGAATGGTAGCAAGTTTATATTTCGCAATTTCCTTTTCGAGGTTTACGATCTTCTGTATTTCATAAATAAACCAGCGATCGATGCCATTAGTAGCTTTGGAAATTGAACTAACCGAAATACCAGCCATCAGGGCATCTTTGATCCTGAATAGTCTATCCCACTTGGGCACTTTAATGTATTCCAGTATTTCTTCTGCATGCATCAGGCTTTTTCCATAATAACCGAGACCTACGGCATTATTCTCCAGGCTCTGACAGGCTTTTTGAATGGCCTCGGTAAAACTTCTGCCAATTGCCATTACCTCACCTACACTCTTCATTTGCAAACCCAATGTATCGTTGGCGCCTTTGAATTTATCGAAATTCCAACGGGGCACTTTTACGATTACATAGTCGAGAGCCGGTTCGAAATAAGCAGAGGTGGTTTTTGTGATTTGGTTTTCGAGTTCATCCAGGTTATAACCGATGGCAAGTTTAGCGGCGATTTTTGCAATTGGATAGCCGGTAGCTTTTGAGGCCAGTGCCGATGACCGGCTTACCCTTGGGTTTATCTCGATCGCAATGATCTCTTCTGTGGCGGGGTTTAAGGCGAATTGCACATTACATCCGCCGGCGAAATTTCCGAGATCCCGCATCATCATGATCGCTGTATTCCGCATGAGTTGCATAGCTGTATCGCTAAGTGTCATAGCCGGGGCCACCGTGATGGAATCTCCGGTATGCACACCCATGGGATCAAAATTTTCAACTGTACAAATGATACAGACATTGTTGCCGCTATCTCTTAATAGTTCCAGCTCAAATTCTTTCCAGCCCAATACCGCTTGTTCCACCAGCACCTCATGTATGGGCGAAGCTTGCAAGCCACGGTTCAGGGCCTCATCTAGTTCCGATTTATCATGCACAAAACCGCCACCTGTTCCTCCCAGTGTAAAGGAAGGGCGGATTACCAGCGGAAACCCGATTTCCTGTGCATACTCTTTTCCCTCTAAAAATGAGTTGGCCGTTTTAGCAGTGGCTACGGGAACTCCCAGTTCAATCATCCATTGACGGAATTTTTCCCTGTCTTCCGCTTTATCGATGGCCTTTATATCTACTCCAATTAGTCTTACGCCAAATTTCTCCCAGATCCCCAGGTCCTCTGCTTCTTTACATAAATTAAGAGCCGTTTGTCCACCCATGGTCGGCAACACTGCGTCAATCTGGTTCTCCTCCAGGATTTGCTCAATACTTTCTACCGTAAGCGGCAACAGGTAGACTTTATCCGCCATCATAGGATCTGTCATGATGGTGGCCGGATTGCTGTTAATAAGGTAAACTTTAATGCCTTCCTCACGAAGGCTGCGGGCTGCCTGTGTGCCTGAATAGTCAAATTCACAGGCTTGTCCAATAATAATAGGCCCTGAACCGATGATCAGGACCGACTGAATAGAAGTATCTTTTGGCATTTTCTTTTTAAAGATGGCCGCCATCCTGAACACTGCAAAGAAAGCGAACCAGTCCCGTCCGAAGGCGGGGTTTTGAAGCGGTTAAATCCCGATTGTTATCGGGACGCAAAACTACGGGAATCTATCCGGTTTGAAGTGCTATTGTGAAAAAATGTTAGTGATATCAGGACGGGACAATTCATAAAAAAAGAACCAGTTCTTTTAACTGGTTCTTTTCTATATATAGACGTACAATCGTTAGGATAAGCTCTTATAACGATTGCCTGGATTGATGTTAGCTATGATAAGTAGCCATTTCAATTTCATCAAGCACCACTTCACCTTGTGGTGTTTCTGCTACACTGTTCGATCTCCTTTCTTCATGCCTTGTCTTCATTTTACTCACCCACCTGTTACGAACCTCCTGGCCCTTTATCATTCCGATAAACAAGCCCGCTACCATGATCAAACTAAACAATAAAGTAGAAATAATCCTTTTCATAACCCGTCCATTTTATAATCATATGTAGTGCTATACTGTTAAAATATCGTGCCAGAAATATATGGCTTGAATGATTAACAATATTACAATGTGAAGGTTGGCTATCAGCATTAAAAAACTGTTAACTCCCTGCGATGAAGATCAAGCCTGTCATCCTAAATATGAGTTGACTGGTTATCCATCGGCTGATTGGGCAGCGTAATTTCTGCCCGTTTTCTTAGCCTGATGTTTAACATTTCTACCGCCAATGAAAAGAATAGACATGAATAGATGATACTCTTGCTTACTTCCTGGTGAAGACCACTGGCGATCAAAACCACACCAATGACGACAAGGAATGAGAGCGCCAACATTTGGAGTGTCGGATGCTGGTTAATAATCCTGGTCACTGGCCCGGCAAAAAGCATCATAATACCAATTGAGATGATCACGGCAATGATCATGATAATGACATTGTCGACCAGGCCAACGGCCGTGAGAATGGAATCGAAAGAGAAAATAGCATCAACCAGGACAATTTGAAAAATGACGGAACCAAAGCCCAGATTTTTCCGGCTCTTTTTTTCATCCGTGGCGGGTAGTTGAAATTTATGATGAATTTCTAATGTGCTTTTGACGATCAGGAAAATTCCACCTGCAATCAGGATTAGATCTTTAAAACTTAAAGCCAGACCGTTTTCGGAAATACCGGGGATAGATGGGAGGGTCAGCACAGGATCTTTTAAACTGATGATCCAATTAATACAAAGTAAGAGACCCACCCTGAAAAGCATTGCCAGGGCTAATCCAATATTACGGGCCCGTCGCTGTTGATCCTTAGGCAACTTGCCGGCAACGATGGAAATGAAAATGATATTATCAATTCCCAGTACAATTTCAAGAAAGCTAAGCGTAAGCAGGCTTATCCAAACGCCCGGGTTGGCAAAGTCGGGAAAGACAAAATCCATAACGCTGAAATTTTAATAAATAAGATTGAGTAGTACAATTAACCGGCCAGTGAATTTGCCGGGGCTTTCTTTTTTCTTCCCATCAGCATCTTCAGTATGACAGGCGCAGTGGTCACTATCACAATACCAATGATGATCTTTTCCAGGTTTTCTTTTACCCATTCATTTTCGCCTAATAAAAAGCCAGCCGTTACAATGCTGCCGGCCCATAAAAAGCTGCCCACAAAATTGTACAGGGCAAATTTTCCTGGATTCATCTTTACAATACCGGCTACGATGGGTGCAAAGGTCCGGACGATAGGAAGAAACCTTGCCATCACAATGGCAGCTCCGCCTCTTTTATCATAGAACTCCTTAGCCTGGATGAGGTATTTTTTCTTGAACAGCCAATTGTCTTTCCGTTGAAACAGCAGGCCATCCGATTTTCTCCCTAACCAATAGCCTGCAAAATTACCCAATGTACCGGCAGTAGTTATCAGCACAACCCAGTAGAGGAGATTGAGCAAAGGCAAACTGAATGGAGCAAGGGCATTGGCGATTACCATGCCAGCGATGAAAAGGAGAGAATCACCGGGTAAAAAGAATCCGAATGGGAAACCGGTTTCGATAAAAACAATAAGTACGACAATATATAACCCGCCATGGGCCATGATCCATGCCGGGTCGGTGAGGTTACTAAAAAATTCTATGATCGTTTGCATAATAGTGATTGAGTGAAGGGTATTTAATAATATATCTATTGTTGAAAGTCTGATCAAAATCAAAAAATGTCGCCCGGGACGCAAAGGGAATAGCAGAGTATTAGCCGATCACGAGTTATGATCAAAACAGGTGATGGAGAAAAAGAAGGCGATAATAGGCCGGCCTTACCAGAAAAGAATTGCCGGCATGTTTGCGTGCCGGTTGACCAACAGTAGCGATGAAAGAAAAATCCTGTTGACCGGAGGTGCAGGAGCTACCAGGAGCCCTTTGTTTGCTTCGGGTGGAATGGTGGTATTCATGCTTGTTTTCCAGCAAATGATTCGGGTGATTGTTCTCCTCCTGGTCGGATGCATGATTTTGTGAAATGGGTCCGGTGGCATTGACCACAGTGGCATTTACCGAAGCTGCATTAATGAACGGGGCTGCAGCAAGGATAAAGTTCAAAAAAAGAAAAATAAATACAGCAATTGACTTATAACTAAACCGGGTATTTATTTTCAGCCACATTGTTGATATCAATAAATTTTGTGGTGCAAAAGTATCAGAAAATTGCCGGGATAAATGTTATTATTTTAATAAAGCCAATTTAATGATTACCATTCTATTTGAACCAGGGCCTTAGTACTTTGCCGGGTGGTTCACCTGATTTATATTTACGTATGTACCTTAAATATATATTGAACAATTCCCTTTTTTTATTTCTGATGCTTGCTTCTGCGGATGCGCAGAATGCAGGTAGAGATATTAAGTTTGATAAGGCGGAGTTTTTTTCAGCAAAAAGATATTTCAGTGTTACCGTAATTCCTCTTGCAATAGCAGCTAAGTCCAATATAAAAGGTGACACAAAAAAATACAGCCTAAAATCAGCCCCCCAGTTGAGCTTTGAAGCACTGATAAACTATCACTATGAATTTGAAAAAAATTATTCTTTGATATTTGGGGCAGGTGGCGGAGTGATCGGACATAATTTGGATTATGCGATTCCTAAAGAAATGTTTGACCCGCCAACAGGCTCTGATATTACCTCAAATAAGGCTCTTTCCAGGGAAATGGATTTATTTTATTTTAAAATACCGGTAGAGATAGAACGAAGGTGGAATAGTGGTATAGAAAACTCATGGAATACAAATATTGGTATTAGTCTTTTATTCTCAATAAATAGAACTGTTGAGGGCTTTGATGCAGTTTTCCTGTATGACGGAAGGACCTATAAATATTTGACAAGAAGTCAGAACAGCAATAATCATGGTAAACCGTGGTTGAATTATCATATTGCGAGCGGTTATACCTGGCAATTGCCCAGGAAAAATTCCATCAGGGCTAATGTTAAAATAAATATGTCCTTTACTGAATTTGCTAAGGTTAGCTACAGTTTTGACTTACCATCACAACCAATTTTGGAAGGACAATACGGAGTAACAGGATCATATATTGGTCTATCCCTAAGCTATATTTTTTCCGGGCTAAACAATTGATCCCGTTAACCGGCTTGTATTTTACAAACGCCCGGCTTAAAATAGCCAGGGCGTTTTAATTTTATACAACACTATTTTTGCAGCATGCAGCGATATTTTTCCGTATTAACCATTTCAATCTTTTGTTGTTTATTTCTCCGGGCCCAGACAGGAATTAAAAATTACCCCAAGGGTTATTTCCGCTGGCCACTTAACCTGAAACCTGAAATTGTCGCCAACCTTGGTGAATTACGCAACAATCACTGGCATATGGGGCTTGATATAAGGACCGCCCAAAAGGAAAATCAAATGGTGTATGCGGCCGCTGCCGGTTATATTGCAAAAATCAAAATAGAACCTTTTGGTTTCGGCCGTGCTATTTACATCAATCATTCAAATGGATTGACAACACTGTATGCCCATTTGAACGACTTCTATCCGGCACTTGAAAAATATGTGACGGAACAGCAATACAAACAACAAACATGGGATATCACACTCGAGTTTACACCACAGCAATTCCCGGTAACTAAAGGAAGTTTTATTGCTTATAGTGGTAATACCGGCGGTTCCGGTGGACCACATGTTCATTTTGAGATCAGGGACACCAAAACGGATAAATGTCTTAACCCTTTATTTTTTGGACTTCCTTTAACCGATAATGTGCCGCCAACGATTGTGAAACTGGCTTTATATGATCGGAGCTTTAGCGTATATGAACAAACACCAAAATTTTATCCATTAAAAAAAGGGCCGGGCGGGTACACCATTTCATCGCTGCCAGTACTAAAGACAGGGCTAACTAAATTGAGTTTTGCCATACAGGCGTATGATAGAATAAACGGTTCTAATAATCAGGATGGCATTTACTCCGCCAAGTTATTTGTCGACAATAAGCCAGTGGTAGTATTTGAAATAGATAGTATAGGGTACGATGCCACCCGGTATATGAATGCGCAAATCGATTACCGCTATAAATATAATGGCGGCCCTTACCTGCAACATCTATCACAGTTGCCCGGAGACTATGGCCCTGTCTATACACAATACAATGGAGATGGCACGATTGTATTATCCGATACTACTGTCCATAATATCAGGATAGAAGTAAGCGATGCTTATTTCAACAAGTCGCAGGTAAGCTTTTCGGTCCAGTATGACGGCAACCTGTCAACTGAATCGGCTCACCCGGCTGCCCATCCGCATTTTATACCCGGCGAAATAAATGTGTTGGAAAAAAAGGACTTTGAAGTCTACATGCCGGAAGATTGCTTATATGATACCGTTCCGGTTTTCTATTACACAACGAACAAACAAAGTGCGGGTAGTCTTTCGCCGGAATATTCGCTTAATAATCCATCCATGCCTGTGCACTACAACTTTACCGTGCGGATAAAACCAACCGAATCATTGCCCGGTAAATGGTATGACAAAGTGATGATAAGAAGATCGTATGGGAGTAAAAGAACGATCCATAAGGCGAAATATGAAAACGGTTTTCTTGTAGCGGATTTTAATGAATTTGGAAATTTCCAGGCTTTTCTCGATTTGGCGCCTCCTACAATAAACGAATTGGGTTATGGGGACACCATAAATCTTAGTGCTGCATCAAGAATTATTTTTTGGCCCGATGACAATTTTGATGTAAAAAATTTTAGGGCTGAACTGGATGGTCAGTGGTTAAGATTTACCAATGATAAAGGCCGGGCTTATATTTATAAATTTGATGAGCGTTGCCCGTATGGTGTTCATGAGCTGCGGGTAACTGTTGAAGACCTTGCCGGCAATACCACAACCAAAAGTTGGTGGTTTAAAAAATATCCTTACACTCCACCGCCAAAGAAAAAAGTTACAAGAAAAACAAGTAGCAAAAAGAAAGCCGGCAGTGTAAGAAAGAAAGCCAGGAAAAAGTAATAATATTATTACCTCACAATCCTTTTAAATCATATTAATCGTGGTTATATTAAAAGAAGGCGATAAATCGCCCGCCTTTACCGGTAAAGATCAAAACGGGAAAAAAGTTTCGCTGGCTGACTACAAAGGCAAAAAACTGGTATTGTATTTTTATTCCGAAGCAGGATCTCCTACCTGTACGATCGAATCGTGCAACCTGCGTGATAACTATGGCCTGCTAAAGAAAAATGGATTTGAAGTAGTCGGTGTAAGCCCCGACGATGAATTGACCCAAAAAAAATTTGAAATAAAATACAAACTGCCTTTTCCGCTGATTGCCGACACTTCGCATGATATCCTGGAAAAATTCGGCGTGTGGGATCAGAAGAAAATGTTTGGCCGGGAATACATGGGCGTTCTGCGCACCACTTTTGTTATCGATGAAAAAGGCATCATCCGGAAAATATTTTTAAAGCCAAAAAATAAAGCTCATGCGGAAGAGATCATTGCTGCATGGAATGCGCTGACTTGAGATAACAGGCAACCTCGTTTTTTCTTTTCCCGTTTAGTCGGAAAATAAAAAACATGCGCAATTTATTATTGGGAGTCTTTATGTTAGCGGGTATTGAAGCCATTTCACAGGATACTACGATAATTGAGCCGCCAAAGCAGCCCGAAACAGATTATATCTGGATATTTTCCTCGCCAAGGCTCATTAATGCTAATACAGTAGAACTACAGCCAAAAGGTATATTGGAATTTAAAGTCACCCATAATTTTGGAGACGTTGCGGGAGATAACGGAGGAGTAAAAAATTTTTTCGGCCTTGATAATGCAACCGATGTCCGCATAGGTTTTCAGTATGGCTTGAGTAAACGCATTAATCTTATTGCTGCAAGGGCAAAAGGTGCGGGTTCCGTACAACAATTATATGAATTAGGGTTTAAATACAGGCTGCTTCAACAGGCCAATGATTCAAAACATCCATTGTCGCTTACACTATTTGCGAATACTGTTGTTTCGTCCATGAAGGCAAGTATAGTTGCCAACCAGGAAAACTCATTTGATGATTTTAGCGACCGTTTAAGTGAGACAGTTCAATTACTGATTGCAAGAAAGTTTGGTAAGGTTAGCTTGCAACTAAGTCCAACCCTGGTCAACAGAAATTATGTGCCGAGTGAGGATGACAACACCTTGTTTGCCCTTGGCGGGGCTTTTCGATTACCGGTGAGGGGTAGGTTTAGTTTATTGTTTGATTACTTCCATACTTTCCGCAGTCAAAGCAGCATCGATTATTTCAAAACACAAGGCGTTAAATTTTATGATGCGATGGGAGTCGGAATTGAACTGTTAACGGAAGGCCACGTTTTTCATTTGAACTTTACCAACGCTACCGAAATACTGGAGAATCGTTTTATTCCAGGAACAGCAACCTCCTGGGGCGATGGTGAATTCAGGTGGGGATTTACGGTGTCAAGAGATTTTGATCTTTTTTGGAAAAAGAAGAATAGAAAGTAGCTCTCACAACATGAACGGTTGGTTTACAAAAAAGGGTTCTTGTATTTACAAGAACCCTTTGTGTATGGGACATTGATGGTCGGATTAGTCAGTCAGCCTGCCACCTGCATTGATCCAGGCGGTGATTTTATCCTTGTCGGTTTGCGAAAGTGGGCCAGTCGGTGGCATTGGTGTTGGATTGTTGTCAACAGCTCTTGCTTTGATCCTGGTTTTATTGGTCACGATATTGCAATTAGAGGTCCAGTTCATTCCTCCATTGGCAATAGTATTGTTATGGCAACTTTCGCAATTCGCCTGGATTACACTTTTAACGGCATTAAACAGTGGGCCTGGTGTACCGGAACAAGCTGCAGGTGGTTGGGTCGGAGGAGTATCGCTTCCGCTATCTCCTTTGCTGCAGGAGAATAATATAACGCCGGTCATAAGAACAAGAGAAAGTTTGGTAACAGATATTTTTTTCATCGGGTTTTTTTGTTGAGTGAATAAATCATTACTATTGTTTTGATAAAATCGAAATGATCAACAAAAAAGTTGCCTTGAAAAAATAGCCGGGATTAATTTTTTTTCAGGAATGGCTTCACACTCACTGTAAATAGCACACCTGCGCTATTCAATTTTACCTTGCCATAACCAACTCCACTAACAGGAACCTTTACATAAGGTTCTCCCATTACAGATACACGGTCATTGAGGGAATATCTATAACCTCCTGATAAATTGAGAACGGAGAAGAAATGGGAATTTTCATTTTTATAAGTGCGATGATAAAGCTGTGGTTGTCCCCATGAATTTTTGTAATAATAATCGTATGCTTCTTTCTTCATCAGGTAGGAGGAAAGCCCACCCGATACAAACCAATTGTGCTTTTTACCAGGTGCAAAATTATATACAACCGACACGGGTATTTCATAAACCAGGCAATTCGCATCTATCTTTTGCAGGTTAGAATAATAATTCCAGAAATTGCCAGGCGGATGATAATCGGCGGAATCAGCATCATAAATTTTCTTGCCAACAAAAAATCCTGTCCGGACACTGATCTTTTTTGATAAATCATAGCTGACTCCAATACCATATGGCAGCGCTAACTTACCCGGTCTGTCAATCCCAACACTGCTGATGTCCGGTCCAAAAGAAAAAGTGAAACTCAAATTTTTGCTAAAAGAAGAAGTTTTTTTGGTTGTTTTTTTTACAGTTTCAGTTGTTTTGTTCCCGGTTGTATCGATTTGGGAGGTTAAGGTATCTCCCGGAATTTTGGCAACAGAACTACTATCAACCCGTGTCACGTTTATTTTTTCAATATTCTTTTTTTCTTCGTTGTCTTTGGCTGTTACAGTCACGTCTTGTGATGCTATGTCGTTTTTATGATCGGAAATATTACCGGGTCTTTGATTGTTATTTGGAGCCTTGTTTTTAACTGGTTGATTGCTTCGCGGGTATTTCTGCTTTTGAACAGGTTCCAAAGTCGATTTAGTAACGGTTGCTTTTTGGGAAATTAAATCGTTTTTTATCGTGGATTGATCCTGTTGATTTGAATGATTGCCGGGTGCTGTCTTTGTAGTTGTCGCATCATCGATTAATGGTATAACGTTATCGTTGTTTTCACCGGAAGGTATTTTTTCAGATAGCTTAACAGTATTGGTATCTTTTGAAGAAGCGACCGGGCTTTGAACAGTGCTGTTTTTCTGCTGCGAAATTGACTGATCAATATTGCCTCTTTTTTGAAGAAAGAATAAAACAATACCTCCTCCAAGTAGCAGGGGAAATAAAAGAAAAATAAAGCGTCTTCTTTTTTTCTTTACCGGCAAATGTTCGTCTAACAACAATTCCATTTTTTCCCATGCTTTTTCATGGTTCGACGAATCGCTGTTGTTTTCGGCTTCCTCCATCTTCTTATGTAACTCGTCAGACCACATTTTTATGGGCTATTTCATTTTGATGAGATAATATTTTTTGTAATTGTTTTCTGGCTTTTGCCAAATTAGATTTGGATGTGCCTACCGATATGCCTAATTGATTGGCTATTTCCTCATGGCTAAATCCTTCGATGATAAAGAGGTTCAGCACTGTTCTGTATCCTGGCGTTAATCGCTTTATGGCATTTATTATTTCTTCGTACGCAATTTTTGAAAATGAGTCTTCATCGGTCGCTGGCAGGTGCATATATGACTCATTGAGCTCAGAAGTCATTTGATGCTTGTGATTTTTGCGAAAATGGTCGATTGCTGTGTAGATCATGATCTTTCGAAGCCATCCCTTAAAGGAGCTAACCGTATCGGTGTAAGCCGGCTTGAATCGGTATATTTCGACAAACACCTTTAAAAATCCGTCATTGAGGATTTCGGTGGCATCTTCTTCGTGGTTGGTATATCGGTGGCAGATAGACATGGCATACCCATAGAAAGAGCTGTAAATTTTCTTTTGGCTCTCTCTTTTATTCAGAGTACATCCCCTGATATGTATTTCTAATTCCTGCTCCGACAGCAAATCCGGTTGGTTTAAAAGAGTAATCGGTAATAAAAGTTAAAAGGTTGCCTTGTGCTTTATTAAGTTACGCTATTTTGCGGACAGGAAGGGCATCACCCACTCAACTGAACCAAAATCAAATTCTTCTTCCAACGCATGTTGTACCACAAGCCGGCCACCTGGACTCACGGTCTTAATTGTGGCTTCAAAAACACGGTTTCCCTTTTTCAATTTTACCAGTCTGTTTTTTTGATAAAGATGTTCAATATAAAAATTGTAAATATCTGCAAAGCCGCCATGGACGAGGTGTTGAAAGTTTTTATTGAAAACAGTGCAAAATTCTTTAGCCAGTTCCACAGTATTAAATTCCCCACCCGTCAGCTGTTTCAACGAAATAGGATTTCTCAGTTCGGGTGGAAATGCTACCTGGTTGATATTTATGCCGACACCCACTACTGCCCAACGCCAAACCGGGCTCCCGTTAGTCCCGGTTTTTCCGCTGCCTATCACATTCTCAATCAATATTCCACCTGCCTTTCTGTCGTGCCAATACAGATCATTCGGCCATTTAATGCGGGTTTTCTTGCCGGCATATTTATCCAAAAACTCACAGGCTGATGCAGCTACACAGGCACTTAATTGAAATTGTTGTGCCAGTTGCAGTGGAGACGGGTCGAGAACGATACTTATTATCAGGCTGGTTTCTTTCTCCGTGGTCCATGATTTATTTCGCTGACCCTTGCCGGCAACTTGTTCATGCGCAAAAAAAGCCATTCCATGCCGTGCCAAACCTTCATGTATTTGGGTAAGGGCATAATTGTTGGTACTATCTACTGATGAAAGCTCAATAAATGGCATTCCAAGCGTCCTGTAAAAAGGAGGTTGTGGCAATTAATTGTTATTTTTGAGCAAAGTAAACTAGTTTCTGATTACAGGGTAACGGTTGTTTAAAAACGTTATTAGTTTGGCGCCCTTACCTGTAATTAATAACCGGGGAATAATAACTTCTTAAAAAATATTTTTTTATTTGGAACAACTTGCAGCCTTATCTACCCGTAAATTAAAAAGTACAAATCGCTTAACCCAACGGTCCAAAATCATTAAAACCATTATTGATGCGATTAATGAGAAAAAGGGAGAAAATGTAGTCTCTCTTGATCTTCGCAAAATCAATGAAGCTGTTGCTGATTTCTTTATTATTTGCGAAGCGGGTAACCAGCCACAGATCAAAGCCATTGCTGAAAATATAGAAGAGCAGGTAAAGAAAAAGTGTGGTGAAAATCCATATCATCATGAAGGCTATCAAAACCTGCAGTGGGTATTGGTTGATTATGTGAATGTTGTCGTGCACGTAATGTTGACCGAAACCCGCAAATTTTATAAACTGGAGGAAATGTGGAGCGATGCATCCGTGCAAAATCATGAAGATTAGTGTTAAATGTTATAATCGTCAAACTTTTTCTCTTAAAAATCATTAATTAGCAGGAATATATACTAACATGTCGCAAGAACCATTTTATAACAAAAAGGATAAGAATAGTAGCCCGAGGTTCGGAAATCGCCAGAATGGGGGTGGGCCTGAAGATCCTAATCAATCGCAACGCAGGGGACCTAAATTCAGTATTTATTGGATATACGCCATCATTTTTGCTGTACTCATTGGATTTCAGCTATTCGGCCCTTTTTCACCTAATACCGCTTCCATTGACCAGGATTATTTTCAGCAGGTTTTGAAAGCAGGAGATGTTGAAAAATATGTAGTTATCTCAAACCGCAACCTGGTAAAGATTTACTTGAAAAAAAGCTCCCTGGCAAAATACAGTGATAAGCTGGAAAAAGGCTTTGGCAAAACCAGTGCTGAAGGCCCGCATCTTAGCTTTAAAATCGTTTCCGGTGACTCCTTCAAAGACGATATGCGGAAGTTTTATGCCGACAACCCCGAGATAAAGGATGTTGGCACCGTTGACACCGAGAGTGACTGGTTTAGCAAATCCATTTCTTTTCTGCTTCCGATTTTACTTTTTGTTGGTCTTTGGATACTGCTCATGCGTAAAATGGGCGGTGGTGCCGGTGGGGGTGCGGGACCCGGCGGTATTTTTAATATTGGCAAATCGAAAGCTACTCTGTTTGATAAAGGCACAAAAGTAAATATCACTTTCGCTGATGTTGCTGGCCTGGATGAGGCCAAGGTTGAGGTGATGGAAATAGTTGACTTTTTAAAGAGTCCCAAAAAATATACAGCGCTGGGTGGTAAAATACCCAAAGGCGCCCTGTTGGTAGGCCCTCCGGGTACTGGTAAAACGTTGCTTGCAAAAGCTATGGCGGGAGAAGCACAGGTTCCTTTCTTCAGCTTAAGTGGTTCCGACTTTGTTGAAATGTTTGTAGGTGTTGGTGCCAGCAGGGTGCGGGATTTATTTAAACAAGCAAGAGAAAAAGCCCCCTGCATCATTTTTATCGATGAGATTGACGCCATTGGCCGGGCGCGGGGTAAGAATGTGATGATGAGCAACGATGAAAGAGAAAGCACCTTGAATCAATTGCTCGTAGAAATGGATGGCTTTGGAACGGATGTGGGCATTATTGTACTGGCAGCTACAAACCGCCCTGATGTGCTGGACTCTGCTTTGCTGCGTCCGGGTCGCTTTGACAGGCAAATATCAATTGACAAACCAGATGTAAAAGGAAGAGAAGCTATTTTTAAAGTACACTTGAAGCCCATCAAAACATCTGAAAAACTGGATGTACATAAGCTGGCGGAGCAAACACCTGGTTTTGCCGGTGCCGATATCGCCAACGTATGTAATGAAGCTGCATTAATCGCCGCGAGAAAAGGTAAAGAAGCAGTGGATATGCAGGATTTCCAGGATGCGGTGGATAGGGTAATTGGCGGCCTGGAAAAGAAAAATAAGATTATTTCGCCCGACGAAAAAAAGATCATTGCTTACCACGAGGCGGGACATGCTATTTGTGGTTGGTATCTTGAACATGCTTATCCTTTGTTGAAAGTGACGATAGTGCCGCGGGGTACCGCTGCACTGGGATATGCACAATACACCCCGAAAGAGCAATACCTCTATAACACCGATCAGTTGAACGATCAAATCTGTATGACTTTGGGTGGAAGGGCCAGCGAAGAAATTTTCTTTGGAAAGATCTCGACCGGCGCTCAAAATGACCTGCAACAGATCACAAGGACAGCCTATGCAATGGTTACCGTTTACGGCATGAATGCAAAAGTTGGTAATGTGAGTTTCTATGACCCCCAACAGGAAAACTCATTTACCAAGCCCTATTCAGAGGAGACATCAAAGATCATTGATGAAGAGGTGAGGAAACTGATCGAAGAATCTTACGAAAGAACGAAGAAGTTATTGGAAGAAAAGAGGGAACAGGTAACAAAACTTGCTGAAGCATTATTAAACAAAGAGGTGTTGTTCCAAAGCGACGTGGAAACTTTAATTGGTAAACGTCCCTTTGAAGAAAAGAAATCGTTGGTAGATGATGAAGTGATACCAGCCGAACAAGGAGAGATATCCGCCGGTGTGCCACCTTATGACAGCGACGTAACCAATAAAGCTTTGCCATAATGGTTTCAAAAGTTCAAAAGGTTTAAAACCAATCAACCAGTTGTCCATCATAACCTATTGAGCTTCTTGAACTTCTTAAATTTCTTTGCATGAATGTTTCCGCGTCAAAAGAAAACATACTAAAAAAAATCCGGAAGGCGTTGAGTCAATCAACGCCTCTTCCTTTTCCAAAAAGTGAGGGCAACGAATCTGTTTTTCAACCAGAGCAGCAGGAAAAGGAAATTGAATTTGCTGAACAATTCACCAAATTACAAGGGCGATTTGTTTTTTGCATCAATCAACAGGAATTGGCTTTTCAATTAAGCAGCCTTGTAAAAAAAATGGACTGGCGGAAGGTATATTGCCTGGAAGAGGACTTACTCAAAACAGCGGGTTCACAAATTGCTGACCGGATTGTAAAAACTGATCTTGCTAATTGCGATGTGTCCATCACCAGCTGCGAATGCCTGGTAGCAAGAACGGGTACAATAGTGATGAGTGCAGGACAACCAAGCGGACGGACGACCAGTGTGTATGCACCCATTCATATTTGCGTGGCTTACTCCAGCCAGCTGATGTACGATGTAAAAGATGCATTGCAGTATGTAAAGTCAAAATATAACAATGCGCTTCCTTCCCTGATCACTTTTGCAACAGGACCAAGCCGTACTGCAGATATTGAAAAGACTTTGGTGGTTGGTGTACATGGTCCTAAAGAAGTTTATTTATTTCTTGTAGAGGGCTAAGAGGATAAAGGAGGAAGAAGTGCAAAAGAGTTGTGTTGAAAATTTTACTTTTTGGCGCCGAAGGAAATCATGCTTCAGTGTCTTTCTTTCTCCTCTTTTCAATTTGTGATTTTAACCCAATACGAAGAGACTTTCGGCCGTAACTCTTTTACTCCTTCCTCTCTTTTAAACTCTTAGCTTATCTTTAGACCATGACAAATAACGCTTCCTATTATGTATTTGTATATGGATCGCTGCGAAGTGGGTTTCACAGCCCTGCCTACCAATACATCAGTAATTACTTTAACCTTTTTGGTGAAGCAAAAGTGAAGGGAAAACTGTTTGATACCGGTGAATATCCTGCTGCCATACCCGTTCAGGAAGATTCATTTATAAAGGGTGAATTATACCTGATAAAAAATGAGAATGAGTTTTCCTGGGCTATTGCACAGTTAGACGATTACGAAGGAGTGGTTGTTGAAAAAGATGAGCAGCCGCTTTATCGCCGGGAAATGGTGGATGTATACATAAATGATGCAATTGTTCCTGCATGGATCTATTGGTATAATGGTGATCTCAGCGGAAAGCCTGTTCTTAGTTCGGGTGATATTTTGGATTATCTCAATAAAAAATGAGCAGCGGCGTGAATTTGAATTCCGGTAAAAAAATTTATTTCCTTTCTGATTTTCATCTCGGCGCTCCCAACTATGAGGCCAGCCTTGAAAGAGAAAAAATAATCGTCAGATTTCTGGATGAAATAAAGCACGATGCCGCCGAAATTTTCCTGGTAGGCGATATGTTTGATTTCTGGTATGAGTACAGGCAGGTTGTTCCCAAGGGATATGTTCGTTTATTGGGAAAGCTTGCCGAATTATCGGATGCCGGCATACCCATGCATTTTTTTGTTGGCAACCACGATATGTGGATGAAAGATTATTTTCAAAAGGAATTGAATATTCCGGTTTATTATGAAGCAAAGGAATTTGAACGAAACGGCAGAAAGTTTATCGTTGGCCACGGTGATGGGCTCGGACCGGGTGATCATGGCTATAAACGCTTAAAAAAAATATTTCGCAACCCGGCCTGCCAGTGGTTGTTTGGTATACTGCCACCGGTAGTTGGCATGGGCCTTGCCAATTATATGAGCCGGAGAAGCAGGGCACAGACTGGATCGGCTGAAGAGGTTTTTCTTGGTGAGGATCGGGAGTGGCTGATAACCTATTGCAAAGACACGCTGAAAAAAAATCATATCGATTTTTTTGTGTTTGGACATAGACACTTAGCCATCGATTATCGTCTGAATAATAATAGCCGGTATATTAACCTCGGCGATTGGATACGTTACTTTACGTATGCAGTATTTGACGGGAATCAGCTGGACTTGAAATCTTATAAGGGAAATGAAGATAAAATCATCCGGAATTGAATAAATATCTTTTCATAATACTCTGTGGTTTGTTTTTTAATCTTGTTGCCACCGCACAAGCAGATAGTTCTTTCCGGTTTACAGGGGGTGTTAAGGGAGATATAATTGCATTCACCGTTGATAACCTGGATAATATTTATTTATTGAGCAGCACTAACCAGGTCAAAAAGTTAAACTCAAATGGCGATTCGGTTGCTGTTTTCAATGATGTAAAAAAGTTTGGACAGGCTTCGCTGATTGATGTTTCCAATCCATTGAAGATTTTATTGTATTACCGGGATTTTGCTACTATCGTTGTATTGGACCGGTTGCTGAATGTGCGTAATATTATTGACTTGCGAAAACAAAATATTTTGCAGGTTCGTGCAATCGGGCAATCGTATGATAACAAGATTTGGGTGTATGATGAAGTAGAAAACAAGCTGAAAAAGATTGCGGAGGATGGGACCTTATTACAGGAAACGCCTGATTTCCGCCAGCTTTTTGGCGAGGCGCCGGCTCCGCAGAAAATATTTGACCAGGACCAATTTGTTTACCTGTATGATTCTACGAAAGCCGTATTTGTTTTTGATTATTATGGGGCTTTAAAAAATAAGATTCTTATCCCGGGCTGGCAAAATTTCAAAGTAGCCGGTAAATATATTTTTGGCTCGGATACCGGCAAACTATATCGCTATGACATCAAAACTTTCAGGATTGACGAATGGAATATGCCTGCAGAGTTGATGCAAAGTCAATCCTTCAATTTTAGCTCATCCCGGCTCTATGCGTTAAAAAATGGAACGATCGAGATTTATAGTTTTCGTTAAACCAAATGCTGGAATGATTCAATAATTTAGCTGCTTAATTTCATTAGGCATGAATGATTTCCTCGACCAGGTCTGGCTCGACAATACGATCAGGAGTTATCTCATCGTTGCAATCATCATTTTGTTTGTTGTCATTGTAAAAAAATATGTTGCCCATTCGCTGGCAGCAATCATTTTTCATTTTATTAAACGAATCTGGAAAGATGTCGATAGAAAGTCATTTACAAGTCTTGTCTCAAAACCGCTGGGATTTTTCCTGGCAATTTTTGTTGCTATTGTTACTTTACATAAGCTGAAGTTCCCTCACCAGCTTGATGTCGATATTTATCGTCTTACGCTAAAGGAACTCATTCATACCATAGCATCGCTGGTGTTGATTATTTCATTTATCCGTCTTTTGCTACGAATCATCGATTTCATCGCCATCATTCTTCACATTCGGGCTGATCGTATGCATGACACATCGGATAATCAACTGGTGATTTTCTTCAAAGATTTTTTCAAGGTCGTCATTGGCATTATCGGATTGTTAATGATTTTAAAATACACCTTTGGCTATAAGATTACCAACCTTCTTACCGGTCTTAGCATCGTAGGTGCAGCCATTGCCCTTGCTTTAAGGGAAAGCCTGGAAAATTTAATCGCCTCCTTCATCATTTTTTTTGATAAGCCCTTCAGCATGGGTGATGTGGTAAAGATCCAGACCTTTACCGGTACGGTTGAAAAGATCGGCCTGCGAAGCACCCGTATCCGTACAGATCAAAAAACTTTTATTACAGTACCGAATAAACAAATGGTTGATGGGATTTTGGACAATCTTTCATTGCGTACGCAACGAAAGGCAGAACTGAGATTAGAAGTAGGATTGTCTACACCTTCACCTGTGTTGGAAGAACTCATTGCCGGAATCAGGAAGATAACCGGCAGAACGGAGATTGAGAATTCCACTGTGTTGCTCAATGATATTACTTCATCTGCTTTTGTCATCCTGGTAGATTATTTTACCGGGCCTGTAACGCAAGCGGAGTTCAATAAAATAAAAGAAGAGGTAAACTTTGAAATTTTAAAAATGATGGAAGGAATGAAAGTTGAAATTGCAGGTGCAAGTACAGATGTTCGAATTGCCAACCAGCAATAGACTTATTTTTTATCGGCAATTTCGGCCAACTCTTTTTCCACCATGCCGTAATGGCCATATTCAACAACACGGCCTAATTCTTTTCCTTCTTTCATCACGATAATGGTAGGGACATTTATTACATTGAAAGCATCGCTGAGATGGCTCATCGTTTTCTTATTTCTGTCTACACCAATCACGGTTAAACGGTCATTGGAAAATCCTGCCGCATCCAGGAATGGAAAAAGTTTTGGAATAATTACATGTGAGTCTTCGCACCAGGTACCAAGGAAAACAACCAACTGCAGACTATCCTTGTGTTTTGCAAAAATAGCAGCATCTTTCCCTGTGGTATAAGGTTGCAGGTTTTGTTTATACCATTTGAATGAACTATCACTGGTAATAATGTCCCTTGAAATAATACCTTTCAATATCTTACTTCCATTGTAATCTTTTAGCACTTCATATTGAGTTTGTGCAAAGGATAATGTAGTTAGAGAGATCAGGGATACAGACAAAAAAATAAACTTCTTCATGCTTGAAATCATAATAGCTGTAAAAATAGTGGCTGACCTGTAAAAGATGCAATCGCAATCGTAAAAGTTGCAATGATCGACATTACATTTTTACAAAACAGGCAATTGAATAATTTGTTCGGGAAATAAACGAATAAAACCCACTTGACAATTAAACGATGCACTAGATACTGGCCTTAAGCTCAAGCAGGAAAGTTTTAATTTTTTCAAGCGATTGTATCATGGCAAATTTTTCTTCCGCTTTTTTATTCTTTTTCAAATAATCTTTAGCGCCTTCAATGGTAAATTTCCTGCGGCGGAGAAGGTCATAGATCAGTACCAAGTTCTTAACATCAACTGGCCTGAAGAAGCGGTCGCCTTTTCGGTTTTTGCGGGGTTGTAGAATGTCAAATTCAGTTTCCCAGTACCTTATCAGTGATTGATTTTCGCGGAACATGGTTGCCACTTCGCCGATCGAATAGTATTGTTTTTGGAAAAGAACATCATCTTCCGGCACCTGGATCAGATCTGCATTAAGGCCGATTTCCTTTAAAGAGCGGCGGCCCCTGGTGGAAACGGGCTTTTTCTCCAATACAGCGGCGGTTACCACTGGCTCTACCTTTTCCTCAACTGGCTCAGGAATTTCTATAGCAACTGTTTCAACGGGAGAAACTGGCTCTTTTTCTTCGGTTGCAGTACCAAAATCGAACGTTATTTGTGTAAACGGTTTGTCCATTGCAGTTCAACAACAAAGATACAAGGTTGCTTGCTCCACCACAAAGGTTATACCAACTGTGGAAAAAATGAGAAAAGCTTGCGGATAAGATTTGCAAACAGGATTTGGATCGTTATTCCGGCTGAAAAGCTGTCTTATCTCGCGGCGGTTGATTTAAACAGTAGTTTTGAAATCGAAAAAGCCAGTTTATGACCGACGAAAAAACAATTCAGCAATTATTTCCTGGACTGGAAGAGGGCCTGTATGAAGAAATGATCCAGCATGGTACTGTCAAACATGCGCCAGCCGGTGATATTCTGCTAAACATCGGGCAGCCTATTCGCTCCACCATGCTGGTGTTGGAAGGCGTCGTAAAACTTTACCAGGAAGACGGTGATGGGAACGAATTTTTTATTTACCATATTCAACCGGGCCAGGCTTGCGCCGTATCGATGGTTTGCGCTTATCAACACGAAAAAAGCCAGGTACTGGCAAAGGCTATGACAGATGTTACCGTTCTTACTATTCCGTTGCAATACATGGACAAGTGGCTGGGACAGTATAAAAGCTGGCATTATTTCGTGATCAGGACTTACCGGTCCCGCTATGAAGAACTGTTAAAAACAATCAATGAAATTGCCTTTAAAAATATGGACGAGCGTCTGGAATTTTATCTCAGCAACCAGGTAAAGCAGATGGGCAGGTATGTTAAGTTAACTCACCAGGAAATAGCGAATGATTTAAATTCATCCCGTGAAGTGATTAGCCGGCTAATGAAAAAAATGGAACGCAACGGCTGGATCATCATCCATCGAAATTCATTTGAGTGGGTCAGGGATTGAATCATAATTTGCGCTAACAAGGTCGCCCCGCCAGGGGCTTTTTTTATTGCTCATTCCTATTTAACAATCTCTTATTACCTGCCTCTGTTATAAGTGACTGCTATCACAGATAGCGCAGATCGTTGCATCCATCTTTGTTCTGAAAATAACAAAGTATGGAAATAGTTGGTTATATAGCGTCATTAGTCATCGGAATTTCATTGGGCCTTATCGGCGGTGGAGGTTCTATTCTTACTGTACCGGTATTAGTGTACCTGTTCAGGGTACAGCCAGTAGTAGCAACCGCTTACTCTCTTTTCATCGTAGGTTCAACAAGTCTTGTAGGCAGTTTTCCAAAATATAAAGGCGGTGAAATCAATCTAAAAACCGCCTTGATATTCGGGATCCCTTCAATAGCAGCCGTCTTCGCTACACGAGCTTTTATCGTTCCCGCAATCCCGGCTGAGCTATTTACTATTGGCGGTATTGTAGTGACTAAGTCATTACTCATGATGATTCTGTTCGCAGTGTTAATGGTCTTCGCTTCCGTATCGATGATCCGTAATAAAAAGAAAGCGGTGATACAGGAAGCAACAGAACAAAAGTTTAATTATCCGTTGATACTGGTAGAAGGTTTGGTAGTAGGTATGCTAACAGGGTTGGTAGGCGCCGGGGGAGGGTTTCTAATCATACCGGCACTCGTATTGTTAAGCAAATTACCGATGAAGCAAGCAGTGGGCACCTCACTATTGATCATTGCAGCCAAGTCATTGATTGGATTTACGGGTGATTTGGGTAATGAAGTAATGGACTGGTCGTTGCTGCTCTCAGTAACAGGGTTAGCTATAGCTGGCATTTTCATCGGCAACCTGTTAAGCAAAAAAATATCTGCTGATAGTTTGAAGAAGGGGTTCGGTTGGTTCGTACTGGTGATGGGCATTTATATAATCGTAAGAGAATTGTTGTTCCCCGGAACAGGTAGTCATTAATCCTTTTTAAAAATCAATTGACAAATAAAATAATAAACAAAAAAAATAAGCACTTATGTTTTTTCAACACATTTACGACAAGAGTCTTGCACAGGCAAGTTATTTTATCGGTTGCCAGAAAGCAGGTGTGGCTGCCGTCATTGATGCCAAACGTGACGTAGATACATACCTGCAGATAGCTAAAGAAAACAACATGAAGATTACTCATATTCTTGAGACACATATTCATGCTGATTTCCTGGCGGGCTCCCGGGAGTTAGCCGCATTGACAGGTGCTGAAATGTACCTGTCTGATGAAGGTGGTCCTGATTGGCAATATGAGTTTCCGCATAAAGGTTTAAAAGACGGTGACACGATCATGGTCGGTAACCTGAAATTGCAGGTATTACATACTCCGGGTCATACACCTGAAAGCATCAGTTTTTTATTAACAGATACACCTGCAAGTGAGCAACCGGTGATGTTGTTTACCGGTGATTTTGTATTCGTGGGTGACATTGGAAGACCTGATCTCCTCGAAAAAGCTGCCGGCATGAAAGGTACGCAGGATGCAGGTGCCAGCCAGATGTTTAAATCCTTGCAAAAGTTTAATGCACTTCCTGATTTTGTCCAGGTTTGGCCAGGCCATGGCGCCGGTTCTGCTTGCGGCAAAGCATTAGGAGCAGTGCCAGGCACAACTGTAGGCTATGAAAAAGCGAGGAACTGGGCTTTCAATTTTGCCGAAGACGAAAAAGGGTTTACGCAATACTTGTTAACCGATCAGCCTGAGCCTCCAAAGTATTTTGCGATGATGAAGAAGTTGAATAAGACCAGGCGTCCGTTGCTAATTTCAGTCCCTCAACTGAAGAAGTTGACTAATGAGGAGCTGAAAGCGGCATTAGCAAAAGATATCAAACTGATAGATACCCGGAATAAAAAAGAGTTTGAGGGGGGTTACATACCAGCAAGTATTAATATACAAGGCAATAATTCATTTGCTACATGGGCCGGCTGGTTTATCGGCTACGAAGAACCGTTTATTCTGCTGGCCGATGAGTCACAACTGGACGATCTGACCAGGAAGTTGATGCGTATTGGACTTGATAATGTTTATGGTTACATACCTTCTACAGGAGAATGGGAAGTAAATGGCGGGCCATTGAAAAAATCAAAGGTGATATCCCTGGAAGAATTCAAGCCGCTATATGAAAATAATGGCATACAGCTAATAGATCTGCGGGGTGAAGCTGAATACAGTCGCAGTCATATAAAGAGTGCCCAAAATGTTTTTATCGGGACTATTCTTAACAATCTTGACAAGATTAGTAAGGATAAAAAAGTGGTGATCCATTGCCAGGGTGGAGACAGGGCCGCCATCGGTTACTCGCTCTTGGCAGAGAACGGCTATAACAATGTATTAAACTACTCGGGAGGAATTAATGATTGGTTAAAAGCAGGTAATCCAGTAGTAAGTGGTAAATAGTTGGGAGGCTGCTTTGTGACTTATGTCATAGATGGCCGAAAAAATGATATTGAAATTTGCAACGTAAAGATGAACGGCGTGGATAGGTTAATGGTACAGTGTCTCATTTTTATAAAAAGGTAGGTGTTCATGGTTCGATAGTTGGTTATGGGGGAAGGCTGTGGTGGCCTTCCCTTACTAAAAAAACAAAAATAGAATTTAAAATGGATCACATAGAGGGGCGTCCAATATTGCATTAGATCAGCTTCCGGTTCGCTTAAACGAAATTGACAGGTCAAAAAGGGTCCGATAATATTTTACTGTCGTAGCGGAAATCGCAACGATCAGGCAGTTATGTTTCTTCGTCAACATGGCGTTGAAAATAGTTATAATGGAGGCGGTATTGACGAATTGAAATATCTTTTAAAAAAAACAGGCATGTTAAACATTCTAAAAAAAATATTCAATCAAAAACCAGCTACTGATTTTGATGAGCTGGTAAGAGACGGCGCTTTGGTTGTGGATGTAAGAACCACATCAGAGTTTAAAAGTGGGCACATCAACGGAGCAATTAATATTCCACTTGATCAACTTAACAACAAGCTGAATGAGCTGAAAATAAAAAATAAGCCTGTCATTACCTGTTGCCGCAGTGGTAACCGGAGCGGTGCAGCAAGGGACATCTTGCAGGCCGCCGGTGTTGAATGTTACAACGGAGGAGCCTGGAATTTACTCAATAATAAAATCAAAAAATAAATGAAAGAACTGTTAACGAGGGGATGGAATTTCATGCGGGTGCTGCGAATGCTGGTGGGCGTCATCAGCATTTATTTTGCGGTAGACAGGGCTGACGTTATATTAGGCGTAGCTGGCGGATTATTTATACTAAGCGGAGTATTTAATGTAGGGTGTTGTGGCACGACGGGATGCAACATTCCGCAGAGTCGTAAAAAATTGGATAATTAGTAAAGACAAAAAATTAAAGATGATATCCAAATTATTCAAACGAGCCTGGTTGCCTTTAACCGGCGCCATCACTGGTGCAGCAGCCGGTTTTTTTTATTGGAAATTTATTGGTTGCACCTCCGGTGCTTGTGCGATCACTTCCAAGCCTCTTAACAGCAGTATTTACTTTGCCGTGATAGGGGCTTTACTCTTCAGCATGTTTCAAAGAAAAACAAATTCTGCATCATGATATTTCCAGAAAAGCAGGAAACACCTCTTTAATAACTATTCATAATCATTCAAATTCAGTTCGCATGCAAAAAAGTTTAATTGCATTATTCTCTTTTATTGTCATCAATGTATCAGTTATAGCGCAAACAGCAACTTCCCAAATAGTAAAACATCGCATTGTAATGCAATTAAGCAGCAACGACACGCTTGCCTGGAAGGGACTGATGAACAACCTAAAAAATGTCAAAGCCGGTTGGAGTGATAGTGTTTTAATTGAGGTTGTAGCCCATGGACCCGGAATTGAGTTGCTGATGAAAGAAAAAACAACACAACGGGAGAAAATTGCTGCCTTCACCAAAATGGGGGTCGTATTTGTCGGTTGTCAAAATACCATGCGGGAAAAGAATATTCAACCATCTTCTATCATCCCTGGGGCAGGCGTGGTTCCTATGGGCATCGGTGAAATTGTGATGAAGCAGGAACAGGGGTGGAGCTATATAAAAGCCGGGTTTTAATAAGCATTTGATGGCATGTGATGAAAATAATGTTGGACAAAATGAAGCTAAGTTTTTTATTGAGTGCCTGTTTTGTTTTTATTGCTTCTACAGTAAACGCACAAACGGAGTATTTGCCAAATACTGAAAACAAACCCAGCTCAGTCGGGCACTTAGAGGACAGTACCTCGCTGCTTTATGCCTTTAAGAAAGGGAGCATTCATGGACATTTGCGTAATTTTTTCATGGCCACTGATAATTCAAAGGGACTGACGGACTACTATGCTAATGCAACCGGCGGTGGCATAAAATATGAAACAGCATCTTATAAAGGATTCCAGTTGGGCTTAAGCGGTTTCTTTGTTTTTAATATGGCCTCTTCCAATTTGGCAAAGCCCGATGTCAAAACAAACCAGCTTAATCGTTATGAAATTGGTCTGTTTGATATAGAAGATCCAAAGAATAAAACGGATATCGACAGGTTGGAAGAATTGTATTTAAAATATAGCAGGAAGAACTCCCAAATTGTTTTCGGTAAACAATTGCTCAATACGCCATTTATCAATCTGCAGGATGGCCGGATGCGACCCACCGAAGTAGGAGGCATATGGGCAGAGATCAATAAGCAGGGTCAAACCCAAATTGAAGCAGGATTTTTATATGAGATGTCTCCCCGTAGCACCGTTAAATGGTATGGCATCGGCAGGTCGGTAGGTATTTATCCAGCAGGTATAAACCCGGATGGTACCAAATCAGGCTATGCAGGTAGTATTGAAAGTAAGGGAGTAGCCATGGTGGGAATAACCCACCAGGCTTTAAGAGGTTTAACCATAAAAGCATGGGAGCTTTTCACAGAAAATGTTTTCAACACTGCTATGCTGCAGGCAGATTTACAGCATGATCTGTATAATGGCGGTAAGCTGGTAGCAAGTATTCAGTTTATCCGGCAGGACGCGGTAAAAAATGGAGGAAATGAAGACCCTGTTAAAACTTATTTTCCAAAAGACAATAAAGCCAGAACTTTTGGTGCCAGGATCGGTTGGGAAAATAGTTTTTGGGATGCATCGTTGAATTATAACCGGATCACAAAAGATGGCCGATACCTGTTGCCAAGAGAATGGGGTCGCGAACCCTTTTACACTTTTTTGCCTCGGGAAAGAAATGAAGGTTTCGGAGATGTACATGCCTATATGGCCAGGCTGGGCTATACCTTATCTAAGGCGAGGGTAAAAGCACAAGCAGGATTTGGATATTACGATTTGCCAGCACCGGAAAATTTCCGATTAAATAAATACGGCATGCCGTCTTATACCCAATTAAATATCGACCTGAGGTATCAATTCAACGGTTTATTAAAAGGCCTGGAATCCCAGCTTTTGTTTGTGCATAAAGGAAGAGCCGGCAACCTGCCGGATGATCCGCGACATATCATTAACAAGGTAAACATGAACTTGTGGAATTTGATATTTAACTATCATTTTTAGAAAAGGTTTTCTATACTTGTATGCAAAATGAAATGATCGAATCCGTTACGCTAAAACGCAATAAAAAAAACTTATGTTAAAAAAAGTGTTCTTGTTTTTGCTCATTGTTCCGTTAGTATACTGCGGTCTTACGAGCAATGCGGAAGAGGTGAAACCAGCGGTAGACAACAATATGGAAACCGGGGAAAAACCGGTTGGCGCAATTCCTTCTTTTAAAATGTTTGACCTGCAGGGTAACCCCGTAAATCTTGCTGATCTGAAGGGGAAAAAAGTGTTTGTCAACATCTGGGCAAGCTGGTGCGGACCCTGTCGGGCCGAAATGCCTTCGATAGAAAAACTGTATGGTAAAGTTGATAAATCAAAAGCAGCATTTGTGCTGCTTTCTCTTGATCAAAATCCGGAAAACGGAGTAAGGTTTGCTCAAAAGGCCAGGCTGTCTGTGCCTGTTTATTTCCCCGGCGAAAACCTTCCTGCACTTTTCAATGTGCAGAGCATTCCCACTACATTTATTTTTGATGAGAAAGGAAAGATGACGCATCGAATTAATGGTGGTGAAAACTATGATACGGAAGCCTACATCAAATTGCTTTCTAAATAAGATCAAAAGGCCATGAAGTTGTTTCATGGCCTTTTGATTATAGCTGCGCTTCAAATTCTTTTATATCAACCAGTCCTTGTTTTTGCCAGGTTGCTTTTCCATTCTTATAGATAATAAAAGTAGGGAAGCCATCAATGCCTAAAGCTTTACACAGTTTGGTTTGTTCACCACCGTTAATTTTAATAAGTTGAAAGGTTGGACCATGTTTTGCTTGTAATAAGTCTAAAACTGGTTCCATTTTTTTACAGGGCGGACACCATTCAGCACCGAAATCAACCAACACCGTTTTATCAGCAGGAATTTGAGCAAGATACTCTTCCGGGGTGATTTGGTTGGCTTGCGTTGCTTGCACTATTGGTTTGTTATTTTTCCTCCAGGATGAAATACCTCCTGACAGGTTATATGCAGTAAAACCATTTTTTCTCAACCATTCAGCTGCATCACTGCTCCTTGCTCCGCTAAGGCAATAGGCATATATTGTTTTGTTTTTATCCAATGATTTGATCCTGTTTTCAAATTCAGCCCGGTTTGTCCAGTCGGCAAGAAACGCATTGGCCAAATGACCTGATTGATACTCCGCAAAAGTTCTTACGTCCAATAACTGGATTCCAGGTTGAGCAATGGCTTTTTCAAATTCGTCTGCTGAAAGATTTTGTTTTTGGGCGGCAGTATTACAAGAAATAAACAAACCAATAGAGGCGATAGCGGAAAGAAACCTGGTCTTATTCATGGTGTTATTTTTCCCCGGGCATGTACCTGGTGCTATCAACGCAGACAGGGTACAGAAACAACCGGGCTTGTTATTTTAAAATAAAAATCGTTTCAAAATTAATCAAAACCGGGCCAGCACATTGAAGATGATGACTGATAACTGTTATACTTTATCTATATTTTTTTTAAAGGGTTTTTGTCGAATCAGAGACGCTTCGTTAACAACAACTTTTGATAAATTCAGGCTATTGTTTTATAAAGACTTTGATAAAAATAAAAAATTGTCTTGCTTCAGCTGTGTGAGTTAAATCACAATCATTCCATGGCAGCAAGAAGTATTTATATATTGAAAGCAATTACACGACTTAAAATTTTGCCAATTCAATCAAGACGTTCTTATAAGTGATGTAAATCACTGATAGCGGTATTATTCAACGGCATTTTTGCTCATCATTAAAATATCAGCAATTATGTTAGAGACATTAAAACAACCGTGGCCCTGGTATATAGCCGGAGGCATTATCGGCCTGATCGTACCGGCGCTTTTAATACTTGGCAATAAACACTTCGGTATTTCAGCTAACTTGCGTCATGCCTGTGCTGCATGTTTTCCGGCCAATATCCAATTTTTCAAATACGACTGGAAAAAAGAAGTATGGAATTTCTTTTTTGTTGCAGGCATCTTCGCCGGAGCCATTATTGCAACACAGCTATTGGCCAATCCCAACCCGGTAGAAATAAACCCTAAACTGGCTACGGAACTTGCCGGTTATGGCATTACCGATACCAGCGACCTGATGCCAAAACAGCTTTTCAGTTTGGAGAGCCTGCTAAGTGCAAGGGGAGTGATTATGCTTATTGGCGGTGGTTTTCTGGTGGGCTTTGGTGCACGATATGCAGGTGGTTGTACATCGGGTCATGCCATCATGGGGTTGAGTGATCTGCAATGGCCCTCCCTGGTTGCTACGATTATGTTCATGGTGGGCGGTTTCATTATGGCAAATTTCATATCACCACTTATACTGAGTTTATAAAAGCTACCTTATTACATAAAAAAGGATTAAGAAAATGGAAGCAATAAAAGAAATAAAAACGATTCAGGCCGGTGGCGACAACCAGGCCAACCAGGACCTTGATCTCCGTTCGCTGGATACGATGTGCGTGAACGAATCCAGGAGAAAACATCCCTGGTGGTATAATTTCAAATACATGGTCGTCGGACTCATTTTCGGAATTGTCTTTGTAAAAGCAGAAGTCATTTCATGGTTTCGCATACAGGAAATGTTTCGCTTACAAAGTTTTCATATGTATGGTGTAATTGGTGTTGCAGTCGTTGTAGGAATTGTAGCGGTCTTCCTGATTAAGAGACTTAACATCAAAACAATCTATGGTGAAAAGATCACCTTTCATCCCAAGAAGTTTAACAAGGGACAAGTATATGGCGGTTTATTGTTTGGTTTAGGTTGGGCACTGACAGGAGCTTGCCCCGGGCCATTGTTTGCGCAAATAGGAACAGGAGCTTTAATAGTAAGCATCGTTGTATTAAGTGCTATAGCGGGTACATGGACATACGGATATTTCAGGGAAAGGCTGCCGCATTAAAACTGTAAGAAGAGTGAAGATGAATTTTTTTGATCTGTGACTGTTATCACAACGGGATTGATGGCATTGCGCCAAATTTATAAAATGGTGAAACGAATGATATAAATGCTGTGTTGTATGAAAATCAACTTTAAAGAAAATTGGCCACTCATCTTATTACTCTTTGGGGTCGTATTTGTGATGACGAAAGAAGTAATAGATGGATCAGGTAAAGAAAAGCCGGTTGCTGCGGAGCTTTCGCCTAATCAATGGGTTGCTCCAAGTCTTTACCTCGACAATACATTGGAGGGCGAAGTAAGACAACAGGTGATTTATGGAGAAGATATTGTAGCTAACACTGCAAGATATTTTGGTCCGCATGGAACAGTATTGCAAATTACCAATGGCATGAATTGCCAAAATTGCCACCTGCAAGCCGGCCGGCAAACCTGGGGCAATAATTATGGAGCAGTCTTTTCTACTTACCCTAAGTTTCGTGATAGAAGCGGTACGATTGAAACTATTCCGAAACGGGTGAATGACTGCTTCGAACGAAGCCTGAATGGCCAGGCTCTCGATACCAACAGCAAAGAAATGAAAGCGATAGTCGCCTACATTAAATGGGTGGGACAGGATGTGAAAAAAGGCGTGAAACCGACGGGCTCCGGTATCACCGAACTGTCCTATATGGATCGGGCTGCAAGTCCGGCAAATGGCAAGTTAGTGTATACCGCCAAATGTCAAACTTGTCATGGAGCCAATGGCGAAGGGGTGGCGAATGCGAACGGCTTTGGATATACTTATCCCCCACTATGGGGTGCAAATAGCTATAACAATGGTGCTGGTTTATTCAGGCTTTCCCGTTTTGCAGGTTATGTTAGGGATAACATGCCTTTCAAGCAAGCCTCACATGCAGAGCCGCAATTAACGGATGAAGAAGCATGGGATGTCGCTGCTTATGTAAACTCGCAGCCACGTCCCTTCAAAGATCTGAGCAAGGATTGGCCGGATATTTCTAAAAAACCCATCGATCATCCTTTTGGACCTTATAGTGATGGATTTACTGAACAACAGCATAAATATGGTCCCTTCAAACCTATTGTCGAGACCAGGAAAAAAATGAATGAAAACAAATAGATAGCCGGCATTGCAGAGCTAATGCTGCTGACAAAAACGATTATTATGTCAATGAAACACTTACCCCGCTGTACCTGTCAGTCCTGTCATCAAACGCATATTTCAAAAGTTGAAAAGGAATTGCATCTTCAATTGCATGACAATAGTCGCCGCGATTTTCTTAAAAAGGCGGGAAGCCTGGGCCTGGGATTAGGTATAGGTGGAGGGCTTGTATCTTCTCCGCTTGCTGCTGCGGCATTGATCAACGATGATGCAGCTTATAAAGAAAAAAATATGCTGCAGAACAAAGCTGTGCAAAAGGGTAAGGCGACAATGCTCAGTTTGCTTCATACGGCGGATATACATGCCCAGTTGACCGTGCACGATGAGTTTTTTATTGAAAATGGTAAACCGGTATATAAAAAGAGAGGCGGCTTTGCAACGTTAAAAACAATGATCAACACATTGCGTGGTCAGAATCCTGCCAATACATTGGTGCTGGATGGCGGCGATTGCTTCCAGGGTGGTGGTGTGGCAGCGTTAAGTGAAGGCAAGGCGATTGTACCCCTGATGAACAACATCAACTACGACATTATGCTCCCGGGCAATTGGGAAGTGGTGTATGGAAAAGAAATGATGATGCGGGATATGTTTGCCTATAATGCCGTAAAAGTATGTGCCAACATGTTTCATGATACAAACGATGAATTAAACGGGGATCTTATTTTCCCGCCGTATTTTGTAAAACATATTGCCGGAATAAAAATTGGTTTTATCGGTTACAACGACCCGCTTACACCCAAACGCCAGTCTCCCGCCTACAGCGATGGCATCAAATTCACTTTTCCCGAATCGAACGTTGCTAAATACATAAAGGTTTTAAAAGAATATGAACAGTGCGATATGATATTTTTGTTAACGCATATGGGCCTGGCGCAGCAAATAGGTTTATCAAATATGTCGCAAATAAAAGGAGTGGACTACATATTGGGTGCCGATACCCATGAACGGGTAAGACAACCGATACAGGGTGAACATGCAAAAGTCACTGAGCCGGGAGCTTTTGGTTCATTTATTTCCAAACTGGACATAGTAATAGAAAGTGGTATTGTGAAGGATCATAATTATCAACTGCTGGACGTGGATCCGTCGAAATATAAAGAAGATGAGGAAATGAAACGGTTGGTAGAAGAGGCAAGAAAGCCTTACGAAAAGGAATTGAACCGGGTGATCGGCAAAACCAAAACACCGTTGGTCCGATATTATGTGATTGAAACGCCGATGGATAATTTTATCACTGATGCCATTATGTGGAAGTTTAAACCGGATATTGCCCTCAGCAACGGCTTCCGTTTTTGCCCACCCCTGGTTCCTGATACGCAAACAGGCATGGCTGATATTACGATAGATTATTTGTGGAGTATGCTGCCGGTGGACAGCGAAGCCAAACGGGGTATGATCAATGGCAGGCAATTATGGAACTGGATGGAGACTGAATTACAGAATGCGTTTGCCAAAGATCCTGCTCAGCGCTTTGGCGGCTGGGTAGTTCGTTTCAAGGGCATGGAAGTAAATTTTACGATTGCCAATGAGTTTGGAAAAAGGGTAAACTGGATAAAGGTCGGCGGCAAGCCGGTTGACTTAAATAAAGAGTACACTTTTATCGCCTGTGAAAGAGAAGGCGATCCGGATACGACGATTTGCCGTGCCCAAGGTGTGAAAGAACCGAGAAAACTAAATGCTACCCTTCATAGTGTCATCGAAGAATACCTGGCAAAAAATTCACCCATTGCACCACGGCTCGAAGGAAGATGCAGCGCCACGGACGCACCTAATTCATTGCTTACCCAATTAGTGGGTTTTGGGTATGAGTTTACTTAAATAAATGGATAATTAGTCAAAACTTTGGTTAGAAGCGGCAGCTTGTTTCAACAACCGGTCGAATTGGTCGGGTGACAGGTCATTATAGAAAAAGTAAACCGGGTCTATTTTATTTCCGTTTTTATGCACTTCGTAATGGCAGTGCGGCCCCGTTGATTTTCCCGTACTGCCAACCCAGCCTATTATTTCGCCGCGGGTTACCCGTTGCCCGGCCTTTGGTTTTACTTTCACCATATGGCCATAAAGGGTTTCGTAGCCGTAACCGTGATTGATGATTACATGATTGCCATAGCCATTGCCTTTATTTCCAGAAGTAGTCACCGTTCCGTTGGCTGTTGCATAAATGGGCGTTCCGGTTGGCGCCGCAAAATCGAGACCGGCATGCATTTTTACCGTTTTGTAGACGGGATCGATCCGATACCCAAAGCCTGAAGCAATTCGGTTAAGGTCTTTATTACTTACCGGCTGAATGGCAGGTGTATGCGACAAAAGCTGCTCTTTGTTTTTTATCAAGCCATCAATTTGAAGATAGGATTTGGTCTGCGCCGCGATACGGCTGGTCAGTAAATTCAAAGAATTGGCGATAGAGGAATACAACTGGTTATTGGGCATTCCCTCTACCGTAGCGATCTCTTTTTCTGCTTCCAGTTCTTTTGCCCTGGCACTATCCGGTATGGGATTGGCTTCAAAAATAGCGCGGTATACATGGTTATCTCTTTTTTCGAGTTCGGCCATTTGCTTATCAAGTGAGTTGACCTTATCCCTTAGCCGGGCATAACGTTCGCTGAGGCGTTCATTTTGCATCCGCAGCAATTTTTCATTGGGAGAGCCGACAAACTGAAAGGCGAAATAGGAGATTAAAGCAGCTGTAACGAGAGCTGCAGCTATAAACCCGAAAATACGGAGCAGCTTTACCCGCAGAGGTACTTCCAGCTTTTCATAACGCAGTGTATTGGTGTTATAGTAATATTTGATTTTTTTCATAGTCAACCAGCCGTTATACTGGTTTTCAAAGCGTACTTACATAATGTCCGAATCTTTTACCTTTGTCCACCGGCCGTCAAGTCCGCTGTGGCGGAAATGGCGGCCGGCTTATTTAGTAAAAAATCAATATTAACAAATATAGGCGGTTCAATAGCAAAAATCAACCCAATTCTGGCAGCCAAACGGACGAAAATTGCTAAAAATCAATCTCATTTGGCCAAAATTTTTAAAAAATGACTTCAAGCGAAATACGGAAACAGTTTCTTGATTTTTTTCAATCTAAGGGGCACGAGATCGTGCCTTCGGCTCCCATTGTTATCAAAAATGACCCGACACTGATGTTTACCAATGCCGGGATGAACCAGTTCAAAGACTACTTCCTGGGTAACAAAAAATCTTCTTACCCAAGGGTGGCCGATACGCAAAAATGTTTACGTGTCAGCGGAAAGCATAACGACCTGGAAGAAGTGGGAGTGGATACCTACCATCACACCATGTTTGAGATGCTGGGCAACTGGAGTTTTGGTGATCCTGCCCGTCCGGCAGGCGGCTATTTCAAAAAGGAAGCGATTGCCTGGAGCTGGGAACTCCTGACAGAGGTGTATAAACTGGAGAAGGACCGCCTGTATGTGACCATATTCGAAGGCGATGAAAAAGAGGGCCTGCCAAAAGATGAAGAAGCCTACAATGAATGGAAAAAATATATTGCTGAAGACAGGATTTTGCTGGGCAATAAAAAAGATAACTTTTGGGAAATGGGTGACACCGGTCCCTGTGGTCCCTGCACGGAAATACATGTTGACTGCAGAACAGCTGACGAAAGAAAACAGGCGGATGGAAAAACATTGGTGAACAATGATCATCCGCAGGTGATCGAAATCTGGAACAATGTATTCATCCAGTTTAACCGGAAAAAAGATGGGAGTCTTGAACCATTGCCTGCCAAACACGTGGATACCGGGATGGGATTTGAAAGGCTGGTAAGGGTATTGCAGGGAAAACAAAGCAATTACGACACCGATGTTTTCACCGGTACCATCGCAGCTACTGAAAAGATCGTCGGTAAAAAATATGAAGCCTCCCCTATGGGGGAAGGTTTGGAGGGGGTCAAGCAGGCGATCGCTTTTAGAGTGATAGCCGATCATATCCGGGCTATCAGTTTTACTATCGCTGACGGGCAATTGCCATCCAATACCGGCGCCGGTTATGTGATCAGGCGGATACTGAGGCGGGCAGTGCGTTATTATTATTCCTATTTGGATTTTAAGCAGCCTTTGTTAAATCAACTGGTAGTAGAACTGGCATTACAATTCAAATATGTATTTCCGGAATTGTACAACCAGGCTGAGTTTGTAACCAAAGTGATTCGGGAAGAAGAGGAAGCATTTTTGAGAACATTGGAAAAGGGGCTGAAAAAAATTGATGAGATCATTTCGGCAAACAAATCAGGAACAATTGATGGGAAAAATGCGTTTGAATTATTTGACACATTCGGTTTCCCGATAGACCTCACAAGATTAATTGCTTCTGAAAATAAATTGTCAATTGATGAGGCTGGCTTCGAATCGGAAATGAAACAGCAAAAAGAACGTTCCCGTGCCGCCACACTTGTCGATACTGAAGATTGGGTTGAGGTACATAAAGCCGATAAAACAAGTTTTGTCGGTTATAATGATCTGCAGGTAGAAACACAGGTTGTGAAATACCGGAAAGTGAAGAGCAAAGGAAAGGAGCAATATCAATTGGTATTGGAAACTACCCCTTTCTATGCCGAAAGTGGCGGCCAGATTGGCGACAAAGGCGTTTTAGCCTTCGAGGAGGAAGAAATTTTAGTAACAGACACCAGGAAAGAAAATGATCTTATCCTCCAATTCACGGATAAGCTCCCAAAGAATATTTTTTCAACGGTGACCGCTTCAGTAAATCCGGTAAACCGCCAAAACATTACTTATAATCATACCGCCACCCATTTATTGCATGCAGCCTTACGGCAGGTATTGGGAACCCATGTTACACAAAAGGGATCATTGGTTTCGCCGGATGTATTGCGTTTCGACTTTTCACATTTTTCCAAAGTGACGGACGAAGAATTGAAACAGGTTGAAATGATGGTGAATGAAAAGATAAGGGCCAATATTCCTGTGATCATAAAAGAGTTGCCGAAAGATGAAGCCTTGAAGCTGGGAGCTATGGCATTGTTTGGTGAAAAATATGGTGAAACGGTTCGTGTGGTAATAATCGATCCGGGATATTCAATTGAACTATGTGGCGGCACCCATGTCGGTCATACCGGTATGATTGGTTTGTTTACGATTGTTTCCGAAGCCGCCGTTGCTGCCGGTGTTCGGCGGATTGAAGCATTGACAGGAGCCGGTGCTATTCAGTATGTCAATGAAAGAATAAGTCAGTATAAACAGGTAAATGAGCTTTTAAAAACAAAGGACCCGCTGAAATCTATTGAGAAATTGATAGAGGATAAGTCGACACTGGAAAAAAAGATTGAAAGATTAGAGGCCAGGCAGCTGGTGGCTATCCGCAATGAATTGTTGCAAAAGGATGAGATCATCAATGAAGTTTCTTTTATTGGCGATATTATTGAAGTAGATAATGCAGATGCATTGAAAAAGATATGCTTCGATCTGAAGAACAATCTCAATAACTACCTGGCTGTTTTAGGCGCCAATATCGGCGGCAAACCATTTGTAGCGATTGGCATGTCAGAAACAGTAGCCTCGGCAAAAAATTTGGATGCCGGAAAAATCATCAAAGAAAAAGTGGCGCCGTTGATCAAAGGTGGCGGTGGTGGTCAGAAAACCTTGGCGACAGCAGGCGGACAGGATGCGGGAAATTTGAAACAGGTGATTGAGGCGGTCAGGGAGCTCTTGTAGATCAGTAAGGGTTTTTTCTTTTTTTTGGATTTTTATAGTTGCGTGACTCCATGTAGATGATAACAACGTAGATGATGATTATGACACACAAGACTATACAGCTAATAGCTAAAATCTTTAACATAGAGTATCACAGTTCGTTTTGGTGGCGATGTCAAAAATGCTATTTTATTTGCGAAATCCCGCATATTTAGACGACGGAAATTACTTAGTAAAATTACGGCAATGGCAGACTATGCCTGATCTTTTTGTAGCCAATTGTTAGATCTCCACCCATTTATCCCTGAAATTTTCCTTTCGCTGATAAAAGCTATTTAACATTTCCGAAACGCTTCGTATTTAGAGAAATGTATTTATATTTGATCTACGAAAATTAACGTAGATAAATAAAACAATAACAAATGAAACAGCTTATTAAAACGATTTCCTTGACGATATTGGCCGCCGGCTTTATGGCGCCAGGTTCGTTGCTGGCCCAAAAAGAAAAAGAGGACAAAGAAAAAAAAGAAGCAGAACAGATCATCATTACCCGCAAAGGTAAAAAAGAGGATAAAGTGGTGGTTGAAGTAATTGGTGATAAAGTAATTGTGAATGGTAAAGAGCTTAAGGGCGATGACAAGGATGGTGATATTTCAGTTAAGCGCCACAAAATAAAAGATGTGTGGGCGTTTGGAGGCAATGACAATTTCAACAGTAACTTTAATGGTGACCATTTTAAAATGTTCAATATGGATGAAAATAAGGCCATGTTGGGCGTGTCCACCGAACAGGCAGACAAGGGTGCACAAGTGGAGAATGTCACCGAGGGCAGTGCGGCTGAAAAGGCAGGTTTGAAAAAGGGAGACGTAATTATAAAAATAGGAGATTCAAAAATCGAAAGCCCTGATGATCTTTCGAAAGCTATTAAAGCCCGTAAACCCGGTGATAAGGTAGTAGTTACTTTTCTGCGAGATAAAAAAGAACAAACTGTTACTGCCGAGTTGACCAAATGGAAAGGCGTCAATGTTTTTACCACTGTCCCCGGCATGGAAGGTTTTAAAATGGATTTGGGCGATTTTGCCCCCCATGTACAAACGCTGCCCCGTGGAGCTACACCTCGTATGAATTGGAGCTGGTCCGGTGGCGGTCCTAAACTGGGCATTTCGGTGCAGGATACAGAAGATGGAAAAGGTGTAAATGTAATAGAAGTGGATGAAGAAGGCAATGCGGCAAAAGCTGGTATTAAAGAAGATGATATCATTACCGAAGTAGATGGTAAAGCCGTAAATAGTGCAGATGAAATTGCAAAATTGATGAAAGAAAATAAGGACAAAGTTTCAGTAAAAGTGAAATTGCTAAGAAAAGGCAGGACAGAAAACGTGGAAGTAAAAATTCCCCGTAAGCTGAAAACAGCAGATCTTTAATTATATATACATCGAGCATCAGCACCCCGTTCAAAAGACGGGGTTTGCTTTTTTTATAACAGTTCAGCCCGCCAAAATGGGTTATTTTTGCTGACTTTTAAAAAAAATGACCAACCAGGATATATATGAGATTGTAGTTGGGCTGGAGGTACATGCTCAATTACTTACCCAAAGCAAGCTGTTTTGTGGCGACAGTATTGCCTATGGCTCCGAACCCAATACACAGGTAAGCCCGATAACATTGGCTCATCCCGGCACCCTGCCTAAAATGAACAAAAAGGCCATTGAATTTGCAATTAAAATGGGCCTCGCCTGTCATTGTGAGATCGAGCGGCAAAATTATTTTGCCCGAAAAAACTATTTCTACCCCGATCTTCCCAAAGGCTACCAGGTTTCACAACACACGACTCCTATTTGTAAAAATGGCTTTGTTAAGATAAAAGTAAATGGCGAAGAGAAAAGGATCCGGCTCAACCGGATTCATATGGAAGAAGATGCAGGTAAGAGCCTGCACGATGTGGATGAAAACAATACTTGTATCGACTACAACCGGGCCGGCACGCCACTAATCGAAATTGTAAGCGAACCGGATATACGAAGCAGCGATGAAGCTTATAGTTACCTGACTGAATTACGAAAGCTTGTGAGATATCTGGAAGTTTGCGATGGCAATATGGAAGAAGGAAGTTTTCGCTGTGATGCAAACGTGTCAGTACGTCGCAAGGGCGATTCCAAACTGGGGACAAAAGTGGAAGTAAAAAATCTCAATAGCATCCGGAATGTTAAACGTGCCATTGACTTTGAAGCAAAGCGGTTGATGGGTATGCTGGAAAAAGGCGAAACGATTTTGCAGCAAACGAGAAGTTTTGATGCTAATAACGGAACTACATTCGCTATTCGCGACAAGGAAGATGCTGATGATTATCGCTATTTTCCTGACCCTGATCTTACTCCTTTCAATTTAGAGGAAGATTTTATTGAATCGATCCGCCGATCAATTCCGGCGTTGCAGGAGGAGAGGGTAAAAAAATATGTCTCCGACTGGAAACTTCCGGAATATGACGCTTATGTCCTTAGTGATGAAAAAGAGATCGCTGATTATTTTGAAAAGGTTTCTGAACAAACAGCTAATCATAAGGCGGCATCCAACTGGATGCTGGGACCGGTGAAATCATGGTTGAATGAAAATAATAAAGAAGTGGGGGAATTTCCACTGAGCCCGGGTCAAATAGCAAAATTGATAGCGCTGATTGACAAGGGAAAACTTAGCTTTTCTATTGCATCAGGCAAATTGTTTTCCCTGCTGTTAAAAGAGCCCTCACAGGATCCCGAACAACTGGCGATCAGCCAAAATCTAATCCAGGAATCCGATGCGGGTAGTCTTGAGCCAATTATCAATGAGGTCCTGGAGAAACATGCTGAGAAAGTAAAGGAATATAAAAAAGGTAAGAAGGGCCTGTTATCCTTATTCGTAGGCGAAGTAATGAAACGGTCAAAAGGAAAAGCCGATCCAAAAGCTACCAATGAGATATTGTTGGAGAAACTTAAACTATAACATACAGCACCAGGTGTTGTCATTTTAAATCATCAAATATGCGCAGTTTTCTTGTTGCTGGATTAGCAACGATTATATTGGTTTCGTGTGGTGGGGCATCAAAAGAGAAGAAATTTTCAGTCAGCGGAACTGTTTCCAACAGCAACGCAAAAATGATTTACCTGGAAAAAATTCCCGCAGCTACTATGCAGCCAACGCTGGCCGATTCGGCGGCATTGGGTAAAGACGGAAAATTTTCTTTGACAACCGATGCTGGTGAGTCTGTTGTTTACAATCTTCGTCTCGATCAAAATAAATATCCTGTTGCTTCGGTGATCAATGATGTAGAGAAAGTCAAATTAACTATTCAACTGAGCAAAGACAACAGCGAGTTTGCTGAAAAGTATGAAGTAGAAGGTTCACCGGCAAGCCAGCAGATGAAAGATTTTATGTATGCTTTTAATAATGACTTACAAAAGATTTTTGGCATAGCCCGGCAGGCCGATAGTTTGCAGAGAAGTGGTGCCGGCGACAGTTTACTGTTTCCGTTGATGGCCGAACAAAAATCGCTGGCTGCGAAAATTAAAAGTTATTCTGAAGAGGCATTGGCTAAAGCAAATAATCCGGCCCTCATCATGTTTGAGCTGGGTTACTACCAGTCAACAGCAAATGGAGCTGGTTTTGGACTGGAGCCGTTAAGTAATGAGCAGGTGACAACAATTGTGAATGAAGCGGCAAAAAAATATCCCACGCACCAGGCGGTAGCCGCCATCAAAGCCACTTTGGACCAGCAAGCACAGAAAGAAATGCTGGCCAACTGGGTGGGTAAAGAGGCCCCTGATTTTGCTATGCCTGATGTAAACGGAAAAGAAGTAAAACTGAGTTCCTTCCGTGGTAAATATGTGCTGGTTGATTTTTGGGCAAGCTGGTGCGGGCCTTGCCGCCAGGAGAATCCAAATCTGGTAAAAGCGTACCAGCAATTCAAAGATAAAAATTTTACTGTCCTCGGCGTATCACTTGATAGACCGGGTCAAAAGGACAAATGGTTAAAGGCAATCAATGATGATAAACTAACCTGGACCAATATCAGCGACCTCCAGTATTGGAATAGCCCGGTTGTCTCATTGTATGGATTTGATGGTATTCCATTTAATGTATTAATAGATCCCCAGGGTAAAGTGATTGGACAAGCATTAAGAGGTCAGATGCTGGAAAATAAATTAGGTGAAGTGCTACACTAGAACAAAATTATTATTGGAATAATAACGATAAAGCCGGTCAGTGGGACCGGCTTTATTATTGGTGCGACGTAAATATTATTTTGAAGAGGCTATTTAATCTTTTAAGCCAAGATATGCCTGCACTTCTTTGTAATTATTCCAGTCAATTGTTTTACCCCCCGGGGCTGTTCGTCCAGCAGTTCCGCCGGGTATGAGTATATATCTATATTGAAATACTTTTTCTCCACTATCTGTAAATGTGGAAGCATCTTCATCAGAATAAAGATTGATGGCACCCTCTGTGAAATATAAATTGATATTAAATACTCCGAGTAAAGCAAATATGTCAAACATCGGTAATGGGAACACAGCCGGACTTGCAGCTGTACCAGCATTTAAGTACACTTTTACCTCCCCTCTTTGTAAAATCGAATCGACCAGCTTTGGTGCGTTAATTCCGGCAATCCATGCAACAGTATCAATCACAGTGCCATTTGTATCAGTTATAGCATCATAAGCTACATCTGTCCAAGCCGAATAGATTACATTGGCTGTACCCGCCGGACCCTGAGCTCCGGGAAGTCCTGCAGCTCCGGCAGGTCCTTGTGCTCCAGCGGGACCAGCGGGACCTGCCGGGCCAGTATCGCCTTTTTTACAGGAAGAAAATATTAACAGCGCTGCTATTACCAAGCAGTAAGGAATTGCAAAGATCTTCAGTTTCATAAGCTTTGTTTTTGATTATTAATAAATTTAGATGTTATGAGGGGGAGTAAGACGGATAATACATCTACCATCAATTTATGCAAACTTTTTAGAAAAACAGGGCTAACCAACAAAGTATTTCTGTTGTTTCTAAGTAATTAGCTGATTAAAATTCCCAGGTGATCCAGGATTTACCGTCTGCAGCACTTACCATATCGTAAGTGGTATTGCTTGTTTGTACAAAATAAAAACCACTTGCATTGTACAGCAAATTCCTGGTCTGTGCGGCGGGTCCTGTGGTAGGGTAAGTTGAAAAATTAGGCGGGCCATAGTCACCCACCAGGATGAATATCGCCCTTCCATCTGATGTAAAATTGGGTTTGGGTGCCGTCCCGTAATCAATGTCAACAGCGGTGCCGGCTGCATTCAAAAAAACGGGTCCAAAAAAATCATTGCTGCTTGTAACACCCGGCCAATAGATCCAGTAAAAATACCGGCCGGCACTGCTTGTCAATGACTGAACTCCAAAACCATCGTCTACTCCATTTACATGAAATCCTTTTGCTGTTATCCAATAGGTGTTTCCATTGTTGACTGCATAATTCCACCATCTTCTTGGTGCTCCTGTATCTACTTTTAGCGGAACTACAATACCGGTAATAGTTGCGGCAGTGGCATTGGTAGTTAGATTGAGTGTTTGTGTAGAAGCATTCCAGTTTAAATTATCAAAGCCGGAAATGGTTTGTGAGCCATTTACAAGCGGGTTTGTAAAAACGATGCCTCCGGCAGTAAAATAATAACCTGTTGTATAGGTCTGAAGATTCCCGCTGCCGTCCAGCCAGCTGAAAACAAACTGGCGGGTAACAGGATCAATTTTTATATCGTAGAGTTGCGAACCGATTGTCAGTCTTTTAAAATAAGTCAAAATTTTATTGATGTTCAAACCGGCGGCCAACTGTGCGTTGGTGTATGCCTGTTCTTCCTGGGGAGTAGCTTTTACCAGTGTTAACCGGCTGCCATTATATCTTCCGACAAGTTTTATACTGTCGGTACTGGTTGAGTCAAAATAAAATTCAAAATCGGAAAATAGCCCCCCACCGGGAACGCCGCCATTTACATCACTGTCCGGGTCGGCCAACAAATGCAGGTAAGAGTAAGTGTCGAAAAGCAGGCTGGGTTGTTGTAATGCTTTGAGGCGGTAACTACTTTCTTTAAGGGTCGTTGCCGACGTCTCATCAAAGTCTGAAAGCATCGATACCCGGTTGTCGTTATTGAACTTAAAATAAAAACTATAGGCAGACCCGTTGCCACCACTGGTTTTTAACAATCCCTTCCAGCCGTTTTGCGCACCCGAAAGCTGCGACTGGTAAGCATCCAGTTTTTCCTTCAATCGCTCATCCGCTGATTTCTCAAACACCGGATCATCATCTTTTTTACAGGATGAGATAAGCGCTGTAATGATTAAACTAATTATCAATAATTTTTTCATGTAATAATTTTTATTGCTTCGGTCACCGGTATTTTTTGTTCAGGTTTTACTGAGTCAATATTGTTTTTTGTAATCAATATAATAACGAGTTGATGGCGTACCTGCTTCTTAATTGCAAGTTGTAAAATTCAATATTCCATGCCTGTTTAAAATAACTTACCACCACAGATTCTTTTTGCCTGAGTCTTGCTTTAGCCACTGCAGCCGTCGTTCCATTTGGAGTGGTGCCCGCATAGTTAATGCTGTTGACAAGATTATCAAACCATGCACGTCCATTAACCAGCATCAACGAAACCATTTCGGCCCAATCTTCGTTTTTGTGTGAAATGGCATATTGAGAAATAAAACCCTCGTTCAATGCGTCCTGCGGGTTAACGTTTGTCCAGTCGGATGTATAAGAGCTTGCGCTGGACTGGCTAAACTCAACCGGTACGACAATGTTCTGATCTAGTATATGTCCAAATTCGTGATGTATTGTATGAAAAGCTTCTTTTACATTATCAGTATCACTTAATATATAACCCGGCATGCCCTTGGTACGAAAATTATTAACATTATACAGCACTACCTTCCTGCCACCTTCAGCTGTACCCAACGTAATGGAACCGTCGCTATTGAAAGAAGGACTGCCAACGAGAATAAAAAACTTTGGGCTAATATTTTTGAAAAAAGAAATGCCTGCCTCATCAACATAAGGTTGTATCCATCCCCTGCTGATGGCACTTAGTAGCGGCGTAACTTTTTCTTCCTTGGGGGGAACTAATGTTTTGTTAAGTGAAAGTTCAGACTGGTCCCATTTGTATTTAACAGCAATATTATAAGGAACAGTCAGTGTGTCGTATATCCATTTATCAATGGGTCCGGGTGTCCATGTATCACCGCCAAGCCCCGGTATATTATCAACACTGCCCAGGTCATCTTCCTTTTTGCAGGAAGATACCGCTAGTACAAAGGTTAGTGTCGCTATTATTATTCTTGTTGATTTCATATTCTATCTTTTATCGTGGATTAGGTTCTAAACCCGAAAGGGATGTTGATTGTGGTATTTGTAAAACTTTTCTTGGATCGTCGGAAGATAGCTCGGCTATTATTGTAACATTTCCTGAAGGATCGGGCGAAGTGGCATGAACAACGGGTAATTTGTAACGGAGTATATCAAACCATCGCATTCCTTCATGTATAAATTCAGCTCTTTTGTAATAAAGTATGGCGCCAATCAGGCCCACCCGCACATCCGATGTGCCAAATACTGCATTGATTTTTGTAGCTGTAATATTATGTGTCGTTGAGGAGTAGTTATTGATTCTTGTGCTGGCATATGTATTTAAATCAGCTATAGCTGCATTGGTATTGCCGAGATAAGTATAAGCTTCCGCCCGGTTAAAGAGCACTTCCTCTACAGTGAACAGCGGCACCATCACGTAAGGAATACCGATCTCCGCGTTGACAGATACTTTTACAAAGTATTCATTGATTTTGGGTACAAGCTTATGATCGGTTCCGAAGGAGTATAATGCAAATGCAAAATTGCCTCCGGTTAGTGGATCGGGGCGAGGAAATATCCTGGCTTGTTTATCGGCATCGACTCCATACCGGGTGGTATAATAATAACGTGACCATAGGGAGGATGTTTCTACCAATAACAGGTTGGCATTTTCAGTAGCCTTTGCATATATTTTGAACAATTCGGTTACATCGGTGATGTTTTTATAAGAACTATTCCAGCCTCTGAGGTGAGAAGCAAAATTGTTACCGGGAATAGCAAGATTGGCGTACTCAACTACTTTTTGATAATCTTTTTTAAACAAATAAAACCGGCACGCAAAAGCATAAGCTGCTGCTTTATTGAAATGATATTTTGGTACCTTATATATCTTATCCTGTATCAGGGGAATACCGGCCAGTAAGTCCTTTTCGATCATGTCATAAACCTCTTTCACCGTTTTCCTGTCATATTGTTTTACAAAAACATCTTCCGGTTCGGTTACATATGGAATGCCCGGCGAAGATCCGGCAGTCGCCTCATCATAAAACTTTGAAAAAAAGTTAACCAACATAAAGTGAGCATAAGCCCTTGCAACCAGTGCTTCACCTTTTTGAGCAACATAATCATTAGGATTACTGGCTTCACCAATGACTTTGAGAGCCTGGTTGGCAGCTGCTATAGCGGAATAACAGGCATACCAATAAAACTCCGGTGAATCCTGTTGATTTTCTTTGGTGTCAATGAAGTAAAACGGATCATGAATCACATTATCACTTCCGCCATTTCCGATGTCGGCTACATTGTCTGACATGGTTTCGGCAAAAGCCTGGTAGTTAGCTTGCGGATAAGCAGTTCCTAATAACTGCGAAACCTTTTCGGGTGTATTGACCAGGGCCCTGTTGTCCGGTTCTTTTTCCAGGTATTTTTTGCATCCCATTCCTGTTGTAACCAACAAACAAAGGGAAATATATAGGTAAGATATTTTCATCGTCTTCAATTTAAAGTCCTGCTTTAATAGAAAGGGTGAATTGTTTTTGAATAGGTTGTGCAACGCCGCCGGTATTAAAAAATTCCGGATCCTGGCCTTTTAATTTAGGATCGGCATAAATCAGCCAGGGGTTTGCTGACACTGCTGTAAGGGATAAAGAATTTAAACCTATCCGCTTTAAAAAAGCCGGGCTGAAGTTGTAACCAAGCGACACAGTTTTTAGACGCACAAAGCCTCCATCCGCCACCCGTTCGGTTGAGTAATTATAATTGTTATAAGGTGCCGCACCGGTTCCGTTGACCAGGTAACGTTCATAAGCATCCAGTACCGAGGGAACATTTGTTACCAGCTCATCACCGGGCATTACCCAGCGATCCAGGAACTCTTTTGGCATTGCATCAAAATCACTGTAGGAAGTTTTGAATGCAGGATACAACCTGATCTTATTACCGGCCTGGTATGTAATAAATATATTTAGTGAAAAGGCTTTATAGTTAAAAGTGTTTGAAAAACCGCCGGTAAATTTCGGATCGACAGAACCTTCAAAAACAAGTTGAGAAATATTTTCATCCTGTAAATAAACGTTGGGACTTGTTTCTCCTTTTTCATTTAAAAATGTGGGTACACCTGTTATATGATCCAATCCTTTATAGCGTATGGAAAATAAACTATTGACAGGGTAACCTACGGTATTTCCTCCCTCAGCTTTAACAAGGTCGAAAATGATTGGCTGGTTTTTGGCATTGGTTATTTCCGTAGTATTATAGCCGAAGGTTACATTAGTTCTCCAGCCCCAATCTTTTTTGCGGATGATTTGCCCGCCAATCAAGGCTTCTGCTCCATGAGCTTTCATGTCAGCATAGTTAGCCGCTTTGATAGGTTCGCCACCTATACCACCAGTTTTGATAAGGCTGATAAGGTCAAAACTTTTACGCTGGTAAACATCCAGGCTTACATTTACTTTTCCTTTAAAGAGCCCGGCATCGACACCAATATTGGTTTGATAATTTTTCTCCCAGGTAAGGTCAGAGTTTTCCAGGTTGGCAATTTGTATCACCGACTCTCTTTCTGTTGGAAAGGTTCTGTTAGTGGTCAGACTTCTCAACACAACTCCTGAATTAGTGGCTGGCCCGAGGCTGGCTGTAAGACCATAGCTTGCCCTGAGTTTCAGGTAATCGATCCAGTTTACATCACTAAGAAAAGGCTCTTGCTCCATATTCCAGGCGCCACCAAAGCTCCAGGTAGGGAGCCATCTTGCTTTTTGCGAGGATCCTAATTTATTAGATCCGTCGTAGCGAACCGTGCCGTATAAATTATATTTTTTATCATAAGTATACTGGCCGTTTAGATAAAAGGCGGCAAAACGATCATACTCTTTACCCATTCCATAATAGACAAAGTTTGATTCGATGGTTTGTTTTAGAATACGATAGTCAACAAACGGTATACCGCCATTATCATATTGATAGCCATACCCTGTATTGGAAAAGTTTTGCCTGTCGGCTGATTTTACCTGCTGTCCCAATAAAATGTTGATAGCATGAATTTCATTCAACGTATTGGTATAGTTCAAACTGTTTCTTACATCATAGGAAACAAGCTTGTCCTCTGTACGGTTATAAAATCCACCAAATGGCAAAACTACAACCGGAGCGGCGCCGGGATTATCGGGATCGGTATACAAAAATTTATTATTGGCGGCAATAGTTGCATTATCATTGGCCCTGTATGCATTGGCCATGTTTGCGTTTTCTGTTATCTGGTGTTCTCTTGTCGATTTCACGTAGCGAAGGGCGCCGATGAATTCGTAGCGTAAATTTTTGGTGATCTTATAACCCAATTCTCCCTGCAACTTCAAATCGATCACGTTGATGTCAAGAGAATTGTTTTTTAATTCATCGAGGATGTTGAATGGAGCAAAATTTCGTCTAAAATATTCCAGGTTGCCATTTTCGTCGTAAGCCGTTAACGTGCGGCTTGAATTTAGTGCGTAACTAAATGGGTTGATATCAAAATCCCTGTCAAATTGCCCCGAAACCGGATTGCTTACACGGCTCAAAGCGCCGGGTGCCTTTTGCTGACGAACCGAACCAACGGTCATAAAGCCAGCTGTTAGTTTATCAGAAAAATTATAGTTATTTCGGAAGTTGAGCGTATATCGTTTTACATCATCAGCAATGGTCCAGCCGTTATCACTATAAAAACTTGTTGAAAAAAAACTTTGTGATTTGTCCGTACCTGCAGAAATACTTAAAGAATGCTCCTGCACTAATGAATTTCTAAACAAAATATCAAACCAATCGGTATTGGCCAATGCATATCTCTTTAAGAAGGCTGCCTTTGCCTCTGTGGTATTCATCAACGCAAAATTTCCGTTTGCGTCCGGCGTATTGATCAGGTCGAACATTTTTCCATATATCCCGTAGTTAGCCGTACTTAAGATGTCAGAGTTCAAAATACCTTTTCTCTCCAGTTCGCCTAGTACTGACATCTGTTGAGCCGAGTTCATGATATTGTATTCGCCATAATAAGGTTTTAATTGGGTACTCAAATTGCCGGTATAAGAGATAGCGAGCCGGCCGGAGCGACCTTTTTTTGTTGTAATAACTACTACACCATTCATGGCCCTGGCACCGTATAATGCCGTCGCTGCCGCATCTTTTAAAATGTCAAATGTTTCAATATCGTTGGCATTTATGCCGGCTACCGAAGACCCAAGAAGAGTAGAAGGGTCGCCACTTGATAATTGGTCGTTTGATATATTGATTATGTCTTCCAGCACCACGCCATCTACCACCCACAACGGTTTGTTATCTCCATTGATAGAAGTGGCTCCCCGAATCCGAACTTTAGGGGCACTCCCAAATGTGCTGGAAACATTCTGAACTGATACACCTGCAGCCCTGCCTTCCAGCATACGGCTCACATCCACCACGCCGTCAATTTTTATGTCCTGAGCTCTTAAGGTAACTGCCGCCCCGGTAAATTTCTTTTTTTCGATTCGTTGAAAACCGGTTACTACCACATCTTGCAGGTTAGTGATATCAGCCAGCATAGTCAGGTTAAGTGATGTTTGACCGGCCGCCAGCTGCACTTCCTGCGTTTCGAGTCCTACATAACTTATCACTATTGTAGCTCTTGCAGCCACACCGCTCAAAACGAAATCCCCTGCTGCATTAGTGCTTGTACCGTTCGTAGTGTTCTTGACTGTTACGGATACTCCTGGTAACGGAGCTCCCAATGAATCGACAATTTTTCCCCGTATTGTGCCACTTTGCGCAATTGCTGAAGGTCCTAAGAAGAAAAGAAAAAGGAGAATACTCAGGAAGCAGGTAGTTCTGACGGATTTAACATTGGATCGTCCCAACGCTTTTATACTCATATTTTAATTTTAAATAGGTTTTCAGATCATATAGTTAAAAATAACAAACTAAAATAGGAAGTACAGACTGCTATAAAACTACAAAGAGTTTATCAAAAACATTGAAATCCAACAGACGCTGATTAATATCTCTTTACTTTTTCATGACAGTTCAAAACTCACCAGGAATATATTCCTGTAAATGTTTATTTGTTCTGTAAGATCTTAAGAAAGGAATAATAACTACCAAATGCTGGTTTACGGTTATCGTCCGTAACCTAAAAATGAGAGTATTTACAGGCAAAACGCTGCATGAGGGCGGCTTTTTTGCCTGTATAGGAAAGCTCTAACCGGTGCCAATTATGAAATAGCTTTAATAGCTATTTTCTTTTTTTGTTCCTTATTAAATTGATAAGTAGCGCAGGTAATAATACCAGGTTGGTGAACGTAGCCGTTACCAATGTTAATGAAGTAAGCCATCCTAATGCCTGCGTTCCGCCAAAACCACTAAAACTAAAAATGATGAACCCGGCTATTAATACAAGCGAAGTATAAATAATGCTGATGCCTGTACTGTGAATGGTTTCAATAACCGTGTCTTTTACATCAAACTGCTGATGCGGAAGTTCCTGTTTATAGTTCACCAGGAAACGAATGGTAATATCAATGGCAATTCCTAACGCAACACTAAAAACAAGTACGGTGGATGGTTTCAGCGGAATACCCGCCCAACCCATCACTCCGGCTGTAATGATCAGGGGAATGATATTGGGAATAAGCGAACATAATAAAATCCGAACCGACTTGAACAGGTAAAGCATGCAAAGAGCGATCAGCAGGAAGGCCCAGAAAACACTTTCCTTTAGTCCATTGATGATAAAACTGCTGCCTTCTAAAAAGGTGATGCTGGTACCGGTTAATTGTACGGTATATTTTTCTTTCGGAAATAACTGGTCCACTTTTTTATTGACGCTGTCCAGGATTTCGGGAAGATGAGCACTACCTACGTCGGCCATTGAAATGCTGATACGGGCCTCTTGTCTCGCAGTATCCATGAAAGTGGAAACCAGCTTTGAAAAAGAATTTTTTGCGCTGCCCGTGTCACCTTTAAAACTAAGATATTGAGCTAATGCTGGCAGGTCATATTCTGCAGGCATAGAATAGTTGGCGCTGTCGCCTTCAAAAAAAGCCTGCTTGGCAAATTTTAATCCCTCTGCAATACTTAACGGCCTTGCAATTTCAGGCATCGTAGCAAGGTATTGGGATAAGGAATCGATCTTGAGCAGGTTAGTTAAATTTCTGCTGACACCATATTTCTTTTTGGTATCAACTAATATCTCCAAAGGCATTACACCCTTAAAATTCTTTTCAAAAAATTTGAGGTCTGTATAGATCTTATCTGTTTTTGGCAGATCATCGACAATATAACCAACGCTTTTTAGTCGGAAAATACCAGCTATGGAAAATGCGATAATGATTAACGTGACTATATATATCAGCTTGCGGTGATTTAAGCTCCACCGTTCCAACCGGTCAAGCCAGCGATTAAGCCGTGGATTGTGCAGGTACCTGGTATGTCTCGACTTTGGAGCAGGTAAATAACTTAACGTAACAGGGATCAGGACAAGGGAGATAAAAAATAAAGCCATGATGTTTATCCCGGCTACCACACCGAACTCCTGTAATATTTCACTTCTGGTCAGGGCAAATACCGCAAAGCCGATGGCCGCTGCCAGGTTACAAAACAGTGTTACGATTCCCATCCGGCTTACCATTGTGATCAGTGCCTCTTTACGATCGCCGGTATCATTATACGCCGTGTGGTATTTATTAAGAAAATAAATGCAGTTGGGAATACCAATTACAACAATTAGCGGCGGAATGAGGGCTGTAAGCAGTGTGATCTTGTAACCACAGAGATGAATGGTTGCCATACTCCATACCACCCCGATTATCACAACACCCAATGATAGTAGCATCGCACTGAACGAACGGAAGAATAACAAAAGAATTAATGCCGATAAGACAACACTGGCAAACAAAAACCATTTCATTTCGTCGGCAATGCGGGTAGCTATTTCTGTGCGGATCAACGGGAGACCGCTCAAATAAACTTCCTGGTTATTATTTTTTCCAAAGCTTTCCGCCAAATTGCGGATCGCAGCTACAACGCCGTTCCTTTTTTTGGAATTCATGATCACTTTATCAATACTTACTCCCATCATCCACGCATTTGTCTGCGGGTTGTATAAAAGGTGCTGATAAAAAGGAAGGCTCCGAAAGACGGCAGCACTGCTATCAATCTCTGACTGGCTGAGTGTTTTTTCAGGAAAAATATTTACAGCATTTAGCTTCTCGGTTTCCGGCTGTTTTACCAGGTTAACAGCGGACGGGACAGAAATAACATCTATGACGCCGCTTACTTTTTTCAGTTGGCGATGCAGACTGGCATAATCATTAAATATCTTTTCCTTAAAGAGGTCAGGAGTTTGAATACCGATTACCAGCAGGTTGCCATCCTGTCCATATTTTTGTTTAAAGGCCTGGTATGTTTTGTTGGCTGGGTGGTTAACTGGAATGGCACGGCTGAATTCATAACTCAGTTCCACCTTCGACGCCCAATAGCCCATCAACGCTGTTGCCGCTATAAGGATAAGTAAAAGAGGGAAACGATAAGCAAGGATGAATTGACCGGTTTTTCGCCACATAGTATTGATATTTTACCAGCCTGATTAAAAAATAGAGGATATAGGTGGATGCTGGTAAGGCTGCAAAGAAACATAAAAATGTCTCATCTTGGCTTTATTCCCTGACATTAAGCTGTAAAAATTGTATTCAACTGTTTGCAATATTTTTGACGGGTGAGAACTCTACTATTTATAACCCTTTTAGTTTCATCTTTTTCATTGGCAGCGCAACAGCCGCTGACCCCTATTGGCCTGTGGAGAGATCATTTGCCCTACCGGAGTGTCTTCGACATCACCACTGACGGCGAGAATATTATTGCCGCAACTCCCTATAGTTTATTTGTTATTCAAAAAAGGGGAAATGCAATAGAACGCTTTAGCCGAACCACAGGATTGAATGAAACAGGTATTAGTGCTATTGGCTATGATGTAAGAAATGAAAAACTGGTAATAGCTTATAATAGCAGTAATATCGATATTCTGTACCGGAATGATGTCATTAACATACCTGATATCAAAAGGGATAATATTGTTGGTGATAAAACGATTTATAACATCTATTCAAAAAATAAGAATTACTACCTGTCAACAGGCTTGGGTATTATCGTCATCGATGGCGAAAAATATGAGATACAAGACACCTGGCTTATTGGTAATTCGGGAAGCCAGCTAAAGGTCAATGCTATTACCAGTGATGCAAATTTCTTTTACGCTGCTACGCAGGAAGGACTAAAAAGAGCTCCGTTAACAGGCAATAACCCGGCAGATCATAACAACTGGATTTTGCTGGACCATAGCGACGGTTTAACTGCTGGCGCATTTCAAAATGTCTTTACAATCGACAACAAGGTCATAGCAGAAAAAGATGACTCCCTCTTTATATCCCCCGATGGAAACACCTGGAGCTTTTTTTACACCGATGACTGGACTATTATAAACTCTTCTGCTTCTGAAAATAAAATCACTCTTTGCCAGCGAAAACTAAATGGCGACACCAGGGTCATAGTTCTAAACAGTACAGGGTCAATACTCACCACTCTTCAGCAACCAACCGGATCTTCCAATCCAGCGGAAGCACTATTCTTAAATGACGAATTATGGGTAGCTGACCAGCTAAGAGGACTTTTGCAATTCCGGGGAACGTCATTGGAAGAACAATACCAGCCCAACTCACCGGATTCAATTGCGACTGGTGAGATGCTTGTTTACAACAACGTCTTGTATGCAGCCGCGGGTAGTGTTACAACAAATTGGACCAATGATAACAATCGAAATGGCATTTACCAATTAAGGGAAGGGAAATGGACAAATTTGAACGGCTCACACCTTTTGCAACTGGATTCTTTACGGGACTTCATCAGCATTGCAGTTGACCCAAAGGATGAAACTATTTGGGCAGGTTCTTTTGGTGATGGGTTGTTACATGCAGCACCAGGTTCTGTATTTGAAATTTTTAAGGAAAATTATTTAGATCCATTTATCAATGATCCGAAAAGTTACCGGGTGTCGGGTTTGACTTTTGATCGGGAAAATAATTTATGGATTTCCAATTACGGCGCCTCCAAGCCTTTGTTGCTGAAAAAAACGGATGGCAGTTTAATTCGGTTTTCCATTCCCTTCCCGATCATCGAAAATTCGTTGACACAAATTGTAATCGACGATAATAATTATAAATGGATCGTGGTTGCAAAAGGTGGTGGCTTGCTTTGCCTCGATCCCGGATCGTCGATTGAAAATAGCGGTGATGACAGGTGGAAGAAATTAAGCACCGGAACCGGCAATCTGCCCGGCGATATTGTTTTTTGCGCAGCTAAAGATAAAAACGGTTTTCTCTGGGTCGGTACCAATAATGGCATTGGCGTTGTTCAATGTACGCAGGATGTTTTTAGTGGCCAGGGTTGTGATGCGATATGGCCCGTAATACAGCAGGGCAATTTTGCCGGTTATTTGTTTAAGGGTGAAGAAGTGCGAAGCATCGCAGTAGATGGAGCCAATAGAAAATGGGTGGCAACCAAAAAAGGAGTTTGGCTCATCAGTGCAACAGGCGAGGAAGTCATCTATCAATTTACTGAAGAGAATAGTTTATTATTGAGTAACGATGTAAAACAGATTGCAATCGACGGAAAAACAGGAGAAGTTTTCTTTGCGACTGCAAAAGGCATTTGTTCGTTCAGAAGTACCGCAACCGAAGGAAGTGAAAAAAATGAAGAAGTAACGGTGTTTCCAAATCCTGTTCCTCCGGCTTATTCAGGTAGCATTGGTATAAAAGGCTTGGTAAATAATGCCATCGTAAAGATCACAGAACTTGATGGCCGGTTGGTATATCAAACAAGGGCACAGGGTGGCCAGGCTGTTTGGAATGGACGTGATTACAGGGGAAGAAAAATCTCTACAGGTGTTTATCTTGTGTTGGTCAGCAACGATGAGAGAACGGAAAAGAAGGTAGCAAAAATTGTTTTTATAAATAAATAGTCGTGTCGGATAAGCTGCATCATACAAAAGGCATTGTGCTTCGAACAGTCAAATACGGCGAAACAAGTGTGATCGTTTCTATATTTACCGAACTATTTGGGATGCAGTCATACCTGGTTAATGGCGTTAGAGTGGCTTCAAAAAAAGGAAGTGGAAGAGCCAATCTTTTTCAACCGTCTGCCATCCTGGACATGATTGTCTATCATAATGAACTGAAACAACTGCAGCGGATCAAAGAATTTAAATGGGCGCATATCTACCAACACATTTTATCAGATGTGCGAAAGAATGCTGTTGCTTTATATATGATTGAACTCCTCACGAAATGCCTTAAGCAACCTGAAAGCAACCCGGATCTCTTCCATTTTGCAGAAGACGCTTTTTTACACCTGGACCAGGCCAACAATACGGTTACGGCAAACCTTCCGTTATTTTTCACGTTGCACCTGCCGGTTTTTTTCGGTTTCCGTGTTAATGATAATTATTCTGCCTCACATCAATGTTTGGATCTGCAGGAAGGAGAATTTGTTGATCAACATCCAACGCACCCGCATTTTTTGGATGATAAACAGGCATATGTTACCTCGCAACTATTGAAGGTGCAACAGCCAGCTGAATTAAATGATATAAAACTTAATCATGATTTCAGGCGAAATCTTTTGTACCGTTATGAAGTATTTTATGCGTTGCACATACCAGATTTTGGCACTATGAAAACACTGCCTGTTCTGAGAGAGATCCTGGGTTGACATTTCAATGGCTACAGCAGTCTTTTTGATTCGGTTAGCTTTGAATCGCACAAAACTAACCCTGGTTTTTTCCCTTTTTCAAAGCTGCCCAATGTCCTATCCATTCGCAATGCCTTTGCTCCATTAATTGTCGCCCATTTTAATAGCATTTCTATGGATATAAAAGGAAAATGCTGAAGTATAGTTTGTATCTCGGCAGTGATACTTAACTGGTGGTTTGATGCAAGGCTGTCTGTTCCCAATACCATTGAAGCTTCGTTTCTAATAAATGATTCAATGTTTGGTAATTGTCGGGTGATATACCAGTTTGCATTTGGGCAGAGACAAAAATACAGTTGGCCGAATATGGGTAAGCTTTTTGCAAAGCTAAGGTCAGCTTGATCGGTGTGAACATTGTGTACAAGAATTACCTGTTGATTGGGTAAAAATTTGGATAGATAAGTTTGGAGGCTGGTTTTTGCCGTAGGGTTAAAAAAGGAAATATCAGTGTTCAGCATTTGATATAAATCGAGGAAATCACCTTTTTTGTCCAGGAAAAAATCGTTTTCTGCGGCTGTTTCCTGGTTGTGAATGGTGAGCAATTGATTGCCGGGAAAACCAATGATTTTTTTCCATAATTCTTCCGACACCGAATAAGGAGCATGGGGAACGATTGAATTTGAAACAACCGGTACAGCGTATTTTTCGGCATAGGAACTAAAAATATCAACTGCTCTTTGGAAACGCAACTCCGCCATTTCAGGCACGAAGCCACTTGCTTCAATAAAATTGTGATACAAAAGCCTTCCTTTTTGCTTTTGCGGCAAGGTGAACTTATTATTGCAGATATCGCCGACGGCCACGATGCCATTGGCCAGCATTTCATCTTCAGCCGCCGCAATAGCCTCGTAAATTTCAGCATCTGTTGAATGCCGGTCCTTCATCACCTGCGACACAAATTTTACCAGGCCCGTGCCTTGGGAAATTTGACCTTTCATGTGGCTCAGCTCCAGGTGACAATGACAATTCACAAAACCCGGTGCCAGAATACCCGTAAAATATTCAATGTCGTCGCCAGCTTCACCTAACGGAAGAATGTTTTCTATAACACCTTCGCTTGTAGTGATTAGCACTAATTTCTCATCTGACAATTTATAGCCGTCAAATAATTGCGTTGCCGAAAATTTTCTGAAACCCATAATGTAAAAGTCGAATAAAATTAGGGGAGAAAGCCTTTAGCTGATTTACTGTGTCAAAATGCTAAATTTGCCGCCCACAAACCACAATTATGTTAGATAAGCTTGAAGCGATAAAGGGTAGATTTGACCAGTTGGGCATTGCGCTGACCAATCCAGAAATAGTGGGCAATAATAAACGCTTTGCTGAAACAAGCAAGGAATATCGAAGCCTGGAGAAAATTGTGGTTGCGTATAATGATTACAAAAAAATACTGGAGGATATTGATTTTAACCGAGAGGCTTTGAATGGTGGTGACGAGGAGCTAAGAGAGTTGGCAAAAGACGAAGCTCCGGAGCTGGAAGAAAGAAAGGAGAAAGCGGAAGCCTTTATTCGGCAATTACTGATTCCCAAAGATCCGCAGGATGAAAAGAATGCTATCCTCGAAATAAGGGCAGGAACAGGTGGCGATGAGGCCAGCCTCTTTGCCGGTGATTTGCTTCGGATGTATATCCGCTATTGTGAAAGACGAGGCTACAAAACGGCGATTCTAAGCGAAAGCGAAGGAACTGTCGGCGGTTACAAAGAGGTACAACTTGAAGTAACAGGCGATGAAGTGTATGGCACATTAAAGTTTGAAAGTGGTGTGCACCGGGTACAGCGGGTGCCTGATACAGAAACCAGCGGACGTGTGCATACTTCGGCAGCCACGGTGGCCGTAATGCCAGAAGCCGAGGAAGTGGATTTTGAATTAAATCCGGCGGACGTAAAAATGGAAACGGCCCGAAGCGGTGGAGCTGGTGGTCAGAATGTAAACAAGGTAGAAACAAAAGTGATGCTTACCCATATTCCTACGGGTACTGTAGTAGTTTGCCAAACAGAGCGTTCACAGCTGGGCAATAGAGAAAAAGCTATGCAGATGCTGCGAACCAAATTGTACGAAGAGCAGGTAAGAAAACAGGAAGAAGAAATTTCAAGGCACCGAAAAAGCCTGGTAAGTACAGGTGACCGAAGTGCAAAGATCAGGACCTACAACTTTCCCCAGGGTCGTGTTACTGATCATCGCATAGGCCTTACGGTTTATAATTTGGATGACGTTTTAAATGGCAATATCCAGGAGTTTATTGATGCATTGCAGTTCGCAGAAAACTCGGAAAAAATGGCAAACCAAAACAATTAAATAATCTTTCCGCCGGGCATCGTGTTTAGAAATTAAAGTAACTTTCTATCTAAACCATACTACGATGCTTGAACAAATTTCTGAACTCGTGAAACAATTTGGCCAGGATGCCGTGGTCAATAATCCTGATGTTCCAAATGAAGTGAATAACGCCGTTTTAGCAGAAGCAACAAATACCATTACCGGCGGTATGCAAAATATGTTGGCCGGTGGCGGTTTACAAGACGTCATTTCCATGTTTACAGGCGGCAGGGGTGTCACCCAACCATCTACCCAGGGTGGTATGGCAGGGTTACTAAAAAATCCTATGGTGGTGATGATGATAGGGCACCTGATCAGTAAGTTGGTAAGTAAATTCAATATGAGCCCATCGCAAGCCAGCAATATTTCAAATAACCTTATTCCAAATGTGTTAAATGGTTTAATTACACGAACCAACAGTAATAACCCTGCTGACGACTCCTTCGACTTCAACGACCTTATTGGATCCCTTACTGGCGGAAATACCCCTACTGCAGAATCAGGTGGAGGATTTAATTTCCAGGGATTGTTGGAACAATTAGCGAAAAGCAGTGGAAATGGCGGCTTTAATTTACAGGATATTGTTAACCAGGTGACCCGTGGCGCTCAGCAAAACCAGGTGCAGCAGGCAAGAAGCGGAAGAGGCTTCGCCGAACTGATTAAGGGTTTTTTCAGCTAATGTTTTATACTTATTCGTCGTAGTTCTTCTATCGATCAAAATAATTTTTAGATGAAGTACAAGTTTTTCATTTCATCTGGCGTCATATTGTGTAATTGGTCTGATTTCTGCGTTCTGTGTAGAGACCACGGAGTTAGTTATAATAGTTCTTTAACAAACAACTCGTCATTCCAGGCGTTATTAGAATAGTAGAATCGCCCTGAGAGGAAAAAAATTCCCCAGTTGAGGCTTTGAAATGGAAGATATGTGGTGAATTTCGGTCGATGTGGCTTTTAGAATTTCGTTAACAGCATCGATCCGCAGAATGGCAGTAAATTTGTACTATAGATAATAAGTTATTGCAAATATAAAAGCAGACAATTTTCTCATAAGCAGTTAGTTTTGGTTGCGACCCCTGTTTCTACAGGGGTCTATTTTTTTGCATACCTTCTAAAGCTAAAAATTCCGCCGAAGGCTGATCCGATTCCGTCAGCCACGATATCTCCTGCATCAAATGAACGATTGGGTACCCAGAATTTCTGTACAAATTCCATAGCGATTCCATAGAGAAAACAAAGCGCAGCTGCCAGCATGAAATAAGTGTATAGGCTGCGGCTTGTTTCTCTCTTTTTTTTATATATCCCCCAGCATAAAAGAAAAGTTATTAACCCAAACATGGCAACATGCACCCACTTATCAAACCAAATTTTGTCGAGCCAGTTTTCTTGCGGGAAAGCAGAACCGGGAAGCGTAAGTAAAACTGTAGAAACGATCAGCCAACCAGCAGCAGGAAGAAAAAAACGAACTTGATTTTTCAAGGGCAAAAATTTGCTGCAATAATAGAGGTATTTTTTATTCTGGTGAATAAAAAAGAAGAGACCTTAAAAGATCTCTTCTTAACCAACTATAGAATCCAAAATCACTCATGGCAATTATGGTTTCCTGTATGAAATACGATAAAACAAGAATTGCGGATTGAAGGAATCAAAGATTTCCCATCACGTACATCGAACCTTGCGGTGTGGGGTTGCCACCTTTCTTCTCCAGTGTAATGGCAAAAGCTTGTGCACCGGCTACATTCTTCATCCGGAGCAGGAGTTTCTTTTCGCCAATGAAAGAGTCATTGTCGATCATTCCAACGTCGATGGGTTTGCCATCGAGTAAAGCCCACAGTTGGTACTGTTTATCACTTGCCGGTCTCGGCAGATTATTTACCACCAGGTAAACATCTTTGGAAGTAGTATCCCAATATACCGTGGCGAAGGAAGCAGGAGAAGCTTCCATACCTTTCATAGCAGCCATTTTTACATTGGGATTAAGACTGATCATGGCAATTTCATCTTCCAATTCACCCAGTCGAATAGCGGTGCTGTCATAATCTCTTACAACCTCATCATAACTTGCCTGTAGTTTTTTATTGCGATTGTATTGAGAAATATTCCAGAATAAGCTACCGGCGAGCAAGATAGCACAGGCCGCCGCAACATATTTAAGCCAGTTAGTTTTTGTTGCTGAAGGCATCGCTATAACTTTTGTTTCTTCTTTATATAGCGCAGCATCCATCACCCGCTGTTTCACGATTGCGGGGGGCATCACCGCATTTTGCGTAGCCTGTTGTTCAAGTACAAGTTCAAATTCATTGCGGGCCTGGAGTACTTCAGGATATTGCCGACACATGCTTTCAAACTCAGCCTGCTCCTCTGCAGATGCCAGTCCCAGCACATAGCTTTCAACAATGCCACTCGATATGTATTCCTGTACGTTCACTTTATTTGATCATTGTTCTTAAATGAATTAAAGCACTTCGTATTCTTGTTTTGACGGTCCCCAACGGAATACTGAGAATTTTTGCTATTTCTTCATGAGTGTAGCCCTGGAAATAGGAAAGGTCGATGAGCACCCTCGCTTCTTCTTTTAACTTACCCAGCACCTTTTTCAATCCCACATCATCCACTTGTGTAAAAGTGGCGTTTCCAATATTGGTTGTATCTACGTTTTCAGAAATCGGGTAGTTTTTTAAGGAATCCTGGTATCCTTTGGATCGTACCTTATCTATGGCGGCATTCCTCGCCACATTCATTATCCAGGTAAATAGTCTTCCTTTGGCCGGATCATATAATTCTATCTTTCTCCAGATATTGATAAAAGTTTCCTGCAAAACATCCCTGGCCGTTTCCGGGTCAGCAATAATTGCACTTATTACACCGAACAAAGCTCCTGAATAATTATCGTAGAGATAACCAAACGAGTCATCATTGCGTTGTTGAAGTAAAGCAACAAGCTCCTGTTCCCCATATGTGATCTTAGAATTCAAATAGTTGGTTCGCTATAAGGAATTGATCTGCATGCTTAACATGCATAAAATATACGTTCAAAACAGGTTCCCGGTTTTAACCCACAATGGCTTCGTACCCTTTGGCATCCAATAAGCCCTCTACATCAGCAGGGTTGTCTACGGTCATTTTGATCATCCAGCCTTCACCATAGGGGTCGTTGTTTACCAGTTCAGGCGCATTTGCCAAAGCAGGGTTTAGTTCATTGATCGTTCCGCTAACGGGGAGAAAAAGATCTGAGACGGTTTTTACAGCTTCTACGGTTCCAAAAACTGCCCCGGTTGCCAGCGCTTTACCTACAGTTTCTACTTCGACATATACAATGTCGCCCAATTCACGTTGTGCAAAATCTGTAATTCCAATCGTTGCAATATTGCCGTCAAGGCTGATCCACTCGTGGTCCTTTGTATACCGAAGATTATCAGGATAACTCATAATGAATGATTTAGAACGCAAATATGAGTAAAACCGGCTATAAAATCTTCGGGTCGATATTTTTTTTCGCAATTCACCGAAAAATTGACACCGTTCATGCCAGTTTTTACACCATTGGTCGGCAATGACTTTACAGTTCTATGACACGCAGGTATCTTTGGCGTCCCTTATCTAAAAAGGAACAATTATGAGAAAACTATTTACATTTTTTTTAATTGCCGTTATTCTGAATTCGGCAGTTTCTGCACAAACAATTTCAGGTATTGTAAAAGATCAGGATGGAAAACCAGTAGATAAAACAACTGTTTCCCTGCTCAAAATAAAGGACTCTTCTGTTGTAAAATTATCAGTTACCGATAACCAGGGAAAATTTAGTATCCAGACAGATACAGTTGGCCGATACCTTGTCAGTACCTCACACGTTGCTTATGCGCCGGTTTATTCTAAGCCAATTGAAGTATCCGGTTCCGGTGATGTATCGGTAGGAGAGCTAAGTATGATTAAAAAGGAAGGCTCCTTGCAGGGCGTTACTGTTACTTCTCAAAAACCAATGATAGAAGTAAGAGCTGATAAAATGATCGTCAATGTAGAAGGAACCATGAATTCGGTTGGCAATGACGCTCTTGAATTATTGCGTAAGTCACCGGGAGTAACAGTGGATAAAGATGATAACATAAGCCTTGCCGGTAAGAATGGCGTACAGGTTTATATTGATGGAAAGCCAAGCCCATTGAGTGGAGCTGACCTTGCTAACTATTTGAAAAGTATGCAGTCTGCACAAATCGAATCCATAGAGATCATTTCCAATCCTTCGGCGAAATATGAAGCTGCCGGTAATGCAGGTATTATCAATATAAGGTTAAAGAAAAATAAAGCATTTGGAACAAACGGATCTGTTAACCTGGGTTATGTACAGGGACATTATGCTAAGTACAACGGAGGCGTAAACCTCAATCACCGCAATGGCAAAATAAATGTATTTGGTAACTACAACTATAATAACGGCGACTACCTGATGAAAATCAATTTGCGGAAAGAGCAGTTTGATACACTGTTTGCCCAAAGCAACAGAATGGTTTTTAAAAATAATACGCATGGCTTTAAGGCAGGAGTTGATTATTTTATGGATAAGAAAAATACATTGGGTGCTGTAGTAAGCGGCAACCTTGCTGATAATGATTTTAATACTTCCGGTCCAATGTATTTTACCTATATGCCCACAGGAGAACTTGTTCGTATTCTGAAAGCCACTAATCGCAACGATATGAAGCGGGACAATGTGAATACGAATATTAACTTCAAGCATACAGAAGCCAATGGAAAAGATCTGAACATTGATGCTGACTACGGATTCTTTAAAATACGATCAATCCAATATCAGCCAAACCATTATTTTGAAAAGGATGGTGTGACCCCGATTAATCATACAATTTCTAATATTATTGCACCCACCAATATTGATTTATACTCTTTAAAGGTCGATTATGAACAAAATTTTAAAGGTGGTAAATTGGGTGTGGGTGGAAAAATTGGCGTTGTTCAAACAGATAATAATTTTAACCGTACTGATGATTTATCTGCTTCTGATGATGTGATCATAAACAACCTGTTTGACTACAAAGAAAATATCAATGCCCTGTATGTTAACTATAACAAACAATTGAAGGGCCTGATGATTCAATTTGGAGTCAGGGCTGAAAACACACATTCAAAGGGAATATCGTCAGGATTTGAAACACAAAATGGCAACACCAAACATTTGGATTCTACTTTTAAACGAGATTACACAGACTTTTTCCCAAGTGCGTCATTATCATTCAATAAAAATCCAATGAATCAATGGACATTATCTTATAGCCGCAGGATAGATCGCCCGGCTTACCAGGATCTTAATCCATTTGAATTTAAGCTGAATGAATATACTTATATGAAAGGAAATACCGAGCTGAGGCCACAGTACACCAATAGCATCGGTCTGACAAATATCTTTAAGTATAAACTGACCACTGTACTTAACTATAGTCATGTGCAGGACGTTTTTGCCCAACTACCGGATACAATTAACAAAACACAGGGATTTTTGATGAAGAAAAACCTGGCTACACAGGATGTTGCAAGCCTGAACATCAGTTATCCCTTCCAATACAAGTGGTATAGTTTTTTTGCTACCATGAACTCTTCTTATTCCATTTATAAAGCCGATTTTGGCGGGGGTGACAGAAAAGTAAACCAAAAGATATTTGCATTGACCTACTTTATGCAAAATAGTTTTGACCTCGGCAAAGGATGGAAAGGCGAAATAAGCGGATTGTATATTTCACCATCGGTATGGCAGGGAGTTATTAAATCTGAAGCGATGGGCTATATTGATTTAGGTTTTCAAAAAACGGTGTTCAAAGGCAAAGGAACCGTAAGAGGCGTACTGAGTGATGTTTTCAAAACAATGAAATGGGCCGGCAGTACCAATTTTGCCGGAGTAAACAGCAGGTTTAATGGCCATGGTGAAATGCAGCAGGTTAAATTAAACTTTAGTTATCGCTTTGGAAGTAATACGGTAAAAGCAGCACGCCAGCGCAATACGGGTATTGAAGATGAAAGCAAGAGAGCCAACAGCGGCGGTGGTACCGGAACGCCGGCTGGACAATAAATAAGAAATCAGTTAAATAATATCAAAAAAGCGGCGGTCTTACATGAACGCCGCTTTTTTAATGCTCAACATCAAACTTAATTTTCGGTCTTTCCTGCACAGTTTAATCTCTGTTGAATTGAAAATTGATAATTAACATTTTTAAAGCTACCTGGGAGATTACTTTTTCTTTCGCTTAACCAGTTTAGCTTTTACAATCATTACATTTTCCAATGGCCTGTCGCGGTCGGCGGCTTTGCTGGTTGGAACCGCTGCAATCTTATCAATCACCTCCAGGCCATCGACAACCTCGCCAAATACAGTATAACCCTGGTCAAGATGCGGTGTTCCTCCAAGTGTTTTATAAACTTCCCGCTGTTCGGCTGGTATTTTTCTCCCATTTAACCGAAAAGCTTCTAATGTGTCCAGGGCGCCATCGGTAAATTTTTTTCCCTGGGTGATATAAAACTGGCTGCCATTACTGGCTTTTTGCGGATTTACATTATCACCCTCCCTTGCGGCTGCTATCACCCCCTTTTTATGAAATAAACCGGGCCTGAATTCGGCCGGAATGGTATAGCTGGGCCCGCCTTCACCCAAAGGTTTTCCCGCAGGAGCATTTTTACTGCCGGGATCGCCACCCTGTATCATAAAATTGTTGATCACCCGGTGAAACAATGAGCTGTCGTAGTAATGTTGTTTTACCAGCTTTAAAAAATTATCACGATGCAACGGTGTGGAATCGGAAAGCCTGATCAGCATATTGCCCATGCTGGTTTGCAACAGCACATCTTTCTTACGGTCTTTCTTTTTTAAAACGATTTCCTTTTGAGCCACGCAGATCTGCGCCATGAATGCGCCGATCAATAGAATTACTCCTTTTTTCATTTGCCAAACTATTGTTTAATGGATTTCATCAAATGTTCATTGCCATGGAATGCTACAATCCATTTTCTTCAAAATACAACAACACATGATCTTTCAAAAAATTTTCCTGTTCAAAAGGATTCATCTCGGGCATAGATTTTAACTGTTTGAAATGCGGCCAGCCTTCTTCGTCGGTCCGCTCCAGTTCATAATAACCGCTCGGCATCAATACAGTGCAAACCGCTACATGCATCAGGTCCTGCTTTTGTTCCTTGGTTATTTTTTCTTTGATGATGCCGGTTTCCTGCATGCCAATCAGGAAAAGAATGGTTTCCAGGTCGGGCTTTTTGCCAAATCGCTCCACCAGTTTTGCCTCAAGGGCCCACCATCTTGTTTGTAAATCATCTTGTATTTGCATAACCGCAAAGATAGTCACGGATTAAAAGCATTTTGATTGATTTCACGGATGCGTTAACGGCTGTTATCTTTGCAAAAATTTTTTATAAGATGTTGCAGTTACAGGTACTTCGTCAAAACCCGGATTGGGTAAAGGAAAGATTGGCTATAAAACATTTCAAAGACTTAACGCTGGTGGATGAAATTATCGCCATGGATGATCAACGTAAAAAGTCACAACTGGAATTTGATAATACGCAGTCAAAAATAAATGCAACATCCAAAGAGATCGGCCAATTAATGGCGAAAGGTCAAAAAGAAGAGGCTGAAGCAAAAAAGACGGAAGTGGCATCGCTAAAATTGCTGTTGCAGCCCATCACCGACAAACTTGCTCAGGCTGAAAAGCAGTTACAGGACAACCTGGTAACATTGCCAAATTTGCCTTCCGAGAAAGTTCCGCCGGGTAAAACACCTGAAGATAATGTGGTGGTGAGAGAAGGTGGCAACAAACCGCAGCTTGCTGCCGGTTCGGCGCCTCATTGGGACCTGATAAAGAAATATGATATCGTTGACTTCGAGACCGGTGCTAAAATTACCGGTAGTGGTTTTCCTCTGTATAAAGGAAAAGGAGCAAAACTGCAGCGGGCATTGATTCAATACTTTTTAGATTTTAATACAGCTGCGGGATATACTGAATACTTACCTCCCTTTATGGTAAATGAGGCTTCAGCCTATGGCACGGGTCAATTACCGGATAAGGAAGGCCAGATGTATTATATGCAGGAAGATAATTTTTACCTGATCCCTACGTCTGAAGTGCCCGTTACCAATATTTACCGCGATGAGATATTGAAAGAAACCGACTTACCTATACGGATGACTGCCTATTCACCTTGTTTCAGAAGAGAAGCGGGAAGCTTTGGTAAAGATGTTCGCGGGTTAAACCGTGTTCACCAGTTTGAAAAAGTTGAGATTGTTCAACTGACTCAACCCGGAAAAAGTTACGCGGCGCATGAAGAAATGGTGACCCATATTGAAAAATTGTTACAAACATTGGAGTTGCCCTACCGCATTTTAAACTTATGTGGTGGCGATATGAGTTTTACTTCAGCGCTTACCTACGACTTTGAAGTATATAGCGCCGCACAGGAGAGATGGCTGGAAGTAAGTTCTGTTTCAAACTTCGAAGCATACCAGACCAACCGCATGAAGATCCGGTTTAAAGATGGGAATGGAAAAACACAATTAGCGCATTCATTAAACGGAAGTTCATTGGCGCTACCAAGGATAATGGCCTGTTTGCTGGAGAATAACCAATCAGTGGAAGGAATAAAACTTCCCACAGTATTACATAGCTATTTTGGCGGCGGGATGATTTCATAATGCTGCATGGGTTCCGGAATTTTTATTTTGTTTAGGATAATTGTTCGTTAAAGGAAACGGGATACATTCTTGTTTCCTTTTTTGTTATTCATATTTGCGTTGAATATTTTTTTAATCCTAAAAAATCAACGTCATGAGAAAAACTTTACTTTCTTTAATTGTTGCATCTCTATTTGTTTTAACTGCACAAGCCCAAATAAAAAGGGGATCTATCTTTTTGGGCGGAGATGTTAGCGGATATACCTACAAGACGGAATGGGAAAATGCAATCGATCAGAAGTCAAAGGGGCTAAATATATCTCCGGTATTTGGAAAATTTATAAAAGACAATCTTGTTGTTGGCGGAAGCTTAAGTTACTCAGTCAGCAATACAGAAAACGATCCGGGAACTGAAAATAAGGCTCATGGATACGGAGCAGGTGTTTTTATCAGGAAGTATAAAAATATTGGCAGCAGCGGGTTCTACCTTTTTATACAAGGAGGACTAAATGGAGGTTATAGCAAACAAAAAACGGACGACCCGTTTACCACCAGTGAGATAAAAAGAACTACTATAGGAATAAACGCTAATCCTGGTATTTCATATGCCGTCGGTAAAAAATTTCACCTTGAGACAGGATTTAATAACCTTATAGCTGCTTCTTATTCTCATGAAAAAGGAGAAAGCAATAGCAATAGCAATAATGTTGATTATAAATCCAATGGCTTTAGTGTTTATAGCAGTTTGAGTAATGCTACATCCTCACTTTATCTTGGATTCCGATTATTGATCGGGAAATAACCTAGTATTTATTGAATTATATTATTATAGAAAAGTTCATGCAACTATTTAAACCTTGCGGCGTTCTCTTAGTCTCAGCCTAAATCAGATTCATGCCATTGAGTAACCAGTTAAAGAATCAACATCTTTTATGGCGTGCAGGCTTTGGGCCTGCTGTAGAGCAGCTCGATGACCTTTCTCAATACACTCCCGAACAATTTTATAAAGCCCTCGTAAAAGCATCTGCTCAAAAGCCTGACTATATTAATGTGGCTGATAATTACCTGCAGGGATTGATGATGGGGATAGACCAGGCAGGCAGGATGCAGCAAAAAGAACTGACAGCGGAAGAAAAAAAACTACGGCAGCAAAAAAGCAGGGAAGGGGTTCGCAACCTGAATTTATATTGGTTAAATCAAATGGTTAACAGCCGTGCCCAATTGCGGGAAAAAATGGCTTTTTTCTGGCATGGACATTTTGCCTGTCGTAACCTGAATGTTTTTTATCAACAGGATTTACTGGATATTATCCGCAGAAATGCATTGGGAAATTTCGGCACTCTATTAAAAGAGGTGTCCCGGTCAGCAGCCATGCTCAACTTCTTAAACAATCAACAAAACAGGAAAGGACATCCCAATGAGAACTTTGCCCGTGAAGTAATGGAGCTATTTACATTGGGAAGAGGTAACTATACTGAACAGGATGTTAAAGAAGCAGCCAGGGCATTTACTGGCTGGTCAGCCAATGCAAAAGGAGAATTTATTTTTCGGAAAGGTCAGCATGATTATGGTGATAAAACTGTTTTAGGACAAACCGGTAACCTTGATGGCGATGATGTGTTGGATATTTTACTCGAACAAAAACAGGCGGCTCATTTTATCGCAAAAAAATTCTACCAGTTTTTTGTCAATGACCAACCGGACATGCAGAAAGTAGAATGGCTGGCAGAGAGATTTTATAATAATAAATATGAAATCAGCAAACTGATGGAAGATGTTTTCACCAGCGAATGGTTCTATGACGAAAAGAATATTGGGAACCGGATCAAAGCTCCTGTAGAATTATTGGCAGGAATGCAACGAATGTTGCCCATGTCCATCGCAAACCAGGAATCAATCATTGTGCTGCAACGTTTGTTGGGACAAGTATTATTCTACCCACCCAATGTAGCCGGATGGCCAGGTGGAAAATCTTGGATCGATAGCAGCACCCTGATGATGAGAATGCGTATTCCACAACTCATCAATGATGAAGACGAAATGAATGTAACGCCAAAAGATGATGATGACCAAATGATGGGGAAGCCCGCGGCAGAGCAAACCGGAAATGCAGCAATGAAAACGAAGGGAGTAAAAAAATATAACAAATCGCTAAAGCCGATCGAAGCCGATATAGACTGGAAATTGTATTTGGCTCATTTTGAAAAAACGCAACGGGATAAGCTGATCAATGGAATGGCCGCTGTGTTATTGCAAACAAAAACGGCAGTAGATGCCGGCATCCTGAAGCAATATTCAGATGAGTCCGACAGGAATAGTTTTATACGTTCGGTGACTATACAAATAATGAGTACACCCGAGTACCAACTTTGTTAACGCCTGTCGCCCTAAAGAGGAAACTTAGGTCGGAGATAATAAATGCTCTTTATAAGTTCTTTAATCAACAATTGTCGTAAAAATAAACCACTTATTTCTTTTAGGGCTGTGAGTGGTAAGCCTCCCTTTAGGAAGGTTTGGAGGGTTTTATATGCAAATCAAAAGAAAAGAATTTATTCAAATCGGCTCACTGGCAACAGCCTCCCTGATGCTTCCAAAATTCTTGAAAGCATTTGAAGGCAAAGCGATGGTGCCAGCAGGTAATAAAGTGATAGTAGTATTACAATTAAGTGGCGGTAACGATGGATTGAATACCGTTATCCCCGTAAGAAACGATTTGTACTATAAGGCCAGGCCAAAATTAGGAATTGAGAAAACAAAAGCGTTGGTATTAAATGATGAAGTGGGATTACATCCCGCGTTGACCGGATTTAAAGAATTGCATGACGATGGAAGCCTTGGCATCATCAACAGTGTGGGATATCCTAATCCTGACCGGTCGCATTTCAGGAGCATGGATATTTGGCAGACTGCCAGCCAGAGTACAGAGTATTGGAACTCGGGTTGGATTGGCCGTTACCTGGATGCACAATGCAGCGGTTGCGATAAACCCACACAGGCTATTGAAATTGATGATGTATTGAGCCTTTCGATGAAGGGTAATACAACGAATGGCATTGCGGTAAAAGATCCGAAGCGTTTATACGGAACAGCCAATGAAAAATTTTTCCGTGATGTAAGCCGGAGCCGCCAGCAGGATTCGGGTGAACAGTCAGTGGATTATCTGTACAAGACGATGGCGCAAACACTTTCCTCTGCTGATTATATTTTTAAACAAAGCAGGTTGCATCCTACAGCGGCGGATTATCCAAAGACCCAATTAGGTAATAGCCTTAAAACAATTGCATCGCTCATTTTTTCTGACATCAATACCAAGGTATACTATGTTTCGCTGGGCAGTTTTGATACACATATTAACCAGGGGGCACAACAGCAGCGTTTATTTACAGAAATGAATGACGCGGTAAAAGCATTTGTAAAAGATTTGAAGACAAACAACCGGTTTGAGGATGTATTGCTGTTTAGCTTTTCAGAATTTGGAAGAAGAGTATCGCAAAATGCCAGTGGCGGAACTGACCATGGTACTGCTAATAATATGTTTTTGGTTAGCGGCGGATTGAAGCAAAAAGGTTTGATCAACGGCATGCCTGATCTCGGCGATCTGCAGGATGGTGATCTGAAATATAAAATTGATTTTAAAAATGTATATGCTACCGTGCTGAATAAATGGTTGAATACAGACGATAAAAAAATACTCGGACATCAATATGAGCACCTGGGCTTTATTTAAAATGATTTGTCAACAGCAAAAAATAGCTGTTGAAATAAAGTACCTTGATACCAGTTGGTTTAGTGCATTACTTTAATCCGTACCCATCAACAAAACTCCTGCAAGAAGCAGGACTTTTACATATTTATCGATCCGATAGATTGTCAGATCGATTTGTTTTTTCCAGTCGCAATCCGGTACAATACTATTCCCATCAAAGCGAAGAAGGCAACACCTAACCATTTATAACCTTCACCTCCCAAAGCAGATTGCAGTCCATGTTCGGCATTCAGATTAGCCAGGCCGGCACTTACTTTATCACTTGCAAAAAGAAAAGCTACCAATACACCGGCCAATGCGCCGCCGGCTACGAGTCCTGTTGCAAAAAGATTTCCTTTGCCAAGGTCTTCCTCTTCCGGCGCAACGTGAATATTTCTCTTTTTGTTTCTCCATTCAATAATGCCACGGATAGCACCGCCGATAAAGATGGGTAAGGTAGTTGATAAAGGAAGATAAATCCCAATTGCAAAACTCAAGGCTTTGATACCGCAGAGCTCTACTACAATTGCAATAAATACACCCACCAGCACAAACTGCCAGTCAAGATTGAAAGATAAAATACCTTTGATCAGTGTAGCCATCAACGTACCCTGCGGTGCAGGAAATTTATCCGTGCCTATTGCATGCTGAATTCCCTGTGCAGCCATTTCCGCTGTGGGCTGATCCAATATTTTAATGGTTGCACCAATGGCCAGTGATGAAACAATAGCCCCAACAAACAAGGAGATTTGTTGGTATTTGGGTGTGGCGCCAACAAGATAACCTGTTTTTAAATCCTGCGATGTAGCACCTGCATTCGCAGCCGCAATACAAATCATACTACCCACCACGAGTGCCATAGGCTCATAAATATGCCCCGTCCATTTTACCATAATAAAGATCAAACAAGTTCCCATTAAAGTGGCTATAGTCATACCGCTGATGGGGCTGTTGGATGAACCGATCAGGCCAACAATACGTGATGCGACGGTAACAAAGAAAGCTCCAAAGATGATAACCAGCAAGCCCAATAATAATTTGCTGCCGATATTGGTGCCGGGAATAAGCGTATTAGGCAACAAGGCAATAACGAGTAATAAAACAAGGCTGCCAATGCCAACAACTTTTATAGAAAGATCCCTTTCTGTTCTCGGAACATTTTGTTCGTTTACTCCTTCCACATCGCTCTGCTTCAACGAACCGATACTTCCTTTAAATGAAGAGATGATGGTAGGAATTGTTTTGACCAGCGTGATGAAACCTCCTGCTGCTACAGCGCCGGCGCCAATCTGACGGATATAAGCCCGATATATAGCATCCGACCAATTCGCAAAATCTTTTGTGGCAGGATCCCAACCAAATGAGCCACCCGGTTTAGCAATATCAGCCAGGTAACCAATTTTGACTAATTGATTGGCAATAACAGAAGCATCAACAAGGGAAGCCAATAAGGGGATCATCACAAACCAGCTTAAAACACCGCCAGCCACTAATACTCCTGCGATCTTTGGTCCGATTATATAACCCACACCCATATATTCAGGAGTGATCTCACCACTTACTCTTGCAGATGGAAATACTTTATTGGTTTGTTTGGTGAAAAATGCCGGAACCTCAGCTATTACATGAAATATCTTTTGTAAAATGGCATAGGCAAATGCAAAGCCCAAACCCATAAAAGCCGTTTTGGCAAACTCACCCCCACGTTCGCCTGCTTTTAATACAGAGGCGCAGGCGGTGCCTTCGGGGTAAGGTAAAGTGCCATGTTCTTTTACAATCAATGAACGTCGAAGCGGTATCATCATTAATGTGCCGAGTATACCGCCAAAAATGGCGAGGATAAGTATGGTGAAATAATTAAAGAAGCTGGCGCTCTCCGGTTCACTTAAAAATAAAAAGCCCGGTAATGTGAATACAACACCGGCAGCAATACTTTCACCAGCTGATCCTGTTGTTTGAATGATGTTATTTTCAAGAATTGTGGTTTTTAAAAATCTTCTTCCCAACGTTATGGCCAAAACGGCGATGGGTATGGACGCGGAAACAGTTAAACCCGCTTTTAATGCGAGGTATACTGTAGACGCACCGAAAATAATTCCAAAAGCTGCACCTGTCAGGATTGACTTGACAGTTAGTTCGGCCATTTGCGTTTCAGGTGATACAAATGGTTTGAAGTTGGTTTGTTCGGCCATAAATTGGTTTTATTACAGGAAGATAAGGAAAAACTTATGACCGTTAGCTCTCCCGGCCCGCAGTTCACAGCTCACAGCTCATAGCTTTAGAATTTACTTACCGGTCTAAAAAGTGCGTTTACCGTTTTTATATAATTGGTAATACTTGTACGGATATTGCTTCATTAACTTTGGCGAAAATTATTTTTATTATGAACGGCAGACCCCGGATAAACCATGAGATCGACTACAAAATTTATGGTGAAGAATTACAATTTGTAGAAATTGAATTAGATCCTAATGAAACAGCCATAGCGGAAAGTGGCGCTATGATGATGATGGAGGAAGGTATTCAAATGCAAACCATTTTTGGTGACGGATCAGCCCAACAGCCAACAGGCTTTTTTGGTAAACTGATGAGTGCCGGCAAACGCATACTCACCGGTGAAAGCTTATTCATGACCGCCTTTACCAATATTGGCCAGGGAAAAAGAAAAGTAAGTTTTGGCGCTCCTTATACCGGGAAGATCATTGCCATGGATCTGCAAGAACTGGGCGGGACGATCATTGCACAAAAAGACGCTTTTCTCTGCGCAGCCAAAGGTGTTAGTGTGGGCATCCATTTTCAACGCAGGCTGGGTACAGGTATATTCGGCGGCGAAGGTTTTATCATGGAAAAACTGGAAGGTGATGGCTTCGCTTTTATGCATGCGGGAGGATATGTGATCGAAAAGGAATTGAAACATGGTGAAGTTTTAAAAGTAGATACAGGTTGTGTAGTAGCATATACACCTGGTGTTGACTTTGATATTGAATTTGTGCGGGGAGTAAGAAACCTCGTATTTGGTGGCGAAGGATTATTTTTTGCCAGGTTAACAGGTCCTGGAAAAGTATGGATACAATCATTACCAATTAGTCGATTGGCAAGCCGCATCATGGCCTATGGCACCTATAATCGGAAAGAAGAAGGTAGCCTGTTGGGAGGTTTTGGTAATTTACTGGATGGGAGAGAATAAGAAGCATTGAAGATGATTTTATACTATGATCTTATTTCAAAAATTCCTGAATTCAAGAGCTATAGCGTTTTTGACGAAGAAGACTATATCGAAACTGGTATTAGCCCTCTTGGTACAATTGGTTCATGGCTAAAAGAATTATCGGCTGATGCGATTCAAAATCGTAAATTAATTCAAAAAATATGCGGTTACCTGAATGATATTTTTGCAAATGCAGATAAGTTCAATGGTGATATAAGAAATGATTTCCAGGTCTATTTGTTTTGGGTTTTAGATTATCCAACAATTAACCATATCAATATTTATCTGGACCCAAAGATTTTAGAAGACGGCAGAAAATATCTAAAGGCAATTGACGGAGAGAATTATCGTGAGGTTTAGATATAACTGTATATAACTAAAAAAACGCCACTCAAAAAAGAGTGGCGTTTTCAATCTAAGCAAAATGATCTGCTAAAATGCTTTCTTCTCTAAGAGTTTTCCATCTGCATCCAACTCGATAATTTCATAGCCGAGTTTTTGTAAGCCGGGTACTATTTTAGCTTTATCACCTACCACCAGGATATTCATTTTATCGGTATTGATCCATTTTTTTGCCAATGCATCAATTTCTGCCTTGCTGATAGTTTTTACAATATTGTTTTGCTGATCTACATAATTCGCCGGCAGATTGTATTCTAAAATGTTGCCGATAAAACCTGCTTTTTGAAAACCGGTCTCATAGCGCAACGCATCCCGCTGGCCGATCGCACTCTTCATAAAGCTTAATTCGTCTTCAGTAATTCCCTTTTCAGCATAGTCTTTCAATTCCCTGATGATTTCAATGGCGGCGCTGTCTGTAGCATTGCCCCTGATGCCGGAACTGAATTCATAATCGCCGGTTTGTTTACCACCCGAAAAGCCACTTCTTGCACCATAAGTCCAGCCTTTGTCTTCACGCAGGTTCATGTTTAAGCGGCTATTGAAGGCTCCGCCCAAAGCATAATTCATTAAACCAGATTTGTAATATTCACCAGTGGCATCATATTTAAGTCCTGTGACATAACCAACACGAAATTCAGTCTGTGCTGACTTCGGCACATCCACCAAAAAGATCTTTGTTTTTTCAACAGCAGGTGCAGCGGCAATAGTTGGGATCGCTACTTTCTTATTGGGCAAATTGTTCAGGAATGAAAGCTTGGGTAAAATTTCATCCTCTTTGATGTCGCCTACGATCACGACCTCCGCATCCTGCGATGTCATATAGTTGTCGTAATATGATTGTATATCAGCAATGGTAAAAGCCTTCACGGTTTCTTCATCACCATCACCCGAGATACCCAGGATATGGTTGGCGCCATAATTCAATTTTGCAAATACATTATCTGCTACGGCGGCAGGTTGCGTTTTTTGCTGTTTGAAACTTTCCAGGTTTTGTTTTTTGATGCGATCAAAAGCTGACTGCGTGAACTTGGGATTGAACATTCTTTCCTCCAGCAATTTCAGCGTAGCATCCAGGTTTTTCTTTTGCGACTGCACCTGGAAGGTAATATCATCGTTACCGCTAAATACATTGATAGAGCTACCCAACTTTTGGAGTTCCTTGCTCATTTCTTCAGCCGTGTAGTTTTTGGTATCATCATTCATCATGTCGGTGAAGAAAGATGCCTGGCCTGCTTTTGAAAGATCATTGGCGTTCAGTAAATGCCCTCCCGGTATTTTAACCGACAACGTAACCGTTGGCAACTCTGAATTTTCAGAGCCAATGAGTTTAATTCCATTTTCCCAATCCTTTCTCCAGAATGCGGGCACTTTTACAACCGGGTTAGGGCCATTGGGTGGCATCACGGCTCGGTCAAAATTATCTTTGGCTTTTACATATTTTAATCCTGCATAGCCATAATCCGGGGCTGTATAGTTGCTGTTGTCAATTTTGAAATTGTTTTCACCCACGATCATTTTTTCCTGGTTTTTGGGCAATATGCTTACTACAACAGGATGTTTATGCTTGATATATTTATTATATACCCGCATTACGTCCTCTTTGGTAACAGCGAGGTAGGTTTTCAATTGTTCCCCGATCATGTTTGGATTGCCGGTATAAGTTTGGAATGCTGCCAGCTGGGACACTTTACCTGCTACACTTTGCAATCCATTGATCAGTTGTGACTCATAACCACCTTTGAATTTCGCAATATCGTCATCGGTTACTCCTCTTGCTTCAAAGCTGTCCAATGTATTATCCAACTGGTAATACATGTTTGAAAGCGGTTTGCCTGGGTAGGGAATTACCTGGAAAGCGAAAAAGCCCGACAACTCGAACAATACGCTAAAACATCCGGCCTGCAACGCCTGTTGTTTTTTTGTCAACTGCTGATACATGAAGGAGTTATTTCCTTGCCCCAATATTTGTGCAAGACAAGCTAACGCCGCACGGTCAGGATGATAATCAGGCACCGTTGGATAAGCCTTCACCAGCATCGGCAGGCGGGCATAATTGTCTACGTATGAAACAAAACGATGCTTGTCCACCGTAGGCACCATGGCCGGCATTTTTTCAACTTTTGGTCCGGCAGGAATGGGTCCAAAATATTTTTCAACCAGTTTTATTACCTGCTCTGAGGTTACGTCGCCACCAACGGTAATCGTTGCATTGTTGGGGCCATACCAGCGCAGGAAGAAATTTTTCAGATCATCCACATTCACCCGGTTCAGGTCCTCCACATATCCAATAGTTAACCAGGAGTAAGGGTGACCATACGGATAAAGGTTTTTTGATATTTCTTCGAAAAGCAAACCATAGGGAACATTGTCTACCCGTTCACCTCTTTCGTTCTTAACGGTTTCCCGCTGGTTCTCGAATTTTTTTTGTGTTACCGCATCCAGCAAAAAGCCCATGCGATCGGCCTCCAGCCACAACATTTTTTCCAGTTGGTTGGCAGGTACGGTTTGAAAATAGTTGGTTCGGTCTGTATTGGTAGAGCCATTCAATGTTCCTCCTGATGCGGTTACCAGTTTGAAATGCTGATCATCACCAACATGGTCACTGCCCTGGAACATCATATGCTCAAAGAAGTGAGCAAAGCCGGATTTTCCTATCTCTTCACGGGCAGAACCAACATGGTACGTCACATCAACATGTGCCACAGGGTCGCTATGATCTTCATGAATGATAAGGGTAAGGCCGTTTGGCAAAACATATTTCTCATAGGGTATCACCAGTTCATCTCCCTTGCGGGTGACTTTTTCCACCAGTCTTGCCTGAGCATTTATCACAACTGTTGTAAGTAGTGCAAATGCATGCAGCAGTAATAGTTTTTGTCTTTGTTTCATCTGTAGATTTTTTGTTTTTAAATTAGCCAGATGCGATTCGTCCCCACTGTAAACGTCGGGACTCATTTCATGTGTTGTTAATTAGTTTTTGATTAAGAGAATTAGCAAAATAGTACAATTGGGCTTTCAAACCGCACCATTTATCAATTTTAAAGTCTACGAATTTGGTTGGCTAAACAAGCATAAACTACCCTAATTTTGCAAAACAATTTTTTACAATGATTCGCAAACAAGAAGTATTACAGGATGTAGTTATAAAGTTTGCCGGTGATAGTGGCGATGGGATGCAATTAACAGGTACTCAATTCACTAATAATACGGCCCTGTTAGGTATTGATTTGTCTACCTTCCCGGATTTTCCGGCCGAGATCAGGGCCCCTCAGGGCACTTTGCCCGGCGTGAGTGGTTACCAGCTCCGGTTTTCCAGTGACCGCGTCTTTACTCCCGGCGATGCTTGTGATGTGCTGGTGGCTATGAATGCGGCTGCTCTAAAAGCAAATCTTACTGCATTGAAAAAGGGGGGAAAGATCATTGTCAATACCGACGGCTTTGATTCAAAAAATCTCCGCCTTGCTAATTATCCCGAGGGTGAAAACCCGTTGGAAAACGGCAGCCTCGATAGTTACGAAGTGATCAAAATGGATGTCACCAAAATGACCCGTGAGGCACTGAAGGACTTTACCATGGGTATGAAGGAAAAGGACCGGGCCAAAAACATGTTCGTACTCGGGTTTCTCTACTGGATGTATGACAGGGATATGGACAATACCACCAGCTTCCTGAAAGAAAAGTTTGGTAAAAAGGCTGACATACTGGAGAGTAATCTCCGGGTATTACAGGCAGGCTATAATTTTGGCGATACCACCGAAACCTTTACTACTACCTATAAAGTTGGAAAGGCTAAGATGGAGCCGGGTGCTTACCGCTCCATTATGGGCAACCAGGCGCTGGCTTACGGTCTTATTGCCGCTTCACAGGTAAGTGGCTTGCCGATGTTTTTGGGTTCTTACCCCATCACCCCGGCGTCGGATATTTTACATGAGCTGGCAAGACATAAGAATTTTGGCGTACGTACTTTCCAGGCGGAGGATGAAATTGCGGCGATTACCAGCGCTATCGGTGCAGCCTACGGGGGCGCATTAGGAGTGACAACCACATCCGGTCCCGGTATGGCGCTGAAAGCAGAAGCAATGGGGCTAGCAGTGATGCTGGAAATTCCCCTGCTGATAGTCGATGTACAACGGGGTGGACCATCCACCGGCTTGCCTACAAAAACTGAGCAGAGTGATCTGCTGCAGGCTTACTATGGAAGAAATGGAGAATGCCCGATGCCGGTTATTGCTGCGGCCACTCCGGCAGATTGTTTTGATGCCGTATATGAGGCAGTTCGCATTTCTGTACAACACATGACCCCTGTTATCTTTTTAAGCGATGGCTATATCGCCAACGGCGCCGAACCGTGGAAGTTCCCGACTACAGATCAATTGCCTCCCATTCATGTCAAATTCAAAACAGAATTAGGGCACGGAGAGGAAAAGCTGCAACCTTACTTGCGGGATGAAAAACTGGCCCGCCCCTGGGCTGTGCCGGGAACGCCGGGTTTAGAACACCGGATTGGTGGTTTGGAAAAACAGAACATCACCGGTAATATCAGCTATGATCCCGAGAATCACCAGCTGATGGTGAAAATAAGACAGGAAAAAGTGGACAAGATCGCTGAATATATTCCTGAACAAAAAATAGATAGCGGCGCTGATAAAGGGAAAGTGCTTGTATTAGGATGGGGCTCTACGTTTGGTGCTATTAAATCGGCTGTCGCTGAATTGCAAGCAAAGGGTCATGCTGTAAGCCATGCGCATCTCAGGTACTTAAGACCTTTTCCAAAAAACCTGGGTGAGATCTTACACAATTTCGATACTATCCTGGTTCCCGAGATCAACAACGGACAATTGATCAAAATTATCCGTGATGTTTATTTTGTAGATGCCAAAGGATATCACAAGATCATGGGTGTGCCAATTACGAAGACGGAATTAGTGGAAGAGATCAAGAAGTATTTATAAGAATAATTGAGATAATAGTTTTAATCCATCAGTTTGCACTGGTGGATTTTTTAATGCTGTTCTATCAAAGAAAAAAAACTATCCCTGTAGTTGTCACTAACCGGCAAAGAGTTATTATTAATCGTTACCGATTTCCTGGATGCCGTATTGATCTTTCGCAGAGAAACCATATACGAACGATGAATGCGGATAAATTGTTTTTTATCCAGCAGGTCTTCAAAGTATTTCAGGTTGTGTAAGATGAGTAAAGGATTATTTGAGCTGATCAAATGCACTTTGGTATAATCTTTATATCCTTCCAGGTATAAAATGTCGTCATAAAAGATCTTGTGCATCTTATGTGATACATTGATAAAGAAAAACTCTTTGGCTTTGTCTCTTTGATTTTTTATTTCGATAAATTCTTTTACCCGGTTACAGGCGGTGATGAATTTTTCAAACGAAATAGGTTTTACCAGGTAATCCATCGCTTTTAATTCAAATCCGTCAATAGCGTATTCACTATAAGCTGTGGTAAAAATTACTTCAGGTTTATTCACCAGTGACCGGTAGAAATCTATGCCCGAGATATCCGGCATCTTGATATCGAGAAAAAGCAAATCAATTTTTTGGGACTCTAACACCGATAGAGCTTGCAAGGGCTCTTCATATTTACCTGCCAGTTTCAGGTAAGGTGTTTTATTGACAAAGTCTTCCAGCAATTGCAGGGCCAGTGGTTCATCATCAATGATCAGGCAGTTAAGCATTGGCTAAATCAATTTTTAAATTAACGATGTACAGGCTTTCGTTGCAAAAAACATCGAGCTGGTGACCGGGATATAATAATTCAAGCCTTCTCCTTACATTCTTTAGGCCAAGGCCACCGGTTTCAAAGCTATCTTTTTCCAAAATGGGATTGACTACGGACAACGTTAATGTTTTTTCAAAAATCACGATGCTGATGTCGATACAGGATGCAAGCGAATAGCTGATGCCATGTTTAAACGCATTTTCAATAAAAGTGATCAGTAAAAGCGGGGCTATCTTTTTTCTCTCCATATTGCCGGTAACGGAATAATTGATCTTTATCTTTTGGGAAAGGCGGAGACGCTGCAGGTCGATATAGTTATTGATGTATTGAATGTCTTTGGATAATTCCACTTTATTATCGCCGGAATCGTATAATACATAACGAAGAAGTTCGGATAATTTTAAAATGGAGTGTTCCGTATTCACTGATCGTGAATGGGCCTGGGAATAGATACTGTTCAGCGTATTAAATAAAAAATGCGGGTTGATCTGCGATTTTAAAAAATTTACTTCCGCATTTAAGTTAGCGTTTTCCAGAGCTTTCTTTTCATTTTGATTGCGGATAAACGAATAGCTGAGCCGGATAAAACCGCCAATCAGCAATAGCAATGTAAATGAGCTGATGGCATTGTTTAAAGTCATTAACCAGGCGCCTCTTGGTATGCCAAATAAAAAAGGTTCAGGAAAAGGTGGTCGTGATGCTGTATGAATAAGCGAATCATTGGGAGACCCTGGTCCTTCAAAGGAAGTGACAAAACCTGCCGAATCTCTTATTACATGCACACCGAAACCTTGAATCGTATTATTTACAATGAAAGTGGAGCCGCCTTTTTTTGCATCTATCGCATTGGATCGTACCATTTGTATAAAAGGCCTTCCTTCACCACGGAAGTAAAAAAAACGCAGGCTGACATGCAATGAAAAATATAGTACGAAAGCCAGGAGGACCAACGAAAAATAAATGACATATTTTTTCTTCTCAAAAAAATGGGGAATAAGAAAATAATAGTTGAGATAAAATAAGATCACCAGCAATGATTTGTCAATCAATTCCCGGGTGATAAAGCTATTGTCGTTGATACGAACAGGGTATAATAACACCGGCAATATGAAAAGCAGGCACCAGCCGGCAGCATGAATCAATACAATCAGTAAAATATGAGCTTTATTCTTTGTTTTTTGAAAGCCAAAAAGAGTATGCAGAAAGTTATTTGGTTGTTCCCTGCTTATCATACTGCGTCTTGTTTAAAGAAAGTATCGGCTCAAGCTCAAATGTAGTAACTGTGGGAAGTTGACCTCTTTCCATTTTGTTAATTATTAGCCGGGCGGCCTGTTCAGCCTGCATTTTAGTTTGAAATCCTGTTTGGCCCTGTATAGCGGGGATCAACTCCTGGTGAATAAACAGTTCATCATTCACCAGGATATCATATCCCCAGCCATGGATACCTTCATACACGTAGGTGCTGATATGGTTTTTCTTTTTTTTGGATGACCGGTCAATTGTAATAATGAAGACGGCAACAGCGATCAATGCAGAGATTCCTATTACAAGAATATTATGCCGGTTAGTCATTGTCGACCTGTTCATCATTGGGTAAAAGTTCATACATATTGTCCATCATCAAAGACCCGCTTCTGCCGGTCAATACAAAACCACGATTATTTAAAGAAAAAGCAACCGCACCTGTTCTTCCTGTTCCTTCGAATTGCGTTTTTTCTGCCCAGCTATCATTGGCCGGATCATATTGCCAGGTATACGAAGCGATAGAGCTATTTTCCCCGGACGTGATATATACGTAATTGTCCATAGCAAAAGCAACTCCATTTTGACGGGCGATTGTGCCATAATCATCATCATAGGTTTCATCTGAGTAATTATAGATCTTCTTTTTTTCAGTCCACTCATTGGCTGCCGGATCATACATCCATAGATCTTTTAATATCTCGCCATTATTATTTCCTGAACAGATATATCCTTTATTATTTGTAACAAAAGCTATAGCTGCTGAACGTTTTGATCCACCCACACTCGCCTTTTGCGTCCATTGATCAGCGACCGGATCATATTCCCACATATCTTTCAGGTAGTTGCCGTCATAGCCGCAGGCGATGTATCCTTTAGCACCGACTGCAAAACCAACAGCATCATAACGGCCATTGCCTGCAAAATTTGCTTTCTGGGTCCATTGATTAGTGGCCGGGTCATATTCCCAAAAATCATTCAGCTTTGACACACCATCATAACCGGTACCTACATAAGCCTTGGTACCGACAGTGAAAGCAACGGCCGAATTTCGTGCTGCGCCGGGCAAGTCGGCTCTCTGTATCCAGTAACGGCGTGAAAGATTGTATTCCCACAGATCCTTGAAACGATCCGTATTTGTTGAGCCGGTAGTGACATACGCATTGTCGCCGATTGTAAAACTTACTGCTTCACTGCGTGCATTGCCTTCAAAATCATCATAGCGTTTCCAATTGCCGACCAGTTCTTCGTCGTCGTCCGTTGATTTACTGCAACTCTGCGAAATGACGGCAGATGATAAAATAAGCAGTCCCCCGATCCAATATGCCTTTGTTTTAGTCATAAAAAAATTTTGATAAAAGTATTGGCGGATGAATGCAACACTATCTTAAAATAGATGAACAGACCAAACATATAGATGAATCAGGAATCGGTAACTATTACCCTGTTTTTAACAGAAGTAATTGAGGCAAACATTCCTGAAATCATTTATCGGTGTGGCCGTCGAATTCGCCGATTTTAAATGATAGTTGATATAGTATAACAAATTATGCGCAGGACGCCGGGATAAATTGCGGCCAATTGCACTAAATGAAATTATTATGCATGATTTGATAAAGAGATTTAAAATCATACCACCCGCAGTGCTTATTCTTTTTTTATATGCCTGCGAAAGAAAGGATATTGCTTTTGGCACCGTTCCGGAGAATAATTACACCAGCCTGGTTTTTACCGATACTATTAATGTTAGCGTCTCCACAGTTCTCACGGATTCATTTGCTACCAATGGTGATTCGGCATTTTTAATCGGTCGTTATAAAGATCCTTACCTGGGGCCTGTCAGTGCACGTTCTTTTTTTCAAATGACTGTTCCCTCGTCGCTGCCTGAAATACCTGCCACTGCCCAGTTTGATTCGCTCAGCCTGATCGTCCGGCTCAATCATTATTATTACGGCGATACCAGCAAGACTCAAACGATACAGGTGCACGAATTAGCGAATGCTATAAGTTATAGCTACAATAATAAGCTCTATAATACCAGTGATGTTGCTGTAAAGCCATCACTCCTTGGATCAAGAACACTAAAGATCAGTCCCAATGCCGTTGATTCAATTGTCATCCGCCTGGATGATAACAAAGGGTTGGAATTGTTTTCAAAATTGCGTCAATCCGCTGCTGATATTACCACTGAGAATGATTTCCTGAATTATTTCCGCGGTATTTCGATAGCAATAGATAATAATGACACAACCGCCGTATATGGCCTGACGGGGTCGGCAGGCAGCGTGGTGATGCGGGTTCACTATCATAACACCATCCCTTATCCTGAAAGCCAGCACGCTGATTTTACATCGCTGGCAAACAGTTATGCATTTAATCAAATTCTGACTGACAGGTCGGCTACAGGTCTTATTCCCGGCACAACGGGAACAACCGAAATTGTTGCTGATAAAACAAATGGTTTTTCTTTTACACAGCCCGGTACCGGTTTACTGTTAAAAATGATTTTTCCAACACTGAGCTCGGTACTGAATAATGAAAACATCGTGAAGCTGCTGAAGGCGGAACTATTAATACGACCAACCTATCTGTCGTTTGACAAACATCAATACAAGTTGCCGTCGCAACTATACCTGGCACAGACGGATGCTACTAATAGCACAGGTAATACCATCATGGATTCGACTGGTTATTCAGTCCAGTATGCAAGCCCTGTTACAGATGACATCTATGGTGAAAACAATTACTACCGTTTTAATATAACCAGTTATATCAATGAATTGCTGTACACAACCGGCAGCAGCAACAGGGGTGTTTTTGTAATAAACAATTCAGCCACTTCTTTAGTGAATGTAGACAGGCTGGTGGTTAACAATCTTTTAAAGGCGAGTCAACCATCACAATTGCTATTATCATTTATGATCATCAACCAGTAAATCATGCGCCACGCTATAACATGTTTTTCTTTTCTTTTCTGCCTTGTTATCATTATTCCGGCAAAATCATTTTCGCAGAATATGAACAGCCCTTATTCAATCTATGGAATTGGCGATATTGACACCAGGGCTTACAATCGTACCAGTGGCATGGGGGGGACCGGTTTGGCTTTACGGTCTTCTTATTTTGTCATTGATAACAATCCTGCTGCTATTGCCGGGCTTACCCGTAGTTTTTTTATCGTTGATGCTGCTGTGACGGGGAAATCCGTTGTGTACAAAGGCGATCCCATCGATGCGACAAATAGTAACAACAAAGATTTTTGGATAAAGCGATTGTCATTGGGTATAAAGCTGAATAATTATTGGGCGAGTAGTGTCGGCTTTGGTCAATACAGTAATGTCAATTATAAACTCTATGGAACCCAAACAGTAGAAGGCTCCACCGCCAACTACCTGGCTTCTTACGAGGGAGATGGGGGATTGAACGAGTACTATTGGAACAATGCGGTATCACTGGGTAAACATTGGTCCTTTGGCGTAAGATCTTCTATTATCGCCGGCGCTATTAATCAAACAGAAACGGTGGTGGATGAGAACCTAAGTTCCGCTATTTCTACAAAAGTGCAGGACTACTACGGGAAAGCGAGATTCCAGTTTGGTGCTATTTATTCTGCCCCCATTACAAAAAAGCTTGATTTTTCTATTGGGGGAAAATATATTCCAAAAACAAAAATGGTATCAGAGAGGTACTTGACCGTTACGCAGGATAATACAACTATATTGGAAAATGAGGCATTGACATATAGTAAGTTTAGCCTGCCCGAAACATACGGGGTAGGATTGGCGCTAAAGCATAATCAAAAAACAACGTTTGCAGCTGACTATGTTTATGAAGACTGGTCATCTTTAAAGATCAGGGGACAGGGCTGGCAAATGATCAGTAATAGCCGGCTTTCCGCTGGTGTTGAATTTTCCCGGCAAGCGAGGGTAAAGAATATGGTGATGGAAAAAAGATTTTTCCAGCTTGGTGGTTTTTACAACAGTTCCTGGTTACAGGTAAGGAATCAGCCCATTAAAGAATTTGGCGTAACAGCAGGCATGGGCGGTATTATCGGTAACGGACTTTTATATACACTTTCATTGGAGGCGGGCAGGCGGGGTACGACACAACAAAAGCTTATCAAAGAAAATTATGTGCAATTAACGTTTAGTTTTTCCTACAGGGATTTCCTGGCGAGTAAGGGAAGAAAATATGATTGACCGGTCGTCATAAAAAGAACAAGGGGTAATGATGTATGAATTAATTTACAGGAAAACTTAATTATGTATAAGCTTTATTGGCTGCTTGGTTGCATTTTTATTACCACCCAATTACCGGCTCAACAAAATATTCAGAAACAAAAATGGCATTGGCGGAGTGACCAGGATACATCGGCTGGCTATGCACAGGTAGTGAAAGTGGATAATGTCTTGTATATATCCGGAACAGTAGCGACGGATATCACTCCGGAAGGTATCACTAATGTCTACAAAGCGCTGGAAAGATCGCTGAAGCAATTTGGCGCTACATTTCAGAATGTGATCAAAGAAAATTTATACACTACCGATATAGAAGCGATGAAGAAATACAATGATGCGAGAAAAGTATTTTATAAGGGAGATTTCCCGGCGGCCACCTGGGTTCAGATAAGCCGGCTTTTTATGGCTGATGCGAAACTTGAAGTGGAGTTGATTGCGCATTTGCCGAAATGAATATACCTCCACTAAATTTTAATTTAGAAAACAGTGAATGCGGAGTTGAAGATAGTATCAGTTGTTTCGAAGTTTTTTTTGAAAATAATTACAAGCCTGTTGCAAGCCACATTCCCTGCATTTCGGATTTCGGGCAATGCAGATATAACGCCCATGGAGGATGAGCCAATGATGAGCTTTATGTATTAACTCTTCGGGAATATTTTTCACCAATTCTTTTTCTACTGCTAAGGGAGTAGTAGCCGTTTGTGGTACTAATCCTATTCTTTTACTTACCCTGTTTACATGTGTATCCACGGCCATATTCGGTTGCTGATCTACTACCGATGTGATTACATTGGCTGTTTTTCTTCCTACACCTGGTAGTTGCACCAGTTCATCCACCGTCATCGGAATCTTTCCCGCAAATTTCTCTTCAACCATCTTCGCCATGCCGATGAGGTGTTTGGTTTTGTTATTGGGATAGGAGATGCTTTTGATCAATGGAAACAGTTCATCAAAGTTTGTCTGGCTTAATGATTTAACATCGGGATATTTTTCAAAAATGGCCGGTGTGGTTAGGTTCACTCTTTTATCCGTGCATTGTGCCGAGAGAATAACGGCCACCAGTAACTGGTAAGGATTGTCATAGATCAGTTCTGTCTCGGCCTCAGGAACATTTTTCTCAAAATAATCGATTACGAACTCGTAACGCTGTTTTCTTGTCATAGATGAAACCCCCAGCCCCTAAAGGGGAGCCGGAAAAGGCAAAATAAGCAAGTCAGGCTATAAAAACCACGAGTTGAAAGAGAAAAGAAATAGCAATGAAGAAAAGGCATAAAAAAAGCATCCACCAATCGGCAGATGCTAAATTTTTAAATCAGAAACCGGAAAGGGTTACACCATTTCCTTTGATTTCTCACGGGCGTAGTTCAGGATGTTTAAAATCACTTCGGTGCGTGGGGATTGTTGGATTTGGTCAAGCCTTAGCATGGAGGTTTTTAATACATTGAATTTTTCCCGTAGTGTCCAGTCCAACCTGAGTGCATGCGCAATGGCTGCAGTCTGTTGGGGAGAGCTTTCTTTGTATAAATACATTAAAAGGTCCTCCGGGGTAAATTTTGTCATTCGCAAACCATTAATGTCCTAAAATGTGAGATCCAGAAAAATTGTCCAGTTTTAATAACGAAGAATTAACGGCGTTATTGCCTTAAACCTACTTATTATCTCCGGCAGGTGCATCAGGAATGATAAACAGGTCTTCATTATCCCGTTTCATGAGGTATTTTTCTCTCGCATACTTCTCCAGGGTGCCCGGATTTGACTTAAGTTGCTCTAATTCTTTGCGTTCTGTAGCGATACGATCAGTATAATACTGCTTGCTTTCCTGCAGGTCTTTCAGCTGTCTGTTCCGGGCCGATTGGGTAAAAACATCATTTTTGTCAAAAAAAAGCATAATCGCCGCAAACACACCCATGGCAATAATGTATTTGTTTTTGAGCCAGGAAGGAATGTGGGTGAGTAGTTTCATGTTTCGATGTTTTTTGTTGGCTGTTGATCGTTGATCGTCTTAACGACGGGCAACGATCAACAAACATCGGCCAACGCTTATTTCCCAAATTTAATCTTTCCCTTTGGATAAAATGCACTGCTTCCTAATTGTTCTTCAATCCGGATCAGCTGGTTGTATTTGGCGATCCGGTCGGTACGGGAAGCCGAACCAGTTTTGATTTGGCCGCAATTCAGCGCCACTGCCAAATCAGCGATAGTGGTATCCTCTGTTTCACCACTTCTGTGGCTCATGATGGTATTATATCCGTTATGCTGTGCCAATGTCACGGCATTGATGGTTTCAGTAATGGTTCCGATCTGGTTTACTTTTACGAGGAGGCCATTTGCAATACTCTTGTCAATACCGGTTTGCAGGCGGGTAACATTGGTTACAAAAAGATCATCACCTACCAGCTGGCATTTGCTGCCTACTGCCTGTGTCAATGCAGCCCAGCCATTCCAGTCATCTTCAGCCATACCATCTTCAATGGAAACAATAGGGTACTGTTTCACCCAACCTTCCCAGAATTTTACCAACTGGTCGCTGCTGAGTTGTTTGCCATCGCTTTTATGGAAAACATATTTTTTCTTTTTAGCATCCCACAATTCACTGTTAGCAGCATCCATTGCAATCACAATCTGTGAGCCTGCTTTGTAACCGGAAGCCTGGATGGCCTGCATCACCGTATCAATTGCTTCCTCATTGCTTTGAATATTGGGTGCAAAACCACCTTCATCACCAACATTGGTGCTAAAGCCTTTTTTCTTCAGCACTGATTTAAGGGCGTGGAAGATTTCAACTCCCCAGCGAAGACCTTCGCTAAAGCTGGGAGCTCCGACCGGCATGATCATGAATTCCTGGAAATCTATTTTGTTATCCGCATGAGCGCCGCCATTCAGGATGTTCATCATCGGGATGGGAAGCGTTTTGGCATTCGTACCACCGATATAACGATACAGTGGCAAAGAAGCTTCTTCAGCCGCCGCTTTGGCAACCGCCATACTCACCGCCAGCAATGCATTAGCACCGAGCTTGCCTTTATTTTCTGTGCCATCCAATTCTATCATTATTTCATCAATCCCTGTTTGATCTGCCACATCATAGCCCAATAAAGCCGGAGCAATCACGGTATTCACATTCTTCACCGCTTTCAAAACGCCTTTGCCTAAATATTTCTTTTTATCATCATCCCGCAATTCTACTGCTTCGTGTATGCCGGTGCTGGCACCACTTGGAACGGCTGCACGGCCTACTGCACCTTCATCGGTGATAATATCTACTTCCACGGTGGGATTGCCTCTTGAATCTAAAATTTGCCTGGCAAAAATCTCGGAAATGTAACTCATAGCTTTGACTGGTTTTTTAATACGATAAATAAATGACGTTGGCAAGCGGTTGCAAATGTAATCAACTTTAGTATTGTGAGAATGCCGGAGTTTTTTGTACTAACGGTTATCAGCCAACGGTTAATTGACCTGGAAACTTCCAATGATATTGATGAGATACTTATTCCCGGCGTCCTGCCACCATTCCATATTCCCATTTGCCAGGTAGATGGCATATCTCGGATCATATTTCAACTCTGAAGAGCAATCAGGCATCCAAACCCCGACCCGGTATTTGCCGGGGTTAAATGACTCGTCAAACAAGATCGATTGGTTGATCGTATAAAGTTTCTCTCCCGCCATAGCTACAGGCATCCAGCTGGTGGGATCTGCGGGGGTTAAGATTTCTCTTATATTGTCCTGTTCGTCTATCAATACAAAATATACCTGCCGGCTATTGATAAGTGGAGCGAAGCCAAAATTTTTTAGTTGCAATGTGAAATTGGCAGAATCGCCCCGGTTCACAGAAGACGGAATGGTTGCTTCAGTCGCCTGGAACCGATATCCAAGATGATCCCGGATATAGTCATATGCACTTCTTGTGATTTCCTGTCCTTGTTGATCTAAAAAATAATCCGGCGAAATGGCAATATGCTGTTGCCTGAACTGACCAATGGAATAGAACTGCTTTTTCCATGCTGCTATGTTCGTTGCATAATTATGAACCACACTGAAGCTACTATGGGCATGCGCTTGCATCCGTTTGATGGCCTGTAATCCACCACTATTACCCAATGCGATCATGTTAAATGCATAGGGGTCACGTCCATCGTATGGCATTTCGCCATCGACAATGGACGAAATGGCTTCTTTCTCCACCAGCTTATAGTCGTCATCGCCATAGCGGTAATCCCACAGGGCATATGGCCCCTGGTCTAATACAAAATAAGCATTTTGAAAACCGATCCTGTTATATTCCTCCGGAGTCAAAGGATAATATAAAACAGGACTGTTAGCAGTTTGCCTGATATAACCTGCTGCGTTAGTTTTATAGATGGTTTCTCTAACCTGCATTTTTCTGCCGGGAGGAAAAGCATTCAACAGGTCACGAATCACCAACTTTTTGTCCAGATCGAGATTGTCGAGTCCTGAATGATGCCACTCTCCCCATAAACCCAGAAATCCTGCCTGGAAAGCAAAAATCAATGGTTCATTTTTTTGAAGAAAGCTTTTTAATTGAGTAAGATGTCTTTGGATATCATTATAAGACTCATACCTGATTCTGTCATTATAACGATAAGCGAAAAGAAGGATCACTTTGTAGCCTGATGTTTTTAGCTGGTCAAAGACTGACTGCATATTGCTAAAAGCATTACCTGGTATTTTAGTGCCCAGGTAGTCGGTGAGATAAAAATAGACCTGGGTGAGCTTTGTTTTTTCGTTGTAAGTTTTTTCATGAGTTTCGAGGATAGCCGGCATATTGTTTTTGTAATACAGGCCGCTAAATGGATTCATCAGAGTACTGGCTTGCATCATGTGTTCCAGTCTTAAGCCTCTTTCGGGATTGGGAAGCGGTTCATTTCCGTTTACATCATCCGGCCGGATACCACGGAAATAAAGGGTTTGTGTTTGGCAGGCGTTACAAAAGCTCTGAGAAGAAAAAGCCGCGGTTCTATTTTGTCTTGCCTCTGGCAAGGATTCATTGATTTCTTTTTTGCAGGAAAAAAGAAACAGCAAGCAAATCAGGATGGGTGCTACGTTAGTAATTGTGGTTGCCTTAAATGGTGGTTGCCTTAATACCCACAACTAATTTAAGCAAAAAAGAATTCGAAGTCAACTCAAATTGCCGGCATTTGTCAACGACCTGAAAATTTCTTCCAGGCTTTGATTTTCGCTTTGCAGGGAGACAATATTCAGATTGTTGGAGAGCGCCAATTCGAGTATTTGTTTACGAACCATTTCAGGGTTGGACGTATGTAATTTATAGTGCGATGGCTGAATTTGATCCAGTCCTGTCACCTCTTTCATTTGAGTCAGTAGCTCTTTATTGACAGGCTCGTTGAATTGAACAATCACCACATGGTTTTCCTTATTTCCTGCCTGCAGATGGCTAAGTTTATCGTCTGCTACTAATTCCCCTCTGTTGATGATGATGACCCTGTCGCAAATGGCTTCTACCTCCTGTAGGATATGCGAGGAGAATAAAACCGTTCTATTTAAGCCCTGTTGTTTGATCACTTCCCGTATCTCAATGATCTGGTTAGGATCGAGGCCACTGGTGGGCTCGTCCAGTATCAATACTTCCGGTTGATGAATGAGTGCCGCTGCCAAACCTACTCTTTGCTTATAGCCCTTGGAAAGCTGGCCAATTTTCTTTTTACTTTCAACTGTTAAGCCTACTGTTTTAATCACTTCTTCTATGGCAGTTTGTTTATCCTTCACGCCGTGCAGTTCTGCTATAAAGCCTAAATACTCCTTCACATACATATCATAGTAAAGAGCGTTTAACTCCGGCAAGTAACCAATCTTCTTTTTTATTTCTAATGGATTTTCCGCAACACTTATCCCGCATACAAAAGCTTCGCCGCCGGTTTGTTGCAGGTAGCCCGTGATGATCTTCATCGTTGTTGATTTGCCCGCGCCATTGGGGCCAAGAAACCCTACGATTTCCCCATTGTCTACTTTAAAAGAAATATTATTGACGGCCTTTTGTTCGCCGTAAACTTTAAGAAGATTCCTTACTTCGATTGACATGGGCAGCTTTGCACTTGTTGATTTGCGAATTTAGATCATTTCGTTTCATTCTAATCAGACCGTTTACCGGCTTTTACTTTACTGCAACAGCAATCTTCGAATCAGCTGTACCGTAGTATAAAAACCATTTGCTTTTATAATTTACCAATCCTTCTGCAAAGCATACCTGGTTGACCTGGCCGCTTATTTCATAAGGTTTATCAGGTTTCATAAAATAGGTTTGCATCCGGTCGATTACTTTAGACGGATCATTCTTATCTAATAAAATTTGTGCTACGGCATAAGTTCCTTCAGCCAGAGATGTGTCACCTTTTGCAGGTACATTCCGGCTGTTATATATAAGTAGTACGCCATTATCGGTTAGCATGGCGGCGGGTCCCGGTTCCACCAAATCACTGTCAAACATTCCCTTTCTTGGACCGAAGACACTCAGAAGCCTGCCATCATTATTTTCCACAGGTGTCCAGTTAATCAAATCACCCGATGAAGCGAGAAAGATATCCGTATCGCCCCAATACATCCAATATTTACCATTTATCCTGGTAGCTATAGCTTTTCCATTTTTGTATTGACAAATAATAGAACCGGACTTGCTCCATTCATTTACATATTTTCCGTTAAAAGCCTTTTGAAAAACATGACCATGCTTTGTCCAGTGATACAAATCAGTTGAAGTGGCTAGCAGCAATCTTGCTTTATCTCCGTCATAGGCGGTATAGGTTAAATAATAAGTGCCATTTTCATCTTCCGCAATGCGGGGATCTTCGCATCCACCTTCCCATTCCCATTTTTTCAACGAATCATAATCGGGAAAAAAAACCGGGGCAGGATATTTGGTAAAATTTAATCCGTCAAGGCTCCAGGCCAGGCCTATTCTTGAAGTACCGGCAAACTTTCCAATTTTGTCTTCAGCCCGGTACAATAAAAAAACTGTATCATGCCTTACAACAGCAGCGGGATTGAACACATCTTTTTCCTCCCAGTTAACTATTGTGTTCCTTATGGGACAACGAAATGCTGAAGCTGGGTCGGGGAACAAGATGGGGTTTGTTTCAGTTGATTTTACAAAAGGACCGATTGTCCACTCATCAAGTTTTTCGTCCTGTTTTTTGGACGAAGGGGTATTGTTACAACCTGCAACTAATATAGTCGCAATAAGCATAGCAAGTAATCGCATAGAAGGCAGTTATTTTTAAAGATAAAAAAAGCCGTCACAGGACAGCTTTTTATTTATTAAGATTTTAAAGATCCGTAAACTCATAAAGCGGATCAATTGGCGACCCGGCTTTCATTTCAAGTACCGGTTTAATGAGTCCATCCTTTAATCCATACACCCAGCCATGCAGATCAGGGCGTTGTTCAGTCTTCCATGCCTTTTGAATAATGGATGTTTTTGCCAGGCGCTGTGTCTGTTCCATTACGTTCAATTCTGTCAACCGGTCAGCCCTTTGTTCATCATCTTCGATAGCGTCCAGTTCTTCCCGGTTGTGCCGGTATACATCTTTAATATTACGGAGCCACATATTTAATACCTGCTTGTAATCTTTGTTGCCCATAGCCGCTTTAATACCGCCACATCCATAATGACCACAAACGATCACGTGCTTTACTTTAAGATGCACTACGGCATATTCCAAAACACTTAAAAGATTTACGTCAGTATGAATAACCAGGTTGGCAATATTGCGATGAACAAATATTTCACCGGGATCAGTGCCGGTGATTTCATTGGCCGGAACGCGGCTGTCGCTACAGCCTATCCAAAGAAACTCCGGTGTCTGAATATGAGCAAGCCGTTCGAAAAAACCCGGATCCTGTGCAAGTTTTCCTGCAGCCCATATTTTATTTTCATGTAATAAGACCTCGTATGATTTCATAATGAGTAAGTCAATTGCCAAATTTAGTTTTAATTTAAAGATTACTGGTTCTAATGTCAATGAACAGAAAAAGGTTGGAAATAATTTTCATACCAGCCAACAATTGTATTGCTGTGCTGTTACAGTTAGTCTGGTTGGTATCGTATTTGTTTTACGTAACCACTAAAGATAGATACCTGGATAAAACAGAACAGGTGTTAGTTGATTCGGGTTGTTAATAATAATATTACAAAACTTATCCACTAACGGTTTGGTTCAAAACAATCAATTGATTATTTTGCAATACTTCTGATGAGTGAAAAAAAGACATATAATGCTTTACAAATGGCATCAGCCGTTTTTATGATCATGGCATTGCTATGGCTCACTATCAGTGCTCCCTTTGTATACGCTGGTCAGCAGGAAATAACCAAGCAATCGAAAGCGACGGCTACCACTGCCGATGATGACGATTGTGCCAACCCTTTTGGCAATAATACCGAGGAAAAAGCTCCCGGCAACAGCAGCTCTTTTTCAGAAGAATATCTGCACGATCAGCATCATGCTGAACATTTCTTTTCTATTATTTTCCGCTTCCACAAATGTGAGAATGCAGATACCTATCATGCATTCCATGGTGAATTATTAGTGCCTCCACCCAACGCAGCTTAATCTATAAAGCCTGCATTTTTAATCCCTGGCTGACCATAGCCAGAATTTTCTGACGTTATAATTTTTTTCTACTGCATAGTGTTGCCGCGGGCAATAGCTATGTACTTAAACATATATATGATGAGAAAGCATTCTAAAGAATTCTTAGAGAATCTTACGCCCTACCAGGGGTATGAACTACTGGTTGAAGGTAACCAGCGCTTTATTAACAATCTCAAAGCCGATCATGATCACCTTGAAATGATCAATGAAACAAGGGAAGGACAATATCCCTTCGCAGTCATTTTAAGTTGTATGGATTCCCGTACTTCTACCGAGCTCATTTTTGACCAGGGACTTGGGGACATCTTCAGCATCAGGGTTGCCGGCAATATTGTAAACAATGATATACTGGCCAGCATTGAGTACGCAATCAAGTATGTCGGTTCAAAAGTGCTGATGGTACTTGGCCATACCGAATGCGGCGCCATTAAAAGCGCCAGGCAAGGTGTGACAGACGGACATATTACCTCCCTGCTCAGCCGTATTCAGCCTTCTATCAGTAAAGCTTTACTGCAGGACAACAACAATCACCTGTTTCACGATGAGGTTGCCTATGCAAATGTGGAGAACAGTCTGGAAGAAATATTGACCAGAAGTGATATCGTCAAGGAAATGTTTAAAAAAGGCGAGATCGGTTTAGTAGGCGGCATTTATAATGTAGAGAATGGCAGCGTAGATTTTTTTAAAAACCTGACTAAAAAAAAGAAGGAAAATAAACAATTAGCCAACGCTCAATAATATCATCAAAAGGTTGATGGATTAAAAAAGATAAAATGAAACGCCCATATAAAGTTTTTGAAACATAAAGAGTGTTATAGGGCGTCCATTCGGCTAAAAACAATAAAAAAATACAGGGATGAAACTTAATACAAAATTTTTGAAAACCGACTTGTTATCAGGATTAGTAGTTTTTTTAGTAGCCTTGCCACTTTGCCTGGGTATTGCAGTTGCCAGCGGTGCGCCTCCCTTTGCAGGTATTATTTGTGGGGTTATAGCTGGTATAGTGGTCGGCTCGTTAAGTGGATCGAATGTAAGCGTATCGGGACCGGCTGCCGGTCTCATTGCAATTGTCCTGGTAGCTATTACCGACCTTGGTTATGAAATTTTTCTGGTGGCAGTATTGATCGCAGGTTTTTTACAACTGACACTTGGTTTTGTCAAAGCCGGAACTATTTCGGCTTATTTTCCTACGGCCGTTATCGAAGGAATGCTGGTAGCAATAGGCATTATTATTATCAAGAAAGAGCTGCCACATGCAATCGGATATGATAAAGCACACGAAGGTGATTGGTTTGCCCTGGAAAATGGCGCAGGCAGCGGCTACTTTACGGAGATCATCAATTCCATAAACTATGCACATTTGGGAGCCATCATCATTACAGTGATTTCACTGGCTATACTGGTTGCTTTTAACAAAATTCCCTCCTTAAAAAAGATTAAGGTAATTCCCGGAGCTTTAGTAGTGGTGGCAATGGGTATTATTGTAAATGAATTATTCAAAGCAACAGGATCAAAATTAGCGATATCGCAGGATCATTTGGTAACATTACCGACCGCTTCTTCTTTCAGGGAATTTCTTGGACAGTTCACTACGCCTGATTTTTCAGGTTTTGGAAATCCAAATGTGTGGATTGTGGGTCTTACTATTGCTATTGTAGCAAGTATTGAAACACTTTTATGTCTTGAAGCCGGAGATAAGATGGACCCTATGAAGCGGTTCTCCGGCGCCAATACTGAATTAAAGGCCCAGGGTATTGGTAATATATTATCAGGGTTAATTGGCGGTTTGCCCATGACTTCTGTTATTGTAAGAACGACAGCCAATATCAATGCTGGTGCTAAAACCAGGTTATCCGCTATTGCGCATGGGGTTTTTCTTTTGTTGGCAGTAGTAACGATACCGTTTCTGCTGAATAAAATACCCATGGCCAGTCTGGCTGCTATTCTAATTATGATCGGTTTGAGGCTGGCAAGTCCAAAGGTTTTCAAACACATGTGGGATAACGGTAAGCATCAGTTTGTACCATTTATTGTTACCGTGATTGCAGTGGTAGTAACTGACCTGTTAAAAGGCGTGGGAATTGGTTTGGCTGTCAGTGTATTTTTCATCCTGAGAGGTAATATGAAACTCGCTTACTTTTTTAAAAAAGAAAGGCACCACGAAGGCGAAACCATTCATATTGACCTGGCACAGGAAGTATCATTTCTGAACAAAGCAGCTATCAAACAGACGCTGGCTCATTTGCCGGCTAATAGCAAGGTGGTTATAAATGCAGCCAATACTGTTTATATCGATTATGATGTATTGGAACTGATCAGGGACTTTTTAGACTTCGGTTCAAAGGATAAAAACATCAGTGTAAAACTGCTGAATTTCAAAAAGGCTTATAAAATGGAAGATGCTGTGCACGTTCATTCTGAAAAAGATGAAGTGATTGAAAGCAAGAAAGTATTACAAAACAAAGAACTGCTCTTCATTGAAAAATAAATGATAGAGAGCCTTTGACGAATATTTATTGAACTTTCTTAAGATGCATCGGAAGAGTAAAATCTGGTAAAAAAATAAAATATGCCAATGAACCCTACTTTAGTTCAGGCTTATAAAATCACGTCTACTGCAGGAAATGATACCCATGCACATTTTGATGAAAATCATGTGCTGCATGAATTAAAGCATTTTTTGCCCTCACAGCAGGCATTAAAGGATTTTATTCATCATAATTCATTGCATGCTTTTCAGCACATGAAGTTTTATGACGCTATTTTTAAAGCGTCTAAAATTTTTGGATTCCAGGTTCATCTACAGTTGGATGAATACCGGGAGCTTTATAAGACAGGAAGGATACGGGAGGATGTGTTGCTGATGATAATAGAGAATAAAAAGGAAAGTGTTTCTGAATGGAAGGACAGGCTACTGTACCAGGAATATGATACTATTAATCAGCCGCGGATCGGGCAGTTGAGAAAACTCTGGAAAAGCGTTTATCGTATTGACCTCGATAATAAAGTACATCCACTGTTGTTCCGTATCCTTTGTGCTTTTTTGGACCAGGGTATTGCAGTGGAAAATTTCCCGGTAAGCAATAAAAGTTTTACTGATAGTATAAAAGAACTGGAGAAAAATAGCCCGGTCAGCTTTTTTAAGACCCGTTCCGTTAGACAAAAATTTTTATCCGGCAATTATTCAACTACTGAATTGTTGCAGACCATTGTGGGTGATGAAGCCTATTTTGAACAATACCTTTTTGACCAGCAATTTGCGCATCATGGCTGGAGTGGTTTTGTAAGTGCAGTAGAAGATACTCCTCACACATTATTGGACAGGAAAATTATTACGCTGAGGGAACTGGTCGAGTTTGAATTATTGCTGGAACTGGATGCATTGAATGCACATTTCAGAAATAATTGGGAACCCCTGGTTATTCATGTAGACACTCCTCCCATTGATCTGTTAGCAGATATAGAAAAAACGGAATTAGCCGAAGTGATCGAGCTGTGGCAAGACGCATTTGAGTGGAGCTATTACGATTCGGTATTGAAAGGCATTCAACTGAATGATAAAAAGAAACTGCTTTCAACCAATGGAGTTCCTCAGCCCCTTTCCATGGGGAATGGCGTGCCGGCTGTTAAGCAAAACAGGGGAGAACGCAACCCCAGTTTCCAGGCCATCTTTTGTATAGATGAAAGAGAATGTTCTTTACGACGACATATAGAAGCTGTTGACAAAAACTGTGAAACATTCGGAGCTCCCGGCTTTTTTGGTGTTGAATTTTATTTTCAGCAACAGGGCAGCAAGTTCTATGATAAGCTTTGTCCCGCACCGGTAACCCCAAAATATTTGATCAAAGAATTTGAAGCGAAAACAACACGAAAAGGAGAAACTCTTTATACGAAACATACACATGGATTTTTGACGGGCTTTGCGCTTAGTATCAGCCTCGGCTTTTGGGCTTTTATAAAAACGGTGCTCAACCTGTTTAAACCTGCAATGAGCCCGGCTATTTCAAATGCCTACGGACACATGGATCGTCAGTCAGTGCTTACGATTGAGAATAAAAATGCCGATAATATAGAAAATGGATTACAGGTAGGTTATACAATAGATGAAATGGCGACAAGAGCGGAAGGGTTTTTAAAGAGTATTGGCCTGATCAAAAATTTTGCTCCGGTCATTTACATCGTTGCACACGGTAGCAGTAGTGCCAACAATCCGCATCACGGCGCCCATGACTGTGGCGCCTGTAGCGGCAGACCCGGCGCTACCAATGCAAGAGTGCAGGCATTTATTTTGAATCATCAGAAAGTCAGAGAAATCCTGCAGACAAAAGGCATTGTAATTCCTGGAGCGACACAGTTTATAGGCAGCATGCATGATACTGCGGCGGACGTGATAGGGTATTATGATGAACAACCTCTGACCGAAGAAAATTTAAAGAGTCATTTTATAAATAAACAAAACTTCGAAACAGCATTAAACTTAAATGCGAAAGAAAGAAGCCGAAGATTTGCTTCTATTGACACCCGGCGAAGATTAGAACATGTTCGCAAAGCTATCCATAACCGCAGTGTTTCTTTATTCGAACCCCGGCCAGAGCTGGGACATGGTACCAATACTTTAGCGATCATAGGAAGAAGAGAAACTACAAAGGGTCTGTTCCTTGATCGCAGAGCTTTCTTAAATAGCTATGACTATACAACCGACCCGGATGGGACCATTCTTACGGGTGTAATGAAACCAATTGGTTTGGTGTGTGGAGGCATTAATCTTGAATATTACTTCTCAAGAGTGGATAATATAAAAATGGGTGCCGGCACTAAACTGCCTCACAATGTAATGGGCCTGTTTGGCGTAGCCAACAGCAGTGATGGTGATCTGCGTCCCGGCCTTCCCTGGCAAATGATTGAAGTGCACGACCCCGTCAGGTTGTTGGTAATCGTTGAACATCAGCCAGACATTGTGTTGAAAGCCATTCAATCGTCCCCTGAAGTATTTGAGTGGTATAAAAACGAATGGGTGCATATCGTGTCATTTCACCCGGAAGAAAAACAGTTTTATTATTTCCATAATGGTTCGTTTTCAAAGTATGAACCGATTACTGATACAGCAGAAATCAAAACGATCAGGGACATGGAAGAATTTGTAGAGAACGCTAAAGAAATGGAAACAAATCATATTGTACATGCTACAGAGGAGAATCTTCCGGTGTATCTGTTGGATTGACCGTTATTCATAGGCTTAACATTACTTGTCATAAAATTTATATAGTGAATCAACTCAGCCAAATGCTACTTCAACTCATAAGCCTTTTTGTGTTTATTCCCCTGGTGGCTTTTTTAGCATCTTTGTTTTGGCAAAACAAACAGGAAAAACCTATTGCCCTGATTGTACAGTTTACCAAGGCTTTTTATGTGGTTGCGGCAGTCGTATACTGTGCGGTGTGGATTATTAACGGTAGTACTCCCTTCAACCAACACTTCGCTACGCTTTATAAAACTCATCATTTTGTTTTTGCGATCCAGTTCTATTACGATCACATCACCGCGGTTTACAGTATTGTCGGCGCCATTTTATTTTTCCTGGTATCTACCTTTAGTCGTTATTATATGCACCGGGATGAAGGATATAAACGCTTCTTCAATACCATCCTTTTTTTTGCATTGGGTTATAACCTGATCATCTTTTCAGGCAATTTCGAAACCCTGTTTATTGGTTGGGAAATCATCGGTCTTTCTTCATTCCTGTTAATCGCCTTTTATCGTAATCGTTATTTGCCGGTGAAAAATGCTTTTAAAACAATTTCCAACTATCGCATAAGCGACCTGGCATTGATTCTTGCTATGTGGATGATGCATCACCTCACTCACCAGAATATCACATTTGCCCAGCTAAACGAGGCAAGGATGACCGCACTATTACAGGATCATGGCGGAGGAATGGCTTTATTTATTGCAATCATGATAATGCTGGCAGCCACTATTAAATCCGCTCAATTTCCATTTACCTCCTGGCTTCCCCGTGCCATGGAAGGACCCACTTCATCGTCTGCCATTTTTTATGGCTCTTTGAGCGTTCATATCGGCGTGTTTATCTTGCTTCGTACCTGGCCCTTCTGGCAGGATATGACAGCAATTAAAATAATTATCATCGCGGTTGGTGCAGTGACGGGAATAGTTGCAACATTAATAGCAAGGGTGCAGCCAACAGTGAAAACCCAGATTGCGTATTCATCGGCTGCCCAAATCGGTATCATATTTATTGAAGTGGCATTGGGTTTTCATATTCTCGCTTTAATCCATTTTGCAGGAAATGCTTTTTTACGGACCTACCAGTTATTGGTTTCTCCATCAGTTTTAAATTACCTGGTGCATCATCAGTATTTTCATTATCGTCCGCAAGAGCAGCAACCGATGCAGGGTGCAAAAGCCGGATTATACATGCTCGGGATTAAAGAATGGAACCTTGATGGCATATTGTACAGGTATTTGTGGAGCCCATTTAAATGGATAGGCAAGCAATTCCATTTTTTGAATTCTAAAATTTTCCTGGGCGCATTTGTCTGTATCGCATTGACAGCAATGATTGGCTCGGTCTATAAGCCAGAATTCTTCGTGGCGCAAAAGACAGATATTGCTGTTACTTTTCTATCTATTTCTTTAGCGATCATTCTTTTTACATTTTCCCATCGTGGCTCGGCCTTGTTGACCTGGCAATATTTATTGCTGGCCCATATTTTTATTATTGCAGGAATTAATATCAATGCGGAGTATATTAACGCTGTTGAAATTCTTTTTTATGGCAGCGGCGTAACAATTGCTTTTGCACTAGGCTATTATTGTCTGCAAAAAATTAAGGCAATTGATGGAGATATTTCCCTCAATAACTATCATGGCTATGTTTATGAGGAAAAAACCATTGCATTTTTATTCCTGCTGGCAGCCATTGGCATGCTGGGCTTTCCTATTACAGCGGCCTTTGTCGGGATTGATGTACTGTTTACTTATGTCGAACACACTCAGGGTTTCCTCATAACGCTGCTGGCTTTGTGTCTTATTTTTATCGAACTGGCTGCGATCCGGATTTTCCTGCGCATCTTTTTGGGTCAACATAAAAAGCTCAATCACCCTATTGCATTCAGATCATCCTGACAATTCGCGGTGTTATCATCTCACAATTCACCCGAATCTTCAGGCAGGTGATCATATTCTCCCTTGAAGGCGTACCAGCCAAAAATCATCAGCCCAATAGCAATAGGCGTGAAGATGGCAATGATGATGATCCAGATAACGGGATTGTTAATGTCCTTTTTACCGGCAGGATCGATGTTGCTGATAGCGCCACTTATTAAAAAATAGATGACAATTGGTCCCAGCAATAGCCAGATAATTCCTAAATATTTTTTCAATGTATTCATTATTGTCTTTTTCAAATTATTTCAATAAGCCCGGGACTCTACCCTGATGGTCCCGGCATTTCGTCGGGATAGGGAGGAGGCCCTTAATCATTCACGTCTTTATCAATCTTATTTCGCAGGTACATAATGCCGATGATAAAGCATAATGCTGCGATCCCAATCGGGTACCACAGGCCAACCAACGGATCTTTTGGATACGTTGTTGTTAATAACAGGCCGATAAAGGGAACTAGTCCACCAAACACACCATTGCCGATATGATAAGGCAGTGACATGGATGTGTAACGGATTCTTGTAGGAAACAGTTCAACAAGGAAAGCGGCGATGGGGCCGTAAACCATGGTGACATACAGTATTAGTAGAAAAACAAGCCCGACGAACTTCCAATAAGTTGAACTCGCAAGTTGTTTGTCTTTGTATTCTTTTTTAGTGGAACCAATGATTTTGTCGGTTTCCGCAGACAACGTATCTTTTTTTATTTCAGTAAAACGGCTTCCATCCGACAGAGAAAATGTTGTGGTGGTGATCCATAGAGAGTCCATACTTTCCTTGATGCCTTCTGTCTTTATAAGAGGAACAGCTATAGCAGATTTTGTAAAATTATTTTTTTCAATACTTGCTTCCTCAAGAAAAGTATTAAATATAGGTCTGTAGGTTAAAATCCCCAGCAACATCCCGGCCAGCATAATCCATTTTCTCCCGATCTTATCACTTAACCAGCCAAAGAATAAAAAGAAAGGTGTTGCAAAGGCAATAGCCCACAACATGATCGTACGGCTTTGTTCAAACTCTATTTTGCAAACATTTTCCAAAAAACTTTGTGCATAAAACTGGCCGGTGTACCAGATCACACCCTGCCCCATCACGGCGCCAAACAAAGCCAGCAATACCATTTTAAAATTGGCTTTGTGACTGAAACTCTCTTTTAATGGATTGGTGGAAGTCTTGCCCTCTGATTTTAATTTGGAAAACAACGGCGACTCCGACATTTTTAACCGTATATACACTGACACCGCAACCAACAATATCGAGATCCAAAATGGATAACGCCAGCCACCCCAATGCGCATTGAATTGCTCATCACTCATATTTAGTTTCACCAGCATGATCACGCCCAGTGCCACAAATAAACCCAGTGTTGCCGTTGTTTGAATCCAACTTGTATAAAAACCACGCTTGTTAGCAGGTGAATGTTCGGCAACATATGTGGCAGCGCCACCATACTCACCGCCGAGTGCAAGCCCCTGTACAAGTCTTAATAGCAGAACTAATAAAGGTGCTGCAATGCCAATAGATGAATAGGAGGGCACAAGGCCAATCAAAAAAGTAGAACCGCCCATCAGAACAAGTGTTAGCAAAAAAGTGTACTTGCGGCCAATCAGATCACCTAATCTGCCAAACACCAAAGCTCCAAATGGCCGAACGATAAAACCTGCCGCAAAAATGGCGAGTGTGCTTAACAGGGCCGCAGTCGCATTGCCTTCGGGAAAAAATTGGGTAGAGATAGTTTTGGCGAGCATGCCAAAAATGTAGAAGTCGTACCATTCGATCATGGTGCCAACTGACGAAGCTGAAATAACTTTTACAATTCCATTCGGTGCATTGTTTTTCATCTGGCAATTTTCATTTTGAATACAAATATTTATTGCGATCCTTTTATTTCAAGGGTTTAAAATACGAATTGATATTTATCAGCGAAATAAAAAAAATTGTCTTCGTACATTTAAGGCCCCAAAAAAAGCAGATTGTTTATGTCATATCCTTACCAGATAAAATCTTACGATGAATACAAAGCAGCCTATAAAAAAAGCATTGACGAGCCGGAAACATTCTGGGCTGATATAGCCGGGCATTTTCAATGGAGGAAAAAATGGGATAAAGTACTCAACTGGAATTTTAAAGAACCGAAAATAGAATGGTTTGCCGGAGGCAAATTAAATATCACGGAAAACTGTATAGACCGTCATCTCGAAACATTAAAGGATAAGCCAGCTATCATTTGGGAGCCCAATAATCCCGAAGAACGAACAAGAGTTGTTACATATGAACGTTTGCACAAAAGAGTTTGCCAGTTTGCCCAGGTGCTAAAAAATAATGGCGTAAAAAAAGGTGACCGGGTTTGTATTTATATGGGCATGGTGCCGGAGTTGGCTTACGCCGTATTAGCCTGTGCCCGTATCGGCGCTATTCACAGTGTGATCTTCGGTGGATTTTCAGCGCAAAGCATTGCAGACAGGCTGGAAGATGCAAAGGCTGAGTTTATCGTAACCTGTGATGGTGCTTACCGGGGTGGCAAAGATATTCCGCTAAAGAGTGTGATCGATGATGCACTGATCGGTAATAAGCTGGTGAAAAAAGTGATTGTATATACACGTACCAGGACGCCGGTGAGCATGATCAAAGGACGTGATGTGTGGTGGGAAGATGAAATGGAATATGCCGAATCACAGGTAGAGAAGGACGGTGTAGTTTCCTTTCCCGCAGAAGAAATGGATGCCGAAGATCCCTTATTTATATTATATACGTCTGGAAGTACGGGCAAGCCTAAAGGTGTCGTGCATACAATTGGCGGTTATATGGTTTGGACAAATTATACATTCGTCAATGTATTTCAATACCAGCCCGGTCAAATACATTTTTGCACCGCTGATATCGGTTGGATAACCGGCCACAGCTATATCGTGTATGGTCCATTGAGCGCAGGCGCTACCTCCCTGATGTTTGAAGGCATACCGACCTGGCCCGATGCCGGTAGATTTTGGAATATCGTGGATAAATACAAGGTAAATATTTTATATACGGCCCCAACAGCCATCCGCAGTTTGATGGGTTTTGGCCTGGAGCCGCTGAAAGGAAAAGATCTTTCTTCATTGAAAGTGCTTGGCACTGTTGGTGAACCCATCAATGAGGAGGCCTGGCATTGGTATGATGAACATATCGGGAAAAAGAAATGTCCCATTGTAGATACCTGGTGGCAGACCGAAACAGGAGGTGCATTAATCAGTAATATGGCGGGAGTGACACCAGCCGTGCCATCCTGGGCTACTTTGCCAATGCCGGGTGTACAGCCATTGTTGGTAGATGAAAACGGGAAAGAAGCCTCCCCAAACCCATCCGAAGGAGGGGCTTTAGTGACTTCTGGTAATTTATGTATTAAAGCGCCGTGGCCTGGTATTTTAAGAACTACCTGGGGTGATCATGAACGTTGCCGTACCAATTATTTTGCTACTTACGAAGATTTGTATTTTACCGGTGATGGTGCTTTGAAAAATGATGAAGGTTTTTATCGTATCACCGGCCGGGTAGATGATGTATTAAATGTAAGCGGTCACCGGATCGGAACTGCCGAAGTAGAAAATGCTATAAATATGCATGCTGGTGTTGTCGAGAGTGCAGTGGTAGGTTATCCGCATGACATTAAAGGGCAAGGCATATACGCCTATGTAATTTATAGTGCCACAAAACATGGGGACCAGGAACTGACGAGAAAAGACATTTTGCAAACTGTTTCCCGTATCATCGGGCCCATTGCCAAGCCGGATAAGATCCAGTTTGTAAGTGGTCTGCCCAAAACAAGGAGCGGAAAGATCATGCGACGCATTCTGCGAAAGATCGCTGAAGGAGAAACTTCCAATTTGGGAGACACTACTACTTTGCTTGATCCTGCGGTGGTCGATGAAATAAAGAATGGAAAACTTTAATGTAAAACCGGCTGCTACAAAATAATAAAGCAGCCGGATATGCTGCTTTAAAAGGTTTTTCGAATACGGTTTGAATATTTTTCACTCACAGACCCAAAAACCATACCTTTTAAATCATCTCCACTCAAAAAAATTATTTTGGGGAAAAGTTCGCAATAATTCTTAATAAGTAACGTAAAGTTACTAAGTGTTATTTCGACATTTATTTTGATTGCTTTCGAAGTCATATTGCTAAACATGATAATTTCTTTCCTCAGATCAATGTTTTTGGGCCTGTCTGGTATGTTTGTTGCTTCAATAGGCATTGGCATTATTATTAATATGGTGATGATTTTGGGAAGGAGGAGATAATGTTGATTCAATACCCTGATGAAAACAGTCCTATCTTTTTTATTCCCCAACCTATTAATGGCTTTTGTAGACGCACCGGTTCAGCCTTATAGCTGACTGTTGATCCAATATTTTATTTTTTAATCTGTAAATGAAAAACCATGAAAACACCAATCGCACGACTATGGCTATTTGTGTGTGCTGTAGCGATTTTGTTTGCTGCTTGTCAGAAAGAAGTCTCCCATAACACAGAAAGCACTGATTCGGAAAAATCTCAACTACGCACTTCCGGTACTGTTCCCGATGATCCCGGTGCCATTGCAAAAGTTCCCATGATCGTATCTTCAGAGTTTTACAATTCAATGAACCAGGTGGTGGGTGCAAGAGGTGGAACATCTTCCCAAAAAGATTCTGATAGGGATGGCATTCCTGACGTGAGTGATGGATGTCCCAAACTGAAGGAGACTGTGAATGGCTACCAGGACACAGATGGATGCCCTGACACAGCACCGTCTACTTCAACTGATACCGATGGCGATGGTATTGCTGATGCCACTGACGCCTGTGACACACAGGCAGAAACGGTCAATGGGTACCAGGATACAGATGGTTGCCCGGATACAGTGCCCGATACAGATGGTGATGGCATTATCGATACACAAGATCTTTGCCCGGCTGAAGCGGAAACCGTAAATGGGTTCGAGGATACCGATGGATGTCCCGATACACCACCAGTTGTTGTACCACCAACGCCACTCCCCTCAAGTTTTCAGCTAGTAATGCCTCCGGTAGGAAATCAGGGAGGAGAGTTTTCATGCGTAGCATTTGCTGCCGGATATGCTGCGAGGTCTGCTGAATACTATTACCAGACCAACGCTTCAAGTTATGATTACGTAAGCAACATTTTTAGTCCTGAGTTTTTATACAACCAAACAAAGGTTGGAGATTGTGGATCAGGAGCATCAACCATAAGAACACTTGAATTCCTAAAAAACACAGGTGTTTCCACCTGGCAGTCTATGCCTTACAGTAATACAAATGGTTGCTCACTTTTACCGACCAGTTCTCAATTAAATGAGGCTGCTAATTATAAGATTATTTCTTATTCATCAGTGTATAAAAGCGATATAACAGCTATAAAAAATCTGCTGGTCCAAAACCACCCGCTTATAATAAGCGTTGTTCTTGATCAAAGTTTTCCGATGGCAGGACCAGGATTTATTTGGAAATCTTTTTCCGGATCAGGCGGTTTAGGCCATTCTTTGACAATTTGTGGCTATGATGATGCAAAGCATGCGTATAAAGTGATGAACTCCTGGGGAACATCATGGGGAGATGCCGGGTATTCATGGATTGATTATGATTTCTTGCCCCAAACGGGAGATGTTGCAGCGTATGTGATCAATCCATAGTTTTTAAATAAGCTGTAAATAGCTACAGAAAATTTGTTCTGTGAAATAAAATAGGCGCATAAAAGCGCCTATTTTATTTTACGAATCAATTAAAAAAATTATTTCACTCCTATCAATTTTCCAGTCACTTTTTGATCACCTACTTTGAAAACATAAATCATCGTGCCGCTGCTTCCTTTTGAAACAGAATATTCACGGTAAAGTGGTCTGCCTGCCTGGATATAGCCCTGGTAAACAACGCCTATCTTTTGGCCCAATACATTGTACAATTCAAGCGAGCCATAACCGGATACTCCTGATACAAGATCAAATCTCACCTTATCAGTATAAGGATTAGGAACTGCGTTCACTTTTGTTGGAGATTCCATAACGATCTTATAAGTTTCAAGAGTTCTCGTTGATGGATTGATTACAGTTTTTTCTGTAATGCCGACCACATTGGTACTGGTGGCAGCTGTTCTTGTTAAAACTGCCTCATTGTCTGTACAACTATTCGTATTGTTGCTGCCTTCGCATTCTGAAGTAGCTGTGCAACCGGCTAAGTTGGTAGTTACAGTGACAATAAAACCGTCACCAGCAATAAGTCCTGTAAAATGAACATCAGGGTTTTGAGTAGTTGGTGTTTGATTTTGGGAAGAAAAATCTTCATCATTACCTGGCTGATCGATGCTGTAGGTATATCCAAGAGTTGGAGAAGTTACATCAACCGTAAACGTTTTGTCATTACAGCCAGGAGGATTATAAACTGTCGAAATGGTTGGAATCGGATCCACGGTTACAGTTTTACTACAAGAGCTGATACATCCATTCCTGGTGATGTTGTCAGTTACAGTATAAGAACCGGAAGCACCTGCTGTCACTTCGATAGAAGCACCTGTAAGATCAGCGCTGGTAATAGTTCCATCGCCGGTGATTGACCAGCTATGAGTTACCGTACCGCCTGCAGGGTCAACGGTTGAAGTATAGGTATTACCTGTAGAACCACCGCAAACAGGATCTGGTCCTTCGATGCTGCAAGTTGGAACTGGATTGACGGTTACAGTTTTACTACAAGAGCTGATACATCCATTCCTGGTGATGTTGTCAGTTACAGTATAAGAACCGGAAGCACCTGCTGTCACTTCGATAGAAGCACCTGTAAGATCAGCGCTGGTAATAGTTCCATCGCCGGTGATTGACCAGCTATGAGTTACCGTACCGCCTGCAGGGTCAACGGTTGAAGTATAGGTATTACCTGTAGAACCACCGCAAACAGGATCTGGTCCTTCGATGCTGCAAGTTGGAATCGGGTTAACCGTTACCGGGTAATGGCAATTGGCGAAGTCATAGACGGTACCGTTTGCTGCTCTTATTTTTAGAATGACTGTAAAGTCTC
>NZ_JBHMQM010000006.1:0-62010 GCF_042434975.1 Terrimonas alba
AGGCATTGCGGTCGAACGTGTGTATTTCTGCTAAAATACGCTACTTCTTGTAACAAACAATTTTTTCAACTTGCTCTTTTTAAAGCGATTAGTAAAAAAAACGCTACTTGACTGAGTAGCGCAAATACAACTCAGGTTAGCGGTAAATCATCCAGAGGACTGATGATTTTAAGAAGATCTTTGTTACTTGTATGAAGATAACGCAAGGTCGTTTTGATATCATTATGACCAAGCAATTTTTGTATCATCGTTACATCGGTGCCTTTATCTATCAAATGGGTGGCAAAGCTATGACGCAGGCTATGAATACTACCCGGCTTTATTATGCCTGCCTTATTTTTAGCCGCTTGTATTACCTCCTGCAGACTGCGGGTGCTATAAGGCGTGCCTTTTGTAATACCTTCAAAAAGATAACCACTTTTATCAGGTTTATATTGCATCGCATACTCCCTTAGCATTACAAGCAATACGGGGCTTAGCGATACAATCCTGTCTTTTTTACCCTTCGCTTGTCTGACTAAAATGGTCATTCGCTTACTGTCTATTTCATGAGTCTTTATGGATACTACTTCACTGACACGTAAACCGGCACTATATGCCAGCATCAGCATTGCTTTGTGTTTTTTATTTTTTACACTATTAATGATAGCGGCCACTTCATCCTGGTTAAATATTTTAGGCAATTCGATTGGTTTCTTTGGCCGCGGTATTTCCCAAAAAAATTTTTCCCTTTTTAAAACCTGTTCAAAATAGAACTTGATACTGTTGATCCTGCTGTGCAGCGTATTTTCTGTCAACCCCAGCTTTTCATAGCAATAAACAAAATACCTTCTTAGCTCACCTGTTGTCAATTCACTTACCGGCTTATTTTTCAGAAGTTGCAATAATTGTAAAAACTCATTACGGTAAGTACTAATGGTAGATGGGCTATAAGCTTTCAGTTTTAACTGTTCAATGAATTTTTCCAAAGCCTGAAGGTTTTCTTTGCTTAGCTTCCACGCTGGCGAAACAAGATTAATTGTTTTGGCTTTTGCTTTTACTACTGTAGCCGGCGCTGTGGCAGCCATTACCTGTTTTCTTTTTTGCAAATATGTTTTTAAAGCCGAACTGTCTATTACAGCAATTTCTTTCAACGCTTTTATTGTGATGCTGTACGAATCCTTGTTCAGTGGCAGATACCAGCACTTATTTGTTTGGCTCCATTTAATACCCGGAATCTTTCTCACCACATTATTAATGACGCTGTGATTGGCATAGTATATACCAATACACTCCTGCTGGCGATGGTGAAGCGGCCGGAGGTTTACAGGTGGCATACTTGAATTTACAAAAAATAAAGACCCGATGCTGCATATAAAAGAGTTTCACCGGAGCGAAACTCTTTATAAAAAATCAGGGATATTTTTTAAAAACCCCTTTGGTTAGTTCCTCTTGGTTGTGGTAGTTCTTTGCGTGGTAGTTTTTCATCCCGCATCGCTGCATGGTACACAAAGGATGCTACGATCACGGAGATCTGCTGCAGATCTTCTGCAACCAGGTGATCATACGAATCCATATTGGTATGGTGCGTCCTTGTATCATACTCGATAGGATCCTATATAAACTGGAAACCGGGCAACCCTACGGCATCAAATGACAGGTGATCGGTGCCACCGGTATTGGAGATGGTAACCGTCCCTGCTCCCATTTCATGAAACGGCGCCAGCCATTGCGTAAAAATGTCTTTCACCTTTTCATTGCCCTGCAGGTAAATGCCCCGCACTTTACCGGTACCATTATCAATATTAAAATAGCTGGACAATTTAGCATGTTCCGGTTTCAATACCATATCAGCCGGGTCGGCAAAATGATTTTTTACATACCCTCTCGAACCCAGCAATCCCTGCTCTTCCCCACCCCATAGTGCAATACGGATGGTACGGCGTGGTTGTATGTTCAATGCTTTTAAGATGCGAACGGCTTCCATCATCACAGAGCAACCAGCCGCGTTATCCGTAGCACCGGTAGCTGCCTGCCAGCTATCGAGGTGACCGCCGAGCATGACGATCTCATCTTTCAATAATGGATCAGTTCCTTTTATTTCAGCCACCACATTATAACCCCTGGTGTCTTTCTCGTTGAACATTGTTTTTACATCCACATCCAGCTTGACGGGAACGCCTGATTTTGCCAGCCGGCAAATGGTTCCGTAATCTTCCGCCGTAATCATGATGTCTAAAAAATTATCCGGTGAACCAACGGTATAAGCTCCCCCACCCTGTACAAACAGTGTTCCGTCATGACCTCTCGGGCTGGCACTTAACATGGCGATGGCTCCTTCTTTTTCCGCCAGCGCTTTTAATTTGCCGGCAACAGAACCCGCTCCGCGGCTGCGTTGAAATTCCCGTATGCGGCGTTGCTGCGCCGTATCAGCAGCCTGGGTTTGACTACGGGGTTGTTGGGGTTTGGCATTCGCCATTTTATCCAGGTCTTCATCCGTAAAACGTTTCGCATCAGCCGTGAATGTTTGACGCAGCGTATCATTGCGGTACAATAAAACAATTTTGTTTTTCAGTTTGCCTTTATATTTTTCCAGTTCAGCAGAGTCTTTCGCTTCAATGATGATTATCTCTCCGCTCTGCAAACCTTTGGTACTCTTTGTCCATGTTTTAGGATAAGCGATCATGGGTTTGTAGTAAGGCGCTGTCAGCGCTACATAACTTTTTTGGAGCTCCCATCCTTTTCCAAATTCACCCCATGGTTCCAGGTTGGCATTTACCAATCCCCACTTGGTCAATTCTGTTTTGGCCCAATTGGCGGCTTTGGTATAACCGGGTGATCCCGCCAGCCTTGGGCCATTGGCATCGGTCAGGTGAAAAGCGATGTCCATCACCTTTGAGTTTTTTGTGCCTTCTTCTTTGATCTTGTTGATAGTGGTGAGATCCAGTTTTTCCTGTGCAAAAACGGACAGTGTAACAAAAAGAAATAACCCTAAAGCCGTTAGTTTTCTCATGTTGATTGTTGTTTAAAAAGTAAAATGAATTCCGGGTGAGATTGAAGCCCGGAACTTAGACGAGAGTGGAAAGTAAAAACTTTCGGAAGAACGCAGATTTTTTAAGACGGTTATGTTTAACAGAATTTGAGTGAGAAGTTGGATTCTCCACTATTAAAATTGCATTTATTATTCCCATGCGACCATAACGGATGCATTTCAAATTTTCGCTTTTTATTGTATTAACCCAAAGGCCACAGCAATTTACACAGAGGCCACGAAGGGTTTCTCTGGGGACTCTGCATCTTCCTTGTATATTTCTCCGTGGTTATATTTTCACCTGCTTAGTATAGCGACAAATTGGAGTAGGATCGACCCAAACAGGGTTGCCTCTGGAAAATAACTGCGCCAATCATCATAACCATATTGATCAGCGTTCCGGCTTATTTATTCACCGAAGTATCAGGCAATATAAAATTGATAGTATCCTTGGGGCCGCCGCAGTTCAGCATGCCATCCTTGTACTTCGGATGTTTAGTACCCAGGTAAGGGTTGCGCACCTCGTCGGTCTTGCTGAGCCAATACCCCGGCTGATCTTCACCAAACGCCATGGGACATTCCTGCCAATACAATTTGCCCTGGTCATATTTCACTACAATAAACAAAAGCCGCAGGTTCTCCGATAAATTATTTAAGGCAGTTCGCTTTTGATCAATAGCTGGTTCTTTTAATATATTGGCGATCTCAGTCCTGGCATTGCTCAATGGATCAAGCGCCGATTCGTAAATGCCGGTGGTATCTACCTTCAATTCTTCAATCTTTAAACTGTCCAGGGCTGTTTTCAACAGGTTGCCCTGCGTGGTTATCGCCGCAGTATCCCAGTTGACAAAGGCTTCCGACATGCCATAGTAAGCATCCAGCGCTGTTTGCACCGATTGATTGAATGCCGGGCTGTGTTTACTAACTGAAAGTGCAACTGGTTTAGGCCCTTTAGGCCCCTTTTTACCCTTAAATGCATACCATATATAGCCAGCCAGTAGCAACAATATAATGCCGAGAATAGCGAAAACCTTTTTCATGAGCCGTTTAAAATTTTACACAAATGTAAATCAAAGCCCGTAGAGCCGGTAATCCTTATTTTTGCGGCGAATTTTTCGGCGGGTGTGGAACTGTGAAAATGCCGAAATGGATGATTGGCTGAATAAAATTTGAGGAACCAAACTGCAGAATTGAAAAATTAAAAACTTTAAAACTTTCCATGTTAGCGGGACTACAAAATGTGACGTTTGAATTTGGCGCAAGGGTGATCATTGAAGATGCAACCTGGCATATACAACCCAACGAACGTATCGGCCTGATCGGGTACAATGGCACAGGCAAATCAACTATTTTAAAATTATTGGTAGGACAATACTCGCCTTCTGCCGGCACGGTAGAACGCAGCCGTACCACTTCTATTGGATACCTGCACCAGGATCTGTTGAGTTTTGATTCCAACGACAGCATTTTACAGGTAGCATTGGGCGCCTTTGAAAAAGTGTTGCAACTGGAGAAAGAAATTGAAGAGTTGGGTAAAGAACTCGAAAAAACGGGTGATGAAAAAACCTTGTATGAATACACCGATAAGTTGCACGAGCTGGAAACACTGGGTGGCTACAACATTCATCATAAGACGAAAGAAGTATTACAGGGGCTTGGTTTTTCCAATGCCGATCTCAATCGCCCTTATAAAGAATACAGCGGTGGATGGCGGATGCGGGTATTGCTGGCCAAAATGATCTTGCAGCAACCCGATTTGCTGTTGCTGGATGAGCCGACCAACCACCTTGACCTTCCTTCTATCGAATGGTTGGAAAAATATTTGCAACATTACCAGGGATCGGTAGTAATTGTGAGCCACGATAAATATTTTTTAAACCGCATGGTGACAAAGATCGTGGAAGTGTACCAGCAGCAATTGCATATCTACAATGGCAACTATGATTTTTATGAAAGGGAAAAAGCTATTCGTATTGAGATGCAGCAAAAGGCCTACGAAAATCAGCAGGACTACATCCGGCAGAATGAAAGACTCGTAGAGCGTTTCAGGGCCAAAGCCAGCAAAGCGGCTATGGCGCAAAGCATCATGAAAAAACTGGATAAGCTGGAACGGATTGAAGATGTGGCCATGGAGCGTCCTGATATCCGCATCAACTTCCGCGTGGATAAAGTGCCGGGCCGGGTATTGACAGAATTAAAACATGTATCCAAATCATTTGGTGATAATGTAATCGTGGAAGACACGTCTATTGAAATTGACCGCGGCGATAAGATCGCTTTGATCGGTGCCAACGGTAAAGGAAAGTCTACCCTATTGCGCATTATTGCCGGTGTAGAAAAAATAGACAGCGGTGAAAGAAAGTGGGGGCATAATGTTGAAGAAAGTTTCTATGCACAGCACCAGCTGGAAGCATTGAATGTGAACAATACGATTTTGGATGAAATGAAAGAGTGCGGCAGCCAGATGAATGAACTGGAATTACGGGGTTTATTAGGCTGCTTTTTATTCAGCGGTGATGATGCAGATAAAAAAATCAAGATCTTAAGTGGTGGTGAAAAAGCAAGAGTGGCATTAGCAAAAGTAATTGTCAGCAAAGCGAATTTCCTGATGCTGGATGAGCCCACTAACCACCTTGACATGCATAGTTGTGACCTGCTGATCGATGCGTTGCATAAATACCAGGGTAGTATTATCCTGGTAAGCCACGACCGGTATTTTGTTTCCAAAACAGCCAACAAAATTTGGGAGATCGTAGATCACAAGGTAAAAGAATTCAAAGGTGGCTATGACGAATGGGTGGTATGGAAAGAGAGAATGGCTAAGCAGGAAGCAGAGGCCAGGAAGGTACAAGGTGCAAGGAACAAGGAACAAGTAGAAATTAAGAAACCTGAAGTCAGCAATCAGAAGCCCGAGAAGTCAGAAAAGCACCTTCCCCCTGTTCAACCTTCTGACATCAAACCTCAGACTTCCGTTCCTATTAATAAAGAGGCAAAAAAGGAACTGCAGAAACAGCAACGTATTTTTCAACAACTGGAAGAACAGATCGCTGCGCTGAATACAAAGAAGGCGGTACTGGAATCTTCCCTGAGTGATCCTGCCACTTATTCTGATAAAAATAAATTTTTGCAGGCAGAGACAGAATATAAAAAAGCTGCGGAAGAATTGGAGAGATTAAATGCTCAGTACGAAAAGACTTTTGAACTGATCGTTTCATTGGAAGTCAAGTAGCCATTTTTTTGTTGGTATAAACTTTGTGATACCTTTTCTTTTGCAGCAATAGCATGCAAAAGAAATACCAGACATGTATCAAAACCTAAAGCCAATGAAAGTAAGCCACAATCATGTTTGTTGAACGCAGGCAAGGTTGTGGCAATTTTATTGGGTAAAAAAATTAAAACCATGCAAATGAAACAAAAAATCAGCAGGTTGCTATTATTATTTACCACGGTAGCACTTATCAGCAGTACATCGCCGGGATGCAAGTCGAAACCAAAGGATGCGGATGTAAAATCATCTGTTGAAACCGCCCTTCGGGCAAATCCTGAAACCAATGGATTAATGGTGGATGTAAAAGATGGCGTTGTTACGCTGAGTGGCGAAACAAAAAATGAAGAAGCAAAAACAAAAGCATCAGAACTGGCGACTGCCGTCAAGGGTGTAAAATCAGTGCAGAACAATGTTAATGTTGCGCCGCCGGCAACACCGGTTGAGATCACCGCCGATGATCCGCTTACAGCAGCGGTACGTGACGCTACCAAGGATTTTCCCACCGTGACGGCATCGGTAAAAGAGGGCGTTATCTCCGTGTCCGGAGAATTGAAATCAGCTGACTGGAAGAAATTGAAAATGTCATTGGATGGTTTGAAGCCTAAACGGGTGGATGCGTCCGGATTAAAAATTTCTAAATAACAACTAAAAACTACAACGATGGCACTACAGGATAAATACAAAGAACTCACTGATGCCGCAGCTACATCAGGGGTAAGCAATTTGCAGGTTCGTGAGCAGGACGGTGTTTTATACATCGATGGTGTGGCGCCCAATGGTTCGGTAAAAGATCAGCTTTGGAATATTTATGGGAAAATAGATCCCGATTTTCTCTCAGGAGATGTAGTGATGAATGTAAACGTGGCTCCTGCTGCACCCGGTACCAAAGCTAAGGTGACCACGGAGAAATCGAACCTGAATATCCGTAAAGGCCCTGGTACGGATCAGCCGATAGTGGGCAAAGCTGCTCATCATGAAATAGTAACCCTCGTTAGCAGGACCAACGACCAGTGGTGGCTGGTAAGAACAAAGGACGGAGAAGAAGGCTATGCCTATGCCCGATATCTCACACCGGAAGGAAGCTAAAAACTCAGCGTCTATAACAGAAAGGTTGTTTGCAAATGCAGGCAACCTTTTTTATTAGGTAGTCCTATCAAAAATCATTTGACCCCTGTTTACGCTTTTCGCCCCTACCCGTGCATTTTATCCCTAAACCCTTGCTGCACATCCCTGTAATTTGGCAAGGCCTTTACCGCAGGTATAGTTTTGTTGAACAACAAGATCACAATGAACAAAAACTTATTCCTGCTCTGTTTCCTTTTGTTATCGCTGCGGCTGGCGTCGCAGGTCACCATTTCAGGTGCTGTGAAAAATCAAAAACAGGAACCACTGAGCGGGGCCAGCATTTCCCTCGCAAACAGATACGACGGAACAACCTCAGCAATGGATGGCAGCTTTTCCTTTTCTGTGGACGATACCGGAACAGTAAAGCTTATTATTTCAAGCAGTGGTTACAGGTCATTTGAAGAAATAATCACGATCGGCGCAGCTCCTCTTGTTTTTAATGTGATATTAAAAGAAACTACAACAGAATTGCAGGCTGTTGTTATTTCGGCCGGAAGTTTCGAAGCCAGCGATAAAAAAAGAGGTACCGTATTAAAATCAATTGATATTGTTACCACAGCCGGTCAGCAGGCCGATATTGTAGCCGCATTAAAAACTCTGCCCGGCGCTCAGCAGGTAGGTGAAACGGAAGGGCTTTTTGTAAGAGGCGGAACCGGCGCCGAAACAAAAGTATTTATTGACGGAATGATGGTAAGCCATCCTTTCTATAGCAGTGTACCGGACATTGCACAACGCGGTCGTTTTTCACCCTTACTGTTTAAGGGCACGCTTTTCAGCAGTGGTGGTTATTCAGCGCAGTATGGCCAGGGCTTGTCTTCCGCATTACTATTGGAAAGTCTTGATTTACCTGCCCGGTCAGAAAGCAACTGGATTATTTCATCTGCGCAACTAAGCGTTACAGGACAAAAATTAAATCGCTCAAAAAATGGAAGCATCGGCGGTGGCGTGGCTTACTCTAATCTTGCTCCTTACTTCGGGATGGTGAAACAAAAATTTCAATATAACAAAGCGCCGGAGTTGATCAATACAGAGTTTCATGGCCGTCAAAAAACAAAGGAAGGAATGTTGAAGCTTTATGGCTACGTCAACGCCAACACTATTGCTTTTGCCAAACCAGGTGTAGAAAATGAAAACTGGCAGGAACAATTCAAATTGACCAACAAAAACCTGTACACCAATCTTACTTATACTACTGCGCTTAAAAGCAAGTGGAAATTGTATACCGGTATTTCGTTGAGTTATAATAAAGACAACATTCAGCGTTACGTGATCGCCAAAGACACGCTCAACAATTACTTTCTTCCTCATCTTGTTAATAGTACACACCATGCCAGAATCGTTCTTACACGAAACCTGGCAGGGGCCAGCAAATTGAATATCGGCGCTGAATGGCAGCGCATGACGGATAAGATAGAAGCAAAAGACAGTATTCCGTTTATAACGATACATGATAATTATATAGCGTCTTTTATGGAGGCGGATATTTATATCAGTTCAAAATTCGCAGGAAGAGCCGGTATGCGCTCAGAACACAGCAGCCTGTTACACCAGTCTGCATTTTCACCGAGACTTTCTCTGGCCTACCAATTCAATGATAAAAGCCAGGTATCATCAGCGTTTGGTTTTTTTTACCAGAAGCCGGAAACTCCTTACCTGTTTCGCAACAGCGATCTGTCTTTTACAAAAGCAATACATTATATACTCAATTACCAGTATGCCGCCGATGGAAAAATGCTTCGCCTGGAGTTATTTCATAAAGAGTATAAAAATCTGATAAGATATCCTTTCAATAATCCCGCCGCATTGCATAACGATGGTTACGGCTATGCAAAAGGGATAGAACTTTTCTGGAGAGATAAAAATACATTCAAAGGTTTCGATTACCGGGTGGCTTATTCCTGGCTCGATAGTAAACGCAAATTCCTGGATTATCCAAACAAGGTACAACCTGCGTTTGTAGCTACACATACAATCAATTTTGTTATCAAAAAATTTGTAGCCCCTATCTCCACTCATTTTTCAATGACCTATACTTACGCAAGCGGACGTCCTTATTATAACCCCAACCGTGCCGTTGCCGGCTTTATGAAAGACAGGACGATTGATTTTAATACTATGGGATTTCAGTTTAATCATCTCACACAAATCGGCAGGGCCTATATGGTATGGATATTTAACATGAGCAATGTGTTAGGTAACCGGCAGGTATATACCTATCGCTTCGCCGCTTCTAAGGACAGCCAGGGCAATTATCGGAGCGAAGCCATCACACCTATGGCAAAAAGATTCTTCTTTATTGGCGCCTATATCAGCATTGGTGTTGACAGGAGAAAAACAGTTATTGATTAGAGAGGAACACGGTTAATACGGACAGAACGGATTTGCACGGTAACAGAAAGCGAATACAATAATACAAGCAAAAAAATCTGTGTGTATCCATCTTATCCGTGTCATCCGTAAAAAAATAATTCTTTCAACTTAAAATTAAACACATGAAAAAATCTATCATCGCTGGTCTGTTGCTTATAGCAGCCAGTTGTAAATTGACCGGCCAAACAGCTGTTGAGTCAACCACCGGCATGAGCAAAAAATTTGTTGCAGCTATGGAAGCCAATTTGAAACTGCTGGATACTGCCAATGCTCCCGCTACTTTTATTATGCTGGCCAATAATTTTGAGCGCATTGGTAATGCAGAAAAAAACCAATGGCAACCTTTTTATTATGCCGCTTTTTGCTATGCGATTATGGTGGCTAACGTTCCGGATAAATCAAAAATTGACTTTTTTGCGGAAAAAGCGGCAAGCTATCTTGTATCCGCTGATGATTTGGAAAAAAATAATTCCGAAATCAGCAGTCTGCACGGTATGATACTTTATACACGTGTCTTGGTTGACCCGATCAGTCGCTGGCAAACGATGGGTAAAGAAGCTATGGATTACTTAGTAAAAGCCAAACAGCAGGACCCGTCCAATCCACGTCCCTATTTAATTGAAGCCAGGGCCAAATTGCACACACCCGAAGGATTAGGCGGCGGAGCCAAAGCTGCAAAATTGGCCATTGAAGAATGTCTCGCCAGGTTTAAGACCTTTGTCTCCGCAAACTCTTTAGCCCCGTCCTGGGGACAGGCGCAGGCTGAACGATTGTCAAAATCGATAGTTGCTCAATAATGATGCTGACGTGTTTAAATAGATATCTTCGTACCAACAGGTAAATCAGTATGCATATTTTCAAACAAAGCTTTCCCTTTACTTCTTCCTGGAAAAGCCAGCTAAAAACGGCACTGGGCTTTGGCTTATTCGTATTGACTTTCCTGTTGGTGTTTAAACCGTTTGGTTTGGACGCTATTCCCATGAACTGGCTATGGCTTGTCAGTATCAGTTATGGTTGCATTACATTCGGCTGTATTTTTTTAATGTTACTAACATTACCGTTTCTGTTTCCGCATTTTTTCAAAGAAGATAAATGGACTACCGGCAGGCAAATCCTGCATACCATCGCAATAGTAGTAGTGGTAGGTTGGGTCAATTATCTTGTGTCGCCTTTCCTGGTAGAGACCACTTACTCATGGCGGGATATGTTATGGTTCCAGGGAATTACATTGGCCGTTGCCTTGTTGCCCGTCACAGTTTTTACTTTATGGAAACAAAACAGTTTATTAAAAAAATTTGAGCGGCAGGCTGTGGTGCTGGAAAAAAAATTAAAAGAAAAACTGGACATTGAAAAGCAACAGGAATCTTTCGCTTTACCACAAGAAAAAAAAATTGATTTTCCCGCGATAGAGCTCACCGGCGATTACCAGGGAGAAAAAATAGTATTACAACCTGAAGACCTTTATTTTATTACCGCTGCCAATAATTACATCAAAGTTTATTTTGTCAAAAATGCCCGCCTGCGTGAAAAGGACAATGATGACAAGATACAGCTAAAACCTTCCTATTCCATTATCCGCATGACCATGAAAAAAGCTGAAGAAATGCTGGAAGCATGGCCGGTCTTTTTCCGTTGTCACAGGGCTTATATTATTAACCTCGATAAAGTGGCGCATGTGGAAGGCAATGCCCAGGGATACAAAATCCGGTTGGCACATACGGAAGAACTTATTCCTGTATCCCGCAACCTGAATAGTGAATTTTCGGACAAGCTGCTGGCGATAAGAGATAATGCGGCTTTGTCAACTGGTAAGTACTGATCAATAAAATTCATCCTTGCGTTTCTACTGCCGGCCACAAATTTTCAAACCTTTTTTGATAAGGATGCCGGCCTTCTTGCAGATGAAAGTGATACGGCTACATAAATCGCTTCCTGCTATTTTCTTTTCTCCCCATTCTCCAATAATCTTCTTAACTTTTATGAACAATCACATTGACCATGAAACCAAAGCCACTTCTTATTCCGGCAACCATAGTTGTTACCCTGCTTCTCGCTTTTCGTATTCATGAAAACAACACCCATTCATCCCGCTTATCTTCCATCCGGGAATATAAATTGGAAAATATTATCCGTTGCACCCCGGACTGGAATGAGCTGAAAGATTGGCTCGAAGAAGTGGACATCCCACCTATGCCCGGCGCCGGCAATTATAAATGGAACATCCATTCCAACAGCGATAGTGCCCAATTTTATTTCAACCAGGGCATCAACATGTATTATGGCTTTCACATTATTGAAGCCATGGCATCCTTTAAAAAGGCGGCAAGGTTTGATTCTTCCAATGCTATGTTTTATTGGGCACAGGCTTTGGCCTATGGACCGAATATCAATGATGGCGGCAGTTATACTGAAAAACAAGACGCTTACGCCACTGCACAAAAAGCATTGGCGATGTCAGCTAATAGCAGCGATAAAGATAAAATGCTGATCCTGGCGCAGGCCGTTCGCTATTCAAAGGATTCTGCTGAGAGCCGTGAAAAGCTGAATCAGTTGTATGCCGATAAAATGAAGGAAGCTTATGCAAAATTCCCCGATGATGCCGATATTGCCGCTTTATATGCCGATGCATTGATGCTGCAGCATCCCTGGGATCTTTGGTACACCAATGGTAAACCAAAAGAATGGACGCCCCGTATCAGGGAAGTGCTGGAAAAACTATTGAGCAATAATCCCAATCATCCCGGCGCCAATCATTATTATATCCATGTGATGGAGCCTTCTCCTTTTGCTGCCAAAGCGTTGCCCAGTGCTGATCGGCTGGGTGAGTTAAACCCTGGCCTTTCTCATTTGATACACATGCCATCACATATTTATTTGCGCACCGGCAATTATCAAAAAGGTTCGTTGGTGAATGAAAACGCCGTGAAGGCTTATAAAAATTATTTGCAATTGTTTGCACCGGTAGCTGCCGGCGATTTTATCTATCTCATACACAATCTGCACATGCAGACCAACCATGCCATGATGGAAGGTAACGCGGCATATGCTATTCAATCAGCCAATGAAACGGTGAATAGCGTTCCTTTGGCGTATTTGAATACAGGCGATGCATTTGGAAATTATGCGCAGTATATCCAAATGACTCCCGTGTTGGTCTATATCCGTTTTGGTAAATGGAATGAATTATTGTCGATGGCGCCGCCGGATAAGAGCCATGTGTACTCAACTATTCTTTATCATTTTGGAAGAGGCATGGCCCAGGCCCGCCAAGGCAAATTAAAAGAGGCCAAACAGGAGTTGGAAGCGTTGCTGTCATTAAAATCCGATTCATCATTAACATTGCGCATGCCTCCTTTCTCACCAGTGCTGGATGGTGCAATCGTTGCAGAAAATTTACTCAGGGGAAGCATTGCCCTTGCCGGGAAAAAATTTGATGAATCAATCGCTGCTTATAAAAAGGCTGTTGCAACGGAAGACGATATCGTGTATAACGAACCCCGTGACTGGATGCTTAATCCAAAACATTATTTAGGCAATGCTTTGCTAAAAGCTGAAAAATTTGATGAAGTAAAAGATATATTTGAAAAGGACCTGCGTATCAATAATGAAAATGGCTGGGCCCTGTTTGGTTTATACCAGGTATTCATGAGCCAGGGCAGAAAAAATGATGCGGAAAAGATGTTGGCCCGTTTCAAAAAGGCTTTTGCAAAAGCAGACATCCAGTTGTATGGCCCTGTTCTTTAATGTGTTTTTTTCAGTAACCAATATTAACATCCCCGGCTTTATTTGATTACGAAATCAGGATGAAAGGAATTAATTTCACGTAGTGATCAATTATTCCAGCCTGATGAAGTTTGTGATTTCTGTCTTTTCTCTTATTGTCTTTTCCTGTTCGGCCCTGGCACAAACAAATCCCGCCCGTCCAAAAATCGGCGTGACATTTAGTGGAGGTGGCGCCAAAGGGCTGGCACATATCGGTATTTTAAAAGCTATTGACTCTGCGGGTCTAAAAGTAGATTATGTTACCGGCACCAGCATGGGCGCCGTAATTGGAAGTTTGTACAGTATTGGGTATTCGGCTGACTCACTGGTGAAAATTTCCCGTTCTATCGATTGGGACCTTTTGCTGAGTAATCAATCGGGACTGCGTAGTTTGTTTATGGAAGAAAAAGATGAGTATTCCAAGTACGATATTGAACTGCCCTGGGTGAATAACCAATTTAAAATATCTACCGGTTTTTTAGAAGGCCAGGAGTTGTGGCTAAAATTTTCAGAACTGTATTTTCCTGTCAGCAATATCAAAGATTTTTCACAGTTCAATATCCCATTCAGGGGCATTGCAACAGACGTCGGAAATGGTGAGGCCATTGTTTTAAAAGATGGCGAGATCATTACGGCGATTCGTTCCAGCATAGCGATTCCGTCTTTATTTACCGCTTCCAGTCATAATGGAAAGTTATTGGTGGATGGGGGTATCAGCCGCAACTTCCCGGTAAGGGATGTAAAGGAAATGGGTGCCGATTATGTAATAGGCAGCACCGTCGCTACGGGATTGTTGCCACCGGAAAAAGTAAAAAATATTGTTCAACTGTTATTACAAATCGCTTTTTTCAGGGAGGCGGAGGATGTAAAAAATGAAGTGCCGCTTTGCGATATCTATATTCCGTTTAACCTGGAAAAATACAGCATGGCCAATTTTAATGATACTGAAGAAATACTGGAGATCGGTCTCGAAGAAGGAAGAAAAATGTATCCTAAGTTCAAGCATTTGGCTGATTCGTTAAATGAAAAATATGGGATACAACCGGTAGATCATCAACGCCTGCCTGTTTTGAAAACTGTTTATATCGATTCGGTGCGGGGCAATGGCTTTGATAACACGACCAAAGCTTTTTTTCTGAATACCATGAATTTCAAATTGCATAAAAGCTATACGGCCGTTGAAATTGCCAATATGGTGCGACAGGCATTTGGAACAAGGTATTATAATCGCATCACGTATTCACTGGAACAAAGAGCTGACAGCAATTATACCATCGTTTTTGATGTGGCTGAAAACCCGCTGAGTTTTTTAAAAGCGGGGTTGCATTTCAACCGGTTTTCGGGCATCGGCGTTATCGCCAACATCACGACCCGCAATTTTCTTTTACCCAATTCACGCAGCCTGGCCACCGTGAATATTGGCGAAAGCTTTCGTATCAAAGGGGAACATCTGCAATACCTGGGGCGGCGGAAAGATTTTGGGTTTACATTAAAAGCACAACTTGATCGTTTTGATGTTACCACCTATGACCTGTATAAACGAACAGGTCTATACAAACAAAATTTTGCAGAAGTCAGTGAAAAATTACATTTCTCACCGGGTAAAAGTTTTACGATTGGCATTGGGCACCGCTTTGAGTGGATCAATTACAATCCCCGCATTTCATCTTCTTTTGAATTCAAAGGGAAAAATAATTTTTCAACGGTATTCTCTTATTTAAAACACAATACGCTGGATCGAAATATTTTTCCGCGAAGAGGTATTAAACTGGATGCTGAATTTGGAAGAGTATTGACACAACAAGTAAGAATCAATTTCCTTATCAGTGGTGAGCCGCCAACAAATCCTGATTCATTGAGGACATCTGGTCATCCCTATTGGCGGACATCTTTTTCAGCAGAAGGTTACTTACCGCTCAACCACCGATTCACCGCCTTTGCCAATATGCAAACCGGCATCAATTTTAATTACTCCCGCAATATCATGAATGAATTTGTGATTGGCGGCCTGACAAAGATTGTGCGCAACCAGGTATTGTTTGCAGGATTGCAGGAAGCTGTTATTTACTCCCCGGCCATTGCCACTTTCCAGGGTGGACTGCGAACTTCTTTGTTTACCGGTGCTTATTTGACCGGCCGGGCCAATGTTCTCTTTAATAATTTTATCAGCCGGAGCCACTTTTTTAAATACGAAGATTTGTACACGGGTTATGCCCTCACCTTCTCTTATAATTTTGCCTTAGGCCCTCTTGATGTGAGTGTGATGTATTGTGACCAGACAAAAAAAGTACAGTCCTATATTAATCTTGGAATTCCTTTTTAAGACGATTGATTGAAATATCGTGGTCGCGGGCCAACATCATCATGCCTGTTTACGATATAATACAGACCAATTTCGCCATTGAAAAATTGTCTGGTCGTCGTAAGTGTCAATTTTGTTTTATTCGTTGGTTCAGTAAACAACGGAATGCCTTTTCCAAAAATCACCGGGTTCACAAATATCCAGTAGCTATCTATTAAATCAAGCTGCATCAGCGTTTTTGTCAAAACCGGACTGCCAAAGAGTAAAATGTTTTTTCCGTCCCGGCTTTTGATAGCATTAATTTCATCCTGTATATTTTCACGGATGACGCTTGTATTGGGCATACCTTCATCTGTCAGCGTTTTTGAAACAACGATTTTGTGAGCCTTATTATACCAGGTCGAATAGGCAACGGTGCCACCAGAAGCATTAGGAGTATCTTTAGCCGCCGGCCAGTAACTATTTAATAATTGATAAGAATTTCGTCCAAATAAAGCGGCATCCGCCTCTTCCGTCAACTGGCATACGAAATCAAGATTTTCTTCACCCCCGGGAAAATCATCAAATTCACCCTTAAGGCCGGCTACAAAACCATCCAATGAGGTATGAACAACCAGAATTAATTTTCTCATCTGTTTCGTTTGTGGAGGTTAAATTTTCTTTTGGCCTGGTTCGTTTTTGACTGCATGCTTTGTGAAGCTCATGCTTCGTCAAGCTCAGCATGACAGAAATTAATTACCGTTTTTCAGCTTCATATAATGCTCCCTTTGTTTGGCATCGAAATGTTCTATCGAATAGCGCAATAAGGTACGCGGCATGGTAGCAGCATGTTTATCCAAAAAACTCAACAGTCTTTTTTTATCCTTAGCACCTGCAAAGCGAAGCATCCAGCCTGTTGCTTTATGAATCAAATCTTCCTTGTCTTTTACCAACAGCTCAGCGATCTTAAAAGTGTCATCGAGGTCACCCTGTCGTATAAAGTAACAAGTACTTAAAATGGCGGTTCGCCGTTCCCAGATATTCTTTGATTTAACAAGCTTGTACAATGAATTCCTGGGCTTGTCAAACAGGTAACTACCAGTCATATGTAAACAACCGAGGTCAACAAGATCCCAATTGTTGATCCTGTCATGTCGCTTCATATACAAATCATAAAATGACTTGAGTCGATCCGCTGTTATCTTTTTTGTTCTTGACTCTTTATCCATAATGCTAACGGCGCCTGCCCGTATTTCATGGATCGGGCTTTCCAATAATTTTTCGATTTCATTTACCGGCATACCAGCAAATTCCTTGGCCAAGCTAAACAGCTGCCCCATCTTTACCCCAATGAATTTATCGCCTTCTCCATATTGTCCTTCACCGGATTTGAAATAACGCTGTATCTTTTTTAATTCAACATCCGATTGATGTTTCTTTACCTCTTCGATAAAATGCCCGGCAGTTAATTGCTTTTTTTCAGCAGTAATTTTTACCGTCTTTTTTGGTGTGGCTGTTTTGGTTGGCATATAAGCTATTTTTTTAACCTTTTCCTTGCCTCATCCAGTTCTTCATTGTCTTTGATTCTTATTTTGACAATCTTCTGCACCAATGATGCAGGCAAAGGTTTGGCCGGAGTAAAATGAATAGTTGTTCCGGTGGTTTTATAAAGTTGCAGTTCTTTTTCGAGTGTTTTTAAAATGATTTTATTGATGACAACAAGGGAACAATGATCTTTGAAAGCCGCAAAGTGCACCAACGGGCCCAGGTATTTGTAAGTTGGGATTTGATAGCTGATGATCTCCTCTGCTTTCGGTGCCGCTTTGATGATTGTTTGCCGGAGCTTTTCCAGCATGCTCTTCATGTCCGCAGGGACCATTTCGAGGTATTCATCCACAGTTTTGGCTGGCGTGGTTTTGACTTTCATTTTTTGCAAGAAAGTTTACTGGTGATGTTTTAAAATCAAAAAGCAATTCCTGGGTTTAAAAATCGCTTTTAATTAGGGATAGCTATTTTTGATCGTAGGCTTTTTGCAGGGCAGCTATATCCAGCTTTCTCATTTGCATAAGTGCTGTCATAACATTTTTTGTATTGCCGTGTTTACTGTCGCTCATCAGCTTGTCAAGGATTTTTGGTACAATCTGCCACGACACACCAAATTTATCTTTTAGCCAACCGCACTGACTTTTTTCTCCACCTTCGGAAAGCTTCTCCCAGAAATAATCGACTTCCTGCTGGTCTTCACAGCTTACAAAAAAAGAGATGGCTTCTGTAAATTTAAACTGCGGACCGGCATCAAATGCATGAAATTTTATTCCATCCAGTTCTACCGTAGCTCCCATTACCTGGTCTTTTGGAAACGGAGTGCCTTCTCCCCAATAGTTGATACTGGTAACTTTTGAATTTTTAAAAATAGAGGCATAGAAGTTTACAGCCTCTTCTGCTTTTCCATCGAACCATAAAAAAGGAGTGATTTTCTGATTTTGCATATGGTCTGATTTTTTAGGTTGTTATTTTATTGGTTTGAATAATGTTGATCTCTGCCTGTTTCACTACTTCGTATACAATATGACTGGCTGCCGGCGTATCGGTGCTGGCTAATTTTTTTAAACTGATCGGGTGCTGGCCGATAGTTTCAAACAAGCGGGTACCGGCATTCAACAAGATCGGGGCAATATGTATATGCAGTTCATCAACCAACCCGGCTTTGATAAATTGCCGGATTGTATAAGCACCGCCCATGACACAGATATTTTTGCCACCTGCAACGATCTTTGCCTTTTCTAATGCATCCTGAATGCCCTTTGTAATGTAGGTGAAGCCTGCTACTTCTGACGTTGGCTTTTGACTGCACAATACGAAGGCCGGTATTGTAAATGGCGTAAGACCTTCCCAGGCGCCGTTGATGGCTGTAGAATATGTAATATTTCCACAAATCACTGCCCCGGATGAATTCATCAGCTCATCCAATACTTCATTGTCGGCAGGAGTCTTTTCTGCAAACAGCCAATCATGAAGACGTTGACCATTCCTGCCCATCGGGTGTTCTTCTGTTATGCCCGGCCCGGCAATAAATCCATCCAATGACATGGTAATATCTGCAATTATCTTTTGCATCGTTTACAGATCATCCTGGTTAAACACCAGGGTGATTTTCTACTGTAAATTTGCAATGAAAATAAAAACCAGGCAGGGTGTAAAAACGTCAGTTTAAGGGGTAACTTCCGCCAAATAGCAGCAAACCCCGCACCATTAAAATTGCAGGAGAACTCAGTCGAAAAGATAGCAAGACTGCCTATGAAGATTGCTGCATCGCCTTTACAAAATCACTGACAAGATAACTGATCAGTTTCCCGGTAGAATTATCCGTGCGACCGTCTGACAAACGAATAGCACCTTCACAAATATGCAGGTAGGCCGGCTTTGCATCTGCGGCGGCGAATGAAACATATTGCCTTGCATGAATCGGCGTAATCCCGGTTGGCGTCATGGCACTACTCAGTGTATGTTGTACAGCATCTAAATCAAGCTCGACACCGCACAATGTATCTTCCGTGAAGCCGGTAGCATGGGCTACTGCCTGCATAAAATTTCTTTTGCCATGAATAAAAATATCTTCAAAGGTTATGCAGTCGATAAACGGATTATTTACAATGTCCATCCAGATATTTTGTGGCAGATAGTTTTCATGTAAACCAACAATACAATACTTCTGCAGGTAGCCATCTTCCTCTGCATAACGGAAGGGGTTGCCGCTGTGTCTTCCTTCCAATGGGCGATAATCTGCATGGGCATCCAGGTTAATACAGTTGATCTGTGCCAGCGGAATTGTTCCCGCCTTATACCAACCCTTTGCAGCGCCTTTTATCAGCGGGTATGCATTATTGTGCCCACCACCTATCACTATCGGGATCTTTTGGTATTCGGTGATGATCTTCGCCATTTTCTCTACTTCGTCGTCAATACTGTTAACAGCATGACGATAAGCTTCCAGCTTCTCTCCTTCATCATGTGCCGTATGATCGATCAGGTAAAGGATATCACCAAAATCAAAATGACCTGCCAGCGCAATATCATCACCACTTAAAAAATCATTGCTCTGGATATTTAAGAAGGATTGCAAAAAAGAGAACCAGGCCGTGTCTGTGCCACCCAGGCCGGGATTGGCTTTTACGCCAATATCTTCGGGTATGCCAAACAAAATATACTTAGCGGTGGTGGTTTGAAGAAACTCTTCCAGTTTACTGCTATTGGGAATAAAATGTAACCGCTCCCCCAGCTTTGTCTCAAACTTGCGAATCCTGGTGAGTGAAAGAATATCCTGTTTGGTGTAAAACTTAAAATGTTGCATGCAAATTGTTATATCTGACAATTTAAAGAAAATAAACTTGCATCAGGGGTGATGATTGATTTTTATTTCAACACTATTGAGTCTCTTCTGCGGTATCGGGAGATTTTGGACTTCCCGGGTTAAATATTTTTTTCACTGCCTTGCCCAGTTTGTTGAGGTTATCAATTTGCTCCTGTATTGGCGCCAGTGTAAGATCACCTGATTGAACACCGCTTTCTAAAAACTCCACTTCGGTTTGCTCGGGGTATAGCAGGATGAAATTATTTTCCGTAAACTGCTTTAGAATTTTTGTTTGCAAAGTATCCATGAATGACTGGTAAGACAAAGTGCCTTTTCTTGCATTGACGATCACAATAAGATCATCTCTTGTAATTAGACCGGAAAGAACCAGGAAATCATCAGCGGTTTCGAAATCGCTATAGTTCACTTCCACCGTTATCTTTCTCTTACGGAGTTCGTCCTGAAAAGCCTGCCTTGTCGCGGGGTCACTGCATACCACCAATCTTGCTCCTGCCTGGCGGGATAGTAACAACATTTTTTTTAGCCAATGCTTGAACCCGATCTCATACTGTGCATTGGGTGTAACAAGCAGGAAGATTTTTCTTGCTGTGTTAACGGGGTGCTGAAAATTGCAGATATAAACTGTTTCCCATACGGTATCGATAATGTTTTGCGTATTGGTTCCAAACAGTGAATTCACGAGGAAGTTTGTAGTGCTTCCACCCTTTTCACTCCACTGCAATACCACATCGGAAACAAATCTTTCTTTCACAGCTCTCGCTACGCCATTACTCATGTTCAGATCAACCCTGTTCAAAACCTGTAATTTGGTGTCCGTTTCTGCGCCGTGTTTAATCACTTTTTCAAGCTTCTTCTGGTTTAGCTTCACTCTTCCTTTCGCTTCCGCATCATCCTGCACAACTGATAAAAGATCGATGGGCAATTTGTTAGTATCGCCTTTGATCATCACGGCAAAATCAACCAGCTCTTCCATTTTTTCAATATCCACAAAAGGAATTAACAGCTTTTCCTGTTCATTCACGACCTCCGGTAATTTATTGGCTTCCGATATCGCCAAACGTTTGCCCGCATTTGCTGTAACAAACGATCCGACCATGCAGGTCACCAGGATCAGGATGATGGTTCCATTCAACACATTTTCATCTATCAATCCAATGTTGAAACCAATAAGAATAACAGCGATGGTAGCCGCAGCATGTGATGTGCTTAAGCCAAAGATTACATTGCGCTGTGTGGAGGTGTAACCAAATATTTTTTGCGTGATAAATGCGGCAAGCCATTTGGTGAACACGGCCATTGCCGTCAACGTACCGGCAATGATCAGCGCATCAGGTCCTTTTAGCAACACCCGCAGGTCCACGATCATACCTACACTGATCAGGAAAAACGGAATGAAGATCGCATTGCCTGTAAATTCAATGCGGTTCATTAAAGCTGATGTATGCGGTATTAGTTGATTGAGTGCTAACCCGGCGAGGAACGCCCCGATTATTCCTTCCACGCCCGCCAATTCTGCCAGCCAGGCGGCCAGGAAGACCATCGCTAATACAAAGATGAAATGCGTGGTCTGATCATCTTTTATCCGCTTAAAAAACCAGCGGCCGATAAAGGGAAATCCAAATAATACACCAAAGGCAAATAGCAAAAACGATCCGCCCAGTTTTAACCAAAACGCCTGGTTTAACTGGCCGTCAGCGGCGCCTGTAATAACAGCCAGGATTAATAACACAGCTGTATCTGTAATAATCGTTCCTCCGACTGCAACAGTTATCGCTTCATTTTTGGTGATGCCCATCCTGCTGGCGAGTGGATAGGCCACCAGTGTATGCGTGGCAAACATGCTCGACACCAGCAACGAACCCATAAAGCCGAAATGCAAAAATTGATAGCACAATAAAAAGCCAAGGCCCATCGGAATAGCAAAAGTGAAAAAGCCAAATACCATGCTTTTGTATTTGTTCTTTTTAAACTCGGCCATATCCAGTTCAAGACCGGCCAGGAACATGATGTACAAAAGCCCTGCCTTCCCAAAAAGATCAATACTGCCCTTCGCTATAATATTGAAGCCGTGGTCACCAATGGCCATACCGGCCAGTATTAATCCAATGATACTGGGTATTCGCAATTTGCGCAACAGTATTGGCGCCAGTAAAATAATGAATAAAACAATGGCGAAAATAGGTACCGGGTCTTGCAAAGGAAATCTGATCTCCAGCAAATTCATAGTTTCAAATTAAAGGGTGAACAGCAAGCCCGTTTTGCATTATGGTCAAATCAAACAACAATTGATTGAACGCAACAAAAATAAGTTATAATATGTCAGGACGTTCTGAAAACTGGCTTTCCTCTACAAGCTGATCGGGCTTCTTTTTATAAAAAATCATGCCAAGAGCCATAATGATACTGGTAGTAAGAATTATATAAAAAAGAATGCCGTCATTAAAGTTGTTTAGCTTGAGGTGAGCAGGGATTTTATAAAAAAGAACAATCGTTATTAACCCGCGGGGGATAAAAAAGGTTTCGGGAAAAAGGTTGGTGCGAACGAAAAATTGCAGGTAGAGAATACGGACAATAAATAGTGCTATTACCATCAGGCTACCCACTATGATCACTTCTTTTTCTGAAAGAAATTGTAATGAAATTGAAAACCCAAACAACAAAAAGAAGAAGGTACGAATGAGAAAAGAAGTCTCAGCCGTCACCGAATGTAAAAGATGGCGTAGCGCATCTACCTGCTCATGTGGAAAATGATATAATACTTTCTTCCATCTCAATTTTTCCCAATTATTGATCAATAAGCCAAAGGAAAGAATAATGAGTAGTGAGGGTAAATGAAAAATCTTGCCGCCGGCGTAGATCAATATCAGCAGCGAAAAGATGAGGAAGAATTTGATGTTCAATTTTGTTTTGGCTAAAATGAGCAGAAGCAAAAACGATAGCAGCACAGAAAGAATTATCGATAAGCCGATATTGACACCAAACATGCCGATTGACCGCCATTGCAGGATATCACCCGCGGTAAAATAATTGAACACAATAATGCCAATGATATCGGAAAAGGAAGCTTCATACACCAGGAATTCCTTTTTTGTGCATTCAGCGGATTGATGCTTGGAATAACAATCGAGCTACTCATGATCGAAAGCGGGACGGCATATACCAGGCATTTATTAAAGGGCTCGCCGAGCCAGTAGTTAAGAATGATGGTAAGTAAAACAGTGGAGAAAACAAAAATGAAAAGGGCCGAGAAGAATGAATCACGGATCAGTTTTAGCTTATCCTTTCCTACTTTCAGATCCAGGCCAGCCTCCAGCACGATCATAATCAGACCCACCACCCCCAACGATTCAATCAGCTGATCAGAAAAGAAAAAATTCCATTGATAAAGATCAGCAACCGCCCGGAAGCCGATGCCGGCAAATAATAGCAGCAATACAGAAGGTATACGAATATAGCGACTGACAATTGAAAACAAGTACGACAAAACAACCAGGCTACAAATAACAATCAATATTTCCTCGGTATTTAATCCATACATCCGGTGAAATTAAGAAAAATGGTTAGACCCACTCTCCTTTCAACATCACTTTATCAATAAGATTATGACCAAATGAATAAGGAAAATAAGCCAGTGATGGAATCGGTTTTGTAATGATCAGGTTAGCTTTTTTACCGGGCATGATGCTGCCAACCTCATTTTGCAATTCCATAGCAAAGGCGCCATTGATCGTAGCTGCATTGATGGCTTCTCCGGGCAGCATCTTCATTTGTATGCAGCTCATCGCTACCACCAGGTTCATATTGCCACTGGGCGATGATCCGGGATTATAATCGGTTGCCAAAGCGATAGCGGCACCGCTATCGATCAATTGCCTGGCAGGTTGAAATGGCATGCGCAAAAAGAAAGCTGCTGTAGGCAACAGTGTACCGATTGTATCGGCATTCGCCAATTGACCGATATCATCTTCGGTCATCGTTTCTAAATGATCGAGTGAGAGGGCGTTTAATTCTATTCCTGTTTTTATACCGCCAATACTGTTGAGTTGGTTGACGTGTAATTTTGGTTTTAGCCCATACATCATGCCAGCCTTACAAATCCTTTCAGTCTCTTGCGGAGAAAAGAAACCAGTTTCACAAAACACGTCGATGTAATCGGCCAGGCTTTCTGCGGCTATTACAGGCAGCATTTCATTGATGATAGAATCAATATATCCCTGGTGATCTTCTTTAAACGCCAGCGGGTAAGTATGGGCGCCTAAAAAAGTGGCTTTGATAGAAAGTTTCGATTTTTCTTTTAATTTTTTAATCACCCGAAGCATTTTCAATTCACCTTCTACAGTTAGTCCATAACCACTTTTTATCTCAATAGCACCGGTTCCCAGTTTGCTTACTTCTTCCAGTCTCTTCCATGCCCTGGTAAAGAGCTCGTCTTCCGAAGTTTCATTTAACTTGTTTGCCGAATTCAATATGCCGCCACCTTTTGCTGCTATTTCAGCATAACTCAATCCTTTTATTTTATCAATAAATTCATTCTCCCGGCTGGCTGCAAATACAAGGTGGGTATGGGAGTCGCACCAGGCTGGAAGGATCATTTGACCGGATAAATCGACAGAAGATGACGGCTGATGGTTGACAATAGACAGCAATTCCTCCATTCTGCCATATTCTACTATTTCATCATCTTCGACAAGCAGGTAGGCATTCTCAATACAAGGCAAATGCGCCAGTTCTTTTCCCCGCAGCAATTCATTTTGCAAGCGGGTATTCACCAGTAGTTTGATGTTTGTAAATAGTGTGGCCGGCATAGACGCAAGATAAATAGATTAATGGCTCTTCAGTTCTTCCAGTTGTTTGCGGTAATCATATTGCAGGTCTTCATGCAATGTATTTAAAACTGTTTGCACTTTTTTTAACTGTGACTGGTAAATATTACTGATCACCGTATTGTAAAGCGAGATACCCGATTGTTTTAACGTGACGCAAAAATGAAGCCTCAACTCAACTTCTGTTTGTTTAGAGGCACTGTACCGACAGTATTTATTGATGATGCGGATGATCTTGCGAAGGCTTTTTTTGGCAAAGTACAGGTGTGATTTATTGATTTCAGCAAATAGCTCATCCATTTCCTCCTTCACGGCTTGCACATAGGCGGTTTCATTATGCGCCTCAAACAACAGGTAGGTGAGCAATTCTTTATTCTCTTTTTTAAATCTTGCCAGTCGTAAACAGAGCTCGGTAATGGCAACTGGTTTCAAGGCCAGCAATTCCTGTTTTATTTCATGAACGGTAGCAGCTTTCATATGGGCGAAGATATTTATTTGTGCCTGATAAGATATTATTCATAAAGTGAAACGTTTGCGTTTTTATCTCCGTGCCTTCGCGCCTCTGTGTTTCAAAAGTGTCAGCAGTTTATCTGAAACACCAAGGCACAAAGGCACGAAGACATCGGTTTTCGTTTGATTAGATAATCATTTATAAACCTACTGGCTGACATATCTACTTTTTAGCAAACTGATATACTCGTACTAAGCGATTGTTTATGATATTTGCACTCCAAAATTGGGAATGAAATGAGAATTGCGATTAATGGCATGGGAAGAATTGGCCGGCTATTGTTTAGAAAAATGGTAGCACACCCGGAAATTGAATTGGTGGCGGTAAATGATATTATGCCGGTTGACAACCTGGCTTACCTGCTGAAATATGATTCTGTCTATGGCACATTTGAAAAGAAAATACAGGTGGAAGAACAGGCATTTATCGTTGAAGGCAAAAAGATAGTTGCCCTGCAGTCGGATCATCCGTCTAAACTTCCCTGGAAAGAATTGAATGTGGATGTAGTAGTGGAATGCTCCGGTAAATTCACGAAAAAGGAACTGGCTGAAGAGCATTTAAAAGCCGGTGCGAAGAAGGTGTTATTATCTACTACGGGTTCGGATGATATTCCCCTGATGATCTATGGCTTTAATCAAAATGGGTTGTCGGACGATACCACGATTATTTCACCGGGAGGCTGCATGACGAATTGCTCTGTACATATCTTGTACCTCTTGCAGTCGATCGGTATCAAATCAGCGCAGGTAAACATGTTGCATTCATATACGTCAAGACAGGAGCTGATCGATTCACCCGCCAAACAATTTCGTCGTGGCCGGGCGGCCTCCGAATCCATTATCCCCGTTGAGATCGACCTGCATCACTCTATCGAACGCCTGATGCCGGGACTAAAGGGTAAACTGGCCGCTGTATCTACCCGGGTGCCTGTGGCAAATGGCGCCATGGCTGATTTCTCCGTTGTATTAAGTGATGAGGTGAGCGCCAAACAAATCAATAAGCTATTTGAAAAAGCGGCGAACAGCGAATACAAAGGCGTATTGGATTACACCGAAGACCCGCTGGTTTCCCTCGATATCAAGGGCAATGCACATTCCTGCATTATTGATGGTACGCTTACTTCCGTTGTGGGTAATCATTTAAAACTGATCGCCTGGTTCGACAATGAAAATGGTTTTACCAGCCGTATGGTTGACTGGCTGCAATACTGGAAGAAATTGTTTTAATTCGTGTATGGAATATTTTGTCCATCAGCGATCCATTGTGCGGAAAATATGGGGTAAGAGCGACACGATACTTTTTGTGTTTGCCGGTGCATCTGCTGAGTTTGCATTGAACAAAGCAGTGGACTGGTTATATTTCACCGGCCGGTTACCCGCTGATCCGTTGGGCCGTTTATTTTCCACCGTGATGTATGCCCGGCAGATTGTTTTTTCCAGCACAGAAGATGCTCATAAAGCGATTGATAAAATAACTGCCATCCATGGCGCTATTGAAAAAAGCCGCGGTGCTCAAATACCAGACTGGGCCTATCGGGACGTGTTGTTTATGCTCATCCATTATTCCATTGCCGCTTTTGAAGTGCTGGAAAGAAAATTGACCGATGCCGAAAAGGAAGACCTGTACGATGTATTCTATCGCATGGGCCAACGAATGAATTTAAAAGACCTGCCCACCAATTTTAATCAATGGCTGATGATGCGGGATGAGCACCTGCACAATGACCTGCAAAAAAGTGATTATACAATAGATCTTTACAAGCAATACGAAAAGCACCTGGGCAGTGTTCGATTTTTAATTTTAAAAGAATCACAAAAACTCGTTGTGCCACCTTATGTCAACCAGTTATTACAGCTTGGCAAAATCAACTGGATAAGCCCCCTCATTGCTATTTATAAACTTAGCCGCCTGATGAAACTCGATGGGCTACTAAAAGCAATCATTCTTCCACATAATTATAAGCGGCAGATAAGGGAGTTGGATGTGAGGATGGCGTGAAGCTTTTGTCGGGAAGTTTTTTTGGCATTTGGCGGATGGAGTCAAAAGTGACTATAACAATCCATCACTCATTTCATACTTACCACACTGCACTCCCTTGCCTGTGGAATGGAGAATAAGGTAATAAGGTTGAGTTCTCTATGTGGTATTTTCTACTAAGGTTAAGATTGAGGTGTTCTGGGAGACAACAGGAAATTTAGATAAGGTTTTTTAAAATGAATGAATGAAAATTTCATGTCATTCAATACTGTAGCTGAATAAGGTAGTAGGGTTAGTTTTCTAGATGGCACTCGCTACTAAGGTTAAGGTTGATATGTTCTGGAAAGACAAGAGGAAATTTAAATAAGTTTTTTTGATAAGTAAATTTCTTGTATTCTCCAACCTTAGTAGAAAATAAGCTAACTTAATACTCAACCTTATTACCTTATTCGTATGAAGATAGAATATAACAACCTCTACACTCATTTCATACTTACTACACTACATCGCCAGCCTGTCATCGCTGAAAAGCACAGGGAACGAATTGAAAAATATATTACCGGTATCATAAATAACAACGAATGTCATCTTTATGCGATCTATGCCAATCCGGAGCATGTCCATTTTCTGGCATCCCGTTCGCCTAAAATATCCGAGGAAATACTGGCTTCCATTGTTGCGGATAGCTCGCAACGATTTATTAACCAAAATAAATTATCTGTAGGTTTATTTAACTGGCAGGATTCTGCATCAGCTTTTTCAGTCTCAAAATCCGATGTTGATAAAGTTTGTAAATACATTCTCAATCAACCGGAACATCACCGTAAGGTTAGTTTCACAGAAGAATATGATGAGTTCATAAAGTTTTATCAAAAAACCTTGCATTCATTTGAAAAAGTCAATGGAAAATAAGATGATAGGGTTTAGTTTTTTAGTCTCTATTCTCTACCAAGGTTAAGATTGAAACGCTTTGATGGACAAGCGTACTTTTGGCGAGCACGATGCATAAGTGCTGCCCTTCCCTATCTTTGTTCATCAACGACACTACTGCTTAATCAGGGAAAAATATCTATTTCAATCCAGTTAAATCCGTTACATGTTTTACCTGCGATCATTAACAATCTTATTTGTGGCACTGCTTTTCTTTTGTTCAAAACATAGTTATGCCGCTCCACAAAAAGATACGATACCGGGGTTAAGCAGGATGGATAGTTCGGTTCATTTTCTTGTTGTTGGCGACTGGGGGACACAAGGTTCACCGCCTCAGCGAAAAGTTGCCGCGGCAATGGCTGCGGCTGCCCGGCAATTGAACATCTCTTTCGTCATTGCTACCGGTGATAATTTTTATCCTACCGGAGTGAATAGCATACACGATTCGCAATGGGTGCATACTTTCGAAAATGTTTATGCCGATTCTTCCCTGCAATGCCGCTGGCTGGCAGTGCTGGGCAATCATGATTATACATTGGATCCTGATGCGCAGGTAAATTATACTTACGGCAGCAAACGCTGGTATATGCCACGAAGGTATTATGACACCAGTGTCATCATTGGGCATGATTCAATGTTGCTGGTTTTCCTGGATACAGAACCGATAGAAAAACAGTTGCGGGGTATACCGGCTGATACAAATAAATACTCATCTTCTTATGCAGATGAACAATTGGATTGGTTTAAAAAAACATTGAGCAGCAGTACCGCCAAATGGAAAATTGTAACGGGCCACCATCCCCTGCATACCGGCGGAAGCAGGCGGCATAATATAAGAGTAAAGAAACTTCGGCGATTGATTCAACCGGTGCTGTATGCTAATAATGTCAATTTTTATTTATCCGGTCATGAACATCATCTCGAATTGCTGAAACGAAAAGGGCGTCCCACTCATTATATTATTTCAGGCGCCGGATCGGACACCAGGCATGTGGGCTGGCTCAAGCGATACCGCCGCTTTGCAGCCCGCAAACGAGGCTTTGCAACTATCTCCATTTCACCGCAGGGCGGCCTCGTACAGTTTATCAGTGATGAACAAAAGGTGATATATAAACGCCAACTGTGAAAAAATTGACCCACTTACGGCAAGAGATTACATACAACATAGTTTTCCGTTACTGAATTTATATGGCATATAAGTTGCGATTTTACATTCAATAGCCGATCTATGAGGAGAAGTATACTCTATTGTTTATTGCAATTATTGACGCTGGCATCCTGCAAGCAATTCCTGTTTCATCCCAATGAAGTAGGGCCCGATGAAAAAGGATTAAATAACTATAACATTGAGCGAATTGCCAACCTGGATACAGCGCCGGTTTTCAATTTTATCTTATTAGGCGATACCCAACGGTTTTACGAAGACCTCGATGATTTTATCAATCATGTTAACTCACTAAACAATATCTCTTTTGTTTTGGTAGCGGGTGATCTGGTTGACTTCGGGTTAAACAGGGAATACAATTGGATCGCATCCAAATTTGGAAAATTTAATATTCCGTATATAAGTGTTATTGGCAATCATGATATGCTGGCTAACGGACGAAAGATCTTTACTGAAATGTTTGGACCTGAAAATTTTACTTTTTTCTATGGACGAAACAAATTCATTTGTCTTAACAGCAATTCAAGAGAAGTGGATTTTGATGGCCATGTTCCCGACATCAACTGGCTGAAGCAACAATTAAATGATAGTATAGCAAATAATATTTTTGTGCTTTCACATGTCCCGCCATTTAGTGTTGATTTTGACAAAAGGCTTGAACCGGCTTTTTCGGAATCACTCGCCGCCCAAGCGAAAACAAGGATTTCCATGCACGGCCATGAGCACCAATTCAAATTTCTGAATCCGTACCCGGGTGGACTACCTTACCTGGTCGCTGCGGCAACCAATGATCGAAGCTATGCCCTAATAACTGTGAATCGAGAACAAATTTCTGTCACTGAAAAGCATTACTGATGAAATGTCCATGGATTACAGTATGCGTTTATTTATTATTCACTGTTTGTGCGCAGGCGCAATCCGCAAAACCGCGGGCTGGAATCGTGCCGCACCATGTCAAAGTACAATATGCAGGATCGATTGGATTTATTTCAGCCGGCGCCGGCTATGAATTTGGGAAGAAGAAGAAATTGCAGGGTGATCTTTTTTATGGTTATGTTCCTGAAAGTGTCGGTGGCGTTAACATTCATTCTATCACAGCCAAGCTAACCTGGTTACCTGTTTCGAAGTCTTTAAAAAATGATCTTAAACTCGATCTGCTCACGGCAGGCATCCTGGTCAATTATAGTTTTGGAAGGCGATATCATCTCTTTTCCCGCACCAAATATTCCTTTGTTTACTACGGTTTCCCGACAGCTGCCCACACAGCGGTGTTTGTCGGCGGCGCCATTACAAAAAATAAATTTGGCGTGTATTACGAATTCGGAACAACCGACCGGGACCTGGTAAGTTTTGCCAGCAACCCCAAAGCGATAGGCTTTTTCGAAATAATCAATATCGGAATCGGCGCACGGATTAGTCTGCGGTGAACAGGTGAGAGATGTTTACAATTGGATTTATTTGTTACCGTTCACAATGAAAGTTTCGGTGAGCGGATGCAAGCAGCGGGGCAAGTGTTCATTCATCGACGAGTCCGCTTTGCACATCTCCTACGCAGTGAGACTCGTCTCGGAAAGAAACTCCCTGTTGTTGGCAGCAATAAATTGTCAAAAGATAACTGGCAATTCAAAGTCTACTATTTTGGCTCCATCTTCAATTTCTCGACCTTTCAGACTCATATAAGTTTTTCCATTTTTTTCAATCCTGCCAAGAGTAAGCTTATACTGTTTCATTTTTAAATTGCCAAGGTCTTTTAGGTCGTCAAGGTTAAAATCACTTTTACGCCGTTGTTGGTGTTAGGCGATGCACATTTTCAAATTTAGTTCCATATCACCAACAACCGAACTAAGAACACTTCAGTATTATCAGAAAGCTTCTTGAATTCAGTTGTTGGTGTGTGTCGTTTACAGCCGGAAGTTGTTTAAAACAGCAACACCAACAACGGCGTAGAAACTTGAAACAATTTTTCAAACTCTTCTTTCAGAGCTAATTACTAAACGCTACTCCCGTTTGTAGCGCAAATACAGCTCACCTCAAAACGGCCTATGAAAAACCAAATTCATTCTGCCGGCTTTTAAACATCATCGTTTACCTACTTTTGCTCCCATGAAAAAGCGATCTCATTCCGTTAGCGATATTCTTTCCCGGCTAAACATCGATGAGCTCAATGATATGCAAAAGGCATCCATTGAAGCCATTGAAAAAAGCGATAACATTATACTGCTGTCGGCTACCGGCTCGGGTAAAACACTTGGTTTTTTGTTACCCATCCTTTCCCTGCTCGACGAGACCAATAAGAAAACACAGGCTCTCATTATCGTTCCCTCCCGGGAGCTGGCATTGCAGATCGAAAAAGTTTTTAAATCGCTGGGAACAGCTTATAAAGTCACCTGTTGCTATGGCGGGCATAAAAGAGAGATCGAAGAAAATAACCTGGTAGAACCTCCTGCCCTACTGATCGGTACTCCCGGCAGGCTGGCTGATCATATCCGCCGGGAAAATATTACAACAGCATCCATTAAGACACTCGTGTTGGATGAATTTGACAAATCGCTGGAAGCAGGTTTTGAAGAAGAGATGGCATTTATTATTGGTTCCCTGCCCGCCATTGATAAACGCATGCTGACATCGGCAACAGAAGCCTTGGAGATACCTGCCTTTGTTGGTTTGAAAAACCCGGTAAAGCTAAATTTTTTAAATAATGGCGATGAAACCCCAACCGGGCTTGCTATAAAAATGATAAAGAGTGATGCAAAGGATAAACTGGAAACCTTGCTGAAACTGATCTGCCACCTGGGCAACCGGTCGACAATTATATTCTGTAATCACCGGGAGTCAGTGGAACGAACCAGTGAGTATTTAAAGGAGCAGGGCATTGTCAATGTGTTTTATCATGGCGCTATGGAACAACAGGAAAGGGACAGCGCCTTATTTAAATTCCGCAGCGGTACTTCCAATATTTTAGTAACAACTGATCTTGCAGCCCGGGGTTTGGATATTCCCAATATCCGGTATATCATCCATTATCATTTGCCGCATACCGAAGATATATTCACGCACCGCAATGGAAGAACGGCCCGGATGGAAGCCAGCGGAACCGCCATATTGATCCTATCGCCGGAAGAAAAGCCACCGGCTTACCTGCCGGCAGATACCGAATCCATCGAATTACCTGCGACAAATGAGTTCCCCGAGAAACCCAAGTGGTCAGCTCTCTTCATTGCAGCAGGTAAAAAAGACAAAGTAAACAAAGTGGATATCGTGGGCTTTTTGGGTAATAAGGGCAATTTGAAAAAAGAAGATATCGGCTTGATAGAAGTAAAAGATTTTTTTTCGTTTGTAGCCGTAAAAAAAATAAAGATGGGCGAAACCCTGCGCTTAATAAAAGACCAAAAGATCAAAAACAAAAAAGTGAAGATGGCAATTGCGAAGTGAGGGTTTGGTAGTTGGCAGTTTGTGGTTTGCCGTTGAGTTTTGGAGTTTTAAGCTTTAATATTAAGACCATTGTTGCCCCCAAGGACACGCTCTACTCCCCACTAGCCATTCCCTAATCACCTCTCCATCTGCTTTATCCATTCTTTTATCAGCTTCACTCCTTCTTTATGTACCTGCTCTCTTCCCAGTTCGGGCATGGCAATGCCGGGGTCATTGGTTTGCATACGGAATGTTAGGATCGATTTATGCGGCTGACCGGGTACAATATCAAAGGCATTCTTTCCTGCACCACGGCCTGCAGCTACGGGACTTTTCATAATGCCGAGTTCGACAGTGGGATCCTGGTCGTAATGTAAAAACAAACCGGATGTATTAGCCGGCCCCTGCGGATGATGACAGGTGCCGCAGTTCACATCGAGGTAAGCTCTTGCTCTCGATTCAATGGACTGAGAGGCGTCATCGATGCGGGCCATTTTTGCAATGCTGCCAGGATCCGGCAAACCGCTGAGTATGCCTTGCTGCTGCCAGTAGCTTAACTGGTTTTGCGTTCCTGAGGTATACGCATACTCTTTGTTCAGTTGTGCAGCTGTCGGACCGATCGGTTTCATTTTTCCCTCCCGGATATGGCAACCCTTGCATTGATTTTTATTCGGGATGATATAATCAATATTGATGCGCTTGCCATTGCCATTGATATAAGATACTTTTTTTATGTCGCCGGCCACATCATAAAACGCTTCCGTTTGTTCATCGTTCCATACGTAGGGATAGGCCGTCCAGCCGTTCTCCTCATTTACCAACAGACGGGTTTCTAATATCCTTCTTCCTTTGTCTTTTCTCCGGAAATCATTTTCGTAATAAAAATTCTTAATGATTACGGTGCCTTTGGGCAGTTGCAACACATCTTCTTTGGCATAAGTTGCCTGCATGCCGTCAGGTAATCTTATAAAACGTAATTTCTCTGCGTAGTTGGAAAATAATACGGAGTTGATATCATAGGGCACTACCGTTTTGACCGGTTGCAGGTCAGCCATCTTACCGGTGAAGAAATGATAATCCGATAATTTATCTTTTCTTTCAAAAACCGGTTTTCGTAACGGCCGAATCAGCGCCACATTGACGACAACTAAAAAAGAAAAAACACTAATGATGATGAATTGCTTTTTCATGTTCAACAGCTTGTTATCGATTTTTTGTCAGTAGCACGAAGGATACAACGATAACACGACGAACACAATGACCGCTTAGTGTCCTTTGTGCAATCTTTGTGTTCTTTGTGTTCCATTACTTATCCTCATCTATTACTCCTTAACCAACCTCACTTCATCCTGAATCGTCCCATTACAATCGTATGGCGACATCTCTCTTGTTATACCTTTAAACTTATTACCCGCTTTAATATTGCCAATACTTTGATTGGTATTGTTGCGGATGCAGATGGCAGTTTTTTTTACTTTGTCGTCCACAATACCATCATAAATAATATGTGGCACTTTTTTACCAAACCGCACTTTTAACCGGAACATTAATCCCATTCTTCCCTTCATGGTAGTTCGGACATTTTTGCGTTCATAAACATTATCGTGAATAAAAATTTGGTCGGGATAGGGATAATAGGATTCGTCTTTGATCGGAATTTCTGAAATATAATAACTCACTATTGCCGTGCCGGCTGTGCGGTTGTTGATGATGCGGTTATTATAGATCTCAACATTATTTGTAGCCAGCACCATCATACCCGTTCCCGGGGGCACTTTGCCAACTATATTTCCCTTTGGTGCGAAGTTGGGATAGTTGTTATGATGAACATGGTTATTAAAAACCCGGACATGTCCGCCTTTTTTCTGAACAAGGTTTGGCAGATCGAAGATCAAGATGCCGCCGGTATTGTCCGTTGCTTCATTGTTGTACACATCGGCGTATAAGGTATTTTCAATTTCTATTCCTGCTACATTGTGGTAGGCTTTGCTGTTACGAACGATCACCGTTTGCGACTGCCCCACATAAATGCCTGCGTCGGATGCACCAATGGCTACACAACTATCGATCAGCACATTTTTACATTGCACGGGATATAATGCATAAGCACCATTGTTCCTTGATGGTTTACCTGTCCATTCTGCTTTTACATTTTTAAGGGTCAATCCATCCACCAATTGTGCTTTTATTAAATCTCCCTTTGAATCCTGTACCGTGATATTCTCTAAAGTAATATTAGAGGAGTTGGTGATCTTGAACCCTTCAGCGCCTGCCAGTTGACCCCTGAACGATAAAATGCTTTTATCCATCCCTTTTCCACGAATGGTAATATTGTTCTTGCCATCCATCCACAGTGCCATATTCAATCGAAAGCGGCCCTCCGGAATTTCTATCACGGAGCCATCGGGTGATTCGATAAACTGTGCCTGCAGTTGACGGCGCAGGTCTTGCGCAGAAAGAACGGAAAATAAACAAAGGAAAATAGCAAGCAAACAGGCAGCTTTCATAAAAAAGCTTTTACTGTAATTTACAAAATATCGATGGAGGATTTCAGCAAATGAAGATTGTACTAAACTTAAAATTTTCTCCTTCCGATATTTGAAGGAACTTAAGAGAGTTCTATGAGAATATCTATGTTTCTATTGTGGTTCATTGCTCATGCAGATTTGCAACCACAATAGAACATAGGTCACATAAGGGTTAATACATAGAGGTCCGGGAACATTAGTTGATTCTTACACGGGGATCAACCACACCATACAGGATGTCCGCTAAAATATTAATGAGGATAAAAAAGCCTGCAGAGATGAGTACCGAGCCCATCACCACGGGGTAATCGAGCTTTTCCAACGCATCCACCGTTACTTTACCGATGCCCTGCCAGCCAAAAATATACTCTACAAAAAAAGCACCCGCCAGTAGTTCTGCAAACCAACCCGTAATAGCTGTTATGACCGGGTTTAATGCATTGCGAAGGCCATGTTTCCAGATTACGGTTCTTTTACTCAATCCTTTTGCATAAGCCGTGCGGATATAATCCTGGTCGAGCACATCCAGCATTGCACTACGGGTGAGTTGCGTGATGATCGCCAGCGGACGTATGCCTAATGTAATGGCTGGCAGAATAAGATTTTCTGCGGTTAATCTCTTTTCCCCCGTTACATCGTCGATCTCAAACCAGCTTCCCGAAATATGCAGGCCCGTCCAATCGCTTAATAAAAATCCAAAAATATAAGCGATAATAATACCCATAAAAAACGATGGCGCCGAGATGCCAACAATACTGGAAAAAATGGCGGAAGTATCTACCCAGGTGTTTTGACGAACCGCTGCTACAACGCCTAATGGTATGCCGATTATCACAGCAATGATCATAGCGGCAATAGCCAGTATCAGTGTTCCCGGTAAGGCTTGCATTAATATGCTGCCAACCTCCCGTTTACTCTGATAGGATTTTCGCAGGTAAGGTATTTTAAAACCAATTTTATTCTCACCACCGATGAAAAGACCTTTCAATCCTTTGGACTTGATCTCTTCTTTACTATGCATGCCAATGGGAGATACATCATTGAGATAAAAAAGAAATTGTTTCACCTTTGGCTGATCGAGATACATTTCTTTCCGGATATTAGCTTGCGTAGCCGAGTCGCCGGATTGCCCCATTACCAATCTTGAAGGATCGCCAAAACCCTGGAACAACAGGAAAACCAACACGACAACACCGGCCAGCACCAATATTCCATACAATAATTTTTTGGCGATGTATTGCAGCATGACTGTTAATTGCCGTTACCTGTCTGCTGAAGGCTGTCTAATTCTGCAGTAGATCCCTGGCCGGGCGGTGGAATAATTTTTTGAACAACTAATGATCCGAGCTGCGCTACAATTTTATCCATTCGTGAATGACTCTGCTTGTCCTGCACAGTTCCCCTCCTTAAAAGGTAGACACATGGGTCAGTGCGGGCCGCGGTGCGAATGGCAGTATAGTCACATTTGAATACAGGTATATCAGCAAATGAAGTGGCAGAAAAATTCTTTATCGCTTCTTCCATTCGGTTGGTAACAGCATATACCGGGATATTTTTTGCTTTAGCTGCTTCATACACTTTTGCAAATTCATCTCTCCATACTGAAAGCGGCGTGGCAAAGTTTTCACAGAAGAGCAGCACCGTATAAGGCTGACGTAATACAACACCTGTAGAATCTTCGCCGCTAATGCCGGATAAAGCAAACCCTTTGATCGGTGGTTCAGCGTTTCCTTTCCGGATCAATTTATCAGTGCGGCTTACATAGTTGTAAGAGTCCAGGTCGGCAGGCAGATCAGCCGGCGCAAACTCAAACTGCTTGCCTCCTTTTTCATAAATAAACCGAATAGCAAAACTATCAGGCAATGCACCTGCCGGCACCCGCATTTGTTCAGTAATATTATTTCCTTTTTTAAAGGGTAAACAATCAATCGGGGGTAAATACCTGAGCGCATACCATTGCAACCCAAAACTAAACAGTGTCACCAATGCCATGATCAGCAGGTTCGCTTTGTTGCCAAAAACAGGTGTGATCTTTTTGCGATTGGCAAAAAGAAATAAAATTAATACGCTAAGGACAATGTCTTTCAGGAAAGAGGTCAGCGGGGTGATCGGAATGCAGTCGCCAAAACAGCCGCAGTTTTTAAACTTGCCTGACAGGTAAGCATAGCCGGTAAGGAAGGTAAAAAAAACAATCAGCAATAATAGCAGCCAGCTAAAAAGCTGCATCCGCCAACCCAACAACAAGGCTGCACCGGCAATGATCTCAAAAGCGATCATGACTACAGACATCCACAAGGTATGTTCATTGAAGCTGGCCATTCCCCATAGCTCAAAAAACTCCTGCATTTTGTAGCTTAATCCCAATGGGTCGATTGCTTTTACAAGGCCGGAAAAAATAAAAAGCAATCCAACGATAATCCTGGCTATGTTGATGAGAATTTTCATGATTGTTTAGTTAGTGATGAGAGTTGTGGGATACGGGTTCGGATATTGATCTTTTGAAAATACATTGTTTATATTTTGGATAAGTTCCCATATTTCAAGGGTCCCTGTAATTCGGGCCCGTTACAAATAAGTATAACGTTAATATCAATATCAAATTATCCCGCATCCTGCAATCTCGTATCCTGTACCCCGTACCCAATCCTGTAGCTGCTACTTTCCCCCTAACAATATCAACGCAAAAACTGCATAGTTAATAATATCATTATAATTGGCATCGATGCCTTCGCTGATCAGCGTTTTCCCTTCATTGGCCAAAATTTGCCTGATGCGCTGGAGTTTCATCAATATGAGATCGACAAAGCTTTCCTGGCTCAGGCTTCGCCATGCTTCGCCGTAGTCATGATTTTTGTCTTCCATCAGTTTTTTGCTGGCTTCCACATATTGGTCATATAGGGATGAGACGGTCAATAATTCCAGTTCTTCCGGTGCGTCAGCCGGCAGATCAAGCTGGATGAGCCCAATGATGGCATAGTTGATGATGCCCTTAAATTCCCCGCTGATGTCATCCGCTACTTTTTGCTGTTTCTTTTCCTGTATGGTTCGAATACGCTGCGCCTTGATAAATATCTGGTCTACGATGGAAATGGTGCGCAAAACCCGCCACGCTGTTCCATAGTCTTTTGCTTTCTTTAAAAAAATTTCTTTGCATGAACCGACTACTTCATCGTATTGCAGGTTGGTGTTCGTCATAATGGTCATATCAGTTACTAACTTATCTTAGCTTCAAAAATAGCGAAACAAGACTTAATGTACACGTTGAATTGTAAAGGCAGACTATTGGTGATTGACACGCCGGTTGTAATGGGCATTATCAACACTACACCTGATTCATTTTATGCCGCCAGCCGCCAGCAAAACATCCATGCCATTTTGCAAAAAGCGGAAGTGATGATAAAAGAGGGTGCGACTATTTTGGATATTGGCGGGCAAAGTACCCGGCCGGGGAGCATTGTTGTCGGCAGAGACGAAGAGTTGAAAAGAGTAATAGAACCCATCGAAGCAATCCGTAAAAATTTCCCGGAGATCTTTATTTCTATCGATACCTATTACGCAGCGGTAGCAAAAGAAGCGGTTGATGCCGGGGCGGCTATAGTAAATGATATCAGCGCCGGAAGCATGGATGAAGATATGTGGCAAACCGTCGCCTCCTTGCAGGTGCCCTATGTGTTGATGCACATGCAGGGTACACCGCAGGATATGCAACAGTCACCTCATTATGATGATGTCACAAAAGCCGTCCTTGATTTTTTTATTCAAAAGACAGGTGAGTTAAAAAAACTGGGTTTGCATGATATCATCGTTGATCCGGGATTTGGATTTGGCAAAACCATCATGCACAATTTTACGTTGCTGCAAAATTTACCTGTCTTCAGCATGTTAGACAAACCTCTGCTCGTGGGTATTTCACGCAAATCAACCATTTATAAAACGCTCAGGGTTAGTGCGGATGAAGCACTCAACGGAACAACGGTATTAAACACTATCGGGTTGCTGAACGGAGCACATATATTGAGAGTGCATGATGTGAAGGAGGCGAAACAAGCAATAGATTTGATCACTGCATATAAGGATCAGCAAAATTTTTCAACAAAATAAAAAGAGCATCCTGTTACAGATGCTCTTTTTCATTAAGACATTTTAATCAGGCCTCAATGTGTCTTAGGGTAATTCAATAGATCCGGATTACATATAACTCTAAGTACGGTAAGTTCGATGATGACTGTTTCATAGGGTTATAGAATTGGATCTTGGACTAAAAACGGGGCCAACTTTGACAGTTCGTTAAAAAAAACCGCCCTATTTCCAGAGCGGTGTAAAGGTGCAACATTATTTTGATTTAACAATCAACGTCAGGTTGAGTTCTATCAATTTCTTCTCTGTGGCATTGGCTGGGCAGTTTGACCCGGCATTGTATCCGATACTGAAAGCATTTCCACATCAAAAATCAGCGCAGCAAAAGGTTTAAATGCAGGATGGTTTTTTCCATAAGCCCTGAAGCCGGGAATATATAATGTTCCTTTTCCTCCCTGTTTGAATAATTTCAATCCTTCATCCCAACCTGCAATGACTCTGCCGCGACCTAATTGTAAGGGATAAGTACCTGAATCAAAGACGCTGTCTTTCTCCAATGTCCTTCCGGTATATTTTACCGTTACATATTTTCCTGAGTCAGCCATTGGACCAGTTCCCTGTTGGGTAATGGCAACAAACGTTCCTTTGCCCGTCTTCTGTGCGGAAATATTTTTACTTTTCAAATACGATTCCATAGCAGCAATTCCTTTAGCAGCTTCACCAGATTTTTCCATTTCCAATTCATCTTTCAGGCGTTGCTCTCTTTGCTCCTTTTCCATTTTCGCCATTTGCTCTTCCTGCTCTTTCATCTGGCGGGGACGATCTTTTTCCATTTCTTTTGCCTGGTCAGCCTGGTACAAACTATCATTTCTGATAACATCTATGATCCTGAAACTGGTAATAAGCCTGTCACCTTTCTTCATAAACGGGGGCATTTCAGGCATCAATCCTTTTGAGAGCAATGAATCAGTGATGGCAACTGTTACTACACTATCACCCTTTCTTAACAAATGAAAAATTTCGGCGGGATTATAAGTGTTCCCGGGGTTGGTTTGCATTTTGGCATATACAGGCATTTTGCCAAAGCTTGTCTGCAAAACCGAATCGTTTAATTTTTGAGTGAAATGGAGTTTGAGATATTCTCCTTCTTTAATTGTTGAGTCTTTACTGTTTGATATTATTTTGTAAAGCATCCCACTCTTAGCTTTCTCATACTTCACCCCATTACAGGAAGCTAATGCAGCGATACCCGCAATCGTCAGCATCGAATAAACCTTTTTCATTTGTATAATTTGTATTGTTTTTTGATGTATATATTTTTTGTCTTCCAGTCTTTATCATAACAGCCTGCCTGAACTGTAGTTATTCCAACAATGCCTTATTTTCTCTTACTGCATCTTTAAATTTTTGTACGGTCACTTCCAGCGAATCGCTGCTGCGCCCACCCGATGCATTAAAGTGCCCTCCGCCATTAAAATATTTGCGGGCAAAAGTGTTGCAATCAAAATCACCCTTGCTGCGGAAACTCCATTTTCGTTCTTCGTCCCTGTCAATTACCAGGCCTACTAATTTGATTCCCTGGATGGATTGGGGGAAATTAACGAGGCCTTCGGTGTCGCCAGTCTTAATATAATATTTAAATAAATCGCTTTTTGGAATGGCAATCAGTGCAGTATTATATTCATACATAATCTCCATGCGATGCAGAAGCACATGGCCGGTGAAGCGTAGTTTATTTTCTAAAAAATTGTCAAAAAGGTTTTCATGCACCTTGGCATGCTGCAGTCCTTTTGATTTTAGGTCTGCGACAAGAGTATGTACTCCCGAATGCGCCGAAGGAAAACGAAAGGATCCTGTGTCAGAAACCACTCCCGCATAGATGCATTCACCAATGGTTTCATCGATCCTGTCCTGGTGTCCCGAGTTGACTATAAAATCATAGATCATTTCACTCGTTGAACTTTTACCCGTGTCGCTTATTCCGTAATTAAATGATGGAGCATCAGGCTCCTGGTGATGATCAATTAATATTTTGGTACAGGAAATTTGAGCCAGTTTTTCCGTCATTGTTTTGGTACGGTGAAAGATATTAAAGTCCAGGCAAAAAAGCCATTCAGTCTCATCGAGAATAGCATCGGCTATTGCTTTGTTGGCTTCATAATCGATCACTTCATCGCAACCCGGCATCCAGTTGAGCCATTTTGCCCAGTTGGTCGGTGAAATGACGGTAACGGTATGACCAAGCTGTCTTAAAAAATGAGCAAGCCCAAGGGATGACCCCATCGCATCGGCATCAGGTTTTTGATGCATGGTAATGACCACTTTCCGGGGTTGGGCCAGTTGCGGAAATATCTCCTGTATAGGTTTCATAAAACGGTTGCGAAGATAAGGGTTCTCACTTGTAGAGTTTAAGCTGATTTTGGTTTTGCAGCCAATAAAAATCAATGTTTTTGAAAACTTTAGAACTTGTTACCTAAAACTTTAGCTACATTTGCGCCCCAAAAACAAGTACATGAGCAATAGAACATTTACCATGATCAAACCGGACGCCATGAAAAATGGGCATGCCGGTGTTATTTTAGACAGGTTTATCAAGGAAGGATATAGAATCGTAGCGCTAAAAGTTACTAAACTCAGTGCTGAGAAAGCAGGTGAGTTTTATGCAGTACACAAGGAAAGACCGTTCTATGGCGAACTGGTTGAGTTTATGAGCAGTGGTCCTATTACCGCGGCGATCTTAGAAAAGGAAAATGCTGTTGCCAGCTTTCGTGAGTTGATCGGCGCCACCAATCCTGCACAGGCTGCGGAAGGCACGATCCGCAAAATGTATGCAACTTCTCTGGGTGAAAATGCCGTGCACGGAAGTGACAGCGATGAAAACGCTAAAATCGAGAGTGATTTTTTCTTCTCTATGCTGGAAAGAGTTTAATCGATAAATAATCTTAAAAAAGCCGGTTATCAGCCGGCTTTTTATTTACACCTTCTTTTGTTCTATTACTATTATTCTTTTTGACTTTGGGACTTGTTTTTACCCGTAGGAGTTTCGATCAAAAGCTTCCTGAATGAAGCAATTAAGCTGGTCATATCTGTAAATTGAATTTTGCTTTCCCGGCCCGGTGCCATTCCCGGTATGACTATTTCCCCTCCTTTTCTTTTATTACAGAAGTCAAAAACCGGGCAGTCGTCACGACATCGATGTGTTGACAAATCAGCTTCAACTTTATATAGCCCCTGTTTAGTGTTCATGATTTCAGTTTACTTAAGGTTTATCTACCTCCCTGAACAACAGCATATCCCTGACCCTTGACGAGGCTCCGTTATAAAACCCCGTTTCATATTCATACCGTGCAGGATTTTTAAACGTGCCAAACAGTATGTCGAATAAAGGCAGGTCAGAATAGTTATAAGCATGTATACCTCTTGCATGATGCACCGTATGGCTTTCGGGGCGCTGAATGAAATACCCCAGCCAGGTGGGAGTTTTTATATTGGCGTGCTGAAAAATGCCCAGGAAGTTTGTCACCAATAAGGTAATCGTAATCGCCTGCGGGCTCAGACCTGTAATGATAGAAAAACAAATGGTTCCCAATGCCGTCCAGCCGATCATATCGAGCGGGCTAAAATAAAAGGCGCCGTAAGTATCGAGCCTTTCCGCACTGTGGTGCATTTGGTGAAACATCCTCCACAAATATTTATTGCGATGCATGCTGCGGTGCCAAACATACATGCCGGATTCATACAACAAAATTCCGAACAATGCACCACCCACGCTGCCCCAACCAGCCAGGTCCAGCAATTGGGTAGCAGGAAGAAACTGCGCTCCTAACAGAGGCAGGTAGGATGAAAGGTAGAAATAGAAAAAGAAAACAGCTACTCCCCTAAGTTTCCAGTATTTGACCGGCGGTAATTTGCGGCCGGGAAATATGGCTTCCCATAACATCAGCAGGGCATACATCCCCATAATTACCAATGATATGGGGTCGAGTAAAATGTCGAGTGGCGTTGGCATAACGATTAAGTTTAATGATTGATGGTTTTACCCTGCAAAACTGCATTGAAAAGAAGGCCGGTAAAATAACCAATGAAGAGAATTACCTACCCCAAAATGGGGAGGATAGAGCGAATAGTATCGCAAAATGCGATTGCAGAAAATCAAGAAGAAGACCCTTTTCAAAAAAAAAATGACCGCCTGCCGCGATCAAATCAAAAATTATCCGGCTGCAAGGGAAATACTAACCTTATCACCTTTTGAAAAATGATTGTGATTGGTTTTTACTCTTACGGATTGATTGCCGAGCATTACATCTACAGTATAAAAACTACCCCAGAATAATGTCTCTTTTATTAAACCGTTGCCAGCCTGATCACTACTTTGCGAGATGGTTAGTTGTTCAGGTCGAACAATTATCGAATCACCCTTGGGCATTGGAAAAGATAACGGGTCAACGAAGGCCAGGCTTTTTTTATCTATCAGATTATACTCACCAAAAAGGCCAGCGCAATATTCGTTGACAGGCTGGTAGTATATCTGCTCCGGTGTTCCTTGTTGAATGATCTCGCCATCCCGCATCACAAGGATGGTATCAGCCCATGGAAGAATGTCCATTGCATCATGTAAGACCATCGTGCAGGTGATCTTCAATTTTTCTTCCAAATCACTGATCACCGATTTAATAATGCTTTTATGAACGGCATCTAAATTGGAGAAAGGTTCATCCAGTAACAAAAGTTTAGGCGAAGTAGTCAATATCCTGGCCAAAGCAATGCGTTGTCTTTCGCCACCAGATAGCTGATCTGTTTTTCTCTTCAATAAATGCTCAATGCGGCAAAGCTGGTATAAGTTGTAAGCCTCATCTTCCGGTAATTTGTTCTTACTCTCCAATTCTTCTTCCACCCGGTAATTATTTCTAAGCTCAAAATGTTGTGACAGGTAAGCGATAGCAGAATGGCCGGGTAGTAATTTTTCAAATGGCCCTTCCACCCTTTTGTTTTCGAAAATGATCTCGCCGGCACCTGGTTGCACCAGGCCTGCGATCATTTTTAGCAGTGTTGTTTTACCGGAACCCGTTTCGCCGGCGATAGCGATCTTTTGTGAAGGTTGTTGGGTAAAGTTGATATTCTTTACGGTATAATTTTCTTTTTCCAGCTTGCTGATGCCCCGCACGGTTAACCAATCCATGCCGCAAAATAAAGCATAACATCAATATCACAAGTATTGAAAAGAGGTGACACAACTTATTTTCTCTTTTCTCCTTCGTTGTTGCCAGCTAATTTGAAATAGGTCGCTTTAAACCGATTATCAACGATTTCGCCCTGTACTTCCGCTTTGCGGACCGCTTCGCAAAAGCCGTCTTTGGCATGGGCGTCGCCATGATCGTCGATGGATGTGCCATCCACGAAATATGATTTTCCATTTATGCGCACAGCCAAATCACAACTTTGTCCCGGCAGTCCCAACCGGCATTGACCACAGGCTGCTTCCACCAACTGAATTTTCTTTGACGGGTCGGCAATGCCGATCCCAATTTCTTTAACCTGTGATTTAAAAAAATCCCACGCATATAAGTACACATCAATATCATTGGGATAATCATGCTTTCCTCCCACTACTTTCAGCAATGTTACTGATGGTTTGTTTGCGTCACGGTAAGAATAGCTTTCAATGACCTTACCATCTTTAGGGTCAGTATCGGGCAAAACCTTCTTTATCGCCTCGCCATTGTAGCCGGCCAATGAGGACCAGTAGTGGAAACTACTATCAGTACTCCTTACCACACCATAACTGGAATTGTTTACATACATTTCTCCGCCATGATATGGGTTAGTACCATCTTCAGTTCCATTCACAATGAGAACGGGCAAAGCTTTGCGAACGGGTGTGCAATCCATGGAAGCGGAATCCGGCATATTGGCTACGATAGCAGCAATGCCTTTGATCTTATCCGGCATGGTCAATCCTAATTTGTAGGCCATATGGCCACCGCCTGAAAAACCGGCTGCAACAACTTTGTTTTCATTAATACCATATTTATCCCTGAAATAGCGGATCATTTCTTTAAAGAAATTTGCTTCATTAATATTTTCTTTATTCGCAGCAGATGTAGCAAACTTTCTGCATTCATTCCAATACTGCTTATAACCCTCCGGGTAAACAATCAGCAAGTTTTCTTTTGCTGCAATTGCTTCCAGTTTGGTTGCATGCCTTGCAATCCGTTTGCCACTTCCGCCAGAACCGTGCATGATAAAAAAGAGGCTTCCATTGAGCACACCGTTTATGGGTTTATTAAAATGAAAGTGGCGATAATTACCATCTATCAATAATGAATCGGAAATGAGCTGGCTATAAGCTACAGATGTTACCAGTACGAACAGGAATCCGAAAAAAAGTTTCATCAGGTAAATTTGATTTGTATAAGATTTAAAGTTATCGGTTTATGGCGTATCCAACTTTTGAATAACTTTTTTAATAGTGAATCGCCATAATCACCTCCAGTAAAAATTTGTTTCCGTTACTTCTGCTTTTGGCAGCTTCTATTAACACAACACCAATTGCCGGAATAAACGCTCCAATGTTTCACCGGCATTTTTACACAAGCCCGGATGAACAACCGATGTCTGTACAATCGTACTTCGTTTAGCTGTCAACCAGCGAAAGCGGGATGCCATATCTAATGCAGCAATAGGTCCCGCATCCGGTTTGCCCAAACTGATTCGTTCAAATGCCTCCAGGTGGGACTTCAATTCTTCGGGTTCTGCTTTGGGACAAAGAGCCAGTAATCTTTTTTCGTCGACGGTGAATTTCATTTGCAAAAATTTTTGCTGACGGCAATACAGGATGACGCCCACGTTCAGGAATTCTTCCCGCTCCACCATTGGCACTACCCGGATGATGGCATATTCAAATAAGTGATTCTCTTGCATGCTTAGCTTCTTTTACAAATATGCCGGAATGATTGATCCTGTTGATTAAAAAATTTTGATAGACTTCACGCATTGCCACCGGATCACCTTCTTCTTCATTTTGCAACCAGGCATCTGGTATTAATTCCACAATCAATTTTATTTTCGCAGGGGTAATGATTTTTTTTAGTTCTTCATCAGCCTTATCAATGTCGTTTGCCAATGGCAACAACACATGATCTTTTACCTGTACAAAAGGTTTCATCGAATGTTCTTTCCAATTGTGCCAGGAATGATGAAAATATAATGCAGCGCCGTGATCGATCAGCCAAAGTTCATTATGCCAGGTAAGCATATTCGTATTGCGGGCCGTGCGGTCTACATTGGTCAGCAGGGCATCAAGCCAAACAATTTTTGATGCCAGTTCACCGGGCACTTTATCTACAGCGGGATCATAAGTGATAGCGCCGGATAAAAAATGTAAGCCGAGGTTTAATCCTTCACTTGCCCTGAGTAAGTCCTGTATTTCTTCATCGGGTTCGGTGCGGCCAAAGGCTTCATCCAATTCGGCAAAAACAATTTCCGGTACTTTCAAGCCAGCAGCTCTTACTATTTCACCACCGATCAAATCAGCGATCAACGCTTTCGGCCCCTGCCCTGCGCCCCGAAATTTCAGCACATATAAAAAATCATCATCGGCTTCGGCAATAGCGGGAAGTGAACCACCTTCACGCAATGGTGTCACATACCGCATCACCTGCACTGTTCGTATATCCGGCTTTTGTTCACTCATGTCAAAAAATCAATCGCATTTACAACGCAAAATCAAATCAATATAAGCGGCTAAATTATTGTAAAGTTTGGGATTGAGAATAAAAAGGAAGGGCTTAAAGCGCCTCATTTGAACAATAGTGAGCTTTTTGATAACACAAAAAAGCCGCATATCTCGAAAAAATGACCGCTGTTACACTTTGGCTATTTCATAATACCATCAGGTCTTAACATTGGCGAATGAAAACCTGCCTGCTGCTAATCGCTACCTGTTTGCTCTTCCTGGTTGCTAACAGTAATCCCGGAGATTCTACGATTGCCAAGAAGAAATATTTTACTAAACGACTGAATGCGGAGATTAACCTCGACGGTATTCCCGATGAAGCTGCCTGGAACGCGGTTGAATGGGGTGGCGATTTTATTCAGTGGCAACCCAATGAAGGAAAAGCTCCATCGCAACCGACCAGCTTTAAAATATTATACGATGATAAATTTTTATACGTTGGTTATCGTTGTCATGACCTCGCTCCCGATTCTATCATCGGGCGAATGAGCCGGCGGGATGAATTTCCCGGCGACTGGGTCGAGATTAATATCGATAGTTATCACGATCTGCGAACAGCGTTTTCTTTCACCTTATCAGTTTCCGGTGTTCGCGGTGATGAGTTTGTTTCGAACAATGGAAATAACTGGGATGTAAGCTGGAATCCCATTTGGTATGGCAAAACTCATGTCGATGATAAAGGCTGGACAGCTGAGGTAAAAATTCCATTCAGCCAATTGCGCTATGGCAATGAACCGGAAAAAATTTGGGGCTTCCAGGTAACCCGGCGAATATTCCGCAAAGAAGAAAGAAGCACCTGGCAATATATTCCGCAAAACGCCGGCGTATGGGTGAGTGCTTTTGGTGAATTGCATGGCTTGAATAATATCCCGATGCACCGGCAGGTGGAAATTGCTCCTTATGTAATTGCCCAGGCTGATAAATATAAAAAAGAAGCAGGCAATCCTTTTGCAAAAGGCTTTGATACAAAACTGGCAGGCGGGCTGGATGGAAAATTTGCCGTGACCAACGACCTCATTCTCGACTTTACTATTAATCCTGATTTTGGCCAGGTAGAAGCAGATCCATCACAAGTTCGTATCGATGGATTTCAAAATTTTTTCCAGGAACGAAGGCCTTTTTTTGTCGAGAGCAGGAATATTTTTGATTACCAGTTGACTGGCTCTGAAGCGGGTGGTGATTATGATGCTGACCTGCTTTTTTATTCCAGGCGAATTGGAAGTTCGCCGCATGGTTATCCCAATCTCAATACCGGTGAATATGCGAAAACACCTTTTAACACCACTATTCTTGGCGCCGCCAAATTCAGCGGCAAAACAAAAAATGGATTAAGCATTGGTATCCTGGAAAGCATTACTGAAAGAGAACTGGCAACTATAGATAAGAATGGCTCCCGAAGACGGGAAATGATTGAACCCCTGACTAACTATTTTGTGACACGCATTCAAAAAGATTATAAAGGAGGGAATACAATTATTGGTGGCATCATCACCGGTGTTAACCGTGAAAAGGGATTGAGTGATCAATTGCACCGAAGCGCCTATTCCGGCGGGCTCGATTTTTTGCGGTATTGGAAAAATCGTACCTGGTATATCAGGGGCAATATTGTGTTTAGTCATGTAACCGGAACAAAGGAAGCGATCTTAAACACACAAACAAGTTTTGAACATTTGTTTCAACGGCCAGGCGCCAGTGAAGTTTCCGTGGATAGCAACAGGACTTCGTTGTCAGGTATGGGTGGAACAATCCGGTTTGGAAAGATCGGTGGTAGATCAGGTAAACTGGGGCAGGTTTTTAAATTTGAAACAGGCGCTACTTTTCGTTCACCCGGGTTGGAGTTAAATGATATTGGCTTTATGTATTCGGCCAATGAGATCAATCATTTTACCTGGGCGGGTTTTCATTTTCAAAAACCATTTTCCATCTTTCGCAATGCCCGGTTGAATTACAATCACTGGTCGAGATGGGATTACGGCGGCCAGTTTTTATACCAGGCTTTCAATTTTAACTCACATGCTACTTTTAAAAACAACTGGCAATCGGGTACCGGTTTTACCTGGAACCCCTACGAAGTTCTAAACAATGCATTGAGAGGGGCTTCATCTATCCGGCGACCACCGGGTATTGGCCATAATGTTTACCTGACCACGGACTATCGAAAAAAAGTGTATGTCAATTTAAACAGCTTTAATGCGTGGGGATTTCCCAAAACGGTAAGGAGCAATAATGCCAGTATCGGTATTTATGTTCAACCTGCCAATGCATTCAAGTTTAGCATCAGTGCAGATTACTCTTACTACTGGCGCCGCCAGGATCAGTTTGTTACCAATATAACTTTCAACAATAGCACCCGTACTATTGTGAGCCAGGTAAAACAAAAAACGCTTCGCTTCACAGCAAGATTGAATTATAATATTACACCGGACCTTACACTACAATATTATGGGCAGCCTTATATTACCCGGCCATTGTATGACAGGTTTGCTTTTGTCACAGACCATTTAGCCAAACACTATGATGACAGGTTTCATGTGTTTACCGCCAGCGAGATCAAAACTGACAACGGTTCTTATTTGGTGGATGAAAACAGGGATGGTGCTACTGATTATAGTTTTGATAAACCGGATTTCAATTTTGTACAGTTCCGGTCCAACCTGGTGGCAAGATGGGAGTATAAGCCGGGTTCGGAACTCTATCTTGTATGGTCACAAAGCAATACCCCTGATGCTTATGCCGAACTAGACACGCCAATATTCAGAAGTTTATTTGACAATGCTTTTGCGGAACAGGGACGAAATATATTCCTTATAAAATGGACGTATCGGTTTTTGAGATAGATCTTTGTGTATGCATAATGCCATTCAACCCGCCATGCGACTTCTAACTTCAATTATTGTGCTTTTGTTTATTAGCTGTAACAGCCCAACAAAAAAACATTCTCGTTTTGGGAGGCTCAGAAAAGTAACTTCAGTTTTTAAAGAAGTTAAGGACTTGCATTTTGAAAACGAATGACTGAGTAACGACAACGCACTACCGCTTAGAATATCAGCACAGCAGAAAGTCCCGAACGTTAAACCTCACCCACCCTTACTCGCCTGCGATATAAACCAGGCATTGGCCAGGAGATATAAGACCAACAATAAAACGGCCATGATCATATCAAACCTGTGAGCCTTGGCCTGCTGATTTCTCTTCACGAGTTTTAGTGAATAGGCGGTGGCGGTGATTACACAAAAAATAAAAAACAAGGTAAGTCCATGCAAGGTATCCACCAACGTGAAAGAAGTGGATTCGGGCAACGAAGAATCAATGATATACTTATTACCAATCACGGCAAATAAAGAACCGACGCTTAACCCGAAACGGGAATCAATGCCGTCAGTATGAATAAAGAAGCAGATATAGGCGATCAGGAAAGCGATATACATGCCTAAGAAAACTTTCCAGAAAAGGCCAGCCGCATCCCTGTTGATGCTTAACCTCACCCGGTAAGCACTGTACTCTGTATGCGGCTTTGCAAAACTCTCATCACCAAAAGCAGTTTCATATGCTTTAATGCCCGTTGAAATAATACAGCTATCTATCGTCCACCCACGAAGGGTGAACCTGGGATCAAAGTGGTTACCTACAGTATCCGGTACAAATACAAGAAATCTCGAATCAAATTGCGAATTCTCAATTGATAGCCGAAGCTTTTGTTCATCAAACGGAAAATTGGCGATGCGCCAGCTGTCTTTCATTACGCATTGTAATTTCATTTGCATGTACACCTTTTCGCCGGAACTATCAACCAATGAAAAAGCTTTTTCAACAGATTTTGCCTGTGGTATTTCCAGGTTATTATAAAAGTCGAAATCCCGGTTTTTATATTTTAACCACAACCAGAAATTGATGGTGTATTCTTTTTCCTTGAAATCAATGTTATGAATGCTGGTAATATAAATGCCGACGCTCACGGTATCCGGTTTGTTGTCTTCTGCATGTGAGCCATTGCCAGGTAATAATGCAACGAGGAGTAAAACGAAAGGACAAAGGATTTTCCTAAACATCATGTCGGGTTTATCGCTGGAAAGATAGAAAACAGATCAGTAACATCAAAACATGCCTTTAAAAGCAGCCCGTTAACTATTTATTTTTTTATAATACTCACAAACGGTATTCATCAGGCATATCTCACATTTAGGTTGGGGGCGACAGATCTCCCGGCCAAGGAATGACATGGCCATGCCCGCATCCCATTGTTGCTGCGGGAGTATTTCTTTAATTTGTTTTTCTATCTTTTTCGGATCTGTGCCATGGGCAATGCCCAGTCTCGGCGCCACCCGCACCACATGCAGGTCAACGATCACTCCTTCGGCAGGTTTACCAGCTTCCCGCAAAATAACATTGGCCGATTTACTGCCCACGCCTTTCAACTGGGTGAGTTCATCGTGGGTGAGCGGAATATTTTTATCTTCTTTTATTTGTTGTGCTATCCCGATCAACCACTTCGCTTTAGTACCAAAGTTCCTGACCTTACTGATATAAGGAAACAGCAGTTCCTCCGTAGCCTTTGACAGAGCCTTCATATCGGGGAAGGCTTCGAATAATTTTGGCGCAAGCTGGTTGATGTTTTTATCAGAATCCTGGGCCGACAAAACGACCATCACCACCAGTTGATAAATGCTTTTATATTCCAGCGGATGTTGTTTGTCTTTGTATTTTTTGAGGAGAGGTTTTATTGCCCCGGACCAGTCTATCTTAGCCATAATTTTATTTTAAGCATTAAATCTACAATAAAACAGCAATTGAAAAGATATTTACCTGGCCGGAAGTTGCATGTGAATTAGTGGAAATGGCTTGCCCAGCCCGTCAGTTTCACTTCGTCCTGTTTCCACGAAACCGAGATGATTGTAAAATCCAATTGCCTGTTTGTTTTGTTCATTTACATCCACAGAATTGGCATGTAATTCATGTATCGCAAATTCAGTAAGCGCCTTGCCAATCCCTTCTCCCCTGCTCCCGGGATGGATAAACAGCATTTCGATTTTTTGATCAGCAACTCCCAAAAAACCTTTTATGTGAGCCTTTTTATCCTGGTAAATAAAAAGATCTACCTGTGGTAAAATACCAGGTAACAGGTTCCTGATCACCTGCAAATAATCTTCCGGCAAAAAATGATGCGTTGCCCGCACAGAAAGTTCCCAGATAGCTATGATGGAATTATAATGCCGGTTTTCCGCCTTTATTATCATGCCTCTGACGTGCTTTTTGCGACCGAAATTACGCCATCCTTCAATTTAAAAACTCGTGAACAATACGGCCTAACATGTTTACATCGACCTTTTCCAGGGGATGTGGCGTATTTTCAAGCAACTGAAATTTGCCATTTGCCAATGCCTTTTCCACCTGCGTTGTTTCTTCTATTGTAACCATTTTGTCCTTATCACCCAACAGCAGTAAGCTGGGAGTTAAAATAGTTTGATAATCGTTTAGCTGCAAATCATTATTATCGCCGAGCTGAACCAATAACTGTTTTGTCTTTTGCAAAACGATTTTCCAATCGTTGGGATAATGACGTTGTTGCAGCTGTTTGGCGAAGGCAGGAACTTTTTCTTCGATGGTATCAGCATTTAGCATGGCCGCTTCTTTTGCAACGATGTCGGGATTCCACTGAAATTTAGTTGCCAATGTAACAATCCGGCTAACCAACGCCGGCGAATGCCTCGCAAGGTATAAAGCTGTATAGCCGCCCATGCTGTAACCAAAAATATTCGTTTGGCGAATATTGTTTTTTTCGAGATACGCCATGACATCACCGGCAAAAACGGGAATGGAAAAATCATTTGCAGGAAAAGGTTCGCCACCGTGCCCGCTGAAGTTTAGCGTGTGAATGATATAATGGTTGGATAATGCATCGGCCAATGATTGCAGCTGGTCTTTGGCACCGATGGCGCCGTGAAGCAGTAAAAGATGTTGCATCCATAAAATTAGCATCCTAATTTCAATGCACCGGTGAAATTGAAAAACTTAATTTTGCGTCATGAACAGCGAAACCGGGAAATGGGTGATTATGGCCGGCGTATTGATTGTACTCGCCGGCGTGATCATTTATTTTTTTTCAGATAAACTGCAATGGATAGGCAGATTACCCGGCGATATCCGGATTGAAAAAGCAAATTTCAAATTCTACTTTCCCATTACAACCATGATCATTTTTAGCGTTTTGTTTACGATCATCATACAGGTGATCAAAAAGTTTTTTTAAAGTCTTCTGTTTTAAATCATCGCTTATTGCCTTTTGTTTCCTTACCGTTTTGCAAAATGCTCATAGCTACTATTTCTTTCTTTTCATTGCGGTAGAAATTTATCTGTGCTTCCACTCCTTTCAGAAAAAACTGGTCTTCTTTTTCGGGGTGCAATTGCAGTGCTTCCTGTCCCTCAGGTTTGCCGATCAGTTTGCCATTTTCAAAACTTACTGTAATGATGAGTTGTGGCGATAGATCATAAACGCCAATGTATTGCTTCAACACGTCAGGTGGCAGGCTGATAGACTTTTTTTCTTTTGGTAGCTCATAAGGCTTATCATAAAGAATCGCCAGGATGCTCTTCGTGATCTTATCAAGATGCGGGTTAGCAACATTGGCCAATAAAATGATGCAGGTATTATCATCGGGTATGCTGACCATGTTGCTGTTAAAACCATGGATACCGCCGCCATGTCCAATTGTTCTTTTACCGGCACTGCTGTCGGTCACCCATCCATAACCATAATTATTTTTTACCGCCGTATATGCTTTTTGCTTCGATGATTTTGACATAATTGTATTAGCCTGTAGGGACAGGTGCCATTTGTACAGGTCGCCAGTGGTGGAATAAATAGCACCGGCAGCATACGAAACTGAAGAATCTACTATCGGAGCAGGAATATTCGTATCATCTGTTAACCGGAAATAACCAATTGCTTTTTCTTTATTGGCCAGGTGAGTAAAATCGAACCCGCTGTGATCCATATGCAACGGATTAAAAATATATTTTCGTACAGCCTGTTCGTAAGGCATTTTTGTTACGTCTTCAATTATATAACCCAAAAGCATATAAGCAGAGTTGGAGTATTGCCATTTTGATCCCGGTGAAAACTGCAGTGGTTTGTCCTTAAACAGTGCCATCATTTTTTCACGGTTGGAAGGTTTGGCTACTTCTGTTGACATAAAAGCCCGGTCGTCGGTGTAGCTGTAGATGCCGGATGTATGTGTAAGTAAGTGTTCGAGGGTAATACTGTCGCCGTTTGGATAAGCAGGAAAATATTTACTGAGTTTATCTGTTGTATTCAGTTTTTTTCCTTCCTGTAGTTTTAACAATATGGTTGCGGTGAACTGTTTGGTAATAGAGCCAATCTGGAAAATGCTGTTCCTGTCATTCCTTATCTTATCCCCCGCATTGCGAAGCCCATAACCTTTATCGAGCAATATCTTCCCCTTGTGAACGATGAAAGCAGAGCCATTGAACTTATCCTGGCCGGCATATGCATGCAGCAGTTCCTCAAGCCTGGCATTCTGGCCCGAACAGGCGCTAATTACAAAACAGGAAAAAACAAAAAGCAAATGTTTCATTGGTTTATTTTTTATGATGAAATGAGCCATATCAGGGTCAAATAACTTTGACCACCCGGAAGCAATATAAGTTACAGCTATATCCAAATCTTTTTAAGAAAGAAAATTGCGAAGCGATTCTTTGGTCTATTCAACGGGCCAGTGAAAACAAAGCCCATATCCATCCGGGTCAGTAAAATGAATGGCTTTAAAACCATAACCTGTTATGGAGGGCTTATTTATTTCCAATCCCTTCGAAAGAAAATGTGCATATAAGCTGTCTATATCAGGACAGCCAAAGTAAAGGGCAACATCCCCATGGCCGATATTCCGTACAGGATCGGGAACGACCGGTCGGTCAGGCTTTTCATAAATAGTATTCAACATCAGGTCTATTCCCTGCAAGCGCAGCAAAACCCAATCGCAGTCATCGCCCTGCGCTGGTTGTGATTGCATGGCTACTTCAAACCCCAGTTTATCCCGGTAAAATGATATGGCCGTTGGCATATCATATACCTGCAGGTAGGGAGCCATGCCTTTTATTTCAATTTCGCCGGCTTGCTTGTTTTCTGTGTGCATAGTATAGGAATTTATGCGTGAGAAGCGTGATGAAGGCAGTTGAGTTCATTCTGGGTCTTACGTCTTCAACAATCAGACGGTCTCACCGGGGTTTGGCCAAAGCCAACCCCCGGTGAGCAGGTCATCAAACCAGTTACGCCGAGGTTGGTGTTTTTCACCAACCACAGTAATAGAAGTTGCTTCGTAACCAGTCAAGCAAATTCGGCATTTTCATATCGATATGCCCATTTTTATCACCGAATATCCCCAGTTTTTTACAGCCACAAACCTTGAATGGAAGAAACTCTTGCAGCCTGATAAGTATAAGGATATTGTTATTGGTAGCTTTCGGTTTCTTGTTGAAGATAAACGAATAAAGCTATATGCTTTTGTTATAATGCCCAATCACATCCACCTTATTTGGCAGATGCAACTGCTGATACATCCTCAGCATGTGCAAAGAGATTTTCTAAAATACACAGCGCAAAAGATAAAACATGATTTAAGACAACACCATCCGGCAGTGCTGGAAAGGTTCAAGGTAAATGCCGCTGACCGGGAATATCAGCTATGAGAACGCAATCCACTAAGTATAGAACTGAGAACAGATAAAGTTTATCAACAGAAACTGGATTATATTCATTGGAATCCTGTCAGGGCAGGTATATGCAGGTTGCCAGAAGAATATAAATATTCCTCCGCGCTGTTTTATGAAACCGGTATTGATAATTGGGGGTTTCTTTCTCATCACCGGGACTAATAATAAATAGAACACAGGTAGCGGCACAAGGTTTCCGACAGCAGTGCGGTTGGTGAAAAACACCAACCTCGGCGTTCTGCGTGTTACTTTTTGGAAGACCGACAACAGCGAAAATCATTTTGACTACTTCTTTTTTGAATTCCGCGTCATATTTGCGACGGCTTGTTTTGACAGATTTGCGTTCCATAAACTCTGTAAATTTATTGGAATTCTCTGTCCGTGAAAATTAGGCCATCTCATTCAGCCGACATAGTCGTTAAGTCCGTTGTTGGCCACTGTGTCCATTCCATTCAATTAATTAAAATTTTCCTTAAAAAAAGCGTATCCGTAGTTCTTTTCATATTCAAAAAGACTGCGATTGAATCGTTAAGTTCTAAAATCTTTGTGGTCAGACCAAGAAAATCTAATTATTGAATCGTTAACAATATTCCATTTTTGCCAATTTATTATGTCCGGATTGGAATTCATCTTTTTAAATTCATTATCAAAGTACATCACTTCATCAAGCTTATTTGAATGAAATCTATAAAAGATGTTTGAAGAGTCTAAAGAAAGTTTTGATGAATGTGAAATTCGCCAAAGGGTATTGGCTTCGTTAATCAATTTTTGCTGAATAGCATTCTTGCAAGAAAATAATATCAGACCAAAAAAAACAATAACATAAAATCTCATGACTAAAATAGGGTTGTTCAGGGACATAGCGGCCAGCGCATAAATTTATGGCACTCAAATCGCATTTTCGAAGAAAAGCAGCCTTGATTTTCAAAATTTTGCTCTTCGGCATTTCAATTGTTGTTGCGCCAATACAACCTATACAGAAACGGGCGGATAAATTTTTGTTTACCCGCCCGTTTATATTTTAGTTACTGCTATCTTATTTCGCAGGCGTAATAATAATATTCCGGTAATCGATCGGACCATGGTCACCCTGGATATATAGCGGGCCTGGTTCTCCTTCTTTGCTATCCAGTGCGCCGCCGGTGATGCCAGGAATTTCCTGGTTACAAATGATCATCTTTCCATTGGCAACAACGGTGATCATTCTTCCGATTAAGGTGATGTCGTAAGACTGCCATTCTCCTGGCTCTTTCGCTACCATTTCAGTGGGTGTGATGAAGCCATATACAGCGCCCAATTGATCTTTTAACGTTCCCATTCCTTTGCTGTCAGCTATCTGCACTTCATAACGGCCACGGAGGTAAACACCGCTATTGCTGCCTTTAGGATAACGAAACTCGATATGCAATTTGAAGTCGGTAAATTTTTTATCCGTTACCAGGTTAGATCCTGACTTAGGACTTCTTAATAAACCCGATTCCACTTTCCACTGGTTCTCTCCCATCGCATGCCAACCGCTCATAGAACTGCCATTGAACAATTTGATTGGTGTCCCCCAAACAGGTGCTTTTTCCCGGCGCAATGATGGCGCCCGGTGTGCCGACCAGTTATAGGTTTTTCCATTAGCAGCTATCATGGTACCTGCCAGGCTATCGGCTTGTAAAGTCCCTTCAAACTTTAAGTCATTGTCTTCCTCTTCCCATTGTGGTGGTAAGCTAAAGCTCAATTTTCTATCGGTAAAATAAATAATGGAAATCGGTCTTGCACTACCGGAGATTCCAACATATTGGCCAACCAATCGTTTGTGACCTGAATGCATCACTTCAAGCCATGAGGGATGTTGTTTTCCATTATCATATATCGTCATGTCCCATCTACCCTCAATAGAAGGATCACCAGCATTGCCGGTAGCAATGATCTTGGCATTACCGGATGCGATGACAAAAAGAAATAAAACAGCCGTAACAAATAACTTACGGAATGACAGAAGCACGTTGTTAAAGTATTTTGTTTTCATTGGCTAAATGTACTAAAGAATCAAATAAAGAAAATGATTGTTATTCTTTTCGTGCTAACAGGTCATTCTTATTTTGAGGTGTTAAGGTGAAACTTCCATTTGGGCTTATTCCGTGTCGAAGTCTTTGTGTTCTTTGCGTATTTTTCTCAGCGTTCTTTGTGGTAAAAAAATAACCGCAAAGCAAATACAAAGTTTTTTCGCAAAGAACGCGAAGGAATTATAACCTGTTTACAACTCTTTTAATTCCGTCTTTCAATTTTACGACATTTAAATTCAGCAGTTTCCCGAAATAAAATTTGCCGGAGTATTAATTATTGAAAGCGTTGTAAAAATCGTTTACACAACGAAACGTCATAACTATAAAATTTTCCTGAGTCAGATTTGTCGTTCACCCAAAGAATAGCAAAGACCGTCGGGAGCTACTACAAAGAATAATTTCCAGTCTGTTTCTTCATACTTCTGGATAGCATATCCTGCTTCTTCCCTGTCCAATCCATTTGCTTTTAATTCTGCAAATGCATTTTCGACACTGTCCACTTCAAAGAAACAACCATCCTGCGAAGCATCACCGCCATTTTCTGCAAAGCCTATCCTGATATTATCCCGCTGTAGAATAGCCGACCGCACCGGTTCGTCAGTAGTGGATTCAAGATGAAGACCAAACAACTTTTCGTAGTAAGGAATGGCTATTTCAATATTAACAACGGGCAGGTTTAACGCATCTCCCTGGTAGCCCCAGGCTCTTTTAAAAACAGCTCTTGGCTTTTCCATATAACAAATATCGTAGAAAGTCTGATAGCTGTTCGTAGGATTTCATGGATTATTACGATAGCTAGGCATCAAATGGATTGATGACCGATGCCGATCAACGACGATTCTCATCATCCGGCGAAGGTTCCGGAGATTGATTTCGAAAATTATTATTTCATTCCTAACAATATTATAATTCGATCATCGTTGTGTAGAGCAACCATTGTTTTAATCGCTGCCTGGAGTATTTGTACAGGCTTAAAGATCCCCGAACCGGATCTGATTTTAATAATAGGTGTTTTCACTAACTGCCAATATCTATGTCACCACGAACCACTCGCTTAGGATTAGCCATCCTGTTTTCTGCACTTTTTTATTTTTGCGGCCAGGGTCAAACTTTTGGGACAAAAGCTTCGGCTGTATGGCTGAGTGATTGTAACCAGTCGAATTTCTTTAATACATCAGGGAGCGGTGCCGATATTATTGGCCCGGTTTCGAATAGTTTTTCCAGTAATAATTTCGGTGTTCATACTCAAAACTCCGGTACGCTGATTCTGCGTGGTGCCGAACTGAGAACGTTTAAAGATCCGGTAGCCAATGTGTGCGATGCCCGGTTGCACTACCGCATTTACCCGCAAAGCACGGCCCCCGGGGCTTTTACTATTATCGATCTTCCCCTGTTAAGTGATTGTAACATGCCGGGCGGCACCTATCCTGGCGGCGGAACTTGCGTGGCAGGTGATCAGCAATGGAACCGGGTGATACCTGATGGAACCATCACACCTTATTCGCCGGTCGATCTTACCATTTTTTCTCCCGGCAACTATGTGCTGGAAGTTTACTACTCAATTACCGGTTCGTCAACTTCAACTACAGGGTGTGACGAAACGATTGTTTTAAATAATGGAGGTGCTAACTATAGCGCCTTTTTTTCTATTCAGTCACCCACACTGGCCAGTAACAATCCAGTTACCTGTAATGGAACGGAAGGTTTGATTACAATCAGCGGACTTTCGGCAGGCGCAACCTATGCCGTGAGCTATACAGATGATGGCGTGAATGTGGGTCCTGTCAATATCGTGGCCAATGGTAGTGGCCAGGTGGTAGTGAGTGGATTGAATGCGGGTGTGTATGCCAATTTTCAATTGCAGATCAACGGGTGTACTACTGAACTTTTTACCGGTATCATCTTGTCGAACCCGGTGTTTACACCGACGTTTACAAAAGTTGCTGCTTTTTGTGCCGGTTCAACGCCTCCTGCGTTACCAACGACTTCCAATAACGGGATAAGTGGTACCTGGAATCCGGCGGTAATAAACAACCAGGCTTCAGGCAGCTATACTTTTACTCCTGCCGCAGGCCAGTGCGGTACTTCAACCACAATGAATGTGACGGTGATTCAGAAGACAACGCCGACATTTAGTTTTGGCACCTCGCTTACTATTTGCAGTGGCGGCACCGTACCCACATTACCGGCGACTTCCAGCAATGGAATACCCGGAACATGGAACCCTTCGGTAGTAGACAATCAAAACTCCGCCGTATATACATTTACCCCAAATGCAGGTCAATGTGCATTGCCAACAACATTTACGGTAACTGTTAATCCTAATATCACACCTACTTTTAGTTTTGGAACAGCTTTGACGATTTGTGAAAATGAAACCGTGCCTACACTACCTGCTGCTTCATCCAATGGAATCACTGGTACATGGAGTCCTGCAACAGTGAGCAATCAGGTTTCAGCCATTTATACATTTACACCCGATGCTGGTCAATGTGCATTACCAGCTGCATTCGATGTAACAGTTACGCCGAACGTCACACCGACATTTGCTTTCGGTACAGCTTTAACCATCTGTGAAAATGGAACGGTACCAACATTACCCGGCACATCGGATAATGGTGTAACCGGAACCTGGAATCCTGCAACTGCTAGCAACCAGGCTTCGGGTACTTATACATTCACACCTGATGCGGGTCAATGTGCAGTGCCAACAACATTCACGGTGACTGTTACGCCAAACATTACGCCATCGTTTGCTTTCGGAACAACATTAACCATTTGTGAAAATGGAACCGTGCCGACATTACCTGCTAATTCCTCCAATGGAATCACTGGTACATGGAACCCGGCAATAGTCGACAATCAAGCATCCGGCAGTTACACATTCACACCCGATGCGGGTCAATGTGCATTGCCAACAACATTTACGGTAACTGTTAATCCTAATATCACTCCTGCATTCAGTTTTGGAACAGCGTTGACTATTTGCGAAAACGCAACCATACCTACATTACCTGCTAATTCCTCCAATGGAATCACCGGTACATGGAGCCCAGCAACAGTGAGCAATCAAGCTTCAGGCACTTATACATTCACACCGGATGCCGGTCAATGTGCGTTACCAGCAACATTCGATGTAACAGTTACGCCGAACGTAACACCAACATTTAGTTTTGGAACAACCTTGACTATTTGTGAAAATGGAACGGTGCCAACATTACCCGGAACATCTGATAATGGAGTTACCGGAACATGGAACCCTGCGACTGTTAGTAACCAGGCTTCGGATACTTACACATTTACTCCTTCAGCCGGTCAATGTGCATTGCCAACTACGTTCACGGTGACGGTTACGCCAAACATTACGCCATCGTTTGCTTTCGGAACAACATTAACCATTTGTGAAAATGGAACCGTGCCGACATTACCTGCTAATTCCTCCAATGGAATCACTGGTACATGGAACCCGGCAATAGTCGACAATCAAGCATCCGGCAGTTACACATTCACACCCGATGCGGGTCAATGTGCATTGCCAACAACATTTACGGTAACTGTTAATCCTAATATCACTCCTGCATTCAGTTTTGGAACTACCTTGACGATATGTGAAAATGCAAACGCACCTACATTACCTGCAAATTCCTCCAATGGAATCACCGGTACATGGAGTCCTGCAACAGTGAGCAATCAAACATCTGGCACTTACACATTCACTCCCGATGCGGGCCAATGTGCTTTACCAACTACATTCGATGTAACGGTTACGCCGAATGTTACACCGACATTTAGTTTTGGAACAACCTTGACTATTTGTGAAAATGGAACGGTGCCAACATTACCCGGAACATCTGATAATGGAGTTACCGGAACATGGAACCCTG
>NZ_JBHMQM010000006.1:62020-460648 GCF_042434975.1 Terrimonas alba
GACTGTTAGTAACCAGGCTTCGGATACTTACACATTTACTCCTTCAGCGGGTCAATGTGCCTTATCAGCTACATTTACGGTGACAGTAACGCCGAACGTTACACCGACATTTGGTTTTGGAACAACACTGAGTATTTGTGAAAATGGAACAGTACCAGCATTGACTGCTGCGTCTTCCAACGGAATCAATGGTACATGGAGCCCGGCAACAGTGAGCAACCAGGCTTCAGCTACTTATACATTTAGTCCCGATGCCGGTCAATGTGCATTGCCAGCAACATTTACTGTAACTGTCAATCCTATTGTTACCCCCATATTTGATATGGGTACAGCGCAGACAATTTGTTCCGGCAGCACTGCACCTTCGCTGCCTGCAACATCTTCCAATGGAATCACGGGGACATGGAATCCGGCAACAGCAGATAACCAAACTTCGGGTACGTATACCTTTACTCCCGATGCTGGTCAGTGCGCTGTGACTACGACATTCACGTTAACCGTTACGCCAAGTACAACGCCGCTATTCAGCATTGGTTCTTCTTTGACCATTTGCACCGGTGGCCCTGTGCCCAGCCTGCCAACCACATCGGACAATGGCATCAATGGAACATGGAACCCTGCCGTCATCGACAACCAGGCTTCGGGAACCTATGTGTTCACACCCGACGCCACACCGGAGCAATGTATCAATAAAGTGACGTTTACGGTTACTGTAAAATCAATTCTCACGCCAACATTTAGTTTTGGCACGTCACAAGCAATTTGTAACGGAGCAACAGCACCTGTGTTGCCAGCTACGTCTACGAATGGCATTACCGGTACATGGAACCCTGCTGTTGTCAGCAACCAATCATCAGGTGTTTATAAATTCACTCCGGCAGCGGGACAATGCGCTACGGCCAATACCACCTTCACGGTAACGGTTAACCCCGTACCAACAGTCAGTGTAATGAATGATACCACGGTCAATGATGGAAATCTTTTACCTGTGAACAACCTGGTGGGAACGCCTGCTGATGTCACGTATAAATGGATCAATTCCAACTCATCGATTGGTCTTGCAGCTACAGGTACGGGGAATATTCCAGCTTTCACCGCTATTAACAGGAGCAATGATCCGGTAACGTCAACAATTACTGTTACACCGGTGATCAATGGTTGTGCGGGTACGGATCAAACCTATCACATCACTGTTAAACCGCTGGACAAAGATGTGTTTGTCCCCAACGTATTCACTCCTAATAGAGATGGAAAGAATGATTTGCTATATGTGTATGGAAACTATATCGACAAACTGGATATGCGCATTTTCAATCAATGGGGTGAACAGGTAATGGTGATCAACAACCGTACTACAGGATGGGATGGCACCTATCGCGGAAAGCCCCAACCAGTCGGCGTTTATGTCTATGTCCTACAAGCAACCCTGGCTGATGGCCGGACGGTGAAACTGAAGGGATCAATTACATTAATGCGTTAATCATTTAAGACAATCATAAATAAATATAGAGACAATTGGCAACAAAAATTTTAAATAACAAGTATGCAGATCAGCATTGTCAATTGCTGAATGCTTTCGAATAAAACAGAGCATAGATGAAACGAACCGCATTTTTTACTGCTTTTGTCGTCATGGCATCTATTCACCAATCGGTTGCCCAGACAGATCCTCATTTTACGCAGAACTATACATACCCGATGTATATAAATCCAGCGATGACAGGTGGAAGTGATGGTGATTACCGGGCTTCTGCCATCTATCGCAGTCAATGGGGAAGCATCAGCAATCCTTATCGCACCACTGGCTTGTCGATTGATACCCGAACCAATAAAAATATTTCGCTGGGCCTTAACCTGCTCAACCAGTCAGCTGGTGATGGTGGATTTAATTATTTCAATGCTTATGCCAGTGTTGCCTATACCGGCGTCAAATTCGGAGTCAACAATAACCACCGCATTGTATTGGCGATGCAGGCAGGTGTCATCAACCGGCGGGTAGATCAAAGCAAATTTAAATGGGGCGAACAATGGAACCCGATCACGGGCTACAATGCTGCTAATTCTGTTTCTGAAAGTTTTGCTGCCACCTCCTCTACCACGTTAGACGTTGGCGCCGGAGCTTTGTATTATGATGCCACTCCCGGAAAAAAAGCAAACGCATTTGGTGGTATCTCATTTTATCATTTGAATAAGCCAAAAGATCCAATCATTTCATCACAAGATGTTGCACTCAATACCATCCCCTTGCGATATACCATTCACGGAGGATTGAGCTTTAATCTTACTGAACGTACCCGCATCATACCGCATGCGCTCTATATGCAACAGGGCAATGCAAAAGAACAAATGCTGGGAGTGTACGCTCAATACAATGTAAACGAAGAAACCGACCTGATGATCGGCGGCTATTACCGGGTAAAGGATGCTGTCGCTCCTTTTGTTGGTATTGATTGGAGAAATTTCCTGGTTGGACTTAGTTACGATATCAATACATCGAAGCTGGGTGCAATGACAAAAAATGCAAACAGCTTTGAGCTTAGCCTGTCTTATATCAAACGACAAGGCACTAAAAGCATTTTTGATTTTATCCGTTGTCCGAGATTATAGATGCACAACCTTTTTTTATCAAGCAGATCATGCATATGAATTTTTTATCGATACAAAAAAACAAACCGATACAATTGTCAACGGCTATATCGGGAAGTCTGTTACGTCAAGCCGGGCTGGCAGTCGTCCTGCTGCTACAATTGGTGAACGGATACGGGCAAACCAATAAGAACCTCCTGTTAGCCGACAAATATTTTGCTGCCGGCGATTTTTATACTGCAGCCAGTTTATATGAGCAATATTTAAATCGTGCAGTGAACCAAAAGTCCTACGGCGACTTTCCGTTGAATTCAAGAAAAGGAAAATCGGGTGCTGGCGGAGCAACAACGGATCGGTCTTCGATTCTTTTTAAGCAAGCAGAAAGTTACCGGCTCGCCAATTATTGGCAGCAGGCTGCGATGGCGTATAAAAAGTATTTTGAAGAAGACAGCTCGATGCACGGAAATGGTCTTTATTGGCTTGCTTTTTGCCAGCGAAGCCTGGGCAACTATACCGCTGCAGAAGAAAGTATAAACCGGTTCCTGCGCAATCATTCATCCGGCGATCCGCTGTACAACGATGCAATAACTGAACAACAACGATTGCAATTTGTAAAAACACAATTATCCAAACCCGATTCTTTGCTTTACAGCTTGCAAAAAATGAATACAGCCTTTGGTAAAGAAAAAGGCGCTTTTGCCATTATTGCAAGCAATGAGGATAAATTATTGTTGACAAGTACGAAACAAGACTCCGTGACTAAAACAGGTGTTGATCCCTTTCACAGCCGGTTGTTTAGCTCCACTCTTTCAATCGGAGGCATACAAAACCTGCAACCGGTCAGTATTGAAGGCCTTGATATGTCTTTGAGCCAGGGTACGGCAAGCATAAGTGCCGATGGCAATTATTTATATTTTACCCAATGGAAAAAAGAAAATGGCAAAACTGTTTCGGCCATTTATTATTCCAGGAGAAAAGAAAATGGTTGGGGACAACCTGTACAGCTTTCATCTATTAACTTATCAGGCTATAATAGTAAGCAGCCGTTTTGCACGGCCGATGGAAAGTATTTATTCTTTGCGTCAGACAGGCCAGGCGGTGCAGGTAATTTTGATATCTGGTGGGCAGTTTTACAGGCTGATGGCAATACAAACGAGCCAGCGAATGCCGGCAACACGTTAAATACGGCAGCAAATGAATTGGCCCCGTTCTATCATGAGCAGAGCAAAACATTGGTGTTTGCTTCTGACAGGAATGTTGGTATGGGCGGCTATGATCTGTATAGTGCAAAAGGTGCAACAACGCAATGGAGGAGTATTGAAAATATGGGCTATCCTGTCAACTCTTCCCGTGACGATTTGTACTTTTTCAATTCGCAAAAAATACCCTTGTTACAGTATGCTTTCTTTAGCTCTGACCGTGGTTCTGAATGCTGTCTTGAAGCGTATACGGTAAGCAAGACGGATAAAAAGCAATTTTTAAGTGGCGTTATCCGTGATTGCAGAAACAATGAGCCATTAGCTGATGCAACTGTTACCGTTGCAGACAACTCTGGTAAGCCTCTGCAATTAAAAACAGGTGTTGACGGAAGCTATCAATTCGAAATAAAAAATGAAAAGAGTAACTATCAACTGGCGATCAATAAAGATTTGTTCAAAGAGAAAACCAGTGGCATTTCCGCGGTGAAGAAAGATGACTCGAATTGGCAAAATGAAATTTATTATAATGCCGATATCTGCCTGGAGAAGAAATTAGTAATTAGACTTGAAACAGTAGTAACTATTTATTTTGATTTTGATCAAAGTAAATTAAAGAATCGGGGTATCACGCAATTGGATTCGATCTATAACGTTTTAATGCAAGACACTTCGGCGACCATCCAGATATCTGGTTATACCGATGGCCGCGGTTCGGTGGAGTATAACAAAAAGCTTTCTGACCGGAGAGCAAAAGCCTGCGCTGATTATCTTATCCAAAAAGGCCTCAGTGCTACGAGGATTAGCTTTGAATCATTTGGCGCCTGCTGTCCCGTTGAAATGGAATTGATCAACGGCAGGGACAATCCCGATGGACGTAGTATGAACCGAAGAGCATTAATAAATATTAGCAAAAACTAGTTTTATATTTTTGGTGGTTGATTTTAGGTTAAAGAGAGGCATCCTGGTTGGCATGCCTCTTCTGTTTATTTGATGTCCTTCCAATTAAACAGCCTTTATGGAGATCAGACTACCCTGTTCTCTCCCGGTGCTGATTTCCCGAAATCATCGAGGTTTTTCAGTGTGACCAGGGCAATTTGTGTTAAGGCCTCATCGGTTAAAAATCCCTGGTGGGCAGTAATCAATACATTGGGAAAACTCATTAATCGCATGATGGTATCATCTTCAATAATATTCTCGCTCAGGTCATGAAAAAACAATTTTTCTTCCTGTTCATACACGTCGATGCCTAAATAACCAAGCTGACCTGTTTTAAGCGCTTCGATAGCCGCAGGCGTATCGATCAATCCTCCCCTGCTGGTATTGATCAGCATAGCTCCCCGTTGCATGACTTGTAACGTTTGCTGGTTGATCAAATGTTTTGTTTGCTCAGTTAAGGGGCAATGCAGTGACACCACTTGGCTTTGCTGCAACAACTTTAATAAGGGTAAATATTCTACGCCATCTTTTTCCAGCTCTTTGTTGGCGATCAGATCAAAGGCTACAACTTTACATCCTAAGCCCATCATGATATGCGCAAAGCACTGGCCGATCTTGCCAGTCCCAATTATGCCGACTGTTTTTCCATATAAATCAAAACCAGTTAACCGGTTCAATGCAAAATTGCCTTCCCGCACCCGGTTATAGGCCTTATGTGTTTTTCGGTTTAGCGTCATGATGAGTGCTAAAGCATGTTCAGCCACAGCATGCGGCGAATAGGCGGGCACTCTTACTACTGCAATTGCATTTTCTTTTGCTACCGCTAAATCCACATTATTAAATCCGGCGCAACGCAGTGCAATAATTTTGATACCGGTTTTTGCCAATGCTTCTATAACCTGCTCATCCAGCCGGTCGTTTACAAATACGCAAACTGCGTCACAACCGTTGGCAAGGTTGACTGTTTGTTCGTTTAGTTGTGCATCAAAAAAAAGAATAGAATGCGATTTATTATAGCGGACAAAATATTCCCTGTCGTAAGGTTGTGTAGAAAAAAAAGCGATTTTCATTTGTTGACTTTGATAGGGTTGTTGTTGTTTCAGATGATGAATGTACTGAAGATTATTTTTTTATTATTTGGTAACTTAATAGTCCAAAAAATTACTGTATGAAAAGAAGAATAAAAACCGGAAGCTGTTTATTGGCTTTTGCCTTTGTTGTAATTAGTAATTGCCAGGCGCAACTCTTAACCGATATCAAAACACAATTGATAAAAGATTGGGAGCGGGCAAAAACTTATACCAATGAATATCTTGATGTCATGCCCGCTGACAAGTACTCATTGAAGGCCCATGACAGCACCAGGAGCTTTGCACAGCAAATGCTTCATATTGCACAAGCCAACGTTTTTTTGATGTCCAATGCCACGGATCAGCAGCCTCCTGTCTGGCTGATGTCAAACCCGGAAAAAAGTTCCTCTGCTCAGCAACGGGACTCGGTAAAATATTATGTGCAGAATAGCTATGACTTCTGCATTAATGCGATAAAGAACCTGGATGTCAGCAAGTGGACCGAGAAAAAAAGATCTTCATTTTTGAAGAAACCCGGTTCGCATTAATCAATAAAACTTTTGAACACCAGGGTCACCACCGGGGGCAAACTACTATTTATGTCAGGCTGGCCGGCATAAAACCACCAGAAGAAAAATTATTTTAAATTTAATAAAAGAAAGCCTCTGCCGATGGCAGAGGCCTTTCATAACAGTGGTATTCCTGTACGTTCACACCAAAATCACTTTAATTTTTTAAATTATTAAAATGGGGTATAGTCAAATTTCTGCCCCCCGATGGATGCCTCATACATTAATCCTCCTTTTTCCTGCGTAAATACCATTACCCCATCTTTGTACTTCACGTTAGCTGATGCGCCTTTTGTTACGGCCACGGCAGAAACCTGGGCAGCAAACTCAAATTTGTTTTCTTTAAACCGATCCAGTGCAGCTTTGTTTTCAAAAAAGATTACTTCACGATAGGCCTGGCCGCCAAACTGGAAGCCCACACTTACCTGTTTCATCTTTGCACTGCCAATGGCAGCGCCGTTCTCATACACAATGCCGTTACCGGCTGCTCCTCCCACACCGACGGCGCCTTTCCCCACATTGGGGAATATTACGTACCCATAGGACTTTTCGAACAAATTTTGCATCAGTGCGTCAGACTTTATGAATTGCTCTTTAGCTTCCTTGCTGTCCGCTAAAAGTTTATCCTTTTTGTCCTCCTGTGCCTGTAAACCGGCGGGAACCGCCAATGCCGTGAGTGCCAGCAGAATCGTAGCTGCAGTTAACATTTTAAACTTTTTCATATAATAGTTTTTTGTTTTCATTAATGATCGAATTATTGCAACAACAGGATGATAAACACAAAGACTTTGCCAGTAAGAGGATGTCGAGATTCAAATGCCTCGCTGTATCAATAACATATTTTTTAATCAGTTTAAAGCCGGAGCAACAGATCGATTTCTGTACTGCAATAAGATTAGATATTGAAAGCCGGGAACATCATCAGGAAGTATTTAAGATGTTGAATAGTCCCGGCGGGCAAATGTAGTTTCATGTTTTTTAAAATGAGTCAAGGATAGCCCAGATCCATCTGTGTTGCATCATTTACTTTTTTTCAAAACTATTTATCATTCTGTGCATTAAAAAAATTGGCCGCCGCTTGTGTATTAGATTTTTTTTCGATGAGAAATTGATTTAAATTTTAACAACTAAAACTCCTGGTTATGAAAAAAATACTTTTTATCAGCCTGTTGTTTACTATTCTTTCAGTTGGTATAAATGCTCAAAAACTTACCCTGCTTCCGCAAGCAGGCTTTGAGAATACAAAAACCACACTCAACTTTAATGATCTTTCTACCATTTCGCCCATGAATATGAACTTCACTCCGCACGCAGGCATTCGGTTAGATTACCAGTCCAAAAAAGGTTTTGGTCCTTATATCGGTATTGCCACAACAAGACCGGGAATAAATTTCAGATTTACGGATCCCGAAAATGCTATGAATTCTTTTTCGGCTGTTACAGGTAACATGCAGGTGCGCCTTGAAAGTGGATTACAGTATTCAATAAAACCGATCGCGTTAGGAAAGTCAAAAAATATAAAAAAAATAGCTCAGCCGGCCGGTGAAGGCACAACAATAAGCAGGTGTGGCAAAACTTACTTTTCCAGCCGGTGTGGTAATAAAGCAACTGAAAGCAAGAAGCAACCTACAAATCAGCGCAGTTGGGTTAGTATTCAGCCAGCTCTTGGTTTCGCCTATGTTCCTGCTGCGAAAACAGGAGTCATCTCAAAAACCCAGGGGGGACAAACCATTTACGAATACCGGGCGGGCTATCACAATGCAGCATTCACAGCCGGTGCAGGTTTTGAATTTGGAAAAAATAGCCAACGAATAATGACTGCGACTATTTCTTATTTCAATGGTATCGGCAACCTGAATGAGGAATCCATCACAACTTCAACGGGAATTAAACCAACCACAACCATCATTAAATCGGATGTATCAGGTTGGAACCTGAAAGTAGGTATTCCTTTTACGCTTGCGCAAAAAAAACATAAACCGGTAGTAGAAATAAAACAAAAAAGTACGCAGGAATACAAAGGAAAATGCGGCCAGTACCGGACATTTTATAAATCATATCAGCAATGATAGATATGTTCCCAGCAGAAAAAGAGGCGCCTAAACCGCCTCTTTTTAATAACTGACAATTCAAAAGCCTTGTGGCTTCTTTTGTTTAATTTGTTCCATAAAGTTTAGCACTTGTAGTTCTGCACCTTTTTGCAGCATAACCTTCTTATCAAATAAGTCATTTCTTAAAGCCCGGTAAAGTTTTACGCAACTTTCAAAGGCGTTTAACAATGACATCTTTTCATACTCAGCCAATGTTTCTTTTAAAGCTACCAGGTCCGCCGCGGTGAGCTGTGTTTCTACTTTGCGAACGCCACGGGGAAGATTCCCGTTTTTTATATGCAGCAATGGCCCGAAGACCAGCGTGCGAAGAAAGCCAAGCGAATCATATGCTTCAAAATATTCGCCACGACCAATTTTCAACAAGGCATAGTGTACCCATATCCAAAACCTGTCTTCTATCCATTGATATTCGGGATAGGGAAACTTTGCTTGTGAGTTATCCAGTGCAGCTTGCAATTGGTTATCCGTATCGGCTAAAATGACCGGTGTTTCAATGCGCTTGCCGAATTCTTCAACCGTTAAAAACTTAATGTCCACATGTAGTAAGGGGTTTTTATACAGGCAAATCAAAAGTCGGGGTTCACCTACATGCTCGCCTGTAAATCCGGTAAGCAGTTCTCCAAATTTTTGTGCATAAGAAAGCATCCTGGTTTTATCGCCTGCTACTTTTTCTTTCGTCGCTAAAATAAGATCCAGGTCGGAGTATTCATCCAATTCAGCAGTCAGCCAGGATCCGGCAACGGCCAGCCCGATGACCGACGAATCTGTTTTCACCGTTGCTGCAGCTTTAAGGGCAAATTCCTGTTGTATCATCCTGCTAAAATACCAAGAACTGCGATTAAGGACCAGTCAGATGCTTGTTAAGAGGATACTAATCCCTGCAAATAAAATTTTATTCACTACCGGATGCCCAAACCAGCTTTAAGCGGCGCCAGCTCTTGTCAACATTTTTTCGATCTCTGCATGTCCTTTCTTTTTGGCCCAGGCAATTGGTGTGGACCAGGCGGCGCCGGATTTATTGGGATCAGCACCCTGGGCGAGCAGGAGTTCTACTATTTCGGGATGTCCCCACTTAGTGGCCAGACCCAATGGTGTGGATTGATATTCTTCATCAATTGGGTCGATATCGGCCCCATATTGCAGCAACAACGATGCCTTTACAAGATTTCCCTTCTGTGCCATATCATGCAACAGGGTAACATGATGCCAGCTCATGGTGTTTGGGTTCATTCCTTTTTCCATCATATAGACGGCACCTTCATCATGCTCAAAATAATAGTACTGCGCCCATTTCAAAATATCCGGAATCTTTGCACCATAGCTGATCAACAGATCAATCATGGGGCGGTTGTTTTCTTTAGCCGCAAATGTTAATATTCCTTCACTCCAGAAGAAGGTATTATCCAACGCAAACTCCGGGTGTTCCTTTAATATTTCTTCGGTGCGCTGCAAGTTTCCCTGGTCTATTACCCGCTCAAATTCCTTTTCCAATTCCGTCCGCTCATAAAGAATTTCTCCATTGTCACCTTTATATTTTTGAAGCGTGGGTTGATTGGCGTAGTCCTGCAATAACCAGGCAATATCATCGTGTTCCCGGTCCTGCGCAATTGTTTCCAGGTTTTCCTGGAAGGGGTAAATTTTATAAGTGGGATCGTGAGCACCCTCCTTCAATAAAAAATGAACTATTTCTATATAACCTTCCCGCACGGCAAAATGAATGGGTGGTGTATAATTGTATTGCGCATAAATCAGTTCAGGACATTCTTTTTCTAGTTTTTTTATGGTAGCGAGGTCCCCTTTATAGCTTGCGAGTAATATTTCCCAAACTTTGGCAGTGGATGAAATAACATTATTGGCAAGCACCATGGGCAACGTTAACTTCAGTTCGTTGGGTTGTATCATAACTTTTGTTTTGATTCAACAATAAAGAATGAAGAAAGCCTTATTTTAAATCTGATTTTCCATTCTAAGTCTGCCTAAGCTCAATTATTGTTTATACACCACTCCCGCTTTCATCACAAACACCACTTTGCCAAATGCATTTGCGTCTTTTAATGGATCGCCATCTACGGCTACGATGTCAGCCGTCTTGTTCGCTTCAACACTGCCCAACCTTTCTTTTTCCCCTAATAATTCGGCTGCATTAATAGTAGCTGATTTGATGGCGTCCATGGGTTTCATTCCTGCTTCTATCATATAACCAAATTCGAGCCAGTTCATGCCGTGCCTGAACACTCCGGCATCTGTGCCGAATGCAATTTTCACTCCTTCCTTATGCGCTTTGGCAAATGTCTTTTGTATCTGCGGACCGGTTGACAAGGCTTTTGGTGTAACGATCTCGGTATAATAGCCGGGAATTTTTGCGCTATCTGCGGTCGACTTTCCCGCGGTAATCGTTGGTACATACCAGGTACCATATTGCTTCATTAGTTTTATGCCGTCATCATCCATGAAGGTTCCATGTTCGATGGAGTTTACGCCGCCGCGAATAGCCCTCTTGATACCTTCTGCTCCGTGTGCATGAGCGGCAACCTTAAAGCCATAATCTTTTGCTGCCGATATGATGGCTTTTATTTCTTCTTCGGTAAACTGTGCATTAGCTCCATCCTTAGCCTGGCTGAGAACGCCACCCGTTGCCGTAATTTTGATGAGATCCGCACCATCTTTGTACCGCTGCCGCACCGCCTGGTAAGCATCTTCGGCACCATTGATCACACCTTCTTTGGGTCCGGGGTCACCCATCAGGTCTTTACGATAACCATTGGTGGGATCTGCATGACCGCCTGTTGTGGCAATTGATTTAGCTGCCGTAAAAATCCTTGGTCCTGTTATCCATCCCTTGTTAATCGCATTGCGCAACGAGACATTTACACCACTGCCACCCAGGTCCCTTACGGTTGTAAAACCGGCCATCAGGGTAACATTCGCATATTTGATCGACTCGAAAGCTACATCCGGCGGGTTTAGCATAAAGCGGTCGGCTACATTTCCTTTTTTTGTTTCCGACTCCAGGTGTACATGCATATCGATCCAGCCGGGCGTGACAGTTTTTGTTTTCAAATCAATGCTCTTATCATTGGTACCCGGTTGCGTAAAACCATTTTCAATGGAACTGATCTTATCTTTCTCTACAATAATGGTCATATTTTTCTTTGGTTCATCGGCTATGCCATTAATTAGGGTGCCGCACCAGATATAGGTTTTTTGAGCAGTAATAGTTGAGAAGATAAAAAGACTGCTTAACAGGAAAATGGTTTTACTCATCAGCAATTTGTTTTAGATTTAAAAATAACCACTTTCAACCGATAAATGCTTTGCTCCGCTTGCCACAATTTCTTTAACTTGATCACTCACTATTTAATTATATTAGGCATATGAATATCAATATTGCTTTGCTGCGTGAAAAAGTAAATACCTATAAACAGGTATTAGTGAACACCCGCAACTACCGCCAGGAGTGGAAAGACAAGACCAGGCAGTTTATTAAAAACATGTTGCAGGATATTATTCAACAAACAGAGCTGAAAGCTTCTGTCACGGAAAAAAACAACATCGAAAACCTGGAAGCGGTAATCCTCGACCTTGGCCGGAGCAGCAGTGGTATCGCTGAAAATTTGGAAAACGCCGATATAAAACGGATCATGGTAAAAAATAATGGATCACTGATCTACCAGCAATTATTCAATGGTAAAATCATGGTGATGCTCGTGAGTCCGCACATTGAGGGATATGGTGAGCCTAAGTCTCCAAAGAGCCTGCAAATAATCAGGCCGGATGAAGTAGCGGAGCAGGCAATTTTTCGTCATGTAAAAGATCTGCTGGATGATATTACCGAATGGGAAGACTATGATGATGAGGATCCCAAAACAAAAGTTCCTTTTCAACCCATTGGCTTCCGTCATACGGTTGGCAATGGTGATAATAATGGCGGTGATGTGGCTGATGTAACGAAACAGTGAGGCTATATCTACCTGGGGCTGATATTATGCAGTTTCAAGATTTCAAAAAATCTTTCTTCTTTGCCTCCTTTTTTCATCTCTGCATAAATAATATTAATGATTTTCTCCGCGTCTGTTCTATAAGGGGATTTTTGCTGAATATATAAATTATAGGCCTTGCACATATTATCAAGACCTTTTTCATGATCATTTAAGTAAGCAGTGTATATCTGCCCCTTTCCAAAATAAATTTCCGGATTGTCTTTATCCAGTTCCGCCAGCCTTTCATAAGCTTCGATGGCCTTGTCATACTCTTTTTTAAACCGGTAAACTATCGCAATATTCTGCAAGGGCATGAGCCCCGTCGGATCGATTGACAAAGATTTGTTGTAAGCATCCAATGCTTTATCATATTCACCCAGCTTTCTATACGCTATCCCAATATTGTCCCACGCAAACGCAAATTCAGGGTCAATTTTCACAGCCCTTTCATAATATTTTATAGCTTTTTTGTAATTCTCTTTTTTTGATTCATCAATCCCTTTATAATATAACTCAAGTGCTTCTTCAGAGAAAGATTTTTTATTTTCCTTATCGCTTGAAGAAATTTTTTCTTTAACTGCCTTACAGTTTTCCATTAAATATCTTTCTATTTCATAGTAAGCAGCTTTATACTCCGGCGAGTCTTCATTTCTATTTACTGTAATCTCAATTTGTTTTTTCCCATCTTTTTCTTTTGCTGTTTTAGTCAGGCTATCGACGTTCGCCAGTTGGGAAGTAAGCTGATAAATGTTGGTTTGCAAATCGATGCATCTGTTTATTTCCTTTGCAATTTCCTCCTTAGCCTTATTACTTATTTTGATTGAATCGATGCATTTGCAACTGATTTCTGACAGTTCTGCAAGGAGTTTTTCTTTTTGACAGATTCCTTTTACACAGAACAAAAACAATGCTATAGCGCTTATTACTAATTTCATTTTACTCATAAGGTCTACGAAGGAGGGTATATAATTTTGGTCAGGACGAAAATGAAAAAAGATAATTGAAAAGTGAAATCTTTTTTGCTTTTTTCAGACTTTTAGATTAATTGTTAAAAGAATCTCTATAAAAAACTACGGCGATCAGTTCAACCCATACACATCCTTTGCCAGCCGGAATGTATTGCAATGTGCTTCGACTATCGTACGGATGTCGGGTGAGTAGCCGCCGCCCATAGCTGCGGCGCAGGGAATATGATGTTTTTGGAGTTTACTAAAAACGATCTCATCTCGTTGTTTGCAACCAGCGATGCTGATGTCAAGTTTGCCAAATTTATCCGTCGCCAAAATATCCACACCGGAGAGATAAAAAGCAAAATCGGGCTTTACTTTTTCAATAAGCATATTCAAAGTATCCCTGAGCAAGGGAAGATAGATATCATCATTTGTCCCGTCTTTTAAGCCGATATCGAGATCGCTGGTTTCTTTGCGAAAAGGATAATTGTGCGCCCCGTGCATGCTGAATGTAAAAACCTTTTTATGGTGTTCAAACAATTTTGCTGTACCGTTGCCCTGGTGCACATCCAGGTCGATGATTAATATTTTATTTACTTTTTGACAGTGTAATAAATAGTTGGCTGCCACCCCGAAATCATTCAGCAGGCAAAAACCTTCGCCCCTGTCGGCAAATGCATGATGGGTACCACCAGCCACATTCAACGCTACACCATTTACAAAAGCATGATTACAACAATCAATGGTGCCCTGTGTGATGATCAATTCACGTCGTGTCAGTTCAGCCGATTGGGGAAATCCAATATGCCGTTGCTCTTTGGTGGATAATGTCTGTTGCTTTAATTTATCCAGGTAGTCACGGGTGTGAGTCAATAAAACAATATCATCCGCACAAACAGTGGGAGAAAAAAGATTACCCTTATTGATACTGCCCTCGTATAGCAATTGCCCGGGTATCAACTCATATTTTAACATCGGAAAGCGATGACCTTCCGGCAACGGATGGGCATAAATGGGATCATAAGCAATATGTAAAGCTTTTGGGCTTATTTTGATCAATGTTTTTGAAATAACGGCAAATTTACTAAGGCCGCACAAACCTTAAAAAACAAAAAGCAAGGATCTGCCTCACCGGTTGTAGATTAATTGATATAGCCGCTGATAGGGTTTTGAAATGAATGATGCCCCGATAAAAATGTCAGGTATTTTCTTGTACAAATCGCAACGTATTGCCATCCGCATCAGTTACATAAAACTCCCTGTTGCCCCAACTTTGGTCGAGCGGTCCCTGGTGGACAGGTGAACTTTCTTTATCCGATGTATCGAGTCCCCTGCTTAAATATTTTTCAAACAAGTTGTCTATATCCTGTACCAGCACATTAGCGGCAATTCCAATCTTTTGATCACCTTCCAAACTTGTCAGCATCAATTCCGCATCGCCATTTTTCAAAGCAACCACCCAGTCATCTGGGGATGCGCCGGCTTCTTTTAATTCAAAATCAAGTATAGTAGTGTAAAAATTTATTGCCTGCCACATATTGCGGCAGCGAAAAATCGGAACCATTTTCATGTTGCAATGATTACTTTATTGACAGAAAAATATCATTTTCCTCTTGGCCTGTACACATCAATTTCAAGCACCCTGATGGTAGTCTTTCCAATGTTCTTTGCAGAGTCTGTTAATGGTCCGCCTACCCATCCCTCTCCTGCTTTTAATTCGGCTTCCTTCCTGCCTTCACCCGTAGGATAAAATGCTAATTTACCACCCTGAAGTACATAAATGACATGATCGGGGTGGGCATGTAGTGCTGCAGATTGTCCGGGCTTTAATGCAGCTTCAAAGAATTTTATATTCAGCGTATCATGAAGTTTTTTGGAAAACGACGCACCAACTGTTAACGGATCCAAAGCGGGATCATAGCCCGGCATGGAGGAAGCGCCACTGCCCCGCGGCCTGTATATATCCGCTACCAACATCTTTACTGTAGTATTACCTATGTTTTTGCCGGCATCCACTACTGGTCCACTGATGAACCCGGCGCCTGTTGGCAAATTCATTTCCTGCCGTCCCTTTCCCTGGAACGTAACGGCCAGTTTACCACCTTGCAACAAATAAACTGCATGGTCAGGGTGGCTATGCAGCGCTGCCGAATCTCCGGACTTCATCGTTGCCACATACAATTTTATCCCCAGGCTGTCGTGCAATTTTTGAATCGCATTTCCACCGGTGTTATAAATATCCAGGTTTGGATCATAATCGGACGCAGGAACCGTGTCATTCGTTGCTGTAATCGCCGTTGTATCCTGCGCCGTTGATTCTGATTTTGTATCCGGCCCATTACAGCTCATCAGTAATAAAACTGAAATCATTACAAAAAAGCAAATGCTGTTTTTAACCTGTTGCATGATTTTTTTTTTAATGATGAAGAAATAGATTGCTGCACTATTGGATGCTGTCATGGGAGTTCGTGCATCTTTTTCAAGGGGTAGCAGAACAGGATTGCCCCCGCTATGTGTTGTAAGCCATAGTTAAGTTAACTTTTTTTGTGCAATCCAAAGCAGGATAGCGGGAACGATCAGGCTCCTTACGCTTTTCAAATTTCCTTCTGGATGAAATATATCAGCGTTGAGTCTTTTCTGTGACCGACGCTTCATCACTGTTTACTTAAACATGACTTTAACCTGACTGAGTGTGACACCAAGTGTTTTCAGACAAATAGCATCCAGCTCCTTTTCATCACCGGTAAAATGAAAAACGCTATGCCTGTGCATGAGTGACTGACCCGGTGATAGAAAGGCTGCCGGTGAAACCGATTCGAGTTCATAAAAAGGTCCGAGTTGCCTGCCGTCTTCCAGCGGGCCATCATTGTAAGCATTGACAGCATCACCGCTGAATGGCGGTTTTTTGGTATCCCATTCCATGTTTAAATACCGGCCTGTTGGGTTCACATCAAACAAGGTGATAGTAAGAATCTTTTTATCGGCATCATAGCTACCCGCAATATTTTTCGCTGAGCCAGGAGGAACACCCAATTTACTCCGCAACTTTCCATCTGCTTTAAAGAAGATGGTATTATCCGCATACTTTATCCTGCTTACAGGTATTTCACCAAAATAGTTTGTATTGGCGGGTTTTGAAATGCTGTCTTGCTTATTATACGGAATGATGACTGTTGTGTTGGGCGAAGGCGGAAACATATCGAGTATCCAGATGCAGGGCATACCGGTTGAATCGGTCCACGGCCGTTCTCCCGTATTGGCCAGGCTGTTTTCGGTAACATAGCCCACCGTCCTTATACCGGCGCCATATTGAATGCCGAGCAGTTGTTTGATGCCGGAATTGTCAAGCACTCCTATTTTCCGGTTAACCGAGAGAGATAATTCGGTACCGGAATAATTCACCAGCTTCATATCTTTTTTGATAGTCGCCGCCGTATCCGATGCCGATAGAAGTTCCCAGGGTTCGGTATCAAAAGCAGCCGGTATTTTCCAGTTGCCAAAGTCCATCACAAACCCTCTTGGAAAAAAAAGCGAGAAGGGTCCGCCTTCCGGTCCGAGCCAGATGCGGTTCTCGCCGCCATAAGCATTCATGTGCGGGTCGGGAGGCGCATCAAAGGCCTGGTAATTGATCCAGCCAAAACTGGAGCCGTCGCCTGTGGTGGAGGTAAAGACTTTTGCCTGGTATTTGGGAGAAACGACTACTTTGGACTCGCCACGGGTAAGAACAACAACGCTGTCATATTTCTCCAAAAAATCCAGGTCCTTTTGAAAAGGAGTTTCTGATACATGACAGGAAAATAGGCTACTAATGCTGACCAATAAAAAAGCTAATCTTTGGCTGTTCATACAATCTGCTGAGGGTTGGTGGAACCGTCCTTGGTAATGTCGATTTTTCAGACATCAAATATAACAATATACAGCCGGGAGTATTGCTTCCGCCTGTCAGCATTGCCTTTAATACCAGGCAATGTTTAACCGGTATCATTCGGGTGGCTAGCTTTAATCATTTGGCCGGCTGTGGTGCTACTATAATGCTTCGGTTGCGTCGCACTCTTCATCGTTCGGTAATGCTATTCAACAATTATCGAATACTCCTCATTGTCCCATGGGGGACATCTATTGGGGTAGCCCAATAATCATGAATTTCAAAAACGTTTCATCGGAACGTTCGGTGCAATCCGCAATCCGAAACATAGCACCATTCGTTCCTATGGAACGCAACGAAAAAACGATTCGTTGTTCTACCACCATTAGCCCCTATGGGGCGTTCACTGGCCCTTTTAACCAAGGTCATTCTGTTGATGTGTTGCTTGTTTTCCCTCCTATATACTTAGGGGAAAGCTAGTTAAATGATTGTCTGAATTCTAATGGTGAAAGGTTAGTTTTTCGTTTGAATAATTTATTAAATGATTGCGGATGTTCAAAGCCCAACATATAAGCTATTTCTGCAACCGACAAATTGCTGGTGGAAAGAATCTCCTTAGCTTTTTCAATGAGTTTATTGTGGATATGCTGTTGTGCATTTTGTCCTGTTAAAGTGCGTAGCATATCGCTTAAATAATGTGGCGAAACATTCAATTGTTCTGCAAGATATTGCACTGTAGGCAGGCCTTTTGTTAAAGCAGTTTCGTTGTTAAAGTAATCGTTCAACAGGTTTTCTAATGCTGCCAGCAAATCATTACTCACTGCTTTGCGGGTAATAAACTGGCGCTTATAAAAACGATTGCTATAGTTTAAAAGCAACTCAATTTGCGATACAATCACATCCTGGCTAAAATCATCTATGGTTGATTGTAGTTCATCCTCAATATTCTTTAAAATACCGAGGATGATCCCTTTTTCTTTTTCAGACAGATATAATGCTTCATTGGCAGCATAGGAAAAGAAACCAAAGTTTTTAATATTTCTTCCTAATGGGTAATTTATGATGAAATCAGGATGAAAGAGTAACGTATAACCATAGTATTCCGTGTCATCGGTAATTGCCAGCACCTGATTGGGAGATGTGAAAACCAAACCACCTTCGTCAAAATCATAATAGTGTTGACCATATCTTAATTTTCCTGCAGGACCTTTTTTATATGAGACCTTATAAAAATTGAGCAGGAAGGAGCCGGGCAGTTGGTCTTTATCCACTGCTATCTGCGAATTATCAACCAGGCTTACCAGCGGGTGAAGCGGCTTTGGTAAGCCCATCACCCGGTGTAAGTCGGATATAGAGTTGAATTGATGTGGTACCTTTTCTTCTCTTTTCATTGTATAAAGTTAGTGATCTAGCTTGCAAGGATCGTTTGTTCCATATGCTTTCTGAATTCCTCGTCGCCCACCTGCAAACGTTGTGCATACATCGCTTTCGCATCTTCACCTGCTACATATCTTAATTTGTTGTTTCCATCGGTAGCGGCTTCATAAACCACGGCAGCAATTTGTTCTGCAGGTGTGAAATGGTTTTCGTTAATACCCGCAAACATTTTTTCTACCCATTGCTGGTAGGCAGGATGTGAAGACATGTCGGCAGAACGGCTCAAGAAATCGGTTTTAATGCCGCCGGGTGAAACAGTTTTAATACCAACGCCGATTTTTTTCAGCTCAAAAGCCATGCTTTCACTCCAGCCTTCGAGTGCCCATTTTGTTGCATGATACACCGAAGCGAATGGAAAAGTGATCAACCCGCCTATTGAAGTAGTGGTTATAAAAAGCCCCTGTTGTTTTTCTCTGAAGTAAGGAATAAATGCCTGTGTAACACGAATAACGCCTAATACGTTTGTATTCAGCTGACGCACCAGTTGCTCATCGGTGATGGGTTCCAGGGGCCCCATCAAACCATAGCCTGCATTATTGAACACCACATCAACAGGGCCAAGGGCAATGGCTTGTTGAGTTGTTTCCTTGATCTGAGCAGGGTTGGTAACATCTAACGGCAACAAGGTAATGTTGTTGATCAAAGTGAGCTCTTTTTCATTTTCGGGTTTACGCATGGTAGCGATCACCTTCCAGCCTTTGGCTGCAAATAATTTTGCTGTTGCTTTTCCCAGGCCTGTTGAGGCGCCGGTGATAAAAATTGTCTTCATTGTCTTTTTTGATTTGAAGAACAAAATTCTATCACCTGTTTTTTAGGCATGTATCCAAACAGGAGATTATTGTAGTCAAAATGGAAATTATCAGTTTGTTGCTAAGGGAAGCAAACAAATATGTGGCAAGTTGGCTGGTGAAGCGTCTACTGGAGGAAGGAATTACCTTTCACGCCATGGTAAGGAATCTGGAAGATATTTAGTTTTCCGACATTGCTGTTATTTTTCAATGACAATTCAGAAACCCGTGGAAGGGAGAGCCGATTCTAATCGGGTTGTTGGAACTTAGTTCAACAGTTTTTTTAATTCCAAATCATCGTTAGCTAATTGCCGCAAATAGAGGTTTGCTTCTTTACGCAGCGTCAGTATATCAGCTCCTGCTTTCAGCAGCAATTTTAAACAGGCCACCTGGTGAAAGCTATTAACCTTGTCGTCTATGAGCAACGGTTGAATTGCCCAGGCAATCGGAGTACAGTTATAGGAAGTGTCACGCAGGTCAATCATTGCTTTTTCCCCAATCAGCCTTTCAACTAACTTATCTCTTCCACAATAAGCGGCCCAATGCAATGCCGTAGCGCCATCACGCCTGCCCTTATAATGAATATCCGCTCCCTTATCAATATAGAAAATGCCTAGTTGCTCTGCATGAAGGCTGGCGGCGGCCAGCAACGGTGTGTCCTCATTTTCTTTAATCGTAGCGCCATTGATATCAGCTCCACCGTCTAAAAAGATTGTGGCAATTTGAATGGCTTCCTGGTCAGTAATTTTTTTCGCAAACACCGCATCACAAATCCGGTGCAGGGGATGTGCTTTTATGACAGACTCATTATCGTAGGGTATGGTGATGCCTTCATTGGCAAGATTTGGATCGCTGGTCAGCAACTGGCTTATTCCTTCATAATCTTTATTCTCGATAAGTTTTTTTATATCTGGTTTCATCGCACTGATTTTTTTTGAAGTATTTAAAAGTTGCTCACTAATAGAATCCCAACTGTACAAGAAATCGACGCAATTGAAGCTTAATGATGTTACTAAACTAAAACTTAGTTCGTAATTATTTTCTCATCTTAAGCATCAATTTTAATAATCACATTCCCAATTTTCTGATGAGTTCCTACATAGGTAAATGCTTCAGCTATTTTTTCAAGCGGGTATGTTCTGTCTATCACGGGGCGGAAACGGCCTTCTTCAACCAGCTTTTTGATAAAGGCAAGATTGCCCTTTATGTCCTTGGGAACAATGAATAAAACTTTTTTTCCTCCGGTTATCTTAGTAATGAGTGCCCATGCCATGTACTCAAATCCGCCGGATGAAGTATAAATTCCATTCTTCTTCAATAGTCGTTTGCATTTGAGAAAACCGGTTTTGTCAACCGCATCAAAGACATAATCATATTTCTCTTCATCTTTTGTAAAATCCTGCGTTTTGTAATCTATTACTTTATCGGCTCCTAATGATCTTACAAGATCGGCGTTCTCACCGCCACATACCGCGGTAACATACACACCATAATATTTCAAAAACTGAACATCGGCCGAACCAATAGCACCCGTTGCACCATACACCAATGCTTTTTGTCCGGACGCTGGTTTCAGGTGATTAATACCGGCAGCAGAATAATAAGTGCCCTCCAAACAAGCTGCTGCCTGTTCATAAGTTATATTGCCGGGCATTGATACTATTCCTTTGCTTTCAGGAAATGTTATGTACTCTGTATGCGAACCAATACAGAATACACCTCCAAAGCCCATTACTTTATCACCCACTTTAAAAGTTTTTACAGCCGGGCCAATTGCTTCAACCTGTCCGGCAAAATCCGAACCTGTAATCGTTAACCCCGGTTTGAATAATCCTGTAAAGAACCGCATGAAAAATGGCGTACCGGTCAGTACATGATAGTCGGTCCTGTTGGCACTGGCCGCATATACCCTTATCAATACTTCATCATCCTTTGGAGTTGGCTTATCGATTTCTTTTATACTCAGTACTTCTTTTGGTGGGCCATATTTGACACGGACGGCGGCTTTCATTTTATATTATTTAATGATTGTACTTCATCTCAAACATACTACTATATAGACTGTGTAGTGTCCTTAGTGGTTCGTCGTGATCTTTGTGTTCCAGTTTTTTTGTAGCACTAAGAACACAACGTGTGACACCAAGAACACAACGTGTGACACCAAGAACACAAAAGATGATCAGGTTCATTTTAACAATAACGCATGATCTTTATATAGTGATCACTATTTTTCCTTTATGCTCTGCTCTTTCAAAATGCTTGAATGCTTCAGGAACCTGATCTAAACGTAAGGCCCATCTATCACTGGTTTTGTTTTACCGGTTTCAAAAAGTTCATTCATATAAGCCAGATCTTTGTTTGTCTTGAGCGCAACAATGTGTATATGTTTTTTCCGGAACATCCTGATCCACGGCGCCAGTAATAAACCCTGTAGTAGCCGGGACATAGAACCCCCAACTGTCACATAAACTCCATTGCGGCATAATGCACGGGCATAAGCAAACATTGAACGATTTGTTTTTACATCAAGAATCAGATCATAACACTGGCCATTTTTTGTGAAATCTTCATTTGTATAATCAATGACATGATCAAAACCCATCGCACGCATCATTTCGAGTTTACCCGTGCTGTCAACACCCGTTACTTCAGCTCCGTATAATTTGGCGATCTGCACTCCAAAAGTGCCGACACCTCCGCCAGCTCCATTGATCAACAATTTTTGTCCCTGTTTAATTTTTCCTTTGTCAATAAGGCCCTGTACCGCCAGCATGGCCGCCTGTGGTATGGCCGCTGCCTGTTCAAAGCTCATGGCTGCAGGTTTCAGCGCTAATGCTTTTTCAGGAGCACAGACATACTCAGCAAAACCTCCCCACTGGCCGCTTAGATCACCATACACGCCATCGCCGGGTTTGAATTGTTTTACATTTTTACCAACTGCTTCAATTCGCCCTGCTATATCGGAGCCAAGAATTTGCCTTTTTGGTTTCCGAAGACCGTTCAACATACGATTTACAAAGTCACCATGTAACAGGCCCCAATCCCAATCATTAATTGATACGGCATGAACTTTTATCAACACTTCATCATCCTTAGGAAAAGGCTTTTCTATTTCTTTGAGCTGCAGAACTTCGGGGCCTCCGTATTGTGTGTAAATAATTGCCTTCAATTTATTAAGATTTATTTTTCAAAATCAAACACAGCGTTCGTGTATTGCGAAGGCTGCAATTCAGTGAATATCCCGCCCGGTACAAATGCCCGATTGAAGATATGCTATTATTAAAATAAAGGGTTATTGTCAGGGCATTTCGAGTAATGCAAAATGAGCTGCATCGCCACCCCTGTTTTTCAGCGAAAATGAGTGTCTTCCCTTAATCTCAAAAAAACTTCCGGGTTCCAGTGTTTGATCCCGTGTTTCCCCATTGTGCTTCGTTTGCACCAGGACAGTATCCAATGTTACCAAAATCAAAGAACGTTTCTTATCCCTGAGAATAAAATCATTCTCGGCAGATAATGTCAGCCGGTATGCCCTTACCCAGGCGGTGTCTATCGCTAATTGCAGTCCCGGAAGGGTCAACGGTCGTTGGACAAAGCCTGAATCTTTCGATAGCAGTTCCAGGTCCATAACATGAAAAGTGTCTTTATCCATATTCCAGACGCGATGCACACGCAAATGAGGCGCCGCCAGGTTTTCAAAGATGATGCTGCCAGCAACAGATGTACTGGTTGAAGCGGTAGCACCCTGTAATTGCGAACCGGTAGTAGTACTGGTAAAAAAGATAAATACCGATGGCGTGTGATGGATATGATATTGCGTGGTGTCGCCCGGAGGCAGCAGCACATTCAGGATACGAACCTGGCGGTTTTGAAAAACCGGGCGGTGTCGCGGTTCTTCATGAACAAGTACTTGTGCCTGTAGATTGCTAAACTCAAATAGCAAAACAAGAAAGCATAGTACGCGGCGTAAGCCTGATTTTAGCTGATTCATTTGTCGCGAGTCTTTCCACTTAAAGAGAAAGCTAATTTATCTATTCCTTTCATCATACTCCAAATTGTGTCAAATGATGATTAAGATGTTTGGAAAACATGGTATTCCATTCTTTCGCAGACATCTTTCCAAAAGAAAGATTTTCCAAACCATCAAAATGTTTTTCACCCAATTGTTGTGTCCTGGTGATGTTTTGAATTAATTTTTCTTTTTCCATTTCAAAGTTTCGTTCGTCTGCAATAATGAAGTCAGGCGCCGTCCTGCCATTTTGTTTGTATGGATTTGGGCCTACTATATACTTTTTTACAACATTTTTTAAAATGAAGCGCATAAAGAAATTGGGCCTTTTGAATTTTTCCGGTTCGTAGGTATATGCAAACGTAACGTTGCAATGCGCCAACATTTGAGCAACTGTCATTTTACCCCAAAGTGGCCTTGAATTTGGGCTCAATTTATTAATACGATTAGTTATTCCGGCTGTATCTTCTTCCAGGAAAATATTTTTCATTCTTAGTGGATTTACTTTTTGAATGTGGTTATTAAAAATAACACTAAGATTGATATATAATACGAACAAGTTTTACGTGCCAGTGATTATTGCTACTCATCAATTTGCCTTTCGTATTGTCGGATAGAAAATGCATTTTTTGTAACAACCACTTTTTCAATCCATATATCGTCAATCTAATAACAACTGAGTCACAGGCGCAGGCTTGTGACTCAGTGATGATAGCTTTGTATTTTTTTAACCTCCGGAGTTAATTTAAAGCTTATTGCTTAAGATTTAATAAAAGCCAGCAGGTCCGCATTTATTTTGGCGGCTTCTGTGGTGGGCATGCCATGCGGAAAACCCGGATAGGAAATGAGTTTTCCATTCTTCAGCAATTTTACCGCCTTTACTGCAGTGAGTTCAAAGGGAACTATCTGGTCATCTTCGCCGTGCATTACAAGCACAGGAATATCCACGCTTTTAAGATCTTCCGTAAAATCCGTTTCAGAAAAAACCTTAATGCAATCGTAATGTGCTTTTATTGCACCCATCATTCCCTGGCGCCACCAATTATCTCTGACAGCTTGCGATACTTTTGCTCCTTCCCGGTTATAGCCAAAAAATGGTATGGTAAAATCCCGGAAATATTGGGGACGTTGTGTAGCGGTGCCAACACGTATTTCATCAAACACCGACATAGGAATACCGTCGGGATTATTTTCTGTTTTTACCATTAATGGCGTGACCGCACTTATCAATACAGCTTTGGCTACACGGACTTTGCCATGTTTTGCAACGTAACGAATAACCTCACCACCGCCGGTTGAGTGGCCAATGTGTACCGCATTTTTTAAATCCAGTGCCTGGGTAAGCTCGGCCACATCTGCTGCATAGGTATCCATATCATGTCCAATTGCCGTTTGGGAAGATCTTCCATGTCCCCGGCGATCGTGCGCAATAACTCTAAATCCCTGGTTTAGGAAAAACATCATTTGTGCATCCCAATCATCGCCGGATAAAGGCCAGCCGTGATGAAAAACCAGTGGTTGTCCCGTTCCCCAATCCTTGTAGTAGATTTCGGTACCGTCTTTTACTGTAATCTTGCTCATGTTTTTTTGTTTTAGTTTTTGTTAATAGATTTTTGCAGGTATACTTTTATCTGATTCGAAAAAAATTGAATCGGCATAGTTGATTTCATTTTTTTTATCAGGCAACAATGTTGACGGCTTGCTATATTGGTAGTGTATGTCTCACCGCCCCGCAACAGTGGCCGGCCTGCAGGTGGTAGGTTGATGATGAAGTTAACAACAAAAACAGGAAAGAGTTCTGTTAAACCAGGTGATCGCCTACACAAATTCGCCTTTTTGTATTGCCGGATAAGCATGGCAAATCTCCTGATGAATGATCAATGTTTTTATTGTGCTGAATAGTGAACAGAACGTACAAGTGTGCGACCCACCTGCCGGCGGGCAGGCGCAACGAAGCTGATAGTAGCACTCTGCTGGTTACATAAAACTAAATATTTCCCTTCTTCAACTCTCCTACCGCATAATCACAAGCCCTTGCCGTAAGTGCCATATAGGTCAACGACGGGTTCAGACAGGAACCTGATGTCATACAGGAACCATCGGTGATAAATACATTGGGCACTTCGTGCATTTGATTGTATTGATTCAGCACAGAGGTCTTTTTATCACGGCCCATACGGGCAATACCCATTTCATGATTGGCATTGCCGGGAAAGGAAATACTGCCATTCGCTTTTACATTTTTAAAGCCAGCTGCCTCCAGCATTTCAACACCGGTGGCCTTTACATCTTCGTGCATGGTTTTTTCATTTTCTCGAAATGTACAATCTATCGCCAGCAGCGGCCGTCCCCATTGATCTTTTTTCGAGGTGTCGAGTGTAATGCGGTTATCCGCATAGGGAAGACATTCACCAAAAGCAAAGAGTCGCATTTTCCACGGGCCTGGCTCGCTGATGGCTTCTTTGAAATCGACGCCAATACCTTCGCCCTGTTGCCGGCGCCGGTAAGCACTGCCACCAAAATGATACCCGCGGATAAAGCCGGGATGTTTTTCCTGCACATTCCGAAAGCGGGGAACATAAATGCTGTTGGGCCGGCGGCCATAATAATACATCTCTTCAAATCCTTCCACATCAGCAGTGATGGAAAGTCCCTTGTGATGATCCATCAGGTTGCGGCCCACCTGGTCGCTACCATTCCCCAGCCCATTGGGAAAACGATTAGAAATGGAGTTGAGTAATATAAACGCCGTGCCAACGGTGGATGCATTCAGGAAAATGATCTTCGCAAAAAACTCTTCGGTTTGTTTGCTTTCCGTGTCGATGATCTCTACACCACTTGCCTGTTGGTTTTGTTCATCGTACAATACTTTATTTACCAGTGAGTGAGCCCTGACCGTTAAGTTGCCTGTAGCAAATGCCGCCGGCATGGTACTGGCATTGGTACTGAAATAAGCGCCATAGGGACAACCCCGGTGACAAAGATTACGGGCCTGGCATTGTCCCCTGCCCTTTACCGGTTGTGTAAGATTGGCCGTGCGCCCCATGATGACTTTGCGGTCGTGATAACTGGTTTCAACTTTCTGTTTGAAAAATTTTTCAACGCTGTTCATTTCAAAGGGCGGTTGAAAAACACCATCGGGTATAACGGGTATCCCATCACGATTACCACTTACGCCAATGAATGATTCGACATAATCATACCATGGCGCCAGGTCTTTATAACGAATGGGCCAGTCGACTCCATATCCGTCGCGAAGATTGGCTTCAAAATCCAAATCGCTCCAGCGGTAGCAGGCCCTTGCCCATAGCAACGAACGGCCACCGACAATATCTCCTCTTATCCAGTCGAAACGTTTTGTTTCAGTATAGGGATTCTCCAGGTCATTTATATAAAAATGTTTGTTGTCTTCCGCAAAGGAATAGTGGCGGCTTTGTATGAAGTGTTGCTGTTTGTCCTGCTGCGTGAGTGAATTGCGGTGAGGAAAATCCCAACTGTTCATGGTAGCAGTGGGATAATTGGGATGTTCGATCGGGCGACCCCTTTCGAGCATTAATACTTTTAATCCTTTTTCACAAAGTTCCTTGGCTGCCCAGCCCCCGCTGATGCCGGAGCCAACAACGATGACATCGTAGGTGTTTTTTTGCTTTGCTTTTGTATTTATTTGCGGAGGATCACCGGGCATGATAGTTTCAGGGTTTGATGTTTGAGATTTAACGTCTCACTTTTCACTTTTCACCACTCACTTTTTCCCTTCTTCACTTTTTGAAATGCTTTTTCATCGCCAGCGGATAATCGGCTAAGGCGATTTCCGGTTCTAATAATTCGGGATGCCAGAGCTTTTCCCATTCAAAACTAAAATAGCCTTTGTAGTTATCCTTTGCCAACACATCAATGGCTTCGAAGATAGGCACTTCTCCCTGTCCCAATAAAACGTATTGCGGTTTTCCATCCACCAGCTTTGCATCTTTGATATGCGTGTGATGAATATATTTCTTCAATTGTTTATACATAGCTATCGGCGATTCCTTCGTAACCGTCCACATGTTGCAGGGATCCCATACCAGGCCTACATGCGAATGAGAAGCCGCTTGCATAATACTGGCCAGGTCTTCTGTCTTTACTACTTCCCCATGTGTTTCCATCAACACTTTTACATTGTGGGCTTTTCCATACTCGCCTAACTCCAGCAATCCTTTTGCAATGAGATCCATGGTTTGTTGTTTCTCCTGGTCTTTGGGAAAATTATTAGGATACACTCTAATAAAAGGACAATTGATCTGCTGAGCGAGATCGATGAATTTGCGGCCATCATCCAAATTCTTTTTTCGATCTGCCTCGTTGGCGAAATGCAAAGTAGCTGATGAGCCCAGGTTGACAAATACCAGTCCTTTTTCTTTCATCATGGCCATTGTTACCGCTCTTTTTTCAGCCGTAGCAAAAGGTTCGGCTTTGGTAAGATCAATCTGTCTGAGCAGGCCTCTTATCTCCAAACCTTTGAACCCGTGCTTGACGGCGAAATCGGTGATCTGTTCGAATGTCCAGTCAGGACAACCTAATGTTGAAAACGAAAGCAACGGGTTATATTTTTTTGTGTCGAACGAACTACCTAGTAATGCAGCAGCGGCAAGCGTAGCGGATGTTTGCAGAAACTGCCGGCGGGTTGATAAATGCATCGGGTATTTATTTATGATAATGAATAGGGTTCAATTTAAGGCAAACTGGTAAAACTTTTTCGGGCATGATGAAATAGTGAAAAATGTTTTTATGCAACTGCCCGAAAATATTGACGGATTTAACATTGCTGTTAATGATATCTTCGGTTCGAATGATCGGTTGGCTGTGGAAGCTTACCACCAGGGAATAGTTTTCGTTTTCTATCGAACAAAGCGGTTTATTAACTTAATACTTTTCTTTTGTCCAAACTTCATCAATCGGATCGCCTTTCGAACTTTTGCCGGAGTGATTCCAAACACCATCCTTCACTTCTCCGTCGAAGGATAAGGAAGCCCCTACCCTGGTGTTGTCGCGGGAAAAGAATTCGATGTGTTCGGTATATTTTCCATCGGCAAACGTGTAGGTACCGCCGCCGGTGCCGAAAAATTCTTTGGTGGCCGGGTTGATAGCCATCCATTGAAAACGTGTTGACGAAAGAAGTTTAAGCGTTTTGCGATCACCTCTTTTCATTTCATTCATCTTGCCATCGACCATGCGACCGGTGATGCGCCATACTCCTGCCAGTTTATCATTACCGCCGTCGAGTCTTGCCCAAACCTGGCTTTGCCCGTTGATATCAGCCGTTAATTTATCATTGCTGATTGCGTGGCTATATTTTTTGTCTGTGCCAATATTTTCTTTGACGCGGCTGTCGAATTCGATTTTGAAATGTAACTCTTTGCCGGTTGTTTTATAAATGCCACCGTAAGTGCCGATGAATTTCTTGTTGCCTTTGTCAAAAATAGAATGGGAGAAATAACCGTCTTCAAAAACCAGCACTTCTTCAACAGTACCTTGTTGTAAACGCCAGGCCCCTGTCAATGCAGGTGATGGGGATTGGAAACTTTGCAGCGATAAAACAATACCGCTAAGAAGCAGGATAGCAAACATTCGAAGTTTCATAAATAACGGGTTGATGAATGTTAAAGTTAAGAAGAAGCAAGTAGGGTTTTATTGCTTAAATCAAGGAAAGATTTCCCGCAACGAAATGAAGACACAACGAAAAGGCCTTCCGTTGAAAGAAGGCTTTAGTTTATTTCCCAATAATCCAGGTAATCGTTTAAACCTGCCTGCCGGCAGGCAAGTCATGGTTCAGACATTCTCAATCACCATGGCACTCGCTCCGCCGCCACCATTGCAAATCCCTGCTGCACCATATCGGGCTTTATTTTGTTTCAAGACGTTGATCAGTGTTACAATGATCCTGGCACCGCTTGCACCCAATGGATGACCGAGTGATACAGCGCCACCGTGTACATTTACTTTAGCAGGATCCAGTTTCATCCGTTTAGTGTTTTCGATACCTACTACAGCAAAGGCTTCGTTCAATTCCCAGTAACTGATATCCTCCATTGTTAGTCCCGCTTTCTTCACGGCTTTGGGTACGGCCACCGCAGGTGTAGTGGTAAACCACTCGGGCGCCTGTTCTGCATCCGCATACGAAAGAATTTTTGCGATGGGTTTTAACCCCAGTTCTTCTGCTTTTTCTTTGCTCATCAGCACCAGGGCAGCTGCGCCATCATTCATCGTACTGGCATTGGCGGCAGTTACTGTTCCTTCTTTTACAAAAGCCGGACTCAGCGATGGAATTTTATCAAACTTTACATTAAATGGTTCTTCGTCTTTTGCGAATACAACAGGATCACCTTTGCGCTGTGGTATTTCAACGGGAATCACTTCATCAACAAAAGCGCCTTTTTCCCAGGCGGCCTGCGAACGTTTATAGCTTTCAATAGCAAATGCATCCTGCTCTTCACGACTAATACCGCATTCTTTTGCACAAAGCTCGGCCGCATTGCCCATCGCTTTTCCGTCATATACGTCGGTGAGTCCATCTTTGGCAAGCCCGTCGATAAGGGATGAGTTGCCATACTTATTACCCCAGCGCAAGGCTTCGGCATAAAAGGGAACATTGGTCATACTTTCCATACCTCCCGCTACCACAATATCCGCATCACCCAATGCAATACTTTGTGCAGCCTGCGATATGGCTTTCATGCCACTGGCACAAACTTTATTGACCGTGGTACAATTCACTTCGTTGGGGAGACCGGCAAACTTTGCCGCCTGCCGGGCGGGTGCCTGGCCAAGATTGGCCTGCAGCACACAGCCCATCAAAACATCCTGGACCTGTTCCGGCTGAATTCCTGCTTTTTGCAAAGCCATTTTGATAGCTGCTGCACCGAGTTGTGTAGCAGATAAACTTTTTAAACTTCCGCCAAAACTACCCATAGGTGTACGAACGGCGGAAATAATATAAACTTCCTTCATATGGTTTTCAAAATTGAGGGGCAAAGATAACGATTGTTAGTATAGCAATTAGCCGACAGCAGGTCCGTTATGCCAGCTATTTTTACGCATACAGAATGAAAATTTCAATAGTTCTCAATAAATGCTGGCAAACCTATCCCCAACTTATGGCAAATAAACTGTCTCCGATATTGTGCATCATCACCTGTCACAATAATTACGGAATGATGATTTTTTTTCACAGCCGGCCTGTATGAATCATCAATAGTGGCTTACAAATTCATATTAAAATAAAGCCGTAATTTAACTGTGTCTTAGTGAACTCGCGGTCCCGATCCCGTCCTAAACTATCCGGCAAAACAAGTTTATTCCGGGTGGCATAATTTTTTAAGGTATCTATTAAAACAGCAATCATGGAAAAGAAAGTTGTTCCTCCCAATCACAAAAAAGATAAAACACCTGGCGGCGCAGGTCCAAAAGGACGAATTGAAGAAGATATTGATGACCTGGTGCATTCTCCTGATCATGAAATACCATCCGATCAAAATGAAGATCCCGATGACCTGGTACATCGCATGAAAAAGCGTCCGGACCCCGATGCTGAAAGTTTAGAAGATCCTGATGATCTTGTTCATGACGCCCCGGATGAGGAAGATGATGAAAGATAGACCAGCAACGAATGCAGGATATTTTTTTTCATTATTGTATCACTATAATGCTCAGCAAAGTTTGTTGATCCAGCCTTCGTGTTGTGGATATTGTTTTATCAATTCATCTTTCTTTGCCATTTCAAAATCCGCAAAATCAAAACCCGGTGCAACAGTGCACCCAACGAAAGAGAATCCATTTTCATCAATGGGTTTGGAAGCAAACCAACAACCAGCAGGTACAGCCTGTTGAAAGGAATATCCATTTACCAAATCATCGCCAAGTTTCAATAATTCTCCCCTGCCATCAGGATGCAATAAATAAATATGCAGACCAACTCCGTGATAAAAATGCCAGAGCTCATCACTTTTTATCCGGTGAAATGCTGAAAATTGTTTCCCGGCCAATAAAAAATAGATGGCGGTTGAGAAATAACGATTACCATTAAAGCGGGCAGGTAATGCGTCAAGAGATATCAGCTCCGTGCTGCAGTAGGTCTGCAGGTAATGCCCTCCTTCGGGGTGAGACTGCAATTCATATCTTTCAATCAATTCCTGTGCTGTGATCATACCTTTTATTTTTATTTTTTCAAGATAGCGGAATTATCGGTCTGGTCGATGACAGGATAGCAATAAACAAAATGGATTTTTAAAAGTGCGCTTTGTTTCTAATGACTCTTGTTTTTGTTTTCTTTTTCCTTGCTCAATTTTTTTAATGCACGCCGAACTTTATTGATGGTTGTATGCAAATCTTTTTCTTGTTTTAAAAGAAGACTCCTGGTAGTATCAGCGGCTTTATCAAAATATCGATTGGCTTCTGACAGATGTATATTAAACTCCCCGGCTTGCCTGTCCAACCTTTCGAGTAATTCCCAAAAAGTCTCTTTCTTTTTCATAGATGCCGTTTAATGCCAACCAGCAAATTCTACGCCGATAAATTTTTAGGTTATACTTCTGCCACTGTAAACCAATAATCGAGAAATGTTTCAATCTTTTTCTTTGTTGCGGCAATGTTGGATGGTTTTATAATATAGGTATTCGCTCCTGCCCTATAAAATTGCCGCACATATTCCGGTGTGGTGATTTCGCCGAGTACGACAATCGGAATATGATCCAGTTGTGCATCGGCTTTCAATAACCGAACCACGCTAATAGCACGATGACGATGATTATTGCTATTGACCAGGATAACTGTTGGCAGTCCCAACCCGGCAACGGTATGATTCAATTGTTTGACAGTACTGACAAATTGCATTGGGATTTTCTGCGGCATTTCCAGCAAAATGGACTCTGTCAAAAACCGGTCGTCTTCATCAGCCTGTAACATCAAAGCGTAGGATTGCATGTTTTTGAATTGAAGTGGATTAAAATTACAGCAAATAACTCTCTAAAAGCGATCAATAGATAGAATTTGCCGGCCCGATCTCAAACGAAAACACTGGCACACTATTAGAACTGATAACTAAAACAATCTTATGCGAAATGCACTCGTTATACTGATATTGTCGTGCCTGGGCGCCTGCGCCAATAATGACACCGGAAAAAATACAGTTCCTGAACAAAAGGAAAAAGAAAGGGAAGAAATTGATAAGTCTTACTCTTACCATAACAATGACGGTTGCTACTGGAAAATAGCCGGGCAGGATACCATAGTGGCCTGGCTGGTGCAAACAGAAAATACTGTTACCGGCAAGCTCAGTTTTGACAACTATCAAAAAGATGGCAGTACCGGACCGGTTCATGGCACAATACATGGAAATACGATCAAGCTTTGGTATGAGTTTGAATCTGAAGGAATGAAAAGTGTAATGGAAGTTTGGTTTGAACGTCGCGGAAATGCATTGGTACGGGGAGTTGGGCCAACGGGTGTCAGGAAAGATAGCAGTTATTTTACCGATACTGCAGCTGTCAGGTTTGATGAGAAGCAGTCGCTACAAAAAACAGATTGCAGCGCCATACCAGCTAAATATAAATAATCAATCCCAGCATAAAAAAAGCTGAAGGAATTGGTCCTACAGCCTTTTTTATCGCTATACAAAATTGCTAGACGGCTACTGCTTCTTTATTGTATTTTTTCCTGTACTCCAGGGGCGACAAACCAGTGATTTTTCTAAAAATAGTTCTGAATGCTTTTACATCCGAATACCCCACGTCGTACATTACTTCATTGATATTTTTTCTGCCTGTTTCCAAATTTTTTTTCGCCGCTTCTACCTTCACCCTTTGCAGGTATTCAGTGATCGTATTACAGGTTGCACTTTTAAATCGGCGTTCGAGACTTCTTCTTCCTACTGCCAGCATACTGGCAAGCTGATCCACAGTAATTTTTTCTTCGAAATTTTTTTCAATAAACTCCTGTGCTTTTTTTACCGACTCATCTTCATGTCTCTTTTGTCCCTGGAACATGATAAAAGGCGACTGGCTGTGACGGTCGATATCAATCATGAATGATTTTGAAATGCGAATAGCTGTTTCACGGCCTGCATGTTTTTCGATCAGGTATACCAGCAGGTTCAAATAGGAATAGGCGCCGCCGCTCGTATAAATGCCATCTTCTTCCGTCATAATTCTGTCGTCCACCAGGTTTACGTCCGGGAACATTTTCCTGAAATCATTGGCAAATGCCCAATGCGTGGCGGATCTCTTTCCCTTTAACAATCCGGTTGCAGCCAAAAAAAATGAACCGATGCAAAAGCTGGCCAGTTCTGCTCCCTGCTCATATTGGTGGATGATCCAGGGAATAAATGCCTTGTTCCTTTCCAATGCCTGTTTGGGATCGCCGAATAATGCAGGAACGATGATAAGGTCGGTTTTTTTTACATCACCAATCAAACACTCGGGGATTACAGTGAAAAGCCCATTGCGCTGGCTGGATTCTTTTGCGATACCAACTAATTGTACTTTGAATAATGGCTCATCTCCTTTCTCTTCTAAATACTTATTTGTTTCAGCAAAGATCTGGTGTGTGCCATCAATATTGGCTAAGCTTGTATTTCCTAACGGAACAATAATGGATACATGTTTCATATGTGATAGGTTATCGTTTTTGACCGGTCAATTGGTAAAATGAGAAACCAAATGTAGCCAAATTCATTGTCGTAATCAACCCCCGCAATTGCCGTATTTACACCCCGGATTAAATCCTGCACCGAAATAGATTTGTATCAGCAAATTAAAGCGGTGGTCTAAAATAGTTTTCTATGACACAAATTTGCCTCGGCGGTGACATGACCATGCAAACCATTGCTGCTGCGGTTCAGTGCCAGAATTATGATAAAAACAAAAAACGATAAAAACTAACATATGAAAATCTTATTTAAAATTATCCTCGGTGTTGTAATCCTGGTGGGCATACTTTTAATTGTTGCCCTGTTTGTAAAAAAAGATTATTCTGTTGAACGGGAAATAACCATAAACAAGCCCAAAAGCCAGGTATTTGACTACATAAAATACCTGAAGAACCAGGATAACTATAGTGTATGGGCAAGGATGGACCCTAAGATGAAAAAAGAATACCGTGGCACAGATGGAACAGCGGGCTTTGTGTCTGCCTGGGAAAGTGATGATAATAAAGTAGGCAAAGGCGAACAACAGATTGATAAAATTTCGGAGGGCGACAGGATTGATCTCGACCTGCATTTTATAGAGCCATTTGAAGGACTAGCTGATGCCCGCATGGTTACGGAAACAGTGTCTGACAACCAAACAAGAGTAAAATGGGGGTTTGACAGCAGGATGAAGTACCCGATGAACATTATGCTACTCTTTATGAACATGGATAAAATGATTGGCAATGATTTACAAACCGGGTTGGATACACTTAAATCAATTCTTGAAAAGCAGTAGTACACCATGCGAAAGATAATTGTATCCAATTTGATAACACTTGATGGCTTTTTTGAAGGACCCAGGCAGGAACTGGATTGGTTTGTGGTAGAGGAAGAATTTTTTGAATATGTGAAAGAGCTCTTCAAATCGGTTGATACGATTTTATATGGCCGGGTCACTTTTTTACAAATGGCCGGCTATTGGCCCACACCAGCGTCGGATAAAAATGATCCGGTCATTACCGGGGGCATGAACTCTATGCAAAAAATCGTGTTTTCAACCACCTTAACGGATCGGGATGTAGCGACGACTGGCTGGAACAATTCAACGCTGATCAATAAAAATATAGTTGAAGAAGTAAAGAAAATGAAGCAAGAGGCCGGAAAGGATATGGTGATTTTTGGAAGCGGAAAACTAATCAACAGTTTTGCCGCTGAAGGATTAATTGATGAATACCGGCTTATTCTAAACCCTGTGATCTTAGGTAAAGGCAACCCACTGTTCAAGCCAGGCAGCGAACGGAAAGATTTGAAGTTATTGAGCACAAAAACACTTGGCTCGGGTGTTGTGATTCTTGTTTATGCGACCAAATAGCCGTGCCTGCTTTGATCATTGGTATGAATGGCCTGATTAATGTAATGAAATGAGAAAGTTGGTTTTATCAACCCATGTAACCTTAGATGGTTTTGCATCGGGCCCCGATGGAGAATTAGATTGGCATTTTTCACATTGGAATGATGAAATGGAAGAAGCGGTAGCCGAACAGTTGAGTACCGTTGATACCATTCTTGCAGGACGGGTTACTTATGAAGCTATGGCTGACTACTGGCCTGCCGCTGCAGCCGACCCTGAGGGAAGGAGAAAAGATATACAGTTTGCAGAATGGATGAACCGGGTCGGTAAAATCGTTTTCTCGAGAAAGCTGTCGCTCTTTGATGTGGAGGCCATGCACTGGAATAATACAAGATTAATAAAAAGCGACATTGTTGAGAAAATTGAAGCATTGAAAAAGGAGCAGGGACGGGATATGATCATTTGGGGCGGTGTCAGCATCATTCAAACGTTTATAGAATCGGGTATTGTGGATGAGTATAATATTTGGATTGCGCCGGTAATTCTCGGCGAGGGTAAGCCACTGTTTAATGATCCGGCGGCTCTTGAACTGGAGTTGATCAGGACAAAGACTTTTCGTAGCGGTGTGACATTGGTTTGTTACCGGCCAAAAAAACACGAGCAGATAAATAACACTAAAACATTCGCAGCAGCAAATAATCATTGTAGTTATGCAACACATAGGATTAAATAAAAAAGCATTGCTGAAACAATTTGAGGAAACAGAACGGGTGTTTTATAATATTCTTGCCTCCTTTACACAAGAGCAATTAAATGAAGTGCCGTTTGAAGGAAGCTGGACAGCGGCACAGGTAGCTGATCACCTGCTGAAATCAAAATCAGGCATACCGGGATTGCTGAGAGGGCCATCCAGGCCTACGGTAAGAGAACCGGATGAAATGGTGGAAGCAATCAATGAAATCTTTCTTGATTTCACGACCAAGTTAAAGTCGCCTGACTTTATCATTCCAACTGACGAGCCGGCCATTAAAGAAGAATTATTACAGTCATTGAGCCGTGTAAAAGGAAATATTAAGAAAGCGTCAGCAGTTGCCGACTTATCAGCAACCATTACCAGTTTCCCCTTCCCGGGCTTGGGAGAGTTTACAGGTTATGAATGGATCTATTTTTTGGTTTGCCATACCAGGAGGCATACACACCAGTTAAAAAACATTTTTTGGATACTGGCAAAACCATGGTAGAAGTTTTCAAAACAGATGTTTGTGATCCGGTGGATGCCAGCATTCTTATCGACGCTATAAGAAAAGTATTCCCCGGGTATAAAGTTAATTTTGACTTGCAGGATTGTGATCAGATACTTCGTATTGAATCTTGTGCGAATGTTATACAGATCGATTGCATCATCCAGTTGATAAGTCAATTCGGTTATACTGCTGAAGTATTGCCAGATGAAATTCCATTGCGTAGTAACTAAAAAAGCAACCAACAATATGACCATTAAAAACAATAAAAAATAAACAGATGAAAAAAACATGTCAATTTTTGTTAGTTACCATTGCACTGATGTCAGTTGTTCGTTCACAAGCACAATCAGAATGGGCATTGGATACGAATCATTCCAACCTGCGGTTTTCAATCTCGTTAATGATGCTGTCTGAAGTGGATGGCACTTTTAAGATGAAAGAAGCTACCATCAAAGCATCCAAAGATGATTTTTCGGATGCCACCGTTACCATGGTTGCCGATGTAAAGTCGGTAGACACCGATGTAGATGCCCGTGATCAGCACCTTCGCACCGCCGATTTTTTTGATGCGGAGAAATTTCCGGCGATCACCTTCAAAAGCAGGTCGGTTAAAAAAGTAGCTGATAAAAGGTACAAAGTCGAAGGTGATTTGACCATGCATGGAATTACCAAACCCGTGGCGCTGGATGCCATTGCAAACAGCGGCACTCATCCTGTTACTAAAAAAACAATAGCTGGTTTTAAAATAACCGGTACGATAAAAAGGCTGGATTTTGGTATATCTCCCGCTACCCCACCGGCCATGTTGAGTGATGAAGTAGCTATTGTGGCGAATGCGCAGTTTGAAAAAAAGTAATAAAAAAAGGCGTCAGCCCTTATTCAGGCTGTATCCGTCGGTCTGAAATTTGTACCCAACGAAATCATGAATGATCAGTTGGAGAAAATAAAGGAATATGCCGCAAAAGCCCACAACGGTCAACGGCGAAAGTTTGCTGATGAACCCTATATCAAACACCCGGTTAGGGTAATGAATATTTGTCAACAATATTCACAAAAGACGTCAATACTGGCTGCGGCACTGCTGCATGATGTGCTGGAAGATACGGCTGTGACAACCGAAGAGTTAAGTCAGTTTCTGCAGTCGGTGCTGGATAACACAACTGCCAACGAAACAATGAAACTGGTGGTGGAGATGACTGACATCTATACAAAGCAGCAATATCCCCAATGGAACCGGCGAAAACGAAAAGCGATGGAAGTGGAAAGAATGCAAAAGGCCAGTCCTGATGCACAGACGATCAAATATGCAGACATCATTGACAACTGCCTGGATCTGAAAAATGCAGAGCCCGATTTTGCCAGGCTGTTTTTATTTGAATGCAGGGCCCTGTTGAAAGCGATGAATGATGGAAATGATGAACTGCGCCAAATTGCTGTCAAGACTGTAGACGAATGTATCAAGACAGCCGGGAAATCATGACCGGGCTTTTACTGCCTGCTATTTTGGGGGCCCACCCTGGTTTACCAGATCTCTATAGGTTACCAGTTTCAATTTGCCTTTCTTGATCATGTTCTGGAATCTGTTCCGGCCCGGAGTCTCCCGTGGCGGGGCTTTGTGTGCGGTAGGGACTCCGGGCAGCTAAGATGAGATGAATGTAATGTATCAAGGCAGCCAGGAAATCATGACCGGTCTTTTTACTGCCTGCTATTTTGGGGGCCATCTTGGTTTACCAGATCTCTATAGGTTACCAGTTTCAGTTTGCCTTTCTTGATCATGTCCTGGAATTCCGCAGATAATAATGTTTTTAATTCTGCATTCCGGTGCAAGGCGACCAGAGGTTTTGTTTCGGAATGCTGATCCTGGTTGTTCATATCGACCAGTGCATTCATTTCCGGCGTCGCCTCAGCCACATGCATTACGAATAGGTTCACCTTGTCGGCTGAAAGTTGTTGCATTTGTTTCAAAAAAGCATTTTTCTTTTGCTCTATTGGTGTATCAAACATCGTGTGATAGTTCTCGCCAAAATATCTTGAAATACCCAGTTTGTATTTCTGTGCGAGTTTTTCCACGATGGCCCGAAGTTCAGGTGTAGCAGTCGCTGTACCCATGTGATAATCGACATAGTCGATTGATAAACCGGATCGGATGGCTCGGTTAATTTGCGCATCCAGCTCCTTCTCTACTTCTTCCAGTTTATAATTGCTTTGCAGAAAAGCAGCAGTGGATGGATGAAAATAACCATTACTGTCAACCAGGCTCGCTACCGCTGTTTGACCCAGCACCGGACCCCATCGGAAATATTTCCATTCGCTATTTAAGGTCAGGTGAACACCTACCGATACCTTCGGATATTTTTTTAAAACAGCAACTGCCTCCTGGTACCAGGGGCAGGCAAACATGACAGAGGTTGAAAAAGGAATGCCCGTAGCTGCCACCTGCTCAATAGCTTTTGTTACAGCATGGTTCATTCCATTATCATCCAGGCGAAGCAATAGCCGGGGACTGTTTTTTTGTGAAAACACAGACAGTTGAAGAAACAATACTATTCCTGTTAACAAAAAATATTTTTTCATCTGCTCTTATTTTAAACCTAACTTTTATCTATCTCTTTTACTAAAGTAATACGCCCATCAGATATTCATCATAATATTTTCCCGTATCACTTCGCTTATAGCTGTTTCGTACCTGTCCTTCAATTTCAAACCCCGCCTTTTTATACAAGCTGATGGCGGCTGCATTGTGTATATCCACCGTTAATTCAATTCTTGACTTTCCTGAGTCAATCAGGTAAGCCTTGATATGATCGAGTATTTGTTTACCATAACCCCTGCCCTGCCGGTCTTTTCGTATGGTGAAACCTCCGAGGTAGACAGTATGCGCCTGCCTGTCGGTTTTGGAAATGAGACGATATGTGGCTATAATCTCTTTATTTTCTTCCGCCACAAAAAGGGTATCTGTTTTAAGGAGCTTTTTATAGAGTGACTCAAAATCTGTCTCATTCATATAATCATAAGTCAGGAAAGGATTGGCCGATTCTTCCATGTATAGCTGGTAAATGATTTGCCTGTCTTTTGTGTTAGCTGGCCGGTATTTCATGACTTCATTTAATGATTTATAGATTGAATCAACAAAATTAAAATCTTGCCGGAGTATTTTTCATATAAGTTCTGGACATATATTTCTATTCCTTCTGTTTAACTTGTACCAAAATAAAATGCTGATGATGCTCCGCAATTGCCGCTTTTATTTTCGATGGACTTACCTAATTGCCGTTTTGATTGTCGCCGCCTGTGGCGCTAAGCAGTCAAAACCAACATTGGTTTCCATGAAAGTATTGGACAATTATCCTTCCGGATCGGGATTACAGCCATTCAACGACAAAATCTACCTGGTTGGTGATGATGCAAGCCACCTTCTGATAATCAATAAAGAGTTCGGTATACTTGATAGTATAAAATTGTTCGAAACGCCGGGATCACGAATTCCCAAGGAGACAAAACCGGATATTGAATCCATCACTCAGGTGAAACAGAATGACTCACCGCTTTTATTACTAACCGGTTCCGGCTCTTTATCGCCTTATCGTAATGCATGCTGGCTTGTCAATCCGGTAACAAAGGAAACCAGGCAATACCAGCTCGATACCTTTTTTCAGCGACTAAAAAATGCCGGAGTCACCGATCTTAATATTGAAGGAGCCACTACAACACCCGTAGGAATTGTATTGGCCAGCCGGGGCAATAAATCATTTCGGAAAAATTTTCTGATTATCACTTCTCCCCGCTTTTGGGAAAAACAATCAGTGGCAGATATAAAAATTATCAAGGCGGGTGCAAACACCGACACTTCTTTCTTTCATGGGATCTCTGGCATGGATTATTCTTCAAAAACTGACCAGTTGTTGTTGACAATTAGCTCCGAAAATACCTACACCAGTTATGATGATGGCGCCATTGGAAAAAGTTATTTGTGGGTGATCAATGATATTTCTTCCAAAAGAAAATTAGCGGCCATCAATCCTGATCGTATTATCGATCTTGAATCAATAGATAACCGGTTTAAGGCCCAGAAGATCGAGTCCGTTTGCATTATAGCAGAAGAGAAAAAACAAAAGCAGCTGGTATTAGCTGCCGATGATGACAAGGGTCATACTGTTTTGTTCAGCATGACTCTTGAGTAGTATGTGTAACGAATTGTTTACTTAAAACTTTTGGCCATTACTTTTTGTAATCCCGCACCTGTCCAGCCACCGGGAACAATGATGCGGCGAACGCTGTACAACGGATCATTTTCATCGCGGGCTGCAGCTAACTGGAATACGGCTTTGAAGTCATGGTCCTTCAATTTGGCGATGGCTTCTTTATTCCATAACCCAAAAGGATAGGCAAAATATTCAACCGGTTTGCCGGTTATTGTTTGCAATTGCTTGGAGGGAGCTTGTATTTGTTCCACCCAATCATCTACTACGTATTGCTTTACATTTTTATGATCGTACGTATGTGAACCAATCGTATGTCCTTCGTCGGCCAATTGTTTCACCTGTTCACGGCTCATATATCCCGGTTTTCCCAGTGCCACTGTCATAATAAAAAACACGCCTTTGTAGCCATGTTTATTTAATTCAGGCAAAGCAGCGGTGTATTGATCAAGCCGGGTGTCATCAAATGTGATCATTACTGGTTTCGCGGGAAGCTGTTTTCCACTTACGAGATAATCATAAAGCTCGTCTGGTAATATGGCATGGTAACCGCTATCCGCCAATGATTGCATTTGTTCGCGGAAACTGGCTACCGGAACGATATAGTCGCGGGCAGTTTTCGAATCGGAGGCCTTGTAATCCCTGATTTGATGATAACACAGGATGGGAACTTGCTGGCGGCTTAAAATGGTAGCTGCATCCGCAACAACAGGAGCGACAGGTGTGGGAGCTTTCTCCGGTTCCGGAGAGGTAGCAACGGCTATGGCTGTCTCCACTTTTGCTGGCTGGGTTTTTCCCTCGCAACCGGAATTTATTAACAGGCCCAGGATGGGCACAATAAGCAAACTGATCTTTTGTACAGTTAGTTTCGGACAGTTTTTCATAGTTTGGATATTAAACCTTAAATAGTAACGCAAAATAGGGAAGCTTTATTTTTCAATGGCATCCGGCATAATGCGATAAGACTATAGGATTCAAATATAATGTGAATCAGAGTAACTTTATAGGTCCTTTTTACCTCGTGGTGCTACGTTTTTTCGTAAATGAACCAATATCCGGATCACCTAATACCCAGATAGTATAAAACACTTACTTTCATTATACCTTTTTTCTATGTCGACTGCAAGCAACGATCTGTTTTACTCCCGCCTGCCGGTCAATGAAATTCCGCTGAGCGAACTTTTAGCAGAGGAACATCTTTTTTACAAAATTCCCAGCAACTGGCATGTTGTAATCACCGATATAAAGAATTCGACAAAAGCGATTGAACGGGGCGTACATGAAACGGTAAACTTACTGGCAACAGGCAGCATTGTAGCTGTGTTAAACATTGCTTACAAAGCCCATATTTCAATTCCATTCTTTTTTGGTGGAGATGGAGCCAGTTTCATCGTTCCGCCTTCGATAGTTGAGCCTGTTTTGAAAGCCCTCAGTTTACACAGGCAAAACACAGTCGACAATTTTGGTCTTGACCTGCGGGTGGGCACAGTGCCGGTAGCCGATATTTACCAGGAAGGCCATCTGCTCCAGATCAGCAAGCTGCGCAGTACGCAATTCTTTATTATCCCTGTTGTACTGGGTGATGGATTGGCCTATGCCGAAAAAATTATAAAAGGTGAGGATTACAAGCTGCTACAAGTAAGCAGGGAGCCGGAGGAATTAGATCTGACCGGTATGCAATGTCGTTGGGACAAGATAAAACCACCAGCAAACTATGATGAAGTAGTGAGTCTTTTGGTAACTGCACGCAATAGCGGGCAGCAGGCGGATGCTTTCAAAAAAGTAATTGACCTGCTGGATAATATCTACGGCGAACCCGAAAGACGGAAACCTATATCCATTCCGATGCTGAAGTTAAAGGCCACTATTGGAAAGATAGGGCTTGAAATGAGAACAAGGTTTGGCCGGCTCAAACCTGTGTACTTATTCAGCAACTGGATCAAAATGTTGCTGGCCCAGTTCTATTTCCGCACCCGGAAAGGAAAAGAATATTTGCGACAACTCGTGGCGCTGTCTGACACATTGGTTATTGATGGAAAAGTGAACACTGTTATATCCGGCACTACTATGCAGCGGGAGAAATTGCAGGCCGCATTGAATCAACTGGAACAGCAAGGTGAAATCAATTATGGCCTGTATGTAAGTCGTGAATCGGTAATGAGCTGTTATGTGCGCAACCTTAATGAGGAGCATATTCATTTTGTAGATGGAGCCGAAGGTGGTTATACTAAAGCAGCAGGAATGCTGAAACGCAAAATGGTACACCCAATTTAAGTTTAATGGTAAAACTCTCTCCACCCGACAGCTATAAACTCCAATCATAGTCAAAACAATCCACCTGTCACTCTTATCAGCTGAGGAGTCAAATTATTTCAAACGGCGTGCAACATTCTCCGATTATCTTTTACTTTATATAAAACCAAATACCTGGAGCTCAGAGTCACAATACCTTCTGCTGATACACTGGTAGCACAATGCATCGGGGGCGATATGTCGGCTTACCGGTTACTCTATGACCGGTATTCAAAAGCTATGTATAATACAGCTCTTCGTATTACCGCCAACAAGGCTGATGCTGAAGATATACTGCAGGATTCCTTTACAGATGCTTTTTTGCAACTCCATTCTTTTGAAAACAAGGCGAGTTTCGGGGCCTGGTTAAAACAAATTGTTGTGTTCAAAAGCGTGGCACTATTAAAGAAGAGGCGTTTGATCTTCACAGGTATTGAACATGAAACCGAAGAGCTTGCCGAAGAAAATACACCAGACGAGCAGGAACTTGAGTTTACCGTGGCTGGTATTAAAAAGGCGATGAACCAACTACCCCATGGATACAGAGCCGTTTTATCGCTTTATCTATTGGAAGGCTATGACCATGAGGAGATCGCCGATATTTTACAAATAAGCCATTCAACAGCCCGGACGCAATACAAACGGGGTAAACAAAAACTTTTACAACTGCTGCAAAAAGAGGAAAAGATATGAGCAAGAGTCTTAAAAATTTTATAGAAGAAAACCGGCGGGAGTTTGATGATGAGCTTCCTCACTCCGGGGTTTGGCGCCAGGTGGAACGATCCATCGATGCTAACAAGCCGCCAAAGAAAGTATATGTCAGGGATCTTTATAAATGGGGTGCTGTTGCGGCCGCTTCCCTGCTCATTATTTCCGGCATTTATTTTTTGACTGCCAATAAGCACAACAACGAAAAACCAGTCGTCAACGACGTTGCACAAAAAAAAGGCACATACGATATCAGCAAAATCGCACCTGAGTATGCAACTGAAGCTTCTAAAATATATGAGTCAATAGAAACACAGCAACAGCAGCTAAAAGCTATCGCCAAAGAGCAACCTGAATTGTATTCACAGTTTGCGGAAGACCTTGCGGCACTGGATAGTTCATACCGGGTGCTCAAAACACAGGCCATACAAACTCCTAACCGGGAAGTCATCATAAAAGCTATGCTTCAAAATCTGCAACTGCAGGCGGAATTGTTGAGCAAGCAATTAGGCATCATTCACGAATTTAAAAACAACAAACCATTGAAAAATGAAAAAGATACTCATCCCCGCATTTAGTATTTCGCTACTATTATGCGCCATCATCGGCCAGGCCCAGGAGGAAAAACAAAAAGAACGACAAAAGTTTGAATTTGTCAAACAAAGAGATATTTCAAAAACCTATCCTGCTTCCGGAAATAAATTATCTATCAACAACCACTTTGGCAATGTAAAATTTATTGGCTGGGATAAGAATGAAATTAAAGTAGATGTACATATCGAAGCAAGTTCGAACCAGCAGGACTTTGCCCAAAAGATATTTGATGCGATTAGTGTTTCCGATAAACAACAGGGAAATGAAATACAATTTAAAACGACGATTGACAATAAAGATGGCAAAAATGACAACTGTAAAAATTGCAAATCCAGCATGAGCATTGACTACGAAGTGCACCTGCCTATATCTGTTGTCCTATCTGTTGAAAACAATTTTGGTAATACGGAAATTCCCGATTATACCGGAGCTGTGTCTATAAAAAATAAATTCGGCAACCTGGCTGCGGGCTCATTAAGTAATGCAAAAGATATCGTAGTAGAGTTTGGAAAAGCAAACATAAAAAATGTTTCAAATGTTGATGCGACATTCAAATTTTCCAAGGTTGGGATTGCAAATTTATCCGGCAACAATGAAATAAACCTTGAGTTTTGTGACGATACGAAGATCAGCCTTGATAATAACTTGTCTTCACTAAAAATGAACGAGTCCTACAGCACCGTGAATCTTAAACCGGGCAATCTTTCTGCCAGCTATAATATTGCTACCAGCTTTGGCAGTGTAATCGACCGTAGCAATGCAGCTATAAAACGAACCGATACACCTGACAAATATGGTCCCGATTCAAATAAAAGTTATGAAGGAAAATCGGGTAGCGGCTCAGCCAAAATTGAGATCAAATCCAGCTTCGGAAAAATTATTGTCGGCGAACCCACGGCAGAAGATATGAAGGACAACAGCAATAAAAATAAGAACAAGAATAAGTCAAAAGGTGGCGTCGTTCATTTGTAAGCTAACCAGTTTCTTTAATAGAGAGGCCCGGGTGTTTCCCGGGCTTTTTATTTATCACTTGTGGCACTTCAGTCAGCCTTTTTTGCAATTCAGGCAAACCGGCTTTGACATGCTTCAGTTACACAATTAGCTTCGGGGAAAATAATATAAAATGAAAAAAATAGTTTTATCGTTGCTTATAACGCTACTAACCGGTATTGGTCTTTATGCACAAGAAACAAAACCTGAGGCCGACAAACAATTCATGCAAATCAACACAGTTGAGTCTGTAGTGGCCGGTGGCCTGGGCCGTTCTAAAATGATTGTAACAAATCCCGATGGATCACAAAAGGAATCGGATTTGGAAAACCTCTTCAGTATGACGGGAATCAACTTTAAAAACATAAAGGAGAATGAAGATAAACTCGTAAGAACGTTGAAACAATATACGGATGATGGCTGGAAACTCGATCATGTGACCTCTTTAACACTCAGCCAGAACGATAGTGGCGCCGGTGGCATCTTTATGACCCGTTATCTTCTGTCAAAGCCCCTGGAGAAAAAAGCTTTTTGATCAGCAATATTATTCCTTAACATCTGCAAACAATAATGGGTGTGCTTACCCGTTCAGGATAGCCCCACCCATTATTTTTTAAATGCTTTATTAAACTAATTATTCGTAGCTGAACTAAAGAAACCCTGGTCAGCCAAAACATTTTCCGGCGTGGTATAATTGAGAAGACTGTTTTGGATGATACCGGCCAACTCGTCGCGGTTCATACAAAATGCAGCATTGATCAGGGAAAGTTTGTAAGAATTGATCTTTAGAAAAGCTAAACGGGAAGTTTGTGTAATATGATCGTCTGTGAAATGAAACTCATCGGCAATATGCGCCTGGTCATTGGGGTAAAGATTGCTCATAAAACAGATATTGGTTTTACAAATATTGGATATTTTCTAAACGGAAGATAGGATAAAAAATTGTTCGGCGTGAAAATAATGAATGAATTATTGTGGCTAGCTGATTGAAAATCTTTTATTTAGGGCAAAATTCAAAAGTCCAAAACTAAATTTGGATCAATAAAACAAGCTCAGTCAACCTTATTGGCGATAGCCAGCTCATTGGTCTTTTTTATACTTAGCTTATACCGGAGAACAATATCATCGTTGTATAAAATGTACAACCATTGAATGGCTGATGAGTTAACGATGTACGTGTAAGAAGTTATATGTCCCATTCCGTTTAATGGTGTTAACAATGCCGATGTAGCGGTTGAATAGAGAGTTGTGTCCAGAAAAGGATCACTGCTTACACCCTGGTCCTTTATTACGTCTGATGTTTCCAGTTGTAACTGAAGTGTATCCCCCAGCGATGCTTCGATTACACCCTTTTCCGGCAGGTAGGCTATTATCTGGTACTTGGAAAATGATTTTTGCCTAAATGGTGAGTGGCGAAACTCCGGCATTAGCGGTGGGTCATCCATCAATGTCCACCGAAGATCATCCGGGTAGTGCTCACGAATGAATTGTTCTGGCGTTGATAAAAAATATTGTTCGTCCAGTTGGCGAACAAACTCATTACCGTGCCAGCTGATATAACCGCTTGCCCAGGTCACGTCCAGCAATTTCCATACGCTGTCGATCAGCACTGCATTCCAGGAGTGATTGGGCCTGAATCGCTGAATGCGTTTGGTAGACTCCGTGCGGGCATATCCATGAATCACCTCGGCCTTTACGCCGCTATAGCTGCAAAGGGTTTTAAACAGCCGGGCATAACCGTCACACACGGCGACCTTTTCATCCAATACATTTTCAGCTACCCTTTCATCCAATGGTTTTAGTGCGGCGGTATCATTGCCATCATCCTCAATAACCGGTATTGATGTCCTTCTACGGAAGCGTGAAGGAACGGATGGCTTCGTTCTATAATCAATATTGGCGGTGATCCAGTAAAAAATGGCTTTTACTTTTTCCAGATCGGTGGTACAGCTTAGTGTCAACTCCTGGGCTAGTTCGGCAGGAGTAGTCATCGTATTTGGTTTCTTTTTTTCTTTTCCATTCTTATCCTGCAGACTCTGTGAAAAGGCAGAATAGGAAATAAGGATAAGACCAAAAAAGATGCTTCGCTTCATAAACCAGGAGTGACCACTATAAAGTTACACTTTATCAGCATCTTCAACTATAGCGAAGCCCGGTCATTTATTTTTTCCTGGCTCTGTCTATCACATCCAGCAAGCCGCCCGCAGGAATATCAAGCGTTAACTCCCAAAACATAATGCCTTTTAAGCCCTTGTCAATAGCGTACTTTGTTTTGGCTTCGATAGAAACCGGATCGTCAAAGGTGGCAAATGTTTTTTTAGGCGTGTTATACGCATATGCTGACCCTGAAATTGTATCCCGGTAAAAAACAAAACCGTCCTGTTTAGAAAGACGGCTATTAAACTGCCGGTATGAAATAAAGCTTTTGAATTTACCTGGTTGATATAAGCCATTATTCACCGAATCTACTTTTTCCCAGGTGCGGGCATAAAAGGCGGCGCCGATCACGATTTTATTAGCCGGCACTCCTACGGATGTCAGGTAAGTTATTGCGTTATCAGCAGACTCTACCTGTTCAGGAGTTGAATACAGGGGTGTGTGGTGCCCGGTTTTTGTACTATATCCATTCACCAGGTCATAGCTCATCAGGTTTACGTAATCCACTACCGGCATCACTTCCTTCCATTCGATCGACTCCTGTAAAAATTTTGGAAAACCTCCGGCCGCAAAACTGATGTCATGTTTGTTTCCCAAACTATTCCGCAACTCCTTTACAAGAGCCGTAAAATTGGCTTTATCTTCTAACTTAAAAGCATGTCCCGGATGGCCTTCTATCGCCGGGTATTCCCAATCAAGATCAATACCATCTGTTTTAAAATAATTATTTACTTCTTTAACGGAACGGGCAAATGCTTTTCTTCCTTCATCGGTCGAGAAAACCGGTGAACAAAATTCACAACCTCCCCAACCCCCGAGAGATAACAAGACCCTCAATTGGGCGTTCTTTTTTTTCAATGAAACCAGTTTCCTGATTGTTGCTGAATCACCTTTGTTGTCAACATTTAATCGGTTTCCCTTGAGATGACAGAAACTATAAATAATATGCGTCAGTTTTTCTACGGGATAATTGTCAATTGTCTTGTTGTCACCCGAATAATAGGCAATTACAGCCAATTCACTTTTGTTATCACCCGGTGAATTTTTAATAAAGGCAAAAAGGAAAAGCGATATAAACATCAATACCGTCAGGCAATAGACGATCTTTTTCATCTGTATATTTTTATTAGATTATAGCCAGCTGATTCGCCAAATAATCATCCCGGTTGATGATCCGCCGCGGCGGATCATGGCTCATTTCATCCGTACAGTTTTATTGAAGCCAATTTAACTCAAAAACCAGCTATTAGTTCGGAAAATATTTTTTTACAAGGGTAACCGGTGCAACGGTTTTCCATGCGGTTGTCAATGCGTCAACCAGCATTGCCTTTTTAACCTTTTTTAAATTGATCATCGTCCAACCCTGGCGGCCCCAGCCGCCCGGAACAGGATAAATGACTGTTGCGTCAAAGGCGCAAAAAACCGATTGTTCAACCAGGGAAAGCTTTATCACCATAACGTGTTTGTCGACGTGCAGGACTGCCAGTACTTTCTTCCTGATACGAAAATCAGGCTTTTCAAAATGAGATTTTTCTTCCACTTCGGGAAGAGAAAGAGCAATCTGCCTGGCAGAGTCAAGTGTAATCATTGGTAGTTAATTAAATTATCCTGATTGAAAGAAAGCCTCTTCGACTCATCGCGGCTGAATCCCATTTTGCCTTAAAACTTTTACCAATTCTTTGCTAATGTCAAATAAGTTTGTTTCGGGATTTAGTTCACGACGCCAGATTATCTTCTCTGCAAAAATCTCGTTAAGGGAAATATTCATCTGCTTTAGCTTTTTAACCAGCAATGAATCCACTAGTGGATCGGGAAAAGCATCTGTACCAACAAAAATTGTAAGCTTCTTCCCGTCCCCATCAATTTTAACCCGGTATCCATCGATAAAACCAGCTAACCTTTTATCAGCGAAAAAAAACTTGTGCTGTGAAGCTGTAAGTTCTTCGTTAAATCCGGCAGATTTAAGATGATCAAAAGGCTGTGAGTTAAATAACAGCGATTTCCTTCTGAATCCCGAAAATCCATATATAAGGAGCAGCAAAAAACTTAGGAAAACAACGCCGGCTGAGACTGCAATGTTGATTAATAAAATTTGCATAGTCAGATTAGCCCGAAGCAAGACAACCAAAGTGAATACCGAAAAAAGAAAAAACCAGGATATCGCCATACCCAGCCATTTATTCTTATTTAATCTCCAATATTGAAGCATAATTTTTCCTGTATTCCAATATAATCAGAGAAACTTTTATCTACAAACGAAGAATTACCCACGCCTGGTTAGCTTATAAATCTTTATGGCGGACATGAGCAGCACGACAAAAAGAATCAACCCCAATAATCCCCAAACAAAACTGAGATTTTGCTTAACCACAACAAGCATCACAACTACAACCAAAAATATGGTAGCTACTTCATTCCATATCCGCAATTGCTGTGAACTGTACCTGAACTTTCCCTCCCTCTGTTGTTTATAAATTGCATGTAATGAAAAATGATAAACATATAAGCCAAGGACAAAACAAAGTTTGATCAACAACCATTGGGGGAACGAATCAAACAAATAAAGCAACCAACCGCCGAAAACAAGTGTAAGGATTGCCGAAGGCCACGTGATGCCAAACCATAACCTTTTTATCATTATTGCAAACTGCTTTTGCAAAATACTTTTTTCGGGTTCAGTCTTTTCATTAGCCTCGGTGTTATAAATAAACAATCTCACGAGGTAAAACATTCCGCTAAACCAGGTAACAATAAAAATAATATGCAGAGCTTTTATGTATAGATACATGCAAGAAGTTTAAAGTTAAAAGTTCAGGGTTTAAAGTCAGTCGGTGTTGAAGTTTGTGCTGACGCAGACACAATTTTAAACTATTAAACTTAAACCCGTAAACTCATCAGGCTAACAACATGTCCGTTTTACCGCTATTGATTTCCTCCATCCAATTCTTCAATGTGGCAACCCATAACGGATGTGTATTTAGACAAGGGATCATTTTGTAAGACTCACCACCAGCCTGTATGAAAGTCTCTTTGCCTCTTTCCTCTATTTCCTCCAATGTTTCCAGGCAATCGCTCACAAAAGCGGGGCATAGTATCAGTAATTTTTTTATCCCTTCTTTCGGCATTTGTTCCAGGCGAATATCTGTAAAGGGCTCCAGCCATCCTTTTCCCAACCGGGATTGAAACGAAATGCTGTATTTGTCAGCAGGCACAGTTAACTGTTGCATCACCAATTTGGTTGTTTTAAAAACTTGCCGCTTATAACATGTATTGTATCCTGCCGATCCCGGAACACACTCTCCGTTCGTAGCAAGGCATTTTTGTAACGAGACGGGATCATTTCTGTGAATATGACGGGCCGGAATGCCATGATAGCTGAATAAGATATGATCATAGGGCTGGTCAAGATAAAGCCTGATATTTTCTGCTAACGCATGGATGTAAGCAGGTGCATCAAAAAAAGGTTTGATAAACCGAAGACTAAACGGATATTTTTTTTCGCGGTGCGTTTTTTTGGCGTGTTCGACAGCAGTTTCGAAAGAAGACATGGCATAATGCGGATACAACGGCACAGCTATTACCTCTTCCAATGCCGGTTCTCTTTTGAGCAATTCATCAAATCCCCTGGCAGGTGTCAGGCTGCCATACCGCATCGCAATTTCTACAGGCTCACTGATCTGCTGCTGCAGTGCCTGCTGTAATTGTTTGGTGAGTACTACCAATGGTGATCCTTCTTTTGTCCAGATAGTTTTATACGCTTCTGCAGACTTAGCCGCCCTGAAAGGTGTGATGATTCCCTTAACCAACAACAAACGCAACAACCACGGTTTATCGATGACTCTTTCATCCATCAGGAATTCATCCAGGTAACGTTTTACATCTTTTACTTCTGTTGAATCCGGGGAACCTAAATTCATTAATAGTATCGCTCTCTTCATAATTCTAAACCTGTTATAGGTGGGCAAAGGTAATTACTCTGCTTAAACAGTGAGTTGTGGAAAGCGAATAGCAAAGAATATTTTTCCATTGCGACAGGCAACGGTGCATTTGCTATTTTCGTTTATACTCCGCAATTCACTTCCCTGATTTTGCGAAATAATTCATACGATAATTGTCAGCCCTCATCCTGATTTTTATCAATTCATGGCTAAAATGACATTGCAATGACAGTATAATTCGCAAATTGGGGACGCCAACGGTATTTTTGTACAACCATTTAAGCGACATAAGATAATGACTGCACACCGGGCCACTGACATATCAAAGTTTTATGCGATAGGGATCAACTACAAGAAGAGTAATGCAACCACCCGTGGTTTATTTGCTATCAGCCCTGAACAATATGCGGCTGTACTTGAGATGGCCCCCGGGCATGGGCTGAATGAGTTATTTATCCTTTCTACCTGCAATCGTACCGAGGTTTATGGTTTTGCCGAAAATGCACAGCAACTTATCAACCTGCTTTGCGCACAAACAAAAGGAGATTCCAATACGTTTAATGAACTGGCTTATATCAAACATGGTAAACAGGCTATCCAGCATTTATTTGATGTAAGCGCTGGTCTCGATTCGCAGATATTGGGTGATTATGAAATTGTGGGACAGATCAAAGCTGCGGTGAAGTTTGCAAAGCAACACGGCTTTATCGGAACATTTTTGGAGCGATTATTCAATGCCGTATTGCAATCATCGAAAGCGATAAAAAATGAAACCGCCATCAGCGGTGGCACTATTTCCGTTTCGTTTGCTGCTGTTCAATATATCCGGGAAAAAGTATTGGATGTTGCCGGCAAAAAAATAATGTTGCTGGGCACAGGCAAGATTGGTCGTAACACCTGCAAAAACCTGGTAGACTACCTGGATACAAAAAAGATTACACTTGTTAACCGCACCGAAGAGAAAGCAGCCGAACTCGCTGTTGAGCTGGGGCTCCGGCATGCCCCGGTTGATGAATTAGCGCAGCAAATCGAAAATTCAGATATTATCCTGGTTGCCACCAATGCATCGACGCCTACTATTCTTCGCTCACATTTGGAAGGCAAAGGCGAAAAGTTGATCATCGATCTTTCTGTTCCTTACAATGTTGAAGATGCTGCACAGGAATTGCCCAATGTTCACCTGGTTAATATTGATGACCTGTCGAAAATCAATGACGAAACACTGGCAAAACGTAAGGCGGAAGTGCCAAAAGCAAAAAGCATTATCACGAAACATATGGCTGAATTCGCGGACTGGCTGATGATGCGCAAACATGCTCCAATTTTAAAAGCGGTTAAAATAAAGCTGAAAGAAATTCATACTTCTCCATTATTTTCCAACTACACTACAACTGCTAATTTTGCGGGAAAAGATCCCGACGAAAAGATTCAACGGGTGATAAATGGAATGGCATCAAAAATTCGTCTCCAAAATCAGGGTGGCTGTAATTATATTGAAGCAATCAATGAATTTATAGCTTCCGAGGCAAGCTGAAATGACAAATAAGATTATTCGTATTGGCACAAGGGAAAGTCAATTAGCTGTATGGCAAGCCACACAGGTTAAATCGCTTTTGGAAAAATATGGGTTTGCGTCTGAACTGGTGTATATAAAAAGCGAAGGTGACCTTGACCTTAAAACGCCTTTGTATGAAATGGGTGTACAAGGTATTTTCACCCGAAGCCTGGACGCCGCATTGTTAAATGACAAAATTGATGTAGCTGTTCATTCGATGAAAGATGTGCCCACGCAATTGCCAAAAGGAATAATACAGGCGGCTGTATTAAAACGTGGCCCTGTGAACGATTTGCTGGTTTATAAAACCAACGGTAATTTTCTCAACGACACAACAAACTATGTGGCCAATATTGCAACGAGCAGCTTACGTAGAAAAGCACAATGGTTAAACAGGTATCCGCATCACCAAATACATAATCTTCGCGGCAACGTTAATACAAGACTGCGTAAACTGGGCGAAGAAAATTGGGATGCGGCGATTTTCGCTCAGGCTGGTTTGGAACGAATCAATCTCCGTCCCGAAAACAGCGGGGTAATTGAATGGATGCTTCCCGCTCCGGCACAGGGAGCCGTCATGGTTGTTTGCCGAAACGAAGATGAGTATACTTATAAGGCCTGCCATCATTTTAATGATGAAATGACGGCTTTATGTGCGAAAATTGAAAGGGATTTTTTGCGGACATTAATGGGCGGCTGCTCCACTCCCATCAGTGCATTAGCTGTTGTGACAGACAACCATATATCTTTCAAGGGAAATATTTTATCACTGGATGGAAGTCAGAAAAAGGAAATAGAAAAAATTGCAATAATTAGCGATGCTGGTGATTTGGGCAATTTGGCCGGAAAGGAATTATTAGTCAATGGCGGCCGGAAAATACTGGAGGAGATACAGAATGCCGTCAATTAAACCTTCCATATTATGTACCGGTCCGGTTGATCAATCAGCCACGCAAATGGCGGAAAGTAATGACGTTGATATCGACGTTATTCCATTTACCGAAATAAAATCCTATCCGCCGCAAACGATTCAACCCCAAATTCAATCCATATTGCAACAAAAAGCGGTGGTGGTATTCACCAGCGGTAATGCGATAAAACCTGTTGTTCAGTTACTGGATGGTTTTATTCCTGCCTGGACTATTTATTGCATCGGCTATTCTACGTATGAATTGGCCAAACAATATTTTGGCGAAGAAAATATTAAAGGCACTGCTGGTAATGCGGCGACTCTTGCAGCAAAGATCATTGCCGGTCGCAATACCAATGAAGTAATATTTTTTTGCGGCAATCTTCGTCGAAACGACTTGCCAGCTGCCCTGGTACAACAAAATATAGCCGTTAAGGAAATTACAGTTTATCACACAACGCTGGTACCAAAACCGATAGAAAAAGACTATGATGCAATTCTTTTTTTTAGTCCCAGTGCCGCAGAAAGTTTTTTTATTGCCAATGACCTTCCTCCAAAAACGGTGCTGTTCGTCATGGGTCACACTACCGCTGTTGAAATAAAAAAATTTTCCGCCAATAAAATCATCAGGAGTGATGAACCCATCAAGAATAAACTTGTTATGAAGGCAGTGGAATTTGTGAAGAACAATTCTTCTGCTGTTAAACAGGATTCATAAACTTATAGCTAATAAAACATGAGCACTTTAAAAAACGATCTCTTGCTTCGGACATTGAAAGGTGAAACGGTAGAACGTCCCCCCGTGTGGATGATGCGGCAGGCAGGCCGGTATTTGCCCGAGTATATGGTATTGAGGGAGAAGTATGGATTCTTCGAACGTTGTCAAACACCAGAACTGGCATGTGAGATAACGCTGCAGCCTGTTGATATTATCGGTGTGGATGCCGCCATCTTGTTTTCGGACATTTTGGTAGTGCCACAGGCCATGGGGTTGGAAGTTCAGTTGATAGAAAGTAAAGGGCCTATTTTACCTCACCCGATAAAAAGCATCGAAGATCTTGCCCGGTTAAAAGTGCCTGATGTAAATGAGACGCTGCCCTATGTTTTTGATGCCATTAAACTGATCAAACAGGAATTAAATGGCCGCGTGCCACTGATCGGTTTTGCCGGCGCTCCCTGGACATTATTGTGCTATATGGTGCAGGGTAAAGGCTCCAAAACATTTGATGAGGCCAAGATATTTTGTTATACGCAACCCGAAACAGCGCATCGCCTGTTGCAAATGATCACAGATACTACCATTGCTTACCTGCGCAGGCAAATTGAATCGGGTGCTGATGTAGTGCAGATTTTTGATTCATGGGGTGGATTGTTAGGCCCGGCAGACTTTGAAGAATTTTCATTGAAATACATCCGGCAAATCGTCAGGGCTGTAAAGGATATGGCTCCTGTAATTGTTTTTGCAAAAGGAGCCTGGCATAGTTTGGAAGCCATGTCAGCAACTGGTGCGACCGCACTGGGAATAGATTGGTGCATCACGCCGCAAATGGCAAGGCAACTCGCCGGCCCTGATATTGTTTTACAGGGAAATTTTGACCCGGCGAAATTGTTATCGCCGATCCCCGTCATTAAAAAAGAAGTAAAACAAATGCTCACAGCTTTCGGCGGACAGAAACATATTGCCAACCTGGGGCATGGTATTTTACCCAATGTGCCGGTCGATCATGCCAGGGCTTTTGTTGATACGGTAAAAGAGTTTGAAAAAGAAAGATCAGTGATTGAAGCTTAATGAAAAGTTTAATTTCAACGATTCAATCCCGATAAAATAAATACAATTGAGTACAACACTTGCATATCCGTTAAAAGATTTGTGGATCCATTACATCCAGGATCTGCAAAACCGAATTTGTAACGCACTACAGAATGAAGATGGCAAGGCCAGCTTCCTCGTTGACAGGTGGGAAAGAGAAGGTGGCGGCGGTGGTGATACAAGGGTTATCGCCAAAGGCAATGTTTTTGAAAAAGGAGGAGTCAACACTTCTGTTGTTCACGGCGACGTTACCGATATCATGCGCAAGCAACTGAAGATTGACGGGCATAAATGGTTTGCCTGTGGTCTATCACTGGTGATTCACCCGCTCAATCCCTACGTACCTACGGTGCATGCTAACTGGCGATATTTTGAATTGTATGACGGGAACAACAAAATCATTGACCGCTGGTTTGGTGGCGGCACTGATCTAACTCCCTATTATCTTTTCGATGATGATGCAAAGCATTTTCATCATACCTTAAAAAACACCATTGATCCTTTCGGCCTGGAACTATACCCGCAATACAAAAAAAATTGCGATGAATACTTTTCCAATACACATCGGGGTAACGAGATGCGTGGCATAGGAGGAGTTTTTTATGATTACCTGAAACCGGCTAATGAACAGGACAACGAAAAGCTGTTTTTATTTCAACAGGCAAATGGGAACGCTTTTCTTCATGCCTATCTTCCTATCGTTTCAAGAAGAAAACATACACCCTATGCTGAAAGAGAAATTGAATGGCAGGAAATGAGACGTGGCCGGTATGTAGAATTCAATTTAATACATGACCGTGGAACTATTTTTGGTTTGAAAACCAATGGCCGTACAGAAAGTATCCTGATGAGTTTACCACCAAGGGCACGTTGGGCTTACGATTATCATCCAGAAACGGGAAGCGAAGAAGAAAAGCTGTTGAAAGCTTGTTTACATCCAATAGACTGGTGTGAGAGTGAAAAGTGAAAAGTCAAAAGTGAGAAATGTAAGCTACTTTAGTTTTCATTTCAAAAAAGCTATTTTATGTTTCTAAACCTTAATCACAAGTCTCTAACTGCCTATTCGAAAATAAGAGAATTGACAAAAGAAGTTTATAAAGTTTCCAACTTATTACCGGTTGAAGAAAAATTTAATATGGTACAGCAGACCAGGAGAGCTGCGCTTTCGGTAAAACTGAATTTTTCAGAGGGATCTACACGGAAATCTTTGCAAGAAAGAAAACGATACTATGAAATTGCCAGAGGCTCACTGGTTGAAATTGATGCAGCATTGGAAACTGCGGTAGATTTGCAATATTTCAAAACCGAATCTGCTCAACAAGCCGGAGTTTTGCTAAATGAATGTTTTGCTATACTCTCAAAAATGATGAAATAAACACAGAACTATTTTTTCACTTTTCACCTTTCACTTTTCACTTCTATGCATCTACAACGACGAAACAGAATCCTCAGAACAAATCCTTCCATCAGATCTCTTGTTGCTGAAACTATGCTGACCCCGGCTGATTTTATAGCCCCGCTTTTTATTGATGAAGGGGAAAACATGAAAACGGAAATAGCATCTATGCCGGGCTATTATCGGAACAGTATAGACTTTACTGTGAAAGAAGTAAAGGAACTATGGAATTTGGGAATTAAATCTGTTTTACTTTTTATCAAATGCAAGGACGAAGAAAAAGATAATACGGGCAAAGAAGCCTGGAACCCTGAGGGATTGATGCAACGGAGCATCAAAGCCATCAAGGATGCCGTACCGGAAATGCTGGTGATGACAGATGTAGCACTTGATCCCTACTCTACCTACGGTCACGACGGGATTGTAAAAGATGGCGAGATTATTAATGATGAAACGGTAGAAGCACTTTGTAAAATGAGTGTGAGCCATGCCCGGGCCGGTGCTGATTTTGTAGCGCCCAGCGATATGATGGATGGACGTATTGGCGCCATAAGAAAATTTTTGGAAGAAACCGGTTTTACCAAGACTGGCATCATGAGCTATAGTGCCAAATATGCTTCCTGTTTTTATGGCCCGTTCAGGGATGCGCTGGATAGTGCGCCGGGATTTGGTGATAAAAAAACTTACCAGATGGATTATGCCAATCGTCGCGAAGCCATCAAAGAAACATTAATGGATGTAGAGGAAGGTGCAGATATTGTAATGGTAAAACCTGCCATGGCTTATCTCGACATTATTCGTGAAGTAAAAAATGTCGTGACTGTTCCCGTTAGCGCTTATCATGTAAGCGGTGAATATGCGATGATCAAAGCAGCCGCAGAGAAGGGTTGGATCAACGAGGAGAAAGCTATCCTTGAAAGCCTCACTTCCATCAAAAGGGCTGGCGCCGATCTCATTGCTACTTATTTTGCAAAGCAAGCGGTAAAACTGATTTCATAATTAAAGGATCAAAGATCTTCTCACTTTTCACTTCTCACTTTTCATTCTTTACTATCATGTACAACAACAGCCAGTCTCTTTTCTCCCGTGCCCAGCAATCAATTCCCGGTGGCGTCAATTCGCCTGTAAGAGCATTCAAAGGTGTCGGCGGCACTCCTCTTTTTATTACAAAAGCAAAAGGCAGTTACTTGTATGATGCGGATGGCAACCAATACATCGATTATATCGCCAGTTGGGGTCCGCTAATTTTAGGTCATGCCTACGAGCCGGTGGTGAAAGCTATACAAGAAAAAGTGTTAGACGGGACATCATTTGGTGCACCTACAGAACTGGAAATAGAAATGGCGGAACTCATAAAAACGATGGCGCCAAATATTGACCTGGTAAGAATGGTGAGCAGCGGTACCGAAGCCTGTATGAGTGCTATCAGGCTGGCAAGAGGATATACTGGCAGAAATAAATTTATCAAATTCGAAGGTTGTTATCATGGACATGCCGATGCGTTTTTGATAAAAGCCGGAAGCGGTGCAGCTACACTCGGCATTCAACATGTGCCGGGGATACCTGCAGCGGTAGCGGATGATACATTGACTGCGCCTTATAATGATTTGAGTGCCGTTGAAAAATTAATTGATCAAAATAAAAACCAGGTCGCCGCTATTATCATCGAGCCGGTGGCCGGCAATATGGGCTGTATCTTACCACAGGCCGGGTTTTTAGAAGGACTTCGAAGCCTTTGTACCCGCGAAAATATTGTGCTGATCTTTGACGAAGTGATGACCGGGTTCAGATTGTCAACTGGTGGTGCACAACAAACATTAAAGATTGACGCCGATCTTGTCACCTATGGAAAAGTCATTGGCGCCGGTTTACCCGTTGGTGCTTTTGGTGGCAAAAAAGAGATCATGGAATGCATTGCTCCACTCGGAAATGTGTACCAGGCAGGAACGCTTAGCGGCAACCCGGTTGCGATGATTGCAGGTTATACGCTTTTACAGGAATTAAAGAATAACCCTTCGATTTATACGGAATTGGAGGAAAAAACAATTGAGCTGAAAAACCGGATGACAGCAATTTTTGCCGGCAATAAGATTCCCGTACAGATCAATCAACTGGGCAGCATGATCAGTGTTCATTTCACAGAAGAACCGGTTGTGGATTTTGCCAGCTCTGCAAGAAGCAACCAGGACAGGTTCCGCTCTTTCTTTCACCATATGCTGCAATCCGGTGTTTACCTGCCCCCTTCTGCTTTTGAAAGTTGGTTTTTGAATAATGCCTTGTCGGCTGACGATATTGCCAGGACGATTTCGGCTGTAGCAAGTTTTAAGTAGAGGTTAATTGTAAATCATTTCGTTCTAACGTACACGTGTTTGATATTGGTCTTTCCTGATTTACGTTCGTCAATTTCAAATTTGTTCATGCTTTTAATTAAGGGAAGCAATTTTACGAAGCCGTAATTCCGCGAATCAAAATCCGGTTTTTTCTTTAAAAGCAGTGTACCGAGGTTACCCAAAAAAGCCCAGCCATCTTCGTCAGCTATGTCATTAATGCTATCAGCGATCAATCGAATCAAACCCTTATCTACAGGTCGAATGATATCATTGGCGGGAGCATTCGCCTTAGCACCTTTGGAAGGCTCGGGGTTAACGGATGCTTCCTGCTGTGTTTTCAATATTTCCAGGTAAATAAACTTATCGCATGCTGAAATAAATGGCAAAGGAGTTTTCTTTTCGCCGATACCAAATACTTTCATTCCCGCCTCCCTGAGTCTTGTTGCGATTCTTGTAAAATCACTATCACTCGAGACAATACAGAATCCATCCACTCTACCGGTATATAAAATATCCATGGCATCAATAATCATTGCAGAATCGGTGGCATTTTTGCCGGAAGTGTAACTATATTGCTGAACAGGTGTGATAGCATTTTCCAGCAAAACGTTTTTCCATCCACCCACATGTGGCTTTGTCCAGTCCGCATAGATCCGTTTAAAAGTTGGCGTACCGTATTTGGCTATTTCCTCCATCATTTCTTTCACATTGGTATAGGGAATATTATCCGCATCGATCAGGACGGCCAGCCGGAGGTCTTTTGTCGTTTCCATGTAATTGAAAGTATTTCTTCTAAAGTTAATCATAAGAAGACAAAGCTTCTCTCATCAAGCAGTTTGCACCCTTCCGCCTTGGGTCGTGTCCCGGACTTTCGGTTTGATAGTTTCTGCAGTTGATAGTGATAGGAAGATGAGGATATGTTTTTCAGCCATTAACAAAATCTATGTTATACGCTGTACAATTATGAATTATATACGTCTTTAAACTTGAGTATATCCCATACTTTAGACTCATTGTTATTTGGAAAGCCGCATTCGGGTGCAAAATCATCAGCTTCTTTAAATGTTCCAAAAATTCTGTCCCACCAGGTAATGTCGCCAAAATTATATTTATGAACATCTAACTGATGATGTATGGAATGATGTTCAGGTCTTTGAATAAAATAGCCCAACCACTTAGGAGTCGAAATATTTGAATGGTAGAAGTATTCACCAGTTGCTCCAAAAAAAGAAACCCAGGCACCAGCTAAGGCTGTGCCACCTAAAACATAATAAATTAAGAATCCCGTTATAACTGAGTCTGCAATAATTTCAATTGGGTGCTTATAAAATGATGTTAGAAGTTCAATTCTTTTAGGGCTATGATGCATTTGATGGAATATCAGCCAGAAACCATTGGCATGTCTCAGCCTATGCCACCAATAAAAAATGAAGGTGCCTATAACCCAGTAAACGAAACCTTCTACAATAGGATTGCTCCAACTATCCAGGTGAAATAATGATTGGTCCCTGAAATACTTATTCCAGGTAATTCCACTTAAGCCTATTAAAAGAAACTGGACAAGATTAATCGCAATTGAGCGAAAATACCAGCCTTTGGAAGCTGGCAATTCTCTGCCTGGGAATTTTCTCTCTAAAACAAGAAAAACTAAAGTGCTAATGCAGATTAGTGAGCCTGGTAACAATTGTTCAAAGTAAGGTCTGAAGTATTCTATTATTAGATTCATAAATTATAATACTGTTTCATAGCATGGTGTATTGATGCCATTACACGCTATAACGCTAAAAATAGTAAACTTTCATCATCAACAAAATAGTGGTATACATTCTCAGCAGCACTGCAAATGCCACACAACGGGCTTAAAGCTACTCCTGCACTACATCAAGCGGTTTTCACCTGTTGTCAAACCTATTTCTAAGGCGCTGGTAACATTTGTTGTTTTGTGATGGATATAGATGTGAATAGCATCTTGTAATCATTCATCAATAAAAAATTAATTATGTCAACACTTATCAACAAAACAAAAAAGCTATTACAGGCCACAGCTATGTTGGCCATTTCGGCTACGATCTTTTCGTTTTCTTCCGGCGCCGGCGGAGAGGGATTTGAAATTTACCTGAACAATAAGGTGGTCCTGCAACAATTTGGCAACGACATGAAAGTGGTAAAAACACTAAGGTTGGATCAATCCAATGAAAACGATGAATTATCAATACGGTATCATCATTGCGGGAAAGTGGGTAAAAACAGGGTAATCACTATTAAAGACGGCAATGACAATGTGCTGAAACAATGGAAATTTTCGGATGCTTCCGGCGCCGCCGCCAGCATGACCTGTAAAGTAAAAGACATTCTTGCCTTACAGAAAGGGAAAGACAAAACCATAAATCTTTACTATTCTTCCACCGAATTGCCACAAGGCAGGCAACTGACATCCATTGTTACCGGCACAAAAGCCGTAGCCAGACTATAGCCAGCGTCTCTTTGCGTATTTTTCTTGGCGTCCTTTGCGATAAAAGATATCTAACCGCAAAGGACGCCAAGCTTGCCTGTTGGCAGACAGTTTTTTTCGCAAAGTCCATAAAGGAATACCAAATAAGAATTAGCCCGTTTGCATTTTTGGGGCAATCGCTAAATATTTTACTTTTAGTCAAAATTCTTTTATGCAATCCAAGGCTACCACTCCTGAGCAATACATCAAAGAATTACCCGAAGAGCGTAGAGAGGCTATCATCAAACTGCGGGAAACTGTACTGAAGAATTTGCCAAAAGGTTTTAAAGAAACCATGTCTTACGGCATGCTGGGCTATGTTGTACCTCATGAGATTTATCCTGCCGGTTACCGCTGCGATCCGAAATTACCGCTCCCTTTTGCCAATATTGCTTCGCAAAAAAACTTTATCGCCTTTTACCATATGGGTGTTTACTCCGATCCTGCTTTATTAAAATGGTTTACTACTGAGTATCCCAAACATTCACCTGCTAAATTAGATATGGGTAAAAGTTGTATCCGGTTCAAAAAACCGGAGGATATACCTTACAAGTTAATCGGGGATTTGGTAAAAAAAATATCGGTCAAAGATTGGATCAAAACCTATGAAGAGAATTTTAAGAGATAACGGATTCACTTGACCAGCACTTTATAAAATTTTTCCAACTCTGTTATTTCAGCGGCAGAAAACACTTCATTGTTTTCGTATTTGCTTTTAAAAAACAATACTCTTTTATGCTGCGGATATTTGTCCAGGATTTCCGTGATTAACTGTCCGGTTCGTTCGTCCTTTGTGTAGAGCGGTTTGTTTTCGGGCAAGTCAGATTTGAATCTTGTCGGCCTTTTTAAGATCATTGCTTCCAGTGTGGCCAGTTTATTAGCAGGAATACCTGCTATCTTCTCCGCTTTTTGATACAGTCCTTCCAATTGCTTTTTACTGAGTCCGCCCCGCTCCTCGTATTGATAAGCCAGGCTTTTAATAAAAGTGGAGGCCGGGAAGGCTGACCCGGTCAGTTCGAGCAAATCCTTTACAATATCTACTTCCGGTTTCTTTCTAAACATGGCGTGATCTTAAAACGTGAAAGTAAGAAACTTTAAAAAACAACCGGATTAGTCCTGCGAAAAAAAACGAATGATGACAGGAATGCAAGCAAAAGAACCGCATTATTATTGGCTATCGGCTTCCCCGCATTTTTTTAGCAAGGAATTTGCATATCAATAATGATCCCTATACCGAAGTAATCACTTCTTTCAAAAACTCTATGACATGAAAAAAATAATTTGCTTTCTCCTTATTTCTTTAGCCGCTGTTTCCCTGCGGGCGCAATTAAAAACGACAGCTGTCTGTCCGGCTATCACCGTTGATGTATTGAGTGGCCGGGTCAATGGTCTGCGCATCACCGATAATGTGGCCCAGGTCAAATCGAAACTTCCTTGTTTTACAAGTGCCGAAAATGAAAGTGCGACTGCTAAATGCGGTGGTGGTGTTTTCTATAAAGACCGGGATATTTATTTCTATACGGCGAGGGATTATGTAGAGATAGGCCCTAAGTTTAAAGGCAAATTGTCTGTTCCTTTAATGGGTGCAAGCCGTGGCAGCCTTTTTAAATGGTTGGGAAACCCAAAAATAAAAGATGTGAAATGGGATGCCTTTACAACGGCGTATGGCATTCTTATACTCTACTATAACAGCGCCAAAAGGGTTAATAAAATTCAATTCAGTACACAGTCAACAGAAACGATACAACTTTGCGAATAGAGAACCACATAAAAAACTCCCTTACAAAAAGGGAGTTTTTTATTAATCGTTTATTTCCTTATCAATCCATCGGGCGGTTCGATTCTCTTTCATCAATTACATAAGTCTTTGTCCACCTGTCATGCCAGGGGTAAGTGGGATTGCCTAGTGCACTGAAGGCATTAAATGGTACGGCCCGGCTCAGCCCACGGAAAAATGCGGCCTTAGCTGTCACATCAGTTCCATCTTCATTCACGGCACGGGTACCTGTTATTAATTTGCCCAGTGACTTACCTTTAAACGCAGCTTCTACTACAAACATATACAAACCATACAGCAGTAAGGTGAATAGGCGATCCAGCAAATTAAAACCAAGATCATCTTCGTTAATCGACTCAATTGTTTGTGGGCTGACAATTGCCCAAACAATTCCGCCGGCAAAGATTAAAGCATAGAACACGAGGAGATCTATCAGGTAATTGGCAAATCGTTTTCCCATGCTGGCCTGCACTAAATGATATTCCGGTTCAGCAAAGAGATGTTGTTCTGTAGTTTCCATGATTGTAGATTTTTAAATGGTGGTGTTTATTTTTTGCGAACAAGATATAACAAACATGGCAATGGCGGAATAGGCGGATTTTATTTGACTGTTTGTGACTTATCTTTCCTGATTTGGCGGAAAAGAACCCCAAAAAATATAGATAAGTGAAATTGCTAATGTCGCCGGTAAATGCCTGGGAAACAGTATGCGAAGTGCACCACCAGCAATGAGCATCACATGCCAGCTTCATTGTAAGACGAACGGATAAGGTTACTATATTATTTTTGCAAACCGATTTTTTTATGCAATCATTGGCAAACCAGCTTATCCATTTCTACGAAACATTAGCCCCCCCAGCTTTACCTAAAGGAATTGAGCTGCTTCGTCCGCAGACGGATAAAAAGATAATGACGATTGTAAAGAAGTTTTTCAAAACATATTATGGCGATAATAAATCAAGAAAATTAATACTGGGAATCAATCCCGGCAGGTTCGGCGCCGGTATTACCGGCATCAATTTCACGGCGCCACGTCAGCTGAAAGAGAATTGCCATATTGACCATCCTTTCGGCAATAGTTCTGAGTTATCAGCCGAGTTCATTTATGAAATGATCGAACAATATGGTGGAGTAAAAAAGTTTTATGAAGATTATTTTATTGGCGCCATGTCTCCACTTGGTTTTGTCAGGGATGGAAAGAATATCAATTATTACGACGATAAGAAACTGCTGGCAGTCCTCACTCCTTTTATTACTGATACTATTCAGCGGCAGCTGCAAATGGGATTTAAAAGGGATATCGTCTATTGTATCGGTGGCGAAAAGAATTTTAATTTCTTATCCGGGTTAAATGAAAAGCATCACTTTTTTGAAAAAATTATTGCCCTGCCGCATCCAAGGTTCATTATGCAATACCGCCGCAAAAAGAAACAGGAATACATTAAGCTGTACCTCGATCGCCTTACTAATTATTAAAGGCGCATCCCGCAGAGTTTAAACAGGTGAGCCTCTGAGCAAAGTTTTTCTATCCCGCTGCATGGGTTTTATTCGTACCTTTTACATTCCCGGTAATCTGATGTTATTACCGTTACGAAATGTTCTTTTCTTCATTATTTAAAAAAGGAGGCAATTATGTTTGTACGACTCACCTATCTAAACTTTTTGCCCGGAAAAATGGAAGAGGCAAAAAGGATTTACGACAATGAACTTGTTCCAATTGTAAAAAAACAGAAAGGGAATCTCGATTGCAGGATGCTTGAACCCCTGGACAAAACAGACGATTATATTTCCATGACAGTCTGGGACAGCAAAGAAGATGCTGATGCTTATCACTCCAGTGGTGTTTACAAGCAATTGGTTGACCGGGTAAAAGAAATGTTTTCTAAAGCCCCGGTATTAAAAGTTTATTCTACAGAACCAGTTATGGAACATGCTTAGGAAATCTATTTTACATTAAAGCGAATTCAGCTTTACAACCGGGTCTTTGTGGGAGACCCGGTTAGTTTTAACGGGAGTGCATCTTATTATTTATCCGCCTTGCACCTTTCCAAAAAATCTTTAATCCCCAATACAATCTTATCAGCCACCTGCTGTTGAAACCCTTCATCCAATATTTTCATTTCTTCGGCCGGATTACTTAAGAAAAGTATTTCAACCAAAGCATTGGGATATTCAACCGGGCTATTGAGCATGAAATTAAAGCTGCCGGTATTGCCCCATTCCGGTAGTCCCAGTTCCAGCATTCTCTTATAGATGTCACGGCTCAGTTCCCTGAATCCAATATACCGGTAATAAGTGCTGGTACCGCCCACATTGATGGGATCGCCGGAAGAATTGAGATGAATACTTACCAGGAGGTCAGGCATGCTATCCCGGTACATCAAAATCCTGTCCTTGTTATCGACAAAGGTCTCCATCGTTCTTGTCATGATCACTTTTGCACCCTGTAGCCGCAATGCCTGTCTTAGTTTTAAAGCTACTGCCAACGTCAACTCTTTTTCAATAGACCCTGTCGGGCCGCTGGCGCCTGTATTGCTGCCACCGTGTCCGGCATCAATCGCTATTCTCAAGTGTCTCAATTCGAGACTTTCCGGTTGCCGTCGTATTTTGATCACCAAGCGGGTGCCACTATAATACACCTCGTAACCCCAATGTTGTTTATGTTTTAGCTCAATCGTCACCCGCAGTACTTCATCCTCCAGTTGCTCATAGTATACATTCTTAATTTCTTTAGTATTTTCCAGTTGGGTGATCCAGTTCGTATTATTGGTAGCGCCAAAAATATCCACCACAATTTTTGAGGGGTCGATATGTTGTGCAGACTGATAAGGCAGCCGGACAAACATGCCTACCTGTACATAATCAAACGCGGAATCACCGAATACCCGAAAGTTAGTCGTTAATGAAGATGGTGTAAATGCCCCCTTGGGCAATAACTCCACCACATCGTCGGGAATATAGGCGCTACGGTACTTTGATAGCTGCACCCGGTATAGCGAGCCGATTTTACCCGTCATTCTGAGTGGTATCAGCGAATCGATATATCCAATCTTTGCTCCACCCAGCCTATCGTCGCCTATACCAAACAGCAGATGAGCCAGGCGTCCCTTAGTGATGAGCATGTCAGGATCTGTGGTATTCAAAACAGATAGCTTACTGTCTGCTCTCCGGGTTATACTATTACCGTTTATGTCAGTGATAGTAAAAGGCACCCTGGTCAGCCAAAAACTGTCTGCAGGTTGTATGGTGTACTCAGCCTGGTAAATTCCGGGCATCGTATTGGAAGAGTTTACGGGAATTTCATAAAGGGGAATATTGCCGTTGGCTATAACTACACATTTGGGTAACGCTTTTACCCGTAATTGTACCCGGTCTCCTGGCTTCAACACCAGGTTGCCCTCAGGGAATATTTTAATATCAGCAATAGACAGCTCTTTTACCGTATCGGGTACGGGAACAGTGTAAGTATAGGTCAGTTTTTTAACAGCAGTTGATCTGTCAGCGCCTGAAGCCGATAGTGTAAATACATTGACACCCGGTTTCATATTCAACTCATAGGCAAAAGCACCGGTTGGATAAACATGAACTGGTTCATTATTAATAGTAAGGGAACAGTTTTTACACGTAGCACCTGATACAAAATGTTTCGGGGACCTTACCGCATTATTTTCCCGCGCCGGATCCAATAGCCTGATAAAAGCTTTGTTGGGATTTTGCGCATATAAACCAACACTCGTTAAACACAAAAAGGATGCGACCAATTTCTTCATCAGGGATATTCATTATTCAACGCTAAAAATACCACATTATATTGTTTGAACTTCTTGTAATAGCTTATCTATCTTTATATTGCCTTTCTTATTAACTATATGATCGCTATTATTTATATCATGGGTGTTTCCGGTTCGGGTAAGACAACAGTCGGGAAAAAACTATCTGAAGCGACGGACATTCCTTTTTTTGATGCGGACGATTTTCATTCTGTTGCCAATAAAAATAAAATGAAAGCAGGCCACCCGCTGAATGATGATGACCGCAAAGAATGGTTGCAGAATATAAATCAAAAAGCAAGGGAAGAGGCTGGAAAAAACGGCGCAATCATCGCCTGCTCGGCATTAAAAGAAAATTATAGAAGAGTATTAGCCAGTGAAATAACTTCTCCTGTTTACTGGGTCTTTTTACAAGGCGACTATCAGTTGATCTATAAAAGAATGAACGACAGGAAAGGCCATTTTATGCCTGCAGAACTTTTACAATCACAATTTGAAATACTCGAAGTCCCTGCCGACGGACTGGTTGTTGATGTCAGCAAGAATCCCGATGAGATCGTAAAAATAATTTTACGCCAGTTGAATTTACCCACCAATAAAGTCAGTTGATCTCTTTCCAGGGAGGGTTTAAGAGGTGACCGTTTCGTTGCAACAACACACGGAGTTTAGCCAATTGAAATTCGAAACTTTCCATCATCCATGGCTTATGTTCTATTTGTTTTGCCGCTTCTACTGATTTCTTATAGTTGTCAAATTCTCCGAGAGCAAAAAATGCCTCAGCCTTGTTGACATGAATCCAAAATTTTTGCTCGGTGATATAATCTTTTTGCTTTTGTAATACGTCGTTATCCGCCAGCGTCTTTGTCAGTCGCTCTTCCCGCCGGATAATATCGTTCCAGTCATTTTCACATACCTGCAAAATCCTGCGCCTGGTGTGATTAGCGTATATCATATCTGCGATTTGCTCTTCCCGGGTACTGCATAACGACGAATTGGCCCGGCAGTTTTGCATATAAGCCAGGTTAATGCAGTTGTACCGGTTGTTCAATAAATAATATCCGCGTTGAAAAAACAGGATAGCATTACTCAAGTGTTCATCACCTTGTCCCAACTCATAAAAGTTTTTTTCAATGGCGCCTGCCAGGGTTACTGTTTCGGGATCATTGGTGTGTTCAAGGTCAAGCTGTCCCAGTAATTTCAACGCATCTGTCAATGCTGTGATGGCATCGGGTTTCTGAGATTTATAAGTAGCGAGTGTTAGCCGTTGGATCAGGTAGGGGTCATTACTAAGCGAGTTCGATTCAGGCGCATCCACACCCAGTAAAAGCGCAGATTCAAACAATTTCCTGGCTTTTACATATTCTTTCCGGTCGATAGCATCTTCTCCCTGCTCTATGAGTAATGCCAGCGTTTTGTTTTGTTTGATTTTTGGCTTTCTCCTGAGCACTTTTACATCGCCATCGTCCTCCTCGCCTTCTTCATGGTTGTGTTGGCGTACATTCTCCTCGATCTGCTCTTCCAGCAAAGGCGGGATCAATCCATCCAGGTAGGTATAAACCGGGCTATCCGGCTCCCGTTTATCTAATACGGCTTGTAAAGTCTCCCCGAGCACTTTCCTGAACCGCTCTACCTCTTCATACTCGATCCCTTCGCCGAGGTGTGTATAGCTGGTGATTTTGATATGGTTGAGGTCAAAGGGATAAGCCAGCTTGTCTTCCGAGATGACGATAGTTGTTTGTGGACGGAGCGCATGGCGGATACCTAACTCGTAAAAGGCATTGACATTAGCCGTAGACAGGTCGGCGATGACCACATCAGCCTTCAAAAGCTCCCGGTACATATGGACATCGATGGAACCTGCATGGATAATTTCGTCGGCTCTTGTGCAGATAAGCCCTTTTTCTTCAACAACAGGTTTGATTAGTAAGCGGTAAGATTTGTTCAGATCGAGTTTGCGGCCGGTGGCATAGTCGGTCTTTATGCCAAAGCCCATTACCACAAAGCACTGACCCCGCTTTCCAGATAAGGTTTGATTATCGCTCATAAGTAGTTTTTTAACCTATGATAGCTTGCTGTCTATAAAGTTAGTCGTTATCTTTCAAATTCGGGAAGCAAAATTGCGTATTAATTCCCTTGAATCTAAAGGATCAACCGACATCTCTAAGTCATTCCACTAATACAACCTATTTTCTTTTATAGTAATTGAGACTTACTGCCTGGATGATGGATGGCCTTTCGCTTAACGTAAAGAAACCTTTGTTATCATTTTTGAAACAGATGGCTTCGCCCTGTGGCTCGAACTGATAACCTATTGTAGAAGGGGAAGTGGATAGTGCCTGTTCAATAGTTTGCGTTTTTGTCCTGTGCCAATGGTAGAGTTTGGTATAGGTTTTTACCAACAGTTCTTGTTCATCAGGAGAAATGGCGGCACTGGTCACACCATTAAATGGCAATGTTCCTGCTAAAACAGCTGTATTGTTACCGGCGATATTTTGCGGGTAGGCTAATTTATAAATGCGGGATGAAGCATCCTGCTTGGTAATAATATAGATGTCCCTCGTTGTATTATCAACTAACATCGCTTCAGCATCATGAGAGCCGTCGGGATAGCTGAAACTGATCTTATCAACTTCGTAAACGGTATCAACAGTAGCGGAGGGCTCAGGAAAACGATAAATAGAATAAGCGGAAGCCGCCAGGCTGTTGTCGCCAATGTCAGCAATATAAATGTATTGTTGTCCTGACTGGGGACCGCTTGCCAGCACGATATCCTCCCAGTCCCTGTTGATGGCAGGCTTAACATTAATCTTTTTGTGTAATAACCCGGTAAAGGATAGCAATGCAAGGTCATTGGGGTTACCACTATCCTGTTCTACCCAAATATGGCCGGAATTGAGTTTGCTGTCGGCGATCCCCGAAGCCTCATCAACCAGGCCAGGTGTCAGCGCCTGGATGCTGGGACTGTCTTCAAATCCTGTTACAGCTGTTGCCTCAGTGGCTGTTTCCTTTTGGCAGGAAAAACACAATGCCAGGGCAAAAAGAAAAAATAATCTCAGAAAAAGCATAATACCTGTTTTGGCGGGAATTCATCAGGTACTTGATTTTGTAGCTGCCAAAGGTACAATGACATTTATAAAAATGCAAGCTTTACGCGGTATTGCTTTTGTGCGGTATTACCACTAAGCCAAAAAGCCTTCTCAAAAGAGATGGCACACTGACATTTTATCAAAGGGGATTATTAGAACCGGGAAATACCGGGCCATAGTGAAGTCTTCTGCTCCTGGGTCTCCTGCCCGGGAAAAGAATATCATCAGCAGTTTCGTATCCCTCCTCGGCCACTCTTGCATGCCGTCGGTTGGATTTATTACGGCGGGCAAGGTACACGACCATTCCTATTGCAATTGTTGTCCCTAAACCAACCAGTAATATATTCGATTTTTTCATGTGCTTATTTTGGTTTTTTGTGTTAAATCAATCAATTGACAAAAAGCATACCACCCGCTAATCATTTTTCAGCCTTTCCAATTGGGTCACGTCGTTTTTTTTAAAAACAGCTGGTTCCACGTTTTGTTGACCAACTACCCAAATTCATTTTATGTTCCGATTATTACAATTGAACCACGGAAACTCCAATTCATTCAATCCTTACAGCAGCGACTACCTGTTTCAAGGTTTCTTTGTATGGTAAACTTTAATCCTAATAAAAAAGATGATCATGCAATTCAGCAAAGCCACCAGGCAATTATTTTCCAACCTTTTTTTGTTCACTGCTTTAACTACCAGCGTCGTTTCCTGTAAAAAGGAAAAAGACAATAACGACCCGACACCTCCTCCTGCTTCGCAGCGGATTAAGGAATTTAAAAATGGAGAAGAATTTATCCGTTTTGATTACAATGTAAATGGTGATGTAAACAAAGTCACACTGAACAGCGATATTACCGATGGCTCAACGTTGACCTATACAGTCAATTATAACGCCGCTAAAAAAATCACTTCACTGGAAACTACCGATGAGAAGATTACTCCTGTTTATGAAAACAATATTTTAACAAGGGCAGATATTTTCATGGAAAATGAACGTGTTGGTTACACGGCTTACCAATACGAGGGTGGACTTATAGAAAAAGCTACCATCTATTTTGGTGAAGGCAATGATTATATTCCTGCATTGGAATTTATCTTCACCTACACGGCGACAGGAAATATTGAAAAAACAGAAACATTCCTAGCTACCGGCGAGCCCGGCCAAATGGAACGCTCAGGTCATGTTTCCTACCAGTATGATCAAAAGTCAAACCCATTGTATGCACAGCGTGAGTTAATGGCATTGTTCTGGCAAGCGGTATCGAAAAACAATATCATCGTTGAAAATCACTTCGACGCAAATTTGCAACCAGAAGATAAATTCACTTACGATTATTTGTATAATTCAAGTGGCTTGCCTAAAAGTGCGGTTGTAAAACAAGGATTGCCGGGCCAGCCTACGGTAACCAGCAACCTGGATTATATATATCAATAAATTCATAACAGGGACGGAAGATAAAAAGGGCTGCCCCGATAGCTTCAGGCAGCCTTTATCTTTTCTATTTCACAGCAATATCATTTCCGGGGGGATGAATCATCCGGTAATTTCCAGTAGCATTGATTTCCATCGGGTTTAATGATGGATATTTGCTTTTCGATGAATATGCTGACAAATGTATCCCTGCAAACCTTTTCTATTCGTTCGGATTGGTTAAAAGTTTATGTTCCGGATATAGACCATGTAAAAGATGTACACGGGAAAAAGAAACAAAGTGCTCCAGGCGCACCATTCCCTTATTGGGCACAAATTTGGCCGGCTGCACTTGGCCTTTGTGATTTTTTAGCCGATCACCTTCCATATATCCAGGATAAAAAAATAGTAGAACTAGGCGCCGGTCTTGCCCTGCCTTCGCTGTTCGCCAGTCGCTACGCAAAGGAAGTAGTTGCCAGCGATTTTAATCCTGACGCTGTAACGTTGATGCAACGCTCGGCAATCCGGAATGGCATAAAAAACATCAATTGCCGTTTGCTTGACTGGAACCATTTGCCCCCCTCTCTCACGGCTGATACTTTGCTGATGAGCGATGTGAATTATGATCCTGTTGCCTTTGAAACACTTTATGCTGTTCTTAAACAATTTTTGGCAACCAAAGCAGTCATTATTTTAAGCACGCCGCAGCGACTGATGGCCAAACCTTTTATTGAACGCTTATTACCCCATTGTATCGTAAGCGAGACTAAAATGATTGATACCGCGAACGGACCTGTTGCGATTAGCATCCAGGTATTACAACAAAGTTGATCTGGGCGGTGGAATTCAACTTATTTTTTTCCATCAGCCACCAGTTGGGAGACTAATAGTTTTGCTATCCCGGCATTCGAAATACTACCAATGCCAATCGAAAATAGGGGTAATTTCAAAACAGTAAACTTACTCGCAAAAAAGAGTACTTCTGAGATTGGCCGGGCTATAAAAAAAAACGTGCTTTGTATCATATTCAACGGCTATGCAACTAATGATGTTTATCGGAAATGACCTTATCGAGTCTATCCAATTAAATCTTGAAAATATTCCTAAACCAGGCTATGTTGGAAGTATCAAACGTACGCTGAAGCTTAAATACAGTGAATTGATACAGCAAAATCCAGAGCCACCGGAATTTTTGGTAATCGATCCTGTTAAACCAACAGTACAACAAAAAAACTCGTAAAAAGTAACTGCAATTTCATTTCGTTTTCGCCGCCTGTCAATTTTATCCGGCGCCTTGATGATCGCTTGAAATAAATTCTTAGCTTAGTTTTTTTAAGCCTTAATTCTGTTGCAATGCGATCATTTATTCTTGCATCCTTCCTCTCCGTTTTTACTTCTCTTGTAAGTGCCCAGCTCAATAATGACTCGCTTTATGTACGTGAGCATTATGAAAAATTTGAGTACCAGGTTCCGATGCGGGATGGTGTCAAGCTATTCACCATCGTGTATATGCCAAAAGACAAGTCGAAAAAATGGCCCATCCTGATGAACAGGACCTGCTACAATGCTTCGAACTACGGCGATTATAAACTACACAACCATCCTTCACACTATTTAGTCAAAGATGGTTATATTTTGGTGTTCCAGGATGTAAGGGGACGTTATATGAGCGGTGGCCAGTTCGATAATATGACGCCAAATATTCCCGGCAATAATCCAAAAAACAAAAAAGACGTAGATGAAAGTTCCGACACCTGGGATTCGATCGACTGGCTGGTCAAAAATCTGAAAGGCAATAACGGGCGGGTAGGGATTTATGGAATATCCTATCCCGGCTTTTATTCCGCAGCTTCGTTGCCTGATGCGCACCCGGCATTAAAAGCTGTTTCGCCCCAGGCGCCTATCTCCGATTTTTTCTTCGACGATTTTCACCATATGGGAGCTTACCTGCAAAGCTATACGGCTGCCTTTGCCGTATTCGGTTATCAAAAACCTGATACTACCCGTCAAGATTGGTACATGGATAAGTTGATGCGGTTTTATGGCAAACCCGCTAAGGATGCCTATGAGTTTTATCTACGACTGGGCCCGCTAAAGAATATCACAGAAAAATATCACAAGGATAATTTCTTTTGGCAGCAGATCATCAATCATCCCAACTACGATACTTTCTGGCAAAAAAGAAATTTGCTGCCACATCTCACCCATATAAAACCTGCAGTGCTGACGGTTGGCGGATGGTTTGATGCCGAAGACCTAGCCGGTCCATTGCGTATTTATAAAACAATTGAAAAATCAACACCCAATGCCAACAACACGATTGTCATGGGGCCATGGGCGCATGGGGAGTGGGCTTCCGGCTCAGCCAAAAGCATACACAACCACATTTATTTCGGTGATAGCATCTCCCCTTTCTTTCAGCGTGAAATAGAAAGACCGTTTTTTGCTTATTACTTAAAGGATGAGGGAAAAAATGAGTTACCGGAAGCATATATGTTCGATACAGGAATCAAACAATGGAAAAAGTTTAGTAGCTGGCCGCCAAAAGACATACCGGCTTTGCAATTGCATTTTGGTGAAAATGGCAAGCTTTCCATTAATAAACCCCTTGACGATAAAGCCGTATTTGAATATATCAGCGACCCCGCCAAACCGGTTCCTTATACTTCGCAAATAGAAGGCCTGACATTTACACCCCGCAATTTCATGAGTGATGACCAACGTGAAGCTTCCCGCAGGCCCGATGTGTTAACTTTTGAAACGGATATTTTGGAAAATGATGTAACAGTTGCGGGTGAAATACTGGCGAAATTAAAAGTGGCTATCTCCGGTACCGACGCTGACTTTATCGTAAAGCTTATTGATGTATACCCCGACGATGAACCCAATTTTGAACATAATCCCAAAAACATCGTCATGGCCGGGTACCAGCAATTGGTGCGAAGCGAAGTATTTCGTGGCCGCTTCAGGAATAGTTTTGAAAAGCCCGAACCCTTTGTTCCCGGCCAGCCAACTGATGTAAATGTTCAATTGCAGGATGTGTTGCATACATTCAAAAAGGGTCACCGGGTGATGATCCAAATTCATAGCACCTGGTTTCCTTATATCGATCGTAACCCGCAGAAATATGTAGAAAATATTTATAAAGCCGATGAAAAAGATTTTATCAAGTCTACTATAAAAGTATACGGATCGTCGGTGATTGGAGCTGGTGGTGAACAGAAATTGATGAAAGCTTTTTAACTCCCGGTTTAATTTGATCATTCATTAGCCTTCACGGTTAATGAATGATTTTCCAATTGCTGTTTTACATATTTAAGGGCTTGCCTGGTACAATAGGATTGATAGGGTATTGAAAAAAATGGGGCGGCTAGTTTTGACAATAATGCTCCCGGCTTTGAAAAAGTATGGATCCGGAAAATGGTTTTATCAGCTGATTTCTCTATGGTAAATGTTGAAAGGCCCTTCTCCACATGCCCCCGGATAGTCTCATAGCTAAATCCCATCTTGTTGGGTTCATGAATGATTTCCTTTATCCGGACTCCAACGATTATCTTTTGTGATAAAAAACCAACCGGCGGAATAAAAGCCTGCTGAACAATAGTATCTCCAATGTTCATTTGTCTTTGCTCATATGACCATTGTGTCAAAAAAGACATGATGTGTGACGGAAAAATTTCATACGCAAAAAAGAAACCTGTATCTAATTCAGCTAAGCCTTTGTTTGTATTAATAGTAATAGAAGATGTTTTCTCAGTTAGCCTGGTGATATCATAATTGCTAACCGGCTGCGCTTTCAGCAAATTAAGGTGTACAGGAAAATCAGGCTTCTGATTATTGCGATAAACTTTCATTCAAAGATTTCGTCATTTGCAATAGCAAAGAAAGCTGATAGTTCGCAATAATGACAACGGAAAGAGTCTTACAATTGTTATTGTAAATTGAATCATTATAAAGCCCTTCAAAAAATGACGATAGATCTGCAACCTTTTTTCAAGGACTGTGGCCTTTCAATAAAGCATCATCAGCCTGTGCATGGCGGTGATATCAATGAATGTTATTGTTTACAGACTAATGATGAAAAATATTTCCTGAAGGTAAACGATAGCCATCGCTACCCGGCCATGTTTGAAAAGGAGGCCCATGGCCTGGATGCTTTGCGTAGTAATAGTTCGCTTATGATACCGATGGTTGTTAAATCCGGCGTTGTTAATTCGAGCCAATACCTTTTGCTGGAATGGATAGAACCAGGAAGTATCTCATCGGATTTCTGGAAAAGATTTGGCGCTGCACTGGCCGCTATGCACCTTCAGCAACAAACCCATTTTGGCTGGAAGGAAGACAATTATATAGGAAGCCTTCAGCAGGTAAATACACCGCATGTCCGTTGGTCCTCCTTTTATGCAGAGTGTCGCATTATGCCATTGGTAAAAACGTTGGCCGATACCCATGCTTTCACCAAAATTGATGTTAGTTCAGGTATTACGCTTTGCAAAAAACTGCACGATTTATTCCCGGATGAGCCTCCTTCCCTGCTGCATGGGGACCTTTGGAGTGGAAATTATATGGCGGCAAAGAACGGTAAAGCCTCCTTATTTGACCCGGCGGTGTACTATGGTCACAGGGAGATGGACATTGGAATGACCCTGTTATTCGGAGGATTTAGCGAACTGTTTTACGAGGGATACAACGAAGTGTATTCGCTTGAAACCGGCTGGCAGCAACGATTACAGCTTACACAGCTTTATCCGTTATTGGTCCACGCGGTCTTATTCGGCGGTCATTATGTTGGGAGTTGCAGGGAAATCATCCGGCGCTTTTCTTAACGCCGGAATAAAAACACCAATGAAAAAAGTGAGTTTCCCTAGGAAAATGTGGAAATTTTATGAATAACTCATTGGGTAAATCATCTATATTTATCACTGTTAACCCCAACTGAAAACCCATTATAATTCAAAAACAAAAACAAAATGGCAACAAAAAAGAAAGCAGCTCCAAAAAAAGCAGCAAAAAAAGCAGCTCCTAAAAAAGCAGCGAAAAAAGCGGCTCCAAAAAAAGCAGCGAAGAAAGCAGCTCCTAAAAAGAAAGCGGCTCCTAAAAAGAAATCAGCCCGTAAACCGAATGCAGCCTTTATGAAGGCCCTCACTCCAAGTGCTGATCTTGCAGCAGTGATAGGCAGCAAAGGCGTGCCTCGTACAGAAGCCGTTAAAAAAATCTGGGATTATATCAAAGCTAACAAGCTCCAGGATTCAAAGAACAAACGCATGATCAATGCAGATGCTAAATTGAAACCAATCTTTGGTGGCAAAAGCCAGGCATCCATGTTCGAGCTTGCAAAATATCTCGGCAAACATTTGAGCTAGTCACATGATGATTTAGTAACTGACAGGCTTCCGGCGATGGGGCCTGTTTTTTTTTTGCTCTACACAGGCATTTGTTCTTTAGTAAAATCTGTATTGAATTTTACGATTTTAATAAAATTAATTCTTACAGTGAAAAGCGGTTGTAATGATGCGACAGGCAGAACGCCGAAAATAATATCAATAAAACGGTGTTCGGGATGATAAAATGTTGGAGGATACTGTTCCTATTCCTGACAAAGTATTTAAGAAATCTAAAGAAGCCATTTAAAATTTTTCAGAATGGAAGTTGCCTGTCGGCAGGCAGGCGCAAACGAAGTAGATAATGATGAATTTCCGCTGATTCAATCTTACTAAATCATAATAATCAGTGTTATCAGCGTTCCAATTTTTGGATTTTTAAACAGGCATTAATCAGGCAGATCATTTGTGACGGGTGCTGCTCAAACCTGCATTGGCGGCTTTGTTCCAACCATTTTCAATAGCCTGCATCCTTGAAATTCTGCCGGGATGCGTGGCTGATTCTTTTGGCTTGGCAATATACTTCATCACTTCCTGTGCCTGTGACAGGGTTGCTCCCAATTTGTATAACACGAAGCCGGCAAATTCATCGGCCTCCAGTTCGAGAATCGGTGTGCTACCTGTTTTCCGGATTGTATGACCATTCAGGTGATGACCTACTTCATGAGCCAGCAGGGCCATAGCCGCCCATTTATCGTTGGTTACTTCATTGATCCAGTTGATAAAAGAAGGGTTATATAAAATATATCTTTTGCGATGGGAAATAGAGGCTTCAATGTTGTCCACCTTTGCCTCCTTCAATTCAAAATTGGGAGAAAGTCCGACTACGTTCATGATCTCCGTTAGCATTTCTTCTGCGGGATAATCGCCAGGCGCATCGGTTGTTGGCGTGTCAAAGCGGGGTGAAAAATTGGGATAGCAGAGGCCCGAAAATGCTATAGCAAAAAATGCAATTAGTAATGGAATTTTTTTCATTTACATCAGGTATTGGATCTTAAAATAAAAATAATCCTTGTTTTTCAAAAGACCAATGTCCTGGCCTTATTCTCACGATTTATTGACATTTTTTTGACTTTGACATCGTTCCGTGCAACAGTTAATGATAATATTTTATATATAATGCGTAAAACACTCGCCATGATGTGGCATACGGCCCACAGGTTCCCCAAAAATTGGTCCGTTCACCAAGCTTTATAAGGGATTTTCAGCTGGCATAGTTGTAGCTGTTAATTATTAGCTGTCACCATTAATTTTTTAAATTTTAAAAGACCTATTATGAAATTCAAAACTTTTATTGCAGTGGCAGCCATTGCTGCATTCGCATCCTGCTCCTCCCCTTACAAGGCTACCGATACAACAACAGGCACTACAGGTGTAGTAGTGCCGGCTAATACAAAAACAGCCTTTACCACACAGTATCCAACGGCTACTAATGTAGTATGGACAAACTATGACGCTGCTGTCGCCGTTCCTATCGATTGGGAAATGGCAGGATGGACAACAATGGATGCTAACGACTTCCTCGTAAGATTTGATATGGATGGCGAAAACTATTACGCATGGTATGATAGCGATGGTAACTGGATTGGTTCGGCATATGTATTGAAAGATCATACTAAGCTACCCGCACCTGTCAGTACTACTATAACAAACAAATATGCCGGGTACACAATTGACAACGTGAACCGGGAATTTCAAAAAGATAGAGTCGCTTACGAGGTGGAGTTGAAAAAAGAGGATAGCAAGGTGAAATTATTGCTGGACGCGGACGGTAATATTTTAAAGGAAAAAGCAAGATAATATCTCTTCATGCCTTAGTTGAGTAAAAGGTTTCCCGGGGGAAGCCTTTTATTGTTTTATACTCCGGCTATATAAACCTGTAACCGGCCTAATACCGCCAGCGAAATTGACAACCATAAAATGCCAATGATAAAACCGGCCAACACATCGCTGGCATAATGTACCCGAAGATAGACACGGCTATAACCGATTAAAACAGTTAAAATGATAAGTGCTGCGCTGACCGGGTTACTCAGCCACGGCTCTGTAATGATGTGCCGCATTATATAGATCACCAATCCATAAAAAGTCACCGCCATGATTGCATGGCCACTGGGGAAACTAAGACCTTTTGCAGCTTGCAGCAGCGGTGATAAAGGCCGCTTGCGTTGAAATAAGAACTTCAGCAACAACATCAGCACAAGACTGCTTAACGCAATCGTCAAAATACGAATGGATGACCAGCTTTGTTTTTTTATCAGCAGAAAATAAAAAATGAGCAGGAGATTGGCTGGTATTAAAAACTGGTGCTTGCCGAGGAAAGTAATGAAAAGAAAAAAACGATTGTTGAAACTATTAACTGAAGGCCTGATCTTATCAAAGATAGCCAGGTCAATGTATTTATATTTTCGCATTGGCTTTCGCAGCAGGAAAACCAGCAGGGAGAGGGCTGCAGCAAACAATACTAAAGAAAGTAGTGTCTCAGCAATGATTAAAACAGTTATCTGCCAAACATTCATGAATTAGCAAAGGTGAATATCCAATAAAAGAAAGATACTTCTGATTACAACCTATTCAAGGCTGGCATTGCCGTCAATATATTTCAGGTTGTATTTGAATTGAGATAAACGCCAGCCAGCCGGCGTTCGTTCTGCTTTCAGGTCATAGCTACCGACAAAGGCACGGGTATTGCCTTTTGTCGTCGCCTTTTTATAATGCGTAGCTACAGCATAAGCAAAAATATCGGCCTTGTCATTGTTGACTGTAATGATATAGTGTCCCGCCTGGTGATGCACGGCATCAAGATCAACAAAGCCTTCTTTCCACATCCCGCAAACTGCTTTCGCTTCCATGTTGCCTGGTTTATCACCGCCGGCACTTGTCATATCCAACCAGATAACAGGCGTAAATACTCCATCCAGCAACTGCTGCCATTGCTGGCCATCACAATACATAAATAATTTATTCGCCAGTTCTGTCAATTCTATTTTATCGGTAATTACATCTGTAATCATATATATCAAGATTTATAAATTGAATAATTGTTACCCGCTTTGCTTTCACTCTTATTATTTCTCTAACGCATACGCCACCACATAGTCTCCCAATTTCGTTCCAAGCTTACCATGTCCGCCGGCTGCAATGACCACGTATTGCTTACCATTTAATTCATAGGTCATTGGTGTAGCCTGTCCCCCTGCCGGCAGCATTGACTGCCATAGCATCTCCCCTGTGCTGGTATCAAATGCCCGGAAGAAACCATCTAAACTGGAAGCAATAAATGTTAATCCTCCTGCTGTTGTGATGGCGCCACCCAGGTTTATCGAACCCCATTTTGCTGCATCAGGGTATTTTGCCGGATCCATCATTATACCCAATGGTACTTCCCATTTTAATTTTCCCGAAACCAGGTCAACAGCCGCCAATGTTCCCCACGGTGGTTTTGTCTGCATTACGAACTGGCCATTATCGATGGCAAAAAGATATTCCCGGCTCATAATATAAGGCGTTCCTTCCTGTGGCGCTACTTCTGCCCTGGGTAAAGCCATATTCACTGCTTTTGTAGTATTGGCTGTTTTTGGAAACAAAGTGATCAGGGCCGCCAGGCGATTCACATTGGTGATCAGAAGATTTTGCTGCGGATCATAACTGGCGCCACTCCAGTTCATGCCTCCAACATTGCTGGGTGTGATGATGCTTCCTTTTAAACTTGGTGGTGTAAAGATTCCCTGATTGATATGTTTGTTGATTCTATCCTTTGCCTGCTGCAATAATTCCGGTGTGGGTCCCCATGCATCATCCGCGGTAACTTTTTGCAAACCCAAAGCCGGTAATTGCGTTGGGAAAGGTTGTGTTTTTGCAGCTTCTTCACCCGGTACATCGGAGGCTGGTACAGACCGCTCTTCTACGGGAAACAGGTGTTCGCCGGTTTTTCTATCGAGTACAAATATGTGTCCCATTTTGGTGACGACTACCACGGCCGGTACTTTCTTTCCGTTTCTTTCCAGCTCAATCAATAAAGGTTGTGCGGGTATATCATAATCCCAGATATCGTGATGTACGGTTTGAAAATGCCATACTACTTTTCCGGTTGATGCTTTGATAGCAACAATAGAATTTGCATACAAATTATCGCCCTTTCTTTCGCCGCCATAATAATCCGTGCTGGGACAGGATGTAGAAACATATACCATATCCAATGCAGGATCAGCTGATATCGGCGCCCAGGCATTAGCGGCTCCTGTCTTTTTCACTTTATCGCCTTTCCAGGTATTATAGCCTGCATCGGTTGGTTTCCGTGGAATAGGATCCCACGACCAAACCAGTTTTCCATTCCTGGCATGATAAGCTCTGACAACACCGGGAGGAAAATCAATTCTTGTATTGTCACCCATTGCAGATCCAATTACGATCAAATCGTTGATCACAGCTGCTGGCGAAGTAACCTGGATGGCTCCTACTCCCTTCTTTAGATCGACGATGCCATTCTTACCAAACCCTTCAACAGGTTTGCCTGTCGAAGCATCCAGTGCGATCAGGCGGCCATCGATAGTTGCAGAAAGAATGCGCATATAGTCATTATCGCCCGGCTTTCTATTACTGTTTATCCATTTCGATACGCCCCTGGATGTAACTTCTGAATAATCCCCTTTGAGGTTCACCTTAGGATCATAAACCCACAACTCTTTACCAGTGGCACCATCAATCGCAATGACCCGGTTGCCCGGTGTACTGAAATAAAGTACACCATCAATCATCAACGGTGTGGCTTCAAAAGCGGCTTTGGCGCCGATATTGGTTCCTTCATATGTTTTCAATTCTCCTGATTGGTAGGTCCATGCCGGTTTCAATGTCTTAACATTAGTAGTATTTACCTGCCTGGCAGGCGAATAGCGCATGCCACCCGGATCGTTGGCATAATTGGTCCATTGGCCGCCGGCTACAAAACTTTTTTCTCTTGCAGACTGTGATTGATTGACTGACTGTGCACGACCACCGGTAATGAAAAAAACAAAAAGAACTATTCCGATTATATTTTTTCTCATAAAACAAACAGTATTGAAAAATTAAAGAAGTTTGAAGGTAGGAAGTTTTTATTCATGACTACTGTAGTTCATAGCATAGGATAATTCATATTTTGTACTGCAAATGGTTTTGAACTGTAGTCGTCGTCAAACCTTATTTAATCTCCCTGCTAGTTCCTGAATCTTTGAAGCAAGCGATGCAGAGTCGAAATATGAAACGGGTATATAAATTGCTATAGTCTATTTTCATGCACTAACGGGTTGAGTCATTGATGAGATGCTTTTTCTACCAGGGTTTGTTTAATAGTCAATTTGAATGTGTTTTTTAAAATCGGCCTTTCTTTCCAAATGCTTCAAATAATGTTACAATAGCTCTCAGTTATTTGCCCGGTTTCTGTATCCAGTATCAAAATGCCTTCGCTGCTGTCATTCAACTGCGCCATTAATATGCCTTGATTGTTCCATACCGATGTATTTCCCGCACTCACAAAATTATCACAGGGGCCAATGGCATTTGCTATTAAAACGGCCATGGAATATTGTTCGGCAATAGCAGCCAGTGTCTGCGTTGCTTTTTCCATTCCTGCTGCTGTTTTTGCCACGCTGGCAATATAAACGTTTGCACCGGCCGCATGAGCCGCAGCCGAATGTTCCGGTACAGATAATTCATAGCAGATAGCCGGCACAATCTTCTTATTATCCAATGTTAGTACAACTGCTTCATGGCCCGGAACAAAATAAGGAACTTCGTCAACATGCAAATATTGTTTGGAGTAAACTTGTACCGGGTGATACGGTTGAAAAATCAACATGCCTATCTGAACACCACCGACTGCTTTTAAAGGCACCCCTACCCCGATAGTAATCGCTTTTTCATCACTGATGTGTTGAAAAATGGCAAAGCGTTCATCATCTTTATCCGTGGAAAGTTCTTTTGCCAGTTCGGGTTCATAGCCCGTGATAGATAATTCGGGAAAAAATATTGCACCGGCGCCATTTGATACAGCAAGATCAATCAGCTTAATGTGATTATTAATATTGGATTCAATATCTCCTTTTACCGGTTTGATTTGTGTTACAGCAATTTTCATTTTGAGAATATTATCCTTGTTGTTACTGGTAGGTTTTTGTTGTGAAGTCACAGGGACCACAACGCAGGCGCAAAATAAACAAAGAACTTTTGCCCGCAGTAACTGTTAAGGATTTGATGGGTGGATTTTTTAAAACACCCATTCATTTTATCTTTCGTTTTTGTTCGCAATGGTCAACGATCAATTTTTTAAACTCGATAACCCTGCCTGGTATTCATTGGCAGAAATACACCGGCATTTTGCAATTAGTAACCCCGGTATAAAACGTTACCGGCAAGACATTGTTTCCTTTCTCGCTTTTGACCATAGTAAGCCGGAAGCATTTAATCACCTGGATCAATTGGCAGAACCGAATGAATCCTTTTTTATCATAGGCGATTTTCCCCCTTTGCCAGCCAATTACAGCATCGTAAGCAAACTGCCTTGTGAGCAGATGATTTGTCCTGGATTGATTAATACACCGGCAATGACCGCAACGATTGAAAAGCTTGGCGAGGCGGATGAAGCGCAAATGTTGTCACTGATCAACCTGGTGCAGCCGGGTTATTTTCTACCAGGTACCCGTTTGATGGGTAATTATGTTGGAATAAGGCACAATGGCGAATTGGTAGCCATGGCGGGCGAACGGATGAAGATGTCCGGATTAACAGAAATCAGTGCCGTGGTAACACATCCATCCTTTACTGGCCGGCAATATGCGCAGCAATTAGTGGCACATATCGCCCGTAAAAATATCGAAGCGGGCATTATTCCTTTTCTGCATGTAGCAGCGACCAATGAACGGGCTATTGCGATTTACAGGCGAGTTGGATTTATTCGGCGCAGGATGATTGATTTTTCGAAGATCAAACGGGAGAAATAAAACATCGTAATAAAAGTAACGTCACACCTTACGAGTCCGCTCAACACAATCTCACATGGTCAGACTCGTATGCGAAGTGATTGCTGCAACTTTTCCACATTATACACTTTGGTATGCTTTTATTCGTTTATCCAACACCCACTTTATTTCTTCCACGCTGAGGCTGCCGCCAGCCTGTCCCCGGGCACACACCATTTTATTTATTAATTAAATCGTAGTAAAATGAAAAAAAATCCGTTTCCCGGCGCCGGGTTCGCAGCCGGTATTGTTTTGCTTTTGTTTGCAATCGTTACGATGTTTTCATGTCAAAAAGAAAAAGATGCCAGTCAGCCTGTTCCGGAAGGGCAGCAGCGGGTCAGGATCAGGCTTTCGGATAACCCTGTAAGCTTTGATGCAGTGAATGTAGATATTCAGCGGGTGGAAGTATTGGTAATACCGGATAGCTGTCGCAATGTTAACAGCGATGATGACGATGACGACGATGATGATGGCAGGGGTTGTCATTATGATCGTGATAAGGATCATGACGGGGATAATGATTGCGCCGTATGGGATACATTGGATATCCGCGCCGGTGTTTATAACCTGCTTGATCTTACAAATGGCGCTGATACATTGCTGGCAAGCGGCTATACTATCGCCGGTAAGATCAAAAAAATACGTCTTACAATCGGTTCTGAAAATTCAGTGGTGATTGATAGTGTATCCTACCCGCTTTCACCCTGGAGCGATTTTAACCGGGTAACGATCAAAGTACGTGGTGAAGACATTGATGAGATCAGCTCTTCTGACCTGCAGCTCTGGCTCGACTTTGATGCAGGCCGTTCTATTGTCAGGATCAGGGACAATCATTTTGTAATAAAACCCTTCATAAGAATATGGCTGCCGGCTCAAACTGCCAGCATTAAAGGAAAAGTGATACCAGCTGAAGCTGATGCTGTCGTATCGGCGATTGCGGACGGCGATACACTGGTGGCGATACCCCATGATGATGGCTGGTTTAAGATAAGAGGATTGAAAGGAAGCACTGCTGATGTATTTATCAATGCAACGGCCAATGGTTACAGGGATACAACCATCGCCGGCGTAGCGTTAGTAAAAGGAGAAGATACCGATATTGGTACTATTGAATTGCATAATTGATTGCTTGTAAAACCAAAAGTTAAAAGCCCTGCCTGATGCGGGGCTTTGTTTATGTTGATTTATCGAACGGCAAACTCAATCTTATCAAGCCTTTTGACTATAAAAAATGCAACGATTAGATTAGGAATCCAACAGAGCCATGCTACCACCATATAGGCCTTCGTAAAGTCCTGGAATAATGAAGTAAGGATCGGGAGATATATCCTTAGTGTGACTGCTGAAAAGCAAGCTGCATAGCTATAGATCATCATCTTTTGATGTTCATCAACGCTGCCCTTTTTAATCTCCATATATGCCCTTAAGGTTGTATAAAACCAGACAATCCCCAACGACATAAAGCCAACGGAAGGAATCAGTCCGCCCGTAGCATAAAGAGCAATATAAATTCCTGCCATTGCGCTTATCAAAGCGCTGACTACATAAACCTTTCCAACCTGCCTGTGAACCTTTAAATTCTTTGTTCTCAACCTGGCACTAAACTGTGTCCAGCCAACCAGCAGTGCCAGCCCGCCAAATATTATGTGTAAATAAAATTCAATGTTCCAGAATGGATTGGCCAGTAAGGCTTCGCTTTTCGATTGCAACAATCCAAACTTGCGATTGATGAGGAAATAAATAGCAGGATAAAGACCTGCCAGTATTGCCAAAGCAGCGGCAAGTATCATAAGAATTTTCTTTGCCAGTAACATAAGATGAGTTATAAAATTCTGGAACGTTTTTGTTGATAAAAAGTTACAGAAGGGAGTGCAAAAAGCGGTACTGAATGTGCAGGATTATTCAGCCTGATAGGTTGATGTAGAAAGTTCTGCCTGATTACAATTTGAATCTGGAATTCTTTGATAAAAATTCGTGTTGTCGAAAATTGTACTAATTATGTTGTACCGCCTGTACAATCCAGATTTGCTTATTATACCAGCAAGAGTGTCATTATATGTCTTTTCTATCAATTCTTTTCTGCATTATTTTCACTTATGTATTTTACCGTTAGTAAACCGCCAATTACATTAACAATAAAGTGAAGGACCATAACAATCACCAATGAGCCGGACTGAATAAATATGAAGCCGAAAAATGCTGAAAGTATAAAAATTTTAATGATATTCTTTACGCCGTGATAAAAATGAGAAATGCTGAATACAAGCGTAGGCAGAAGTACCGATAAGCTTTGCTGGTAGCTTGAACCACTGAAGAAATGCCAAAAATAAGTAACTAAGTATCCCCTGTAAACTATTTCTTCAAAAACACCGGCGCAAAGACACATTAAAATATATGCCGGAAGCTCTTTCATTATTGTTGGCATAAACGGTGTTCTTATTTGCCAGTCACTTATCGAAGCAGCAATATTTTTGGGTGTTGCCACCGAATTAATCGTATCAATAGCATAAATTATTACAAAAGCAATTACGGTCCATATCCACAACCTTCCATCTATTCTTAACGTAAGCCCTATTTCTGCGAGCGGTCTTTTAAACAGCAGCCATACTGATAAAATAATTGCTGCCATTATAAAAAGGGAGAGGCAGGTTGAAAAATAAAAGGTTAGTTTTTGCTCGCTACTGTACACAACTGCAGAATTATTCTTAAGATTTTGCCTTATTGCAGACAAAGGAAGAAGTATGCAAAAAATAAAAACAAAAATATGGTCAGCCCAATTCGGAAATTTGTCCATTTTTAACGGCAGAATTGAAATTAATCCTAAGCAGGCAATTTAGTTAGCACCGGCTCCATAACCAATAAGTTTTCATATTGCCTCCGATTGTGTAGCAGATGCATCGTAGTTGTGGTAAATATTTCTGATGTCAGGTCGGCGATTGCTTTTATAAGATTTAGATTTGAAGATGATTGTCTCGTACTTCCAGAAATAGCCAATACTTTTATTTTGTTTGCCATAGATGTTGCCAGTTGATGGCCGGTTAAATCCTTGCGTTAAATACTCATGAACGGCTTGTTGTTCAATGTCCATAAAATTTGGTTTTTGTGTAACCCCCTATTTCGGACGAGACAGCAATTGGCTGATGATGTTTGTCAAGCCGCACTTGCACAAAACCTGATATTCTGCGTTCGGCTTGTCAAATTTTGTTTATTAGTTTCAGTGCTTTTAGATCGTAAATACCTACTTCGTTTTTGTCTGTCTTGTCGTATTTGCCGTTGTTATTTGTGTCGTAGTGTCCTGTAATTACAATTGTCCCTGTTTTTTTGTTAACCACCCATGTCCGGACAAATAATTTACTGTCTGTGAGTTGAGTTTTTTCTTTTCCGTCAGTTGAAAGAACTATTAACTGTGTCGGGTCATTCCAGTCAATTCCTTTTTTACCGTCTAAGTCGACGGTTTGAGCCGATACAATGATTTTGTTAATACCTAAGTCGTCAATCTTTACCTGCTCAATTTTTTGGAAATAGCCTTCGTTAGGAAAATCAACTTGGTTTGTCTGACCACTTTTGGTGTCAATGAATAGAAGGTATCTGTTTTTAAGTCCATCCATTTTCCCCCAGTTTTCAATGCTTGCAATGACATAGTCAGTGCCTTCAACTTCTGTCAATTTGTTGAAATGGGTATAGTTGTATTTGTCCTGGGCGAATGTTGTCACGGTTGAAAATGTCAGAAAAAAAGCTATTAGTCTCTTCATTTGTGTTGGAGTTTTTTTAGTGAGGTGTCGATTTAAGCTGACGCATAACGATCGGGATTTACGAAGTGCCCACGGATGGAGCAGATGCGGGAGCGAAACCAAAGGTTTCAGCGAAGCAGCTGCGAGAATCTGTGGGTACGTGGAAATTTATTGGGGCATTTTGTAAATCCTTTTGTTCGCCGCAGGTGACTTGCACAAAGTTCACCGCCCGATAAATTTACAAGTAAATCCCGATCGTTCGACCGCAATAGCGATGGAGAAAAAGACCGGGAGTCCGCAAAGCGGACGAAGGAATTTTTCCTTGTGCAAGGCATTGCGGTCGAACACGTAAATTTATGGCACTCAAACCAGCTTGTCAAGAAAAGCAACATTTGATTTTCAAATCGTTGATCTTCGCCATTCCAATTGTTGTTGTACCAATTCACCATTCGCCATTTAACTGCTCATTACCTACAGTGCTCTGTCATGGTCGACGTGAGACCTAACTTACATCGCAAATAAAAAGTCCCTCCGCTTTCGCGAAAGGACCTTCTATTGTCAAGATTCGGGGTTTTCGTTTTATCTGCGCTTCGATTAGCTATCCTTCGTCAGGCTCAGGATGACAATTTTTTATTTTGCAAACTGTGCTCTTATCACATTCAGCGCACCACCTGCCTTGAACCATTCAATTTGTTGTTCATTGTAGGTGTGGTTTGCTTCAATGTATTCACTCGTGCCATCAAGATGTTTGAGCTCGATGCGCAACGGTTTGCCGGGAGCAAACTCGGTCAATCCTTCAATATCGATATTATCATCCTCCTGTATTTTATCATAGTCTTCCTTGTTGGCAAACGTGAGAGCCAGCATGCCCTGTTTCTTCAGGTTTGTTTCGTGGATACGGGCAAAGCTTCTTACCAATATAGCTCTTACGCCCAGGTGACGCGGCTCCATCGCCGCATGCTCTCTTGATGAACCTTCACCATAGTTTTCATCTCCTACTACAATGCTTCCAATATTGGCGGCTTTATAAGCACGGGCGGTAGCAGGCACGGGTCCATAGTCACCCGTCAACTGATTTTTTACGGAGTCTGTACTGTCATTAAAATAGTTGATAGCACCAATCAGCATATTATTGCTGATATTATCGAGGTGACCACGGTATTTCAACCAGGGACCAGCCATAGAAATATGGTCAGTGGTACATTTTCCTTTTGCCTTGATCAATAATTTTAAATTGAGCAAATCGGTTCCCTCCCAGGGTGCGAAAGCCGATAATAATTGTAAACGATCGCTGTCAGGGCTAACCACTACTTTTACCTGGCTGCCATCTTCGGCAGGCGCCTGGTAACCGGCATCCTCCACTGCAAAACCTTTGGGCGGTAATTCATATCCTCTGGGTTCAGCCAATAATACTTCCTCACCGTTTGCATTCTTTAATTTATCCGTTAATGGATTAAATGCAATCGTACCGGCAATAGCCATCGCTGTTACCACCTCAGGTGAAGCAACAAATGCATGGGTTGAGGCCAAACCATCATTACGTTTGGCGAAGTTGCGGTTAAACGAAGTGATGATGGTGTTCTTACGTTTCGGATCATCAATATGTCTTGCCCACTGACCGATACAGGGGCCGCAGGCATTGGCCAATACCACGCCGCCTACACTTTCAAACGTATCAATGAAACCATCTCTCTCAATAGTAAACCGTACCAGTTCACTACCCGGGGTGATGGTAAATTCAGAATTGGCTTTAAGTCCTTTGCTGATCGCATCTTTTACAATGGAAGCAGAACGGCTGATATCTTCATACGAAGAGTTGGTACAGCTACCGATCAACGCCACTTCCAACTTAGCCGGCCAGTCATTGGCTTTTACCGCTTCGGCCATTTTGGAGATCGGTGTAGCCAGGTCGGGGGTGAATGGCCCATTCACATAAGGCTCAAGTGTGTTCAGGTCCAGTTCCAACACCTGGTCATAATATTTTAAGGGATCGCCCATCACTTCTTCATCAGGGCGAAGATGATCTTTGATCTTATCGGCCATTGCCGCTACTTCTTCACGACCGGTTGACTTCAGGTAAGCACTCATTTTTTCATCATAAGCAAACAATGAGCAGGTAGCTCCTATTTCGGCCCCCATATTACATACCGTGCCTTTCCCGGTTGCACTCATGCTATCTGCACCTTCCCCAAAATACTCTACAATAGCACCGGTACCGCCTTTTACAGTCAACTGACCAGCTACCCAAAGAATTACATCCTTTGCGGATGTCCAGCCGCTCATTTTACCAGTTAGTTTTACACCGATCACTTTTGGCATTTTCAATTCCCATGGCAAACCGGCCATCACATCTACTGCATCTGCACCACCTACACCAATGGCCACCATACCCAATCCACCGGCATTTGGTGTATGCGAGTCCGTTCCGATCATCATACCGCCGGGGAATGCATAATTTTCCAGCACTACCTGGTGAATGATACCAGCACCGGGTTTCCAAAAGCCGATACCATATTTATCTGAAATGGAGGCGAGGAAGTCATATACCTCTTTATTTACTTCATTAGCGGTGGCAAGGTCAGCCACAGCACCCGTCTTTGCCTGTATCAGGTGATCGCAATGCACGGTAGAAGGAACAGCTACTTTACTACGGCCGGCAGTGCTGAATTGGAGCAAAGCCATTTGGGCCGTTGCATCCTGCATGGCCACCCTGTCCGGAGCAAAGTCTACATAATCTTTTCCCCTTGTGTAAGCAGTTTGAGGCAGTGCACCATAGAGGTGGGAATACAAAATTTTTTCTGTTAGTGTCAAAGGTTTACCGAGCAGCTGGCGTGCAGCAGATACTTTGCCCGGCATTTCATCATAAGTTTTTTTAATGAGATCGAGGTCGAATACCATTGAGAATAGTTTGAGTTTGAGTGTCAAAATGCGACCACGGTCGATGGACAACGGACCACAGCATTGGATATTGCTGTCGACTATAGACTGCGACTATGGACTCTTTTTAAAGCGCAGCGAATTTACGATAAAACAATCTTTTTTCCGGCGTGATTGGTCGCTTTACAAGGATTTTTTAAATTTACAATATGAACAGGTTCAAAAGCTTTGTAGAATGGAATGCCTTTGGCGTTTGTTCAGCCATTGGCGACAAGATAGGTATTGCCCCCAGCCGCATCCGCCAGTATTTTATTTATACATCCCTGCTGACAATGGGCTCCCCGATCATTATTTATATGATCCTTGCTTTCTGGAAAAATATACGCAGCTACGTAAAAGCGGCCAGAAGAAATCCGTGGTATTATTTGTAGGGGGAATGGTAGGTGGGAAGCGGCTAGTGGGTATTCGAAAGTTTAAAAGTAATATCATTTATAGCACATCTCTTACGTCCCACTCGCTACTAGCCAAGCCCTCCCCCCTTTCCTAAATCAATTCCTTCACCTTCTCCACCACCGCATCCACTTCTTCTTTGGTGTTGAATTTGGAAAAGGAGAAACGAACGGTTACCAGGTTAGGATTATTATTGATGGCACGAATTACATGTGACCCCTGGTCGGCGCCGCTGCTGCAGGCACTTCCGCCCGATACACAAATATTGTTTATGTCAAGATTGAAAAGGATCATCTCGGATTTTTCCGTTTTTGGAAATGCAACGCTTAATACGGTGTACAAACAACTGCCCGTTTGGTCGCCATTGAAAACAACACCATTTATTTTTTGCCGCAGTTGCTCCATCATATAAGTCTTCAGCGACTGGATATATCCGCTATCCTTTTCATGATTGGCCATAGCCAGTTCGAGAGCCTTTGCAAAACCGACTATGCCATATAAATTTTCCGTCCCGGCACGCATATTACGTTCCTGTCCGCCACCATAGATAAATGGCTTTGCTTTTACATTGTCATTAATGTATAAAATGCCGACACCTTTTGGCCCATGAAACTTATGACCGGCACCGGAAATAAAATGCACCGGAATTTTTCGCAGGTCGATGGGATAGTGACCCACGGTTTGCACACAGTCCGAATGAAAAATCGCATTGTATTTATTGCACAAAGTGCCTACCGCTTTTATCGGCAGCAGGTTACCGATTTCATTATTGGCATGCATTAGTGTCACCAAGCATCTTTCTTCATGTGAAGCCAGTTGCGCTTCCAGGTCTTTTAAATCAATATGACCATCGGGCAACAACTTCACATAACTGTAGCTTAACCCTTCACTACAGCCATAATGTTCTACTGTATGCAACACGGCATGATGCTCAATTGGCGATGAAATGATATGCTTACAACCCAAATCACGGATAGCGGAAAGAATAGCAGCGTTATTACTTTCCGTGCCGCCACTGGTAAAAAATATCTCACCAGGATGTGCATTGAGCAACCGGGCCACCGTTTTTCTCGCTGTTTCAATTGCCAATCTTGATTCCCGGCCATAGGAATAGATAGAAGAGGGATTACCAAAATGCGTAGTCATATAAGGCAACATGGCATCCAAAACTTCCTTATCAAGAGCTGTTGTAGCGGCATTGTCAAAATAAATACGATTCGTCATAAAGCTTTGAGCTTTGAGCTGCGGGCGATGAGCAGGCAACTCATTGTTTTAAAGAGCCGCAAAGATAGGTAAGTTCAAATGTTTGTTCGTGGCACTTAAAAAGGAAATATTCGTACTCCTCACGCAGGCAACTCATTTTTTGCTGATGGGAAGCATTGGCAAGTTCACTGATCAAAATATTTCAGAATAAAGTAAATTTAGAGAGCAATGACAATCTGAATTTTATGGAAGAGCACAAAATGTCGTCGGGCAAAAAAAATGGTAAGGGCGAAACCCGCCGCAGCTTTCTAAAAAAATCTACTGCCGCCGCGGCTATTGCCATGTCTCCTCCCCTTTTGGTAAAAGCCGGTGAAAAAGATGAAAAAATAGCTGAGATGTTTGAAAAGATTCCCTTGCAATTGACCATAAACGGCGCAACCGTAAATACGTCGGTTGAGCCGCGGGTAACGCTGTTGGACTTTCTTCGTGAGCAGTTGGGATTAACAGGTACCAAGAAAGGATGTGACCATGGGCAATGCGGCGCCTGCACGGTGCATGTGGATGGCAAGCGGATCAATTCCTGCCTCTCCCTGGCCGTCATGAATCACGGTAAAACAATTATTACGATTGAAGGCCTCGCAAAAGGAGATGAACTGCATCCTATGCAAACGGCATTTATAAAACATGACGGATTTCAATGCGGCTATTGCACACCGGGGCAAATCATGTCTGCGGTAGCCTGTGTTAGTGAAACCAGTGCGGATAACCGGGAAGAGATCAGTGAATATATGAGTGGTAATATTTGCCGTTGCGGCGCCTATCCCAATATTGTTGACGCCATCATGGATGTAAAAAAAGGAGGGCAATAGCTATGATCAACTTTGAATACACAAGAGTATCCACCGTAAAAGATGCCGTCAATGCATTAACCAAAAATCCCACGGGTGGTTTTATTGCGGGCGGTACCAATTTGGTAGACCTGATGAAAAAAGGAGTCATGACCCCTACCCGTGTCATTGATATTAATAATCTTCCGCTCAGGCAAATTGAAGAAACGGATAAAGGAATATCAATTGGTGCGTTGGCCATCAATAGTGATGTAGCGGCCCACCGTATAGTCAGGGAAAAATTCCCTTTGCTTACTATGGCACTAGAGGCCGGGGCATCCGGTCAGTTGAGAAATATGGCAACGGTTGGAGGCAATATAATGCAGCGAACCCGGTGCGTTTACTTTTATGATACGACAATGCCCTGCAATAAACGAAAACCGGGCAGCGGCTGCGGCGCATTGCAGGGTTTCAATCGCATGCATGCCATCTTTGGCGCAAGTAGCAGTTGTATCGCTGTTCATCCCAGCGACATGTGTGTGGCGCTGGCAGCACTGGATGCCGAAGTGAATGTAACAGGACCAAAAGGCGACCGGAAAATTTTGTTAACCGATTTTCATCGTCTTCCGGGTGCAACACCTGAAAAAGATAACAGCTTACAAAAAGGAGAATTGATAACCAGTGTCGCGATTCCCAAAAACAACTTTACCCACAGTCATTATTTAAAGATCAGGGACCGTGCTTCCTACGCTTTTGCATTGGTATCGGTAGCCGTGGCGCTGGAATTCGATAACAACACGATTAAAACCGCGAGGCTGGCACTCGGTGGTGTGGCTCACAAACCCTGGCGGTTGAATGAGGTAGAAAAATTCCTGGCCGGTAAAACACTATCAAAAGAAACGATCAGCACTGCAGCCACGATGGCGATAAAAGGTGCAAAATCCTATGGCCATAATGATTTTAAAATAAAAATGGTTCCTGCTGCTGTACAACAGGCATTGCAATTAGTTTCTTCTCAACAGTCATAACTACAAACATGGATACTCTTTTCGATATAGAAATGCCGGGATTTACCGACCGTGTAGATGGAAAGGATAAAGTGACTGGTGCTGCCCGTTATGCCGCCGAACATAAGCTGCCGCAAATGACCTATGCTGTGATTGTCGGCAGCAGCATTGCAAAAGGAACGATCAAATTGCTGGATACAAAAGCTGCTGAAAATGCTCCTGGCGTTTTAGCCGTGATCTCGCATTTAAATTCACCCAAAGTGCCGGGTTTCGCACCGGTTGATAAAAAAGCAAATCCGGAAGCAAAAGATTGGGAAGGGCTTAAAGTTTTTTATAACAACCGTGTTTACTCCAATGGTCAGCCTATTGCCATTGTTGTGGCGGATACGTATGAAAGGGCTGTATATGCCGCTTCATTAGTAAAAGCTCAATACAGCAAAGAAGTACATCATACAGATTTTTTAAAAAATCTTTCCAAAGCCAAAGAACCTAAAGAAGGCTGGGATCCTGCCGAATATAAAAGAGGTGAAGCGGATGCATATAAGAAAGCACCGGTGAAATTGGAAGAAGAATATGTTATTCCAATAGAAACACATAACCCAATGGAGATGCATGCTATTATTGCCAACTGGGAAACCGATTATAAAGTAACCGTATATACAAAAACACAGGGACCAAAAGATACGCAGGGTGCAATAGTGCAGGCTTTTAAATTGCCGGCTGCCAATGTGAAAGTAATTGCAGCATTTGTTGGCGGCGGCTTTGGCAGTGCGTTACGCACCTGGCCGCATGAAATTGCAACAATAATCGCCGCCAAAAAAGTAAATCGCCCGGTAAAGCTCATGCTGAGCCGTGACCAGATGTTTACCATGGTTGGTTATCGTCCCTGTGCCTGGCAAAAGATCGGCATTGGCGCCACAACGGATGGAAAATTATTGGGCATCACGCATTATGCAATAGCTCAGACATCATCGTACGAAAATTTTACTGAAGGCATCGTAAATGTTTCAAAATTCTTATATGCCTGTCCCAATGTAAACACAAGCTACAAACTATTGCCATTGGATGTAAGCACTCCCATCTGGATGCGTGGGCCCGGTGAAGCTACCGGCACTTTCGCATTGGAATCAGCATTGGACGAATTGTCGTATAAATTAAACCTTGATCCGATTGAGCTGCGCATTCGCAATTATGCCGAAACGGATCCTGAAAAAAATAAACCCTGGTCGAGTAAATATTTAAAAGAATGCTACCAGATGGGAGCGGAAAAAATTGGCTGGAGTAAAAGAAGTCAAACCCCCGGAGGCCTGGTAGAAGAAGGTATGCAGATTGGCTATGGCATGGGATCAGGAGTATTTTTTGCCTTCCGATGGGCAGGCGCCGCAAAAGGAATTTTAAAAGACGACGGCTCGCTTATTTTACAAAGTGCCGTAAGTGACATGGGACCCGGAACAGCCACAGCCATGGTAAGTATTGCAACCGAACAAATGGGCATACCAAGAGAAAGAATACAATTCCAGTTGGGTGACACCAGTTTTCCGCCCGGTCCTACGCAGGGTGGTTCAGCAACGGTTTCTACGTTGGGATCAGCTATTCATGAAGTATGTGAAGCGCTGAAACAACAATTGGTTCAACTGTCTTTAAAAGAAGGAACGGTATTTCATACCAGGGATGTCCATACCGTAAAACCGGAAGATCTTGTATTTGCAGATGGAAAAGTCGCATTAAAAACCAATCCCGCTGTGAATATGAGTTATGCCGAAGTATTGAAACAAAACAATATCCCGCAGATCGAAATTGTAAAGGAATCAAAAGGCGGTGAAGAACTAAACAAATATTCCATGTATTCATTCTCGGTTCATTTTACCAAAGTGCATGTGAATCCAATAACTGGCGTGGTGAAAGTAAAACAGGTAGTAACAACCGGCGATGCAGGAAAAATTGTCAATGAAAAAACAGCCCGTAGCCAAATGATCGGTGGTGTGGTCGGCGGCATTGGAATGGCATTGACGGAGGAAGCAATTATTGATCATCGCTACGGCCGGTATATCAACAATAACTTTGCTGACTACCATGTGCCGGTCAATGCCGATACACCGTTTATCGATGCATTATTCGTCAATAAACCTGATCCCGTCATCAACCCTATGGGTGCGAAAGGAATGGGAGAAATTGCGCTGATAGGTTATGCTTCCTCTGTAGCGAATGCTGTCTATAACGCTACGGGTAAAAGAATCAGGCAATTGCCCATCACACCTGATAAACTGTTGTAGCCATTTATTCGCCATACCCTGCCGGGTATGGCCCGTTTGTTGATCCAACATCGTAAATACAAGTTTATGGATCATAAAAAGCTGGAAAAGCTGTTCAAAGACTACGAACATGCTTTTGACAAACTGGATATCGCAGCCATTGCTGAGCACTATGCCGACACTTTTATCTCTGCCGGCCCCAAAGGAACAATTGCGCGGGATAAAAAAGATTTTTTAAGCAAGGCCAAACAAGCCAGTGATATGTATAAAAGTATCGGGCAAAAATCAGCCAAAATTTTAAGTAAGAAAATAATTCCAGTTAGCAATGAATATGCAATGGTGACCGTTCATTGGGGTGTGACATTTGAAAAAACGGGTGATGAAGTGACTGAGTTTGATGTTAGCTACATGGTTCAGCAAATTGGGAATGAAACAAAAGTTATTCTTTTTGTTACTCACGAGGATGAAGAAGAAGCCATGAAAAAGCTCGGGTTAAAACCTGAAATGATCAGGTAATGTTTCAAAATAAAAAAGTTCACAAACTGAAAGTATATATTGTCAGCTTGTGAATTTTAAACCCGTCTGCCGACAGGCTTGTAATCTACAGAACTATATAAACTCCTTAATATCCTGCATCAAACGTACAGCGATATTATTAGCCTTTGTTTCAAAATCACTTTCTGAATAAATGCGGATGATAGGTTCTGTATTGGACGTACGGAGATGCACCCAGTCGTTATCGAATTCTATCTTCAAACCATCATCAGTGTTAACGGGCTGATTCTTGTATTTCTTTTTGATCTTTTCAAAAACGGCGTTTACATCAATTCCATCCTGCAGTTCCATTTTCTTTTTAGCAATGAAATAATCCGGGTACTGTCCCCTTAGTGATCGCATTCCGTTTTTGTGATTGGCCAAATGGCTAAGGAATAAACCAATGCCGATCAGGGCATCGCGGCCGTAATGAAAGTCAGGAACAATGATGCCGCCATTTCCTTCACCACCGATCACCGCATTTACTTCCTTCATTTTTTTCACGACGTTCACCTCTCCCACTGCCGACGGAAAATATTCACCACTGTTCTTTACTGTTATTTCTTTAAGGGCCTTGGTGCTGCTCATGTTACTGACGGTATTACCTTTTTTATTGCGCAACACGTAATCAGCAACCGCTACCAGTGTATATTCTTCGCCAAACATGCTTCCATCTTCATTGACAAAACAGAGACGATCCACATCAGGATCAACAGCAATGCCAAGGTCGGCCCTTTGCTTTACTACTTCGCTGCTAAGCTGTACCAGGTTTTCAGGTAAGGGTTCCGGGTTATGTGCAAACTTACCCGTTACTTCACCATTCAGTACAATCACTTCTTTTACACCTAATGCTTTTAATAAGGCCGGAACATAAGTTGCGCCGGTGGAATTAACAGCATCCACTACTATCTTCAGCTTCTTCGCAGCGATAGCATCGGCATGCACCAGCGGATAGGACAATACGGCGTCAATATGTTTTTGTAAATAGCTATCATCAATGGTAACGGTACCCAACTTATCGACAGGAATAAAATTGAATTCTTCTTTTGCTGCCAGCTCCAATACTTTGGCGCCTGTTTCGGCGGAAATAAATTCGCCGTCGCTGTTCAGCAATTTCAGTGCGTTCCATTCTTTGGGATTATGACTGGCTGTAAGTATGATGCCGCCATCCGCATTTTCCATCTTTACCGCAACCTCGACAGTAGGTGTTGTGGAAAGTCCGAGATCGACAACGTTTATACCCAGGCCGGTTAATGTGCTTACAACAAGATCGCGAACCATGGCGCCGCTTATGCGGCCATCACGACCTACAACGATCTTTGTTGATTTATTTTTGCCGGAAATAATTGTGCCGTAAGCAGCGGTAAATTTTACCACATCCAACGGAGTGAGATTTTCTCCTGGTTTTCCGCCGATAGTTCCCCTAATGCCAGAAATACTTTTAATTAATGCCACAATTCCTAATTGTAAATTTTAAGGTTTAATGATTGCTATCGCAAAAACTGCGAACAAGCAAGTCGGGTTTCAAAGGTATGGATGTTGAAACCCTGTTCTAAAGAAGAGATTTTCAACGGGCAACAAAAATACGGATTTAAGCGGCAGGAAATTATAGCCTGCTTACATTTGTGCAAACGTTACGATGGCGAAAGAATCCTGGTACAAAGAATGGTTCAATTCTCCTTTTTACCATAAGCTTTATTTTGAACGGGATGACAGGGAAGCTGAAGCCTTTATTCTTCAACTCATTAAATATTTGGAACCTCAAGCTAACAGTCGTATGTTAGATATTGCCTGCGGAAAAGGCCGTCATAGTAAAACGCTGGCATCGCTTGGCTATGATGTAACCGGTATTGACATTTCTCCCGATAGTATCGAATGGGCAAAAAACTATGAAAATGAAAAACTGCATTTCTTCCTGCATGATATGCGGCTGCCCTTCTGGGGAAACTATTTTGACTACGCTTTTAATTTCTTTACCAGCTTTGGTTATTTCAATACCCGTCGTGAACATGATGATACAATCAGGACGATCGCTTCCGCTTTAAAAGCCGGTGGAATACTGGTAATTGATTATCTAAATACACATTATTCTGAAGACCACCTGGTGCCTAATGAAATAAAAAAAATCGGTGACACATATTACGAAATTCACCGATGGGATGACGACGCTCATTTTTATAAAAAGATCACGATAACTGATCCCACATTAAAATCACCGCTGGAATTCACGGAAAAAGTTGTCAAGTTTTCGTTGGGTGACTTTACGGACATGTTCAGTTACCAGGGCCTGCAGGTGCAGGAAGTATTTGGTGATTATCATTTCCAGTCCTACGATATAAGAAAAACGCCAAGGCTTATCATCATTGCGCAAAAAAAAGTGAATGAACCTGCAGATAAAGAAAAAAGATTATATAGCGACGGGCGAAGGACGGATGCTCTGACATGATAAAAAGTCAAGATCACTGCTTTTATTTTCGAATACATTATTTTTAATAAAATATTCTTCTGATGAAAAGACAATTATGCTTGCTGATTGCAATCTCTTCTGCGGTCACTTTTGCTAATGCCCAAAACAAAGTGAATAGGGACACGATCGATCCGAAACTAACGGAAGTATGGTCACCTGTTCCGCCGATTGTCACACCAGGCAAAACCAGCAGCGATGCTCCATCAGATGCTGTTATTTTATTTGATGGGAAAAATTTGGATCAATGGCGTTCCAATAAAAATCCGGATCAGCCGGCCGGCTGGATAGTCAGCGATGGAGTTTTTACCGTTAAGAAAGGTACTGGTGACATTGAGACAAAACAATCCTTCACCGATTATCAGTTACATCTGGAATGGCGAATTCCTAAAATAATTCATGGCGAAAACCAGGCAAGAGGCAACAGTGGAGTTTTTCTTTCTACCGGCGGTGAGGGCAATGGTTACGAAATACAGATACTGGATTGCTATAACAATAAAACTTACGTCAACGGGCAAACTGCCAGTGTATATAAACAATCTATTCCGTTAGCCAACGCCTGTAAAAAACCCGGCGAGTGGCAAACCTATGACATCATATGGACTGCTCCCCGTTTTAATGATGACGGAAGCTTAAAAACACCGGCAAGAGTTACCGTGCTTCATAACGGCGTTTTGATGCAAAACAATACCGAATTAAAAGGAGAAACGGTCTACCGCGGTCAGCCTTCGTATGAAAAACACGGAGCTAAGCCAATCAAGCTGCAGGATCATGGCGATCCGAGCGAGCCAATCAGCTTTCGCAATATTTGGGTTCGTCCATTGTAGTGTTATTGGCTAACGACCTCAGCTTCCTTATTGGTTATATCTTCTTCAGAAGCCGCGGGGTCGGGCATCGGCGTGTCGTTGATGATCCGCAATTGCAAATCGGCACTTAAAATAAAATGATAGTGGTGTTCGCGGAGTAATTTTTTTGTTACTTCATCTTCCAATAAAACAGCGACCAACTCTTTAGCTGCCGCGGACTGACTAACGGTATTAAACCGGCCATTAGTGACCTTTACATTGAATGAACAGGATGGTTTCCTGGTACGGTTCCCTTTTTCAAAATCAGTTCTGTTTAAACCGAGTCTTTGCTCTTCAGTGGCCGACTTCTTCAATAAAATCCTAATAACTGGCAAGTACTTATTCCAGATTTGTGTGTACATACAAACTCATTTACAGGTAAAAAAATACTGGCAGCTATACAAATTTACTGATCAATTGCTCCGAAACCATCATTTAATTTTGTAGCCTGGCAATTCGTTGAATGCAGGCAGGCCTGTTTTCTCAATCAAATCTTTTAAAAACTGGTGTAAGTTTTGCCGTCTCAACCTTTTATCCCCGGTTTTGCTTTGTTGAAAAAAAAAGCCGGGTTACTTATTTTCTACTGCTTAATTTAAATAAAAAAATCATGAAGCGGCCTTTCTTATACCCACTCGTTCTGGTATGTGCTTACGCATCGTCTGCACAGTCACCACAGGAAGATGTATCCAGTGCAGTAAAAGATTATGTTGATGCTTTTTATTATGGCGACACCGCCAAGATTCATCAAAGCATCAGCCGCGATGTTGTAAAATATGGATATTATATCCCGAAGGGTAAAACGGTTTACGAGGGTGAGCCAATGTCATTCCAGGAGATGATTAACTACGCAGCTGATGTAAAGAAACGCGGCGTAAACCCTAACGTGGAGAAATTTCCCAAAAAAATAGAAGTACTCGACGTGCAGGATCAAACTGCCAATGCAAAGCTGACGGCCTGGTGGGGAACAGATTATTTACTACTTGCCAGGCTACAAGGCCGCTGGATGATCACACATGTATTGTGGCAGTCACCACCGCCCAAAAAATAAATGCTAATTTGCTGTAAAAGGTTTTATGCAAACCAGCTTTTCCAGAGCCGCTACTGCACATATGATCATACTGGTCATTTTGGCATGGCTGGCTCCTGCATTGCAATTATATATCTTATTGCATAATGTTCCCGGCAATGGTCTTACTTACCTGCAGGCAGCAGGTCGGTTTCTACTTTTCTTTACCATACTCACCAACCTGCTTGTTGCCATTTCCACTTCATCAATCCTCTTAGCCCCGCAATCAAAGTGGGGACAATTTTTTTCAAGACCCGCTTCTCTAACCGCCGTAGCGCTCTATATTTTTATTGTCGGTCTTGTATACAATATTATTTTACGCAACATATGGGAACCGGCTGGTCTGCAAAAATGGGTGGATGAAGCTTTACATGTAGCGGTTCCGCTATTATTTATTCTCTTCTGGTTGTTTTTTGTGCCGAAGGGAGATTTGAAATGGCGTCATGCAATTTTTTGGCTCATCTATCCCGGACTGTATCTTATCTATGCCATGTTAAGGGGAGTCGTGGAAGGATTCTATCCCTATCCTTTTATTGATGCTGGCCAGCTTGGCTATACCAGGGTTTTGATAAATGCAACAGGTCTGTTGCTTGTCTTTATTATCACCGGCCTGTTATTTATAGGAGTTGATAAATTAAAAGGGGCAGCGCTAAAGTCCGTGTAAAGAGCTGCTCGTTCAAATTTTTAAGAAAATATTTCGCAATGGCTATTTTTGGCAAAAGAATTTCATGATCTCTTACAACCCGAAAGATTGGTTCACTTACCTTTTTCGCTTTCATAAAGCTGATACTGTTCGCAAACTGGCGCCACTTATTATAGGAATTTGCGTTTATTCTGCCATCATCACTTTTCTCGAGTTGGAATATTGGAAACTTTCAACCAACAGTTATGTCAGGAATATCCCTGTGATGCATACATTATTGGGTTTTGCGATTTCCATGTTGCTGGTCTTTAGAACGAATACGGCTTATGATCGTTGGTGGGAAGGCCGCAAGCTTTGGGGAAGCCTGGTTAATAATAGCCGTAACCTCGCTTTAAAGCTTTCATCTTTTTTGGCCATTGAGGAAAATGCGCAACGATCTTTTTTCAGAAAAATCATACCGGCTTACGCTTATAGCCTGCACAATCATCTGCATTCCGAAAAAATACGTATCGAACTTTTTGATGACGAAGAGCATGGCCATGTATTTAAAGAAATCGATCAGAGCAAACATGTGCCTAACCAGATAGCGTTGCTTATGTTTCATCATGTACAAAAATTGTATAAAGAAAATAAAATCAGCGGCGACCAATTGATCGTTCTTAATAGCGAATTACAATCCTTTACTGATATTTGCGGCGCCTGCGAACGCATCAAAAACACTCCCATCCCTTTTTCCTATAGTGTATTTATCAAGAAATTTATTTTTGTTTATGTAATGACATTGCCATTTGGATATGTATTCTCATTGGGTTATTATGTTATTCCCGTAGTGGCCATTGTATTCTATGTATTGGCAAGTCTTGAATTGATCGCAGAAGAGATTGAAGACCCATTTGGCGGTGACCCAAATGATGTTCCATCGGAGAAATTAGCGGCAACCATTCATCGCACTATTGCAGAAATTATTTAAACTCCCCTTCTAAAAAGCAATCAGCATTCACCATGACTAAAAATGCCTGTACAGTCATTTTCATTTTGGCAATCACCTGTTCGCATGCACAGCAAAAGCTGGACAAACTCACTGTTGAAAAAATAATGCGTGATCCTAAATGGATTGGCACTTCGCCTTCATCACTACAATGGAGTGCTGATGGGAAGACTATTTTCTTCAATTGGAATCCCGATAAGGCCATAGCTGATTCGTTATACTATATCACACTGGAAAATAAGGTGCCCGTTAAAGCCAGTGTTTTTCAAAAACAAGCTCTTGTTACTGCCAATTCTATCGTATATAATCGAAACAGGACAGCCTATGCTTATACGAAAGATGGAGATGTTTTTTACACAGATATAAAATTGACTAAAACAAGGAGGATCACTGAAACAACTGACAATGAAAGCAACGTACAATTTTCGTTCTATGATCAGAAGGTCATTTACAATCGCAGCCAAAACCTTTATGCCTGGAATATCGCCACGGGAGAAACACAGCAACTTACTAATCTGAAAAGTGGAACAGCTCTTCAAGGCGGTGGAGCCGTTACACGGAGCGGCGCTACTTCGTCAAAGACAGGCACCGAAAATCTCAGCCAGCAGGAAACCTGGTTAAAAAGAGATCAACTGCAATATTTTGAAGTATTGCGTTCAAGGAAAGAAAAAAAAGATGAGGCAGAAAAATACACCAACGCAACTAAGCCAAAAGAATTGCGCAGCATCAGCATTGAGGATAAAATTTTGCAAGGGTTAGCCATTAGCCCTGATGGCCGCTTTGTTAGCTATCGTTTATCAAAACCAGTATCAAATCAAAAGACAACGATTGTTCCCAATTTTGTAACAGAAACAGGCTTCACGACAGATATACCCACCCGTACAAAAGTAGGTGCGCCAGAAGGCGTTTCGGAATTCTTTATCTACGACCGGGAAAAAGATACTGTATATGCTGTAAAAACTGATTCTATTCCCGGTATTAACGATCTGCCTGATTATGTAAAAGATTATCCAAAACAGTTGGAAGAAAGAACAAACAAACCCGCAGCCCGGGCTGTTACCGTGTTTGGTCCTTATTGGTCGCCAAACGGAACGCATGCAGTTGTTGATCTTCGTGCACAGGATAATAAAGATCGCTGGCTGATGACATGGAACCGGTCTTCCAATCACTTAAAATTATTGGATCGCCAGCGTGATGAAGCGTGGATCGGAGGCCCGGGAATGTTTGGCAATATTGGCTGGACCGATGAAAATACCCTTTGGTTTCAGTCCGAAGCAACTGGCTACTCCCATCTTTATACCATCAATGTATTGAATGCAGAAAAGAAAGCCCTGACGGTGGGCAACTATGAGATACAACGGGCACAACTTTCCAACGACAAGAAATATTTTTATATCACTACGAATGAAATACATCCCGGTGAGCAACATTTTTATCGGTTAACCATTGCCAATGGTAAAAAAGAAAGAATAACCACGCAAACCGGCGCCAACCAGGTAACTCTTTCACCGGATGAAAAATGGCTGGCGGTATTATATTCCTATTCTACCAAACCCTGGGAGCTGTATTTGCAGGAAAACCTGCCTGCCGGCCGGCAGGCAAAGTGGCCGGAACCTGTGCAAATAACTTTTAAAGCTCAAAGCGAAGAGTTTAAAACCTATGCCTGGAAAGATCCGGAGCTGGTTACATTTCCTGCCCGAGATGGTGCCAATGTGTATGCAAGATTATACAGGCCCACCAATCCCCCTCCTAATAAGCCAGCCGTTTTGTTTGTACATGGGGCCGGTTATTTGCAAAATGCCCATAAATGGTGGAGCCAGTATTTCAGGGAATACATGTTTAACAATCTGCTCGCCGACAATGGGTACTATGTATTGGATATTGACTATCGTGGCAGTGCAGGTTATGGCCGGGACTGGCGCACAGGTATTTATCGGTTTATGGGTGGTAAAGACCTCAGTGATCATGTAGACGCCGTGAACTGGCTGGTGAAAAATTTTAATGTTGACCCGAAACATGTTGGTTTATACGGTGGGTCATACGGTGGATTTATTACGCTGATGGGAATGTTCAATGAGCCTGGTACATTTGCTGCAGGCGCAGCATTGAGACCTGTTACAGACTGGGCAAATTATAATCATCCTTACACGTCCAATATTTTGAACGAACCTTTTACTGACTCAATTGCCTATCGAAAAAGTTCTCCATTTTATTTTGCAGAGGGTCTGAAAGGCGATCTCCTTATCTGCCATGGCATGGTGGATGTGAATGTGCACTACCAGGACGCTGTAAAGCTGGTTCAAAGATTGATCGAATTAGGAAAAGATAATTGGGAACTCGCATCTTACCCAATGGAAGATCATGGATTTATTGAACCCAGCAGCTGGACAGATGAATACAAAAGAATCTTTAAACTGTTTGAGAGAGTATTGAAAAATGAAAAGTGAGAGTGAAAGCCAGAAGATCTCCGTAGGAGCGATATAATTGATGAATAAAATTACAGTTGTACAAGAGTGCCCTTCGTCAAGCTCAGGTAAACTGCAACAGACGATGATCCTTCGACTTCGCTCAGGACAACAATGCACGTGGAAACCATAAACCACAAACTTCTCTATATTTGTACCTCAACAAAAAAAGGTCATGGCCAAACAAATCGAAGATTTTGATGCGAACCTGGCAGGCGAAGAAGGAAAAACAGAAGAGACGAAAAGCAGCTGGTTCAAACGCATAAAAAAAGGGATCAATACCAAAACCTCAGAAAAGAAAGAAACACCGGAGGGGCTATGGACAAAATGTCCTAATTGTAATTATATCTGTACGATCTCTGAACTGCGGGAACACCTGTTTGTATGCCCGAAATGCAGCTATCATCACCGCGTCAACAGTGCGGAATATTACGATATTCTTTTTGACAATGGAGAATACGATGAGTTGTTTGAAAATATTCGCAGCAAAGATTTCCTGGAATTTACCGACCTGAAACCCTATAAAAAAAGATTGGAAGAGATATGGAGTAAAACAGACCTGAAAGACTCAATGCGGGTGGCAGTAGGAAAAGTTGGCAGCTATGATATTGTGATTGCCTGCATGGATTTTGAATTTATCGGCGGTTCGCTCGGTAGTGTGATGGGCGAAAAATTTTCCCGGGCTGTTGATTACTGCCTCCAGCATAAAATGCCTTATATGGTTATAAGCAAAAGCGGTGGCGCCCGAATGATGGAAAGTGCATTTTCGCTGATGCAGCTGGCCAAAACAAGCGGTAAACTATCACAACTGAGTGATGCCAAACTGCCCTATATTTCTTTATTAACCGATCCTACCTTTGGCGGTATCTCTGCCTCGTTTGGCATGTTGGGCGATTTAAATATTGCTGAACCTGATGCATTAATTGGATTTGCCGGCCCAAGAGTAATTAAAGAAACAATTAAAAAGGACCTGCCGGAAGGTTTCCAGCGAAGTGAATTTGTATTGGATCATGGGTTTTTGGATTTCATCGTTCCGAGGAGTGAATTGAAACAAAAATTGGCAACCGTATTAGGTCTTTTTAAAAATTAATAACAACAATTTTGCATTTAGCAACCCTGGCCAAGGCCGGGGTTCATTATATTTAAAAGCCTTTAACCGGGCTTCCTATATTTGTAGATTAGTGGTGTATGAACGAAATAAAAAACAGGTCAGCTTATCATGAATACTTCATTGATACGAAATATGAAGCAGGAATGGTGTTGTTGGGTACTGAAGTAAAATCAATAAGAGGCGGCAAAGTGAGTTTTAATGATAGTTATTGTTTAATTCATAAAGGAGAAGTGTGGATTAAGTCGTTGCATATTGCTGAATATTCACACGGCAATCTCAATAATCATGATCCGGTGCGTGACCGGAAATTGCTATTGCAAAAACGAGAGATCAAAAAAATAGAAGCAAAACTGAAAGAAAAAGGTTTTACCCTCGTGCCGCTCCGAATGTACCTGAATGAAAAAGGGTTGGTAAAAATTGAGATCGGTCTTGCCAAAGGGAAAAAACTGCATGACAAACGGGAAACTCTCAGGAAAAAAGACGTGGAACGGGAAATGAAGCGTTATATCAAATAAAAAGACCCGCCGTTACCTTATTTAAGCATGGTTTTTGACAAACATCGCACCATAAACCGGTTCATGATTTTCACAATGAAAATTATGTAAAGCTTTCTTCATAACGTGAGAAGTGTGGCTAAAAAATTAACAATAAGTGGATGAAAAAACTGATCCTGTTCGCTTTTATAATTATTTCAATACAATCCTCGTCCCAATCCGTTTTTGGATACTGGTATGGTAAAGCCAATGTGAAAACAAAAAGCTCGGCCAGCAATTATCTCGTTGAGCTTATTCTGCAACCGGGTAAGGGACAGGTAAATGGAATTCTTAGCTATTATTTTAAAAATACATTTCGCAGCGTACAGGTAAAGGGAACCTATAATGCGAAAAACCGCCAGTTAAGATTGTTTGACATACCGGTTACTTATTATGGCTCGCTGAGCACTATGGAGGTTGATTGTATGATGAACCTGATAGCTTCATTGCGGGTAGCAAAAGCCGGATCAAATCTCGTAGGTAGCTTCCTGGGCATGCCGGATAATAAATACATGTGTGTTGATGTAAACTTTAATCTTGTACTCAGCGCCGATATGAGCAAGCAAGACTCGGTGCTGACAGCTTTACGAAACTTTAAAGAAGCCAACCAGGTTTGGAAGCCTACTACATTCGATACGCTGCCACCGGCTGTTACCGTGGTACAGCGAAAAGTAATCAACTATGTGGTAGAAAATCAATTCAAAGAAAGAGAAAACGTGGTCGCTGATGAAATAGAGGTAGATTCTGATTCATTAAAAGTTGATTTTTATGATAATGGCGAAGTAGATGGGGATTCTATTTCGGTATTCTTCAACAACCAGCTGATGGCTTTTTCACAAAAGTTGAGTACAAGATCGCTTCATTTCGATATTGCGCTGGACAACAGCAAAGACATAAATGAATTGAGCATGTTTGCCGACAATCTCGGCAGCATACCGCCCAATACTGCATTGATGATTGTGACAGACGGCGAGAAAAAACACCAGATACGATTGTCGAGCAATTTTGAAAAGAATGCCACGATCAGGATCCGAAAGAAGAAGTGAGCTGAAGCTGATGAAAAGTGAAAAGCGAGAAGTCAAAAGGGAAATTACCAATTAGTTGGTTGGTCAGTTGACTGAATGAAAATCAGAGAGAGAAAGCTGTGATGTATTTATTATGCACCAGGTACTCTTCCAACCATTTCAATTTTTTCATCCGGATGGATGCTTCTACCGAAATGATGATTTTATCGTCTCTCAGTTCCAATCTTTTTTCTTCAACCGAAATTCCCTGATCCCTGATAGCAGCCAAAATTTCATCCCTGAAATGACCGTTACTTTTTTCCATCTCAAAAACAAGATCTCTTCCCTGCTTTTGTGGCCGGAAAACTTTATTGATCCACTTGCTGGAAAAAACAATGAATAGCGCTGCCGCTATAAATGTGCCGGCCAGGTAAAATTCGCCAAAACCAATTGCCATACCCACGGCAGCAGACAGCCAGATGATGCCAGCTGTGGTTAAACCCGACACATCGATCTTATCCTTGAAAATCACACCGGCCCCAATAAAACCAATACCGCTCACTACGTAAGAAGCAATACGGGTGGCTTCTTTGTCATCGCCGCCAATTTTGTAGGAAAGAATGGTAAATAAGGCAGATCCAAGGCAGATAACCGTAATGGTTTTTAAACCTGCTGCCTTATCCTTGAGTTCCCGTTCAAGGCCTAAGATAATACCAGCAGCAACAGCAAGCAGGGCTTTATAAAGATCCAATATTTCCCAGTTGTCAATCATAAACCCCAACCCCTAAAGAGGCTTTTAGACTCCGGTTTGTGAAGAGTGTTTTTATAGACTCCTGACTCTCTCAATGTTATAATGTTATTTCTTCTAACAGACTTTAAAGCCCCTTCAGGGGGTGGGATTAAAATAATTCCGGTTGCTTCTCCCCTGGCTTGTCTTTCACCCATTCCATCTGCACACTCTTGTTGTAGTCCAGCAATTTCGTGCCAACTGTTCTCCATCCCATCACTTCAGCCACCTTCGCTATTTTGAACTTTGCTTTGCGCACCTGGTCCCCTCTTCCACTCTGTACTGCCAATATTGGTTCAGCATCTGTAGATACGGCTTCGAGATAGTTGCCATCTCCTTCTTTGATGAAGAAGAATTTATTTTTCAACGTAGTGGTTTCAATCTTGAACCGCTTTACATTGAACTGCAGATTTTTCTTATCCAGATAAATAGCCGAGATCACTTTTTCCGGGTCAAATTTTTCGATCAGCAAAATATTCTCCGCATCAAAACGCTGGGTCATTTCCTGGTCGGTGATCATATAGTTACCATCATTGAACACCACCAGTATTTTATCTTCTGCTTCAAAGCTTCCCAGCAAGATTCCTTTTTCGTCAGCATTAAGCCTGCCAAACTTATCGTCAAACCAAAGTTTTCGTCCGCTGAGCGTAGCTTTGCCCGCTTCTTTGAATTTAACTGATTTTATAGGATACTTCGTAACGGTAATCCCTTTGCTGTTTCGGCCCTGGATTTCTAACTCTTCAAAATAATAATCGAACTCTTTTTTATGCGCTGATGATGCCGGGCTCAACACAATCTTCACCACTTCAGCCTCACCATTGGGATTAACGCTGAAATAATGGACTTTGGTTTTTTCTTCACCGCCCGTCAAGTTGTATTCTTTGTCTCTTGTTACACCCGTAACATTAAATCGCTTTGCAAAGCTTTTTTGCTTTCCATCAAAGTAGATCATGTTGTACGTAGTACGTTCATCATTCTTCTGGAATACGGCGGCATGCAGAATATCCTTGCCAATAAAAACTTTATCCTGCACTTTTACCACCTTCATGATTCCCTTCTTAGCAAAAACGATGATATCATCGAGGTCCGAACACTCCAGTAAAAACTCATCTTTTTTCAAGCCCGTTCCTATAAAGCCTTCTTCCCTGTTTACATACACCTTCGTATTCGCCATAGCCACTTGCTTGGCCTCAATTACTTCTAATTGCCTGATCTCTGTTTTTCTTTCTCTCCCTTTTCCATATTTCTTCAACAGGCTTTCATAGTAGGCTACTGCAAAATCAACCAGGTTATTCAGATCATATTTTACCTGTTTGATATCCGCTTCCAGTCCTTTGATTTGAGCATTGAGTTCATCAATATCGAGACGATAGATCCGGCGAACCGGCTTCTCTGTTAATTTTAAAATATCTTCTCTCGTAATCTCCCTTTTCAATTGCTTCTTGAATGGAACAAAGGCTTTGTCGATAGCATCGATTACTTTATCCCATGTCTCATGTTTCTTTTCGAGCTCTTTGTATATCTTTTCTTCAAAGAATATTTTTTCGAGTGAAGTGTAATGCCATTTTTCCTGCAGTTCGCCGAGTTTGATCTTTAGCTCCTGCTCCAGCAAATTTTTGGTTTTATCCGTTGAAATTCTCAACAGGTCATCAACCGCCAGGAACTGTGGCTTCATATCGACAATTACACAGGCATTGGGCGAAATAGATGTTTCGCAATCGGTAAACTTATACAATGCATCGATGGTAATATCCGGCGAAATACCCGGCGCCAGGTCTACTTGAATCTCTACTTCCGCCGCTGTATTGTCTGTTACCTTTTTGATTTTGATCTTTCCCTGGTCATTGGCTTTTACAATGGAGTCCATCAACTGTGATGTGGTAACGCCATAGGGAACACTTTTAATCGCCAGTGTTTTTTTATCGACTTCTTCGATATGTGCTCTTACTTTTATTTTGCCACCCCGCTTACCCTTGTTATAATCGGTGACATCGATCATTCCGCCCGTTTGAAAATCGGGATACAATTCAAATTTCTTTCCCCGTAAATATTTGATGGACGCCTCGATCAATTCACAGAAATTGTGCGGCAGTATTTTCGTAGACAAGCCCACAGCGATTCCATCTGCACCCTGCGCCAACAGCAGCGGGAACTTCATGGGCAACGTAACAGGCTCGTTCTTGCGACCATCATAACTCAATTGCCATTCAGTGGTTTTATTATTGAACGCCACCTCCAGCGCAAACTTGCTGAGTCTTGCCTCTATATAACGGGGAGCGGCGGCATCATCGCCTGTTCTTACATCGCCCCAGTTACCCTGTGTTTCGATTAACAGGTCCTTTTGGCCCATATTGACCAAGGCATCACCAATACTCGCATCACCATGCGGATGGTATTGCATTGCCTGCCCAATGATATTGGCCACTTTGTTGAAACGACCATCGTCCATTTCCTTCATGGCATGAAGGATACGGCGCTGCACCGGCTTCAATCCATCCTCTATTGCAGGAACAGCTCTCTCCAATATTACATAGGAAGCATAATCCAAAAACCATGTTTTATACTGGCCATGAATCCCGCTGTCGTTATTTTCTATTTGTTCTGTATTTTTTGCTTTGGACATAATTTTTTTAATGCAATAAAATGTTCAATGATCAATGTTCAATTTTCAATGCTCAAAGAAAATACCCGTGATCAGCACTGTACATCTAATATTCAAATTTTATTTATTGTCTTTGCCTTTTTTGAGCTTATTCTTTCATTCTTTGAGTTCCTTCAAAACAACATCCAGCTTATGGATAAAATCATTTCTGGATTCCGCTCCCTGTACCTCACCATAATTAAATGTTGGTGAGATGCATGATTTTATCAACTGTCCTGCAATATAATTCCCAGCTCTTGAATTGGGCAATGCTTCAACCACATCAATCATCCTGCAACTATAATTTACCAACCTGTTCTCAAGATCATATTTTCGATTCTCCATAATTGAAAATTGCGCATTGAAAATTGAACATTTCTACGATTTTCAACCAGAAGTCTCTCCTTACCCTTCAGCAGCTTTCACTTCATTAGCAACTTCTTCCTTCCCCTTCGCACCGGCCAGCTTCACATCAAAATCTTTCCATCCTTTATTGACATCGCCGGTTACTTCAATTTTTCCTTCAGTGATCAATTGTTTCATCCGCCACATCAGGAACACGTCGCCTGTTTTTATTTTCATCCGGTGCAGCGTATTGGTCAGCACACGGGTCGCTTTTTGCCACTCACCAGTCAGGTTTTTGACGATCTCCGCATCATAAAACGTTTCGTCCTTGCTGGCAAGCTTCTTACCACCTTCCAATATTCTTACCAGCCCATTTTCCTCGCACAATTTCCGCCATTCATCAGGATCCACTTCAAACTCACTCAGCGTAATAGGACGGGCTAATTTTTTCGCTTTCAAAAATTCTTTGGGTTGAATTTCACTCAGCCAGGAAGGATAAAATATCTGGCCTTTTTCATTGATGAAGGGAAGGTTGTTTAGATACAATACCATCACTCTGCCAGCAAACTCACTCATTTGTGACATCAACCAATAATAGCCGCTCACATCATGCTGGTTCTGTCCCATCCATATCCAAAGTTGTTCAGCCGGATCATTATTCAGTTTTTCTTTGATGGTCTTTACGGTTTCGCGGTCATCAAATTTCACTTGATTGGTACCTGCATAGTGTGAACCTTCAAGCAGGCTCATCCACCAGCTATACCGTGCCTGCCACCCTTCTTCTGTGTCGATAGCCGCTAAAGGTCCTACGGCAAAATCATCTTTTATTTGGATCACTTCACCGGCCAGGGTTTCATCCAGCTCAATCACCTGTTTCATCAGGTCTGTTTCTGATTCATTAAAAACGATATGTATCATAATGCTTTAGCTTTATGTATAAAAATCAGATCACCCGGCGCATCTTCATTGCCCGCAACGGCTTTCTTCAGCGATGATCCTTCCAGGTAATATTTTTCAAAGCCGGCACTGCTCAGCGCAGCTTCTACAATGGGTTTATGACTTCCCCATGTTTCTATCTGTATCGTCGGTTTAAATCTTTCCAATACCGGCAATATCTCCGGTATCACTACTTCCTCGTAACCTTCGATATCACATTTTAAATAATCGATCTTTTCAAAACTTTCAAACAACTCATTGGCCTTTTTCATTTCCGCTTCAAATGAAAACTCGTATTCAGAAAGAGCTTTATTATTTTTCTCATCATAAATATGTGGCAGCCCGGTGCGGAGATACCCAAAATGATCCGGTGTCACCAAATGCACTTTCTTATTTTCTTTTCCCAATGCGTAAGGGTAAAGCGTAATGTTCTTTCTGCCCTTACAGGTCCAGCGAATGATTTTAGTATATAGTGGAACAGGTTCAATCGCAATCACTCTGCCTTTATCACCCACCCATTTTGAAAACAATTTGGTGAAGTAGCCAAGGTTAGCACCAATATCCACCACCGTATCCCCTTTTTTAATCAGCTGCTTTGCATAATAATGATATTTATACCCCTCATCTGATTTTAACAAACCCGTATTGTATAAAAAAAAGAAGCCCCTGTTGAGCAATTTCAAATAGTTCTCCTCGCCCAGCAACCTGAATAAATATGCTTTGATCTTTTTTTTCATAAATTAAGATGACAGTTGACCGATGTCAGTTGACAGTTAAAGGCCTAAGGCAGATAATTGCAATTACTGATAACGGCTACTGAACTTGTGAACCTATTGAACTTTAAACCTCTTAAACTTCCTTTTCCTCTACTATATCCAGTTCCACTTTCAGGTTATTGATGATAAACTCCTGTCTTTCCATGGTATTCTTACCCATATAATATTCCAGCAGTTGCTGAATATGGTCGCCATGCTCCAGGTTCATTAGCGTGGTCTTCATTTCAGGGCCAATAAAACGGCCAAACTCTTCCGGCGATATTTCACCCAAACCTTTAAAGCGGGTGATCTCGGGTTTGCTACCCAGCTTTTTTACGGCCGCTTTTTTCTCTTCTTCACTATAACAATAAATCGTTTCCTGTTTATTCCTTACCCGAAACAATGGCGTTTCCAGCACATGCACATGATTATGCTTTACCAGGTCAGGAAAGAATTGCAGGAAGAATGTCATCAGCAGCAAACGGATATGCATACCATCCACATCGGCATCCGTAGCGATCACGATATTATTAAAACGCAACCCATCCAGTCCATCTTCAATATTCAACGCATGTTGCAGCAGGTTGAACTCTTCATTTTCATACACCACTTTCTTGGTCAGGCCATAACTGTTCAGAGGCTTCCCACGAAGGCTGAACACCGCCTGTGTTTCTACATTTCTTGATTTGGTAATAGAACCACTGGCACTATCACCCTCGGTAATAAAAATGGTGGTTTCCTTTTGTTTGGCCGCAAAATCTTCTTTACCTCTCGATGGCGGATCATCATTCAGGTGAACGCGGCAGTCACGCAGTTTCTTATTGTGCAGGTTTGCTTTCTTGGCTCTTTCATTCGCAAGCTTTTTAATACCGGCCAGTTCCTTACGTTCCCGTTCGCTTTGTTCAATTCTTTTCTTCAATCCATCCGCCACCATCGGGTGCTTGTGCAGGTAATTGTCCAGTTCTTTGGCAAAGAAATCAATCATAAACTGGCGCATGCTCTTACCGCCTTCTTCTACGTATTGCGAACCCAGTTTTGTTTTGGTCTGGCTCTCAAACACCGGTTCAATTACTCTTACAGACACAGCCGCTACGATACCCGTGCGGATATCGGAAGCATCATAGTCTTTCTTAAAAAACTCCCGGACTGTTTTTACATATGCCTCCCTGAAAGCTTGCTGGTGCGTACCACCCTGTGTAGTGTGCTGACCATTCACGAAGCTGTAAATGTCCTCCCCATAATCATTGTTGTGCGTGATGGCCACTTCGATATCATCACCGCTCAGGTGAATGATGGGATAACGTATTTCATCTTCATTGGTCTTGCGCTGCAACAGGTCGAGCAATCCGTTTTTGCTGACATAGGTTTTACCATTGAAGATGATTTTCAACCCCGCATTCAGGAAGCAATAGTTCCAGATCTGGTTTTCTAAAAACTCGGGGTGAAACTTAAAATTCTTAAACACTGATTCATCCGGGATAAAGCTCACCATCGTACCATTCTGCTCACCGCTTTTCCCTTCCTTGTGTTCCTTGATCAGCACACCTCTTTCAAACTCGGCTGATTTCTCCTTGCCTTCTCTGAAAGCGGTAACCTTAAAATAATTGCTCAGGGCATTCACGGCCTTTGTACCCACGCCATTCAGACCCACCGATTTTTGAAAGGCCTTGCTGTCGTATTTAGCACCGGTATTGATCTTGCTCACCACATCCACCACTTTGCCCAGCGGGATACCGCGGCCATAGTCACGCACCGTCACCGTCTTGCCTTCAATGGACAGTTCCACGGTTTTCCCATAACCCATGGTGTATTCGTCAATGCAGTTGTCCATCACCTCCTTCACCAGTACATAAATACCGTCGTCGGGACTGCTGCCATCGCCCAGCTTACCGATATACATACCGGGCCGCAGGCGGATATGCTCTTTCCAGTCGAGACTCTTAATGCTCTCTTCCGTATACTCAAATAAATTCGTGTCTTTTTCTTTTGCCATTTCACCTCCTCCTCCGCCGAAGGCGGAGAGTATTAAGTTTTCATATTCAGCCGCTGATACATTTCATCAGCTTTGAATATTAGTTATTGAATTCAATTTATTGTTGCCAGCTACATCGCCCTGATCATCTTCGTTGCGTCGCACCCTTGTACATCCGGTCCGCTACTGAGCATTTGTCTGAACCTTGACCTGCCTGCCGGTAGGTAGGTTTGGGGTGATTTGATTGATTATTAGGATTATATCTCTATCCCATAAATCCCAATAATCTACCCCAATCCCCGTTCAGACCATTCAACCGCCTGCGAATTTAGCGGATTGCAAATAAAGAAGGACAGGCTGATTTCCAATGGCCTGACTTATCCACAGGTGGGGGATAAATATAGAAGTTTCACTACCGCCATTTAAATAACTGGCCCTTCATTTTGAATATTTATGATAGCGACTATTTTTACCCTCTTAAATAATTGACCATGAAATCAAGACTTCTGCTGTTAGTTCTCATCTTTTTAATGTGTTTCAAGCTACATTCTCAAATTCAGTACAAAGTGAAGGCTGGAATAAATTTAGCCACGTTAAAACGGGACTACGGCAATGTACCGTCTGAAGGAAGCCAAAGATCACAGGCGGGTCTCCAAATTGGGGGAATAGCCGAAAAAAGGATAATTAAACAGCTTCATCTTACTTCTGAATTATTATATACACAAAAAGGACAAATGAATTTAAACCCAATTCGATACTTCAGCGGTGCTTCTGTTAAACTGCATTATTTAGAGTTGCCCGTTCTGTTTAAATGGAAAAGCAACAAAAATATTTCTTTGGCAGCGGGGCCATCTGTTTCTTATTTGATAAAAGCTGTTGACCGGTATCTAAACGAAAGAACAAACTATACCGAAGCATATAAAAAGATAGACTTTGGGATCAATGGTGATATATCATATGGAAGAGAAAAACTTGGAATAGGAGTGCGATATACTTATGGATTTAATAAAATGAACATGAACTATAAACAGACTGATCCTGAATTTCCTTCCGACTGGAATTCTCTTCTCTATGGACGAAACCAGGTATGGCAATTTTATGCTACTTATTCGCTATAGCATCGTTTATCAAAGAATACCTTTCAAAATATTATTTCAAACATTCATTCAATCCATAGATCTTTTTGAGCCGCTGCCGGTATTTCCTCACCGGCAACCGGTCTGTAGTAAACTCTGAATACCAAAGTAAATTTCTTAACCCGTGCGGTTGATAAAAAACACCAACCCCGGTGTAAAATTAACGACCACGACCAATTAGCGTTTGAAACAATAGACTAATGCTTAAACAGGAAATAAAAATAAGAGCCTTAAATATTGAAGATGATGAAGTTCATTTTCAAATCGACTTGACTAATGGCATTAATTCAACAAGAATAGACTTTTATGGTTACAAGGACGAATTTGTAAATTTTGCTGAAGGACTTTGTTCGTTTCCAAAGAACATAGAGAGTGAAGTAAAATATGAACTTGGCGAGCAAGGTGACAAATGGGCGTATTACATTTTACTGCGAATATTTTGTTATGAAAGGAACGGACACTCGGCAATTCACATCAAGGTTGACAACAATAGAAGAGAACCTTATAAGAATGAAAGCGAATTCTATATTTTAACAGTTCCAGCTTCAATTAACAAATTCGGACAAACACTAAAAAAATGGAACCCAGTTGATGAAAACGAACTAGAATGGACACCAGAATGAAAAAAGCCCGAACCTATAAGGCGTTTGCTCAAAAGCAACGACACTAAAAAAACAGCCGAAGCTGGTTTTAACTTTGATGTTCAATTTCTTTTTAAGAATTGTACCAGGGCCAAACCCTAATAGCGGTTGTAATCAGAAAAACAGCCGCAATGACTAAAGTAGCCACTACGTTTTCATTGTGCAAAATGGAGTTGAATTTTTTCATACGCAAAGAATTTAAGTGAACAATAGATTAAGCGTCTCAGCGGGAAACGGAATGATGAAAACAATTAAATCTTTGTTTACAAGGGCGGGCTGTATAAAGCTAACTGATTCTTAACTGCCAACAGCATTTTTTTTTCAGGACAAAGCTTCATACAATACCTCCACCGGGTGCAATGCTTTTCTGCCGGTGCCATCCTTTACCTGGTGACGGCAACTGGTACCGGGTGCAGCAATGATCGTATGTTCAGCCTGCTTACGAACAGCAGGAAACAATACCAGCTCTCCTATCTTCATCGACAGCTCATAATGTTCCTTTTCATAACCAAAAGAACCGGCCATACCGCAACAGCCCGAAGGGATCACTTCTACCGAATAATTTTCTGGCAACGATAACAGCTTTACCGACGGGGCTATAGAAGACAAGGCCTTTTGCTGGCAGTGCCCGTGCAATTGAATCTTTCTTTTTTCTTTGGTGAACTGCCCGGCACTGATATTTCCCTTTTCAATTTCGCCGGCGATAAATTCGTCTATCAAAAAAACATGTTTGGCCAGTTGTCTTGCCGTGGTCAAATGTTCGTCATCAGCCAGGTCAATATACTCATCCCTGAACGTAAGAATAGCGGATGGTTCTATACCTATCAGTGGCGTATCCTCAGTGATCAGTGGGTGCAATAAGGCAATGTTCTTATTGGCGATCTTTTTGACTTCGCGGATCAATCCTTTCGACATCCATGACCTGCCACTTTCAATATGTTCCGGTATTGCCACTTCATAGCCTAATTTCTCCAGCAACAAAATGGCTTTGATGCCAATCTCCGTATCGTTATAATTTGTAAACTCATCGCAGAACAAATAGACTTTGCGCTTTCCGCCTTCTGCCTTCTGACTTCCGCCATCTGACTTCTGACGTTTCTTTTCATACCAGCTTTTCAAAGTTGTTTTATACATCGTGGGCATGGATCGTTCTGCGGCAAAGCCGGAGATTTTTTTAATCAGCCTGCTGATGCCACGGTTAGTCATCATAAAATTATAGATACCGGGTGCTATGGCTCCCAGCCTCGCCGATTTGGTAAAATTGGCAATCAGCTTCGAACGAAAAGGAACACCATTGGCATCATAGTAATGCTGCATGAACTCAGCTTTCAGCTTGGCGACATCCACATTGCTGGGGCATTCCGATTTACAACCTTTGCAGCTCAAACAAAGATCCATCACCTCGTAAATCTCTTTATGATCAAAACGGTTAAGCTTATCGGAGTTTGTCAAAAACTCTCTCAGTATATTGGCCCTTGCACGGGTTGTGTCTTTTTCATTACGTGTGGCCATAAAGGAAGGGCACATCGTCCCTCCCGATAAATGTGTTTTACGGCAGTCCCCTGACCCATTGCACTGCTCGGCATGTTGCAATACATCCTGGTTATGAAAACGAAAAACGGTTTTGAATGCTGGCGTTTGCTGGCCGGGTGTATAACGCAGCATCGTATTCATTGAAGGCGTATCAACGATCTTGTTGGGGTTAAAAATATTATCAGGGTCCCAGCTTCTTTTTACCTCTTTCAGCAGTTGATAATTTTTTTCACCGATCATTTGCCGGATAAATTCACCCCGCAACCTTCCATCGCCATGTTCGCCACTTAAGGAGCCATTGTATTTCTTAACCAGCGTAGCAATTTCTTCTGCAATCGTCCGGAAGAGCTGGTTGCCTTCTTTGGTTTTAAGATTAATAATAGGACGTAAGTGTATTTCACCGGAACCTGCATGCGCATAATGCACCGAAAACAAATTATGCTTCTCCAATATTTTGTTGAAATCGCTGATAAAATCCGGCAGGTCGTTTACATCTACCGCCGTATCCTCGATCACCGGCACGGCTTTATCATCGCCCGGCAAATTGCTCAGCAATCCTAAACCGGCTTTTCGCAATGTCCATATCTTTTTCGAATCGTCACCAAACAACAACGGAAAATGATAACCCAATCCTGCGGCCCGCATCTCTGCTTCTACCTGGTGCGCAATAGCAATGACTTCTTCCCTGTTTCCCCTGGCAAACTCCACTACCAATATCGCACCGGGGTCACCTTTGACAAAAAAACGATTTTTGATTTGCTCTTTGTTCTCCTTCGTGCATTCCAGGATATAATGGTCGATCAGTTCACTGGCGCTGGGTTTATATTTTAATGCAATCAAATTGGCTCTTAGTGATTCATCAATCGAATTAAAATGCACGCACAACAAACCCACTTCTTTTGGCGGCAACGGAACTACATTCAGTTTTATCTCGGTAATAAAAGCCAGAGTGCCTTCAGAACCCGCAATGAGTTTGCAAAAATTAAAATCAGGCTCACCGGCTGTAAAGGGTGCACTGTCCAGCAATACATCAATGGCATAACCGGTGTTTCTTCTCTCCACCGTTTTCTTGGGAAATTCTTTTCGGATCTCCACCTGGTTTTCATAATTACTCAGCAGGCTGCGCACCGACCGGTAAATAGCTGCTTCCAGGTTGCTGCCTTCACATTTTTGATGAAACTCATCTATGTTCAGCGATTTAAATTCCGTTTCACTGCCATCACTGAGCAGTGCCCTTACTTCCAGCAAATGCTCTCTTGTACTTCTGTACACTACCGAATTGGAACCACATGAGTTATTGCCCACCATACCGCCGATCATTGCCCTGTTGGCGGTGGAAGTTTCGGGCCCAAAGAAAAGACCATGCGGTTTCAGGAACATGTTCAATTCATCACGGATCACGCCGGGCTGCACCCGCACCCATTTTTCTGTAGCATTCAATTCGATGATCTGTGTAAAATATTTGGACACATCCACGATAATACCGTTGCCCACCACCTGCCCCGCCAATGAGGTGCCGGCCGTTCTGGGTATCAGCGATGTTTTTTCAGTCCTGGCAAAATGGATGAGTTTTTTAATATCGGCAACCGACCGCGGCACTGCAACTGCCAACGGCATCTCCCGGTAGGCCGAGGCATCGGTGGCATATAAAGTACGGATCGTGACATCATCATACAATTCTCCTTCCAATTCACTGGCCAGGCGCCGCAGTTGTTCTTTCATTGATCACTGGTTTATTCATCATAATGACCTGATCCCGAATGGAAACAAATCATGAAGTTGTTGTAGTCGAAATTTTTGCAAATATATTAAAATGGGGCTCAGGTTTGCCGGTTGGATATTTGGTCTTACAGAAGTTAATCTGCCCCTATTGCACAAAGTAGTTTGCAGGTTTCGGACTAAAATGATACAAAAAAAAAGTGGCAGCTTATATTGCTGCCACTCCTAAACAAATTTTTCACCTATTTCTTTTTCATTGTATCCATAGCCGGCATTTGCTGCATCCATTTCATCATCTCTCTTGGTTCCATAAATCCCCAATGTTCTACTGCTTTGCCGTCCTTGAATCTGACAACCTCGATTGAACGCATATCATACGGCCCGGCAGGCATGCCCATAGAACCATCGCTGGTGCCGGTAAATCGCATCCAGGAAAACACATATTCATCATCGGCAAGGTCTTTAATAATTTCCATTTTCATATCCTTATTAGTAGCATGCATCACCTTTATCATGGCTTTGAGACTATCTCTCCCCATATCCCCTCTTTCTGTATGATCAACGAAATCACTTGCTACTACACTATCAATTTTACTAATATCCCCTGTTTGAAAAGCATCACTGACAACATGCGAGGCAGCGATATTTTTCTCTGCCTGGTCACTCATTTTACCAGCACCCATTTTATCATCGCCAGCTTTGTTATTGCAGGACATGCAAAAAAGAAATAAGCATGATGAAATTGCTAGAAGGTACTTTTTCATGTTACGTTTTTATTTAGATTTAAAAAAAACATGCAAAGGGTAGGATTGATTTGTAAAACCTCAAGGAAAGAAGTAGAAAAAGGTCCGGCTTGTAAAGAAAGGTTAAGGTAAACAAATTTATGTAAATAACCTCGGAAGAAATAGTCGCATTAATGCTGGCAATGATTGAAGCTAGTCACGCTACATGGTGCCATTGCAACCGGTCTGTAGTTAACTCTGAATACCAAATCAAATTTCCCTAATCTACGTGTCTGGTGAAAAAACCATTCCCACAAAATAACAGCATACTTTGTTAGCTAACTTTCCTTCAACACCCCCTCCACCGTCTCATAAAACTCCTTTTTAAACTCTTCATAATATCTCCCACTCCCCGGCCCATAAAAAGAAGAATGGATTTCCCTCACTGTTCCATCCCTGCCGAGAAAGATCGTCGTGGGAAACGCTTTTATCGGCGTTAGTTGCGGCAATGTTTTTTCGGTACGTAAAGAATCACCAACAGCTACTCCCGTTATCAGCATCGGATATTTTACATCAAACAATTGCTGGAACCGCCTCACACTTTTCTGCGATCGTTGAAAGTCGGTGCTGTATTCATAGGCCAGTGAAACGACCTCTACTCCCCTGTCCCGGTTCTTGTCATAGTAATCACTCAGGAATTTTGTTTCATCCAGGCAATTGGGACACCAGCTTCCCATAATTTGAATGATGACCACTTTATTCTTAAACCGATCATCATTGATAGAAACTTTATTGCCATCAATATCACTGAAGGCAAAATCCAGTTTTGAATAGCCTTCTTTCAGTTGTGGCTCATTTCCTTCCGGTAAACGGGCTGTTTTATTTCTCTCGGCTGTCCAGCTTTCCTTACCGGCGATACCCGAACCAAAAAATCCGCCGACAATTTTATTATTACCGGCAACTTTTGCAGAAAAAGTATAAGCATGGGCGCCGTCAAAAGTCGAAAGTAATAACCAATCACCCGTAACAATTCCCTGCAGGTAGCGGTAATCACCCGTAGGTGTAAGGAATGTACCGGTTAGCTGGTTTCCTTTTTGAACAAATTCAGCAACGGCTGGTCGTGTTGTACCGTTCGGTCTTGTAATGGTCACCGCCCACCGGCCACTGATATTATTCTTTGCAGCGCCATGTATTGCATCAAATCTTTTTTGCCCCGGAAGAGCTATAAATGGCCATTGCTGCGTTTTGCCGGCTATAGCTTTCAACCATATTCCTTTTAACGAACCATCTGGTTGCACCTGCGCTTTGAACTCCGATTCAAATACCGGCATCCGAAAGGTAACGGAATCGCTATTTATGTGTAGATCGCGGACTTGTATCTTTTCTGTGGCATTGATGATGTACAATTGAGTTTGATTACCGGTGCCTTTTATTGCCATATTGAAGACAACTTCTTTTCCATCTTCCCGGTACAGAATGCCACGATAATCACCAGTCTTCGGTTGGGCATTCGAAAAAAATGAAACAAACCATAACCCGGCTATAACGAATAAGATCTTCATGCATCATCTTTTGAAATGCAATACTAGAATAAAACAGTGAGTAAGGAGGTATTGCACGACATAAAAAACTGTTTAATTGTTTCGTCATCCATAAAGCCAGTGCATAAATTCCGGGGTATCATAAGCAATAATTTCTTAACTTATGCATCAAAAAACTAAAGCTTGCATCCTGATAAATTGTTTTAGCGATAGCTCTTCTGAGAACCTGTTTGAGCTTTTTGTGATCCTGCTTAGTGCTCTTTGTGATGGTTTTTCTTTGTGGTCTCTGTGGTTTATTTAAATCTTTTACCAAAAAGCTCACAGAGTTTTTCGCAAAGAACACAAAGCATACATATGTACAACTTTAAAAAATAAGATTTAAACAGTTTCTTAGCAGCAATGTTATTTCAATCTTGAAACCTTAATTAAACAGGAATGAAAAAAACTGTCTGTCTACTTTCACTCCTCTCCGGTTTGGTTTGTCTCTCATCCTGCAAAGGAAAGAATACAACACTTACAACACAATCCATCAGTGACCTTAATCTTAAACGGGGGGATGTAGTGGTATGCGGCCCGGCGGACAAACAATTTGGAACCGTTGAATTCACTACGTCCTGTTCTCCTAACACCAAAAAGGATTTTGACCTCGCTATTGCCCTGCTGCATTCTTTTGAATATGACGAAGCGGAAAAAGTATTTGCAAAGGTGATTGAGCAGGATCCGGAATGCGCAATGGCCTATTGGGGTGTGGCGATGTCAAATTATCACCCGCTTTGGGCGCCGCCAACTTCACAGGAGCTGGAAAAAGGAGCAAAAGCTATTACTATGGCGCAATCGCTTTCCCAACAACAGGGTGTCGAGACTGAGTACATCAATGCGATGGCTTTGTTTTATAAAAATTGGAATACAACAGATCATCGTACCCGCAGTCACAATTATCGGAATGCGATGGAAAAAATCTATACTAACAACCCCGCCAACAAAGAAGCGGCTATATTTTACGCATTAGCACTTAATGCAACGGCAGATCCGACCGATAAATCATTTGTCAATCAAAAAAAGGCCGGCGACATTCTCACGGCATTATACCCCGAAGGTCCCAATCATCCCGGCATTGTCCATTATATCATTCACACTTATGATTACCCTGAACTGGCAACCCTGGCATTACCTGCTGCAAGAAAGTATGCAGCCATAGCACCTTCGTCAGCACATGCACAACATATGCCTTCGCACATTTTCACCAGGCTTGGGTTATGGGATGAATGTATTCAATCGAATCTTGTGGCGGCATCGTCCGCCAAGTGCTATGCTGAAAACGCAGGACTGAAAGGTCATTGGGATGAAGAATTGCATGCACTGGACTATCTCGTGTATGGTTACTTGCAAAAGGGACAAAATAAGCAGGCAAAAGAACAATGGGATTATCTCAGGACGATCAAAGAAGTTCACCCGATAAATTTTAAAGTGCTATATGCCTTCGCTTCCATTCCTTCGCGGTATGTACTGGAAAATAAATTGTGGAAAGAAGCAGCCAGCCTGGAAACCTACCCAGCCAACTTTCCCTGGGAAAAATTTCCATGGCAAAGAGCAATCATTCATTTTACCCGGCTGCTGGGTAATGTTCATACCGGCAGGCTGGATTCAGCAAAGATGGAATTAAGAAAAATGCAAATACTTCGGGACACATTACTGGGACAAAAAAATGTTTACGAAGCCAGCCAGGTTGAAGTGCAGATAAAAACAGGGGAAGCCTGGATATTTTTCGGTGAGGAAAAAAATGAGGAAGCAGTAAAGTTGATGAACACTGCTGCCGGGCTGGAAGATAAAACAGAAAAACATCCTGTCACCCCAGGTGAAGTACTCCCGGCAAGAGAACTGTTGGGCGATATGTTGTTACAAATGAACAAGCCTGCCGGTGCATTAATAGCCTATGAGGCTGATCTGAAAAAACATCCCAACCGGTTTAATGGTTTGTATGGAGCAGCACTTGCCAGTGAAAAAACAAACAACACAGAGAAAGCAAAATATTACTACGGACAATTACTAGCCGTTGCAAATTCTTCTGATGCAAGCAGGGCTGAGTTGAAGCAAGCAAGATCGTATTTGAAAAAATAACTAACCTGCGCTTTTTGATTAATATCGATCAAAGCTACTATCTAATAGGTTTGAATCTTAAAATGTTTCTTATATTTTTGAGACCATTCCACTTTCCAAACCCACTAACATTTTAAATCATGATTATTTACGGAACCAGATCTAAAGAACTTGCCAAACAAGTATTAACCGACAAATGTCCTAACTGCGGCACGCAGAATAGCATTGAAATATATGTTTTTCAGAAATATGCCCATGTTTTCTGGATACCGCTTTTTCCAATGAGTAAAACAGCCCTGAGCCATTGCGACCATTGCAGGCAGGTGTTAAAAGAAAAACAAATACCCTCCGCATTGTTATCGTCTTATCTTACTTTAAAAGGACAAAGCAAAACCCCTATGTGGACGTTTTCAGGACTGGCTCTGATTGTAGTCCTTGTAGCATTCGCATTCGTAAGTGAAAAAAAGAAAGAGGAAAAAAATGCAAAGCTGATTTTGTCGCCACAAAGCGGCGACATATTCGAAGTCAAAACAGAAGATCATCAATATACTCTTTATAAGGTGGATGGCCTGCGGGAAGATTCAGTTCTTATTCGGGTTAATAACTATGAAACAAATAAAGTGACCGGGTTAGGTGATCTGAAGAGAAAGGGTGAAGCTGCTTATTCAGAAGATTTATTCGCTATTCATAAAAAAGATTTGCAGCAAATGCTCGACAAAGGTGAAATTATGGATATTGAAAGAAAATAGATGACAAAACTGAATTTCTTTATTCATTCCTACAAGGGGGCTGTGTATTTTATTATCTATAGAATAGAGCCTGAAAAATCGTCTGCAATTTTTTATTCGAGCGCCAGATTCATTGATTATTTGCACAAAAAAACCAGCCCGAAAGCTGGTTTTTGAATTCAGTGTCACGTCAATTCAGGAATTGACAATAGCCCATACCGTAATAATAGCCGTAATCAGGAATACAGATGCGATAACGATTGTGGCTACTACGTTTTCATCGTGCAATAAAGAGTTAAGTTTTTTCATACGCAAAGAATTTAAATGTGAACAATACAATATTGCGTTTCAGAGGGAGACGGAACTGTGGAATTAAATTCTATGCTTTCAGAGGGAGGCTACAACACAAAGTTATCAAATTCCGGGGCGTCTCCAAGAGATTTTTTGCCAGCAGCCCCTGGTCGAATTGAAAAGCCGGAGTCTTTTCCCTGCCCGGTTCTCTTTTCCTGATAAGATTGAAGCCGGTTGTTTCTTATGCGCCAGGTCAGGCTTTATCCGGGTCCCGATACAGCGGGGATATTATTTTCGGCATCATCACCTTCCCGAAAGCGGGCCGAAACATTTGCACAAAAACTTAAACGGCATGATTGTTCCTACCTTTATTAATACAATCTGGTATAGTTCTTTAAATCAAAAAACAAAGGAGGCTTTATGAAAAAATTCTTGTTTTTTGCCACCGCATTAATCTTTTCCTGTCATCTTTCACTATTAGCGCAAAATCCTTCCGGCATGACCCACCCCACAAAAAGCCATGTGATGATGAATACAACCGACCTGAAATGGGAGGATGGCCCGCCCGGTCTTCCTAAAGGTGTAAAGGTTGTTGTTTTAGAAGGAGATCCCTCCAAGGAAGGCATGTTTACACTCAGGGCTATAATGCCAGCCAATTATAAGATACCGGCTCACTGGCATCCTACTACGGAACATGTCACCGTACTGGAAGGCGATCTCTACATGGGCATGGGTGAAAGTTTAGACGAACAAAGGGCAATACAGCTCAAGACAGGCGGATTTTCTTCCTTGCCCGCAAAAACGGCCCACTATGCTTTTACCAAAGAAGGCTGTACGATACAAGTGCATGCCATGGGGCCTTTCGAGATCACCTATATTAATCCGGCCGATGATCCACGCAAGAAATGAGAATCAGGAAAAAGCAATTCATAAGAGGCTGTCTCAAAAGTATTTTCCCGCAAGGATCTAAGAAAGCCAAAGAACGCTACGATTTGAAAACTATTGATTCGTCGGTTTTCACTTTGCGTTCGCAGCGTGAAATTATTAAGCATTTGAGACGGCCTCCTGATTCTTTCTCATCAACGGAGAAATTAAGCCGGTAAGTTGAGTTGGCATCATTCATTCAACAGTTTTTTTGTCTGGATAAATACCGAAACTTTTATCATTTCCTTTAGACATTTTGTCAAATGAACTTATTGATCCGGTGGTTTATTGTCGTAGCTTAGATCAGGATTTAGCCCGCCCTGTAAAACTTCAAAGCTTCTCTCTTTCGAAATCCTTTCTATGGATAAGCCGGATTTCAGGAACAATCAAAAACACACATATATGAAACCTTTCTACCTGCTTATTGCATTTATAGCAACCAGTAGTGTTGCCCCTGCACAAATGGAAGCAGGAGTGTCATACTCCCTGTCGCTTCCCTTGCAGGAAATGCACCAAAATATCAAACCGGTGCACAACATGAATTTCATTTTGATGTCACCCTTGAAAAAAATTAAACAGCTTTCTGTTGGCGTGGAAGCCGGCATTGGCCAATATGCTTTTTTCTCCAAAGACCAGGATATCCGCTTTCCCGATGGATCGGGTACTACCACCGAAGTAACTTATAGCAGCAATGTAGCTACCGCCGGTTTAGTAACCCGCTTTCAATTACATAAGGAAGCAAAATGGAATCCCTACCTGTCAGGTAGGTTGGGTTATGCAAACTTTTTCAGCAAAGTAATTGTCGCCGATCCTGAAAATGAAGATGACTGCAAGCCACTCGACAAAAAAACGCCAATCCGCGATCATAGTTTTTTTGCTGAATATGGCGTCGGCGTACGAATAGATGTAAACAGCAAGAAAAAACCAAACAACGCCTGGATCGATTTCTCCATCAACCAGGCGCATGGAACCAGGCTTAACTATATCAATGTAAAAGACATTAAAGAACATGTGCATAACGATCCCAATAACCCGGCACCGCTTCCCGATAAAACTATTCCACTAAACATTCGCTTTGTCAATGTATCCACACAGGCTATTCATGAGCATCAACTGGCGGAAGTATATAATAGCCCTTTGCGCCTGCTCAACCTGAAAATTGGAATGATCTGGCGATTGAACTGTGAATAAACTTTCGTTTTCAAATACTATTTTTTTTGGCGGCTTTGTTTAAAAAAACAAAGCCGTTTTGTTAACTAGTGCAGTCAAAAACGATATTTTATCAGCACCTCTTTTAATACCAAAAACTCAATACTATATTTGCCCGCCATCTTATTGCATTATTTAATAACGAACCAACTTATGACCCATTTAAAAAGATTGTTCTTTGTAATTCCTGTGATATTGTTATTTCCCGGCTGCGCTTCCATCGTTAGTAAAAGCAGCTGGCCTTTTTCAGTTACTACAGAGCCAGAAGGCGCCCGGGTTTCCATTACTAATAAAAGGGGTAGAGAAGTATTCCGGGGAAAGACGCCTGTCGCTATGAAACTGAAATCAGGAGCCGGATTTTTTGCCAAAGAATCATATACCATCACCCTGCAATTGAATGGCTACGAAACGAAAAAAATAAATGTAGAATGCAAGCTCAACGGCTGGTATTTTGGTAATATTTTGATTGGCGGGCTGCTTGGCTTTCTCATTATCGATCCTGCAACGGGAGCCATGTATAAACTCGAAAATGATGGGATCATCGAAACGCTGGATCGTGCCTCCGATGCCGGCAATGCCTCTTTGAAAATTTTAGACAAAAACCAGCTTAATGAAAAGCAACAGCAAAAACTGGTAAGAATAAATTAATTATTAAACCAGGTTTTCTGACCTGGAACATTATGTTCCGGCAAGAACTTTGCCTTTCGATATAAAATAAGAGGAAATAAATTTTTAAATTATTTTCCACTTGCTGTCCAATCGAGTCTGGTCCGATTGTTATACTGGTATAAAATCAATTCAACAATCTAAAATCAGAACATTATGGATGAGTTTATGCTGATCTTCCGGCATGAGGATGGTAACAAGGTAGCCTCACCGGAGCAAATTCAAGTTTGGATGAAGCAAACCATGGACTGGATAGGCGGAATTGCTGCTCAAAACAAGTTCAGCCATGGCAATGGCCTTCCTTTTGAGGAAGCAAAAGTGGTACATTCCGACAAAATGGTAACCAATGGTCCTTTTGGCGACATTAAAGAAACGATTGGCGGTTACGTTGTTGTAAAAGCTGATTCGGTGGATGAGGCGGTAGAGTTTGCCAAAGGCTGTCCTGTGTTACAGGGAGAAGGTAACACGGTAGAAGTGCGAAAGATCGTAAGACACTAAAACCTGCAAATGCCCCTGTACATTTGCAGGGGCATTTTTAATTATGCAACAGCAGGATTTAATACCGAATCTATTCCGGACAGAGTATAGAAAAATTGTGTCCGTGCTCTGTAAACACTTTGGTCTGGCCCAAATAGAAATTGCAGAAGATATTGCCAGTGATACCTTTCTCACAGCTGCGCAAACATGGCCACTTAACGGTATTCCCACTAACCCTGTTGCCTGGCTTTATACTGTGGCAAAAAATAAAACCAAGAATCATTTAAAACGGCATCATCTTTTTGAAAGTAAGATTTCAAATGAATTGGCAATAAGCTCCACACCGTTTCAACAGGATGAAATTGATTTGTCAGCACAAAACATTCATGACAGCCAGTTGCAAATGATGTTTGCCATTTGTCACCCCACTATACCTCCGGAAGCGCAGGTAGGTTTATCACTTCGTATTCTTTGCGGTTTTGGCATCGAAGAAATAGCCAATGCATTTTTAACCAATAAAGAAACGATCAATAAGCGGTTACAAAGAGCAAAAGAAAAACTAAGAGAAGAGAAAGTAGCCATAGAAATACCTGGAATAGCTGAGATGAACAAGCGACTAGAAGCCGTATTAAGAACTATTTATTTATTATTTAGCGAAGGATATTACTCCAGCAGCCAGGATGCAACGATACGGAAAGATCTGTGCCTGGAAGCAATGCGGCTTTGTACCATGCTGGTTGAAAATAACAATACGAACCTGCCGGCAGCAAATGCGTTGCTGGCACTCATGTGTTTTCACGCCTCCCGCTTTGAAGCCCGGCTGGATAAAAAAGGTGAATTGATCTTATACGATGAACAGGACAGCAGTCGTTGGAATGGTGAATTGATAGGCAAAGGCGCCCGCTACCTGCATGATGCCAGCATAGGGGATAAACTTTCAAAATATCACCTGGAGGCAACTATTGCCTATTGGCATACGCAAAAAGCCGACACACCTGAAAAATGGGAGAGCATTTTGCAACTTTACAACAGGCTGCTTCAACTGGAGTACTCTCCTATTGCCGCACTCAACCGGACATATGCTTTATCAAAAGCAAATGGCAAGCACACCGCCATTATCGAAGCAGAAAAATTACAGTTAATCGATAATCATTTCTATTTTGTATTGTTGGGTGAGCTTTACACTGATGTCGATAATGAAAAGGCAAAAACAAATTTCAAAAAAGCTCTTGAACTGGCTAAAACACAACCGGACAAGTTGAGCATTCAAAAGAAATTACATAAGTTGGTTGAACAATACTAAAGAAAGTTTGTTCCTGTATTTATTCAATTATCAACCATGAAACATATACCCACTTTATACGAATGGGCCGGAGGAAAAGAAGCTTTTGAAGAATTAACCCGTGTGTTCTATGAAAAAGTTTTAAAAGATGAACTACTGGGGCCGGTTTTCAAAAACATGTCAGCCGAGCATAGCAAGCATGTCGCACATTTTATCGCCGAAGTGTTTGGCGGCCCTCCTCTTTATACAAATGGTGATAAAGGAAACCATGCGACCATGGTGGCGCATCATTTAGGCAAAATGCTGGATGAGGCAAAACGAAAACAATGGATAAAACTTTTGCTGGATACGGCAGACGAAACGGGTCTTGCCAATGATCCTGAATTTCGTTCAGCATTCGTGGGTTACCTCGAATGGGGAAGCCGGATTGCTGTCATAAATTCAATTACTACAGCCAATCCAATCAACGAGAACGAACCCATGCCAACCTGGGGCTGGGGTGAAACAAAAGGTCCTTATCAGCCATAAATACGGGTTCACCCGTGATAGACTCACCGCTCTGCCCTCATTTGTATTTTGACCATTTTTAAATAATCAGTGGCTGTAACAATACCAGCTAAGTTGCTTTCCGCCTGCAAACATATATTTCCTTATCTTGTTTAGATGAATGTGTCTTTATTGCAGGTGATCCTTTCTATGCTTGCCGGCATAATGGTGATCATTTTTTTAACTACACGGTCAAAGCTGCCCGCATTTTTTGCCATGTTGATAGCCTGTCTTATTACCGGGTTAGGCATTCAACTATCCCTGCCTGAATTGATCGCTATTTCTAAAACAGGTTTTGGAAATACCATGCAGTCACTCGGCTTCCTGATTGTATTAGGAACTTTGCTGGGCCTGTTACTGGAGCATACAGGCAGTACCAAAGTGATGGCGGAATACATTCTAAAAAAGGCTGGTGAAAAAAATGCTTCGTTAGCACTTGGTATTACCGGCTTCGTTGTTGGCTTACCGGTATTTTGTGATTCCGGGTTCATTGTACTTAGCGGTTTAAATAAGTCGATGATCAAAAGAACAGGAATCCCGGCCGTTACCATGAGTGTATCACTGGCCTCTGGTTTATACGTGGTGCATTGCCTGTTGCCGCCGCATCCGGGAGCCGCGGCAGCGGCAGGTGCTATCGGTGCCGATATTGGTAAAATAATTTTATTCGGAATCATTATTGCTTTTCCGGTAATGCTGGTTGGTCACTGGTGGGCGGCATATACAGGAAAAAAAATTGCGCATTCGGCATTGGACGATGAAGAAATTATTGTTGAAAACAAAGTATACCCGCCCGTTCTCCAATCTTTCCTGCCAGTGATTGTGCCTATTGTACTGATCGCAGCAAGGTCTTTTTTTATTACAACTCCTCATGCATTCCAGCCATGGATGAAAAATCTTCTTGCATTAGGTGATCCTGTTATTGCATTGTTGATAGCCGTACTATTGGCATTAACAGCACAAAAAGGTTGGCAGAAAGGGAGTATCAGTAAGTTAATGCATGAAGCCCTGGAAAAAGCCGGCACGATCTTATTGATTACCGGCGCCGGCGGCGCATTTGGAGCCATATTAGCTTCCACCAATATGGGGAATCATTTCGCTTCGATGCCATGGTTAAGCAGTATTGGCATATTCTTTCCGTTCCTGCTGGCATTTATATTAAAAACAGCACAGGGTTCGTCAACCGTAGCTATTATTACTGCAGCTTCTATTGTATTGCCCTTATTGCCGGTGTTGGGTCTTAATTCAGAAAATGGAAAACTTCTTTGCGCATTGGCCATGGGCGCCGGATCAATGATTGTGTCACATCCTAATGATTCTTATTTCTGGGTCATTGCCAAATTCGGCGGCATCGATATGAAAGCGATGCTGAAAGTATATTCCGTTGCCACTATCATCATGGGACTAATGGCCATTTTGTTGATTTGGATCTTGTCATTTGTTATTATGTCGTAGATAAATCAGTAAACAGTTTAATTTTTAAAAAAGTACGAGGCCCATTTAGTGAGAATAAAAATTATTTTCAAGTACTCATTACTCATTCTGTACGTTTAAAAAAGCATTTAAACATGTCCTTTGCTAAGCAATTACCTTTAATCATTACCAGCCTGGCAATTACAATTAGCCAGTCATTGGAAGCACAAAGTACAACGAACACCACCCCGGTTCGTATGGCAGTCGCCGGTATCACACATGGACATGCTGGTTTTATATTAGGCCGAAAACCTAAGTCAGATATTATGTTGGTGGGTATCTATGAGCCAAACACTGACCTCGCGAAGCGATACGCCAAATCATTTAACATAAACCCGGCCCTGTTCTATACAGACATGGAAAAAATGCTGGCAGCAACAAAACCTGAAGCAGTAGTAGCATTCGGTTCTATCTATGAACATATGGCGGTTGTAGAAGCCTGTGCGCCCAAAGGCATACATGTGATGGTGGAGAAACCGATGGCTACCAACCTTGCACATGCCTTAAAGATGGAGCAGCTTGCGAAAAAGCATAACATTTTGTTGCTCACAAATTATGAAACGTCATGGTATCCTACCACCGAGAAAGTATACCAGTTAGCCAACGACAGTAATTACATGGGCGCAATAAGAAAAGTAGTGATTCACGATGGTCATAAAGGGCCGAAGGAAATTGGCGTAAATAAAGAATTTTTGGATTGGCTAACCGACCCCATACAAAATGGCGGCGGCGCTTTGATCGATTTCGGTTGCTATGGCGCCAACCTGATGACTTATTTGATGCGTGGCGAAAAACCGGTTTTTGTCACGGCCATTACCCAACAATTTAAACCGGATATTTATCCAAAAGTAGATGATGAGGCAACCATCATTGTCACTTATCCATCGGCGCAATGCATTATCCAGGCCTCCTGGAACTGGCCGTTTAGCCGAAAAGACATGGAGGTGTATGGCGAAACAGGATATGCTATCGCCGTCAACAACTCCATACTGCGTTTAAAAAATAAGGAAGCTGAGCCGGAAAAAACCTTACAGTTAACCGCAAAAGAAATGGGCGTATATGATGACCCGATCTCTTATTTCGCAGATGTAGTGAGAAATAAAATTCAAATGCCGGCATATGGTTTGTACTCACCAGAAAACAATGTAATGGTAGTGCGGATATTAGAAGCAGCAAGGGAGTCAGCCAAATCAGGAAAAACAATTATGCTTTCCAATTTGCGGTAAGCAATCCTGTTCCGAAATTATCATTTCGCAATAAGCATCATCTCAAAAAGCAGGTGTTGATTAATTACTTCTTCTCATCATCGAAAACATTCAACCGCTGATGATTGGTATTGCTGGCGATATACAACGCAAAGCCTGCAATAGCTGTATCCTTCAGCAAATTGGTGAAGTTCATCCGCTTTTCTACCAGGTCCCCGGCCTGTGAATAATTGGGCCAGTGTATCAATATCACAAACAGGATAAGCATAGCCGCCAACAGGTAACCCGCAAGGGATACATAACGGTTGATGATAAAAGAAATAGCTGCGAGGATAAATGCAGCACCAACAAAATAAACCCAAATAACACCACCTGGCAGATAGGTGGGCACAAAACTCATCATCTCCTTCGGGTATTTAAAATGCTGTATACCAAAAACGATCATTACAATGGCCAATAGCCAAACGGCTATGCGTGAGATAATGTGTTGGTTCATAAAAAGAGCTTTTGATGCTTTTAAGTTACACACTTTCCGGCATTTATTAAACAGCTTTTTTTACACAACATCTTTTGTGGGTTAACGGTAAGAGGAAACCGTTAAAAAACTCAGCGGTTAGTTTAATTTTTCTACTTCAACATTTCGAAGATTGTTGAGTTTATACAACACCTCGTCCAGCCTGTTTTTGGGGATACCGATTTGTAAAGAGCAAAATAAATTCATCTCCTGGTTGGTAAGCTGGCAATCAAATTGCTTAGCGATCATCATCACCTCATTCATCTGTGTATAGTCAAATTGCAGGCGGTATTGAATCAACACAGGTTTTTGCACCAATGGTGTTACCTGCAAAGCCAGCGCCGCTGCACTCTTATAGGCGTTGATCAATCCGGGCACACCCAGTAATGTACCGCCGAAATACCGGGCGACAATGATCAAAACATTGGTCATTTGTTTACTGTCTATCTGGCCGAGTATGGGCCTGCCGGCAGAGCCTGAAGGTTCTCCATCATCGCTGACACGATACGTAGTACCATCCAGCCCTATCCGATAAGCGAAACAGTGATGAGTAGCTTTGGGATGCTCTTTTTTAACAAGAGCTAATTTTTCCTTGAAGTCATTTATATCAGCAACCGGGAACGCAAAGCCAATAAACTTACTACCCCGGTCCTTAAATTCAGCTGTTGAAGGTTGTTCAATCGTGTTGTAATAATCAGGAATCAATTTGTATTCGTTTAAATATGTTGATGGTGTCCTCCTGCAGGCTCAAGGTTTTTTTCAGTGTAGCATTTGATAAACAGGGAGCCTGCAACCCTTTGTCATCATGTTCAACAGCCTGCGTTGTGCTTTGAATAATCCGGGCTTCATCAAACAACTTCTCCCTGATAAAGCATTGTAATAAGCTTGCACCGCCTTCCACTAAAACACTTTGGATTTTCATTTGGTACAATGCCTGCATCATTTGACTGACTACACTCCCTTCTCCGTTTAACCGGCAATAGAGAACACTGCCGGTTTCCTCTTGTTTGATTGAATTAAAGATTATCGTTCGTGGGTTGCCTTTAAATATATTAAGAGAAGAAGGCAATCGCAGGTTGATATCCAGTACAAGTCTCAAAGGTGATGGGCCAGTAAAAAGCCGGTTGGTCAAAGAAGGATTATCCAGCAAAGCCGTATTGGTGCCGACCATAATAGCGGCCTCCTCGCTTCGCCATTTGTGAACAAGCCGGTTACTGTAATCATTGCTTATGAGCAACCTTTTATCAGTGCCGGAAGAAATTTTGCCAGCAGCCGTCTGGGCCCATTTTAATATAATGTAAGGTCGCTGTTGCTGGTGAAAAGTAAAAAATCGCTTGTTAAGCTCCTTTGACTGTTTTTCCAGGATTCCCGTTTCAACCTGAATGCCTGCTGCAATTAGCTTTTCTATCCCCTTTCCATTCACTTCTTTAAAGGGATCCCGGCAGCCTATTATTACTTTCGGAATGCGATGTTTTATAATAAGGTCAGCGCAAGGCGGCGTCTTGCCAAAATGAGCGCAGGGCTCCAACGAAACGTATAATGTTGATTTCGGAACAAGATCTTCATAACCATATTCAATAGCCTGGTGAATACAATTCACTTCCGCATGAGCTTCACCATATCGCTGGTGCCAACCTTCACCAATGACCTTATCTTCATATATCAGCACCGCCCCCACCATTGGGTTGGGGGCCACATAGCCGGCTCCCAGTTTCGCCAGTTGCAGGCATCGGGTCATATATATTTCGTGGGCTGTCAATACGTCTAAATTAGCCTGCAAATATAGCCGTTTCCCCGTCCTGCTTATCACTGCTCATTCACCGCTTAATTGTAAGTTTGCCACTCCCGTAGAACGGGTCAAGTTATGACTATTCAGGAAGCAAATCGTGATCTAAGGGCAAAACTCCAATCCATCTATGAAAATGGAGAGGCTGAAACTATCAGCGAATGGATAATTGAATCATTGACCGGAATCAAAAGAAACGACCGCATTTTTCAAAAAGACAAACTGCTCAATGCTGACCAGGAACTGCAACTGAAGCAATGGACCGAACGGCTTTTACAATATGAACCGGTCCAGTATGTGCTGAATGAATCCTGGTTCTGCGGTTTGAAATTGTATGTTGATAAAAATGTACTGATCCCAAGACCCGAAACCGAAGAGTTGGTGGAATGGATTATTTCGGACTGCAAATTTCCGGTCAACTCCCTGTCCATTCTCGATATAGGAAGTGGCAGCGGTTGCATCCCTATCGCATTAAAAAAAAGATTGCCGAAATCGCAGGTTTGGAGCTGCGATATCAGTGAAGGAGCCCTGGAAGTGGCTAAAAAAAACGCTTCAACGCTCGGCATCGATGTTAACTTTCTCCTGCTCGACTTTTTGAATGAAAAAGAAAGGAACACACTTCCCAAATTTGATATCATCGTCAGCAATCCGCCTTATATCCCTGTCAAAGACAGACTAACTATGCATCGCAATGTGCTCGACTTCGAGCCGGGCACCGCACTTTTTGTTCCCGACAATGACGCCCTGGTCTTTTACAAGGCCCTGGCTGATTTTGGAAAAACGCATTTAAACAAAGAAGGTTTTATCTATGCCGAAATTCATGAGAATCTTGGAAAGGCAACGAAGGACATGTTTGAAAGCAACGGTTACACATCCACAATTAAGAAAGACATGCAGGGCAAAGAAAGAATAATCAGGTGTTCTGTTAGTTAATTGATGCGAACGTATTCTGTTTTGAATAGGACGCCATTAGATGTAGTTGAAATGACCAGTTTATCACTGTTGACTGTTTCAACCCTTCGAAGTTCATTGCGGCTGCTATTTCCATAACTGTCTGCCTCAAACTGCAATAACAGCTCTCCTGATGAATTATCAAATGAATAGGTTCCGGCACCACCGGGAACATCGGTGTAAAAACTAAATTCAGCATTGGGGTTGAATGTAACAATCTCGTTGAAGCGGGTCACCGTTTCCCAGCCAAAACCTCCGGCAGCCGGGTCGCTGTAAACGGCAGTATTTTTCCATTTGCCGACTATAGCGGGACTTGTTGATTCTTTTTTACAGGAAATTGTGGCAAGTATAAGTAAGATCAGGCAGGTATACAGGATTTTGCTTTTCACACATTCGGAGTTTGGAAAGGCAAAATACTAAATTGATCTATAAAACCGGCTAGGACTTTCCCCCGTAAGAATACGTAAAGCTTTTATCTCACATTCGCTACCACCTTGGCCCCAGCTTTTTTAGCTGATTGCATCAGGCGGAACACTTCACCGTAATAAGAGATAGTATCTGCATTGATAACAACAGAAGGCGTATCCACCTGCAATCTCACCCGGTCCACTTCTCTCTTGATAAAGCTGTCAAGCAATGCCGGGGGTACTTCTTTATGCCCGATATAAAATTTTTGATCCTTGTCAATTGAAACGACGATATTCTGTTTGGCTTTTGTATCCTTTGTTCCGCGTGGATTATTCACTTTCACGACGTTCGGATTTGCCATCGTAGAAATGATCAAAAAGAACATCAATAATATAAAGATGATGTCATTCAGCGAGTCTGTAAACACCTCCGATTCCTGCGTTAAGCTCTTTCTAAGATTCATTTTTGCGTGTTTAATTACTTGGTAGGTTCCTGTAACACATCCAAAAAGTCTGCAGCCGAAGCTTCCATCTTATTAGCTGTTCTGCTGATCTGCGCATGCAGGTAATTATAACAAAGGAAGGCAATCAACCCAATCACCAAACCTGTGATAGAAGTGATCAATTTTGTATAGATACCCTGTGAAATAACAGCCAAATTGATGTCGCCACCCGCCTGGTTGATCTGCGAAAACAACTGCATCAATCCCATCAGCGTACCTACGAAACCAAAAATGGGAGCCGCTCTCGACACCACGGTTAACATGCCCATATTTTTCTCCAGCTTATACATTTCCAATTGGCCCACATTATCCATGCTGCTTTCAATGGCGTCAATTGGTTTACCAATCCGTTGAATGCCTTTTTCAATAATACGTGCAACAGCGTTGTTGGTATTTTTTGCAAAACTTCTTGCCGCTGTCATATTCCCGCTAACAATATGATCACGGATAATATTCATGAAATTACTGTCGATTTTTGAAGCATTGCGGATGGCAATATATCGTTCAGCAAAAACATACACGGTCAATAACAGCATCACCCCCAGCGGAATCATGATCCAGCCACCCATATAAATCAGGTCAAAAAAACTGATTGTTTTTCCTGCCGCAGTTGTAGCAGTTTGCTGAACAGCCTGGGTTAGGGTATCGCCGATCTGTAAAAGGTCAAACATAGATATTCTCTTTTAAGTGGGTAAAAGTAACTAACGATGAATAAATACAATTTCAAATATTATCAACAACCCTGAATAACGTCATTGCTTTCTGTCATTCAACACGAATGAACGAAAAAAAAGATGCCACGTTGTACGCAAGCCTAAAGTTTTGGAGTTCTTTAACAAGAGAAAAGCTTCAGAGGTTCCAAAAGTTTAAAAGGTTTAAGAAGTTGATCCAACCTCTTAAACCTTTTAAACCTCTTAAACTTTTAAACCTTAGCTGGCTGCACCTGCCTGCTTGACCATCAATGCCTGTATTTGCTTCATGGTGGCTTCCATTCCTTCTGCACTTCCATCAAGAAATATCACATTTCCTTTTCCATATTCTGCAAAATTCTTGATTGCCTCGGTCCACATACTAAAAAGAATAACATTGGTGTCAAGATTGGCCTGCTTCATTTGTTCGGCTGCTTCCGACATACCTTTTGCTACTTCCTGGCGGAACAATGCTACACCCTGTCCCCGCAATTGAGCAGCGGTTCTTTCTGCCTCGGCGGAAATTTTTATAGAATTTCCTTCGGCTTCAGCCGCTTTTGTTTTTGTGATTAATAAAGCCTGGCCTTCGTTTTCTGCAGCAGCCTTTAAATTGTTTGAAGCAACTACCTTACTCATAGAGTCAAGGATTACTTTATCAAATGTAATATCATTAATCTGCAGATCCAGCAAATGATAACCCCAGTCCTCCAACGTGTGATCGATCTCCACTTTTACATATTCGACAATTTCGCGACGAAGTCCCAATACTTCCGCTTGCTTTTTGGTAGCCACAAACGAACGGATATTTCCTTCAATCGTCCTGATCAATGCCTGCATCAGGTCTCTATCACTGATAAATTTAAAGGCTACTTTTTTTATCGTTTCTTCATTAGCATTTTGAACCGCAAATAACATCATCACTTTAAAATACACATTCGCCTGGTCCTGCGTGACTGCCTGGAATTCCAATTCCACCGAACGATTTTGAATGGATAGTTTCTTATAGATCTGTTCTATGATGGGAATCTTAAACCGAAGTCCCGGTCCGGCGATCCTCCTGTATTTTCCAAACATCGTAACCACGGCAATCATACCCTGGTTTACCGTATACAATCCACTGAAAAAAATAATTACCAAAAGAATGACCCACCAATAAGTGGCAAGAAAATTTGCGATATCCATTTATTAAAATTTTTAATATTCGTAAAGATAGCGTAAAAGAGAAGTATTAAAAGTTATTCCCGCAGATAGAGAAATATCTCAACCCTTCTGTTGCGTTGACGCCCGGCTGGAGTATTATTGTCAGCTACCGGCCTTGATTCTCCCCATGCACGGGCAAAAACCCGGTTGGGCTTTACAAAAGTTCGTGAAGCAAAATAATTGAGTACTGTCTGAACCCGTGCGGAAGAAAGCCGGTTATTTAATTCCTCTGTGCCCCTGTTATCAGTATGACCCTCCACCACTACTGAGTCCACTTTTTTCCCCACAGCGTTTAAGCAAAAACTATCCAGCAGTTCATAGCTTTCTCTTTCCAGTTCAGCTTTACCTGTTGCAAACAAAACCTCCTGGAGGATCAGTGTATCAACTGTTAGAATTTTATTGGGTTCAAGCACAACAGGCATAGGACTCCTTGCTTTCCCGCTCCGTATTTTTCTTCGCAAAAAATCATGCCGCTCATCCTGGTCATAAATAGCTTCCATGGAAGAAAGCCAGTCGTCGCATAATTTTTCATTTTGGTTTAATGGCAGTAGCGAAACAAGATCGACAAAGGCAAAAAATCGATTTTCCATAGGAATACCTGTTTGACCGGTAATATCCCGCCTGGAAAAATTGCCAATTGTAATGAACGCTTCATCTCCATTGGCAGTATAATCATAAAGAACACGCTGCCAACTGCTATCAGTTTTAAAACTTTTGACAGCTTCAACAAGATAAAATGAAGGCCTGACCTGTTGCAGCGGCCTTCTGTCCAGTAAAAAATCAGAAGAAGTAAAATAAACGCCAATACTGTCAAGAATGGCGTGAGGCGATTTGATATAAAATTCCAGCCTGTATTTATTGCCTTTTCTTAACCCACATAGCATCTGACTTCGGATAAATGTACGTTTATAAGGTTTCTTTGCATTACCCGCTTCGATAGACATGCAATGAGAACCTTCATAGGCGCGGTCTGCATCCTTGAAATAATTATTAAAAACGTCGTCATTGATCAGCCATGCTTCAGGCGCACAGTTTACATGATACTCGGAGCAAATATTTTCTTCTTCAAAGCTCCCGTTCAATAAAAGATTTTGTGAAAAGGAAAAAAAGGGAAAAAAAATAGCTAGTGTAAAAAAGAAGCAATACCGGGACAGTAAAGAAACAAAATCAAGTTTCATTGTATCGTTTGTATCACAGGATGGCATCATCAATACTTGCCATGGCTAATGCGACCCGTAATGCAAAGTTCTTCAATTTTCACATGCGCAGATTTAACTGATTTAAGTTTAACTTTTTTCTTCCCAAATCTGCACCAGGTGTATTATCGTTTCCACCGCCTTGTTCATATCCTGTACACTAATGAACTCCAACTTTGAATGAATAGCCTGCTCACCTGCGAATAGATTAGGGCAGGGCAATCCCATAAACGACAGGCGGCTTCCATCCGTGCCGCCGCGGATACTTTCCATTTTCACTTTCAGCCCTGCTCTCTCAATTGCTTCCCTGGCGTAGTCAACCACATGGGTGTTTACATCCAGCACTTCTTTCATGTTGCGGTACTGTTCTGTTACGATATATTCAAAACTTGCCTTGTGATGAACTCTTACAGCTTCCTCGACAAGGGTGCGCAGAAAATCTTCCTTCTTTTTTAAGCCACGTGTTTCAAAATCACGGATGATAAATTCGATGGTACATTTTTCCGCAATTCCTTCTACCCGCACGGGATGAATAAATCCCCTTTCCCCTTCTGTGCTCTCGGGTGAAAGCCGGTCCTTGGGTAACGCATCCAAAATTCTACCAGCAATCTTCATAGCATTGACCATTTTATCTTTGGCATAACCGGGATGGGCAATTACTCCATGAATGATCACCTGCACGCCATCTGCACTAAAAGTTTCATCTTCAAGGCTACCGGCTTCACCGCCATCCAGTGTATAACCAAAGTCAGCTCCCAGCTTTTTTAAATCGACATGTTTAACGCCCTTGCCAACTTCCTCATCAGGTGTAAATAAAATTTTTATTTCACCGTGCCTGACATCGTTGTTCTTCATGAGATAATTGGCCATGTCCATGATCTCTGCCACACCAGCCTTATCATCGCTTCCTAATAACGTGGTTCCCGATGCAGTGATGATATCATTGCCGATCTGTGTTTGCAGGTAAGGATACTCGGACAAACGAAGCACTTGTGATTGATCATCGGGTAGTACAATGTCCTCCCCTCTATAATTTTTATGTACAAGGGGCCTGACATTTGTGCCACTGCAATCCGGCGCCGTATCAACATGGGCGCAAAAACAAATAACAGGAACTTTCTTATCCGTATTGGAAGGAATGGTTGCGTAGACATAACCCCACTCGTCCAAATGAGCATCCGCGATGCCCATTTGCTTCAATTCGTCCACTAAGATTTTGCTTAAATTCCTTTGCTTTTCTGTGCTTGGAAAAGAACTGGATTGCGGATCACTTTGTGTATCCACCTGCACATATCTCAAAAATCTTTCTGCAGCGGTAAATTGGTAGCTTTCAAACATACTCTTTCTTTAGGGGCATCGAAATTACATGAAAAAAGGGCAATAGTCAATTGGCAATAGATAACAGGCAAACAAATAGCTTTAAAAACAGAATAGTCCATAGTAAATACTATGAACTATTAAATTGCTTATTGCAAATTGCCAATTAAATTACGGCATAATGATCAGCGGACTGCCACCAACGATCTCTACTAATTCAAGATCGAAGATCAGGTCTTGTCCTGCGAGGGGATGATTTGCATCCAGCATCACCACATCTTCTTTTATCTCTGTCACTATCACCTGATGTTGATTGCCCTGGCCATCGCTCATAGCCAGTGCCATTCCCTCTTCTATCTCCATATCTTTTGGGAAGCGTTCTTTCGGCATTTCTATAATCATACCAGGATCCTTTGGTCCATAGGCTTCCAAAAAAGATATATTGATCGTCTTTTTTTCGCCAACGGCCATACCAGTTACACCATCGTCAAACCCCTTTATCACCATACCACTTCCTACTTCAAACTCCAAAGGCGCACGACCTTCCGATTTATCAAAAGTTTCACCACTTGTCAACCGGCCGTGATAGTGCACTTTTACTTTATCACCACTTTTTACTTTTTGCATTGTTTGCTTTTTGATTAAAAAATTTTATCCCGGTCACTAGCCGGAAAAGGCACAAGATAGCCATTTTGCCAGATGCAACCGTTTAAATATTTCAGGCAGTCTGTATAGGCAATCTTGAGTATATTGACACCTATTTTAACGAATCAAACCTGGTGTATGAAAAACGCTATTCCTGTCCTGTTGTTGGCATTAGTTATCTCATGCTGCTACGCCCAAAAAACTGGACAAGCCGGATCGGATAATAAGCAAACCCGATCAACCGATGCTCAACGTATCATTCCGGGAGCTGAACGTATCAACGTATACCTGCCGCTAATAAAAGGAAGAAAGGTTGGCATCTTCGCCAATCAAACATCTATCGTTGGCAACACACATCTCGTAGATACGTTAAAGAAACTGGGTATTGACATCAAAGTAATTTTTGGCCCGGAACATGGATTTAGGGGCACGGCCGATGCGGGTGAAAAAATTGGTAACAATGTTGACCCAAAAACAGGCATCCCTGTTGTATCCTTATACGGATCAAAAAGAAGGCCCTCTGCTGAAGATGTAAAAGATGTGGATATACTGATCTTTGATATACAGGATGTAGGTGTTCGCTTTTACACTTATATCTCTTCACTCGAAGAGTTCATGGAAGCAGCTTTTGAAATGGGTAAGCCCTTAATGATCCTTGACAGACCCAATCCCAATGGGCATTATGTTGACGGCCCGGTACTGGATAAAAAATATAAATCATTTGTCGGCATGCAGCCCGTGCCCGTGGTATATGGAATGACTATTGCAGAATATGCCATGATGATTGCCGGAGAAAAATGGTTGAGTGAAAAAGCCAATAGCCGCTATGATTATTATAAAAACTATGCCCAAAATTCAGTAGATACGCCGTTTCATTTTCAAATTATAAAAAACGCCAACTATAATCACAAAAGCAAATATGTATTGCCTGTAAAACCATCTCCCAATCTGCCAAATATCCAATCTGTTTATCTCTACCCTTCTACCTGTTTTTTTGAAGGCACGGTGTTGAGTGAAGGCAGGGGAACTAATAAGCAATTCCAGGTTTTTGGTCATCCATCGCTACCGAAAAATTTGTATTCATTTACACCCAATCCTAACGAGGGAGCTAAAAGTTCGAAGCTCTATGGACAGGTTTGTTATGGCTGGGACTTATCTGGTACACCAGAAGAAGTTTTACATAAAGTGGACAACAAAGTGCAACTGAAATGGCTGATGGAAGCTTACAGCCTATTTCCTGAGAAAGATAAATTCTTCATTCTTCCAAAATCCGGCAAGATGGAAGAATCATTTTTCAACAAACTGGCCGGTAACAATGAACTGTGGCAACAGATAAAGAATGGACAAAGCGAGGCAGAGATAAGGAAAAGCTGGGAATCAAAATTGAGTGAGTTTAAAAAAATCAGGAAAAAATATTTGCTATACGAAGATTTTGAATGATCACAAAGAGTTGCAGCTTTTTTATAAGTTGGCAACTCTTCTTATCGGTCAGATCAGTTGCATTTGTGTAGCGATCCTGACCAGGGAAGCGGTATTTTTTGCTTCCAGTTTTGCCAATAGATTCTTCCGGTGTGTATCTACAGTAGTTACGCTGATAAATAATTTTTGGGCGATCTCTATATTCGTCATTCCATCGGCGATCAACTCCAATACTTCTTTTTCACGACGGGTTAAAACAATATTAGCCGATTCATCTTTTCGCAAAGTATGGGAAGCTTCTTCACTTAAATAAGTTTTACCTTTTATAACAGTACCAATGGCCTCTGTTATTTCTTCCTGTGTAGCATTTTTTAGAACATAACCCGAAGCGCCATTGTCCATCATCTTCTGAATAAAACTTTGCTGATTAAAAGTGCTAAGCCCGATGATAAAAACTGAAGGATATTTTTCTTTTACTTCTTTACACAGATCAATACCATTTTTATCCGGCAGGTTGATATCCATGAGTATTACATCCGGTTGTTGCTTCTTTAAAAAAGCCAGGCAGGAAGCGGCATTCATGGCATGACCCACCCATTCAATATTTTTTTCATTCTGTAACAATGAACGTATCCCTTCAATCACCATATAGTGATCATCAACTATAAATACACTGGTAGCCATTATGCTTTTAATTCAATTAATACAGAGGTTCCTTTACCGGGTTCTGATTGCACATCTAATTTCCCTTTCAGGTATTCGATACGGCTTTGAATATTGCTCCATCCAATTCCTCTTACACCTTTTAATATTACCGGATCAAATCCTTTTCCGTCATCTTCAACGGTTATAGAAATGTTTTCATCGGTTTTAGTCACCTGTACGATAGCCATTTTAGCAGATGCATGTTTCATGGTATTATTGATCAGCTCCTGCACTATTCTATAAATGGCAATGGCCGTAGTTTGTTCGATTGCTGTGTTTTCTAGCCCAATTGACTGGTAAGTTACCTGCAATGCGCCGGATTGATTGATATCGTTACAAAAATCTTTTAATGCTGTATCCAATCCAAATTTAACCAGAGCTTCCGGCATCATATTATGTGCCACCCGCCGCATTTCTTTAATGGAACTGTCCAGCATATCCATGCTGCGTTCAAAAGCCTGGTGATTGTCAGGCGTCATGACAAGGTTTCCTTTCATAGTCTGAAATGAGTATTTAATGCCCGACAACATACCCCCCAATCCATCATGAAGGTCTTTTGCCAGGCGGGTTCGTTCCTGTTCTTCTCCCTTGAGTACAGCTTCGGTTGCAGTTAATTGCTTTTCAGTTTCCAGTTCATTGATGCGTTGCTGATGAAGTTTTTGTTTTTGCAGGTAGTTGCGATAGCTTAATAATGAAATCACAAGTAAGGTAACTGCGCTTCCTATCAAAATATAGTTTAGGGTATTCTTACTTTGTAATTCTGCTTTTTGAATTTTTATCTGGTTGTCTTTTTTTTCAGTTTCAAATCTTACTCTTATTCCTGCCTCCCGCTGTTTCACTGATTCATTGAACACAGCGCTTTGAATTTTTGCCTGCTGTGTTTCATAGCCGAAACCCTTGCTGTATTGCCCTGTTGCAAAAGCGGTTTTTGCCAACACACCTAATGCAGCAATCTTACCATCATCAAGACTTTGTTTCTCAGAAAATTCCAATACTTCTTTTGCAAGCTCTTCAGCTTTATTAAAATCTTTTTTATAAAAATGATAGCAGGCCAGTATAACTTTTGCATTCATGGCTGTTCCGCCATCGCCCATTTCAGCTGCGATGGCAAGGCTTCGTTGTGCATAGCCTAAAACAGGTTCATATTGGCCACTACGAATAGCAATATCTGAAAGATTATTCAGTAGCATTGCTTCAACGGCTTTATACCCGATATTTTCGGCAACGCCCAATCCTTCACGATAAACTTTTACTGCATCATCTTCCCTGTTTACTTCTACATAGCTTAAACCGAGATTGTTCAGTGCGTTAACAAGCGGTTGCTTGTTCTCAAGCCTTCGTCCGATAGCCACCGCCTTTTCTCCATACATGATCGCTTTATCATACTGCATCAGGGTCATGTATAGCGCCTGCAACCCGTCATTTAGAGTGCTTTCAATGTTGTAATATCCTTTGCCATCAAGCAATCTTGTGCCTTCGAGTATATATTGCAAGGCACTGTCCAATTCAAAAAGATAGCGATATGATGTACCGATATTAAAATATGCAGCGCCGATATTGAATGAATCTTTTTGCTGCCGGGCAATATTTAAAACTATTTTATTAAAATAGATTGCTGAATCGAATTTTGACTGATAGGAATAGACATATGCGAAATGCCTGTATGCCTTCATTAATCCGGCCGGATAGTTAAGTTGATTGCTCAGGTTAGTTGCACCGGTTATATACATCTTTGCCTTCTCCGGCTCAGTTCCTTCAAATTCGTCTGCTATTGAAAGCAGCAGATAAACCTTATTGGTGTCTTCCTTTGCTGTTTTCAAAATATTAAGCAGGCTGTCTCTTGTTGCAGCGGTTTGTGCGGTGCATATAAATGCTGCAGCTGTAGCAGCAACGAATATTATGAAATGCTTGTTCATCAAGAAATAAAATTCCTTCAATATAGTACAAATAAACACCGATTACCTGTTTATCATCCTCCCCTTTTTCCATGATTTTTCCGTTTTTATAAAATATCCTGTTTTTCAGGGATTGATAGTTTTTGATAGTCGTCGTTTGTTTGTGCAGATTTTAAACCCTTCAAAACCGTTTACATGAAACAGCTAATTTTTGCTTTTCTATTCCTGGCAGGTTACGTTTTACAAGTATCAGCACAGGAAAAAACCGATCTCAACCGGGTAACAAAAGAGCAGCTCAATCAGCTAAACGAAGTAGTAAAACCGGTTAAAGAAACGATTGACAAGCTTTTGGCTGAAGACCAAACAGGCACTTACGAGCAGTACAGGAAAGATGTTGACCTGTTGAGAAAAGTAAAAAATACCGAAGAGAAAGCTGGCCTTACTCAAAAAATACTGACAGGATACCAGTTTTTTTTTGACAAGATATGGGAGAAGGCTAATGTAGATGAAAAAGACTATCAAATCAAGATCAGGTCTATATTTTCACCAGCTACGGCGGAGCTTATACATTTTGATCCTTACCTGGGATTTACTATAATTACCAGTACAAATCCAGGTTCCAATCCGCCGCCTCCTGCACCCGACCCCCGTGCGGATATTTGCATTAATGATGTATGTGCCAAAGCATCCGGCGAAGTAAAAGGCAGCTCTTATTTAATCAGCGGTGGTGGCGGCAGCTATGGAAATTGTTTTGTAAAAGCAACCGCCTGGGGGGCAGTTGCATCCTTTAGCGAAATCAGCAGCGCATTAAAAAACAATATCGCTATTCCCGGTGCAATACCGCTGGATAATCGCCGGCTGGCGGTCACAGTTGATTATGATGTAAAACTGCAAGCCACAGCATTTGCAGTGCTTGGTGCAAGTATGGCGAGTGCATCGGTTAGTGAATATTCTTCCAGGGAATATATGATGGTTTTTTCACCCATCATTTTCGCCAATTCCAAACAACTTCAAAAAACCGTTCACAGTAGTTACACCATAGAAAAAAGCCAGATCAGCTCCGGTAAAATTTCAGCGGGATCAACGGTCTTTAATGCAGTTATCAGCGGAAGTTGGGGCAATGCAGAGGCCAGCAATATCCGGTGGACGGTTTGTGAAACCAAATAATCCTGTTTTTGCAGGATAGACAATCATTGTTTGGATGGTCATCTTTACATTATCAATTATACTCTTTAAACACATCACCATGAAAAAATTATTATTCCTTTCGACATTGATAGTCTTTACAATTATGGCAGTACAAGCGCAAATAAAAACTAAGACTGAGAAGACCAGGCTACAAGCTCCGTCAAAGATTATTGAGCCTGTGCCAACTGAACCCAAGATAGTTCCGCCACCACCACCTCCTCCAGCAACAACTAATAAAACCTCCGGTACCGCCAATACAAGTACGCCGGTATATATCCTATCGTCGGCAAGAGTAAGTATCAGAACAGGAAGTGATAATAAGGAATTTCCATCTGCTGTTTGGGTAGCATTGGCAGCGAAAAGCGCACCAGCAGAATGGAGAACCTACGTTCAGCAAAACCTGGGCAATGAAATGAGAATAAATTCAGAAACAGAGTTTGGCCTGGGGCTGGAGGCACAACCGATCTCACTGGAAACATTCCAGAAATCGGGATTGGTGTTAAGGATACAATATAACCCTAATATAATCTTTGATGCATGGAAAATAGAATCCGTTAGTTTGACCCTGGAATTCAAGGACCAAAATGGAAACCTGCATCCATCACTTGGTAGAAAAACAATCGTATTCAGTAATGCATATGGTTTTCTGAATAATGATTTCCGGTATATGAAATGTTTTACAGATGAATCTTTTTCGCCTCTTACTGCTGTTATCTCAAAAGAATATTAAAATAGTAAAGTGAAAAAGCTTTTTTTAATACCGCTTGCCATGTTTGCGACAATAAATGTTTTTGCACAAACCGATAGTTTCGACGTATTCACCTATCAACCGCCTGAATTTTTTACCAAAAGCGTATTGTCATCAGAAGTGCATTTTACTATGACGAATAAAGACGGTAGCTTTTGCACAATTACCTTATACAAAAGCCTCCCGTCAAAAACTGATGTAATGAAAGATGTCATAAGCCAGTGGAATGAACGGGTAGTAAAACGATTGACTAAAGCAAATAAAAAACCTGCCAGGATAATGACGGAACAACTATGGGATGGATGGGTATCCACCTTAGCTATTGGCAATTTTTACCAGAACAAAAAAAAATGTGTGGTTATGCTTCATTCGTTTAGAAAGAACCAATCGACCACCTGCGCTGTTTTCGCCTTCAGCGATAAAATATTTAAGGGCCCTGTAGAAGACTTCTCTCAAAACCTTCACTTAATAAATCAACAATGAAAAAGTATTTTCTATTCATGTTTTATTTTTTTCTTTCATCAGCCATTGCTTTTGCACAATCAAAACCAAAAGCTCCTGTAAAAAACAATGTGCAGGCCTTGCAAAAATTGCTAACCGGCACAGGATTGCCTTTCAGAATGGTGAATGACAGCCTTGCTGCCATACCTTATGGAGGCCAAAACATTTCATCGTATCAGGTGGTGGTGCAAAAGATTAGCGACCTGTATATCATTTATACGAACCTTACTGAAGCCCTGCCGGAAAAGATTAACGAAACAAAATACAAATACCTGCTGCAGCAGAACGACCATTATGATGTGGTAAAAATAGGAATGAATGCAGATGATAATACAGTGTACTTAAGAGCCGATATATATAAAACGGCAACCACAACAGCCTTACTGAAAAGAATCATTGAACAGGTAGCCAACGTTACCAATATTATCGGCGGCGATTTAAGATAAATGATCTGAATAAAAATTAACTACAATGAAAAAATATCTTCTTGTAATCAGTATGCTGCTTGCTATAGCTGCCACATTTGCGCAAACCGGAAAAAAACCTCCCGCAAAAGAAAAGCCACCCACTCAAAAAGAAATGGCGGATATGATGAAGGAAATGCAGGCGGCAATGAACGAAATGAGTCCGGAAGATAAAAAGATGATGGACAGTATGGGCATTAAAATGCCGGATACTAAAAGCATTCAAAAAAACATGTCCGGCATCAGCGATGCCCAACTAAAAAAAGCTTACGACGACGAAAACCGCATTGTGCCTAAACGAGATGCTGTACGTATTTCCGCCGTTCCCAAAGCAGTTACGGATTCAAAAATGGGAGCCTATATAGCTGCGATACAAAATAAGTTGGCATCAACTTTTAAACCTGCAGTGATATCAATGGGAAATAAAGCGTATGACTATATAAAGTCAAACAGTAAAAACGTGGGTGAAGCAGGCAATATGGCAATGGGTCTTTGGTTGGCGGGAAAGCCGGAGCTTGCCTTATATGTTTTAGGAAAATTATGTGCTACAAATGCCGGCAACACCGATAATCTCAGCAACTATTCGGCTATGCTTTCTATGCAGGGGGCACAGCACCTGGCTATTCCTATTCTCAATAATCTCAATGCCAGGTATCCAAAAAACAGTACGCTGCTCAATAATCTCGGGCAGGCATGGTTTGGCCTTGGAGAAATTGGCAACGCTGAAAAATACATAGATAGCGCCATTCGTATCTACGCATATCATCCACAGGCTAATCTAACTAAATCATTGATCGAAGAAAGCAAGGGCAACAGGAAAGGAGCAATTGATGCCACTAAACGCAGTATTGCAAAAGCCTACAGCATGGACAAAGAAAACCGCTTAAATAAGTTGGGTTATAAACTTGATAAAAAAGACCTTGTCTGGGATAGGCCCATGCCTCAGGATCCGCTGGGATTGGAAAAATTTAAATGGCCTGAATATCCTATGAATGTTGCAGAAAGTGAAGTGTTGGAAGTTGAATGGGATGCATTTAAGAAAAAATGCCAGGAAGAAAAAGATGAATTGGAAATGCAGGAGAAAACACTTGAGAAAGTAGTGAAGCAGGCAAATGATGCCCGAACAAAACAGTTACTGCAGGCGGGACAAAGAGGGATAATGATTGAACCCCTTCCACGCTTTGCACATAAAGCCATGGCAAAACTCGGTTACCTCGTTGTTGACAAAGACGGGCATATTGCATTTTCTTACCAGCAAAAGGGACAGGCAGTAGCCAATGCAAACATTGAGGTAGCGAAGTTTGAAGACATACTTTCCAACCAGATAGAAGCATTGGGCAAACAATATGAAGATGATTTCGGAGAAGGCAAGCCCAACCCTTTCGAAGCGGCTTGTGCCGACTATAACAAGGCAAACAACTCCTTTCTGAGTTCATCTAACACACTCTTGCGGGATGCATTCAATGATTTTCTTGCCTTTATGCGACGCAAGATCAATAACGAAATGTATTACTATCAATATACAATGTGGCCGGAAAATTTTGAACTAGCAAAAGTGCAAGCAAAGATTAGCTGGCTCTCTTTACTACAGAACCAGAACCCGAGATTCAAAGATAAAAATTCATGGTGCCAGGACAAGACAGATGTAGAAGCAAAGCCTTTCAAGCTGTCAAAATTTGATGATATAGCCTGCAAGTACAAAAGCAAACTGGATTTAAAAATTATTACCATTGAGAACAACTGCAGCCGCATGACCAGTGAATTTGATTTTATGTTTCTAAACTATGTTAGAAAGGATGATTTTGAAAGGGCAGAAGGTGACACATATATCAGCAGCACTTTCAAAGTAAGCGTCGAAGCAGGAAAAGACCTGAAGGCAGGCCCTTTGAAAGTAGAAGCAAAAATGGGTGCAGGAGTTGAACTTGAGTTTGGTCGTACAGGGCTGGAAGATGTGACACTCATTGGAGAGGCTAAGGTTGGGGCAGGTACAAGCATATTTGATGAGGACGAAAAGTCGGACTCACCCGGAATTGGTATAGCGGGAAAAGATGCTTTTCCCACTACTGTGGAAGCCGGAGTGGAAGGCCGCGTCAGTCTAATCAGCGGGCATGGAGAGATTGGTGGCTCAGGTATACTGAAAGGAATGAAAATAACCGAATGGTAAATAAATTAACTGCATCATGAAGTACAAAATAATAATTGCTTGTCTCTTGTTTTCAATCTGGTCATCGGCACAGGATTGTTCAAAAGAAATTTTACAGAAAAAACCGGGAACATGGAAAGCAGGTACAAAGGGTTTTATTCAAAACGTAGCTGCTCCGGATTTGGTGAAGGAAAAAGCAGTATTGGCAGGAGTGCACAAAATGATTTCCTCAAATTATCATCCTGCAGGTTGTGAAATTTCATATAGCAATGTGTTTGGGAAGAACCTGGGTGCTGCAAGCAACTGGGTCGCCGATCCTTATCATTATGCCATGTATATTCTGCGTTATCACTGCGATAACAACAGCACCGACAGATCGAAATACTATACGGACATTTCTACACCTACAACAGTAAACATTGCTGCCAACGAAATTTTTTCTTTGAACAATCTTTATGCGGCTAATCTTCCCGCTGATGATTTCAGAGGTTATTTAAAATTGACAAAAAAACCTGAGAAAAAAGACGGGTATTATTTTATGGGAGAAGAAATAATTGGTGACCCGGCAGACAAGATAAAAGAATACCGCTGGCTAATCACTTATAATGACACGCTTCCCTTTTACTACGTCAGTCAGAAAGAATATTTACTGATTCAAAGAAAAAGATTGGAAAAAGACATACAGGACAGTCCCTCCGAAAAAAAATATTTTGACAAGTTCATTAGCACGATTGATGAATATTTAAAAAGACCTGAAGAAGAACTTAAACAACCGGCCATCTGCATGTGGAATGAAGAAGAGAGGTTTGAAGGATTTGTTGAAGAAGGCACCCGGGGCTCCTTTATTGCCGTAAAACCAAACCTTAATTATTATCATAAAAAAACAGCAAGGTCGTCTCCGCAATTTTTTTCCGTCGTTTACAAAATTGCTCATGGCGATACTGTATTCGAAGAAAATATTGCCAACATAAAAAAAGCCGTTGATTTTGCAACACTAAAAAATATGCTGGGAAAATAAATTATAATTATCTAATTGGTATGGTATGAAAAAAATAATTCTCCTTGCACTTGTAATAGCCTCTTTCACTGCGCAGACACAGCCTATATACGTTGACCGCATTGGCTTCAAACTCGAAAGTATTGCTGATATTGATATTGGCTGGATGAAAATTTATAAGCATACTACGCCGCCAAAAGGAAAACAGCTTGGCAACAGAACATACAGTGCCACCCAAATAGGCTACAGTCAGCAGTTTGTAGAATGGATGCAACAATCTTATCTGCCTAAAGGTTGTTTAGGAGATGCGGGCTACTATCAAAATGCCATACCAAAATTCAGCGGCACAAATAGCCGGTTAGGCAATGCAATAAATATGCATGGGAATGCCCTGCCACATTTATATGGCGCTTTTTCAAAAATGTATATGTTTTTAAAAAAAGATGACCAAGGAAAATTTGCACCCCAAAACAATCTTGCAGAATATTGGCGCATTGAGGCCAATCAACTACAATACATCAGCGATCCGGTATCTTTTATTTCAAGTGCCGAAGAATACTATTTTGTACTCCCTGATTTCAATGGCAATATAAAAGGATATGATGCTGATGACAAAGCCGCCAGTAATTTAATGGACTTCAATACCCACAAAAATATCAAAGCCTACAAACATTTTTATGTACCACCAAAAACTATTGACGACTATGCCCACTACGTTGTCATTTTGACCAAAGACAATGAGCTGCCATTTGAGAACGTAACTATTGGTGATTTTTTTACAGAAGCGGAAATGCAATTCCCGGTTTGGCAAAAAATAGATCCTGTACCAGCAGAAAAATTTGCAGTTGCTCAAAAGAACCTTGCCAGGCTGAAAGAAAAATATAAAGCCAAATGGAACGACATTGCCGAATTGCAACTTTCCAAAACTCAAATAAACCTTTATGATTTTGTAAATGCAACAGAAGATCATGATGACATATTTGCCAACAAGAATATATATGGAAAGGAAGGCGTACATACCACTTTCCCTATATTAAAAGTAAAAAAGATCGCACTGGCACTTTGCAAAACAGACCAGCCGCAATGGCTTGTGATCAGGTGGACAATGGGAATGCCGAACGAGTCCTTTAATAACCACTTACACGAATCAATACTGCATAATTTTAATTTTGATTATGTCTATAATTTTTTCTTCAAACCGGAAAAAGTAAAAGGACAACAATACAAACCACTCCGTTCTCCATCTTTCAAAGAAGCAGTGGTAGTTAGGGAAGCATCGAAAACGAGTAAGAAAATTACTGCTGAGAAAAATATTTTTTTCTTTGAAGATTTTTCAACAACAACCCCAGGCAAAAAACCAATTGGCTGGCAGACAAAATTGGCTAATGCAGGAACAACAGCTGTGATTACACAGCCTGATGGATTGGATGGTAACTGGGTTGAGTTAAGAGGTCACTACATCAACGCAACGCTGTTGAAAAAACCGCTACCTCAAAATTTCACCTTTAGTTACGACCTCGTAGCATCACAAAATTTTACATGGGGTGCAAAAGGCTTAACCATGCAATTATCAAAAGAAACATCACCTGGCAATGCAGAATCCTATCTGAAACTTAAGCTACGGCCTGGATTTGATGGCCGTGATGGAGAGGCAGAACTTGAAAGAAAATTCCCTTTTCCTCCGGGCTATTCAAATGGCACTAAATGGTATGTTGCTAATGGTTTTTCCAACAATAAAAAAAATAACCGCATTACGGTTACCATTAAAAAGATGGATGAAATGCTTCAGGTGTTTATTGATAAAAATAAAATAGCAGAATACGAAAAAGCAATACCAGCCGCTCATTTATTTAATGCCCTTTCATTTGATTGTAGTGGCAACTCTGCGGAGAACGATAAATTCTATATCAACAATATTAAAATCACTAAAGAGTAAAATCCCTGTTTTACAGGATAGAATTCAATGACAAGCGGAATACTTTTGGTCAAGAAATAAGTAACATGAAAAAAATAATTTTTCTCTGTGCGATTTGTGTTTGCGCAATAAACACATTTGCACAAACACAAACGTTTGACCTTGCTACCTATACTGCTCCCAAAGGTTGGAAAAAACAACCGGCTGAAAGCGCCGTACAGTTTTCAAAAGAAGATGCAGCAAAAGGAACTTACTGCCTGATAACACTGTATAAAGCAATGCCGGGTACCGCCAGCTCAAAAGAAAATTTTGATCTGGCATGGGCCTCTTTAGTAAAAGAAATGGTAACAGTTTCAACGCCACCGGAAATGCAGCCTTCCGCCACAGAGAACGGATGGGAAACACAAAGTGGCTATGCCCCATTTGAAAGTGATGGCAATAAAGGTGTAGTAGTATTGGTTACCTCCACAGTCTTCGAAAAAATGGTGAACCTTATCATACTTACCAATACCGATGTGTATGAAAAAGAAATGACTGCATTTATTGAATCAATTAACCTAAAAAAACAAACTCAAACAACTACCAAACCATCATCTGCTTCTGAAAAAAATACGCAGCCAATATCAACTGCAAAAAAAGATGGTTTCGCTTTTACTACAACCAATTTTGATGATGGCTGGACAAGTACTGTGCAGGAAGATTGGGTGGAAGTAGTAAAGAATAATAGCAAAGTTCTTATTCATTATCCAAAAGAAGGCACCATATTTCCCGCCGATCCGGAACCCCTTACTAATACAGCATGGAATATTTTAGTAGCTCCACGATACAGCAATCTGAGAAATTATATGACCACTTATATAAGTACGTATAACAGGCCTTATCTGGGTATGGGCACTGCTACTGATAATGCTACTGGCAAAGATGTTTTTATTGTTCTGTACAGGCAGGGAGAAACCGGCTGGCTTGAATTTATTAGTCCTGATAAAAATAGTTTTATACAGCAATACAAATTTGATCCTGAAATCATCCGCTGGGATAGTGAAACTGATCTGCTGAAGCCTATGGAAAAAATGGTCAACTATAACAAATTCGCAATAGCTGCCTCCGATTTTAACGGCACCTGGACAAGTGACTTCACCGGTGTGCAACAACTTTATAATGTTTACACCGGCAACTATGCAGGCATGAATATTCATCAATCAAACCAGGAGTTTTTGTTTGGTGCAGGCAATTCGTATAACTGGAGGTTACTGGTGGTAAGTGGCATGGTAGGCAATACGAAATACACCGAAGTAAAATCTTCCGGCAAATTTTCTGTTCCTAATAACTGGCAGATACATTTTTCAAAAATAGAAAGCGGAGCAAAAACTTATCATGCACATTGGTCATGCATCAAAGGCGCCCGGCTATTGCACCTGCTTGACGCAAAATCTCCCGGTAGTGGTATTTATGATGTGTATGGGAAAAAATAGTGGCCATTTGCAATGATGAAATGACTTACCTAAAACACTTACTAATTATTCAAACTTAAAATCACTTTTCATGCGTACAATCATTTTCATTTTATTGCTATCACCGCTTTTCAGTTTCGCACAAAAAATGGATGTGTTCATTAAATTAACCGATGCAAGAGGTCAGCAAATCAAAGGTGAAGTTGTATTAAAAGGTTTTGAAAGATTGATTGGGGCAACTTCCATTAATTCCGGCGGAAAAAATATTTCACAGCTCGATTTCACCATGAACATCAGCGGAGCTTCTGCTGATTTAAAAAGGGCTCTGACTAATGGCGAACTATTGCTTAACGGGCAAGTAACTGTTACCACTCCAGCTTCGGATGGGTCCTTCCGGCTGGTCACCGCATATACTATCAAAATGGAAAATATCAGTGTATTAGCTTGTTCAGAAACGATGGGATGTAACAGTCAAATGACTACAACTATAACACTAAAAGCCACCCGTATTGGCTGGACTTACTACCAAACCGACAAAACAGGAGCATCAGCCGTTTCACGTAAATACGGATGGGATGAAGATACCAAAGCGGAATGGGCGGCTTTCTGATACCAGAAATAAAAAATGAATATTTTAAAGTATTGTTGTCCGACTAACTTATTTAACTCTTTGCCGATCAAGACCTCACCCCCACCCCCTCTCCAAAGGAGATGGGGCTTAGAGCCCTCAACCATAAAGAGTTTCAAAAGATTCGATAAAATTTACACAGACAATAATGATTTTAAAGCAAACTAATACAGCATGGTTAAAACAAAAACTATGAAATAAAAAGGAAAATGAAATCGTAGCAAACGTTGATGTAGTAATGAAAGAATAGTTATCGCAGTTTATTTACCTTCGCTGGCATGTTAGAATACCAGATGAAGAATAGAGAAACCGGGCCAGCAACTTTTAACCTCGCCCTGCACGCTTTGCGAATTGTATTTATGGGCACTCCTGAGTTTGCCGTTGCATCGTTAGATGCATTGGTAAAAGCAGGCTACAATATTGTTGGCGTTATTACCGCACCTGATAAACCTGCCGGCAGAGGTATGAAAATGACCGAAAGCGCCGTCAAGAAATATGCAATTGAGCATGGCTTGACAGTCTTACAACCGGAGAAATTAAAAAGTCCTGAATTTCTCGCAGCGTTAAAATCATTACAGGCCGACCTGCAAATAGTGGTAGCCTTTCGCATGTTGCCCGAAGTGGTTTGGAATATGCCCCGGTTGGGTTCCGTTAATCTTCATGGATCGCTGTTGCCACAATACCGGGGTGCAGCGCCTATCAACTGGGCAGTGATCAATGGTGAAAAAGAAACCGGGGTCACCACATTTAAACTAAAGCATGAAATTGATACCGGCGACATCTTGTTACAGGAAAGCTTTCCTGTCGGGGAAAATGAAACTGCCGGTGAAGTGCATGATAAAATGAAAGAGATTGGTGCACAGGTGCTGGTAAAAACGGTAAAAGGATTGGCGGAAGGGACACTGAAGGAAATATCACAATCGGCAACCGGCAATAAGCAATTATCAAAAGAAGCCCCGGAAAGTTCGGACTCCTGTTCCCCACTCCCCACTCATGACTCCCCATTAAAGCATGCTCCAAAAATTTTTACCGAAACCTGCAAAATAGATTTTACCAAACCCACTGAGGAAGTTCACAATCTTATCCGTGGCCTCTCTCCTTTTCCGGGTGCATTTACAGAACTAAATGGGAAAACGCTGAAAATATACAGGAGTGAAAAAGAAATTTCACCGATCACCATCACTCCGGGCTTTCATGAAACGGATGGAAAAACCTTTTTAAAATTTGCCTGTGCTGACGGTTATGTTCATGCAAAGGAGTTGCAACTCGAAGGAAAAAAGAAAATGCTCATTGAGGATTTCCTGAGAGGGTATCATTTTCGCTGAATGAAACTACAGGCAGGGTCAACAACACCTCAATAGTTGACTTTCAAAATAAATTTATCTGTTTCAGTTACACCTAAGGTAGCGGCTGCTGCATTACTGATGCGTATATCATAGCCGTCATTCTGGCGAATGCCATTCATTCCACCCAATACTTTGGCAAAAATAACTTTATTGTTGCCGGGGTTTATCACCCTGACAATCGTACCTGTCGCCACTTTATCCATCAGCATATAATATTTCGCATCTTGCCAGCCGCTGGTTGTCTTGAAGATGCCGGAGGTAACTGTTGAATTGATGGCAGCCGGGTATATTTTAACCTGTTGCTCAAATGAAGTTTTAAAATAACCCTGGTCTGTATTAGCAGTTGTTGTTTCAGCCACCGATACAGGTTCGCTTTTTTCAAGCCTTCTTTCCTGTACAGGTGTGTTTTTCACTACCTGCTGTTCTTTTACGGCAACATCTTTTACAGCCTTCTTATCTTCTGGCTCACTCTTAGCAACTGTTTTTTCCGCTGTTATTGCGGGTTTACTTTCGGAAGTCGCTGACTTACCAGCATTTTCTTTCATTGCTTCAGCTTTTACCGTTTCTTTTTCAGCATTCACCGGCGCCGGTTCTTTAACCGGCCCCCTGGCCAGCATCTCCGGGGAAATCAAATAGCCCACGATCAATTTTGAACCGGCAGTGGTATTGTCAGTTTTAAGGCCATTCCACTCACGCAATTTTTGCATTGCCACATTATTATTGCTGTTGCTGACTTTTAACAAGCCCTCACTTTCCCCCACTGTATAATAAACAGGTGTGCCTTTTTTTGTCTTTTGTGTAAAATTGGTATCGGTTAATGGAATGTGTATAATTTGACCAATAGCCAGGCCTGCATTCAAATCAATTTTATTGTAAGCGGCAATATGCCTGGGATGGATATTATATAATCTGCCTATCGCAAATAAACCTTCTTTCGGCGCAACAGTATGATCGAGGTAATGATTTTTATTGCTGCCTTTAATATTCAATTGGCCGGACTGTGCATCTGCGCAAAGAACAACACAAACAAATAAAACAAACAAAAGGAACGGCTTCTTCATATGATCATTTAATTTTCGTTTGACATTGGAGGTATTGTGCAAAGATGTGGTTTTTTGATTTACAGCTTTACTTCAATCCTTTAAAATACGCAATTCTTTAGGGTAATAATTATTGACCCGGTTGGGCAAAACATTGATCCATCCTAACGGATGCCCCAAATAGTTTACCAATTGCCAGCCTTTATCTTTTATCTGTAATTGTACTTCTTTTCTTTTCAAATAGTTAATCGCTTGTGTGTAATCAAGAGGCAGAGAGCCAATATGTTTGCTGATGATTGGATTCATTGCCAGCGCATGATCAGGAACTAATTTGTCTCTCAAAATTTCCCCAATAATTGTACCTGAATAAACAGCCCTCAGGTTATTTAACAACCACGCAAAGTCGTTGCTTAACCAGGAAGGCCAGGCATATACCGTGTTTTGATTTTTTATAAAATTATTGCCGGTTATGTCTACCCATTTTTCAATAATGGCTATTTCATTTTTGGTTAACTGTTCCGGTTTTCTCTTTATTCTAAATGAAGCATCTTCTTCGCCATCTTTCCTTCTAAAGCAGGCAAGAAAAAAGCCTTCTCCCTTTACTTTATCGGGCCAGAAACGATAACCTTTATTTCCGGCAGCAGAAGTCGTCTCAACTATTCCCCATTCATTTCTGATAGAGAGTTGGCAGTTGGCAGCTGGTAGTTGACCTGTCATCCAATCTAATATATCTTCATCTTCTTCTTTAGAGTAAGAACATGTTGAGTATATTAAAATACCCTCTTTTTTTAATGCAGGCCATACATCTGCAAGAATTCGTTGTTGTCGTTGCGAACATAATTGCACATTATTCAAACTCCATTCATCCATTGCTTCCGGCTCACGACGGAAAAGCCCGCTGCCACTGCAGGGAGCATCTACTACTATCACGTCGAAATAATTCTCCAATCTTGCAAAATCTTTTGGATCATTATTAGTCACCATCACATTACTGCAACCCCATTTGACAATATTATCTTTTAAGATATTAGCCCTGGAGCGGATCACCTCATTACTGACAAGCAAACTGTCTTTGGAAATTAGCGATTGAATATGGGTTGACTTACCGCCCGGAGCCGCAGAAAGATCCAGCACTTTTAGCGGCTGTGAAAGGTCTACGGTTTGTTTTAATGCCTGTTCGAGAAACATACTACTGGCTTCCTGCACATAATAAAGGCCTGCATGGAAAAGGGGATCGAAGGTGAAGGACGGTCGTTCTGAAAGATAGAAGCCATATTCAGTCCAGGGAACGGCCTCCCCTAAATCCCCTCCCAAAGAGGGGACTTGCGAAGACTCCGATATTTTGAAGGGATTTATTCGTATTGAAGTGATTTGCTCGCCGGATGCATGTACTTTTTCAAAGGCTTCTTTATCGAAACCTTTAATATCAGCTAACGAATTCATCAAGGAGACCGGCAGGTGTTTCATTCTCTGTCACTTCATTTTTCCGTTTGAAATATTTCACAATAGTAGCAATAAAAAATATGTGAGCCAGTAAAATAAGGCAGCAAACAATCCAAAAATTTAGCCAGTCAATTAACCTATACAAATTTGGAAAATCAGTGGGTGGATAATTATAACTTATAAATAAAGCGGACGTAAACATAAAAACGGGAAGTAACACTAAACCAGTAAACAAAAGCCAAATATGCATATGAACCCATATCCTTCTGTGCATATTAAATCTCAAAAGCCAATAAATAAATGCCTCACCTAGAGGAAAAAGGATCACAGAAAAATTATAAAAGGAAAAAACTTTGTATGAATTTAGAATTTCGTTTTCCCTATTTAAATAATACAAAACACCCAATTGTATTATTCCGAAGAAGGATATTCCAGTTAGCACCCAAACACCCAGCAAAAATGGTTTAACCGGCTTCATAAACGAACAAAAACTATAAATTCTTTATCTCCCCAATCAGATCCTGTAACACTTTCCTGGCATCACCAAACAGCATAGACGTTTTTGGCTGGAAGAAAAGATCATTCTCGATACCGGCATAGCCCGGTTTCATGCTTCGCTTATTAACGATCACATTTTTGGCTAATTCTACATCCAATATCGGCATACCATAAATGGGCGAAGAAGGATCTGTTTTTGCCGCAGGGTTTACTACGTCATTCGCACCAAGGACCAACACCACATCGGTCGTCGGAAACTCTTCATTAGCCTGCTCCATTTCTTCGAGTTTGTCATAGCTAACATCCGCTTCGGCGAGTAATACATTCATATGACCGGGCATACGGCCTGCCACCGGGTGAATAGCATACTTAACTGTAACACCTTTCTCTTCCAACAATTTTTCCAGCTCATGACAGGCATGTTGTGCTTGTGCAACTGCAAGACCATAACCGGGAACGATTATCACCTTGTTCGCATAACTCATGACCACAGCCGTATCGCTTAAACTGATTTCCTTGTAATGTCCCTGGTCTTTGTTTCCCGGTACACTTGCCTTAGCTCCACCACCAAAAGAACCAATGAGTACATTGAGTAAAGAGCGGTTCATGGCTTTGCACATCAATATCGTCAACAACGTACCGGCAGCACCAACCAGGATACCACCCGTCAGCATCACTTTATTATCATAGAGGAAACCGCCGCAAGCTGCGGCTACGCCGGTAAAAGAGTTTAATAACGAAATAACAACAGGCATATCGGCGCCGCCGATGGGGAAAACAAAGAATACACCGTACAGCAACGACAACGCAAAGATGGCATAGAAAATTATGGCTGCGTTTGCAGGAATCCAGCCAATTAAATAAACAGCCAATGAAAGAATCACGAGCAGCAGTACAATATTGAATATATGCTGTCCTTTAAACGAAAAGTCTTTCACTCTTCCATTCAGTTTTCCCCAAGCAATCATACTTCCGGCAAATGATACGGAGCCGATAATAAGACCAAGAATGATTATTAACAAATGACCTGCTGAAACAGGAGCACTACCTAAATTGGTTTTTACAACTATGTCGGCGATTTGAAAAGAAAATTGATGAACCTGGAAATCGTTTTTAGCAATATGATCAAATTCAACTATTGAAATCAACGCCGCACAAGCACCACCCATTCCATTAAACAAACTCACCATTTCCGGCATAGCGGTCATCTTCACTTTTTTTGCAGCCAATGTTCCTATTATAGAACCAATGGCAATACCGCCGAATATCCAGCCATAGTTCCCCAGTTTTTGTCCATCTTCCTCGTACAAAAAAATTGTTCCCAGTATCGCAATCATCATTCCTGCGGCAGCCACCAGGTTACCATTTCTTGCTGTAGCCGGGTTTGACAACATTTTTAAGCCAATGATGAATGTTACCGAACCAATAATGTAACAAAGTGTCAAAACATTTAATTCCATTTCTATATTTTTTTTGTCTGACCTTGATCCCGAAGCAAGTTCGGGACAAGTTTTGAGTGGATTATAGGATTATGAAGAAATTGTTCATCCCGATAATCTCAATAATCTCAAACATCCCGGTTCAGACTATTTCTTTTTCTTAAACATCTCCAGCATCCTGTCAGTTACTACAAAGCCGCCCACTACATTCAATGTCCCGAGAATTACCGCCAGGAAACCCAATATCAAAGCAAGGTAATTGTCATGTTCAGCCTTACCCATAACAATGATGGCACCAATGATCACCACTCCATGAATGGCATTGGCACCACTCATCAGCGGCGTATGCAAAACACTTGGTACACGGCCGATGACTTCAATACCGACGAAGATCATCAGGATGACGATGTAGATGATCTGTTGATTAGCGGTTATCCAATTTAGCATAAAACCCCTCCCGACCTCCCCTAAAGGGAGGATTCCACTCACAGCCCAAAGAGCAGCCAGTGGTTTATTGTTAAGAAATATTGTTGACATCCAAAACCTCAATAAAGAACTAAACGATAAAGAGTGCGACCCCGGGTTCCGTTGCTTTGCTCCTCGTCGGGGCAGGCGCAACAAAAGCTGATCGGGGAACTAAAGTTGACAACACATTTATCATCTGCTAAAGCACTTTCAAAATTAAAAACGCAAAACCAACCTAAGTTCTCCGCCGCGGCGGAGACAGGGTTATTTCACTCTCTCATGTACTACCTCTCCCCCGTGTGTAATACAACTTCCTTTTACAAGATCGTCTTCCCAGTTCAGGTTGATGGTCCCTTCTTTTGTTATGATCAGTTGTAAAAAATTAAGGACGTTCTTACCATATAATTTGCTGGCATCTGATGGCAGCGTTGCCTGCAAATTGGAGTTTCCGATAATGTTGACACCATTGTAGACAACTGTCTCGTTATTTTTTGTAAAGGGTGTGTTACCACCGGTAGCTGCCGCAATATCGATGATCACCGATCCGTTGCGCATAGCATTTATCATCTCCTCAGTAATAAGTATAGGCGCTTTTTTACCGGGGATCTGTGCTGTAGTGATGACAATATCTGCTTTGGCAATACTCTCTGCGATTCGTTGCTGCTGCTTTTGTTTGTATTCTTCTGTTTGTTCAACGGCGTAACCACCTGCTTTGCTGGCATCGGCAGCACCTTCCACTTCCACAAACTTTGCACCCAGGCTCATTACTTCTTCTTTTACCGCCGGTCTTGTATCAAACACTTCCACAACGGCGCCTAATCTTTTAGCCGTGGCAATTGCCTGCAGACCGGCAACACCGGCGCCAAGTATTAAAACTTTTGCGGGAGCAATACTTCCTGCTGCCGTCATGAACATGGGAAAATATCTTCCATATGAATTAGCAGCCAGCAATACAGCTTTGTAACCGGCGATATTAGCCTGTGAGCTGAGTACATCCATCGATTGTGCACGGGTAGTGCGGGGCAACATGTCCAATGAAAAACTTGTAATACCTTTTGACGCCCATTGTTTCATGGTATCACCATTAAACAAAGGCTGGTAAACACCGATTAAAATTTTGGAATTGGCAATGGATAAAGCGGGATCAGGCTGATGTATCGTCAAAATGATATCTGCCGAAGCGGCGATCTCATTTGCACTGCTAATTCCTGCCCCTGCTTTTTCATAATCTGCATTGCTGCAAAAAGCCTTCTCACCCGCTCCATTTTCCACCAATACAGTAATGCCTTTTTTTGTAAGTGTAGCTACCGATTCTGCCAGCAACGATACCCGGGTTTCGGGATGCGGCTCCTTTAATATTCCTATGACCATGCAGGAAATACTGTTTTTTCAAGAATGATATAACCGATTTTGACCGAAGATATTAAAATTTTGATACCAAGCTAAGGTAATTCTACTCACCATTGGTTGCGTCGCACTCTTGTACGTCCGGGAATTCTGCTCATCAAACCTCATCCCTCGTATCCCTTCTCCGGGAGAGAAGGGATAGCACAGCATTACTGATTCCAAACTCCATAACTACCCCATCATCATTATAACTATACTCGCCACTTTCGAATACTCTAATCAAATGCGGAGATTTCGAAAAGCGAGGCTTGTGCGCCGTTCCTCTCCTTTGGAGAGGCTAGGTGAGGTCCCTACCAACATTTTCGAAGACCATGATATTTTTTTTGAATCTCCGAAAAGCAAACCTGCCTGTTGGTAGCTTATCCTTACCCAAATTTTTATCCATGCTTATTACATTATAGTTTAATCATGTATCTGTTTCTCGATTATTTCTTTCGGATAAGCAGACTCCGTTTACTTTCTTTTTCTTAAAAAAAAGAAAGTAACAAAGAAAATTCAAGGCCAATTCCCTGTCTGCCGTCAGGCAGGTATGCGGTACATTTCCTTATGTCAAAATTTCCGCTGCAGAATTGGCCGATGAGAACAACATGAAATTTGAAAAACCTACAGAAACAAGACTCCGCTGCGTGCTATAAGTAGCCACTGGAGGCGGCTGTGTTTTTCGCTTGCAGTCTCTGAAATTAGGTGACCAATAAATCGGCGAAAACAAGGCGCTGGAATATTCCCTATACCGGTCTATTAAAGCAAAAACCTAAGGGAGAGATTTGGGTTACGATTAGCTGTTGGTAGACAAGGGCTATGATCAGATAACCTCCTCCTCGGGAGGAGGGCCTTTCAAAAGCGTATCGAAAAATGCTGTTTTTCTTTAAATTCCTGCCTTAACAATACAATCCCAATAAAAAAAAGGTCGATTGTGCATCGCACAGCCGGATGTTGTTGAATGTTTTTCCATGCTTCTTCCATTTCGCTGCTCCAATGAATATCATCAAAGATTAGTATTGAGTTATTATTTAGCACAGGGAGCAGTTGATTGAAATAGCGTTCAGTGGGTTCCTGGCGATGATTTCCATCGATGAATATGAAGTCAACTGAAGAAAGACTACCAACAACTGTAGGTAATGTGTTGTCAAAATTTCCCTTCCTTATCGTAATGTTTTCAAGATTTAACGTCTTAAAGTTTTGTTCGGCCTTTTCAGCAATAGATGAAGCTCCTTCCATAGTTACCAGGCTTGCATTGGGCTTTGCCAATGACAGGTAAGAAGTCGTGATACCTAATGATGTTCCCAATTCGAGAATTGTCTGCGGCTGGTAGTAGCTGACCATACGATGCAGCAACTGCCCATACTTTGGTGGTTTAGCAGCATTTTTTGCGATAGAAGAAACGCTTCGACGACTTGTTTTATCAATGGCGGAACCAGCACCGAAATCTTCAACTTCCAATATAGCCGGATCGTTTACTAACCGGCTTCTCAAATTTTCCACCTGCTGATAAGCGGGATATTTGGTTTTATCATTTAGTACATTAACGATAAAGTCAAATATAAACGGCGAGTGCATGCCATGGCCCCTGCCATTGTATGCAGTAAAATAATAACGAAGATATTTTTGAACTAGCTTCAGCCTTGAATACATGGTCAGCAAACTACGAGAATCATTTGCACATTTTCAAATTTTCAAATTCGGCACTTACCTCTCCCACACCTGGAAAGAATAATTATATGCATGCTTCGCATCGGCTTCATAATTTTTCTGACTCACCAATCTCCAAACCTTCGTATCTATCACCGGGAAAAAAGTATCTGCTTCAAATTCCGCATCTACCCTTGTCATATGAATGCGGTTGGCTTTGTCAAAAATGGAACGATAGATTTCACCGCCACCAATTACCATCACTTCTTTCACGTCCATTTCCCTGACCAGGAATAATGCATCATTAAAATCTTTTACCGCAACTACGCCATCAGCCTTCCATCCATCCTGTTTGGTCAAAACAATATTTTTTCGGCCCGCCAGTGGTTTTCCCAGCGACTCAAAAGTTTTTCTACCCATTACCACCGGCATTCCCCAGGTCACATTTTTAAAATACTTCATATCATTGGGTAAATGCCATAGCAACTGGTTGTTTTTACCAATAGCATTGTTGTTGGCAGCAGCGACAACTAAAGAGATGATCATAGAGAAACCCTCCAAACCTCCCTAAAGGGAGGCTTACCATTCACAGCCCTCCTGGCTGCAAGTGATCTATTGTTTAAAAAAATATTGATCAGGCAAGAACTCACAAAATAAAATTATCCTTATTTGGTTATTAAAAGAAATTGACAAAATAGAAAGCTTCTTCGACATAAGTTCTCCCTTTAGGGGACAGGGGTTATACCGCTACGGGTGCTTTGATAGCCGGGTGTGACTGATAATTTTCGAGTGTAAAATCTTCAAATTTGAAATCAAAGATATTTTTTACAGCAGCATTTAATTTCATGGTTGGTAAAGGAAATGGTTCGCGGCTTAGTTGTAGCTGAACCTGTTCCATATGGTTGCTGTAAATGTGCACATCGCCGAAGGTATGGACAAATTCTCCCGGTTCTAAATCACAAACTTGTGCAATCATCATGGTCAATAAAGCATAAGAAGCAATATTGAAAGGCACTCCGAGAAATACATCTGCGCTCCGTTGGTAAAGCTGACATGAAAGACGGCTTTTTTGTTCCCCCTTTAGGGGGTTAGGGGGCATCACGTAAAACTGGAACATGTTGTGGCAAGGCATCAAAGCCATTTCTGGCAGATCAGCGACATTCCAGGCGCTGATTATCAGGCGCCGGCTGTCGGGATTCTTTTTTATTTGAGCAACCAGGTCAGTAACCTGGTCTATTACTTTACCATCCTTTCCTTCCCATGACCGCCATTGCTTGCCATAGACAGGCCCCAGGTCTCCATTTGCATCAGCCCATTCATCCCAAATCTTTACGCCATGTTCTTTCAAATAAGCAATATTGGTATCGCCCTTTAGAAACCACAAGAGTTCATAGATAATACTCTTCAGGTGTACCTTTTTGGTCGTGACAAGCGGAAAGCCTTTTTGTAAATCAAATCGCATTTGGTAGCCAAAACAGCTTTGTGTGCCAATGCCGGTACGGTCAGTCTTATGAACCCCATTTTCCAAAATATGGCGAAGAAGATCGAGATATTGTTGCATGCTGCAAAGATAACCATAGGGTTTAGCCCGAAAGCTATCAATTCTAAACTGTGGGGAATGTGTGAATTGGGGCCAGCCAGGTGGCAAAGAAAAAAAATGCCGGCTTTTATCAGCCGGCAACTTATGTGGTTTTTCTATCAAACCCGTTTAATGAACGGCAATCTCTTCTGCTTCCCTGTTTACATATTCGGGACGCAAGGCAATCACCGGAGACTGACTGTTTTCTTGTTCCACGATCATGGAAATATCATTATAAAGACGTTGCAGGGTTTGACGTTGTGCTGCGTATTTTTGTTCGGCTGCCTGCAGCTTGGCCTGTTCGTTGACCAGTTGTTCCTGCAAATCCGCAATAATACCCTTTGACTCATTAACAAATTCATTTTGCCTTTCATATTTCTCTTTCGACTCGTGCAGGGTATTTTCAAGTAAGGTGATATGATCCAGCTTTGACGCCAGCAATTCCTGTTTTTCTGCCAACTGCTCTTCCTTGCCGGTTAGTATGACCTGTAGTTTTTCAGTTTCTTCTTTCTTTTGCTGAAACTCTCTTGTCAAGATCTCGAACTTCTGCACATCTTCTTCATGCAAATTTTTCAAGTCATTTATCTCGGTATGAAGCTGTTTTTTTTGATACTCATCAAGGTGGTTGGTTTTTATGCGCTGCTCTAATTGGTTCTGCAAAAACTCAATCTGTAATTTTTTCTCCTGCAATACTTCCCTGATGTATTCCTGCTCCGCTACTTTTTCTTTCAATTGGCTATTTTCTTCTTTCCACTTGCTTAATATGGATTGTTCTTCTTCAGCACCCGCTGACCGAAGCTTTAGCTGCTCAGACAAAGATTCGTTCTCTTCTTCCAAACTGGTATAAGCCTGGTTCATTTGTTGAAGCCTGGCCAGTAGCTCTTCCTTTTCCTGGCTATAACGATCGGATACTCGCTGAATCTCTTCCTGCATTTGTTGTGGCATTTGTTCATAGGGATATTCCATATCAATTGAATTTTTGTTTGAAAAATTTATGACTGCATAACTGGCAAGCCCGGCATACTTTTCTTCCAGCTTTTCGAAATCATGACGAAGCGCCGAGTACCTGGCGTGATTAAAGGATAATCGTTTTTTGTATTCACTTATCAGTGGAGAATGATCAAAACACACAAATTCACCATCACCTTTGGTGTAACCAACTAATTCAGGTGATGCTGACAGAAGTTTCTCTTCCTCGTCAATGGCAGTTTCCTTTTTTCTTTTTTTGTAATGAAGATAAACAGTGACTAAGGCTGTTATCAAAAAGGCGGGAATGACGATCCAGCAAAGTATTTGAAAAAATTGTACGAAATCAAAGGAGGACCCAGTGGCTAACATTCTCAAAAAAAGTTTTGCGTAAAGTTTTTACATACCCTGGTTTAAAAGGATCGGACAATAATTGTTTGCGGAGGAATTAAGGTGGGAATTCCAAACAGTAACTACATCAACAATCTTTAAGTAAACATCCGGAAGAAAGGATCACTAAAAATGGTTGATTTATTCGCCATGATCATTTCAAGAATAATACCAAAAGAAGTTAAAATTTGTCAATAGTGGGGATTATTATACACATTCTTAAACTGCGTAATAAGTCTTCTTATAAAAATTTATTGATAGACTCTGATGTAATCTACGATCAGCCATTGGGGTAATGAGGTGGCTGCATCCGGGCTGCCCGGCCAGTTGCCACCTACAGCAAGGTTGACAATAAAATAGAAATCTTCATTAAATGGATAAGTAGTTCCAGCCTGCAGGTCTGATTTGTTTGCTGTTGAAAAAAGATTGCCATCTAAAAACCATTTTACCTGGTCTTGCTTCCATTCCAATGAATAAACGTGAAATTCATCATGCAAAGTTCCTGACGATAATGCTGTATTACGATTGTATTGAATACTTCCGGGTCCCGGGCCGTAGTGTAATGTGCCGTGTGTTCTGCCCGGATCATGTCCGACCATTTCCATAATATCGATTTCACCACTGCGTGGCCATGCACCATAGGTGTTGGCCTGTGGCAACATCCAGAAAGCCGGCCATATGCCCTTGCCAATTGGCAACTTAGCTCTTATATCTATACGGCCATACTTAAATACTTTTTTACCTGCAGTCAATATTTTTGATGAAGTATAACTTTTGCCAGCAAAGGTTTCTTTTCTCGCTTCGATGATCAATTTCCCATCCTGGAAAAAAATATTCTGCGGTCTGTCAGTATAGTATTCCAGTTCATTGTTTCCCCACCCACATATATTGGGACATCCGTCACCGTTTTGATGCGTCCATGCATTTGCATCCAGTGTACCCGTATTAAATTCATCTGACCATGAAAGGGTATAACCGGCATAACTTGTTGGTGCGTCGTAACCGGCATTGGAGAAAGAAATTTTTGTATCATCATTGACAATTACAACCGGGGCTGTATGTTGTTGAATGGTAGCATTAGTTGCGCCGGTCAGCATCATGGTAAGCGTTTCATCATCTTCTTTTATCTCATCGGCAATCACAGACAGTGTAATCTTTTTTTGTGTTTCATTGGGCTGAAAGGTAACTGCTTGATTTGTTACTGCAGTAAAATCTTCGCCGGCTTTGGCTGATCCTTCCAATGTAGAATAAGTCACGGTGACGGCTTGTGAAATGGCATTGGAAAGGGATAATGTAAATTCAAACGCTGAAGCACCACTATTGCCCTCCGGCAAACTAATGCTGTTGATACTTACTACCGGTGTTGGCTGATTAATTTTGCCACCGCTTTTACTACAAGCTATTACTGTGATCAAAGAAAATAAAGAAAGATACTTTTTCATCCCAATGCTTTTATTCATTAAACAAAGTGGAAGCATCCGACCTTGAAAGGTAAATGCGTTCCACTTGCGATTGCCTACATTAAAACTAATTTATTGCCGCATAGGTAAACCTCCAGGCACCCCATCCATAATCCAATTCTAAAATCATGCGGCTTGCCGTGATAGAAACAATATCATAGGTGACACTGGCTGCCGGAGTGGCCAATGCTGCATCAGGCGGTGTACCTGCTTTGTACAATCCTAAATGAGCGCCTTTGCCAATTATTTTTAGTTTGTTGCCGTTTACTTCAAAAGTAAAATTGCCATCTTTCACCCAGTCTTGAAACTGTGAAGGAATATCTCCGTTTGCATAGCAGCCTACTGCCGGCATTCCGGACGGGTGTGGGTTCCCGCCTTCTTCGTCTACATAAAAATCACCTTTGCTATCATACGTTACGCTGCTGCCTGTTTTATTGAATGTGTACTCATCATTAAATAAACAGGATCTTGATGTAAGCTCTCCCACCCCATTTTGCCACCAGGTGGTGTTTGCATCCGGGCCGATCCACAAGGCACCCGCTTCAGGAGCCAGTTTCCATTTCCTGCTACTGTTGCCAGTCAATAGCTTGAAAGGAGTTTGTGCAGCTGGATCATCCTGGGACACGGTGATTGTTTGAGAAGTTGTATCGGTGCCGCTGTGACCAAAGGCAAACAACTTTAGTGTATAAGTGCCTTTGTCAGCGAAGTACGCCGTATCAACACTCTTACCCGTTTTAAATCCTTGCCCGTCAGCTTTATCCCAGTCATAGCGAAATGTATGTTGAGAAGTGCTGCTCAAAAGGTATTTATTGGTTTGCCCTGCAATGGGTGTTATGCTAAATGAAGCGGTTGGCTTTGGCTCCAGGTCTCTTACATCATATTCACAGGATGAAAGAAGAATACTGGTACCAAGTATAAGTGTTGTAATTAAATAGCATGGCTGTTCAATTAACTTTTGCATATCAAAAAGTTTAATTGTTAGATGATGTTTTTGTTCAATCGTTAGTAGTTGGGATTTTGAGGCAGTGCTGCTGTATTTACATCAAAATCAGGAATAGGCAACACGCTGTGTTTTGATTGTTGATAACCTAATCCTTTTAATTCCTGGTCAGCCAATCCCCAACGTACCAGGTCAACGTAGCGATAACCTTCAAAGGCCAACTCAAGTTGTCTTTCTTTTACGATCGCATCAAATAAAGCCGTACCGGATGCACTCACATCTGCAAGACCTGCACGCTGCCTGACAAGATTTAAATAGCCTCTAGCTTTTGCATCATTATTCGCTTTATTAAATGCCTCGGCAGCCATTAGCAAAACATCGGCATAGCGAATCTGGCGCCAATTGGTACCATAGTTCAATTCGCTGATCGGACCACCGGTTTGCGAACCATAAGAGCCGTATTTTCTTTGGAAGAAGCCTTCATAATCGTAAGCAGTCGGATTGCTCCAGTTGCCACCGGCAGCTACTAATTCCGCCTGCGACATGATAGATTGTTTTCTCCTGTTTACATCACCGGCTGCAACAAAAGCATCCCATAATTTTTGCTTAGGTAAATTAAAACCCCAACCTGCAATGAGTGAATCAGAAGGCGCCTTAGTATAATAATCTCCTCTGGGTCCCATTAACTGCACATGGATATTGCTTTCAGGCGCAGCACCCCAGGGAAAATTACCCCAATCATAGCTGCGACCGTTTGTATAAGAGATTTCGAATAATGATTCGGCACCAAATTCATAGGCCCCGGAAAATGCAGCTCCTACAGACGGTGCCAGTGAATATTGAATGGAAGTGATCACCGCTTCAAATTGAGCACTTGCTTCAGCCCATTTTTGCTGATACAAATAAGCTTTACCCAACAATGCCTGTGCAGTTCCTTTTGAAACCCTGAATACATCGGCCCCTGTATAGGCGGACTTTAATGGAAGATCTGCAATCGCTTCCGTTAAGTCTTTTTGGATCTGCGCAAACACTTCAGCTTTTGGCTTGCGTCCGGTACTTGTATATTGCGCAGGTGGGATATCATCTAATACCAGTGGCACATCGCCCCACAAAGAAACCAGTTCAAAATAATTATAGGCCCGCAAAAATTTTGCTTCAGCAATTAATCGTTTGCGAAGGTCTGTTTCAGGCAGCACTTTATTGATTACCTTATTAGCACGATAGATTGTGAAGTAACACATTCTCCACGCCTCTCTTACTTTATCATTGGTAGCATCAAAATTATAATTGTCTAATGTCTGGTACCCGGGCTGGTCACCGGCATCACTGCCGCCGGCATTGCTTTCGTCCGACAACAGAACTTTTATCATGTATAAACTACCCCAGTTGCTGTTGTAATGAGCCTGCATCATATCGTAGGTGGCAGTTACAGCCTGTGTAGCATCCTGGTCCGTTTTATAAAAATCCTGTTCGGCAAATGCACCCGGCACTTCCTGGTCCAAAAACTTTTTGCAACTGCTTGTCATCAACAAAGCAGAAAAACAAACTATTGATGTTTTTATTATTAAACTTTTCATTGTTAATCTCTTTAACGGTTAAAAATTAAATGACAGACCCACGATTGCTTTTCTTGGTATAGGATAACCGCCACGGTCAATGCCTATACTGTTCTGTCCATTGCTTCCACCTTCGGGGTCAACACCCGGGTATTTTGTAAACGTGAAGAAATCATCCAGCGAAACATAAATGCGGGCTTTCCGGATGCCTGCCTTTTTCATCAGATTTTCTGGTAAAGAATATCCCAATTGTAATTGCCTGATCCGGGTGTATGCGCCGTTAAAAATCATCAGGTCGCTATTGTAGATATATGGATTCGACGTGTTTGCTGCAAACCACGTATTAGTGCTACCGGGTCCTGTCCAACGATTAGCATAAAAGAAATAAGGCTTGTTAGCAGTACTTCTGTCTGTGCGATTGAAGCCCATTAAAATATCATTACCTGTTTGTCCCTGCACAAATACCAACAGATCAAATCCTTTATAGGAGATACTTGCACGACCGCCATAAGTCAGGCTCGGATGCGGGCTACCGATTTTCGTCATATCTGCTGGTGAAATTTGTTTGTCACCATTCACATCTACAACGATAGGCTCGCCTGGTTTGGGAGAATAACCAGTAATGCCTGTTTTGGATAAATAAGAATTGATCTCATCCTGTGTTTGGAAAATGCCAGAGGTCTGGTAGCCGTTGAAATACCATAGAGGCAAACCAACCTTCATCGCAGTGGCGCTCCATCCTGTGCCGATGCCGGCTCCAAAGATGATAGGCGAATTAGGATCTAAATAAGTCACCTCATTATTCAATGTAGAAAGGTTTGCGCTCAACTCGTAGGTTAAACCATCTTTAGAAACAGGTTTATTGATATAGGACAGTTCGAACTCCCAACCCTTATTTACTACGTTACCCGCATTTTTTGTTCGGAGTGTATTACCCGCAATCAACGGTGCATTACCACCGGTAAGCATGTCCTTGGTTGTTTTTTTATAATAATCAACCGTCAGGTTTAAGCGATTATTAAAAAATGCCAGGTCAGCGCCAATGTCGAATTGCTCACCTGTTTCCCAGGTCAGTTCAGGATTGGCAAGACTTGTAGGAGCAGCGCCAACGATTAAAGTACCGCTTCCATCGGGATACAGCATACCCGAACCAATTGCATTCATCCATTCACCGATTCCAACAGAAGAAACATTTCCGTTTTGCCCCCAACTGCCGCGGAGTTTGACATAATTCAATTTATCCGAAAGACCTGCAGGATAAAAATTCTCATTAGAAAGAACCCAACCAGCAGATACAGCAGGATAAAGTTTCCACTGATTTCCCGGAGCCAATTTGGAACTTCCATCCCTGCGAAGAGAAGCGTTAAATAAATACCTGTCGTTGAAGCTATAGTTTAATCTTCCGAACAAAGAGGCCAGTGTATAATCAAACGCATTGCTTCCTATACGATCGATATTATCGGGAACATAGTCAGCATAAGAAAATCTGTCATCTTCTTTAAATAAACCGGAGTAGCTACCGCCAATGTGATATTCATGCGTCTTAATGGCCGATACGCCACCCAATAACGTGAAATTATGAACGCCGAAACTTCTTTTATAAGTAGCAAAGTTTTCAAACTGCCAGGTGTACCAGTTGTTGTTATAATCATACCCATTGGCAATTGTATTCTGACTTTCATCCGAGAACCAGAAAGTAGGTGTCCATCCATGACCCGTTTGAAAAGCTGCGTCTACACCAAACCGTGAAGTAAACGTAAAGCCTTTAAACGGAGCAATATCCATATACACATTTCCGACAATCTTGTTCTGTGTATTTTCCCCTTTAGCCATGTCCATACGTGCCAAAGGATTTCCATATTCACCTTTTAGGAAATTGGATATACCGTAAATATTTCCGTTTTCATCACGACGTAATGGTTTGTTAGCCGCCAATGCGTTTTGCACGTGCACGGGTAATGCTCCGGTATAAACTACGGGAGTGATAGGATCCATTACTAATGCGCTGGAGAGAATGGAACCAAACTCATCATTGTCAGAAACAGCTCTTCTTTTATGATGAGAGTACGATAAACGGTTACCAATTGTCAGCCATGATTTTATTTTATGTTCACCATTGAAGCGAACCGTATAACGATTGAATCTTGACTTGTCGCCACCAACTATACCTTCCTGTGTAAAAAGTGTTCCGCTAACGAGATAAGTTGATTTGTCAGATCCACCACTGAACTGCAATGAATGATGCTGCTGTGGAGCTGCCTGCACAGCATGATCAAGCCAATTGGTACCGGTACCAATTCCTGCAAGGTCGGCTATTGTGGGTGCATTGGCCACGCCGGCTTCCTGCAAATATTGCTGGTATTGCTGGGCATTCATCATTTTGATGAAATCTTTTTTCAGCGACTGTTCTGAATATTGGCCGCTGTAAGAAGCTTCGGATGTATTCCTTTTACCGGTTTTTGTGGTAATGATTATTACGCCGTTTGATCCTTCAGCACCATAGATAGCCGCTGAGGCCGCATCTTTTAGAATATCGATAGTTGCGATCTCTGATGGATCGATGTACTCGATACCGCCAGCCCTTACACCATCAATTATATAAAGTGGATTTGAATTACGGTTTGAGCTTGCGCCCCGAATGCGGATATTTAAACCGGCGCCGGGTTGACCGGACGTCGGCAATACCACTACGCCAGCAGTGCGCCCCTGCAAAGCCTGGTCAATCCTGGTAGCAGAAACTGTTTCGAGTTGCTCCGATTTTACAGAAGAGATAGAACCGGTAACCAACGCTTTTTTCTGAACGCCATAACCCACCACCACTACTTCCTGCATATTTTTATTCGCAGGAGTTAATTGCACATTGATGGAAGAACGATTTGCTACTTCCACTTCGGCAGATAAGAAACCGATATAGGTAAAGACCAATACAGCGTCAGGCTTTTCTGCATTTATTACAAAAATCCCTTCACTGTTGGTTGTAGTTCCTGAGTTGGTTCCTTTTTCAATAATATTTACACCGGGCAATGGCTCTCCCTTATCATCCGTTACTTTCCCGGTAATACTAATAACAGGCTTTTCTTCAGCAGTCGTTATTACGACAAGACTACCGTTCAGGCGGCGAAAGCTTAATTCTGTATTCCGCAAAATGCGGTTTAAAACATCCTCGAGGGATGCATTTTCAATAGCGATACTTATACGTTGATCACGGGGTAGAATTTCATCTTTGTACACAAAACGGAAAACACCCTGCTGTTCAATCGCTTTGAATACCTTCTTAAAACTTACTTTTTCAAGGTTAAGACTAATATTATCCTGTCCATAACCATTACCAAAAGATTGAAGTGAAAAAACAAAAACGAGCAGAATGGTGAACTTCATCATTAACAAGCATTTGATGAATTGACCGGGCTCATGCTGGCATGAGCCAAATCCATTTTTTTTCATACCTTAGTTTTGATTTAAATGATAGAATTTTTGCTCAGGCTTGAGCAAATAACTGTCTTTGGCAAACGGAGGATGCCGCAAACATTCTCCGTTACTTTTTATGTGCGGGGGGCTAAGTAATTTTTCTCATATGCGTGCAGTTTTAGTTAAGCAATCGATTGTTTTAGCAGATCTCAAAATATTGTCAAGGGCTTTAGAGATTAAGGCCGTATAATTACTTCCCTTTTATCCTTATCGTAAGAGTAATGGAAACCCCGATCGATCATTTTTAAAGCATCCAGCACTTCCTTTATATCTTCATCATCGAAGTCGCCAGTATATTTTTCCTGTTTAATCCTTTCGTCCACCACAACCTTTACATTGAACCAGCGTTCCAACATCAGCGAAATTTCCCCGAGTGAGGTACTATCAAAAGCAAGCTTATTCTCCGTCCATAGCGTCTCTTTAGCATTCACCTCATTATCTTCGATCTTCAGCCTGAGCATTTTCGCAACCTGGCTTCGCAGCTCTTCCAACTTTTTATTAGCAACAAAATCGGTCTCGCTGGCTTTAGCCTTATCATTATCAATAACCAGTTTATCGTTCGGCTTGAGCATGTATTTTATCCCCGGATTGTGACGAACTGTTACTTCAACAGAACCGCGGATCAAAGAAGTCTCCGTATTTTTTTCATTGGCATAAGAACGAACATTAAAAGCCGTTCCCAATACTTTGACATCAATCACATTGGTATGAATCACAAAAGGCCTTGTCTCATCTTTCACCACATCAAAAAAAGCTTCGCCTGTCAATTCCACTTCCCTGAGCTTTCCCTGGAAATTTTCATTGTAAGTGATCTTACTATCAGCATTCAGCCATACTTCGGTACCATCCGGTAATTGAACTTTGGTTTTATTTCCTTTTGGGGTAGAAATTTCATTTCTTGCCCGCTTGCTTTCTTCTTCCTTAACAACTACGGGAGATCTGAAGACAAAAAACCAGGCGACAAATAACGAAGCAGCAATACCGGTTGCCCACAATAATTTTTTATATACAGGAGATTTCTTTGTTTCATAGTCTTCAGCTACTTCAGTTGTTTCATTATTTTCATAAATCAGTACCGGTACCGACAAATGATTGCTCAAACGCTGCATGTGCCGGTTGAAAGCAGCATCCTTTTGAGTTTCTGTTACCTCATTCTTAGCCGACCAAACAGTATTAACCCTGTCCGCCTGAAATTTCTTTGTGGGATTTTGTTCCAAATAAGCTTCCAGTTCAGCCAGCTCTTCAGGCCGGGCCTCACCGGAGAGCTTCAAACTTATCAATAGCCAAAATCTTTCGTCGGTCATAATTGGGTTGTACAACTATAAAAGACACAGCCCTGATGTAAAATGTACCAAACGAGAGAAAACTTTTTTAATTCAATTGATCAGCCCGGATTAAGAGGCTGAAAACCCGGTAATTGAGGGAAATGCTGATTGTATATGTATGGGTAATGATGTGGCTATTTTGCGAATGGCAATAGCCAGTTGATTGCGTACCGTAAGAACAGAGATATTCATGACAGCAGCAGCTTCCTTATATTTCAGTCCGTCCTCCTTCACCAATTGAAAAATAAGGCGGCACTGAGGCGGCAACTCCTGGATAGCCTTGCGGATAGCATTCACTGTTTCCGCGGAAATAAATAGTTCTTCAGGGTTGTTGAGTCCGATCACCGGTTCGATATCCATTTCATCTATGCTCAGCGGCGCATTTTTAAAGTTTCGTTGGATATAGTTGATAGAAAAATTTTTAGTAACAGTATACAAATAAACCTTCAGGTTGTTGATCTCGGTGAGCCGGTCCCGCATTTGCCACACTTTGATGAATACATCGGAAACAATTTCTTCGGCAGGTTCTTTTGATTTTACAAACGAAAAAGAGAAGTGATATAAGCCATCAAACAGCAGGTAGTAAAGCTCTTTGTAAGCTTTCATATCCTCATAAAGTGCTATGCGCTTTTGAAGCTCAGGTATGGTTGAAGCAGGCAGCAATAGTTTCGCAGTTGTTAGTATTCCGGCAACAATGTTAATTTTTTTTAGTGATAAAAAAAATTTCTGTTGTCAAATAATGGTGTATTGACTTGGATCAGGAACAAAAAACAGGATTGAAACAACTATGATTTGCTTCTTCTTTGCAACTCTTTTTTTATTAAGGCCAGTTCACGGCCTGTTTGTCCTTTTACAGAAGTATTTTCCTGCGCCCTGCGCATCAGGTAAGGAATTACATCGTCGATAGGGCCAAACGGTAAATATTTGCTGACACTACATCCCGCATGAGCCAGGTTAAAAGTAATATTATCACTCATGCCGTATAACTGGCTGAAATGAACGTGCGGATGATTGAGCGGTAAACCTTTTTGCTGTAATAATTGGGTCGCTAATAAATTGCTGTATTCATTATGCGAAGCGACGATCAATGCAATGCGATCGAGATGATCAATACAAAAACCAACACCCTCGTTGTAATGCCTGTCGCTTGACTCTTTGTCAGGTTGAATAGGCGATGGATAGTTTTTTTCTTCGGCACGTTTTCGTTCTTTTTCCATATAAGCCCCGCGAACCAGTTTGGCTCCCAGTATAAATTTTCGTTCTGCCGCTGCCTCGAATGAATCTTTCAAAAATTGAAGACGATCATGACGATAATGCTGTATGGTATTATACACCACCGCTCTTTCTTTATTGAACCCATCCATCATCAGGATGGTGAGTGCATCAACGGGATCCTGTATCCAGGTTTCCTCGGCATCTACCAATACACCTACTTTTTTTTCAGCGGCCGTTTCACATATTTTCATCATGCGACGGCGAACACGATGCCATTCCTCTTTTTCGTCAGCAGGTAATTCATCCACCACTTTTAAAAATCTTTTCATCAATGTGCCTTCGGCCTGGTGCATCAATTGATCCAATTTTTCCAACAACCCAAATCTTGCAAACCCCGTGACCTTAATACTCATGAAAGGAATATTGGGTTGCGTAGCCGCATAGTTGATCACCCGGATAAATTCTTCTGTGGCATGATTAAAACCATGTTCGCCGTCATCCCCGCCTTCAACACCATAATCAAGAATAACCTTAACGTGATACTCACCCAGTTTTTTTGCAACGACAGAAGTTTCTTCTAAGGTTTCGCCGCCAACAAACTGTTCAAAAATTGTATTCCGGATAATGCCTTTTATTGGAAGTCCTGCTTTTATAGCCCAGGGGGTAAGCCGCGTACCCAATTTTACCAGCAATGGTGTACCCATAGATGAAAAAAGAAAACGGGCTTTTTTTAACTGCGTATCGGATTTATATTCAAAAGCAAACTCGGTATTGTCGAAAGAGATAACGGGGTATGATTCCATAGCTGATCAATGATGCGCAAATGTAGGAAACAAGGAACAAGGCGCAAGGGACAAGGCACAAGAAGTGGTTTATACCTGAAACAATTTTATAATTAAAGGACTCGTATCCTGAGCCTTGTACCTTGTGCCTCCCCCACCTTATCTTTGCGCAAATTTTAAAAATGGAGTCCCGCAAAGCAATCGATAGCATAACGATAATGACCGAACTGGTTTTACCAAATGATACCAATGTATTCGGCAACCTGATGGGAGGACGCCTGATGTACTGGATGGATATTGCAGCCGCTCTTTCTGCGCAACGGCATTGCAATTCAGCGGTAGTAACTGCTTCTGTAGACAATATCTCCTTTGAAAATCCGATCAAACTCGGGAATGTGGTTCATATACAAGCCAAAATATCCCGTGCTTTTAATACTTCAATGGAAATATATCTTAAGGTATGGGGCGAAGATTTAAAACAGCAACACAAATACAAAAGCAATGAAGCCTATTATACTTTTGTAGCACTTGACCCAAACAATAAACCGATACCAGTTCCCCCATTGGTTCCAGAAACTGAGGAAGAAAAAAAATTATTTGACGGCGCTTTAAGAAGAAGACAGCTTCGTCTTATCCTCGGTGGTAAAATGAAACCGCATGATGCGGCGGAATTGAAGGCGTTGTTTATGGGGGAATGATATACATTGGCCAACGTCGTTTTACTAATTGAAGAGTTATTTCAGCCGGCTCTGCGGAACCTCTTGGTTCCGCAGCATTATTATATCGCCTCCGGCGATGCCGTGACCCCTAAAACTATAAAGGATTCCAGGGTTGAATTTATTCTCCTGTCGTTTCTTTTTCTTTCACCACTACCAAATCTTTTATTTCAACCTGCATAGGCAAAAGACCAATCTTTACAATAGCCCTCTTGCCTCTTAACTCTATTACTTGTCCTACCTGGTGATTTCGTTTCATCTTTACTGTATCACCGGCTTTTATCTCCCCGCCTACTTCAGCAAATTTTGAATCAATTTTCTTCTGCATTTTGCTTACTGTTTTTTGCTCATTCTTTTTAAACAGTAGAGCCTCCATTTGTTTGATAACTTTATTCTTGTTCTCCTCTTTTCTCCATTCTATCTGCATTTGTTTCAACTTGCGTTCCATATCCCGGAGATAGCTGATCTTTTCCTCGGAGATGCGGTTTTGCTCTTTTAGAATAGCCACCTGTTGCAAATGTTTTTCCTTGTCCAATACTTGCTGCATTTCCTTTTTCAACTTTTCGTTTTCTTTCATCAGCTTATGCAGTTCAGACTCTTTTTTCTCGAGATCTTTCAGGTCCTGTTCTGTTCTGTTCAATAATTTATCTAACCTGAATTGATCACTATCAACAAGATCTTTGGCCCGCCTGATCAAACCTTTATCCAAACCAATTCTTTCTGCAATAGAAAAAGTATAGGAGCTTCCGGGCTTACCGATTATCAGTTTGTATAACGGCCGGAGATTTTTTTCATCAAAACCCATTGCACCATTAATAATGCCGGCTGTTTTTCCAGCCATTACTTTCAGGTTCAGATAATGCGTGGTCACAATACCGAAGGCATGCTTCTTCGCCAACTCCTGTAATATCACTTCTGCGAAAGCCCCACCCAGGTTAGGATCACTGCCACTTCCCAACTCATCAATAAAGAAAAGCGTTTTACCATTTGCATTTTCCATGAAGTATTTCATATGGATCAGATGGCTGCTATAAGTACTAAGCTCAAACTCGAGGCTTTGCGTATCACCGATATGAATCATCAATTGTTTGAAAATGCCAAATTGCGACGAAGGATGTACAGGTACCAAAAGTCCACTCTGCACCATCATTTGTAATAAACCGACTGTTTTCAATGTCACGGTCTTACCACCCGCATTCGGACCACTTATCACCAATATTCTTTGCGAGTCATCCAAAGTAATCGTTACGGGTATTGTAGGCTTATTTGATTTTTGATTATAGAGATACAGCAATGGATGATAGGCCTGGATAAGATGCACATACGCTTTATCGGTAACAGCCGGAAATTCGCCTTTGATTTCAACCGCCAGCTTAGCCTTGGCACGAATAAAATCATAATCGCCAACAATTCGATGGTAAACGCTTAGCAACGAAGCATGCCCGGATAATCTAGATGTAAGTTCCCGAAGAATACGATACACTTCTTTCCGTTCTTCGTTTTCCAAATCACTCACCTGGTTGTTGAGATCTATTGTCTCTTCAGGCTCGACAAAGGCTGTTTTACGGCTTTCACTTTCGCCATGCAGAATACCTTTGACCGTTCTTTTTTGCTCTGCAAAAACTGCTAACACCCGGCGGCCATTCATAAAACTTTCTTCGATATCGGCCAGGTAACCCTGCTTGTTCATTTTGGAAACAATTCGCTCAAAAAGCCGTCTCAACTCATTTCGCTTCCGGTAGAGATTGAGGCGAATGTCTTTTAGTTCATTGGACGCCGAATCTTTTACCTGCCCATAATCATCCAGCACATCATCAATCATACTGATGATGGCTTTTTCATAATAAGTCTCAGCAATCACTTTAGCCAGGGCTCCATAAGCGGTCTTTCTCTCGTTATCAAACCAGCGAAATATCTTTTCCATGCTTTCGGCCAGCTTGCGCAACAATAGTATCTGCTCTCCTGATAAAACGGCGCCTGGTATTGATAATAACTTCAGTTCCTTAGCAAGATTTAAGATATAGTCATTGGGAAAATAAATACTGTTTTGCAGTAGCTGTGTATACTCATGGCTTTGCCTGAGTTCAGTATCAATAAATTCTTTGCGGGTATGAATACGCAAATTTTCAGCTTTGGTACGGGCATAATCGGTTTGGCAATAAGCCGCCAGTAAAGTTTTTACCTTCTCAAATTCCAACTGAAAATAAGCGGATTCCGGATACAACTTCATAAACTATCGTTACTTCCTTTTTGTGAAATGCAAATTTCGGGATTTGATCATTCATAGAAATGGATCATATAAGAAGGTTTTATCAACCACAAAAAAACCGGTCGCAATACAACCGGCCAAAAACAAAACTGCTTAACGGAAAAAGGTCTATAGTTTTAGTTTATCAATAATAAACCGGCCAATTTTTGTTCCCTGTTCCTGCCCATTTTCAATAGCATCCCGGTAGTGAATTCCACCGTAAAAACGTGAAACAGCAGCTTCCTGAGCTGCTTGCTGAAACGATTTGAACTTCCGGGAAGGCAGACCAAACTCTTTCTCCGTGTTATCTACGAAAGAAAAATTATCACCAAACAGTTTTGTCAAAACCAAAGCTGCTGCAGTAGAAATCACACTATGCCCGGATGTATATTCAGGGAAAGGTGGCGTTTGCAGCAATGGCCGCCATCTTGGATCTATCCAACGATTAATAGCAGTTTCAGGCCTGATGCGGTTGCTTCTATACTTCTCGTCCCAACAGGAAATAAAAGCATCCGCCAGGGTTATGGCTACAATGGCGTGGATCAACACTGTTGACTCCAATTGTTTTTTTGCTTTCAAACAGGCAATCCCTGTAATACCCATCCAGTGTCCTCCCGGTGAGATTTTTTTTAAAGCAAATTCGACATGGCCGATTTGTTGAACAGCAAATGGATTGCAATCCCAAAACATAGCAATGTCCTGTTGTTCCTTTGTCAGATTCTTTCCGGCACTATAAACGTCGTAGAGCTGTTTATAGAAAGAAGATGTTTTTAACGTATCAAACAATGCGGCTGGCACCGGCTTAAACTGTTGCGAAGAGTCAATCAAAAAAGGTCTGATCCTGTTCCAGTGAGGTTCCAGGGCGGCCATAAAAACCGGGCCTGTTGGCTGCCACATACCATCTCCATTTACAGGAGTGTATCTTGGATAACCGCTCAAGTTGCGAAAGCCATCTGTATATGCATACGCTAATATTTGTTGCACCACCATCTCTCCCAACTGCTTTGATTTTTCAATTACCGATTTAGGAACACCTTTTTTTGCGGCATTATTGAGTAAAGAATCTGTTTGATCTTTCAGCAAGTAGCCTGACGGTAACAATCTTTCGCCCATGCGCAACACAGTATACTCAATCGCCAAAGAGGAGTTAACTGAATCAGTCGATTGCTTTTCAAGTTTTATTCCATCATATTTATTCAGTTTGCTTGCAAAGACACTTTTGCTTTGTTGCAAATTTACCTGCAGCTCATAGGGAGCAAGAGTAATGTATGCGTAGTAACGACTGGCGGCAATTGGTGAAGTTGCATCGTTGACCATCACATCGGTTACTTTTTTTAAAGCTCGCACATAATCTTTCGATGTAAACGGACCGGCACTTCGGCCATAAGCAGTAAAAAAGATCAACGCAGATATTATACTTAAAATGGTCGCTTTTTTCATAAATAGCTTGTCAATATTTGTAAACGACAGGCGATTGGTTATTTATGCCAAATACAACAATTTTCTCTTCCTTGTTGTTGGTGATTGATACTACACTTCTTACACAGCCTTTGATACTTAACCCGGATTCGCCCTGTGGCACATAAGTAAAATGACCCAATCCATCCCCCTTCAATAACACACCGTAGTTTGCGTCGATCTTTCCAATTTTTATCCTTGTATGTTCAATATTCCCTGCCAACAAAATATCTTTTTTGCCATCATGATCATAATCATCAATGCCAATTGCATATACCGGTGCATAGCTGGCCTGGATAGGTAAACCATGCTGAACAAAAACGCCGTTCCTGTTTTCAAACCAAACCGTCTCAAAAAAATCGGCTTTCAGTGTTTTAACCGTTTGCAATTGCTCGGGAGTTAATATATCCTGAATTCCCGCATCAGAATAAGAGTCATAAGTAGGAAATTTTTGACGAAGGCTGACAACCTGGTCAGTCATTTCATCCCGGCTGGGCATAGGATAGGATTTGCCCTGGATAAAATAACACAAGATTGGATCAATGGAGCCATTATTATCAAAATCACCAAAGCAAAGTGTTGCCGGCTCTTGCTGACTGACCTGAAGCTGGCTGTTGGTACCCCAATTGCCGGCTACTATGTCCCTGTCGCCATCTTCATCCAGGTCTGCAATGGCCAGCCGGTTCCACCAACCATGTAAGGGAGTTGAGATATATTTTTCTGTAACATCAACAAATTTTCCATTTATGTTTTCAAAACAATAAATCTTCATCCATTCACCACAAACAACCAGGTCGGGTTTACTATCCTTATTTAAATCCAGCCATACGGCATCGGTAATCATACCTAATTTTTGTAGCGCAGGTGCAGCTGTTGACGTAACATTTGTAAAACTTCCTTTACCATCATTCAACAATAAAAAACTTTCCGGCGATTCCGGATAACGGCCAGGTATGACACGTCCACCTACAAATAAATCAATATCACCGTCGGCATCTACATCCGCTGCTCTTGCACAAGAACCACTGACCGTTTCTGCCGGCAATGCAGTTATGTTTTTTACAAATGTTCCTTTTTCATTTATATACAACCTATCCTGCAGCGCCTTATCATTTTCCGTAAACGAATATCCACCGCTTACTACATACAGGTCCATATCATTATCGTTATCCGCATCAAAGAACAATGCATCAGTATCTTCCGACATGACATCTTCTGCAAAGCTGTTTTGTATTGAATTGCTAAAGCCCCCGTCCGGCTGTTGCAACAACAATTGCCCTTGCTGTTTTTTTGCGCCACCGATATAAATATCTTCCAGTCCATCTTTATTGACATCCGCTTTTGCCATAGCAGGGCCGCTATAAGAAAGCATATTGGGCATTAAAGGTTGTATCTTAAAATCGTTGGTTTCATCTTCAGTATGCCGAAAAGGGATTATACCTGCTGAACTAAAAAAAGTGGCAACTGTTGCCGCTCTAAAATACCGGACCGCTCTGGTATATTTGATGGTTATTGATTTGTTTGCCGCAATATCTTTTACAGTTTGAATTTCTCCATTGGGCCAACGGATAAGGAGGGAATCAATTGTGTTCGATGGTAAACCAAAATGCAAAGGCTCTTGCATGGAACTTTGAAAACCATGAACTGGATAATTTTCCAACATCGTTTTACCGGCGGGAGTGAATACCTGCACTTTAGCGCCAAGTGCATTCGTATTGCTGCCTTCCATTTGCAATATCACTTTGAGATAATTTCCTTTTGAATTTGTCTGCACGGAATTATTACGATATATCGCCGCTTCATCATTCATCCGATTCACTACGAGATCAAGATCACCGTCGTTGTCAAGATCGGTATAGACGGCGCCATGAGAAAAATTGACAGCGTCAAATCCCCAGTCTAAAGAACAATCTTTGAATTGCAGGTTGCCTTTGTTTTCAAACATATAACAGTGAAGAGGAGTGGATTTTATTCCCTGTAACATTTGAAACATTCGTTCGCTGGGTTCTCCTTTCCTGTACTTCAATCTTTCATTAGCATAAAATTTTACAAAATCCCGATTGGTCATATCCCTTCCATAACCATTTGTCACAAACAGGTCTTTATTGCCATCATTATTAAAATCAGCGAACAAAGCCGACCAGCTCCAATCCGTATTCGAAACACCACTTGATTGACCTGTTTCGCTAAACGTACCATTGCCATTATTCACCTGCAACATGTTTCTCATCAATTGATGATAAAAGCCATTTTTCAGCATGTTATTGTACAGCTCATAATTATCCGGTGTGTATAATAATTTTTGACGTTTATTATCAGCAGGCAGCATATCTAATGTATAAATATCGGCAAGACCGTCATTGTTGATATCAGCGATATCAACGCCCATAGAGAAATTGGAGATATGCCCCAATTGCTCCTTCAGCTTGTCAGTAAACGTACCATCGCCATTATTGATATACAGGTAATCTTCTTCTACGTAATCATTGGAGACATACAGATCGGGCCATCCATCATTATTGACATCGCTTACTGTTACAGAAAGGCCATAGCCCAAAGGATTTGAAATAATACCAGCTTGTCCTGTAACATTGGTAAAATGATTATTGTCGTTGCGGTAAAGCCGGTCGCCGGCATCGGGATCGATCATTTTTTTTACGAAAGCTGCGTCAAAATTGCGTAGCTCTTTTACGTTGTGATTGAGAACAAACAGATCCAGATCTCCATCGCGGTCATAATCCAAAAAAGCAGCATGTGTAGTGTAGCCCTGGTCGGCTATTCCCATTTCTTCGGCTTTATCTGTAAACGTGAGGTTTCCATTATTGATCAGTAATTGATTTTTTCTCTTTTCCGCATCTATATCGCCCGAATAGCAAACATAAATATCCAGCCAGCCATCGCCATTCACATCTGCTACACTTACGCCTGTCTTCCATCCTCTTTTCCCACCTGCATTGGATTGCCTGGTAATATCCTGGAACTGAAAATTCCCTTTATTCAAATAAAGTTTATTCGGTAAAACGTTTGCTGTAAAATAGAGATCAGTTAATCCGTCATTATTAAAATCACCGGCCGCTACCCCACCGCCATTATAAAAGTATTCGTAGGTAATGATGTTAATATCGGGAGTTTCGACTACTTTATTTACAAAGTTGACACCCGAAACGGATGAAGGAAGAAGTGTAAATAAGGGGTTATTTTGTGAAATCGCGATTTGTATTGCAATAACACAAACACAGCAAAAACTCAGGAACCTTTTGTGCAATATCATAGTGCTGCCGTTATTAATTCACTTTATCTTGTTCACTTTTGTCTTGACAAATAGAATCTTTTAAAAAACATTTTAAAAAACAAGTCAGGCAGTTAAGCCTGCCTGACTTGAAAGCCATATATACATTCAGTAGCTTTTTGCTATTAAACTTTATTTTCTATTAAGGTTTATCCCACCAAACCCTTGTGTTAAAATCATCGGCACCTTGTTGTGCGATCGCTGCGGCATAATTATCAGCATTATTTACTTTTTCGCTTTCATCATAAATTAAGCGACGCGGCAATTTACCACCGGTAAGGTTGCCTGGATAGTTAACCGGAGTCAATAAAGGATAGCCGGATCTTCTCAGGTCCGCAAATGCTTCAAGGCCATTGAAAAAAAATGCGATCCATTTTTGAGTATGTATTTGATTGAACTTCTCGGCATCCGTACCCGCGACTAAAAAGGGATGGGCCACCAGGTAGGCCGCGATTTCGGCATCAGTTACAGGCGGGACAGCGGTACCATATACAGCCAGCATTTTCATAGCTGCTGTAACACCGTTGTTATAATACGTCAGCGCACTGCCCGAATCCCAACCACGTACGGCAGCTTCAGCCAATAAGAACTGTACTTCAGCATAGCTCATGATAATATCAGGAGCATCCTGGCGCAAAATCGTTAAGGTATTAGGGTCGGAATAAGCCGGCAGTCCAGCTGCTGTCCAACTGGGATGAGAAGTAATAGTTGCAGCTGTAAAGCCATTGGGCAATCCCTTCTGGTTGGCAGGTGTATTGTCGCCTGAATTTTCCAACCTTGCATAAATGCGAAGACGCGGGTCGCCCGTGTTTTTTAACTGGTTGATAAAAGTTTGCCCCATTTTTGTTCCATTCGTTCCATTCTGAAGGTCCTCTCCCAAATAAGGAGTGGTATATGGGTTCTGATTAACGCCAGAGGGTCCTGTTTCATGATTTAATACCAGGTTATCCGCATTGGATTGAAAGACACCTCCTGCTATTGCTTTGGCCACCCATTGTTGTGCTTTAGCAGCATCCACTTTGGTAAGACGCATACCCAGTCGAAGCATTAGGGAGTAGGCGAATTTTTTCCATTTAGAAACATCGCCGGCATAAAAAAGATCAGCGCTTCCAAAGAATGGTTTGTTGGCATCAAATGCCTGTGCCGATTCATCCAGCTCCTTTAAAAGATCAGCATAGATGTCGGACTGTTTATCAAATTTGGGTTTGAATAACAAGTCCGTATATCCTTTGCCCGCATCAAAATAGGGCACATCCCCATACAGATCGGTCAGGCGGTGGAAAACATAGGCCCTGATAATTCGTACCGCACTTCTCTTATTGGCATTTTCTGCCTCATCCGGAATTATTGAGGTGAGCAATTGAGTTGTCTCTTTAATTCCCAAACCATAAGAAGAACCATAAAAGGCGCCGGACCATTCAGGTACATACGTATACTTATCACCGGGATAACCGTATGAGGCAAGATGCTGTACGATCTCACTTGTATAGATCAGGTTAGCCCGGTGATTTTCAAAATTTTGCCCGTTCATGTATACCTCGGACAAGGTAAAAATGGAATTAGGATCCGGGATAACGTAAGCATTCGGATTTTCATTCAGCTTTTCAAATCCCTTATCGCAGGATCCAAGAACGCAGATGCATCCGATGCCAATAGCTAATTTCTTTATTAAATTATTTTTCATTTTCATGAGATTTTAAGTTAAAACTTAACATTCAGGTTTATTCCATAACTCCTTGTAACAGGTACACCGCCTCTTTCAAGACCCTGTTCATTACCATTCTGATAATTTGATTCAGGGTCAACGTTGGGCACCCTATTCAGGAAATTAGCCAGGTTGCGGGCTACAAGTGAAATATTAATACCCTGGATAGGTGTTTTGTTCAGGATTTTTTTTGGAACGCTATAGCCAAGGCTAACTGATCTCAACTTGATAAAATCTGATGAGTATAAGAAATGAGCGGTTTCTCCGAACGCCCATGCTCTCCAGTAAAGCTGGGCAGGAACTGTTACATTAACGGGAGCCCCACTGGGATCTACTCCACTTACGGGTATACCACCTTCTCTGCCGGGCAAAGTGCCCTTATGCAAACCAAGCCTGTACCCAAGATAGTTGGTAGATGAAAATACATCGCCGCCAAATTTTCCGTCAATAAGGATAGACAGTATAAAGTTTTTATAAGTAAGATCACTTGTAAAGCCCATTGTAAATGGGGATACGCCTTTACCAACTTTCACCAATTCTCCGCGGCGCAGTGTGCCATCCGAATTATAAACCAGGTCTCCTTTCGAATCCCTTTCATAGACATAGGCTTTGATGATACCAAAGGGCTCGCCTTCTTCCAATACGACAAAGGCATTACCATCCCTGTTATCGGCAAGTGTTTTTGATTTAAGCTCATCGGTAAGTTTTACAACCTTGCTCTTATTGTGCGCCATATTAAATCCGGCATTCCAGCTAAAGTCCTTTGTTCTGACAGGAATACCACTGATTTGTAATTCTATACCTCTGTTCTGGATTTCACCTACATTAATTTTTGTGGTACCATAACCAGAACTGATGGATACGTTTGCATCGGCAATATCGTTGATCGTTTTTTTGTTGTACCAGGCGAAATCTATGCTCAAGCGATTTTTCAAAAATGAATTTTCAGCACCGATTTCTACCGTTTTTACTTCATAGGGCTGCAAATTCGCATTGGGTATATTGCCTCCATTGGTACCTACCAGGGGCTGACCAAAATAACCTTGTCCGACAGGTGTATATGTCAGCACCAAAGCATATGCATCGGGTAACCCGCCACCAACACTACCCCAACCTGCCCTCAGTTTACCATAACTCCACCATGATGGCAATTTGACAATATCCGAATAAACAATACTGGTATTAATGGAAGGATAAAAAATATGATTGCTTTCAGGACTAAGTGTAGAGAACCAGTCTTCGCGGCCGGTAAGACTTAAGAATGCAAAATTCTTATAGCCTATGTCAGCGGAAGCAAACACGGAGTTAACTTCTGATTCGGCAAAATCTTCGCTGGAACTCTTGTTCTTGATATTCCCATAAAAATATTGAAACGGAACGATGAATTCGCTACCTCCATAATTGGTTCCTTTACGACGATTATGCTGCCTGTTGGCACCAACAATTACGTTCACATCAAAATCAGTAAAGACTTTATTTTTATATCCTAACTGCCCTTCGGTATTATATTCATACCTTGATTGCTGCACAATATTCATACTCCCGGTTGGTCTGTACTGGATGCCTGTAGGCTCAATCTCCCAATATTCATAATTGATATAGTCAATACCAAATTTTCCTTTTGCGTAAAATTGGGGAGTGATATTATAAGTGACAATAGTAGAACCAATAAACCGGTTCCTCCTGTCTTTGTTCTTTACGTAGTCAGTAGCAAAATAAGGTGTTTGCTGAAAAACATTGCTTCCTAAATGTTTAGCCTCTCCACCTGTGGAATCCACTCCCGGCTTCAACCATCTTACATCAATATTGGTTGCCAATTGGTAAACTGTAAGGTTGGCATTTTTAGGTGCATCAGAGAGAAACGGCCTATTGTCCGCCTTTTCAATGATGTATTGGCCGTTTGTTTCTATCGTTATTTTTTTATTAGGTGTTGCAGTCAACGATAAAGCGAAATTTTGTCGATCAAACCCCGCATTGGGAAGTATGGCGTTATTTTTAACATTACCCACTGAAAACCGGTAATTAATATTATTACCTCCACCTAAAAGCGCTAACGTGTTGGACCAGGTATTTCCATTATCATAGAAATTTTTGAGATTGTCTTTTTGTGGGCTGTACGGATGCATATTGCCATCAATCGTGAGTACCTGGGATCCGTCTAATTTTGCACCCCAGGAAAAAAGAGCCCTGTCCCGCGCATCTATAAGGTTGGCTGGTTTTTCACCCAGATTCCCGGCTCCGTATTCATATTGCCAATCAGTAGTTTTAAAAACTTTATCCATTGTATAGTTGGAATTGAACTCAACGCCAATACCCTGTCCAGCTCTGCCTTTCTTTGTAGTTATAAGAATTACACCATTGGATCCTCTTGAACCATATAAGGCAGAGGCATTGCTTCCTTTTAATACAGAAATATCCGCTATGTCATCCGGGTTAAAAGAGGATAAACCGTCACCTCTGTCAACACCGCCCCAGCGACCGGCATTGCCCTGTTGTGTATTATCGATAGGAATACCATCAATGACATAAAGCGGTTGATTATTGCCGGATGCAGAAGTAGCACCCCTGATAACAACTCTGCTTGATCCGCCTGGCCCTGTAGCCATACCAGAAGCATTAACGCCGGCTACACGACCCGACAAAGCGGTACCTAAATTTATTTCCCTGGCTCTAGTAAGATCATCGCCTTTTACCTGTCCAACAGCATATCCCAGCACTCTTTTTTGCTTTTTAATACCTAAAGCGGTAACAACTACTTCGGAAAGCTCTTCGTTTGAAACTGTCAATACAATCGTAACATTGTTTTCATCAGCCGCTATTGCTATTTCACGGGCAGAATAACCTACTGATGAAATTTCAAGGGTAATATTTCCTGTTGGTACTGAAAAACCAAATCTCCCTTCTGAATTGGTAGTAGTAATATTTGATTGCCCTTTTACTTTTACCGTTGCGGAAACAATTCCTATATTTTGCGCATCGGTAACCAGACCCGCAAGCGAACGATTTTGTGCTTTTAAACTGATGCAAGTGAATAGCATCAGCCCTATGATAGAAAGTAGTCCTTTCATAAAGCAATTTTTTTTGTTTGATGATTAATTTAGAAAAAAGTTATTGTCTGAAGATTTAGAGACAATAGCTGCCAACAGGCAGTCGCAGAGTGATTTTTTTTCATAAGCAGTTTTTTGAGTGTAAAAAATAGTAGTCAAAATGTATAAACCAACCTCTTATAATCAGAGCACTTAGTTTCAGGCCGGTGTTTTCTTACGATGGGTGGCTTTCATGTTTTCTCTCACGCGACTTTCCATGACGAGGGCAGCAGATCCAATTAGTTCTGCTTGGTAACCAAGGGTAGAGATTTCGATACTCGTGTTCGCAGCCAAACGGGGGATACAATGTTCGTTTAACGCCTGTTGGATCGGCGCCTGCCATACTTTGCCGGCTAATGCGCCCCTTCCGCTTAATATAATCGATTCCGGATTGATCAAATGAATGAGGATAGCCACACCCCTGCCGATGTTATAGCCTATTTCAGATAACAACTCAACTGCAAACTGATCTCCTTTTATGGCAGCGGCGATTACAGCCTGTGAATCTTGCTCAAAATGCCCGGAAGGAAAATCACTTCCTAAAGCCGATTTCCGGCCAGACTTTAGTCCCTCCGCTGCCTTCTCAATAATTACAAGTAACGACGACTCGGTCTCCAGACAGCCCGTTTTACCACAGGTGCATAGCTTATTGTTATTAAACAATGGTAAATGACTAAACTCACCTGCAAAACCATTATGGCCCCTGAATAATTCGCCGTTCAGCACCATTCCTAGCCCAATCCCCCAACCGATATTAATCACCATTGCATTTTTTTTGTTTCGGGCCGTTCCAAAGCGCCATTCAGCTAATGCAATAAGACTCGAATCATTATCTATATAAACCGGCAGTTTCAACCTGGTTGACAAAAATTCAGTAATTGTCTGTTCTTTGGTTTCCAAAAATGAATAATTGATCCCTTTTTTGAAATCGATAAATCCGGGCATACCGATACCCACACCAACAATTTTTGTCTTGTCGATTTTCGAACTGACAACTACCTCATCTATTTTATTAGCTAACTGGAAGAGAGCATCGGGATTATTTTGTAAGGGGAGTTCAAATTTTACAACTTCGCCCACATGCTTGTTATGAATATCCATTAAACTAATCCGTGTGACGAATTGATCCATCGCCACAGAGAGTATATAAATACGATCTTCTTTCAACGCATAAGTGATAGGACGTCGACCTCCACTGGAGGGAGCATAACCTGTTTCAATCACGTAGCCCTCGTCCATTAATTCATTAAGGATATTCATTGTAAAAGGGATGCTTTTTTCAATTCTATCGCTTAAATCGGCACAGGACAGGTTCTTTGAAAAATAAAATTCCCGAAATATCAATCCTTTATAAAAACTTTTTTTTCCCATGTTTTCGGCAGGATGCAGTTAGATTTTCAGCAATTGTTTATCTAATGTAAGAAACTTTTTAAAAAAATATAAAACTTTACTTCCTTTTTTATTAACTGTTTGCCAGGTTTTAATAACTAAATCAACCCTTGTTAAGTTTTTCTTGTTATAAGACTTATAAAATGGGATTGTTGCTGCATTGTCGAAATCCCGACAGCCTCATATGGCGTACATTCCGTAAAATTGAATAATGAAAATGCTCAAACTAAGCATGACGGGTTTTGTTATAGGTGTGGTGAGCCTGGTATCATGCGCACAAATAAAAAACAAAGAAAAAATGACAACGGATTTATCATCCTCAACTTCCCCTGTTACGACAATTAGTGGGGAAACAGATACTGCTTATTTTGCTAATGGATGCTTTTGGTGTACCGAAGCAATTTTTGAACAACTCAACGGTGTAAAAAGTGCTGTGTCTGGTTACACCGGTGGGCAAACAAAAAATCCAACTTACAAACAAGTTTGTACTGGTGAAACCGGTCACGCTGAATGCCTGCAGATCATTTATGACCCCAAACAAATTAGTTTTGATGAATTGTTGGAGGTGTTTTGGGAAACACATGATCCCACCACCCTCAACCGGCAGGGGAATGATGTGGGAACACAATATCGCAGTGGTATCTTTTATGTGAACGAAGAACAAAAGCAAAAGGCAGAAAAATACAAAGCTGAGTTAGCTAAAAGTGGCGCTTTTGATAATCCTATTGTCACCGAGATCACGGCTTTCTCAACCTTTTATCCCGCAGAAAACTATCACCAGGAATATTTTGAGAATAATGAAAACAATAATCCCTATTGTAAAATTGTGATTCGCCCCAAAGTAGATAAATTCAGAAAAGTATTCAAAGACAAATTAAAAAAATAACCCCGCCATTGGCGGGGCTTCGATCGGAATCGAATGGTGGTTGAGATTCTTTAATACTGTTGCTTATAGCATAGTTTAGTTTAGCCAAACAGCTGTAATTATTGCGGTTGGCCAAAAACAAGAAGAGAGTATAAGCAAAGCAGGATAAATAAAATGATTCTGGCAATCAGCACTTCGTTTGTAGAATTAATTTTCATGGGTACATATTTAAGGTTCATAAAAAGAGAAGAATAACTTTTTGGTATTGGGTCTGGTCAGGTTTTTACTTCACCTGTTCATTTCGGATTAAACTATATATGCTTGCGGACTATAACGAAGTAAAAACCCGGCCCGACACTGTGAAAATATACAGCAAATGCCTAAAATGCAAGCCCGCAAAGGGCTCTGGGACATCTGTTTAGAGTCAATTATGTAGCTTTCAGGAAGTTGTGGAAAAAAAATTTATTCGGGAATTACTGGCATAATAGTAAAAACACACGAAATTATACGAATAGAATTAGTGTATTTACTGATCATCTATTCAATTAAGCTTCACTTTTCTTAATTCCAGTAAGTTTAAAGCATTAGGTTTAAAACCGGTAACGGACGGCTGAACAAGGTGAATCACCTTATCATACCAAAGGGGAACAACAGGCGCATCACTCATCACCATTTGATCAGCCTGCTGATAAAGCCTGTATCGTATTGAATCATTTTCTTCGACCAGGGCTTTTTCAAAAAGCTCATCAAAGCGGGGATTCTTGTAACGGGTATAATTAGGAGGCGCCGGGTTTTTGGAATAAAATACCGATAAATAATTCTCGGCATCCGGGTAATCTGCTATCCAGCTACCACGAAAAAATAAGGCTCTTGAATTAGAGGTCATTTCAAGCAATAAAGATTTTTGAACGGTTTCCACTTGTACACGAATACCGATCCCTTCCAGTTCTTTAGCGATAAAATCCGCCATATCAGCATACAGTGCAATAGTCAACAGTTTGATAACAGGTATTCCTTTACCATCCTCAAACCCTGCCTCAGCCAACAGTCGTTTACTTTTAGCAGGATTATAAGTATATCCTTTTACCAAACCTGTATCAAAGGATGGCAAACCCATCGGCACAAAACCAGATTCAGCCGGGGTACCTATAGAATTACGTAGGTATAAGACCATTTTTTTCCGGTCAAATCCATAATTAATTGCCTGCCGTACCTTTCGCAGCACAAGCGGTGAGCCTTTGACCAATTCATTCGTCGAATCAATTAATATCCCCAGGTATTCAATATTAAGATATGGGTTGACCTGCAGTGTTATCTTGCCTTCCCAACCTTTTCGCAGGGTTCCTTTTTTTGTTAAAATCTCATCTTTAAAGGAGGCATCGATATCATTGACAAAATCCAGTTTGTTTTGCCTGAATAGCAGGAACTCGGTGGCCTTACTATCATAAAAAGTTGTTTTGATCCCGTCTACATAAGGCAACCGATTTCCTAAACTATCTTTTTCAAAATAGTTTTCATGTTTTGCCAGTACTAATGCTTGTCCTTCTTCCCAGGCTACAAAACGAAAAGGACCCGTTCCTACTGGATGGCGGCGAAATTCATTTCCATATTTTTCGACAGCCTCCTTCGCTACGATTGAACAATACTGCATCGAAAGAATCCCCAGAATAGGATTATAAGGCCGCAATAGTTTTAATTGAAATGTAGTATCATTAACAGCCCTGAAAGGTTGTATCGTATCCACTTTACGATTAAATATCCATGCACCGGGGCTGGCCGTTTGTTTATCAATAAAGCGATAAAAACTGTAGGTAATATCACCGGCGGTAAGTTTTCTTCCTTTTTTACCAGGGAATGCCTCATCGTTATGAAAAAACACATCGCTTCTTAAGTAAAAAGTATAGGTGAGCCTATCTTCAGAAACCAACCAGCTTTTTGCCAGGGAGGGAATAATGTTGAGACTATCATTCACTTCAACCAATGTGTTGAATAACTGATGGGCCGGCCACATGGTAGCCTGGCTTTTAGCAAATGCCGGATCGAGTGTGGGTATACCTGAATGCTCGTTGTAATGGAAAATTTTTTTCCCGTTTTTTTTCATTGTGCCACTGCATCCTGCGATTAGCAGAATGCCGGGGCCAATGATCAATTGAAGAATTAAATTATATTTTGCCTTAATAAACATTGCTATCATCTGTGGCTAAATTTACAATGCAATTGAATTCAGTGATGAAATACTTTAATCGATCAGCAATCCAATCCGTGATGCCACTTATCTTTACCTTATGAGTAATATCAGGCGGCAAAGTATCATTTCTTCGGTCATTATTTATTTTGGTTTCGCTATTGGTTTGCTCAATACTTATTTTTTTACCAAAGAAGGTCTTTTTACTGAAGCCGATTATGGGCTTGTCACCATCTTCATGTCGATTGCCACTATGATGATGGCTTTTGCAAGCATGGCCATGCCCTCCTATATCTTCAAATTCTATCCTTATTATCACGATAATTTACCGCGGCAAAAAAATGACATGATTACCTGGGCATTACTCACCAGCCTGGTTGGTTTTTTATTGGTAATGATCGCAGGCTGGTTTTTTAAAGATCTTGTGATCAGGAAATTTGGTCAAAACTCCCCGCAGCTCCTCACTTATTATTATTGGATATTTCCCATGGGCCTGGGGCTTACTATCTATTCTATCCTGGAGGCCTATAGCTGGAACCTGGGCAAAGCTTCACTGGCTATATTTTTAAAGGAAGTGCAATGGAGAGTAATAACAACCATACTGATTGTCCTTTTTTTAACCAATATTATACCTGACTTCAGTCTTTTCATTAAGCTATATTCATTTGCCTATCCCGCTATTGCTGCCAGTTTATTAGCATACCTGTTGATAACAAAAAAAATCACCTTCACGTTCAAAATAAGCAAAGTAACCCGGCGATTTTTAAAAAAAATAATAACGCTTTGCTCTTTTGTTTATGCCGGTATTTTGATCTTTACTATTTCAAGAGTCTTTGATACTCTCGTCATTGCGTCTGTATTGCCGGACGGCATAGACAAAGCCGGGATATTTGGCATTGCTACATTAATGACCAGTGTGATCCAGGCGCCGCAGAGAAGCATTATTGCTGTTTCTATTGGTCATCTATCCAAGGCATGGAAAGACAAAAACTGGGATACCATTCAAAGAATATATCGGCGTTCATCTATCAACCTGTTAATTTTTTCCGCAGGCATTTACCTGCTTATTGCATTGAATTATACAGAGGCTATCAAAACTTTTGGTTTAAAAGAAAGTTATTTGCAAGGGCATGTAGCCTTCCTCTTATTAGGTTTGAGCATGGTGGTGGACATGGGCACGGGTGTCAATGCGCAAATCATTGGCACATCAACGGCCTGGCGCTTTGAATTGCTTAGCGGTATTATCTTATTAGCGCTGATGTTGCCTCTTACGTATATTCTTGCCAAGCAATATGACATCATGGGACCTGCATTGGCTAGCTTGATTTCCATCACAGTCTATAATATTGTCCGTATTACTTTCTTATGGAAAAAATTTAAGCTGTTTCCCTTTACGATGCAATCCCTTTATACAATAGTATTGGCAGCCGGGTGTTTTGCAGCTTGCTATTTTCTATTCAACACCATCTATGGATTTTGGGGCCTGGTAATAAGAAGCCTTGCCTTTATTGTCCTTTATGGCGCTGGTGTACTATACCTGAAATTATCACCGGATGTGATGCCTGTTATAGCAACTATCCGCAAGAGAGTTGGGCTTATAAAAAAGCAAAGCTAAAAGCTATTTGATATTAACTCCTGGTCTTTCGATTCGGCCTGTGCCGATGAAATGCTTGAGATAATAGGGATCGTACATATCACTCACCGTTACCCCGTAGGAGGTAGATGCATGAATGAATTTATTGTTTTGAAGATAAATTCCGACATGGGATATACCGCCGGTTGTATTGAAGAAAACCAAATCACCTGTCTTCATTTCAGTGGCGGAAATAATTCGTGACATTCTATATTGATCTCTTGCAGTACGGGGCAGGGATACCGCAAATGCAGAAAGATAAACAGCTTGTACGAAAGCGGAACAATCGATGCCACTTTTTGTAGTACCACCATACCGGTAACGGGTGCCATACCATTCATCTACATGTTCCAATAAATTATTATCCTGCAGTTGTTCAACCTCAGTATTCAACAATATTGCATATTTAAGTTGAACAGGGGATGCAGTTTCTAATGATGACTTTTTATTTAAATAATTTGAATTGGAAGAAGCAGTTTGTTTACCTGTGATTGATTTATTCGAAGTATTATTGGGACCTGAAGCTGAAGAAGGTTCAACCGAAATATCATCTAAAAATTTTACTTGTTTGCCCGAACCAGGATTGCTCCTCGTATTGCTTACATCTGACACCTGCTTACTGTTTGTAAGATTCAGGGGTTTCATACTGGAGCAGCTCGCCATTGAAACAATCGTAAATAAAGCAGGTATGATTTTTTTAAACATAGGACTTCCTTAGTTATTCGGTTGATTCAAAAATCATGCAAAAATATACTTAATAAACATGAAAAAATCAATATCCGGCGGTGATTTTTTATTAAGATGGCATGGCTGGCTTAACTTACTGTTTTAAAGTTGATTAGCACTGAGTCTTTTATTTAATATCCCCAACACCGATGAAATATTGTTTACTATTAAATAGCGACGAGTTTTTGAACAACAAGGATATAAGCTAAAATAATGACGAATTGAACCTGTATTCGGGACTTATGGGCCCCGGGCATTTTTGCTGATGAAAGAAGAACTAAAAATTCTAACAGGCTTTCAACATTCAGTCAACAACATATTTTATTCCGTAAAAGAATCGGAAATTCGCTTTCTGACCCCACTTTTTTGACCCATTCGATATTGTGATCATGAAATTTTCCCATTTACACGTACACACTCAATTTTCGCTGCTTGACGGTGCTGCATCCATCCAAAATTTGTATAAAAAAGCCATCAAGGATGGCATGCCGGCATTAGCCATCAGTGACCACGGTAATATGTTTGGCGCTTTTGAATTTGTGGCCGAGGCTTATAAACATAAGGACGAAAACGGGAAATTGAAAGTAAAGCCCGTTGTTGGCTGCGAATTTTATGTCACCGTCAACCGTCATCAAAAGACCTTTACGAAAGAGCAAAAAGATGTTCGTCACCACCAGATACTACTCGCAAAAAACGAGCAGGGATACAGAAACCTGGTAAAACTAACTTCTCTTGGTTTTATTGAAGGCATGTATAGCAAGTATCCGCGGATTGACAAAGAATTGATTCTTCAATACCACGAAGGGCTGATCGCAACTACCTGCTGCCTGGGAGCATCGGTACCACAGGCCATCCTGCGCAAAGGAGAAGATGAAGGAGAAAATGAGTTTAAATGGTGGCTCAATATTTTCCAGCAGGATTTTTATGTTGAACTGCAGCGACACGGTATGGCTGAGCAGGATAAGGTGAACGAAGTATTAATAAAGTTTGCAAAAAAGTATAATGTAAAAATTATTGCAAGCAATGATTCACATTATGTGGATCAAAGTGATTTCAACGCCCATGATATTTTATTATGTATTAACACCGGCGAAAAAATAACCACTCCTGCCCTTCGTGATTTTGCGGATGATGATGTTAATATTAAAGGCAAGCGTTTTGCATTTCCCAACGATCAATTTTATTTTAAGACAACGGAGGAAATGAGCAAAGTATTCCAGGATCTTCCCGAAGCCATTGATAACACTAATGAGATCGTTGACAAGATTGACATCCTGAATTTAAAACGGGATATTCTTCTACCCTTTTTCCAGGTACCCAAAGAATTTTCATCGCAGGATGAATACCTCGAACATATTACCTGGGAAGGTGCTAAACAACGGTACCAGGAAATCACGCCGGAAATTGACGAACGCCTCCGGTTTGAATTGTTTACCATCAAAACGATGGGCTTTGCCGGTTATTTTTTAATTGTAAGCGATTTTATCAAAGCAGGTCGTGATATTGGTGTGTTTATTGGTCCCGGCCGTGGTTCGGCAGCGGGCTCTGTAGTCGCTTATTGCACAGGCATCACCAACATTGATCCCATCAAATACAATTTGCTATTTGAAAGATTTCTGAATCCTGATCGTAAATCAATGCCCGATATCGATACCGATTTTGATGATGAAGGCAGACAAAAAGTAATTGACTACGTAGTTGACAAATACGGAAAGAACCAGGTAGCACAGATTATTACTTATGGTACGATGGCTGCCAAGTCAAGTATTAAAGACGTGGCAAGGGTAATGGATCTCCCCTTACCTGAATCTAATGCATTGGCTAAATTAGTTCCGGAAAAACCAGGTATCGAATTAAGACGGGTATTACATGCCCCGATGAAAGCGAAAGAAGGTGAAAAGTCGTTGGAAGAAAAAGAAGGTTTGGGTGGCGACGATTTCGAAAGCATAAAAAAAATTCGTGAGATATACAACCAGGAAAATACTTTATTGAGTAAAGTATTGCATGAAGCTGAGCGTTTGGAAGGTTCTGTTCGCAACACAGGCATTCATGCAGCAGGTATCATCATTGCTCCGAAAGATTTGACCGAACTTCTTCCTGTTGCTGTAGCCAAAGATTCTCCACTTTGGGTAACACAAATTGAAGGAAATGTGATCGAAGAAGCCGGTGTTATCAAGATGGACTTTTTGGGACTGAAGACACTGACCATTATAAAAAATGCGCTTCAGGTCATCAAACAAAACCATGGAGTCGATATCAATATTGATGAGGTGCCGCTTGATGATGCGAAGACGTTTGAACTTTATCAGCATGCATCAACAATCGGTACGTTCCAGTTTGAAAGTCCCGGCATGCAGAAATATTTGCGGGAATTAAAACCAGATAAGTTTGGCGACCTGATTGCGATGAATGCCTTGTACCGTCCCGGTCCAATTGCTTACATTCCCAATTATATCGATCGTAAACACGGTCGTGAAGCCATTACCTACGATCTTCCTGAAATGCAGGAATATCTTGAAGAAACCTACGGTATCACAGTGTACCAGGAGCAGGTAATGTTGCTGGCGCAAAAGTTGGCCGGCTTTAGCAAAGGCGATGCCGACGTGTTGCGGAAGGCCATGGGTAAAAAACAAAAAGCGGTGCTGGATAAAATGAAGGCACAGTTTATCAGCGGGGCAAAAGCCAAATCTTTACCTGAGGACAAATTGGAAAAGATCTGGACAGACTGGGAAGCTTTTGCACAATATGCATTCAACAAATCCCATTCTACCTGCTACGCTTATGTGGCTTATCAAACGGCCTATTTAAAAGCTCATTATCCTGCAGAGTATATGGCGGCTGTTTTAAATAACGCCGGCAGCATTGATAAGATCACTTTCTTCATGGAAGAATGTAAGCGAATGGGAATAAAAGTGCTGGGACCCGATATCAATGAATCGCTGAAAGGTTTTGCCGTAAACCAGGCCGGAGAAATTCGTTTTGGCCTGGGCGGTTTGAAAGGCGTGGGTGAAGCAGCCGTTGAAAGCATTATCGTAGAGAGAAAAAAGGGCGGCTCATTCCCGAATATTTTTGATTTTATCAAACGCATCAATCAACGAACCGTTAATAAGAAAACATTGGAAAGCCTGGCTTATGCCGGCGGTTTTGATTGCTTTACCGAACACCATCGGGCCCAGTATTTTAATGTGCCGGAAGGTGAGACCGCCACAGGCCTCGAAAGAGTAATTAAATATGGCCAGATTATTTCCTCGCAAAATGCAACAACAGCCAATACCTTATTCGGTGATTTGCCCATCAGCATGGAGATTCCCCCGCCCCGTTTGCCCGACTGCCTGCCCTGGCCATTGGTGGTTCAGCTTGATTACGAAAAAGAGGTGACCGGTATGTTCCTGAGTGGCCACCCGCTGGATCATTACCGTTTTGAAATGAAACACTACGGCATCACTTCGGTCGCCGATTTCAATGAATTTAAGGAGGCCATTAAAATGCAGTCAAACCCCGGCCGTACTTTCCGGCTGTTGGTTTTGGTGACGGGTGTGCAACACAGGGTGGCGCAAAAAAGCGGTAATAAATTCGGCAGTTATATTATTGAGGACTTTTCAGGCAAAACAGATTTTGCCTTGTTCAGCGAAGACTATATGCGACTCTCGCCCTACCTGCAACAAGGTGCTTCTGTTTGCATCACCGGTTTTTTCAAACCCCGGTACAACCAGGGAGAGTTTGAGTTTAAGGTGCAGCAGGTTTCACTGGCCGAAACCTTAAAAAAGCAGCTAACCAAACAGGTCAATGTGCTGGTTCATCCACAGGCCATTGATAAAGACATGATAGAGTTCGTGGAGAAAAACCTGAAAAACCATCCGGGACAGTGCTCCTTGAAGCTTATTGTAAGTGAGCCGAAAAAGGATTTGAGAATCAGTCTTGTAACAACAGGAAGGGGGTTTGAAATGAACGAGGAAATGATCCATTTTTTAGAAGAAAAGCCTGAACTGGACGTGCAGGTAGTTACTACTTAAACGGATATAGAAATTTTACCAGTAATGTCAGCTATTTGGTACAAGTTTGTATAAATAATGACAACTTTTGCACAACTTTCTGCCAACAATTCCTGTTAATAGTAACGGACTTAAATTTGCAACCCCTAAGAATATTTAAAGAAAAAATCTTAAAAATTTAAAATAAAGACAATGGCAAAAGAATTCAATGATGCGAATTTCCAGGCGGACGTACTGGCTTCAGATAAACTGACTGTAGTAGATTTTTGGGCTGAATGGTGCGGTCCCTGCCGTGCAATCGGACCTGTTATCGAAGAATTATCCAAAGAATATGATGGTAAAGTAAACGTAGGAAAGGTGAACGTTGACAACAATCCCCAGGTTTCCATGAACTATGGTATCACTTCTATCCCCGCTATACTTTTCATTAAAGGCGGTCAGGTGGTAGACAAACTGGTAGGTGCCCAACCAAAAGGTAATTTTGTAAAAAAGATCGAAGCGCACCTGTAAGCTTCTTTATCATAAAATCGCAACCCCGTTCAGCTGAATGGGGTTTTTAATTTTTATTTGGCCAGCGACAGTGCTGTCCTGGGATTACTATGTGGTGCATCACGCACCTGTGCATTGAACCGTCAATGAACTGAAAATTTGGGGTATATTGGTATTGGTCTGCCATTCTGTTTGTTGATATTTATAAAAAATCTGTTTTGCAAAAGCCATTGGTAAATAAGAAGTATAAGCTCGAAAAATTCCATGGTAAAGGAGGCTGGACTTTTGTGCAGATCCCGGAGATTATACAAAATAAAAACACTCCTTTTGGCTGGGTAAAAGTAAAGGGCAGCATAGATGATTATGTAATAAAAAAATATCATCTTATGCCAATGGGAAACGGCAAACTATTCTTACCTGTAAAAGCGGAGATAAGAAAGAAGCTATATAAGCAAGAAGGCGATACAGTACATGTTGTATTGTATCCTGATAATGAACCTTTAGAAATTCCTGAAGAATTTGCAATATGCCTGGAAGATGAACCTGCGGCTGGTAAATTTTTCAAACGTTTATCAGACAGTGAAAAGAAGTTTTATATTGACTGGATATACGGTGCAAAGCAGGAAACTACAAAGATCAGCCGCATGGCAAAGGCCATTAACAGGCTTGCAAGAAATTTGAAGATGTATGATAAAGAAGCGATAGACGGATAAACCGTACCTGATTTTTATTAAAACTATGATATGAAAAGATTTATTCTCTATGGCTGCTTAATACTATTGTTTGACTCTTTCACTTCAAAGTATAAACCTGTCACAATTATTTTCGATACCGATATTGCACCGGATTATGATGATGTAGGCGCTGTGGCTTTACTGCATGCATTTGCAGACAAAGGTGAAGCAAAAATTCTTGCGACAATTTCCTGCAACGTCTTTGAAACAACTGCGCCAACATTGAGTGTATTGAATACTTATTTTAATAAACCTGAAATTCCAATCGGCATTACAAAGGCAAACTTGCCAAATAAAGATTGTTCACAGCAATGGGCGCAGGCAATTAACACAAGGTACCCGCATGCCCTGCAATCCAATAAAGAAGCGGAGGATGCTGTAAAACTGTACAGGAGCATACTGGCATCGCAACCCGATAATAGTGTAACTATTGTAACAGTTGGATTCTTTACCAATCTTGCAAATTTGCTTAAATCATCTGCGGATGAATATTCTAAACTTAATGGAAAAGAACTGGTAAAGCAAAAAGTCAAACAATTGGTCTCAATGGCTGCACGTATTGGTGATAATGAAAAAAGCGGTTATGAATTTAATGTTCTGGTAGATGCTGCAGCTTCTAAAAAAGTTTTTGAAGAATGGCCTGCACCATGGACTATGAGCGGGTTTGAAATTGGAGAGAAAATTCTCACCGGTATAAGATTGATCAATAATGACAGTATTCAAAAAAGCCCGGTAAAAGATGCATTTAAAATAGCGTTGACAAAAGACAAGAATACCGTTGGCCGCAATAGCTGGGATCAAACTGCTGTACTTGTTGCTGTGCGTGGTTTGGACCCTTATTTTGGTTATCGTAAACTTAATTTTAAAATAGAAGAAGACGGCAAAAATGTTTTAATACCCGGTGATAGAATAACCTATCTCACCTTTAAAGAAAAGCCGGAAGCAATTGCAAAAGTCATTGAAGACCTGATGATGCATCAATCTGCAAAAGCTAAATAGTACGCATGCGATCTTCTCAAAAAATGGCATGCCGAACACCGAGGTTGATGTTTCGTAGATTTCGTAACCCGTCTGTTAACCCCGTAAATAAAAAACACCCTCGGCGTAACCGTGTGCAACCTTTTATTCTTCTATTCGGTGGGTCCGATGACAAATACTGTATCCATTATTTTTCCTTAATCATAAACACCGCCGGCACTGCCCTTTGTTTTTTGTCCGATGGCCGGATCGTTTCTTTACCATTTACCAGCATGCAACTGCTACCGCCACCGTCCAGGTTCAATGCTTCCACGCAACCCAGGTCCCTAAATAGAAGTGCCAGTTGGCCCAGCGTTGCACCTTCAGCTATACCCGTATTTCTTCCTTCCACTACCAATATGATCAATTTATTGTCCTTCGTATACCCCATGGCTGTCCGCGGATGCTTATCATTTATCGCCTTGCCATAAAACTTTCGTTCCTCCTCGTTGGTAATGTTTATGTCGCCATTTTGCAAAAGTACCGGTCCACCACCGACCGCGGTTTTCATTTTCCATTTGTCTATGATACTTCTTCGCTTTTCAGTTTTGGTTAAATGATGTAGTTCGGGAACAAAAGAATGTTTCGAAACAGCGCCGGATGAATCTTTCAACAAAACCGGCTTTTCCTCAAAAGCAACCGGATATTTTAGACTGGAGTCAGTATAGAGCCAGGCGACATCCGCCTCTCCTTTCTTGGAAATACCAATAGCGCTGGCTGTTGGATGATGATAAAGCAAAGTATCCTTTCCCCTGCCAGCGATTGAATGAATATTATAACTGACCAACTTACCATCTTTTACCACTACATTTAAACTTTGATTCGTCGCAAATGAAAAGAAGGTGGTATTGACCACTAACAGCGGCTGTCCATTCTTTTCATAAAACTGCTGAGGTGTGAGCCGCCGGTTCAGCGTAGTATCAACTGTAAATTCAAGATGCTTTTCTTTGAGATCGGCCTCCAGGTACCAGGCGATATTTGGCTTACCATCGAGGCTGTCAATTGTCCTATACACATGCACAGATGCGGGAAGACTGGCAAAAGCCGTGTCCATTTTTTGCCATTTCAATTGAGCATGAATAACGGTGGAGAATAGCAACAAAAGGGGCGGAAAAATAATTTTAGTCATCTTATTTATTGGAGCTAAAATATAAGCTTATCATTGAATCGCTGCAGCAAGCCTTTTGATGAACATCGAGTACTCGATCACAAAATCCTGGCCGGCAGGAAATTTTTCCCGTTTCGATTTTTCAAATGCTGCTACCAGTATGTAATAGGCGTCTTTAGCTTGCTGTGGATTTTTGAACAATTGACTAAAGCTGCTCGTTTCTGAAAATGGTTTTAATTCAACACTATGCTGGTAATACCGGAGTGGCAAAAACACCCTTGACTGTGAAAAATAAGCAGACTCTTTCGACACCATTTCATAGTACAACGAATAATAGTCGAGCATTGCTTTTATCCTGTTTTTTAGCTGTTCGCTGGTTTCAATAGCAACAGTTTTTCGCCACCAGTTTCCTTCCGTAGTAAATAAAGTGGATCTTCTTTTATCAGCAATGCGTTTCAAAAACCAGGTTAGTTTTATTTCCTCACCGTCGATCACAATCGTTTCCACCACCTGCATCGTATCCCGCCGGATGCCCGAAAATGTTCCTTTAAAAAATTCAAGGCCTTTGCCGGCGTTTCGAATAAAGAGGTTTTTATTTTCCGGGTTGAAATGCCAGTTACCGGCTGGTTTGAAAATACTGTCACTTTGAAAAAAAGCGCCGCCTTCCAAAAAACTGATCGTCTTTAAGCCCAGTAATGATACAATCGAATCCTGCGCTTTGGTATAAGCCTTTCTTTGATCAGCCGTAGTCAATTCATGCTCGGGATACAGGATCAGCCAATTACCGGCAATGGCTTTCACCGGGTCCTGTTCCCTTGTTTGCCAAAAAGTGCAGGAAGAAAAAAATAACATACTAATGATCAAAAAAACGAGAACGCGGCTCATGAAGATTTAGAAATTGATTGATGACAAATATAAAAAAAGACATCCCGGTTAAACCAATCCAATTAACCGTACCGTTCAGATGTACATACAGTAACACTTGTTAGTATATCTTTGTTGCATTAATTCACTGATTGCAAAAAAACGATTATGCCTGCTAAAAAAATTACTGAGCTGCTCGGCGATAAGACTGAGTATTTACTCGATCACAAATGCAAAACCATTTCCAAAAAAGAACTTCATTTACCGGGGTCCGACTTTGTTGACCGGATATGGATGCAAACTGACCGAAATCCTACTGTGTTGCGTAACCTTCAAGCGATGTATGATCACGGCCGATTAGCAAATACAGGTTATTTATCCATCCTTCCTGTTGACCAGGGAATCGAACACAGTGGCGGCGCCTCATTTGCTAAAAACCCTATATATTTCGACCCGGAAAATATTATCAAACTGGCCATTGAAGGTGGTTGTAACGCCGTAGCTACCACTTACGGCGGACTTGGGTTTTTATCAAGGAAATACGCCCATAAAATTCCATTTATTGTAAAGATCAATCACAATGAGTTTTTAACTTACCCCAATAAGTTTGACCAGATCATGTTCGCTTCGATTAAACAAAGCTGGAACCTTGGAGCAGCAGCCATTGGCGCTACTATCTATTTTGGAAGCGATGAGTCAACCCGTCAAATACAGGAAGTAAGCAAAGCTTTTGAAATGGCACATGAACTTGGTATGGCAACCATCCTCTGGTGTTATTTAAGAAACCCGGCTTTTAAAAAAGATGGAGTGGATTATCATGTCTCGGCCGATTTAACGGGCCAGGCTAATCACCTGGGAGTAACGATAGAAGCGGATATTATTAAACAAAAACTACCTGAAAACAACGGCGGCTATAATGCGCTCAACACTAAAGAATCCGCTTACGGAAAAAATGATAAAAGAATATACACTGAGTTAACCTCCGATCATCCCATTGATCTTTGCCGCTACCAGGTAGCCAATTGTTATATGGGCCGTGCCGGCCTGATCAATTCAGGTGGGGCTTCTTCAGGTGCCAGTGACATGGCGGAAGCAGTTATCACAGCTGTAGTAAACAAAAGAGCTGGTGGAATGGGATTAATCAGTGGGCGCAAAGCCTTTCAACGCCCCATGCAGGAAGGGATTGAAATTTTAAATGCCATCCAGGATGTTTATCTTGATAAGGACATTACCATAGCATAATCGCTTAGTTAAGGAAATCAGAATTGATTATTGAGCATTGCTCCCGATGATTATCGGGAGCATATTGAACATTCTTCAGCAGGAATAAATGTTCAATGCTCAACGCTCAATGTTCAATGTTCAATAAAAAGAGCTTTAAGTAAACGACATTGATATATCATTAATAATTCCCGGTAATTTAGTAACCAGCAAATTGATAAAATGATGAATGCTACCGAGCTAAAAAATCTGCAAGCCCCACTAAAGGAAAAATACAGGGAAGATCCGGATTCTGCATTAATTACATTAAAGGCGCAAGGAGACATCAATGAAGGAATTTCCTGTAGCGTGGAAACGGGCAAAGCGATAGTACAAGCAGGACTTCACCCTGCTACTGGCGGTACCGGTATGCTTGCCTGTTCGGGTGATTTATTGTTGCAGGCACTGGTGGCTTGCGCAGGTGTTACTCTCCGGGCGGTTTCGACAGCTATGGGAATTGACATACAAAGTGGATCCGTAAAAGCAGAGGGTGATCTTGACTTCAGGGGAACATTGGGGGTTTCGAAAGAGACACCTGTGGGTTTTAAAAAAATCCGCCTGCTATTTGAGTTAGACACTAATGCTACTGCAGAACAAATGGAAAGCCTGGCTAAGCTCACAGAAAGATATTGCGTGGTTTACCAGACAATAACCAACGGGGTTGAAATTGGAACCTCTTATAAAAACAACAGCTCCCAGCTATCACTGTAAATTCTGTACCCATTCAGCACCCAACACTTTTATTCTTTTATCGAGGTAGAAGAAAAAGTGATACGGTTTGGTAACGGAAATTTTTTTATCCGCCTGCAACCGGGTTTCGGTGATTTCAAAATTATGTTCCAGTACCCATGCCTTTTCAGAGTGGGGTTGTGTATACGTTTTCAATTCGCCATACGAAACAGCTTTATACGGCATATTTTTGAAAAGCTTGGTCTCGATGTACTCTTTTATTTTTTCAGAAGCAAGTTCTTTAGCCGACCGGTTAATTTGTGCATGTAGAATACCTGGAGCGGCAAACATTAGCAGGCAGAGTATCCGCATAACAATAACTTTAAAAGTTTGGCAATAATAAAATTGAATTGCGGCGTAGACTAAGCTAGTACGAAAATAACGAAACTATTCGTAGTAAATGATGAGTGGTCAAATTTGCCTGCCAAACAATATAAAAATAGCCTGTTCTGACAGGGGTTATCGCAACCGTAGATGACTCGAATCTAATAGCCATTTTTGCTTATCTGAAAACGATAAAATAGCTGTTAATGTAGTACCCTCTCCTAACCGCCGGGTCAGCCATAAGTTTTGCAGAGCTTTACGGTTTCTTCTTTAACAGGAACCGGGGCGGCACTACAAAAAGGCTGGCATTGACAAGCGGCGCCCCGCCTATTTTATTGTTGATGATAATATCTGAATTGCCTCTTGGTCCATTGGTCAGGTTAAAACGAAGATTTTTCCTATAACCAGCTTCAATGCCAAACCAAAGCCAGTCATGTATCTCCCTTTCATAGTTGAGTGTAAACCTAAGTTCGGAGCGGAACAGGTGCAGTCTGTTATAACTACTAAAAGCAGTTCCCTCATTATCTAACCGGTATGACGCACCGCCTAATTCAAGCCCGGTGTAAAAGTAGTTTTTTTCGTTTTTTGTATAGCGCAGCCTGAGGCTAATGGGCAGTACACTCTCAATACCCAAATTGCAGTTGAAATTTCTATTATACGAAAACACCGGCAGTATCAATGGCCGGCCAAAGGTATAACCGTAGGTAAATCCAACGGCATAGGATAGATTTTCATTTCTCTTCCAACCGATAAGCGGCGTAACGGAGAACTTTAAAAATTCTTTTTTTCCAAACTTATCCGAGCCATAGTCACCATTCAAGTCAAAACTGGTGCGAAGTATGAAGTACTTATTGGTTTTTGTAGGTTTTATTACATAGAAATGAATTCCGGCGCTTTTTAAGGGACGATCCTGCAGATCCTTGTAAAAGGGATAATTCATCGGCGCATCATCACTAAACATAAATTCCTCTTTTGTGTATTTAAACCCGGCAGCTATGGTGAGAGAGGGTTTATTGATGATGGGAAACCGCACCCGTACATCTAACCGATTATTGCGCCTTATCTTTCCTTCTGCATTTCCAAAATTTCCCAGTTCGCCGGTTGATCGCATGTTATAAGCCGGCTGCACTTCATATTTTAGAATAACTGCTTTTGCTCTTGGCAAGCCAATAACCGATGGATTGCAATATTCCCTTTCCTTGCTCCAGGAAAATATTTCCTGCGCATGGATGGAAATTGCAAAAAAAAGAAAGAAAAAGAAAGCTATTAGTCGTTGCATGCCGTTATAAACCGGTAATAATTTAATCAAAATCCACCTTTGTGCAAACTCTCCTTCTAGATGGTTTCCGCGATATACAAACGGACATACTCAAAAATTATTTTCTATCGCCCGCTTTAACATTCCAAATCAATGCACACAATCGGCCCCCGGCCGTTTATGATGTTAATACTTAGGCGAAAGAAGAAACAGGATTATTATTTTGAACGGCTCTTTTCTTTGCCAGTTACAAAATCCTTTACTTTTTGAGGATATACAGCAATAAAATGAGACCGCACCGACGCAGCGGTTGGCACAGATTGCCCCGGAAGTAATAAAGTAATCGCCTGCGATTTTGTAGCGGGCATATGGCAATCGATACAATTAGCTTTTAGTGAAGACCGGGGAATAGATTTTATTGTGCAAAAATTACTGTGGCCAGGCTGGTGACAAGTCATGCATCGTTGGGAAAACAAGGCGGTTTTGCCTCTTTCGTTTTCATGAGTATTGTGGCAATTGTTACAGGTTAAATTACTCGCAGTGAAACATTTGCTGGCCTTCAATAGTCCAAGCTGGTTACCATGCACGTCAACGTTGTCATACATAGGTGTAGGATTGCTAATTTTCTTTTCCTTAAAGTAATTTGATAACGGTTCGCCGGCCACATATTCAAAAGATGGTTTTAATTTTTCAAGAGCACCACCATGACAGAGGCCGCATAGATCCAGGTTTTGTTGCCGGGTAAACGACGCAGGGTTAATCATGTACTTACCCCTTGTATCCGCAGGGTTCCTGGTTTGAAATTCTACATGCTCAGCTCCGGGGCCATGGCATTTTTCACAATCAACACCAAACAACATTTTATTATGATCAAATTCTTCCGGCTCCTTTCCCGGCGTGGATATTATATCGGCATATGTTGCATGGCATTCCAGGCATCGTGATGTTATCGGGCGGTTCAATACCACTTTGTCGGGAAACCCGGGACTGTTGGACCATTGATCAGCCGCTGTATAATAAGTGACCGGCATTTGAAATAGCCTGTTGTTTCGCCAATATAAATAGGATTGGCCTTTGGCTCCTGAGCCGGTTACTATATCAAAATGCAATGCATACCTTTCCTCGCCCTGTTGATATACCACCTGGAATAAACCACTATCTCTCTTCTCCATTACCACTTTTGTCAATGGGCTATAGTCGTACTCATTTTTTCCGGGTTTAAAACTACCAAGGACAAATTTCTCCAACGCAGGTTGTGAAGTAAGATAATGCCCCGTTTTTATATGCTTTGCAAAAATATCTTTATGGCAATTAGCGCAAGTGGCTGAACCGGCAAACTTCTCAAAGCTTATCTTTCTGGTGTAAGCAACTGTATCAGCTTTTTCCTTTCCTTCCTCCTTCTTTTCCTTTTCGTTGGTAATACATTTTGTCAGTGCAAAAACGCTTATAATCATCAATGCTGTGACAATAGTCAAACGTTTATACTTCAGGCTTAACTGCATTTAAACAGGGATGACGATCAAATGATCTTATTAAAAAATGAAGTTAGACAAAGAAGGCTAAATAGAGAATGGAATTATAAACACAGCGGTTTATCGTTTTCTGCGAAAAACAATGGCGGCATTTTTCTGAAAATCTCCCTCAAATCGTATTTGGTATTTTTCTTCACCATCTTCTACCACCAGCAAGCCGGTATTAGGTGCGATACGCCCCAGGTTCTCGGCATACATTACTACCTGCAACGAATCACCAAATCCTTCCGAAGCGTATACCGTGGTTTTAACGGCAGTAGCAGTAAGACCTTTCCTCGCAATTACCAATGTTCCATTTACCAAAACGCTAACCGTATCTCCATCTACTTCACCGTTATCATATAAATTTAAAATGAGGCTGTCGGACTTAAAATTAATATCCCTGATGATTTCAGTCTTTCGCATAGCAAGGTCGGCAGCGGCAGCTTTAACCGGCTTCACTGCACTGGTTTTTTTTACCCCAATTACGGATGTGACAGAGTTTTTAACAGACAGGTTTACTTTTTTTTGTTCTGGTAAAGAAGCGGCAACAGCCGGGTCCTTTGCTTTTATAACCGGTGCCGGAATCGGTGCATCCGCCTGCGCTGGCTGACTGTTAATGGCAGGTTGTTTTAGTTTTTCTGTAACGACAGCAATGGATGTGTCACCCGGAACAGTTGTAGAGATCGGCGCATCCGCCAGGGCAGGCTGATTGTTAGCTGCCGGTTGGTTTGTTTTTTCTGTAGCAACAGCGATGTCTCTGTTAACCGGCGCAGTTATTTTAGGTTTGAGGAATGAAAGATCGCTGACCAAATTCAATTTCCCGAGATGAGTGATCAGTTTTGTTTGAGCATGATCATCGTTTCGTTCTAACCGGATCGTTCCTTTATAAGAAGAGCGGTCCAGTGACCTGGTAAAGAATGAGCCCCGTAAAACATTAGTTGAGCCATCTTCAAACGACAGCTCTGCATATAAGGTTACTTTTTTGGAGGCTGTCTGATAATCATTGTACAATGTCTTGTCATCCTCTATAGCAATGCTGCCCTTCTTGTCTTTTATCTTGACGGATTTTATCCCGGTATTCTGAACATCACCTATTATAAAAATTGTGAGTGAATAACCGCTTAGGTTATTCTTTTCCCCGCTTATAACCAGCTCATACGGCAACTGGCTTTCTTTTGAATAGATATGACCGGTCCACACGCCAGAAAAATCCTGGCTCAACAATTTTAAAGGCAATAGAGTCAAAAAAAATAATATCCGCATAAACACTACCTGGTACAGACTGTTTTTCCGGCGCCAGGGTTGTACAAAATACTATGAAAAAAAATAGCCCGCAACCCCCGCTTGCAAGGATGTATCCCTGCTGATAGCCTCTTTAATATTGCCATTTCGATCTGAGCTTACAACTGTTAATAGAAACCATAGTCAAACACAATACCCTGAGCAGGCAACAACCAATCACCATTTCCATCCGGTCAACTGAGAGGGAGTATCTCGTGGTGGAAAATAATCTCGCCAGGAGGAAAACCAAGACAGATTCTACTGGAATAGGGCTTTCCACCATCCGGGACAAATACAAATTACTACGGGCAGACAATATAGAGGTGGATGAATTCAGCGACGACAAGTTTACGGTAAAGTTGCCATTGATAAGACCATGATCCATTCAAAAAAAATATTTTCTTATTTACAAGAACCTGTAATTTTAACGGCTCCGTTATTTTTTAAAAAAGCAAGGAGTATTTTTTACTAACTTTTTAATTTAAAAATTGAAATGCAAAAAATTAAAGTTGGAGTGGTAGGAACAGGTTTTATTGGTCCTGCCCATATCGAGGCATTGCGAAGATTGCCTAATATCGAAGTGACTGCCTTATGCGAAGCAACAGAAGAATTAGCCAACAATAAAGCCGCCCAGTTGGGTATTGAACGGGCCTGCACATTTGATCAGTTGCTGGCAATGGAAGACATTGTGAGTGTACATATTTGTACGCCAAATTTTTTGCATTATCCGCAATCGAAAGCTGCCCTGCAAGCCGGCAAACATGTAGTGTGTGAAAAGCCTTTGGCAAAAGACCTGCATGAAGCAGAGGAATTAGTAGCACTTGCCAAACAAACCGGTTTGGTAAATGCTGTTCATTTCAACCTTCGTTATTATCCACTCGTTCGCCAAATGAAAACCATGCGGGAAAAGGGTGACCTGGGCGACATTTATTCTATCCTTGGGTCTTACCTGCAGGATTGGCTTTTTTATGCCACCGATTACAACTGGCGATTAGAGCCCGATAAATCAGGCGATTCCCGGGCCATTGCGGATATCGGTTCACACCTGATGGACATTATCGAATACATTACCGGTTTGAAAACAGTGGAAGTAATGGCTGATTTTAATACCGTGCATAAAACAAGAAAAAAACCACTGAAGGCGGTCGAAACTTATTCCGGTAAAATGCTGAAGCCAGAAGATTATGCGGATGTGCCCATTACCACAGAAGATCATGCCAACGTGTTGTTGCGTTTTGACAATGGTAACCGTGGTTCTATCACTGTATCACAAGTATCAGCCGGTAGAAAAAATCAATTGAAGCTGGAAATATCCGGATCGAAAAAAACATTTGCCTGGAATTCCGAATCGCCCAATAATTTGTGGATCGGCAACCGCGACGGTTACAATGAATCGATGATGCGTGATCCATCACTGGCTTATCCGGAAGCCAGTGCATTGATGAGTTTCCCCGGCGGACATAATGAGGGATTTCCTGATACTTCGAAACAATTATTCAAAGAAGTGTACAAGGCAATTGCTGAAGGCAAACAACCGGAGCAGGCTTCCTTCCCTACTTTCGCTGATGGTTATCGTGAATTATTGATTTGTGAAAGGATATTGGAAAGCAATAAAAAACAAGCCTGGGTAAAAATATAGGACAGAGACTTCCTTAATTAAAGGCTGCTTCAATGAAGCAGTCTTTTTTGTTTCCAAAAGTTTGCTTCAAACGCCACCTCAATAATTAAAAACAGTTACAACTGCGGCATGATCCGATGGATATTTGACCGGATGAGTGTTGATAGTGAATGATCGGGTAGGTTTTAATTGCTTCCCTTTGTAATAGATATAATCGATGCGGTCCCTAAAAGCATTTGGAAAAGCCGGGCTCCAGGTAATTCCTCTCTCCTTTAATGGGTCCGGATGAATTTCCCGGAAGCTATCTTCAAATCCACTCTGTTGCATTAGCATGCTGGTTGGGAAAGACATGGCATATCCATTATTTAAATGCTTAGTCGACTCAATCCAATCGAGATGAGAGCCGGAATTAAAATCGCCACAAAAAATTAGCGGCAGACTGTCAGTAATCTCCAGGTATGGCTTTATTCGTGTAAGTATCTCGCTCAAACGTTTTGTATTTACATTCCCCTGCTGCTTTAACCAATCGGATTTATCAATAGGTTTACTTTTTTCAAGGATATCCCAATAGTCGAGCGGATAGTTAAGCCAGTTGGTAAAAAACAAAATCTTTTTATTGTTCGCCAAACGAATCAGAGCCCCTCCATTGTAAAAAGACGAGTAGCCATCAGTGGTTTCCAGGATGGGAAACCTGCTCATAATGGAAAGATTGGAACTACGCAGGTAAAAATAGTAACCCAATGCATCTGCTATTGCCGGTCCTGACCCATATGTTTCCTGCATGGAAATTATGTCTGCTCCTGAGTTTTTGATTATATCTACAATTCTTGAAACACCGGTTTCTTTGCCCGTTTCCCTTCCGCCATGCCAGATATTGTAATTCATTACTGAAACAGAGCCGTTATAATTCGCAACCCCGTTTTTGTTTTGACTAAAGCCTCCATCCTTTAACACAAACTGCGGAGTAAGAACTTCATCATATATCCTGATCTCATCAATATAGCCATTGAAAGTTTCCCATTCACCAAAATCTCCGGCGCTGTCACCACCAATCAGCAGATCATCACCAGAAACTTTGTTTATACCCGGCACATAGATGATAGCCACATTATTACCATCATAATAAAGCCAAACCTCTTCCTTTTCCCGGTCATAGGAGAAAGTTACCTGGTGCCAGTTCCCATCATTGATTGCCTGTCTTTTCGGTGTTGGATAATAATCATAGTGCAGCTTACCATCATCCAGCGACCAAAACCATGCTCCATTCGCCTGCACTCCTATCTTCCACCCGTGTATTGTGCCAGCCTTCTTTGTTAAACTTTGAATGATCGAATAAGATTGTCCAAGATTTTTATCGGCCCTAGCCCAAACGGATACAGAAAAAGATTTTTTATCTGTTGGCAACGAACAAGTTTCTTTAATCACCGTTCTTATCGCGGCAGATTGGCTTAAATTCAACGCGGTTCCAAACTTCCCTGTAACTGTATTGTATTTTTCAGCCTTTTCAAATGAATTAATATAGACAGGTTGCTGGGCCGATGATAAACTAAATGAAAAAAGAAACCCAGTTATACCGAAAAATCGGGGAAACCTCATTACTTCTTCGATGTTTGAATGATTAGCTCTGCAACTACAGCCCTGTGATCCGATGGCCATGGCTCTACGATAATATCGGAAAAGGAAGAGTCTTCGCCTGCTATCCACGCCCCGGAGACTTTAATATTTTTCTTAGTAGTATGAATAAGATCTATCCGGTCATGAATTTCAGGCTTTCTCCAAAGTCCGGGTCTCGATGTCCAGGTGTATCCCGGTTTTTGTTTTACTGACGAATAAATTTTCCGGTAGACATCCTCAAATCCATTATCGAGCAACAACCGGCTTGCCGGCCAATCGACCGGAAATTTTAACTCATCATCATTCCTTTCTTCAATAGTCTTTGCTGTCCAATCCATACAGCTTGGCTCATTAAAATCGCCAACCAGGATTACCGGTATATTTCTTTGCAGGTAAGGTTTAATTTCCTTCATCATGGACTGTACTTCGTGCAGTCTTGCCTTTTTTGCCGATACTTCTGCTTGCCGGGCAGTCGTTAATTTTTTATCAGCAATATCATACGGTTCATAGGGCGTATACATCAGGTGCAACACTCCAAAAACGGCCAGCTGCTTATTATCCAAATGTATTAATACTGCCTGTGCATTATTACCTGCACTTCCGTGATGAGATGCCGGTTGTTTTTCGTTAACATTAATTGGCTCCATTGCCAACCTGGAAATTATCGCACGGCTACTGCTGATCTTGTAGTAATTCCAATGCAGGCTATCAGCGAGTAATTTTGCCCTCTCCCGGTTGTTATTGTCTGTTTGTTCCTGGAAGCCGACCACATCAGCCTTTGCCTGGCGAATGGCTGCTAATTGAAATTGAATTGAGCTATCTTTTGAAAGACCACAACCATCACCTCCATGCCATAAGTTAAACGTCATCACACGTAACGACTGGCTGCCGGATGACTGAGCATGACCTGCAAAACTAATCAGGAATGTTAGCAAAGAAGAGAAACAGATTAGCCTCATAACTTATTTTTTGGGACATCGATTTATTGAGAAGAGCAGGCAATTGGCCTGCTCTTCTGCTTAACCAAAACTAACTGCATGAGAAAAACAACAGTTACTATTTCAATAACCACATGACCGCATTTACATTGTCATCACCCGCAAATTGGCTTTGCACAGCGGCCTCCACATTTTCATTATTGTAGTCATATTCACTTTGCGGATACAACCATCTCTTTGGAACCATCATATTGTTATAAGTTCCCGGACCCACATTCAGTGTAGGAATACCGGTTCTTCGTTGTTCAAAAAATGCTTCCCACCCTGATTGCATAAACAAGGCGATATATTTTTGAATAATGATCATCTCTATCGCTTTAGCCGTATCGAAAACCACATTTGGCCCGGCAAGATAGGTAGCGATCGCTGCATCACCGATACCATAAAATTTCATAGAGGCAGTGATGCCATTATTATAATGTTCTTCGGCGGTGCCGGCACCGGTGATCCAGTTGCGGGAGATCGCCTCAGCGATGAGAAACTCCTGCTCGGCATATCCCACCAATATCAATGGCTCAACTGCAGGAGCTGACAGGTCTGAATAACGGCGATGAATTCTTGATGCCGCAGGAGCAGAACTCTGCTGGTCGGCGACGGTTAATCCTGCATTCACGCCGGCATAGTTGGCAAACACATTGGGCGTCTGACCGGCAACAGGCTGACCAAATGAAAATATCCGCGGATCGTTTCTTGCTTTCAATATATCTGCCATTCCTTTTTCGAGTGATACAGCTGTACCGAGAGAAAGACTACCTGCTGTTGGATAATAATTAGATGTGGCACTTGTATTAAAAACTATTTGGCCATTGTCAGCCGGCCCGGTCATCAACGGATATTTTGCCGGATCGCTTACGATGTTCTGGAACTGTGATTTTATATTCAGTTTTGTATTTGCTTCTTTTTTGCTGAGATGCATCAACACCCGAAGCCTAAAGGCATTGACCAATTTTTTCCATTGTGAAGCTTTTCCACCGTAAATAATGTCACCTATGATAATACCTTTCGCATCGCTTAAAATATTGTTGGCTTCTTCCAACTCCTGCAATATTCCAACATATACATCTTCCTGGGTATCATATTTGGGCTTTGTATTCCCCTCCAAAGCTTTTAATGCATCAGAATAAGGAATGTCTCCAAATATTTCCGTCATTTGCGTAAATAGTACCGCCCTGAAAAATTTAGCCAAGCCGCGGTAATTTTCCTCACCGGTCTGCTGAGCCAGTTCATCCATCTTCATCACCTGCCGTAAAATATCAAAATTGGCATAGCTGCTGCTTGTCCAGCTATAATCGACCGCGGAATTGCCCCGCTCATAGTAAGTAAGCTGTCTTGAAGCATATGCCGGTTGTGTGGGATCATAGTTGAAAACGCTGATGCTGATATTTGTCAACAGCAAGGCTGGTGTAGCTGCCGATGGTTCGTTGGGATTACTTTGATAATAAGCATGCTTTCTGCAAGCAAACAGGAGTAACAATGACAATATTGAAACTACCAATGCTTTTTTATTATATAGACGTTTCATACAATACTTTTTTTAGGAGTTATACCGATCAGAATTTCAGGTTGAGGTTAAAACCAATATTTCTATAAGACGGATCCGCCAATGTGGTTCCCTCGTAACCATCAGGATCCATATAAGGCGCATCACTCCACAATGCGAGGTTACGTCCCGTGAGTGAAATACTTACCCCTTTGAATGGCGTCTTCTTTAATAATGCCGGCGAAGCATTGTAGGTTAATGTGACCTCTCTAAGTTTTACAAACGTTCTCTTATAAAGATTGGCATCCGGTACGCCATTTACATAAGTTGCAAAAATCCAGTCGATATATTTTACTGCTTTCGTATTGGGAGCAAATTTTCTGGTATCACTTACAATGTTTCCCTGCACGTCATACTCAACAGATCCACTGGTTACTACTACTCCTTGCCCGACATAAGTGGCATTGCCTGCATATGAATCATCCCTGAATTGATTAGCAGTAGCGGGGTGCATACCGCCTTCATACATTTTTTGTTCAACACCATTATAGAGCAAACCACCGATACGGCCATCGAATGAAAAACCAAGTGTAAAGTTTTTATAAGAAAGATTATTAACAGCGCCAAATTCCCAATCAGGATTATAGGTACCGAGATTCACTACATGATCGATGTATTGCGGAAATCCATTGCTGCCATATACGATCTGCCCGTCAGGTGAACGTTCCCATCCCCAGGTTCTGTATTGATCTGTTCTCTCCCCTACTTTCACTCCATCACGAATTGTCTCTCCACCATAGTAGGACTTGACCGTTCTGCGAAGATTGCTGTAGTTAAGGATCACATCCCATTTAAGATTGTTTGTTCTTATCGGTGTTCCCGATACTACTACTTCAATACCCTTCCTGTATATTTCATCAGCGTTCAAGCGAATGCTATTATAGCCGGATGCCTGGGAAATAGGAATGTCTTTGGGAAAATTTTTCTCTAAATACCTGAACCAGGTAAAGTCGATACCAACCCGGTTCTTTAAAAACCGAAATTCTGTTCCGTATTCCTGTGATATGGTTGTTCTTGGACGAATATCAGCGCTGATGATAGTTCCGGGCAAAGAAAGCGACGGCGTGCCACTCCAGCTTGTGCCCGACCTATATGTTTGCAATGTGTAATACGGATCAACATCAGACGAGATATTAGCATATGATCCGCGCAATTTGAAAAATGAAATAGCCGTTGGCAGCTTCACAATTTCAGATCCAATGACACTCAAAGAAACGGAAGGATAGAAAAACGAGTTATGTGGTTTTTGCAAAGTGGAGGTCCAGTCATTGCGGCCCGAAAAATTCAGGTAAACCATATTCTTATAGCCTATATCTGCATAGCCAAAAACGCTTCCAATCTGTCTTTCCATTAAAGTATTCCGAACATCCGGATCATCACCACCTACACTTAAAGGATTGATCGAACTTTTAAGGTTGTATACTTTGGGTATCGTTAATCCGCCATTTGTTCTTGCAAAATTCGACTTAGCCTGGTTGTAGCGGTTGCTTCCACCCACTGATACCGTAGCACTAAAATCTTTAAGGAAAGTTTTTTTGTAAGTTAGCAATACATCAGATACAATCAACAAATTACTGTTATTGCTAATGCTGTAATTTCCTTTAGGCGCTGCACTTGTTCCGTAGTTGATAAAACTATACGGCGTCTTTACATCAGAAGTGGCCTGGTTTGTGGTAGCGCCAGTTCTTAACAGCAACTGCAGATCTTTGGTGAAATCGTACGTAGCGTTTACCTGCCCAACGATCACATCGTTTGTATAACCTTTCAGGTATTCATGGGCTAGATAATAAGGATTGTTATACCAGCTGTAGTTATAATTAAACTGTTGCAAATCTTTTACACCATATGGAATAAAAGCACCGCTACCGCTGGTTCTGCCACCGGCTGGTTGCCAGTAATTGCGAAGATCCCTGATGTCAACATCGGGTCCCATCCATAAAAGGATATTGTAGAAAAAGTTATTGGGGCCATAACCTGTCTCCGGATAATTGGGAGTATACTGCCGGTTATAAGCAATACTGGCTTCGGTTTTCAGTTTTTCAGTGACCTTTAAGCTACCCGCCAGGCTCAACGTTGATGAATTCAGCTTTGTATTCGGTACCTGTCCTTTTTGATAAGTATGTGAAACGGAAATCCGGTAGTCGCTGCGGTCTGTTTTGCCGGCTACACTGATGTTGTGGGTTGTTGACAATTCATTTTGCAAAAAGTTTTTCAGGTTGTTTTGCCCTTTTGTAACCCACGGCATCGGCTTGTAATGACTATAGTCGGTGTAGCCATTTTGTTTGAATTCAAACAACTGATTGGGATCATAGGGACTATTATATTGAGGCACTTCCATAAAACCACTCGCTGTAGTTGGATCGGGCTGGTTCAATTTTGGCCCCCACACATAACCATAATCATCATACCAGCTACCGCCGCCTTTACCATCAATAAATGCATAATATCCGTCCCAGCCCATTCCATATTCTTTTTGTGTTTTGGGTACCCGCAGAAATCCCGCCTGGAATTGAGTGGTGGTATTATAGGAGACTTCGGTTCCGTTGGCGCCACTCTTTCCTTTTTTCGTAGTGATCATGATGGCGCCATTGATGCCCAACGAACCATACAATGCGGCGGCGGCTGTACCTTTCAATACGTTCACACTCTCCACATCGTTAGGGTTGATGTTCCAGAAATCAGTTTGCGTGGGAACACCATCAATTACCACCAATGCCCCTTGTCCCCTGATATATATTTCCGGGTTTTCAAAAAGGGTCGACTTCGTATATACGCTCAGCCCGGCTACTTTGCCTACCAGGTTATTGGCTACATTGGTTTCGGGAGCTTTTTGTAAGGCCTCACCCTTTACTTCCTGTATTGCATAGGCCACTTTCGCTTTTTCTTTTCTTACACCCAGGGCTGTTACTACTACTTCTTCCAATGCTTTATTCGCTGAAATCAATACGATGTTCAGTGTGGTGCTTCTATCAGCAACAAATTGCTGGCTGGTAAAGTCGACAAAGGAGACTTCCAGTGTTTCACCTTTTTCTACTTCAATAGAAAAGTTTCCACTTTCATCCGTGGTAACGCCGCGATTCGTTCCCTTAACAGCAACAGTAGCCCCGGCTATTGGTTGATTGTTACTATCAGTTACCTTTCCTTTGATGGTGACTTTTTCTTTTTGATTCCTGGTTATATTAGAATTATGCTGAAAATTTCCCGGTTGTTGTATACCGACAAGATTTCCGGATTGCAAAAATTCAAGACCGGTGAGTTTTGATAGTTGTTGTAAGGTTTCTTCCAGTGTTCTTTCTTTTTTTGGAAGATCGATCCTGATCCCCGATTTAATAACCCGGGGGTCATAAGTAAAGTGAATGTTGAAAAGCTTTTCAACCTTTTTTATGACCTGCTCAACAGGTGTGTTTCTAAAGCCAAAGTTTACTTTGGTTTGATTGAAAGCGAATGATCTTTCTGATGCAAGCAAGGAGATAACTATTAGAAAGGTCACTGATCGTTTGGCAGTTCGCCTCTTAGGCAGCGGAACTTTTTTCATACAGCAAGCGGTTTAGTTTTTATAATTATAGGCAGTTATTCAATGATAACATTGTTGTCAGCAAACGAATAGTTTGCGTTGATGCTAAAGCAGATCACTTTTAAGATATCCTGTAGAGACTTCGACTGGTACTCACCGTTAATGGCCCGGTCTTTCAAACCCTCTTTTTTTACTTTTATGCTTACGCCGAACCATGTTTCCAATTGTTTGAAGGCTTTTAACACGGGTGTTTCATTAAAGGAAATGCGGTTGCTTTCCCAACGGCGCAGGTAGGTAGAATCAAAGACGGTCTTCTGCAGTTTTGTTTGTGCCGTTTTTTTGCAACTTTCACCGGGAAATAGAAGGATCTCATCACCAGGAGCATTTTTGCCAATACCTGCTACTTTCACGTTTCCCTCGAGCAAATCAACCTGTATGTTACCATAGATAGCTTGTTTTCCATGAACATAAAATTCTGTACCCAGTGCCGTAGTGGCGATGTTGTTGGCAATAACAATAAATGGTTTACCTGCATTTTTTGCAACTTTAAATAATGCGTTTCCGTTCAAAAAAATCTCCCTGTTGTTTTCATTAAAGTTGGCGTTAAGCGAGATACTGCTATTGGAATTAAGCACAACCGTAGAGCCATCGGGTAAAGTAATTGTTTGACGATGCCCCAGCGGTGTTTGGTAACTTATCGGCTGAGAATGCTTGCTTTCACCGGGGCTATTGAATTGTTTAAACCCAAACCATCCCGCTATAAATAAAAAGCAAGCTGCTGTTGCATACAGGACAACTGATTTTAAAATCTTTCTTCTTATTTCACCTTTACCTGTGACCACAAGTGTTGATGATAGTGGCGGCTCCTGCACATCTGAAAGAGTTGCGTCTTCAGGCTTTCTGCCCAACAACTGACGCCGCACTTCTTCTATTTGCCTGTTTACCTCCGGCCGGGAAAGTCCACCATGCAGCGCCAGCACCAATTTCTTTGCTTCTTCAAAAGTTTCCTGCTGATCAGGATTGTCACGGATGATCACCCTCCATTGCGATGGAACATTTGAGCCCCTGCTTAAACAATAGTTGACGAAACTTTCATCCAGCATCAGTTCTTCTATAGTGTAAATATGCCCTTTCATGAATGAGAAATTGAGTGCCTGACTAAATGATAAGAAAACAGGTATTTTTTACCCGTGTGGAAGCAGTTATTTTAAAAAATATTTTGAAACGCCGTTGGTGCGGGATCAGCGAAGCTTTTCGATCCGCTTGTGACTACGCAGTTTTTTAATTGCTTCGGAGAGTTTATTGTAAACAGTGCGGACAGTGAGCGAAGTTTTTTCTGCTATTTCCTGGTAATCCATATGCTCGTAAAAACGAAGTTGCAAGAGTTGTCGTTGACGATCGGGCAAACTTTTAATGGCATCCTGTAACACTCCCGCCAACTCCTCATCACTTATTTGTTTTACCAGGTAATCTTCGTAAGATTGTTCAGCAAGATCATTGATCAGGCTTTCCGAAAGTGAGAGTGGACGATTGTTGCGTCTTCGCTGTAGATGAACGATAAGCCATCTTTTATACGATACAAAAAGATAGGCTTTGATATTTTCTACCTTATTAAGCTTATTCCTGTTATCCCAAAAGTGAATGAAAAATTGATTGAGGGCATCTTTTGTCTCTTCGATATCTGCTGTAAACTTAACACCATACCTGAACAACTCATCATAGTATAGCCGCATCAAAGCGAATAAGGCGTCCTCATCAGGCAAATGTTCTGGTAAAGGTTTACCGGTATTCATACAGCAGCTAGCTTAACACAACTCGTCTGACATTGTCAATGGTTGCACTACTAAGTTGACAATATTTTACCAGAATTTGATGCTTAAAATTTGAATGCCCTGAAAAACACGTTTACGCAAACGATTGAAATCGCCGTTCAACCGGTTGAGCAATAAGAAAAATATTCGTGAAGATTAGATGGGTAAAACTGTATTTATATTAAATGCGTCTATCACTTAAAAATTAAATCCAGCCTTTAGTCCCCAAAAGCTATAAGCCTGGTCCCGCTTCCATATTTCGTATTTGGCCTGCAGTTCTAATCCAAGCAGCCGGACGCCAACGCCGGGAGCAAATATGACGGCTGACTCGTCAGTTCCTGTGAACTTCGCAACACCTGATTCAAGTTTTGCATATAAAGCCGGGGCTAATCGATATTTTAAACCGACCCGAACAGGAACGGCTTTTATCGCCGGCATGTCTACGGGGCCTTCAGCTTTTGTCATCGTCTTACCGCCAAAGTGCATGTAACCAATGGAACCTGTCAGGCCTATTTTTCCCAAACGTATGTCAGCACCGACTCCCGCTCCAATACCCGTTTTATTGGATTGTTGGAAGTCACCGGTCGGCCATCCCATTTCAGCATAAGGTCCGAGACTAAATCCTTTTAACTGTGCCTGGCAAAGAAAGGAGGTGGATATAAAGACCACCAGGAAAAATAGTTTCATGTACAGGTTTTAAGTTAAAACGGCAAACTTCCTGCCAGCAGTCATAGAAGATTGCGAAACAAGTGTTAACCATTTGTCAATGCGTTTAAATAATATTTTATTACAATATACTGGCATATTTTCTGTGCCGCTGAAACTGAATAAGTAAACAACATGAGGCGCCCATGTAAAAATTTTTGAAATGCAGGGAATGTTTTATTGGACGTCCCATCCGGAAGCCAGTTCGCGACAAGTACAGATTAAATTGAAACAACAAAAAATTTACAGATGAAATGAGTCATAATCCGCCGCGGCGGACGAGCAAATTCTTACCAAACCGCGATGAAAATTTTTAGGGCGAACCTGTCTGCCGACAGGCAAGATTCGATTTGACAAAAAAGCAAAAAAATATACAGATGAAAAAATATTTTTCCTTGATAGTAGTATTGCTTGCAGTAGCAGGCATTGTCCATGCGCAGGAAAAAGCTGGGTTGACTACCCAGCAACTCCTGGAAACAAAGAATTTCATTTTCAAAGCAGAAACAGTAAATCCTCAACGGGGTCGGCTCAGGCAGTTAACAACAGAATACGATGTGATAGTGACAAGTGATACGGTCATTGCTTTTCTTCCTTTTTTTGGTCGTGCCTATTCAGCACCAATCAATCCTGCCGAAGGTGGTATCAAATTTACTTCCGGCAAATTTGATTACTCATTAGCGCCGGGGAAAAAGAAAAGCTGGGCATTAAAGATCAAACCCAACGATGTGAAGGATGTGCAGGACCTGTATTTTACCATTTTTGACAATAAGAAAGCAACATTACTGGTCAATAGTTTGAACCGGGAGAGCATTGTGTTTAATGGTTACATCATTGAAGGCAAGGACAAAGAAAAGAAAGCGTTTTAATGTGCTGTAAAAAAGTAAATTTCTAAAGAACAAAGGTCATCCGCCGTGGCCGGATGACCTTTGTTCTTATTGCCTTGTTAAATAACCGAACACAATTTTGCTTGTCGCAAATTATTTAATAACCCCGCAACCGATTCTTGAACCGGCATTACCTGTTGGTTGCGTGGTGAAGTCATCTACACCACCGTGAACGATCACGGCTTTACCCAAAACATTTTTATCCCATTTGCCACCGAGTGTCCACAAGTCGGTTTCAATTGTTACAGTTCCTTTCCCTTTCGAATCTAATTTCACGTTGCCAATATCGCCGGAATGGAAACTACCCTGTCCCCATTTACCATGCTGCGCATTGGTGGGGTTCCAGTGACCATGAGCCATCTTTCCACTATCACCGCAATCGCCATGCTCATGCAGGTGAACGGCTACACTTTTGCCAGCCTTGGCTGCCGCGGTTATATCCAGCACCATTTTTACTTTACTATTTTTACCAGTCGTAAATTTTGCAGTGCCTGTTACCGTCGTGTCAGGATAGGTGCCCGATATTATCGCCTCTGCTTTCTCCACCATTGGAACAGTGGCAGTATCCGGAGCCATCTTCATAGAAGAGTGCGAAGTATCGGTAGTGGTCATGGGTGTATCAACGGTTGTAGTGGTAGTGCTGTCAGTAGTGGATTTATTTTCACCACTATTATTACAGGCTGTGATTGCGAGAGCAAGAGAAAAAACTGAAACGTTCAATAATGCTTTCATCTTATTTGATTTTGGTTTGAGAAATACAAGTTAAAATGGATGTTGCAAAAACCTTACCCATTTCGAAAAACACATTTTATTGGGCGCTTTTTTCAAAAGGGGCCGATTGTCCACAAATTATCCAACGCGGCGACAGCTAATTCTTGCCAGGGATAAGACGAAACACGTATCCTGGTCGTTCAACAGTTACATAGATATATCCATCAGGTCCCATCTTTACATCCCGCAGCCGGCCGATATTTTTCAATAACATTTCTTCACCTTTTATGGCATTGCCATCCCATTTTGAAAGGTTGAGATATTTAAAGCGCAATGATCCGGTCAGAATATTTCCGGACCAGGCTTTATATCGACTGCCGGTAACAAAGGCCATTCCGCTTGGTCCTATAGAAGGCGTCCAGTACAGCATTGCTTGCTCCATGCCCGGCGCTTCGGATTTGCTGGAAATAATTTTTCCGTTGTAGTTGATGCCCCTTGTAATAACCGGCCAGCCATAGTTAGCACCTTTTTTTACCAGGTTTATTTCGTCTCCTCCCCTCGGCCCGTGTTCATTTTCCCACAGTTCACCGGTGACAGGATGAATGACGAGGCCCTGCGGGTTTCTATGTCCATAAGAATAAATAGTTGGCCTCGCACCCGGTGTGTTGACAAAAGGATTGTCTGCGGGAACGGAGCCATCATCCTTAATGCGGTGAATTTTTCCCAAATCATTCGCCAATGTCTGCGGGTTTTCTTTTTCGTTACCTCTTTCCCCGACCGAGAAAAATAAAAATCCCTTTTTATCAAATACCATCCTGGAACCATAGTGATGTTTCGTCCTGGAATAAGGATAGGCTTCAAAGATTAGTTTTTGATCTGTGAGGTTATTACCAACCAGCTTTGCCCGCATAATGGCCGTAGTAGCCAATATTGTTTGTCCTTCTCTTTTTACTGCAGAGTAGGATAAATAGATCAACTTATTCTTTTTATAATCCGGGTGCAGCACCACATCCATCAGGCCGCCCTGCCCTTCACTCAACACCTCCGGCACACCCGTGATTTCTTCACGGTTTCTATTTTTCATGACCCGGTACAGTTTACCTGTTTTATCTGTCACCAATAATTCATTGCCGGGCAAAAAGGCTATGCCCCAGGGAGCATTCAATCCGCTGGCGATAGTATCCAGTTTGATATTGATATCTTTTGACTCAAAATAATTCGTTACGACCGGTGTATTTTGAAACTGGTACCGTTTTACCTTTTCAATACCGGTCAGGATATATTCAGCCAGCTCCATAATCTCTTCATCGGTAAATGCACTATCATACGCCGGCATACCTTCATCAGCATAGCCCATCTTAATTCCCTTCCATAGGTCTTCCTTTGTGTTACCATGCTCCCAGTTCCTGTCAACAAAAGCATCCATTTTTTCACCGTGGCATCCACCACAATAATTTTCATAGTTCTTTCTTGCCCTGGTGGAATCCATCACGTCTGCTTTACTAATGAATGGATCGCCAGGAAAACTCATCGAGCTAAAGCAAACGATACTGACTATAATAACACCGATCGTAATAAAAATCCTTGACATGAGCCTGTAATTTGAAAATAAGGAGAGAATCCGGCAACACCATCAAAAATAACAACTCTTTGTTGATAACATTTGTTAGTTCATCGCAATAGCCTATATCTTCGCAGCTTTAAAAAATTCGGGACAAAGCACCATGGCACTTTTAGAAAAGCAGTTGTACATAAAACGGTCGGGTATTCCAGGCTCCGGCAAGGGACTATTTACTAAAAAATTTATTCCAAAGGGAACACGCATCGTCGAGTATAAAGGGAGAGCAACGACCTGGAAGGAGGTGAAACATGATGATGGTGCCAACGGTTACATTTATTACATCAATAAAAACCATGTGCTGGATGCCCATACTTTTAAGAAGGCGTTGGGCCGTTACGCAAACGATGCGAAAGGCTTGCAGAAAATTAAAGGAATGTCAAATAATTCTGCCTATGTAGAAGAAAACTACCGGGTCTTTATTGAAGCAACGAAGGATATTCCAGCCAACTCTGAAATACTAGTGTCCTATGGAAAAGAATACTGGGACGCCATTCGTTATAACATCAAATTGGACAGTAAAAAGTAACCAGTTCTTCAGCGATTATTAATTATATTTACAGGTATAAAAATCCTCAATTATGTCATTGTTAAACCAGCAAAATAGTAAAGGCAAAAAGAAAGACAATAAGAAGTCAGCAGCTGCTGCTAACAAAGGCGGTTCGAAGTTTATTCAAAAGCCCAAATCTTCGGGTTTTGTATCTAAACAAGCGAATACCGGATCACAAAGAGGCAGCTAATCCGGCAACTTATCATCACAGAAATTATGACAAAGGAAGAACTCCTGAAGGAACTGGCACGGGAAACTTATGTGGCTTTAAAACCTTCAGCAGTACACGGCATTGGCGTGTTCGCAATTACAGACATTCCCAAGGGCTGCCGTGATATTTTTTCCAAAAATGTAGGCAACTGGATAAAGCTGCCTATTGCCGAGGTGGAAAAACTTCCAGCACACTCCCGTTCATTAATTGAAACTTATTGCCTTTTTGATGATGACGATTATTATGTGCCGGACTACGGTTTCAAAGTGATGGACCTCGTAAATTATCTTAACCATTCGTCTTCACCCAATGTAATTTCTGTAAACGATGGTGAATATTTTGAGGCTTTGGCAGACATTCCGGCCGGAACGGAACTTTTTATCAATTATGAAGATGTGGTGGATGTTGAAGGTTATGACTAATCTATCGCTTTAAGAATTTTCCTTTCAATAATTTTTCCATTACTTCCTCTTTCAGGTTACGGCTGACCGGGATATCATGGGTTCCTATCCTGATATTACTACCCTCGATACTGTCAATTTTGCCGGCGGCAACAATATAAGATTTATGTGTTTTTATAAACCTGTCCGCAGGCAGGTATTCCTCTACCGATTTAAAGGTCAGGTAAGTAATATACTTTTTATCTTTCGTATGAATGACCACATAGTTTTGCAGTGCCTCAGCAAACAGGATGTCGTCGTATAAAATCTTTACCAGTTTGTTATCCGCTTTTATAAAAAAATAATCCGCAGCAGCAAGATTGGTTTCCGCATGATTTTTTTCTCTCACTTCGTAGTATTCCTTCGCCTTTAATGCCGCTTTTAAAAACCGGTCGAATGAAATTGGTTTTACTAAATAATCCAATGCATTCAATTCAAAACCCTCTAAAGCATGTTGCGGATAGGCGGTTGTAAATATTACCGGCGGAGCTGTTTGCAATGTTTTAAGAAAGTCGATACCGGTGATTTTGGGCATTTGTATATCCAAAAGCATCAACTGCGCTTTCCCGTTGCTGATAAGTCCGGCCGCCTTTAACGGATTATCAAATTCACCCGCCAGCTCCAGGAAATCAACGTCTGCGATATACTCTTTTAATCCTTTCCTGGCAAGCGGCTCGTCGTCGATGATGATACAATTTATTTTCATAAAACTTTCTGCTTCTTTTAAGAGTCTATTTTAATTTTCAAGTTTACCTTATAAACATTCTCTTCATCTCTAATCGTCAGCTCATGCCGGCCGGGATAGAGTAATTCCAATCTTCTTTTCACATTGTTTAATCCAATACCACTGTAGGTATCGTTTGTTCTTTCTTTATCTTTTGAATTCTCGGCTGAAAAAATCATTTGCCCGTTGTGTCGGTCCAGGTTAAACCGGATGAAATTTTCTTTTTCAGCATGGGAAGAAACATGTTTGAAAGCATTCTCTACAAATGGAACCAGCAACAATGGCTCGATCGAAAACCCGGCAACAGTTGGTGAGCAATTGAAGGAAACAGAAAAGGCATCATCTTTCCTGAGTTTTTGCAGGTCTACATAATCCTGCAGGTAATTAATTTCTCTTTCCACGGGTATTTTGTTCCCTTTCATTTCATACAACTGATACCTGAGCATATCAGAAAACTTATGTAATGACTCCCTCGCCTCTGTATTATTCTTATCAATCAGGAAATAAACGGAGTTCAGCGAATTGAATAAAAAATGAGGGTTGATCTGTGATTTCAAAAAATTCAATTCAGCTTCCGCTTTCTCTTTTGCCGTCTCTGCCATCCGTTGTTGTAAACGGGAGTAGTCAATCATTAGTTTAACAGCAGCCCCCGCTATCACCAGGAAGAAATGGGGTAACACATTATCATAGATCCTCCTTTTCAAATCGCCGGACAGGCTATAAAGCTGTGGCGCATCCATGATCCGCCCAAGAATATTCATTTTCAGAACACTGCTCGTCACTACTAACAAGACAAAACATAAAACAAACAAGGCATACTTTTTCTTGTAAAATAGCTTGGGTAATAATACATAATTGGTAATATAGATCATCAGCGCCAGGTCAATCACTTTTATAAGCGTTATAGTAAAGGCCCGACCCGGAACAGCGTAGTCATCGTAACGAAAAAAATACCACACCCCGAATACGAGCATCCAGAAAAAAACATGATGAAGCTTATATTTTATCAATGGCCTGTTTTGCATATGACAAAATAAATTTACGCTTTGCCGCTGGTAAAAAACTTTACACTAAAGGTGGCTTTTACAGGATAAAATGCAGGTTTCCATTCATCAAGCTATTGTTTCCTTTAGTGTAAAGAATTTGGAAACAGGGTTAAAATGGGTTGAGCTTTAGTATACAAATCAGGCAAAATGAAACGATTGATCCTGCTGGCAATGATTCTAGGCAATGTGATGACCGGCTGTTCCCAAAAAACCGGCAACAAAGCAGAAGCGCAGCATAAACTTGTTGGCGGCAGTTGTGAGGGTTGCGAAGCAATCCATGAAAGCCCCATTCCCTTTGACCAGTTAAATAACATAGACACTCTCCCGGATTTTAATGATCCGGGTCCCAAAATCGAAATCAGTGGGGTGATATACCAAAGCGATGGCAAAACTCCCGCACCGGGTGTTGTGCTCTATGTTTATCATACCGATCAAAAGGGAGTATATCCAACAAAAGGAGATGAAAAAGGCTGGGCCAAAAGGCATGGATTCATCCGTGGCTGGATAAAAACAGGCAAAGACGGTTTTTACAAATTCTATACCCTGGTTCCCGCCTCCTATCCAAACAGCCGAAACCCCCAACATATTCATCCCACTATAAAGGAACCGGACTTCAATGAGTATTGGATAGACGAATATTTATTTGAAGGTGATCCTTACCTACAGGAAGAAAAATCAAATCGTCCACCGAGAGGCGGTAACGGGATCATAAATCCGGTAATGAAAGACGGGATGCTCCGGGCCACACGAAATATTATCCTCGGATTGAATGTTCCTGACTATCCAAAAAAGTAAAAAGGAACCATTACTGATACTTCCGCTCACCGAAAAGTAAACTACCAATCCTGACCATATTGCTGCCTTCCTCTATCGCAATTTTATAATCACTACTCATACCTATAGAAAGAATTTGCAATTTGCAATTGGCAATTGGCAATTTGGCGTGTTTATCAAAGAGACCTTTGAGAAACTGAAACTCCTTCTTTATAGTTGTTTCGTTATCAGTAAAAGAAGCCATGCCCATTAATCCGCAAATCCGCACATTTTCTAATTTCAATTTCTCAAATTCATTTATGGCCGAACTCAGTTCTGCTTCATCCATTCCAAACTTTGTTTCTTCCTGTGCAATGTGAACCTGCAGCAATACATCTATGACCCGTTGATTTTTTAATGCCTGCTTATTGATTTCGTTCAGCAGTTTAAAACTATCCACGCCGTGTACTAGGTGAACAAAAGGCGCAATGTATTTTACTTTATTGCTTTGCAGGTGACCAATAAAATGCCAGCGGATGTCTTTGGGTAATTGCGATTGCTTATCTACCAGTTCCTGCACATAGTTTTCTCCAAAATCTCTTTGACCCAGGTCATACATTTCCTGTATATCAGCAACCGGTTTTGTTTTGGAAACAGCGACTAATGTTATGTTTTTGGGGTGTAGTTCCGAGATGATCTGTTGATATGCGTCTTTGTTTACTGCCATTCAGCAAAAATAAAATGTGCAAATGAAACTTCAGGATTCATTTGCACATTACTATTGTTTATTGCCAGGTTCACATCATCACCCTTTTAAAATGCTTCTGCTGATAACAATCCGTTGCACTTCACTTGTCCCTTCATAAATCTGCGTAATCTTCGCATCCCGCATCAACCTTTCCACATGGTATTCTTTTACAAAGCCATAGCCACCGTGAATTTGTACGGCTTCTATAGCGGTCCACATAGCTGTTTCTGATGAGTAAACTTTGGCCATGGAGCTGCTAACTGTATAATCCTGGTGATTATCTTTTTCCCAGGCGGCTTTCAGGCAAAGCAGTCTTGCAGCTTCAATCCTGGTAGCCATATCCGCCAGCTTGAAGGCAATAGCCTGGTGGTTCATGATCTCCGTGCCAAATGCTTTTCTTGTTTTGGAGTATTCTTTGGCCAGCTCAAAAGCGCCGCTTGCTATGCCCAACGCTTGTGAAGCGATACCAATTCTTCCGCCGGCTAATGTTTTCATGGCAAACGTAAACCCAAAACCATCCGCTCCTACCCTGTTTTCTTTCGGCACTTTAACGTCTGTAAACATTACCGTATGTGTATCGCTGCCGCGAATACCTAGTTTATTTTCTTTGGCAGCAACAGTTACACCCGGCCAATTTCTTTCTACGATCAACGTATTGATCCCTTTTGATCCCTTTGACGGATCGGTTTGGGCCATCACCAGGTAAACACTGGCTGTGCCTCCATTGGTGATCCAGTTTTTGGTACCATTTAACAAATAATAGTCTCCCTTATCTTCCGCTGTGGTCCGTTGTGAAGTAGCGTCGCTTCCTGCCTCAGGTTCACTAAGCATAAAAGCACCAATATATAAGTCACCGTCCTTTTTTCCGTGGGCCAGCGGCGTTAGATATTTTTGTTTTTGATCTTCGGTGCCAAATTCCTGCAAGCCATAACATACAAGGCTATTGTTTACACTCATCACTACGCTTACACTGGCATCTATTTTACTGATCTCTTCCATGGCGAGCACATAGCTTACCGTATCCATGCCGGCTCCGCCGTATTTTGGATCGACCATCATTCCTAAAAAACCGAGGTCAGCCAGCTTCATGACCTGTTCGCGGGGAAACTGTTGTTTTTCGTCCCGTTCAATAACTCCCGGAAGGCAATCGTTTTTTGCAAAATCCCTGGCAGCTTTTTGAATCATTAATTGTTCTTCTGAAAGTTCAAATATCATATGGCATTAAACATTTATATCCGGCAAAGATAAGGTCTGGGGTACTGCTAAAAGAATGCAACAGATATGCAACTAATTCTAACGTAGATGCTAATCACAAAGTTTTTCTAAAATTTGATGAACAAATGATTGGCGCCCTTCGTTAATACAAAAACCGGCTTCCAGCCGCATTTTTTAACGTAATTTCGCTGCGCATTTGAAAATTTGAACCTACGGGCTAATCATGAAAAAAATCCACATTGTTTTGCTTGTCCTGGTGGCTGCCGCCATCGCTGTGTTAATTAGTTTTTTACAAACCGCCACTACTTATGATACCGTGGACACCGCCGTATCCAAACCCGGCAAGTTTGTTCACCTGATGGCTCGTCTGGATAAAACGCAGCCTGTGGAATACGATCCCCTGAAAGATCCTAATCATCTTGTTTTTACTGCTGTTGATACCTTAGGTAAATCGGTAAAAGTTATTTACAATAATCCCAAACCGGAAAATTTTGAGATCAGCGAACGCCTTGTATTAAAGGGAAAATATCGCGAAGGTGACGGATACTTCGATTGCAAAAGCATACAAACCAAATGTCCATCCAAGTATAAAGATGACATGAAAGCAGCACAAAAAAGTGTAGAGGCTACAGAAGCTAAATATTAAAAACTAATCGTTGGCAGATGCCCTTGTCCGGCCAACCTACAAAAATCAACAGCCATCGTGCAGAATAAAAATCTCTCTATATAATGGATTACTTCGGCGAACATCTTTTACCAGGACAGTTAGGACATTTTTTCATTGTGCTCTCATTGGTAGCTTCGCTGGTAGCGACATTTGCCTATTTCAAAACATTTAATTCCAAACATCCCGCTGATTCACAATATTGGAAAAAACTGGCCCGCTATGCTTTTATTACAGAAGCCATTTCTGTAGTATCTGTCGTAACCGTACTTTTTTATATTAACTCCAGTCATCTCTTTGAATACAAATACGCCTGGCAGCACAGCAGCCGTTCATTGGAACCCAAATACCTGTTGGCGTCTATGTGGGAAGGACAGGAAGGCAGTTTTTTATTGTGGAGTTTTTGGCATTGCATGTTGGGGCTTGTATTAATCAAAACCAGTAAACAATGGGAAGCCCCGGTGATGACGGTAGTGAGCTTTGCCCAGTTTTGTTTGGCTACTATGGTTGCCGGCCTCTATTTATTCGGTGAAAAACTAGGATCCAATCCATTTATTTTATTGAGGGATTCCGGCGTGCTGGATAATGCTCCTGCGCTTCATATGAATTTTGATATCAGTCAACCTTTGCGGCAGGACTATATGTCAACTATAAAGGATGGCAATGATCTCAATCCATTATTACAGAATTATTGGATGGTCATTCACCCACCGGTTCTGTTTTTAGGCTTTGCTTCTACCCTTATTCCCTTTGCTTTTATAATAGCGGGCTTATGGACAAAAAAATTTGGCGATGCATTAAGGCCTGCCCTACCGTGGTCACTTTTTTCATTGGCTGTATTGGGAGTCGGAATCATGATGGGAGCAGCCTGGGCTTATGAATCATTAACCTTTGGGGGGTATTGGGCATGGGACCCTGTTGAAAATGCATCGCTGGTTCCCTGGTTGATTTTGGTAGCCGGCGTTCACACCTTATTGATCTATAAACATAGTGGGCATTCGCTGCGCTCCACTTACCTGTTTTTGTTTTTGTCATTCATCTTTATTCTATACTCTACTTTTCTTACCCGTAGCGGCATATTAGGTGAGGCATCGGTGCACGCCTTCACCGACCTGGGGATGAATGGACAGCTCTATTTATTATTATTTGTGTTCACCTGGTTGCCCGCATTTTTTATTGCTGCTACTGCCAATCAAAAAACCATTACCGCGGCCAGCGCAGTAGTATTGCTTACGGCTTCTTATTTTATCGAAGTACCCGCCATCGCATTTTTAACCATCCTGATTGGCGTTGGATTTTTTATTTACCAAATTCAAAAACAAATACCCGGCGTTGCAAAAGAAGAAAGCGGCAGCTCCCGTGAATTCTGGATGTTTATTGGCGCACTGGTATTCTTCCTTTCCGCGATTGTGATCATCAGTAAAACTTCATTACCGGTTATTAATAAAGTATTCAACCTACAACTGGCTGCTCCGGAAGACGAAGAAATGGCCTATAACCAGATCCAGATTTTTGTGGCAATCATACTTGGGATACTGACTGCCATTACTCAATACCTCAGGTATAAAAATACCAACGGCAAACTCTTTTGGAAGAAGATTGCCGTTCCAACAATTATCTCCGTTGTTTTGGCATCGTTGATCCTTGCTTTTGGCAATATTAATTATGATAAGCATGGCCCCGGTTATCTTGGCGCTATTTGGCTGGCTATTGCGGGAAGTGTTTATGCCATTGTCGCCAATGTGGCTTATATCTGGCTGGGTATGAAGGGCAGTTTGAGACTATCCGGCGGTTCTATTTCACACTTTGGCTTCGGGCTTGTTTTGTTAGGTATTTTAATCTCGTCTTCTAAAAAAGAAATTCTTTCTCACAATACCAGCGGCATCGCCATAGATTTTGGTAAAGAAAGCAAGGAAAAAACCGGTGAGAACCTCACCTTGATCAAGGGCCTGCCAATGAAAATGGGGAAATATGATGTTTCTTATTTGGGCGACTCCGCTCATCCTAAAAAACAACAGTGGTATTATAAAATACATTTCAAAAGCCGTACGGACGATGAGGAGTTTACACTTAGCCCCAACGCTTTTGTCAACTATAAAGGCAATGAAGGCCTGATGGCTAACCCTGACGCCCGTCACTACTGGGATCACGATGTGTTCACCTATATCTCTGCTCTACCCAATCCTGAAAAAAACAAAGACACAGCCAGTTTTACCAATAAAGAAGTAAAAATCGGTGATAGCATTTTTTATTCAAAAGGCTATCTGGTGCTGGAAAAGCTTACTACCAAAGACAATATGCCTTTCGAAGGTTTCCAGGCGGGTGATAAGGCAACTGTGGCGAGCCTGAAAGTTCATTCGTTTAACAAAACCAGTTACACCAGCGAGCCGCTGCTCATCAATCAAAAAGGTCAGTCATTTGCCATGCCCGATACCGTCATGTCGGAAAGCCTGGTTGTTCGCATCAATAGCGTAAAAGAAGACGGCAGTGGCGCTGATATTGGCATCAAAGAGTCAAATGCCATCCTGGAATATGTCACCCTGAAGGCTTACAAATTTCCCTTTATCAATGTGCTTTGGTTGGGCATTATCGTTACCGCCATCGGCATCATTATCAGCATGGTTCGCCGTATCCAGGTAAACCGGCTGAAAGCAGAACGTTAAATTTTTATCGCCCGTTTGCAAATAGGCAGCTCCGAAACTTGTTTTGCTGTCTTGTATGAGATTGCTAGATTTAATAAATTTACGAGCGGATGACCGGTGTTATCTCATATAAAATAATTTTCAAAGCTGCCCTGTGGATATGTTTTATTTTCACCGGCCTGCAATTATCTGCTCAAATCACCCCGCCATCAGCTCCTGAAGATACCATCCCGCCCATGCCACCGTACGAAGAACGGTCGAAAAAATGGGGACCGAATGATACCATTATTGTGGATGCCATTTGGTATAACCGGGAAATGCAATCTTATAAGGAAGAACCGATGGTGTGGATCTCTAAACTTCCACCTAAAAAATTAGAAAAATATATTGCCGAGTGGAACAGGTTGCGCAACGCTGTATATGTCACCTATCCCTATGCCAGGGTAGCCGGCTATACTATCAATGACATCAATGCGAAACTGGCTAATGTCAGTTCGAAAAAGGCAAGAAAAGAATATATCAAGTCAAGAGAAAAAGAATTGCGCAAGAGTTTTGCTGACCCCCTCTCCAATCTTTCGGTTTACCAGGGAAAAGTGTTGATGAAACTCATCAACCGGCAAACAGGTAATAACTGTTATGAGATCATCAAAGAATATAAAGGCGGCATGAATGCAAGATTATATCAAACGGTCGCTTTTTTCTTTGGCAGCAGCCTGAAACAACAATGGGATCTCAGTGATAAAACAGACAGGCAAATCGAAAATTTCGCCAACGAAATTGATGGTGCCTGGTATGGTAATCCTTACCGAAAGTAAGCTGAATTAGCTCGCTTGCTTCAACCAATCCCGTAATCATTTGTTATACCACTAACAATTTTATCAATACAACTGGTACATTTGTCTCTTTCAAAAAATTTTCAATTGCCTGTCCACTTTTTGGTTGACGAGCAAAACTAAAATCTCCCGCAAACAGCGGATCAGGTATGAAACTAGATATTCTCGCTATTGGTGTTCACCCCGACGATGTAGAGTTGGGTTGTTCGGGTACATTAATCAATGAAATAAAGCTTGGAAAGAAAGTAGGCATTGTTGACCTCACACAAGGTGAACTTGGTACCCGTGGTACTGTCGAATCCCGGTATCAGGAGGCGGCCGATGCAGCTATGCATATTGGTGTCGCCATACGTGAAAATCTTAAAATGCGGGATGGCTTTTTTAAAAATGATGAAGAGCACCAGTTGAAGTTGATACAGGTTATTCGTAAATACCGACCGGAGATCGTTATTGGAAATATTTTGAATGATCGCCACCCTGACCATGGCCGGGCAGGACATTTAATCAGTGACGCCTGTTTTTTATCTGGTCTTGCCAAAATAGAAACCAGCAGTGAAAAAGGAGAAGCACAGGAAAAATGGCGGCCAAAATATTTTTTACAGTATATGCAGGACTGGTATCATGAGCCGGATCTGCTCATCGACATCAGCGATGTATTTGAGCAGAGAATGAAATCCATACAGGCATATACAACACAATTTCATACAAGCAATGGAACTGGCGATGGACCACAGACCTATATCTCTACTCCCGATTTTCTCGATAGTGTGATTGCACGGGCAAGAATGCTTGGAAAAAGAATTGGCGTGAAATATGCGGAGGGCTTTATCACAGAAAAAAAAATAGGCATAAAAAACTTAGATTCATTAATTCAAAACGAGACATAGGTAGATTTCATGCATGTATTGGCAGATTGTAACTCACTTGTCATTATTTATCCCCGTATGTGACGTTACTCCAAGTTTATGAAGGTTTTGTGAACATCTTGAACTACTTTTGCACCTCGCATTCAAATTTAAAACAACGCATGGCTAATCCCAAGTTTCCAAAAATTCCGGTTTCATTTCATGGAGAATTGAAAAAACGTATTTCCGACTATTTTAAACAAGCCGGAAAATCAACAACCGGCAATTTTAAATTATATTTTAAAGCCATATTACTGGTAGTTAGTTTTATAGCGGTATATACACATCTTGTTTTTTTTACACCTGTTACCATCTTGGCTGTTATCGAATGCATCCTGTTAGGCTGCCTCACTGCAGCCATTGGCTTTAATGTAATGCATGATGGGGCACATGGAAGCTTCAGTCCCTATAAGTGGCTAAACAGCATGGCTTCCAACGCCGCCAATTTCCTGGGAGCCAGCCAACACATGTGGAAAACAAAACATAATGTTATTCACCATACCTACACCAATATCCATGGTGTAGATGATGATATTGAAGCCCGCCCTTTATTGCGTCTTTGTGATGAACAGGAGCATTATAAAATTCACCGGTTTCAACATTTTTATTTCTGGGCAGCTTACTCACTTCTTTATATTTATTGGGTTTTTGTTTCTGACTACAAAAAATACTTTACAAGGAAGATTGGTTCTACGCCAATTAAAAAATTGACTTTATCTGAACATTTCTTCTTTTGGTTTTATAAGGCGGCGCATGCTTTTATTTTTGTTGCATTACCCATTTATATGGTGGGCTTCCTTCCCTGGTTGGTTGGTTTTTTAACAATGGGTCTTGTAGCAGGTTTTGTATTAAGTATCGTTTTCCAATTAGCACATACTGTGGAGCATACGCATTTCCCATTACCGGATGAAGCTACCGGAAAAATGGAGGACGAATGGGCCTTACACCAGTTAAAAACAACGGCCAATTTTGCCACCAAAAATAAACTGGTTAGCTGGTTGGTAGGTGGGCTCAATTTCCAGGTGGAACATCACCTGTTTCCAAAAATTTCACATGTTCACTACCCAGCCATCAGCAAGATCATCAAAAAAGCTTGCCAGGAATATGGCGTCCAATACATCGAGTACAAGAGAGTTCGTACCGCAGTGGCGTCTCATGTAGCTTTCCTGAAAGCGATGGGCCAGCGTCCGCGACATGCACACGCACACATTCATTAGAATATTGGTTTTATAAGGCAACAGGATATTGTTTTTGCAAACGATATCCTGTTGCCTTTTTATAAAGCTGGCTGCAATGAAGCTTAGCAAGTCCTTAGTTATTGCTAACTCACTAAAACTTATTTTTGCACCTCAAATAATCACCATGTCAAAAGTAAAAGTTGGAATAGTTCAGATGAGCTGTACGGCAGATAAGCAGGCCAACCTGGATAAAGCGATTGAAAAAGTGAAAGAAGCTGCTGCCAAAGGCGCACAGATCGTTTGCTTGCAGGAATTGTTTACCTCGCTTTACTTCTGCGATGTGGAAGACTATGAAAATTTCAAACTAGCCGAACCCATTCCTGGTCCATCTACTGAGGCTTTAGCTAAAGTGGCCAAAGAAGCCGGCGTGGTAATCATCGCTTCTTTATTTGAAAAAAGAACACAGGGGCTTTACCACAACACCACGGCTGTGTTGGATGCTGATGGCACCTATTTGGGTAAGTATCGCAAAATGCATATCCCGGATGATCCTGCTTATTACGAAAAATTTTACTTTACCCCAGGCGACCTCGGGTATAAAGTTTTCAATACCAAATTTGCAAAGATCGGTGTACTGATTTGTTGGGATCAATGGTACCCTGAAGCGTCACGCATAACAGCCCTGATGGGCGCCGAAATATTGTTTTATCCTACGGCCATTGGCTGGTCCACTTCACAGGACGAGGATACCAATACCGAGCAATATAATGCCTGGCAAACTATTCAACGGAGCCATTCAGTGGCTAACGGTGTACATGTGGTCAGTGTAAACCGGGTCGGGTTTGAACAGGGAGGAGCTATGAAGTTTTGGGGCGGATCCTTTATCGCGAACCCATTTGGCAGCATCATTTACAAAGCCTCCCACGAGGCAGAGGAGGTACATGTTGAAGAATTGGATTTATCAAAAACCGATCGCTATAGAACGCATTGGCCATTTTTGAGAGACCGTCGAATCGACAGCTACCAGCAAATAACCAAACGCTACATCGACGAAGAGACTGTTTAAAATTTTATACTACTCAGTTATACAGATTTATAAAGAACACTGAATTTTTTGCTTATGGTAGAGAATGGCATTGTACCCAAAGATCTAGGCTACTATTTTCCCGCTGAATTTGCACCGCATGTTGCTACCTGGTTGAGCTGGCCCCATAAAGAAGCCTCCTGGCCGGGAAAGATTGATACCATCTACCCCTGCTATGCGCAGTTTATAAAAGAGCTTACAAAAGGAGAAATCGTTCGTATCAACGTGGCCGACGAGGCCATGAAAAAATTCGCCTTGGGTTTCCTGGAAACGGCAGCCGTTGATTTAGCCAGGGTGGAGTTTTATTTTCATCCTACCAACGATGCATGGTGCCGTGATCATGGCCCCGCCTTTTTGATCAATCCTGAGGCAGCACAAAAGAAAGTGGTCGTTGACTGGGGTTATAACGCCTGGGGTGACAAATACCCTCCTTATGATCTCGACGACGTTATTCCAACTTTAATTGCAAAACATTTCAACTTACCTGTTTACCATCCCGGCATTGTCATGGAAGGCGGATCAGTGGAGTTTAACGGAGCCGGTACCATCCTGACTTCAACAGCCTGCCTGCTGAACCCTAACCGCAATCCCCAGCTTAACCAGGAGAAAATTGAAGAATTTCTCCGGAATTACTATGGCGTTGATCAGATCCTTTGGGTAGACGAAGGTATTGTTGGCGATGACACCGACGGCCACATCGATGATACGGTTCGGTTCGTGAATGAAGATACCGTGCTGACTGTCATTGAAAATAGAAAGGATGATGAAAATTATGATTTACTTCAAACAAACCTTCAGCAACTTCAGAAAATGCGCTTGCTGAATGGTAAGCAACTGAACATAGTTGAACTGCCGATGCCTGATGCTGTCATTTGGGAAGATCAGCGATTACCTGCTTCGTACGCTAATTTTTATATCGCCAATAAATCGGTTATCGTCCCCACTTTCCGTTGCGATGCGGATGATAAAGCTCTCCAAATTATCCAGCAATGTTTTCCCACCCGCAATGTGGTAGGGATTGACTCCACTGAAATCATTTGGGGGTTAGGCAGCTTTCACTGCCTGAGCCAGCAGGAGCCTGCAATTTGATCGGTCGCAGTAAGGCTGGCCATGCGATTAATAAACGGATAATTACTATAGCGTTTACCATGGAATTACTAACTTGCACCGCTTTTTAATGCTCCAAAATGGTAGATGTTTCTAATTTCGACCCAAACAGTGTCAGCAATCCCAACAACAATATTTTTGGATTACCCACTTCGGAAGATAATGCAAGGCTAATTATTGTTCCGGTACCGTGGGAAGTGACCGTTAGTTATGGAAGTGGTACCGCCCGTGCACCGGAATCTATTTGCAAAGCGAGCCTGCATGTAGACCTGTTTGATCCCGAAGTGCCGGAAGGCTGGAAGGAAGGATTTTATATCCGCCCCATCGACCGGAAGCTTTTGATGAAGAGCGATTATCTCCGCAAAGAAGCTGAACTCTATATCGATTATATCTCGCGGGGGGATGATGTGAATGCCAACCAGTTTATGTGCAAGACTATGCGGGACGTAAACGAAGGAGGTAAGTTTTTGAATAATTGGGTGTATGAGCAAACCAAAGTATTGCTGGACAAAAACAAACTGGTAGGTGTTTTAGGCGGTGATCATAGCACCCCACTGGGATATTTTAAAGCGATCGCTGAAAAATATCCTGACTACGGCATATTACAAATCGATGCACACTGCGACCTGCGTGAAGCTTATGAGGGTTTCAATTATTCTCACGCCAGCATTATGTACAACGCTTTGAACGAAATACCGGAGATCAGCAAGCTGGTTCAGGTTGGAGTAAGAGACTATGGTGGCGACGAATGGGATTACATCAAGAACAGCAACTTCAGGGTTATTACCTACTTCGATAAAGAAATAAAAAGCCGCCAGTTTGAAGGCGACACCTGGAAAAATATTTCTGAAGAAATAGTGAGCAAGCTTCCTCAGCATGTGTATATCAGTTTTGATATTGATGGCCTCGACAGGAAACTCTGCCCGCATACCGGTACTCCTGTACCCGGCGGATTTGAAACAGAGGAGGTATTTTATTTATTTAGAAAAGTGATTGAAAGCGGACGTAAAATTATTGGCTTCGACCTGGTCGAAGTTGGTATCAGCGACAATGACTGGAATGCCAATGTGGGCGCCAGGGTGTTGTTTAAGTTGTGCAACTTGTTGGTAGCTTGTAATACGCAGGCTGCTTAAAGGCCCTCCTTCTAATGCAACAATTTAAATTGTCCATACAAAATGAGAAAGCCGGTATTTATAAAAAGCTGGCTTCATTTATCATCCTGCTTAGTGTGGCGGTTTTTGCAATTCTTATTTATTATACTAATCAATCCGGGACCAGAACAGGATCTATTACAGCCATTATCATCATCGCCGTATATTTTATTTTGAATAAAATTTTACCTGCAGGTAAGAAACCCAGGTTTGAGTTTGAATCTTCGGCACTTTTCATAATTGGCTTCACCTGGCTATTGATGATGTATTGGTGGCCCGCAGCCATTTTTTTTGTTCTGTTGTTTTTATATAAAGTTTCTCAAAGGCCGCTGATAGTATCCGTTTCTTCTAACGCGGTGATTTATCCATCTTTTCCCAAAAAAGAAATTACCTGGAATGAGTTAAACAATATCGTTTTAAAAGACGATCTGTTGACCATCGATTTTAAAAACAACAAAATCATCCAGCAGCTCATTCAAAAAAAAGAACCTGCCGTAGATGAGCGGGAATTTAACGAGTTTTGCAAAACGCAGTTAAAGTCAGGAATGGCGATTATTTAGCCACGCCTGTTTTTGACTTTTCACTTTTCACTTTTGAAACTATGACTTTATCTAAATCCCCATATATCCTTTATTCTGACGGCAAGGGAAATATATTTGAAGACACTTCTTTATATGTTACCGGTCGTAGCGGCTGGGACGCATTGCCTGTTCCTGAAGATGAGTGGATAGAGTTGCCGGACGGGGGTTCTTTATATGAACTGCCCGGCCGTAAAGGAATCGGCATTGATGTGGAAACCGGTGAAATGAGACTTTGTGATAAAGGCTGGGCCGTTGCGGCCTTCATCCCTCCTGCTCATACAGGCTTTTATTTAGCGGCTTACGAAGCGGAGCCGGATGCGCCAACCCTTCCCCTCTTTTGCTATACCGCGGCCGGCTGGCTCAATGATAAATTCTATGTTCCTGCTACCCGCATTGAACAGGATATTCGGCAGGATTGTGCCGGTTATGATCAAAAGAAAGTAGAACAGGGAGTAAAACGATTGTTGAAAGCCTATCCGCATAACCGGCTGGTGGATCATTTGGCAAATAATTGTGCGTTGACCTACCACTGCCCTGCTGCAAGAAATTATTTTCTGGGCCGTTGGGAATGCCCGATTCCCGCATCTCCGGCGTGTAATGCGAATTGTGTGGGTTGCATATCACTGCAACCCGACGAAGAACCGATTGTTTCTACACAGGATCGGCTTCGTTTTAAACCAACACCGGAAGAAATTGTAGAATACACGGTTCCTCATCTTGAATCTGCGCCCTACCCTATTGTCAGTTTTGGCCAGGGTTGCGAAGGCGAACCGCTGCTGATGTGGGAAACCATTCGTGACGCAATAATTGAAATTCGGAAACACACTTCAAAAGGAAGTATCAACATCAATACAAATGGTTCAAAGCCCGATGCTGTAAAAATTTTATGTGAAGCTGGTTTGGATTCTATCCGTGTCAGCACCAATTCAGCACTGCGTGAAATCTATATGCCTTATTATCGTCCGAACAATTATGATTTTGAAGATATCGTTGAAAGCCTCAAAATCGTCAACTCATATGGAGGCTGGACATCCATCAATTACTTTGTGTTTCCTGGCATGACGGATAGCGTGGAAGAATATGAAGCACTGCGCAAGCTGATCAGGAATACCGGTCTGAAAATGATCCAATGGCGGAATTTCAATATTGATCCCGACTGGTATCTCGGCAAGATCGGTGTAACAGACACCGGCGAATTCATGGGTGTAAAACAATTGCAGGAATTAATCCGCGAAGAATTCCCTGATTTGAAATACGGCTACTTCAATCCTCCTATCGAACGAATAAAAGGAAGGTTTGAAATGGACTTTGCGCATCACTAGGACAGGGAAAATGATTCGCTAACCTGTAGTAAGTAATTTTAGTTTCCTGTTTAATCAATATTTTTTTGACAGTTATCGAGTCTTAAACCCTTCATTTGTTTAGCAGCGGTTTCATTTGACACCTGTGTCATTTCATACTTTCCTTTGGTGATAGTAAACGAAAAATTACAAGCAACATAATAGTTCTCACCCGCCGTAGCATCAACCTGAATCCCCATTTCTGGTCCTTTCTTAAACAAACTTTTTGATGGAATCCTTGTAAAAATTTTATGTTTACCGGGACTAACTGCAAGCCGCATATATTTTTTATTACTAAGCCTACATTCTTCCTTTCCATCGAGGAGTATAGGCCAATTCCCCGCTGAACCAGCCAATTTTCCGACCCTAAACACATAAATATAAGCAGTATCCGAAGTAGATTGTTTCGAGGCGCAATATGCCGGCTTGGACGATAGAATTACTGTCGGAAGGATCAATAAAGCGAAAAAAATGTTTTCATAAAAGCTTAAAACCAAATATAACGCGAATTGCAATTGAAGCACCTGATAATTCATTAAATCAGAACAACCTTCGAGATTCGTAACCTTTTATAACTTCGCTTCCTTTTTAACGAGCCGTAGATTTATTCAATGCGCAAAGAAGCATCCAAAACTATAAAACTGGCCTTACCGATCATCATTGGCGAACTGGCCCAAATGGCTTTGCATATCATCGATACAGCAATGGTTGGTGCGATCAGCTACAAACAACTTGCCGCTGCTGCATTGGTGGTAAATGCCATGAACATTCCTTTTGTATTGGGTATTGGCATGACGATCTCTGTTTCACAAATGGTATCAATGGCACATGGACGAAGGGATAGCCAACTAGTTTCGCATTATTTGTTCAACGGATTTATTCTTTGTGCAGTTACTGCTATCATTATTTCATTATCACTGGTATTTGGCAGAAATATTTTATTGCATCTTGGCCAGGATCCTGAAGTGGTACAACTGGCATTGCCTTTTATGCAATTAATGGGCTTGTCCATTATCCCCATGTTGTTGTTCATGACGCTTAAACAATTTACAGATGGCCTGGAATATACAAGAACAGCTATGCTCATTTCCTTATTGGGGATGCCGGTCAATATTTTTCTGAACTGGCTGCTCATTTATGGAAATCTGGGGTTTCCACGGTTGGAATTAAATGGCGCAGGATGGTCCACATTGATCACCCGTTCGATCATGTTTATTGTACTTGGACTTATTATATTAAAACACTCAACATTCAGCAGGTACATAGCCGTGAGCAGCCGGCAATGGAAACTGCGTAGCAAAACATTAAAAGAATTGTTGCATATAGGCGTGCCCAGCAGTTTGCAGATTGGAATGGAAGCTGGTGCATTTGCAGTATCGGGAATTATCATCGGCACAATCGGGGCAGTGGCACAGGCATCCCATCAAATTGCTTTAAGCTGTGCCTCTTTTACATTTATGGTGTCCATGGGATTAGCCCAGGCGGGATCCATCAGGGTTAGCAATGCATTCGGTACAGCCAATTGGCCTAAGATTGCGGCAATTGGTAAAAGCACATTGATCGTCGCATTGCTTTATGGTATTTTTTGTGGTATTGCTTTTACAGTATTCCGATTTCAGTTGCCCGGTTTGTTTAATAAAAATGAATCCGTGCTTCAATTAGCCGCACTATTGGTTTTATTTGCGGGTATTTTTCAAATTTCAGATAGCACACAGGCAATAGGCGCCGGCCTGTTGCGGGGCATTAAAGATGTAAAATTTCCAACAGTATTAATTGCAATAGCTTATTGGGTAGTTGGTCTTCCACTAGGATATCTGATGGCATTTTATTTCAATATGGGTGCATCCGGTATTTGGGTGGGGCTAATCACTGGCCTTACCCTCGCTTCCATTTTTCTGATTAGCCGCTTCCTGAAAATGTCAAAGATGAATAGTAGTAAAATTGTTATCGAAAAATAATCATTTGTAAAACAATAAGACCTGGCATTAAAAAACACCAGGTCTCTTTTTAATTCTAACATCCCGTAGGGATGATTCGTGGGTAAAACTCAATGTGAACAAGCACGATGCGTCCCTATCGGGACGCTTGGTGCAAACCTCTGACAATAGCTACCCACGATTTGTCCCTGGCGGGACAATTATAGCATTCATTCTCATTAAAAAACATCCAAAACTCACGTTAATTACACTGTTTTTAAATAACTACCTGCTTTGTTGTACCACTGCAATTTGTCCGCGAATTTCTCCATCGGGATGGGCAGCCGTATGAACATTATAATATACTTGTCCTGCTAATAATGCCGCATGCAAAGCGGACGTTGCTGTAATGGTATCTGTAGCTGTGCCGGCTGTACCATTAGTTGTGATAGTCAATGTTTCAATAGGTGAGGCAATGGCTCCCGCCAGAGCTGGCCCATGAAAATGTGCCATGGTAGCCTCACCCGATAAACCTGTCCACGTAACTGTGTAGATTAAAGACTTTGAAGTGGTATCATACGAACCGGATAAACTACCGGTTGCACTTGTCGTTACAGCCGGAACTTCCTGTGATCCTGATGCGGCACCGGAGAGAGAATATTTGGCACTCTTAGGCGTGCTGTCACTATCTTCTTTTTCACATGAACTGAATGCTACTAAACCCAGAAACGCAAGACCAGCAAGCGAGCCAAATAACCGGTGTTTTCCATAGTGTTTGTTTTGCATAGTTTACCATTTTTTAGTTGAACAAAATTTATAGAGCTAGTTCAAAAACGCTACCAGCAGGCATGAATGTGGAAAACAAACAAAACAAATAATCTTACAACCCGATAAATTAAAAAAGACTTCCGTCCTATTCACCTGAGTTGCAGCTAAACAGCCAAAATGTTAATCAAATCCAAAAAAAATGGTATGCAAAAGAATTGATATTTTTTCATCAGTCATGTGGCACTTGTGTGGCAAATACTACACCCTGATGGTATGATAAACAACAATTTTTGTTTTTCTCACACCGTAACAATACTGTTTAAAAATTAACATTTCAAACTGCGCCGCTTATGCAAGTTGCATAACCTTTGCATCGTTAATACACAGGTGTGAAGAAGTATCGTTTCAGCCTCCATTTATCAAAACGTAGATTTGTATGAATAACGCTTACGCTATGTCTGCATCCTTTGAAGCCAGGAAAAACACACAGGCGACAATGATCACTGCGGGTTTTGCCGCCTTATTGTTGTTACTGATGTTTTTTTGGACCTGGACGATCCCGGTTATTATTCCGCCTCCTCCCGATGAAGGTGTACTGGTAGAACTTAACCTGCCGGAAGAACCTCCCATTGAAATTCCCAAGGCTGGTGGCGGCGGTGGTGGTGGTAATCCGGTTCAGGCTATTGGAGAAAGAGGCACTGCTTCAGCTCCGCCGCAGCCCGGTACACAGGATGATGCGAAGGATATTGTTGAAGATGAAACAGAGAAAACAAGTCCCCCGATTTTAAGGCCTGACAATCCTAAACCTACAGCAACAAAGATCAACGAAAATAAATCGGTAGCGAAAGTAGAGCCCAAGCCAGACCCATTGCCCCCGGCCCCACAAAAACCAAAAGCAGTACTGGGTAAAACAACAGGTGGAAATGGAACTGGCGGTGGCGCCGCAGAGAATTATGACAGAGCCGGAGGAAGTGGAACAGGAAGCGGTGTCGGAAATGGAAGTGGTTCAGGCGGCGGAAGCGGAACTGGGTCCGGAGGCGGTCATGGTTCAGGAACCGGAACGGGTGTTGGCCCCAGAGTAACAAGCGGAGATCGCCGAATAGTCGGAAGCTATGCTTTCCAGGGCGATTTGGATAAAGCCACCGTATATGCATTCGTAAAAGTATCGCCTGATGGAATTGGTGAATTTGTCGGTATTGCAAAAGGATCTACCGCATCTAACTCAGCCTATAAAAATGCTATTGTTCAATACCTGCGCAATATGCGTTTCAATAAATCAGATCATGAATCTATGGTAACTGTGCAGTTCAACTTTAGGGTGAATGGATAATTCTTTTTAGTTCGATGTTTTCGATTCAGGTAATGCCGCATCGTTTAGATGTGGCATTATTGTTTTGTCCTTTCACTAATTTTGTTTGTATGGAAAACATCCAGGTGCTGCAAACAGATATCACCCGCCTTGAGGTGGATGCCATTGTAAACGCAGCCAATTCATCATTGATGGGTGGCGGTGGTGTGGATGGAGCTATTCACCGTGCCGGAGGGCCGGCAATATTAGAAGAGTGCCGGAAGATAGTGGCAAAGCAAGGCGGCTGTAAAACCGGTGAAGCTGTAATTACAACAGCAGGTAATATGCCGGCCAAATTTGTGATACACACCGTTGGCCCTGTGTGGAATAATGGTACGAACAATGAAGCAAAAAAATTGGCTGCCTGCTATCATAACAGTTTAAAGCTTGCTGTTGAAAATAATATCAGGAGTATCGCTTTTCCCAATATTAGTACAGGCATCTATGGATATCCAAAAGAGGAAGCTGCTAACATTGCCATTAGATCGGTAAAACAATTTCTGGCAAAGAATAAGTTGCCGGAGAAAGTATACTTTGTTTGCTTTGACGCTGAAAATTTTTTGATCTATCAATCGATTATCGAATCACTTTAATTTACGCTTTGAAAAATTCTTTGTACTTCCTAAAATGGCCTTTGATACTTCTGCTTGTTGGTTTTCTTCTCAGGGTTATTGGCGCTATGATGAAAATATTACATTGGCAAGGCGCTGATCTATTATTAATCATAGCCACTCTGATAATGGCCTTGTCTATTTTATGGCTTATAATTAAATTAGTTTTGCTCAAAAGACAAAATATCTAATTTTCCGGGGATGAATTACCAACAAACCGTTCACTTCCTTTTTTCCCGATTGCCGCTGTATAGTCGCATTGGAGCCGCTGCTTACAAAGCTGACCTTGACAATACGATCAAACTCTGTGCATCATTGGATAATCCTCATACAAAATTTAAATCGGTACATGTAGCAGGTACGAATGGCAAAGGGTCGGTGAGTCATATGCTGGCCGCTATCTTTCAAACGGCAGGTTATAAAACAGGGCTGTACACCTCACCACACCTAAAAGACTTCCGGGAAAGAATAAGGGTGAACGGTGAAATGATCAGCGAAGAATTTGTTGTTGACTTTACCAAAAAAATCACTACATTAATCGATGAGTTAGAACCGAGCTTTTTTGAGATCACAGTAGCCATGGCTTTCGACTATTTTGTAAAGGAAAAATGTGATATAGCGATCATTGAAACCGGGCTTGGTGGAAGATTGGACAGTACCAATATTGTCGTGCCGGAGCTGTCTGTAATTACCAACATCGGTTGGGATCATATGAATATTTTGGGCGACAGCCTGGAAAAAATTGCTGGTGAAAAAGCCGGTATCATTAAACAGGATGTACCGGTGGTTATCGGCGAAGTGCTAAATGAAACCCGGCCGGTATTTGAAAAAATAGCGGCTGAAAAAAACGCTCCTCTTTCTATCGCCTCACAAAGAAGGCAAGCTCTTGGATGGAAATGGGAAAAACATGAATTGGTCGTAGAAATAGCCGAAGACCATAAGCCGGATCATAAAGTTTATCGCCTGGATCTCCCGGGGTTGTATCAAACAAAAAATATATTAACGGTATTAGAGGCCTGTTACCAGTTGCAACAAAAAGGATGGAAACTAAATGATACCATTCTACGCAAAGCGCTGCCACAAACAAAGAAACTAACGGGCTTGCATGGCCGTTGGGATATCATCCATGAACATCCGCTTGTCGTGCTTGACGTAGGCCATAATGAAGATGGCATTCAACAAATATTGAAACAGGTTGAGCTCACCGATCACCACCGGCTTCATATTATATTGGGAATGGTGAATGACAAAGAGATTGACAAAGTGTTGAAGTTACTTCCTGATACCGCTACTTATTATTTTACACAGGCAAATATTCCCCGTGCATTAAAAGCGGAAAGCTTAAAGTTAAAAGCTGAAAGCAAAGGATTAAAAGGTGACGCTTATGCCAATGTGAATGTGGCATTGAAAGCAGCAAAAGACAAGACAGCTAAAAATGATTTAATTATTGTTTGCGGCAGTGTGTTTTTGGTGGCGGAAGTGGAGAGATAAAATACTCAGCACGGACTATTCATGATCGCTTTTTTGCTTTATTGGTATCCAAATTTCTTCTTCTGAATCCGGGTGTTGGTTTTTATATTTTTCGCCTAAGATTTCAAAATGTGGTCTATCATCCAGTATGTACCCGGAAGCCGGCAACCATGTTTGAAAAATGTATTGAAAGATACTGTTGTCATCGCTTGAGCCTTTATAATCAAAGACTGCGTAAAGCCCGTTTGCTAATATAAAAGTTTCCAAACCATCAGGCATGTTATCAAAGTCCGGCACCTCTATCGCCGCCCATTTTTCAAACTCTGTAATAGGATTAAAATTCTCAAAATGATTCGGCTTGTAAATTTGCATGGAAATAACTTCGCTCGTCAGACTATTCGTGATGTTCTTTCTTTCCGGCATGAAGCTTCTCCAAAGTTCGCCTGTTCTGTTTTTGGCAAAACTCATCGTTAACCGTTTGCCCACTAATTTCTTCTCGCCGGATGTTTCTATTCTTGGTGTCATTGTGAAAATTTATTTCCCATGCCATTTCGCAACTACACGTTTTGTAGCTATCATTTACAAACCCAAATCCAAAATAGTTTTACCATTTGCCAGGTGAAGACCTTTTAGCCCTGCTCTTTCTGCTCCTTCAACATTTGCAGCGGAATCATCAATAAATAATGTTTCATCCCCCGTTAAGTCATTTTCGTCAACGATCAATTTGTAAGCGGCTGTTTCCGGTTTATGCAACCGGATAAGATGTGAGTAATAGGCTTTGTCAAACAGATCATCCAGCGATCCACCGAACTCCTGTTTAAACATTTCGTGGAATCGCACATGGTGCAATGCACTCGTATTGCTCAGCAAGTACAAACGGTATTTGCTTTTTAATTCTTTGAGAAAATTGATCCGCTCAGGTGGAAAGTCAAGTAGTAATGCATTCCAGGCATCCACAACTATTTCAGGGGCCACTTGTATGCCCGCCAGCTTTTGAATAGAGTCTATAAACTGGGTATCGTCGATTGCCCCTACTTCATAGGATTTAAAAAAAGAATCAACGTGACCCATTCGAAAAACCTCTTCAATATTTTTTACACCCAAAGAAGTAAATGCATCCTGTGTTTTGCGAAGATCAATATTCAGGATAACACCACCCAGGTCGAAAATGATATTCTTGATTGCCATAAAATAAAAATCAATACTTGTGTTAATAACATAAAATCAAAACTTCAATTCGCCCATTCTCTCCAGTGCATATAAAATACAGGTGGTATGCATGGCCTGTACAATTTTATTTTCCTTCATCAGTTGTTTTAACTCGGCGATAGTCACCAAATCAATTTCGATTTCTTCATTATGATCCAGTTCCTGGGAAGCTACCGGCTTACCGCCCCTGGCCAGGAACATATGCATCAGGTTATTATTGGTAGAAGGATTAGCTGAAATTTTTCCAAGGTATTCATACGAGGAAAAGGAATAACCTGTTTCTTCCAACAATTCTCTTTTAATGGCCTCTTCCAGCGAGGCGTCGGTATCATCGACGCAACCGCCGGGTATTTCGATACAGGTCTCACCAAGGGCATGCCTGTACTGACGCTCCAAAACAACTTTGCCTTCTTCGGTAATAGCTAAAGCCGTAACCCAGGTAGGAAACTCATACACGTAATAGGGATCAACAATCTTACCCTGCGGGGTCAAACATTTATCTTTTCTTACTTTGAACCAAAGATCATTAAAGAGATATTGAGAAGAGAGAATTTTCCAATTCATGAAATCAATTTGCAATTAGCATTTTACAATTAGTTAACTGTTGACTGCCAACTGCCAACTGCCAACTGTCAACCGTTAACTCTACCAATTCATGTGTTCCCTTAGCGACGTAATATGCGCCACATGATGCTTACCATGCCAGGCATACATCCCCAGCAGGTACCATAGGCGCAACGTTTTTTTATGCTCCGGGTGAAATACAGTGCGGTTATTCCACTCATCATCCTTTACATACTTTAATGACTCATACCAGCGGATATGCAAAGCATGTAAAAGAGTAATGGAAATATTGACGGGTAGCTTTTGCACGTCATTCATTTCCGCCCACATTTTTTCTTCGTAAGTTTTTATCGTGGGATTATCTTCGGTCAGTGCCAGTTTAAACCGGCAATAGGCATTGATATGACTATCGGCAACATGATGCACTAACTGGTGAACTGTCCAGCCACCTTCACGATAAGGAGTTTGCAACTGATCCTCATTGAGATTGAGAATAGCATTCTCTAACGCAAGCGGCAGAAACTTTATATCTGCCAGCCACTCCACTTTTTTTTCGATGGAAAAAGGCTGCGCTTCATACTTTCCAATTGGATACCGCGGATCCACAATTGTAGGCATAACCGTATCTTATTTTAAAATTTGTAACAATTCTACTTCAAACAACAGCGTTGCACCACCCGGAATATCACCACCCGCTCCCCTGTCACCATAAGCCAGGTCAGACGGAATCCATAAACGCCAATGGCTTCCTTCCTTCATCAGCGGTATAGCAATTTGCCAACCACGAATTAAGGAACGCAAAGGCGCAGAAAAAGGTTGATTTCTTTTAAAAGAGCTGTCGAACTCTTTTCCATCCAGCAACGCACCCCTATAATGCGCTTTGATCTTATCATTGATCGTCGGCTGGGCGCCATTACCTTCCTTTATTACTTCGTACTGGATGCCTTCGGGTAAACTTACCACACCGGGCTTTGTTTTATTGGCTTCCAAAAAATCCGCACCTGCTTTTTTCTGGGTATCAATTTTATTACTCATAAATTCTTTTAGTTTATTTTGAATACTCATAAACCCCAACCCCTAAAGGGGCTTTTAGACTCCGGATTTCGAAGTTTCCATTTTTTCATTTAAAGATTCTACGACCGGAGATATTAAAAAATTATCTTTCTTAACTAAGGAACTATTTGTTTGAATAAACCTCTCCGACCTAAGTTCTCCTTTTCCTTCGACTTCGTTCAGGACGGACAGGAGGTTATTCTTCTCTCAAAGCATGTCCCGTCAAACTGATAAACACGTCTTCCATGTTTGCCTTCTTCACTTCTTTCGGTCTTTCAAATCCGGAAGCAACCAACCTATCGATCATTGCATCAGGCGAATCCAGGGCAATGATCTGTCCCGAATCAATGATGGCAATGCGGTCACAAAGATATTCTGCCTCATCCATGTAATGGGTAGTAATAATTACCGTTGTGCCACGATCCCTGATGTTTTTGATCAGTTCCCACAAACTTCTTCTCGCTTGCGGATCAAGACCCGTTGTCGGTTCATCTAAAAAAATTATTCTTGGCTGGTTGATCAATGTAGTGGCAACAGAAAAACGTTGCTTTTGTCCGCCACTCAAATCTTTGAACTTTGCTTTGGCCTTTTCCCTGAGGTTCACCATTTCGAGCAACTCCATCGGCGCTACATCCTGGTTGTATAAACCACAAAAAAGTTCGATCAGCTGAAGCAGGTTGAGACCGGGATAATAGCCACTACTTTGTAACTGTACACCGATTATTTTTTTTATTTCTCCCGGATCTTTGTCAAGATTATAGCCATCCACAATTACTTCACCACCTGTTTTCTCCCGTAAGGTTTCGATGATCTCCAATGTGGTGGACTTACCAGCACCATTCGGCCCAAGCAGACCGAATATTTCTCCTTCTTTTACTTCAAAAGAAATTCCTTTTACTGCCTGGAAACTGCCGTAGTTTTTAACAAGATTCCTGACGGCAATGATTGTTTTTTTCTCCATCGGGCAGCAATTTACGGAAAACCTTTTTCACGCATGCTTCGACTTCGCTCAGTATCGCAAAAGAGCAACGGACGCAAAGATTATTGCATTGTCGATTAATTTGCAACAGCAGAGGATTGAGACCTCGCTGCGTCCTTTGTGTGAAATTTCCTTATCCCCCGAAGACTTGTGTATAAAAAATTTGGCCCCGCCTGTTTTTGGCAACGCCTATACCAATGAATTTGTAGCGGCCCAGCATATTTTTACGATGGCCGGTTGAGCTTTTCCACATATTCACTACTTCCTTGCCTGTATTTGCCCCATAGGCAACATTTTCAGCAAAACTGTGTATGGATTTAACTCTTCTTGTTGCTTCTGCATTTCTTTTTGAAAAACCGCCATGGCCAAACCCAACACGTCCTTTAGCCATGTTTTCACTATGTTTTTGGGCGATGGCATTCAGGTCTTCATTCATGATCAATTCCGGCAAACCTTTCGACCTTCTGAACTTGTTGGTTTGTTTTAGTACATCATTGACCAAACTGGCATTTGTGTCAGGCGTAAAGGAAATGAGGCTGATAAATAAGGTAACAAGAGTAAGCGTACTTAATAAAAACGTTCGTTTCATCAGGTGGATATTTATGAACTATTAAAACAAGTTTTATACCAACCCGATAAACGAAAAAAAGGCTGCTAAATTTTCCGTGTTAAAAAAGATTTATAAAATCAATTCCATCTTTATATCCGCAGTCTCAAATGGTGAATCTTCTACGGCAACATAGTAAAACCCGTATTTCTCATATAATTTAAGCGCTGTTTTCAGTTGGTGATTAGAAAATAAAATAAGTTTTTGGGCTTTTAGCTCTTTTGCTTTTGCCAGGCAGGTTTCTATTAACATTTTACTGATACCCCTGCCACGATAATCATGCGCTACTGCCATTTTTGCCAATTCATATTCTCCTTCATGCTCTTTCATCAATGCTGCGGAACCAACAACTTTGTTGCCGTCTTTTGCCAGCCAGATATATCCACCTCTTTTCAATATGGTTGACCGGGGATCATCCAGGACCATCAAATCATGTGATTCGGTGAGGTTGTATTTGTCCAGCCACTCAAGATTCAGCTCTTTAAAAGCTGGTTGGTAATGATCGGCATATTCAATGATGTCGATTGTTCCGGTATTAGTATGACGAAAATTTAATTCCATTTTTATATTGATGCGGGTATAATGTGAATGTTGTTCCAAATTTATTTCAACCAATCAATAGCAGCAGTATCGCTGTATGGCGAGGTGAAGAATGGTATTCGGGTAAAAGAAACAAACGATCCGGGTTTGTTTTCTTCTGCTGTTGCCACACAGGCAAAAACTATCGACTAAATTAATTGCCGCTTAAACAGCCTTCCAGTTCTTCCATCATCGTCCTGCTGCCAATAAACATAGGCGACCGCTGGTGCAGTTCGGTGGGTTGTATATCCAATATTCTTTCCTTGCCGTTGGTAGCTTTACCTCCTGCCACTTCAACAATAAAGGCAAAGGGATTGCACTCGTACATCAGCCGAAGTTTTCCTTTTGGTTTATCCGTAGTTCCCGGATACATGAATATGCCACCTTTAATCAGGTTACGATGTACATCTGAGACCATGCTGCCAATATAGCGTTGGGTGTAAGGACCTCCATTCGACTTATTTTTTTTCTGGCAAATGTCAATGTAGCGTTGCACGGCTTTTTCATAGCGGAAAAAATTGCCGTGATTTACCGAATAGATATTACCTGCCGGCGGGCATTTTATATCAGGATGACTCAGTGTAAATTCTCCGATTGAGGGATCCAGCGTAAATCCATTAACTCCTCTCCTTGTAGCATATACAAGCATTGTCGATGAGCCGTAAACGATATAACCTGCCGCCACCTGCTGCGTCCCTTTTTGTAAAAAATCCCCCCGGGAGGCGATCTCACCTTGCTTTGTCACCCGCCTGTAAACACCAAAGATGGTTCCTATGGAAACATTTACATCAATATTACCACTGCCATCCAACGGATCAAAAAGACAAACATATTTTGAGTTCTTACTCACCGAATCATCAAAGGCTACATAATTATCCAGTTCTTCACTGGCAATACCGGCGCAACTGATACCATGCTGCAGCACACCCGTGAATTGATCATTGGCAAATATGTCCAGCTTTTTTACATCTTCGCCCTGTACATTCACACTGCCTGCATCACCTAAAATATCCACCAAACCGGCTTTGTTTACCTCTACATTCACCCGTTTGGCGGCCAATCCGAGATCACGCAACAGGCTACTGAGTTCACCGGTGGCATTGGGAATGTGGCGGAGTTGCTGGATCGTAAATTCATCTAGAGTGAGGATCTTCCTGTTAAAATTCATAGCAGCTTTTTGTAATACTAACAAATGTAAGGGTAAACTTTAAACGATGAAACGCCCATATAAAGTTTTTGAAACACATCGGTATGGTTACAGGACGTTCCATCCGGCCAAAAAACAATAAAAAATACGCGGATGAAACGGATGTGTGTGAAAGACATCAAAAAAGAAAATAGTTTTTAACGACATTTGCAAACTTCTTTACTACAAATCATACTATCATTCATGAAGGTCTTCAAATTTGGCGGTGCCTCGGTAAATAGTGTTGATCGGATCAAAAGCGTCGGTGAAATATTGAAACAGTACGCTGGAGAAAAACTCCTGGTAGTAATTTCTGCCATGGGCAAAACCACCAATGCACTGGAAAAAGTAGTTGAGGCCTTTTTTGAAGGCAAAAAGGAAGAGGCATTGCAGTTATTTGAGCAGGTAAAGCAACAGCATATGACAACTGCCAATTATTTGTTGGTCACCCATGCTCTTGCCTGCGAACAGCAATTAAAAGATTTTTTTACGGAAGTTGAATGGATGCTGCATGACAAGCCCGTTCGTGAATACGATTATTATTATGACCAGGTCGTTTGTGTAGGAGAACTTTTATCCACTGCTATTGTAAGTCACTACCTGAATGAGACAGGTGTTGCTAACAAGTGGATAGATGTAAGAGATATTATCCGGACCGATGATAATTTCCGCGACGCCAATATCGACTGGGAATTTACCAGCAATAAGGTCCGTGAATTCATCTTACCTGAATTAAACAATCCTGCCATTGTTCTGACGCAGGGATTCATTGGCGCTACTGACGAAAATGAAAGTACTACGCTTGGCCGCGAAGGAAGTGATTATACTGCCGCCGTTTTTGCGAGTATGCTGGATGCGGAAAGCCAAACTATCTGGAAAGATGTCGAGAGTGTCATGAATGCTGATCCTAAAAAATTTCCTGAAGCGCAACCTATCCACGAGTTAAATTATAATGAAGTAATCGAAATGGCTTATTATGGTGCACAGGTCATTCACCCCAAAACTATTAAGCCACTTGAGAACAAAGGCATTCCCCTGTATGTAAAATGTTTTTTGAACCCATCGCTGGAAGGGACAATCATTCACAAACAATCTTTGAAGCACCTTCCGCCGATTATCGTTTTAAAGGAAAAACAGGTGATGCTGGAACTCAATTCAAAAGATTTTTCTTTTGTGGGCGAACATCATGTTGGACATCTCTATCACCTTTTTGAAAAATTAAAATTGAAACCTAACCTCACACAAAATGGTGCTATCAGTTTTGTGTGTGTACTGGACGACCAGGGAGAAAAAATAGAAAAGCTGGCATTAGGCGCCTCGGAAATTTTCGATGTACAGGTAACGAGAGGCCTTTCACTGCTTACCATCCGTCACTATACCGGTGAGTATTTTGAAAAATTAACGAAAGGGAAAACGATTTTGCTGCGTCAGCAAACGCCTGAAACAATACAGGCGTTGTTGCAATAAAATTATTTTGCTTCTACTGTAATCGTCTGGATCATTTTTTTGGGCACCGGCTTATCGTGTAAAATGGCGGGTTTCCATACAGGCATTTTTTCCATACGCCTGATCAATTCATCGATAAAATCGTCGTCGTTCATTCCCTTCAACACTTTGAAGTTGGTTGGCGTTCCATCCTTATCAACAATGAATTCAACCTGGACATAAGCCTTGGTAACTCCCTCCGGCAAAAACGGCAGCATCTCTGTCCCAAGGTTTTCAAGATATTTCATGAATGCATCACCACCGCCGGGAAATTGCGGCCATTCATGTACCGCTTCCACCAATCCTGTGATATTTCTTGTGCGATGAGCTACAGGAGCCCTTTTAGCTTTAAGGTCGTTTATTTTTTTGACCGGCGCTCCGTTGATCGTGTATTCACCTTTCTCATTTATCAACACAACAGGAAGCTGTTTGTATTTTTCAAAATAGTTAAATGCCTCTTCCAGTCTTGCAGCAAATCTTTTCAGATAGTTATCATCCTTTGTCAAATTTTCCAGGTAGCGAACACTCCTGGCCACATTATAACGAATCGGGAAAATATGAACTGGTATATAATCCTGCCCCTGGTTCTTGGCGTGTGCCGCCAGGATATACAACTCATCAATCTGCTGATCAGTAACGGGAATACAGCCCACCGTTACACAACTGCCATGAATATAAATAGCACTGCCGGGTCGTAGGGAGTCACTTAAAATTTTATCAGAAACATTTGGATAGTTAATACCCAACGAAAGATAATATTGGCTGCGGGGATTGAATTCGTTGATATAATAAAACCCTTCCGGCACCTGGTAGTCTCCTTCCAATCTTTTTGGGCCGAGTGTTCCTGCCAGTGCGCAAACTTTATAGGTTTTAAAAAGTTTAAATGGATCTTTCAGTTCGTCTTTCACCCATACTTCTAATTGGCTATCATATTTGAAAGAACGGATATAAACATATTTGGCAGGCCATGTCAATTTTTTTGCTTCAAACTGCTTTTGAAGAGTATCCTCTTTACGCCTGAAAGATTCATCAGGACGGGGAAATGTTTTTTGATAGTCGATGAAGTTGGTATAAGAGGTACCACTGCGATAGGAAGGTTGTGCCGTGGCTACGGCTACAAAAAAAATCAAACAAAAAAATATATGCACAAGGTTTTTCATATTCTTCCTTATACTTTAACGATCTTAAATCTTGTTTATTTCCCGCAGCAGCCAGAGTTGTAAAGATAAGGTTCAAAAAAAGAAGTCAGAAACCGAGTTGTTAAGACATCTGGAGAAATGTTAACAACTACTGCCCGGCTTCCGACCCCGATTTTTATACTTCGTGGTTACCGAACCTGTCAGCAGTTGGCGGCTTGCAGTTCCGACAACTGACTTCTAACCTCCGGCTTCAGCTTACAAATTTCCCCTCGCTTCCTGCTCTCTTTCAATGGCTTCGAACAGTGCTTTAAAATTTCCCTTGCCAAAGCTTTTGGCGCCTTTTCGCTGGATGATCTCGAAGAAAAGCGTGGGCCTGTCCTCCACCGGTTTGGAAAATAGTTGCAACAGATACCCTTCATTATCCCGGTCCACTAAAATTCCCAGCTCTTTCAAAGGCTCCAGGTCCTCATCAATTTTTCCTACCCTGCTCAATAAATCGTCATAATACGCAGTTGGTACCCGCAAAAATTCTACACCACGGCTCATAAGGTCCCTTACTGTTTTTACAATGTCGTTAGTAGCCAGGGCAACGTGCTGAACCCCTTCTCCGCGATAAAATTCAAGATATTCCTCCACCTGCGATTTTTTCTTGCCCTCCGCCGGTTCATTAATAGGAAATTTCACAAATCCGTTACCACTGCTCATCACTTTGCTCATTAGTGCTGAATATTCCGTGGAGATGTCTTCATCATCAAAAGTGAGAATGTTTTTGAAACCCATCACGTCTTCATAAAATTTTACCCAGGGGTTCATTCCATTCCAGTCAACATTACCGACACAATGATCGACGTATAATAAGCCAGTGTCTTCTGTTTTATAATGCGGAATACTCCAGGCTTTATAACCCGGCATAAATGGTCCGCTATAATTTTTTCGTTCAATAAATAGATGAACCGTGTCGCCATAGGTATGAATGCCGCTCATGACAATTTCACCAAACTCATCTTTCAGCGTTTGCGGTTCCATATAACTTTTACCACCGCGTTTGGTAGTTTCCTCCCAGGCACTGGCAGCATCTCTTACCCGTAGGGACAATGCTTTTACACCGTCGCCGTGTTTGTAAATATGATCTGCTATAGCATTACCGGGACGCAAAGCTGTAGTTAAAACAAATATGAGTTTGTGCTGGCGAACTGCATAGCTAGCCTTTTCCTTATCACCGGTTTCGGGGCCGGAGTAAGCCAACGGCTGAAAACCAAAAGCCGATATATAATAATGCGCGGCCTGTTTGGCATTGCCAACATAAAATTCTACGTAGTCCGTTCCTTCAAGGGGAAGGAAATCGGTTTGAGAAGTTGCGGTTTTATTTGCAAGTGTTGTGGATGACATGATTAAGGCTTTCGTTGTGATAATAAATTTGGACTTCTAAAAAATCTACACATTACGGGAAGCTTCCTAAGCTCTCCGCCTGCGGCGGATTGGGGAATCCATGGCCAATGTTTCCATGAGCAGGTTGAAGTTGGTGCGATGATCAGCAAAAAGTTTATATGGAAAATCAGGTCGCATTTAAAAGCAAATTTAGAACAGGCTGACCAGAAATAAGAAACTAAAACCCAGAAACCTATCTTTGCGCCATGTTAAAAATAGGTATCCTGGGTGGTGGCCAATTGGGCAGAATGTTATTGCAGGCAGCAGCCAATTATCCCGTTGAAACATTTGTGTTAGAAAACGATGCTGAATGCCCGGCTGCTCATCTTTGTCATCATTTTACCAAAGGTGATATCAGAAATTTTGACGACGTCTATGCTTTTGGAAAAAAGCTGGATGCTATTACCATCGAAATAGAAAATGTAAATATAGAAGCACTTGAAAAGCTGGAAACTGAGGGCCTGAAAGTGTATCCAAAACCATCCGTCTTAAAAACAATCAAGAATAAAATTCTTCAAAAAGAATACTACAAAATTCATGACATTCCATCTCCGGAATTTATCATTACTCAAAATCTGAAGGATCTGCAGGAGCAATCCGGCTTTTTACCAGCGGTGCATAAAATCGGTGAAGGCGGTTATGATGGCAAAGGCGTGCTGGTGTTAAAAACCACCGATGATCTCGCTAAAGGATTTGATACACCTGCTGTGTTGGAAAAAATGATAGCCATTCATAAAGAGGTGGCACAAATGGTGGCCATCAACGAAAAGGGAGAAACAGCACTTTACCCTCCCGTTGAAATGGTATTTGATAAGGACCTGAACTTACTCGACTACCAGCTCTGCCCTGCCGAGATCGATGAAAAAACATTGTGGAAGGTGGAGGCAATCGCATTATCGGTAGTACGAAACTTTAAATCTCCGGGCATTTTTGCTATCGAACTCTTCGTCGATAAAAAGGGAGAAGTATACGTGAATGAAACCGCTCCGAGAGTACACAATAGCGGTCACCATACTATCGAAGCGCATTACAGTTCGCAGTTTGATATGCTCTGGCGGCTGATGCTCAATTATCCCCTTGGAAATACCGACGCCATTCTCCCTTCCATCATGGTAAATATTATCGGGGCAGAGGGATTCAGCGGGGAGGTAAAATATGAAGGACTGGAAGAAACGCTGAAAATTGACAATGCCTTTGTGCATTTGTATGGGAAAAAACAGACCAAACCGGGACGTAAGATGGGACACGTCACCATCTTAAGTAAAGAAAAACAGGATCTGCTGCATCAATCCAATAAAGTGAAGCGGAACCTGCTGGCAAAATCCTGACAACCTTCTATCCTTTCTAAAACCCGCTCATACATGGCGACCCCATTTCCGCATGTATTGCAAACTATTGACGTCCAATAGCAGCCCGGTTTCATTTATTTTTATTTTTCACTGTTTTCATTGACAGGAAACTAAAACCACATATAAATTAATCGACAAGTGAGAAAAATAATTTTGGTACGGAATTATTGTATTGCGTTCATCCTTCCTTTTTTAGCTGCCTGCGGCGATAAAACCAAAAAAATTGAACCCAGGGTCGGAGCTAACCGCCAACAAATGGTGATGGCCGTGGATGCCTACATAGCGAAAACAGAGCCTTTTGCGGAAAATATTGAAGTTCCCGGATCAGTGATTGCCAATGAAACCACAGAAATACATCCGGAAGTATCAGGTCGGATCGTCCGACTCAATGTAGCCGAAGGAAAACAGGTGGCGAAGGGGGCTTTGATTGCTAAACTGTATGATGCCGATCTGCAGGCACAGTTAAAAAAATTGCAGGTACAGCTGCAGATTGCAAAAACCAACGAGGAACGTTCGGCCCAGCTACTAAAAATACAAGGCATTAGCAAAGCAGATTATGATGCCAGCTTATTGAATGTAAATAATATCAATGCTGACATCGAAATTATTCGAACAGATATTTCAAAAACAGAAATCAGGGCACCCTTCAGTGGTAAACTGGGTTTGAAGAATATCAGTCCGGGTGCTTATGTTACGCCGGCCAGTATCATTGCTGTGATTAATCAAACCGGGCAGTTGAAACTTGACTTTACAGTTCCTGAAAAATATACCGGGCAAATCAAAATGGGTCAGATTGTAAATTTCACTTATGAAGGGTCATCAAAAACGTACAACGCCAAAGTAGTGGCGACGGAATCCTCGGTGGCTGAAAATACCCGTAGCCTTAAAGTAAGATCAATCGTTCAGACTAAAGATGATAAACTTTTACCCGGCGCATTTGCCAAAGTGAAATTATCATTTGAACCCAACCCTAACACAATCTTAGTTCCTACGCAGGCAGTACTACCGCAGGCAAGGGGCAAAAAAGTAATTCTTTATAATAATGGAATAGCAACTTTTAAGGATGTTATAACCGGTATCCGGGATTCCGCCAGGATACAAATAACGGAGGGATTAAAAGCAGGCGATACAGTGGTGGTCACCGGATTATTGAGTTTAAGACCGGAAGGAAAAATAAGGATCAACAAGATAATTAAGTAAAAACTGTTTATGGTTTATAGTTTGTAGTTGATTTTGGAAGTCGACCATAAACCATAAGCCAAATCTACAAACGTATTCGAATGAATATATCCGAGTTAAGTTTGAGACGACCTGTGCTCGCTATCGTGATGAACATCATCATCGTGGTGTTTGGAGTCATAGGGTTCAGGTTTTTGGGAATACGGGATTATCCTGCCATTGATCCGCCCAATATAAGCGTTCGCACTTCCTATGCGGGTGCCAATGCAGATATTATCGAAACGCAGATCACCGAACCCCTCGAAAAAGCCGTCAATGGCATAGCCGGCATTAAAAATATTACCTCTTCAAGCAGTAATGGAACCAGTAATATCAATGTCGAATTTGACCTCGGTATTGACCTGGAAGCCGCCGCCAATGATGTAAGAGATAAAGTGTCGCAGGCTCAGCGATCCCTGCCTCCGGACCTGGAGGCGCCACCCGTAGTTTCAAAAGCGGATGCCAGCTCCGATGCCATTCTATCCATGACGGTGCAAAGCAATACCCGTAATCAATTGCAGATAACTGAATATGCCAATAATGTGCTGGTAGAAAGATTGCAAACCATTCCCGGTGTTAGTGGCATCCAGATCTGGGGCGAAAAAAGATATGCTATGCGTATCTGGATCGACCCCGCAAAATTGACCGGATTTGGTTTGACTCCCGGCGATGTGCAAGCTGCATTGCTGCGTGAAAATGTCGAACTGCCTTCGGGAAAAATATCCGGTAACGCAACCGAATTAACAGTCCGCACTTTTGGTCGACTCAACACGGAAGAAGATTTTAATAATGTAATCATCCGCAACATCAGCGGTGCCGATATAAAAATAAAAGACATTGGAGATGTTGTGTTGGGCCCGGAAAATGAAGAAACGGCTTTGAAAGAAAGTGCGGTGCCAATGATTGCTTTGGCTATCGTTCCTCAACCAGGTTCTAACTATGTAGAAATATCGGATGAGTTTTATAAACGCCTGGAACAGATAAAAAAAGATGTTCCGGAAGACATTAAAATCAATATTGCGCTTGATCAAACAAAGTTTATCAAGAAATCCATATCGGAAGTAGAAGAAACCCTGATCATTGCAATAGTGCTGGTGGTATTGATCATCTATCTTTTCTTCCGTGACTGGCTCATTGCGTTGCGTCCTTTGATAGATATTCCTGTGTCATTGATCGGCGCCTTCTTCATCATGTATTTGATGGGTTATACCATCAATGTGCTTTCCCTGCTGGCCATCGTATTGGCTACGGGTCTCGTGGTAGATGACGGTATTGTGGTGACGGAGAATATTTATAAAAAGATGGAAAAAGGGATGGGGAAATGGCAGGCGGCAAAAGAAGGTTCCAAAGAAATTTATTTTGCTGTTATCGCTACTTCTATCACGTTAGCGGTAGTGTTTCTGCCTATTATCTTCCTGCAGGGTTTCGTTGGAAGTTTATTCCGTGAGTTTGGTATAGTAGTCGCAGGTGCCGTATTGATTTCGGCTTTTGTGTCGCTTACGCTTACACCGGTATTGAACGTAAAGCTTACCAAAAAGAATATCCATAAACATTCCTGGTTTTATACAAAAACAGAACCTTTCTTCAGGGGAATGGAAAACGGGTATCAAAAAGCCCTTACCAAATTCATGAAGGTTCGTTGGGTTTCGTTTATCATTATTTCCGCCTGTGTGGCCATAATATTTTTAATTGGCGCCAACCTTCAATCTGAATTGGCACCCATGGAAGACCGCAGCCAGTTTCGTTTGCAACTGACAGCACCTGAAGGCACCTCGTTTGATGCCATGGATAAATACGTTGATCGGTTATCTAACTTTATGCTTGACTCGGTACCTGAAAAAATTACGGTATTAAGTGTGACCGCACCTAGCTTCTCGGGATCAGGTAATGCCAATACAGGCTTTGTTCGTGTGACGTTAGTGGATCCTAAAGAAAGAACCCGTTCCCAGGAAGAAATTGTAAACATGGTCAATCGCAATCTTCCCAAATACAACGAAGGAAGAGCATTTGCCATCCAGGATCAGACAATACAAGTAAACCGTCGTGGTGGTCAACCGGTTTCATTTGTGCTGCAAAACAATAATTTTGAAAAACTCACCCAGATACTTCCAAAGTTTTTAGAAGAAGCCAACAAAAGTACTGTATTGCAACAGGTAGATGTGGATCTTAAATTCAATAAACCTGAACTGCGTGTAGCAATCGACCGGTTGAAAGCAAGTGAACTGGGAGTAAGTGTCAGTGATATTTCAGAAACATTACAGTTGGCTTATAGTAACCGGCGGTTGGGGTATTTTACCAAAGACGGCAAGCAATACCAGGTAATGGGCCAGGTGGCCCGCAAAGACAGGGATGATCCTGATGATCTGAAGGTGCTATTTGTTCGTAATAATCGCGGAGAAATGATCAGTATGGATAACCTGGTAACGGTCCAGGAGTCGAATACACCTCCCACCATTTATCACTTTAACAGGTATAAATCAGCGACCGTTTCCGCCGGGCTGGCTCCCGGTAAAACCATTGGCGATGGTATTAAAGAAATGGAAGCCATTGCGAACAAACTATTGGATGAAAGCTTTGCTACTTCTTTATCAGGATCATCCCGTGATTTTGCTGAAAGCAGCAGCAACACCAGCTTTGCGTTTTTATTGGCGCTCGGCTTAATCTTTTTAATTCTTGCTGCACAATTTGAAAGCTTTATCGATCCGCTCATCATTATGATCACCGTTCCTTTGGCCATCGCCGGCGCCGTGTTGACCTTATGGCTATTTGGACATACGCTCAATATATTTTCACAAATCGGCATGATTATGCTTATAGGCCTGGTGACGAAAAACGGTATCCTTATCGTCGAATTTGCCAACCAAAATCGCATGAAAGGCATGAAGAAAAAGGAAGCAGCCATCTATTCGGCCACACAACGGCTTCGCCCGATTCTTATGACAAGCCTTGCCATGTCACTGGGTGCGTTGCCGCTGGCCCTGTCATTAGGGGCAGCAGCGACCAGCCGTATACCGCTTGGCGTTGTGATTGTAGGCGGTATTTTATTCTCATTAATATTAACGCTATTTGTTTTGCCGGCCATGTACACTTACATGTCCACCAAAAAACAAAAGAGTGAGATGGAAAAATTGTATCCCATTAAAGACGAGGAGGCAATTGTTGCACAACAGCCGGCGCCTGAAACAGTTTAAAAAAGTTGAGTGCAATTGCAAAAAAAATCAGGTAGTTTCCAATCGGGCCAAAAATTAAAGATGCAGGAATGAAAAAAGGATTTATTGTTTTTATATCGGTCTTGTTTTTTTATACAAATTCATTTGCACAGCAACTACTCACATTGGAAGAAGCAATTGCTACGGCTTTGCAGAATAACTACGACATACAACTGTCAAAAAACGATTCCATGGTGGCAGCCCTGGATTATTCCTATCGCAATGCAGCATTCCTTCCCACACTGGACGGTACATTGGGAACTACCTGGAACAATAATAACCAGCGCCAGACATTGGCAGACGGTTCGAAGCGGGAACAAAAAAGTATTCGTTCACATAATACCGCTGCTTCCGTAGCGCTTAACTGGACCCTGTTTGACGGACTAAAAATGTTTGCTACAAGAGATAAAGCAGTTGAATACATTCAGCTTGGCTCGTTGGGAATAAGAAACCAGGTTGTCAATAGCATTGCTACCGTTATTACCACTTATTACAATATTGTACGGCAAAAACAACAATTAAAAGCAGTAGAAGAACAAATCACGTTGAATGAAGAAAGAGTACGATTATCTCAATACAAATTAGATATTGGAACGGGCATCAAACCCGATTTGCTGCAAAGCAAGGTAGACCTGAATGCTCAGAAGGCATTAAAGCTTGAACAACAAACATTGATCGAACAGCTAAAGGAGCAATTGAACCAGGCGATGAATGTAAACAAAGGGATAAATTTTGAAGTGAATGATTCCATTCCTATCAATACAACAATCGGTTTGGGTGATATACAATTGGACATTGAAAAAAATAATCCCGGACTTCTTATCGCTCAAAAAAATGTTGACATCGCCAGGCTTACGCTAAACGAAAGAAAAGCGGATCGGTTGCCAATTGTATCATTTAATTCAGCTTATAATTACAGTCGAACAGATAATAAAAAAGTTATCAACCCCTTCTCTCCTCTTTTTAATCAGTCCAACGGGTTAAATTATGGCTTTACTGCTAATATTCCCATCTTCAATCGCTTTAATACAAAACGACTGATCCGGCAAGCTGAGTTGGATATCCGCTATCAACAATTAGTTTTTGAAAACCAGCGATCCCTCGTCAATTTGGATATCATTACGGCTTTTAAAAATTATGAACTGCAGAAAAAAGCCCTGGCATTAGAAGAAGAAAATATTTTATTGGCACGGGAAAATGTTGATATCGTTTTTCAAACGTACAAATTAGGAGCGGCGACATTAGTTCAGCTCCGGGAAGCACAAAACAGTTTGGAATCCGCTAACAACCGGCTGATTGCAGCCCGGTATGCAACTAAATTGGCTGAGACAGAGTTGCTGCGGTTGAAAGGAACGCTGGGCAATTAATGGCATAAAAATCTTCCTGCCTGGCAGGAGTTTTTTTTATCTTTTGCAAACGTGGATTTTAGCTTTTCTTTGCTGCATGAATCCACAAGTAGGTATAATCATGGGCAGCGATAGCGATCTCAGCATCATGCAGGCTGCAGCTGAAATCTTAAAACAGTTTGGCATTTCGTACGAAGTGACCGTTGTATCGGCTCATCGTACACCATTACGCATGGTTGAATATGCGCAAAAAGCAAAAGGCCGGGGATTAAAGATAATTATAGCCGGTGCGGGTGGCGCAGCACATTTGCCGGGCATGGTTGCTTCTATAACTTCTTTACCTGTTATTGGCGTTCCTATCAAATCATCCAACTCTATCGACGGGTGGGATTCTGTTCTTTCTATTTTACAAATGCCAAACGGTGTACCTGTTGCAACGGTTGCATTAAATGCAGCAAAGAATGCGGGCATATTAGCGGCACAAATTCTTGGCACAACGGACGACAAAATATCCAGAACAATAGTTGACTACAAACACTCTCTAAACGCTGAAGTGCTTGAAAAAATAAATAAGTTAAAAACTGAGGGATGGGAAAACAGTTTTGATTAATTGCCGGGCCTAATTCAATTTCCCATTATTAAAATAACCACCACTAAGACCCAATACCGGAGTTGAGAACGATCATCTTTAAAAAGCTCTTCACTATCACTAACATCTGGTTAAAATATTACCAGAATAATTTGAAAATTTTTTGGTGCGAAAGGTGTGAGACTGTATTTTTGCACCCCGTTCAGATAAACGGTCTGAACATCAGGTTGATCTCGTAGCTCAGTTGGTAGAGCACATCACTTTTAATGATGGGGCCCTGGGTTCGAGTCCCAGCGGGATCACAGATTAGGCTACCAAATAGCCTCAAATCGCTCAAAAGCCCTGCAAATATTGAATTTGCGGGGTTTTTTGTTTTTCCCGGATTGTCAAAAATCTCCAAGTTCCGGGCTACCGGTAACAAAGAAGGGGTGAAAATTCTTAATGCATATCTGGATGCCATTCAGAGTAACATTTTTGGCATTCCAGAAAGAATACACCTTACGCAACGAGCCGTTATCTGCGGAATAGGTCCATTGAAGTCCATAAATACAACAATGACCAATTTGAAAACTGGTGGGGTTAGAGTTTACTCATTGAACATACAATAAATTCAAATCTGCTCTCAAGTCATTGGAGAACTTTATAGAGTGGAAATTCAATAAAAAGGATGTTTATCTCACAGAAGTCACCCAGATGTTTATCACCTATTATGAGTTTTACCTAAAGGCAGCTCAACAACTGCAGCACAATTCAGCAATGGGCAATATTAAAAAGCTGAAAAAGATCCTCCGGCCGTTTGAGTATAATAGAAAGGAAACCGCCGACTTAGAAATATATGCAATTGCAAGGGTTCTTGACTTGCCCATATTAAGTTTCATAACCGAAGCAACAGAGAATTTGATATTGAAAGTAGATGTTCTTAAAGAATGTCTGACATGCAATTAACCGAAAAGAATTAAAGTACCATCCTACACATTTCACTAAAGAGCAACTTCGTCCTAATTACAAAATGCTGCTCAAATAATTTGATAGAGATTTAATCTTTTGCGGTTCTACAGTTTACAATGAATTTGATTTACGAGTTGCGGGTTCGATAACTGATACATACGACCAGAACAAATTACTTCCAGAAATTGCCCATTTGTTTAATTGTTTAAAGGAAAGAAGTCTTCGGGTCGGTCATCACACTACTATTTCAGCATCAACTCTATCACCGGCACTTCAATGGCTGGCTTACCTGCCGGAAGTGTCAACACAATATCGTTGCCTTGTTCCTTGTACCTTAGTTCAGATGCGTCATGCAAAAACTGGGCATATTTTATTTTATCCCTGTAACCGGGCAGCACCAATGTTTGCGTATTATAACCCATCAGGTGAATATATATTCTTTTAGTGGCGGGGTTGTAAGTAAGTAACGTTTTTTCCGGAACTGCAAAACCCTCCGGCGCCTGCCTGCAATTGTAGATAGCTTTATTGTTGTATTTCATCCATGTGGCCATACTGTCCAATGCACGTTGCGCACGGTAGTCAAAGTAGCCTCTTGCAGTGGGCCCTACATTCAGTATCAGGTTGCCTCCCTTACCTGTTGCGGTAATCAGTAGTGTAAGGAGTTCATGATTTGTCTTCCATGTATTTTCATCACGGTAATAACCCCATGAACCGGAAAAGGTCTGGCAGGTTTCAAAGTATGTACCGGCAAACTTATTAAGCTCATCAGGCTTTACCTGTTCGGGTGTTACAAAATCGGCACCATCTTTATATTCGTCAAGGTCAAGCCTGTTATCGACAAGTATTCCCGGTTGTAATTTTCTTATCATCCTCAGCAGTTCAACTGATCCCCAGTCATCTTTGCCTTTGCCATGACCGTTGCTATTTGGATAAGAAAAATCCAACCACATAATATCTATCTTACCATAATTGGTAAGCAACTCTCTTATCTGGTTATGCAAATACGTTTTATACCTGTTCCAGTCCTTTCCTTTATTGAGCCGTGCATACGCAGAATCAGCTTCATTAGCTGGTTGCAGGGGATGCATTACATCAATGGTATAATCAGGATGATGCCAGTCGATCAATGAATAATAAAATCCAACTTTTAATCCTTCTGCACGAAATGCTTCGACAAACTCTTTTACTAAGTCCCTTTTAGCTATGGTGTTGGTGGCTTTGTAATCGGTATACTTTGAATCGAACAAGCAAAATCCTTCATGGTGTTTGGTAGTAAGCACCGCATACTTCATACCCGCTGCTTTGGCTTGCTTAGCCCATTCCTTCGGGTTGAACAAATCAGGATTGAAATTATCAAAATAAGGCTGGTATTGCGCATCGTCCATCCTTTCCCAACGCTTCACCCATTCATGTCTTGCTGCGCCTGCATATAAACCCCAATGTATAAACATCCCAAAGCGATCGTTTGTCCACCAGGCCATGCGCTGTTGCTTTTGTTCGGAAGTTTCCTTTCCAATTTGTTTTTTCTGCGCAAAACCTTGAACTGATGATATGATAATTAATACAACGAGTAAAAAATGTTTCAGTGATTTCATTTCAGCGATATTTATTATTACTTTATTATCCAAGAGATATCTCCCTACTCTCCTTTGGTGGATTATTATTTTAAATACCTTACTAATTGCCCTCCCAGTTTTTCATAACCCGCTTTATTGGGATGCAACCCATCTTCAAACAATGACTCATCAATATTTCCTGTTTTCTTCAGCAACACCGTTCCCGGATTAATATATTTAATGTGCAACAAAGCCGATAACCTTGCAATGCCTTTATTCACAACAACAATCCTTTTTTCCATTTGCCTTCTTGGTAGTATTCCTACTAATAAAACGGTTGCCTTTGGCTGGCGTATTTTAATTTGTTCTACCAGATTTTTTAGTCCCGCAATAATCTCTTCATCATTGTTGTCTGTCAAATTGTTTGTGCCAATCATCACTACTACATTATGGGTATTAAAACCATCCAGTTCATCATGATATATACGCCATAAAACATTTTCAATTTTATCCCAGCCAAACCCAAGATTGCGCATACCTGATGGTTGCAAATATTTATTCCATGAGGCGGCACCGCGGTTCAGAGGTGCTTTCGGTTCTCCACCCCAATAATGAATGATCGAGTTGGCAACAACAACAGACTTCGGCGGATCGGTTTTATTCAATTGCAGTATTTCGGCATGCCTGCTTCTCCAGTCATAATAACCATCCCTGCTTTGTATCACAGGAATAGTGGTGGATATATTGCCCGAAGGTTCCTGTAATATACTTCTTATAATTTTTTCATAGGCAGCTGCATACATCATCATGCCAATATCATTCGGATGAAGGCCATCAACAGTAGCGTCAATATTTAGGTTAATATCTTTATTCCCCAGAAGAAAAATATTTTGTATGCCTTCGTTTTTCAACTGTGCAAAAACGTTTCTCAGCACATTATTGACCCTCTCATATTCGTTACGTTTAGCCGTATCAATAATGTTTAACGTATTTCCACCGCTATGCTCTACAAGGAGTATAGGAGTTGAGGGATGCTTTTGCTGCAACTGGTTTACAGACTCCCTTACTCTTTTTTTTACTTCATCAGCTGTAAACCCTGCACCTGCAGTTAAATTAGGCAAGCAATCGAGTATATAAAGCTTCGCATCAATTTCAGCCATTAAATCAATAACGGATTTTTCCAGTTGCCCGCTTCCTGAAAAGCCAAGATTGATCAGCGGCCTGTCCAGTATTCTTTCGAGAATAGCCGTCCACGCAAGTCCGGGTCTTGTAGCACATGCACCTTGTGCAATGGATGTGCCGTACACAACAACAGGTTTCTCTGCACTCAACGGCATCGGCGTAAACTTTTTAGCAACCGGAACACCAATCTGCATCCATTGCACAGCATTATACAAGGGGAGAAACAACCGGTATTCACAATCCCTGCGTGGAAATACAGGATCCACTTCAAGGTTTGAAAAACGATATTCAATGGTATCCGCAAATGTAAATCTGCCCTGAGCCCATACCCATTTGCCGTTATGATCAATAGCATAAAGATCTATACCACTTACACCTGTTGCAGGCATGTGGTTCATGGCAAAATTCCCTTTGTTTTGTACCACATAGCGTACAACAATATCACTTGCGTCCGTTTTAAATTTTAGATACAGGCCGGCACTGCTGTGTGAGATATTCCACACATTAGGGTTCAATGTTTTTTCCGCACGGGCAGGGAACCGGTCGTACTTTTCTTTTACCTCATTTGGCCATGCCTGTCCTTCAATAACACGAAAAGAATTATCCGCAGGGTTCCACCATTTATATTCCTTTGTGTCTTGAGAAAGACAGGTTATCGTTTTTACAAAACATACAATCGCAACAGCCAAACATTTATAGCTCTTCATTGAATATAATTTCCGGTTAACTGCTGCATAGTGGCATCTCATTTATAAAGATTAAAATAAACTTTTAAGTCAGCCCATAAAAAGACTAAAATGAATCCAGCATCTTTTTTGCTTTTTTCAACATCGCCGCTGCTGATTGCCGCTCCAATGCTTTTATATGAAATTCGCTCAGCACTGCATCAAGTTGCTGCAATTTTTTGTGCTCACCATTTTTTATAAACTGCGCTTTCAGCAGGCGTATCTTTTCATATTCTTGTATACCTTCTATCAATCTTTCAAATCGAATGGAGCTGCCGCCGGGGTACACAAAATAGGTATCTCCCGAAGACCATGTGCTGAACCGTGCATCCTGCATGGGATTTTGCGGCCAGCAATTATAGGCCCATCGCAAATAACCATTATAATTTTGTGCAGCGGCATACCAGCCCAGCCATGCGGCTTCGGCCGGGGGAGAAAAAGTAAATGTGTTTGGATGCCCTTCCCAGCAATAGGTGTAATAGGTAGTAGGCAAGCCTGCCGCTACACGTTTTTCTTTGATTGCGCTATCAAACTTTTCTGCAGAAGCAATGCAATAATCATATATCTCGTTTGCTATTTCAGCGTGGTAGCTACCCGCCAATGAAATTTTAAAATCCTTATCTACACTTCTTACCAGCGCAATCACTTTCTGCATATCATCAAGTGGTCTTTCATCCATTGCTATAGCTGTTTTACCGAACCATCCTTTCTGTTTAAGATGCTTTGCAAAATCGGCAAGCATGGGCCGCCAATGCGCCTCATATTCCGGCGTTCCTGTTTTGGCGATGAGCAATGTGTCTTTCCCTGCGGTTTCATCATAATAATAGAACTTATTGTTCCAGGGAACCATCGTGTAACAGTTGATCAGCTTATCAATGCCAAGTTTCATCATATAGCTCACCCATTGGTCAAAGATGGAATAATCATAACGCCATGTCCGATCTTTTTTCTTTATCCATTTTATCATTGACTTATAAATATCATAAGTCTGTCCACGCCAGGGATCATAGATCATACTTACTGTAATGGCTTTCTGTCCTGCATTGGCCAGCATTTGCATAGAAGGGCGCATTAGATCAAAATGTTCTTTAGCCCAATCTTTTACAGCAAACAATCTTGCCACCGAATAAGGGTTCTGCCAGATATCCAGGTGGAACCGCCAGTCTTTTGGTGCAGCCAATACATGAGACTTAACATTTACTTTGTAAGTAAGTTCATAAGCTCTTTGATCAATAGTCACCTGCAGTTTACCTGAATAATTGCCTGCAACCGTATTCCGGGGAACAGCTATACTTAACCATACCGGTTGTACCGTATAAGCGTCTATGCTCTTTTCAGGAATAAAATCAATACCATCCGCAGACAAAGAAGAATCTGATTCATTTGCCGGCAGAATACCACAGCCATGACCATCTTTGTTCAATCCATCTGACAAAACATATCGCACAAAACCTGTTGTGACAGCGGAAGCGGAAATACGGTGCCCCCTGTTATCTGCTAAAGCACCCGCCTTAATAAACACTTTTGACAATTTTCTTTTTGCTACTATTACAAATTGCGTATGCACCCGTTCTCCTTTCCATGCTATAGTATTCCAGTTTTCTTGAGGAGTGCTAACAGCAGGGGCATTGTTTTTCTCATAGCGCATATTAATATCTGCAAAGCTTACCAGTATATCCGGAACCAGTGCATCCCATGATTGCTGATCAATTGGTTTGGGATTGGGAAACTCCCGGTAATCAATATTCTTGTTATGCTTATCGGCGGAATTTCCTATTTGTGCATATACAAAGCTGCACCACAGGCAAAGACATAAAATAAAAATGGTTCTGTAATTCATGATGAGTGATTAATAAAAAAAGCCGTTGGCGAGAACACCAACGACTACTGCTATGAACTGCTATTGATGAAACAAAACTTTGCTTATTATCTTTCCAGGAGAAATGCTTCCCGCTTCTTTTTTTATAAAGAGATTATCCTTAACCCAGCTTCTCTCCCACTCAAAAAAATCAGGCGCTTCGGGCTGTTCCCCTTTCATTTGTTTGCGCAAATACTCAAAATATATTTCCCAGCGCTTTTTGTAAAAACTATTCATCATACCACTCCACTCCTTGTAAGCATATTCATGCAGATAATCTTCTTTACGATTATGTTCTCCCCAATAGGTGATCAGCATCATTAGGTTCAGCATGTTGTTAGCCTTTTCTTCTGTCGTATGTCCGGCATTCACTGCCTGTTGCTGCCAGGTGCTTAACCTGTAGTAAGGATGTGTATTCAGCAAAGTATCTGTCAGGGCGCATAGTTGTAAAAAATGGTTTGCTGCCTTATCAAAAGCCAACCTGTTTTTTTCGTTGTATGCCATAACTATATTGGCAAATACAGTATCTGCTTTATTGGCCAATACCTGTCTTAATAAATCGACCAGGTCAATGTGGTAAGTATCACTTGCTTTGAATACAGGAGCTGCTTTTGCAAACAACTGCACTGCGTTTGAAAATACTTCAATATCATAATTCTTTTTTAAGGTACCCCAGCTTGAGACAGATTTGATTTGCAGGGCCGGCCTCGCACAAAGGATATTTTCAGGCGGGCCTTCCTGGTAACCGGGTATACTGTTATATGCGGTTTTCAAAAATAACTTCCAGGCGGCAACTATATCTGCATTGTATTTACCGTACCTGTACATAGTGAATGCTTTGATCCAGTCTTCAATATTCACATGATTCTTATGCCAAGCCAGCTCCAGCAAAATATCATACGAAACTGGATTGTTGTTAAGCCCTTCTGGCATGATACCACATCCTTTCATGTATTGCCCCCATTCGCTATTCCTTGCCCGGTAAGTTTCATCGGCATACCGTTGCAGCTTACCAAACAAGCCCAGTCTTTCTCCATAATTATTTACAATGCACCAGATAAACGGTGTGCCTTCATAAGCATTTCGCTTTTCCCAATTGTTGGTTACTTCACCAAACAGTTCCTGAACAAGAATATCCGGCTTGTTAAGATTAGCCAGCATGGCTTTTTTAGGATTATCCTGCCAACCCTGCAGCACCCATACAGCGCCTGGAAAATATTGTTGCATCGCTTGTTGAATAGCCGCGCCAGCCTTACCCAGGTCCACTCCTTCTGTTATACCACCTTCATGAAAAGGGTCACCTGAAAAGAAACGAATATTTTTGCCATACAATTTTTTTGTCTCTTCATAAAATATACCTGCAATACGGTTGAAAGCGGTATCAGTTGGATCAAGTATATCAGGCCTTACAAAAGCACCCCAGTTACCTTGTGCAATAATATGCGCTTTGGTTTTGTTCTTTAGGGTAGAAGGCACCATGCCATAAAACCCCGGCATTACCGGCTCGATACCTAATGATTGCATTCGTGCAATCATTTTCTGAACAAGTTTTTTTCTTTCATCAATTTGTGTTTGCGGCATTGCGCCACCCCAACCTTGTATATTGCCCATTAGCCACCATGCATTGTAAGCGGGGCCTGTTATATACTCATTGATTTCTTTTTCTGTATAGCCTAATCTTCTCAAAACATTTTGCCATACCGCTTCTTCACCATTCGCCACCAGCATCACATTTACACCATTCAATGCCATCCAGTCCAGTTCATGTTCCCAATCTTTCCAGGTATAAAAACTCATGGTGTAATTATAGGTGCAATAATTCAATGCATACCTGTATTGTGCAACAGCGTTTATTTTTACCGGCTTTTTTACAACAGGCAATGGATTAACCGCTGAAAGATTATCACCCATATGACTCATAGAACGGTGACAATAATATTTCAGGTACCAGTTAAGACCAACCGCTGCAGCGTTTGCACCGGATGCTTTTATAATCACCTGTTTATTATTTGTCACCAGTTCAAAGACATCGTTTGAATTTTCATTATTTATTTTTTCAAAAAAAACATGTTTATCAAGCCATGGTACCCTCCTGTGTATTAATTGTATTACAGCATCAAAATCGCCGGCAAATAATTGTAGGGGCAGTAATAGGAACAGTAAGTAAAGTCGTTTGTGCATTTTTAAATCACTATTGTTTTTCTTAATTAGTTTGATGGGATTCTTTAGTAGCCAGGCATAGTATTGCTATTAAAATTTTATTGCAAACCGCTTATCGCTTGTTGCTTCTGCTCGATTACTCCGTTATCACCACACCGAGAAACATCAGATTAAAATCTTTGTCCAGGTCTACTGTTGCGCCCCCTTGCTTATTTTATTATTTACAATTCTTAAATTCCTGTCTATGTCTGTGCTGCCATTTATATCGGTTGAAATAACAACACCACTGTTTTTTGCAGGAGAAACAGCCTGGATATGCAGATCGGGTGAAGATGTATTTGTTAATAAAGGGTCAATACCATTGGTAGAATTGGCATCTCCGCCGCAAGCTGTTTTCCATGCAGCATAGTCGGCATATTCCACGCCGTTCCATATCCATTTGGCAGTGCCGGTTGTGTAGTAAAGGTTATGATCAATTATATTGTTGCTTCCTGTTGATGTGTATTTATGTATAAACACATCATTTTCGGGTCTTGCATACACAATATTATTCTTAATGGTATTGTTATTGCAGTTTTCAGTAAGTCTTATTTCACCTTCCACTTCACCGAAAGCACCCCGCTCCCGGTTGTTGTAAAAAATCGTGTTATTTACTACGGCGCAGTTATTGGTGCCTCCTGTTGTATAGTTGAGATATCCGCCTAAATATATACCTGTACGCCAGCAATTATAGACAAAATTGTTTCTTACAATACAGTTTTCCGTAGGATAAGCATCATTCTCGCTAACAATACCGATTCCCCTGTCGGCCTCATGCACTTTGTTTCTTTCAACGATAATATTCCTGGCGCCATCTATATAAATTCCAATTGCTCCATGTCCATGGGCACCGCCGATAGGCCCGGTCGTCATATCTATATTATAAATTTCATTATCGCTGATGATACCGTTTCGTGCATAATTAAATGCGGATACACTGTTTGCCCAGTATCCGCCAGCCGCATCAATGCCTATATTTTCTGCGTTATAAATCTTATTTCTTCGAATGATAAATCCGTCTACGTATCCATTGATAGTAAGATTTTCGCTGTAACCCGTATTGCAATCGTGAATTTCGTTGTCTTCTACAAGAATGTTTTTCATAGCAATACTTGTATTGCCGATGATCTCAATACCATGACCGCTTCTTCCATCAGCAGGAGCAACATTATGCTCGATATTGTATATTTTATTTTTTCTTATGGTAATATTTCCTGAGCCCTCATTTACCAATATTCCGTTTATATTAACCCATGGTGTGCTGCTTTTATAATTACAAACATCAAATCCCTCGAAAACAATATAGTTGACATTGCTGATGGTAACCAGCGCCTCCTTGCCGGTAATAGAAAGACCTGTACCATCAATAACCGGTTTTTCGCCCGTGTAGGCTTTTAACGTGATGTGTTTATCTAGTCTTCCAGATTTCTGAAAAGACACTTTCTCATAATAGATCCCTGTTCGTACTATTACTGTATCTCCCGGATTAGCTTTGCTCAACGCTGTATTAATACCCCGCAGGGGATTATCGACCGTTCCAGCATTGGCATCACTGCCGGTTGTTGCTACAAAATATGTACGAGAAGTATTGGTATTGTTTCCTGTTGAAACGGGTATGCTGCTTTTTTTACTGCAGCCTGTCATCATTGCAAAAAGCAGCGTCAACGAAAATATCTGTTGCATCTGGTGAGTACTTTTTTGTTTTTGCCGAATGAGAATCCGGAAGAGGTAGGATTATGCCACCCTGCGTGATTGTGTTACATTAGCCGGGAAAATGTCATGATAACAGTTCTATGCCGTTATCGTCAAACGTCATGAAAATTATTCTGAAACAATTTTTCTTATCCTGTTATTATTCTTATCCAATACATACACTGTTCCGTACTTATCAACAGCGACACCTGTCGGCGCACTGAATGCAGCAGCTTCACCAATGGCGTCTGAATAGCCTGCACTGCCGCTACCCGCAAAGGTGCTTACCTCCCATGTACCGTTTTTGATGTGTCGTACAGATTGATCTGTATTGTAAGTGCCACCATCCCATGTGCCATTACCCGCAACATAAAGATTACCATCTGCATCAACAGCAAGTCCCCAGGGATGATCAAATTTTGCTGCCGTTCCCGTTGCATTTACATAACCTGCTGTCCCTTGCGTACCGGCAATGATATTGTTCTCCCATACACCTGCTGTAAATTTTCTTATCACATTCTCTCCATTAACCGATACATACAAATTGCCGGTATTATCAAAGTCTATACCTGCCGGGTAATTAAGCCCTGTAATCACAGGGGCTGCATTCCATTGGGAAGGAACCTGGTAAACATTACCACTTCCATCGCAACTGGAATAATATACATAACCGGTAGTTTTATCCACTGCAACACTCCATGGCGCCTGTCCTCCCCATGCCCAGGTAACTGCATTACCATCGGGAGATATTTTTCTGATATCCCAATTGCCCGGGTCAACAGCATAAACATTTCCATCTGCATCAAGCGCCACATCGTAAGGAAGACTGAATTTCGCAGCGGTACCCTGCCCATCTGCATAGCCGGAACTATTAGGATTACCTGCAAACGTGGTCACATTTCCAAGGCTATCTATTTTCCTGATGCAATGATTGCCGGGATCCGCAACATATACATTCAGATTATCATCAACAGCCAATCCCATACTCCTGTACCATACCTCCCCATTAAAATTGAACATGGCATCTGCGCCGGGTCCGTTGGAAAAACCGGCAGTGCCATTGCCTGCCAATGTTGTAACCGTTCTTGTAAATACATAGTTAAATACGCCGGAACTTACTGCACTATCGCTACCAATTTTTACAATTACATTTCCACTGCCGCATTTTTTTGGTACAACAGCCATGATCTGGTTACCGTTTGCACCAATTATAGCAAGTTGATTGCCATTTATAGATACATCTATCTGTGATGTATCCATCGAAAAATTAGAACCAGTTATCAATATTTCTGTACCGCCACCGCCTTGTTTGGCAACAAAGTCATCGATGGTCATAGGAGCGCCGGCTGTATGTGTAAACCCCTTATCTTTTTTACAGCCGATAAAAATTGCCATAGCTGCAAAAAGGCTGAACAATAAGTGCCGATTTTTTTTATTGCTTATCATAACTGTTAGTTGTGATTAGGAAAATATTTTTAAAAAAATTTATTACCGTTGTATTTATTTTTATTGGCCCGGCTGTATTACTACTATTAGGCTTCCGTTGCGCCGTCCCGATAGCTATCCGGATGCGTTCTTTTCACTATTGAGCAAAACGAAATATGGTGTATAGTCAGACCGGGACGGTCAGCCGGACCCATAAAAAACTGAATGAACTAAAATTACCAACCCGGATTTTGTACCAATGCCTGGTCTCTTTCAATATCTGTTTGCTGTATAGGAAACAAATACATTTTATCATCCCAATATCGTTGCTGAAACAATGTTCTTGTATAGAACCCCGTATAAGAGAAACCAAGACCCCCATCATCACCATTTACATTCATGCCATAAATAGTTTGTATTCCTGGCTCCTTCATCATCAGCCTTCGTATAAGTGTATAATAGCGGTCGCTTTCAAAACATAGTTCCACATTTCTTTCACGCAGAATATGTTTACGCATCAGCTCTTTATTGCCAACTGCATCGGGATATATTGTTTCGATACCGGGAAGCCCGGCCCTTGCTCTGACCATGTTGAGATAGGTTACGATATCCGGATGGGAAGGATCGTATTCATTTAATGCTTCCGCATAATTGAGCAATATTTCAGCATAGCGGATCAATATATATGGCCCGTGATAAGAAGTTACATCGTTCCTGATATTATCGTTAGGGCTTATTCTTTTCAGCAGATCATAGCCTGTTATATTATTGCTGCCAGCAGCTTTTTGTCCCGATTTACCATTGTAATATAACTCTACACGACCTTTACCGTCCTTATTGGCATCAGAGGAAAAATAATTTTTATCATCGGTTGAAGAAGCAGGCAAAACAGGGCGGCCGTTATACTGGATGTATGCATAAAACCTTGGTTCACGGTTGGCATACATGTTCCATTCTCCTTTTTTATGTCCCCATGACTTAGCGGCATCAGTGCCTGCGAAACCAGTCTCCACATAACCCGAAGCAGGATCATCTATGGTTCTTCCATTATTCATCGAAAACGCATCTACTATATTCTGGGTAGCGTTGTACATATTATAACCACCGGGACCGGGAGAAGCGCATTTTGTAAAACCCCATGTCCACCAATTATTGTTAGCGAAAATTATTTCGTTGTTCCAGGTGGTTGTAAAAATATTGCGCACGGATAAATAAGGATCAAAGGTTGCATCGCCTTCGTCTATATTGGTAAAAAGTTTATAAGCATTCAGATCAATAACGGCTTTGGCGGCATCTGCAGCAGTTTTCCATTTATTGGCATCGGATGTTGTTGGTGCCAATGGCGTACCATCCAAATTTTTAAAATTAGCAAAGCGTGGATTTCCATTCCACAGCGGACTTGCCGCATGTAAAGCAATTTGTGCTTTTACAGCCAGGCAGGCTCCTTTGGTGGGTCTTCCATAATTACTGGATGAAGGCCATGCATGCGGAAGCCCTTTAGCAGCTTCATCCATTAACTTATTTATCTCTGCCACACAGGTATCAAATGGAGCACGGGGATATTGATTGAAATCCGCATCCCTTGCAATCGGTTCTGTAAGTTTTACAAAAGGGCCGTACTGTTTCAATAGTTGCCAGTAATACCATCCACGTAAATATCTCACTTCGGCTTTGTATTGAAGTTTCAATTCATCACTCATTTCCGCTGCAGGAACATTATCGATATTGGCTTCAAAAACAAATGATTTGCGGATGCCGGTATAAAAATTGCCCCATGTATAAAAATACCAGCTTGCCGAACTCCAGTTTCCACTAACCATTTGCCTTACATTAACGGTGGGTATGCAAACGGATGATTCATCACTGGCGCCCATACTCGCCCAGTCACCACCATCCGTGTTGTACACATAAGAATATACATTATACAGGTGTGCTTCGGCATTGGCTTTGGTTTGCCAAACCTGGTCTTCTGTTAAAAGATTGTCTGGTTTTTTATCCAGGTACTTTTTGCAGGAAAAAAGCACAACGGATAACATAGCCCAAAAGATGATTCTACAATAGATATGCTTGTTCATGTTATTAATTCGTTTAGCAGTTTTAAAATTGTGCCCTTACGCCAACAGTTATTGTTCTTGCATAAGGATATTGCGCCCCGTTTGAACCCATTTCAGGGTCCCACAATTTGAATTTTGAAAACGTCAGCAAATTGGTACCCGAGAGATAAAATTGCAGACTGGTTATACCACTGTTTACCGTGGAAGCAGTTTTTGTAAATTGATTTTTGATGTTGCTGCTGCGTGTCCTGCCGCTGCTACCAAGCTTAATAGTATATGCTGCAGTAGCCTGCTTCAAACGCATAAAACTGCCATCTTTCAACCACCATGTACTGCCGAGATAATTATTGTCGCTGGTGTTGGTAATAGTAAGCCTTGGATAATCTACATCCTGACTGGAATTATCTTTTGTCCATCGGCTGGTTACATTAGAAAGTACATTGGCGGGATATTGACCAATGCCCGCAAATGGTATTATACCTACTCCATCACTGCCTCTTCCATTGCCTAAAATACCTGATCCATTTGCCATAATACCTACATCTGCAACACCCGCAAAAAGCGCTGACACTTCAAAATTTTTATAGCCAACATTAAAACCAAAGCCATAAGACCATGCAGGGAAAGATGATTTACCCAAATACGTCCAGTCAGATGCATTAACCGTTCCATCTCCATTCATGTCCGCATACTTGATGTCACCCGGATATACAGTTCTTGTTTGTGTGGGACTTTTATCTACATCGCCCTGGTCAACAAACAAACCCTGGCTTATATAACCAGTGAATTCACCATAGTGATGTCCTTCTGGTTGCTGGTAAGCAAAAGTGCGTTTGGGATTATCAGCATATAATATTTTGTTTTTGGCATAGGTGACATTGCCAAAAAGACGAAGACTTATATTTTTTCCAATGCGTTCATTATACTCAATGCTGCCATCAATGCCCTTATTTTCCATCTCACCAAGATTGGCATAAATAGCCAGGCTGCTATAACCCGCGATGGGCGAAATAGAATTACGGTTAATTAAAATATCAGTTCTTTTATCACGGAAGACATCCGCTATTATATTTATTTTGTTGAGCAATCCTATTTCAATACCAATATTATCTTTTGTAGATTTTTCCCAGGTAAGATTAGGTGTACCCAATACAGTTTCTGCAATGCCTCCATAGTAAGTAGGTGATAGTCCAAATGCAGCTCCTGATGCACCATCTATATAAGTAAGGTATCCAAACCTGTCGCCACCAATCTGGTCATTGCCGGTTACGCCATGAGAAGCTCTCAATTTAAGCAGTGTTACGAACGGTCTGAAACTTTGAAAAAAATTCTCTTTTGAAATTACCCAACCGGCAGACACTGCGGGGAAATAACCCCATCTGTGTCCTTTGGCAAAATTTTCGGAGCCAGTAGCGCCGGCATTTACTTCTGCCAGGTATCTGTCCATAAATGAATACGTAATTCTTCCTGCCATGCTTTGGTTGCGGAAAGGAATGGCTGTCTTCAAACTGCCGGCAGATCCTATCACACGATTCCGGATATTGGCTACGGCTAGTGCACCGATATTATGTTTACCAAAACTCCGGTCATAAGAGATATTGCCTTCGAGATACATTACTCTTTCTCCGCTTGAATAAGTAGAATAGCCAAGATAGGTAGAGCCTGTTCTTACATGCTCAAAAACAAGATTACCGTTTGGATCCCGTGAACCTGCAAACCACAGATCATTATTACTGGTTCTTGAAGTGCCAAATTCGCCATATGTATCAAAAGAAAACCTGGCCAAGGCACTTAATCCTTTTGTTATACGATCCAATTTTTGATTAAGCGTTAATACAGATTGTACAGATGGCTTGAACTCTGTGCTGTATCCTGCATTTTGAACTAAGTTGTAAGGATTCACACCTCCGTTATTGCGGGGACCAGCCCATTTATTGCCCGGGTATTGCACAGGAAACGCTACAGGGTTGGTGGCAAAAGAAGAATACCAGATTGTAGAAGCAGAGTTACCCGGATAACGGCTGTTGACCAGCATAGAAGCTATATTCAGAGATAATACAGTACTTGTAGTCAGGTTAATATCAATATTGCTTCTGAAATCATACCTTTTAAAATTAAGATTGGGATTGTAGCCATTTGCTTTCGATACGCTATACTGGCCATCCTGGTTATAAAAACTCATGGAAACATAATATCGCATCGCTTCACCACCGCCACTAACGTTGATGTTGGCATTGGTCATCGGGGTCCAATCTTTATAAACTGTATTGATCCAGTTTACATTTGGGCAAAGCCAGGGATCTAATCCACTTTCGGTTTTCTTTATCACTTCATCGCTATAGGTTACCGTACCGGAAGTGTTGGAAGGATCGTTTAACTGCGCTTCGTTGTACAATTTCATGTACGTAACACCATCCAGCATCTTAGGCAGCCTGGTCAGACCGTTGATGCCTGTTTCTACTTTTGCAGCGATTCTTGGTTTACCTGCAACTCCTCTTTTAGTAGTGATGATCAAAACACCGTTAGCACCCCTGGCGCCATAGACAGCCGTAGCCGAAGCGTCTTTCAATAAAGAGATGCTGGCAATATCTTCAGGATCTATATTGTTAAATGCACCGCCATAAGTACTGTTCACATCATCACGTTGCACACCATCAACAATGATCAACGGCGTCACACTGCCTGTAAACGTACCAATGCCGCGAATGGTAAAAGTGGGATTATCGTAACCCGGTTCACCACCGCCGCTTGCCATAGAAATAACACCGGCCACTTTACCGGCTAGCGCATTGGTTAAAGAACGTACAGGGGTTTGCATGTCCTCCATGTTAACAGATGCCACGGAGCCTGTAACACTTATTTTCTTTTGCTTGCCATAACCTACTACCACTACTTCGTTTAGTTGATCGGTTTTATTTTTTAAAGTGACCCTGAGAATGCTTTTATCTTTCACCGTCACCTCCTCTGTTTGCATACCTACATTTGAAACAGAAAGGACATCTCCCGGCTGCGCTTTCACGGAGAATATCCCCAGTTGATCCGTTACAACCGTATTGTCGGCTTTACCTTTTACCGTTACTGTTGCACTAACCAGGGCCTTTCCATCCGCGTCCATCACCTGCCCCTTTACAATATTTTCATCCAAACTTTTATCAATAATTGTTTTCTGGGTATTGAGTTCCTGTTTTACATTCGGTTGCTTTTCATTCAGCAAAAGCCGGTTGCCACGCAACTCATAACTTATATTTTTATCTTTAAAAATATAGGTCAAGACTTCTTCCAGGCTTGTGTTTTTAAAATCCAGGGTTATTTTTTCATTGTCATCGAGCAACTGGTTACTATAAAAAAATGTAAGCCCCGTCTGTTTTTTAATAGTTTTAAATACACGTAGTAAAGGGATCTTGTTGCCTGTAACGGTTACCTGTGTTTGGAGTGATGCTGAGTTTGCCTGTGCATGTGCATTGGAATGTTGCAACAGGATAAGTACACACAATGCTAGCAACCAGGGAACTCCCCTTGTGAACCGGCTGTGACTAATCAGAAATTTTCTCATTTTTAAGCAGAATTTATGTTGTTCAATGTTTTGGCAGGCCGACTGCAATGTGTACCTGTTTATATTTCTACAGTTAACTATAAGAAATGGGTGAAGTAAGAGGAATATTTTTTCGAATATTTATAAAAAGAAAGCCATGTTATTCCTGCAATAGCTACTGTACTCTATATGGTCAGCAAAGAATGAAGAGAGCCAGTGTTGTTTGTACCAACTTATATTACAGCATTCGATTGTTTATGACGTAAAAATTAAAAACTGGCAAGCATGTAAGTTTCTATTTCAGATGGAGTTCATTGCCCGAATAATAGTAATCGATTTGAGCAGTAGTTTTAAGATCATTCAAAAAATCCGTGAGTTTGTTTTTGTCCAGCATGCCTGTGACGGATTTACCGGCAAAATCATTTTTGTTAAGGATGATCTTAACGCCATAACAACGGGATGCTGCAACAGCCAGATCTGCAACAGGAATATTGTGAAAATAATAAACACCATTTATCCAGGACAGTACATCATCTTCATCAAACACGTCTGACACAAACCCTTTTGCTACTTCATAATTCGCCGCATAACCGGATGTTAGTTCCATATTCTTTCCATCCTTACTTTTTGTGAGCACTTTACCTTCTACCAATGCTGTTTTTATATTTCCCGTTTCGTAGGTATTGATGTTAAATGAGGTACCCAACACTTGTACCTGCGTAAGTGGGGTATGAACAATGAATGGATGGGCAACATCTTTTGCTACTTTAAAATAAGCTTCGCCCTCTACATACACTTCCCGTCGATGCCCGTAAAACCGGGATGGGAAACGCAGTTTGGTAGCGGCATTCAGCCACACTTCGGTGCCATCTGATAATACTATTTTATAATTTTCTCCGGCCGGAACCGATAAAGTGTTTTGCATGGTATCTGTAGCACTGTATTGTAAAGTGCCGTCATCGGTATTTATAGTTCCATTGTCCAGCGCAATGGTTTTGGCAGAATCTTCTTTGCTTAATTCAAAAGTTTTACCGTCAGCAAGAACAAGGCTTACTGACTGCCTGTTCTTTTCAACAGCAGCGGCTATTTTCTCCTTATCAACTATTTTTTCGTTTCCGAAAAAAGTAAAATATGTTCCTCCTATCAGTACCAAAAAAACGGCTGCAACAGCTAATATTTTTTTTAAAGAAACAGATTGAATACGGGATTGCTTCGCGTCATTTAATCTTTGTTTCAGCTCATACAGATCATGCCCAACGTTGATGTGCTCAAGAAAAGAATCTGCTTTTAATGTTCTGCTTTCTTCTTCCAATTCATGCCATATCTCTCCGAATGAAGCGTCATTTGCCAGCATTTTCTCCACATATTTTTCATCTTCAGGAGAAAGATTGCCTGACAGTTTTTCCATAAACAATTCAAAAACCTGTTCGTAACTGTGCTTCATCATTAGTAATACAGTGATAAACCTGAAACAGGTTAATTGTTTTTATTATTTTTTTCTCCAAGCCGTAAAATTTTAAGTCCGCTTTTTAAATGGGTTTTAAACGAATTGATACTAATCCCCATTTCATCAGCGGCTTCCTGGTATCTTTTACCTTTTAAATACACCATTTGGATGGCCACCTTTTTTTGACCGGTCATGCCTTCCAGTGCACCTTGCATTTGGCCATAATAATCCGGCCCTTCATCATGCGGCGAGCTTTTAGCATCCTGCAGGTCGGTAAAAGCCTTATGATTTTTATTCCTTGTTTTTTGTTTGCTGATCTCGTTAATGCACCGGTTTTTGACAGCACGGAATAAATACCCTTTGATTTCGTCATGAAAATGCAGGTATAATTTTTTCTCCCATATATCGAGAAAAAATGTTTGCACGAGGTCTTTAGCCTCCTGCTCATCTTTCAAAAAGAAATAGGCGCTTATGCAAAGCAGCTTATAATATTTCACAAATAAATTATCGTAAGCAGACAGATCACCGTTCTTTAACTGTTCTACAATCTGTATGTCCTCTTGTTGTTGCATTAACAATTAGTAAATGGTTCCTTCATGAAAAAATAATACCGTTATGAATATAGCTAACTTTAATATTCCCGGAATGCACAACCGATTGTGCTATTTTTCACTTTTCGGTTCATAAAAACAATTAATGCCGCCGCCGGCAATATCACATATAAAATGCCTCTAAAATTCTCCTTTGGGTCATTATAATATTTCCGCATACGTAAAACTGCCATCTAAATAAAATAATGCGGTGATTTGCTACTATTAACTTATTGTTGAGTTGATCAGCCGTTACGCATCATCCGCTTAAAAAAAATCAACGCGACTTAATTTTTACAGATGGGATCTTCCCCCCGGTACCTATCCGTTCAAATAGTTAGGCTTTGATATACTGAAAGGGGCACAAACTTCTTTTATTTTTAACTACACTGGGAGATGATTGGTGATAGGAAGGACGGAGCAGTTTTATCATGCTCTGTCCCCACCCGTTCAACTGTCATCTTAGTTTCTACCAAGATCTTATCTGACACTGGAGATAACTCTCAGCAACACCATTGATAAATATCAGGAATACTAAAAACTCCACTTCATCCTAAAAAAACAACGGTGGTTAATTGCTTCAAATTGATTATTTAACTCAGCAAAGAAAGATTGCCATACCAGGTTTATATCCAGGTTGGCAGCCAGGTTATATTGAAGAGAAGGGAAAAGAATGAACAGGTTAGTGCCCGGAGCATACAATACACTCATGTTAGCAGAGAATAGCGGGGTAAATTCTTTGGCAGTGATTATAATCATATTCCATTTTGTCGGCATCAGGTTTTCCGGCGAGAATTTCAGATTTATCCTGCTCCATTCATTCACCGGTTTGTATAATCCGTGATTGGTAAATAAGAATCCCAGGTTGACATACCAGCCCTTTTTGAACATATAATCTCCTTCCAGCGACATATTGAAATGATCCATTGAATCCTTACTGCCAAAAAAATACTGGGCCTCTCCTTTAAATCCCGCATCTTTTATATTGCCGGCCCAGCCAGCGCCAAATGTGGGATGCGCATTATACCAGCCGGTAATGAGCTGCATATCATAATTCCATTTGTTGAGTGAATATTTTAACGCGGCTACATCTCCGTCCTTTTTGCCGGTATGTGCATAGGCCAGTTCGGCATTGAAGGAACTACTGAAAATATATTTAAACTTGCCTCCGTCAACTCCTGGTCTCTCTTCATAATCGAAATCGAGAAAATTATAAACATTAAAAATATCATTGGGGTTCCAGGTTGTAGCGATGCCCCAATTGATGCGTTGCCTGCCTATCCGTACATTTAGTTCGTTATCCTGGTAGTCGAAATACAGGCGCTCCACATTGGAATGCAATACCAGCGATTTATTTTTTATCCAGGCTTTTTGCAGGTTGACTTTCTCATTATCGTTTCGCAGCAGGGAAGCAAACCCCGGCGTAAGCTTAACCTCTTCTCCCCAATACAAGCGGTTACGTATGTCACTGGCAGCCGTTATTCTTTCCGATGGTTTCCACTTTATGTTGAGCCGGTTGTGAATAAGATTACCTGTGATCAGTTCTTTAAAATCTTTATCAAAACTGAGCGTTTGCAAATCTTTTATATAGCCGCTGATGGTTAACTTTTTCGGCAATGCTGTAGTATCCTGGGCATTTGCTACTACAATTTGCAAAGCAAAAAAAATAGATAGCAGCTTTTTCATTTTGACATAATTGTTTCTTCATGGGCAAGGGAAACAGAGGCAGTATCATTAATTATTCTTCCATCTACTAAGGTGATCACTCTTCTTGCCCGGTCAATTACCCGCTGATCATGTGTTGAAAAAAGAAAGGTGATATTTTCTTCTTTATTGAGTTTAGCCATGATGTCTAAAAGATTGGAAGCAGATTTGGAATCGAGGTTAGCCGTTGGTTCATCTGCCAGGATAAATTGAGGTTTGGATGCCAGTGCCCTTGCTACGGCAATTCTTTGCTGCTGCCCCCCGGATAGTTTTGAAGGTCTTTCATTTAATTTATCTTCCAGCCCAATTTGTTTAAACAATGTTTCAACTCTTTTTTCCCGGTCAATTTTTTTCATTTTTTGCAATTGCATGATGAACTCTACGTTTTCTTTAGCTGTTAACACCGGAATTAAGTTGAATGACTGAAATACAAAGCCGATGTTTTTGAGCCGGAAATCAATTAGTTCATTAGCTGATAGTTTGGTAATGTCTATACCATTGATATAAATATTTCCTTCGTCTGGCTTATCCAATCCGCCAATCAGGTTGAGCAGGGTTGTTTTACCGGATCCCGATGGGCCAACCAGGGCCGTAAATTCGCCGCGTTGCAAATGCAGATGAACATTATTGACCGCATACACCGGGATCGTTTCGGGATTATAGACCTTGCTGATATTATGTGCATCAATCACAGTTTGCATAATGATCTTTTTATTTTCGTAATGCTTCCACCGGTTGCAGCCTGCCTGATTTTATAGCCGGGAAGATGCAGGAGAAAAGAGCTGTTAGTATAACTATTATGAGTATCGACGGCAGCTGCTCCCAGGGAAATTCAGGATAGATCATGCTGCTGAAACCAAAGCTGCTCATGGCTTCACCTGCAAATGAAGCTATGTCAATTCCATTTATTGAAAAGTATTCAGTTGCCAGCCATCCAATGAGCAAGCCAAAAGGGGTACCAATAATCGTCAGGAAAACAGTTTCGAGTAAAACGAGCAGAAATAATTTTGCCCGGTTCATCCCCAGTGCCACCATCATCCCGATTTCTCTTGTTCTTTCGAGTATGGCCATCAGCATAGTGTTGATAATGCCAAAGGCCAGTGCCAGCATAATGATCCCTACGATGATGTACATATAGTAATCAAGAGTGTTCACCATCAATTCAGTTTCAGGGGAAATTTCTTTCCATGACTCAACCAATTGGCCCGGGTATTTATTTTTTAAATCCTGCTGAGCTGTCGCCAGGTCATTATCGTTTTTCAAAAGGACAACGATTTCATGAAACGCACCCCCTGTGCCAAGCAATTCATTCAAATCATCCATTTTTACATACACATTCCTTTCATCCAGCGGCGTATTTTCTGTTTGATAAATTCCAGCTATACGAAAAGCTGCGGATACTATATCCGCGGAAGTATCTGTAAAAGTGAGCACCAGTTTGGAGCCGGTTTTCAATTTCATTTTATCTGCAAGCTTTCTGCCTACCAGTATTTCATTTTTCTTTTGTCCGCTAAAACCGTTTCCCTCTTTAATCTTTTTATTTAATTGTGATACTTCATTCTCCAATTCCGATATAATTCCGTTTACCTGCACACCGGCGCTGCCTGCAGGAGTGGCAAGCATTGCTTGTATAACAGATCTTTTTGTAACATTTTTTACAAAGCCGGATGACCGGATATCTTCAAGCTGCTGTTCTTTCCCGCTGACGGTAAATTGCGGTTCAAAATCTTTTTTAAACTCAGGATGATGTATTTGCAGATGCCCCACCTCTGTATCAATCACCGTTCTCACACGACTTACCAGCATGCCCTTTTGCAATGCCAGGGAAGCAATTCCGGCAAACAAGCCAATAGCTACTGATAATGCAATAACAAGGCTCCGTATTTTATTACGCCAAATGTTTCGCCATGCCATTTGTAAAATCATTACGGTAATTTTATTTGTTTTCATCTTCTCATTGCTGCGACCGGTTTCAATCTTATCACTTTGACCGCAGGGTAAAGCGATAATAAAAGCCCGATCAGCAGTACGATTATTCCCTGAACAACAAAATGAACTGCCTCTGTGGATGCCGGGAAAACAGCTTCAAAACCAAATCGTTCATATATTTCAGCCATATCTCCCGAGAACCGTATCGGATGCCTGTTGAGGTATATTACAATGGGCATACTCATTAATAGACCAAGCAGGCAACCGGCGACAACTGTCAAAACGGATTCAAGAAATAGCAATATGACCAGCTTGCGTTTTTTCATGCCAATGGCTACAAGCATACCTATTTCAAATTTTCTTTCCGCCATCATTACCAGCAGTGTTCCGAATATGCCAAAGCAGATCAGAAGGTACAGGATAGCCAGGTATATCTTTGAGCTGGCCGTATCGGTACGGATATGCTGCACCACTTCCGGCATCATTTCCTCCCATGTCATCACTTCATATTCATTACCTATTTGCGAACGCAATGTTGCAGCGGTTGCTTCCAGTGAATTGTTTTCTGCCAATGACACTACATAGGAAGTGAGTTGCCCGTAGGCCCCGTAAAAATCCTGTGCCAATGCCAGCGGCATGAAGAGTACCTTATCATTCAGGTCAGGGGAGCCGAATTTTAAAATACCTTTTATGGGATATTTGCCCGCAGCGGTAGCGCCATGATATCCCTGCCCGATTAGTACAATAGTATCATGCAATTCCAGTTGCAATCTTTTTGCCAATCCTTCTGAAAGTAAAACACTGTTATCATCGGTATTGAGATAATTACCCGCTACTAATTTTTCCTGTAGTTGAGTTATCTTGTTTTCTTCCTGTGGTGATATGCCCACCACGAGGCATCCCTTTGTTATATCTTCTGACGATGCCAGGGCAAAAGATTCAAGGCGGGGACTTACAGAAGTAATATTTTTAAACGATCGTGCCTTTTGTTCTATCTTAACCGATTTTTCAAAACTATTATCCAGTATTTGCTCATCCCAATATCCCTTTTTATGTACCTGCAGATAGCCGCTGTAAAAGCTCACCATGTTTTTTATAAGATTATCAAAAACTCCGTCCTGCAGGCTGCTGGTGACGACGGAAAGAATGACCGCAAAAAAAATTGCCGCCATCGTAATAAGCGTCCGGCTTTTATTTCGCCATATATTTTTCCATGCCAATTTTATCAGCCACATACTAACCCAGTGTTTTCATTTTCTCAGTGGAAAAAAAATTATCGTCAACCGGCTTGTTATACTGAATGCTTTTATAAATCATTTCTGTTTTTTGCCCCTTTTTATCGGCCGGTATCATTTCAAAGCGGGTGGGGATAATCCGATCATGCATCAGCTTTATATCGTAGCTGTTCATCGTATTAATAAGCTTTCCATCCTCATCGTAAAAACGGCTGTGCATTTCGAGGAAATCTTTTTTATCAATACAAACGATTACCCTGCTCCAGACTATTGCAGCGTCCGGTTTGGGTATCATTTGGATAATGTAGCAGTCCCTGTTTTGTATAATGGTATCACCTGTTAATGTATGATGATAATCTTCTACAACCGATGATTCCTTTACCAGGTCGTCATTGGTAAAGTCCGTTCCCATCCAGCTTTGGCTCATCATAGAGGGAGGGAGTTTGATGGTACGCTCTAACGCCGGCATCCAGTTCCATACTTCTCTTTTTCTTTTCAAAAAGACAATACCTTTGTCTTTGGCAGGCGATTGAATTAAGATCATGGCGAGGTTATTTCCTTTCATCCATGTTTTGCATTGCATTTCCCTTGTCCATGCCGGACGAATGGTTTTAATACTCATCTCAGCCTGCATGGTAGTTCCCCGCATTTTTGCATCAGCTTTTTGTATAATTTCTTTTGCATCCTGGGATAAACTGTAGAACGCTGATAAAATATAAAAGACAGTAATGGAAAATTTCATATAGAGACCAAAAAACTAAAATAAGGCGAAGAGATTGATTAATTACTGATGGTGATCATTGATAGTAATGACAAATATTAGCAGGGTATGAAGACAGCCGGATAATCTTCTCCTGAATGTTGGCGTTGTTTGTCGTAATGATAATTTACTTTCTTTTTATCCGATTCAAAGGCTTAAAAATTCTCCCGCCAAGGAGTTAAGTGGTAAAATATTTCGTTGGCTTTCGATAAGCTATTATTGCCCTTTACTTTGTTTTTTGCTTCTTCCTTTCGCTTTTGCTTTTTCTGCTTTCTGAAATAACCCCGCAACAGAAAATTATGTTTTAATGCTTTCATATTCTGGTTAAAGCTATCCGTTCCTTTTTGAATGTTATCAAGGCTGGCGTTTAATTTTATCGCCAGGGCAGAATCTTTAAATAAAGCGTTTACTGTGCCTTTTCCATTATTTATATCCTGTCGAATGCCCGTCACCACTTTACTTATTTCATTGGCCAGGGAATCAGCCTCCTCTCCCACATCTTTATTTTCATAATCGCTTCATTCAGGTTCTGAGCAAAAGATGTATCTGTTAAAAGAGCACCGCCTGAACCTTTACCATTTTTTACATCCATTAATGGCATGCAGGTTATCTGCCATATTACCGGCTTTGTCCGTTGCCCGGCGTATATTGCCAAGTGAAATTCTCAGATCCTGCGGTATTGATTTATCATTGAGCAAAGGCCACAAAGCACTGCTATTGTTAATTTGCCGCACTGTGGTTTTTAAATTATCAGCAATGACATAGCTGTCATTGCTGAACGTCCTACACCCTGGGCGCCTTTGCTGCTGTCATAGCTTAACTGCCTGATGCCGGCGATATCTCCATTTGCTTTGTCTTCATTCACATTTATTGAGCAGGAATTTCTCAGAACAAGTGATGATAACTTTCTAAAAGTGACCATGGTCATTTAACATTTTGACAATAGTCATAAAAATGTCATATAGATATGAATAGCTTGCACCCTGATTTTATCATCAGTTCCTTTCAGACACTCCTATTTTTCAACTAAAACTAAGTTTTATGAGACTATTCAAATCAAAATATACATGGGTAATTACAACTATCGTATTGGCAGTTGGGTATATAGTCAGCTGTACTAAAAACGACCAGGTATTAGATGTGCCACAAGCAATTAACAGCTCTACTGACCTGGTTTCTGTAAAAGTTACAACGGCCCCAACCATTGACGGAACAATTGATCCCATGTGGGAAAACAGCCCCAAGCTTCAATTCAGCACAGCGGTACCGGAAGTAACCGGCGATATTTTCAGAGGTTATACAGGTAATATCATACCCTCAGTTACATTGCGTTCTGCTTATGATGACAATAACATTTATTTCCTTGCTGAGTGGATGGACCCATCCCTTTCATTAACCCGGCAGCCCTGGTATTTTGATCCGGCTACAAAAACCTGGGCACAAGAAAAGGGAGCACCCGTATTTACGACAAACGGATCAGGTGTAGCTACCCTTACAAGGAAGGCATTCTATGAAGATAAACTTGCTTTTCTCTGGAACATAAATAATTCGGTTTCGGGCTGGAATAGTGGCACCTGCTATAAATCCTGTCATACCGGATTGCCAGCAGCTGATGGTTCAAGCAGGCACTATACCAATTTTCCTACTGAAAGAATTGATATGTGGCACTGGAAATCTGTAAGAGGTGGGGTAAATGGAGAATTTCAATTTGAAGATCAGCATCAATACTATAATTACCCTAACGGCAGAAAAGGTGATGACGGAGATGATGTGTATAAAAATAATGTACAAACATTAGGAGCTGTATCTGTTCCTAAATACGTAATCCCCGGCAAAGACAATTATGGATGGATTTTACAATCTGAAATTGATAACAATACTGCAAAAACTGTTACAGCTGTGGATGCTAATGGTGTGCTTACTTTAAGCGATGCAACTACAATCGATCCTAACGTTGGCACTGATTATCAAAGAGTGGGTGCTGGTGTTGGTCCAAAAGCGATTCCTGGTCTTACTATAAATAAATATACAGGCAGTCGTGCAGATATTCCCTGCAAGGCCACCTATACCGGCAGTGGCTGGATACTTGAATTCCAAAGAGCGTTAAAAACCGCTGATTCGGTTAATGATATCGATTTTTCTTCTTTAGCTGACCAGTATTTCGGATTTGCCATTTTCGAAAATGCGCAGATAGCACACTCCATCAAACCTAATCTGGTATTGAAATTTAAAAAATAAATGGTAAGAAGAATTTCTGAAAACCTAAATAATAAAATAATGATACGCCATAAAAAAATAAATGGGTTTTTGGCCAGTCTCACCATGCTTTTGCTCATCGGTTGTTACAAAAACAAAACTGTCATTTTTGATACCGGAGAGGAAATAACAAGACAGGTAAGTTTTACAAGTGATATTATCCCCATTTTTAGCAGTAGTTGCAATATCAGTGGATGTCACAGCGCCGGAAGTAAAGCACCTGATCTAACCGTTGCTAATGCTTACAATTCACTTACGAATGGCGGCTATATTAATACCGGCGATCCGCAAGTCAGCGAATTGTATCTATGGATGACAGGTAAAAAGGGAACACCAATGCCAGTAGGCGGAATAAATAAGGATTTTAATGCTCTTGTAATTGCATGGATAAAACAAGGCGCCCAAAACAATTAAACTAAGTATTATGAAAAGGTATAAAAATATATTGTTGTTTTTGTCTTTCAGTTTCCTTGCAGGCGGGCTATTTGCGCAGGATGAACCGGAAGCTCCGGCAATAAAAAAAGCAAAACCTGTTAAAAACACTTTTGGGAGCGCCTGGTTAATGGATAACCAAACGGTTATAGTGCCTATAAAAGGTACGCTGGAATTTGATATTCAGCACAGGTTTGGAACAGTAGATAATGGTAAAAAAGACCTGTGGGGTATTTTCGCCCCTTCTAATATCAGGTTGGGACTTGCCTATGCACCTGTTAACAAATTATTTGTTGGTGCCGGTTTAACAAAGGAACGGATGCAGGTTGATTTAAATGCCAAATATGCCTTGTTTCAGCAAACCACCAATAACAAAATACCTGTAAGTGTTACTTATTTTGGAAACATGGTAATAGATGCAAGGGATAAAAGCAATTTTCGAAATAGTGTTGACCGGTTTTCTTATTTTAACCAGTTAATCTTTGCACGGAAAATAACAGAAAAATTTTCTGCGCAGGTAGCACCAAGTTTTTCCTGGTTTAATAATGTGGAGGCTTATGTTGATAAGAATGGTGAGATACAGAAAAAAATGGAGAATGGCCACTTTGCCATATCTGTACTCGGCAGATTTAAAATAACAGAAAAATCAGCCATCATTGCCGGTTATGATCAACCACTGACAGAACATGCCACCAACAACCCCCATCCTAATATTTGTTTTGGTTTTGAAACAACTACCAGCTCACATGCGTTTCAGGTATTTATGGGAAATTATTATGGCATAGTACCCCAGAGTAATAATGTTTTTAATAAGAACGATTTCGAGGAAGGTCAGTTTGTAATTGGTTTTAACATTACACGATTGTGGAATTTTTAAAAACCTTAAAACACTATAAACCCGGTTATAAAACCGGTTATTGGGTGTCGATTAAAGCCAGTCCGAATTGACGGGTTGGCTTTTTCACCTCAGAGGTTTATAAAATTTTCAGAATCAGGTTTACCAAAATTTTGCTTGATGAAAGCAATGTATTTTAGCAGAGCATCAATAAGTGTTTCTGACAATAACTTTAATGTATGGAGGATACTTTTTTCAGTTACCTGCACCGGCTTGAATTAATCGCTTTCTTTTCAGGATATCCTTTGATCTATGCCATTGTTTTTTTTATCGCAGGCAGTCGGCCATCAAAAAATAAACTGAAAGGCAAAATATTTTTTCTTTTGCCTTTCGCCTATGCGTTGGTGGGCACCTTATACCTGGGTTTACAATTAAAAACCCTTTATCTTGATCATTCTGTTGAAAATATAAAACAATCGTTCCACCAGCCGTTTTTAATTGGATGGGGATTACTCGCTATGCTTTTCTGGATACCGGCAATTGCCAAAAAACCGGTATTAAGCCTGCTGCACAGCTTTGTTTTTTTCTTCTTCCTGATAAAGGATATGTTCTTTCAATTACCTGCTTTTGCAGTTGACAAAAACATAGTAAGAAATGACATGAAATTATATACGGATAGTCTTCTCCTGAACATAGGGGCTCTTATAACCATTACATTGATTTACTTTTTTCTATTCCGGTTAAAAGACCGTAAAGAATCTTCTGGTGTTTAACCCTGGCCCCCTTACTATTCAAACATTCAACTTTCCTGTATTATCTATTGTCTATCGGCTTGCTGATTTATCCACCTATTTAACTACGGATTTACAATTCTGTGACGAAAGTCATTTTGACTGGTGACGAGCCTCATAAATAAGCTTTTTAGCCGTGGCTAGTTTTATGAAGTTAAAATAATGTTTTCCCAACAAAATTTTTTTATATGAAACTGCTTAATAACAAATTGCTGTTGATCCTGCTGGTTTTTATCAGTGGCTACGGATATATGATAAGTTGTACCCGCGACAACGATTTGCTTGTTCCGATTGAACTCACCCCGCCATTCGTTCCTTCACGGGGCACTAATGTGCATCTGCCGGGTAATATGACTAGAGATAATCCAGATGAGTGGAAATTTGATAAAGCTCACTCCAATGTGCTTTGGTCAACTAATTATAGAGGTGCTGCCGGCTCCCTTACCGGTCGGTTTGACGCATTTGGCATACATGATGTTACCGAGGCGAAAATGGGAGATTCAACTACTTACCCTTATACTGATGTTCTCAACCCATCTCAACCACTAAAGGACTCCTCCTGGGCATTTTATGAAAATGAACCGGCTAAGACTTATTTTAATGGATATGTGCAAATCAATACCAGTAATACCGGAGAACCTCAAAGAGATGGAACCTTCACGTATAAAGGCTGTAATCTTGATGCTCTGGGCACCACTCTAAAGATTCCTAACTATCATAACCTGATGGTAACTAATCTGGCAAAGATCAAAACCACAGAAGTAAAATTTGACCCCGCAAGTAATGGATATATTGTTACCCTGGACCTTACCTGGAGGAATAGATTAACAAAACTACCAGTAACAAAAACAATTGTCGGTACACTAAAATATATCCCAAGGGCCCACCCTACCACTGGAGGAGTTACATATGATGTATTTGGATTGCAATTAAAATTTCAATTCAATTGTCGGGACTTCGGTGTTGAAAGCGCTAGTATTTCAGACTTAATTGATATAGAATGCAACATGAACTTCAATAATAGATAATCACACTTAAATCAACCAATAATGAAACGGCTATTTATATACATGGGGTTGATACTGGCATTGGGGATTGCTTTTACCAGCTGCTATAAGGATATCATTAAACCTACACTGGCAGAAGACCCTGATGGCCCTCCTAAGCAAGTTAGCTTTAAGGCTGAGCTAGAGCCATTATTTAATGCAAATTGTGCCAAATCGGGTTGCCATGTATCAGGAGCGCATAAACCCTACCTGTCAACTGGTATCTCTTACCTGGAAATTGTAAATGGTGGATTTGTAAATCTTGCATTGCCAAAGGAAAGTATCCTGTATAAAAATATATACGGCGAAATGGCGGAGCATATACCCTCTAAAGCTGACAAACAAAAAGTATATGACTGGATCAGAAACGGGGCCCCTAATAATTAAGTGATTTAAAATAGTAACAAAAATGAAACGTAAACTATATATTCCAAAACACCGGATTACGATAGCCGCATCGTTGGTTAGTTGCCTGTTGTTAATCCAGGGAATTCTTAATGCCCAGGATAGCACAGTAGTTGCGGAAGAATCAACTGTCCCTGCCAAAGCCAAACCAGTAAAAAATACATTCCAGAGCGTTTGGATCATCGACAATCAAACCGTTATGGTACCGGTAAAAAAGACTTTTGAAATGGATATTCAACACCGGTTTGGTACAGTTGAAAAAGGGTATGAGGATTTTTGGGGATTCTTTGCACCTTCCAATATCAGGATAGGATTCAGCTATACACCGATCAATAAACTAAATGTTGGCGTTGGCTTTACGAAAACCACCGCTTCTATAATACCTGAGCAAGGAGTTTCATCCGTGACTGGTCCGTTATGGGATGGCAGTCTGAAATATTCAATTATAACCCAAACAAAAGGCATCTACCCGGTTAGCGTTACCTATTATGTCAACGCTGCTTACAATACGAAAAAGGACAAGGCCAAGGATGTGTATAGAAATTATTCTGATCGCCTTTCTTATTTCCATCAATTACTAATTGCCCGGAAGGTCACTGACAAATTATCTGTCCAGGTTGCCCCAAGTATTTCACATCACAACGTGGTGAATGGCTACTTTACAAAATTGAACGATAGTACTTTGAAGATAAAACCCGATATGAAGTTTGATCATTTTGCGATCGCATTATCTGCAAGGTATAAACTGACCAACGTCACTTCCGTAATGATCAATTATGATCAGCCCATTACAAAGCATGTATCCAATAACCCCAATCCAAGTCTTTCTTTTGGTTTGGAGTTTAACACCAGCAGCCACTCCTTCCAGGTGTTTGCAACTAACTATTTTTACTTAGTTCCGCAAATAAACAACCTGTACAACGCTAATTCGCCGTTTAAATATACCGATGCAGCGGATAATAAAATTGAAGGTGGAAAGTTCCTGATAGGTTTTAACATAACCAGGCTTTGGAATTACTAGATCAGTTTAATGCAGTATGAGTATAAACGTTGGTTTTTTGAAAGCCCCGGAATAGGTTGCCGGGGCTTTTTATTCAGTTATCTTAAAGACCTTCCTGATTTATCAGAAACAGGGAAAATGCAATTCCGGAAATTATCTTAATTTATGCATCACATAATTGGCGCCAAGGGCATGAAAATTTCAGACCAAATGAGATATCAATTTATTGGATATTTTTTATTGCTTATGGTAGTTTCCGCCTGTTCGGACTTATCCCGGCAAAAAAATTCTGCGCAAAACAATATTAAAAACACAGATACTGCAATAAATAAGCCCCCCGGCAGTTTTTCAGACACCATAACTATTAATTTTCCTGCTGCCGTTTTTTACAACCCCGATTCACTGCAGCTTGAAAAAATAAAGGCCATCCTTAAAAAAATGGAATTTGAAAGCATCGTACATGAATGTTTTTACCAGATGAGGAATGCCCGGATGTCGCTGAAAAATTACTGGCCGCAAATCCGCATAATAGAAGCATCAAAAGCCCGGTATCTTCTCTTTGTTAAATCCGATAAAAGTAAAATTTTTATTGACCTGGACACCAAAAATGATATATGCGGTTTATTTTTATTTAACCAGGTTAAGAATCCTCTGCTGGCTGATATGCCAAATATTGGTACAGAATTGGAATTTTATTTTCTTAAATAGATTAATTGTTGAAATATAAAAGCAAAAGTCATTAATCTTCATCAATGGCTTACGTGATTAAAATCATATAAAAATTATGTATTGCTTATTCATGAATCGTCCCTTTTTTGGTATCTTACTATCGGATTTTTAATCTAAGAGCAAAAGAATATTAGTAATAAATAAATTTTAGTAATCATGAAAGAAAAATTATTGAAACCACTTGCACTTTTATTGAGCGGTGCGTTTTTCTTTAGTATATTCTCCGGGTTTATCCTGTACCAGCAAAAAGCCTGGCCGGTTCCGGATAATTATAAAAACATGAAAAATCCTGTAGCTTCCAATGCAACATCTATCGCAGAGGGGAAAGCGTTGTATGCAACACATTGCAAATCCTGCCATGGTGCAAAAGGGCTGGGAGATGGTAACAAAGCCGCCCAGTTAAAAACCGAGCCTGGTGATTTTTCAACAGCCGCATTTCATTCACAGAGTGATGGTTCGCTTTTTTATAAAACATCCGAAGGCCGCGACGATATGCCCAATTTTAAAAAGAAAATACCTGATGCAGAAGAAAGATGGGCTATCGTGAATTACATGAGAACGCTTAAAAAATAACTTTCTTAAATAGTAATAGTAAATGAGCGACCGGCCTGAGATATTCAGGCCGGTCGTTTTTTGCACGGTACAATCCTGATGAAAATCATATAATCCAGTGAGTACGGTAATACTGTGCTAATAAAGCACAGGTTAATTTGTGGTATTAAATTAATGCTGCATTTTTTTATGGAACAAGCAAAACCTAAATCCAACAGAAAAAAGTTCCTGCTTTGGGGAGCCACCATTCTTTCTTCTATTACCGTATTGAAATTTCTGCCCTATAACAAGAAAAAGAATAATGAACCTGGTAATGAAACAGTGAAAATGCTAACCAGGGACGGCAAACTGGTAGAAATTGATAAAAAACTCCTGGCATCCTCCGGGAAAAAGATCAGCGACAAGGAATTGCAGAAATGGGTAAAAAAATAAATCTGTTAAGTGTAAAACCAATTAGCAATGAGCTGTAACTGCAACAAAGAAGAGTGTAACAACAATAATTCCCGGAGAGAGTTTCTCCTGACGGGTTTGATGGCAACAATCGCAGCCGTTGGATGCGGTGACAGTCAAACGCCTTTTGCCCGTGATGAAGAAGTTGCTTTGTCAGGAGAAAAAGTTAAACTGCTTTCGGTAGATGGGCAGGTGATAGAAGTGGATAAGGCTTTTTTGAAACCGGTACCTGATCTTCCCAGGTTATCCAATAGTGAGGAGAGAAAAGGAATAGAAGGGAAAAAATTCGTGATGGTCATAGATCTTTCCAGATGTAAGAATGTGGGGGCTTGCAAAACAGCCTGCAATCATGCTCACGGATTAAATCCCGGCCAGAATTGGATAAAAGTTCTATCCATGCAGGATGCAGAAAAGACAGCTCCTTACTGGCAACCCACTACCTGTATGCATTGCGACGAACCACCTTGTGTAAAGGTTTGCCCCGTAGATGCAACATTTAAGCGCCAGGATGGAATTGTGCTGATAGATAGTGACCGCTGTATTGGTTGCCGTTTTTGTATGGCCGCCTGTCCTTATTCTACCAGGGTTTTCAATTGGCAGGAACCAATTTTGGAAGAAACAGTAGCCGCGCAGCCTTACTCGTGTGAAACCAGTATGCCACAGAAAATAGGCACGGTTAGTAAATGCGATTTCTGCCCGGATATGGCAAGAAAAGGAGAATTGCCGCATTGCGTATCCGCTTGTCCCAATGGTGTTTTCATGTTTGGCGATATGAATGAAGATTCTGTAACAAACGGTGCGGAAACTTTTCGTTTCAGCGAACTAATAAAAGATAAATCAGGTTACCGGCTGATGGAAGACCTTGGTACAAAACCCAGTGTTTATTATTTGCCACCGGTCAACCGCAATTTCCCCTTTGAATCAGGATTAGAAAATCAAAGCCCGGTTGATCAACAACATCATTAAAATTACTGCTCGTGGAAAATTCATCTTTTTTATCAAGCGAACAAATCACCCGGGATCTGCTTCCTCAAAAATTTGGAAAACGAGGAATGATCTGGACGGGTCTGCTCATCTTTTTATGCCTGGTTGGCGCTTTTGCATATTATCGCCAGCTCAGGAACGGCCTTGCAGTAACCAATATGGGCGATTACGTTTCCTGGGGAATCTATATTTCCAACTTTGTATTCTTTGTAGCCATTAGTTTGGTAGGATCACTGATCACGGCCATCTTCCGCCTCGCGAATGTAAAATGGGCTACACCACTGACAAGAATCGCGGAGATCATTGCCGTTTCAGCAATTATATTCGCATCCCTTATCATCATTGTAGATATGGGTCGTCCGGAAAGAATGCTAAACCTGTTTATACATGGTCGTATTCAATCGCCCATCATGTGGGATGTAGTAGTTATCAGCACGTATTTCGTCATTAGTTTATTATTGTTGTATTTCCCGTTATTACCTGATCTTAAAATACTGATCAAATTCAAAGAAAAATCCAGTAAGGCCCTGAATAGATTATACCGCTTCCAGGGCTCATTTTGGAAAGGAACTGATCAGCAGTTTAAAATAAGTGAGCGGGCCATTACTATACTTTGCATAGCCATCATACCGGTTGCTTTTAGTATTCACACCGTTACTTCCTGGTTGTTTGCAACTACCTACCGTGTTGGTTGGGACAGCACTAACTTCGGCGCCTACTTTATTTCAGGAGCGTTCCTGGTGGGAGCTGGTGGGGTGGTAGTAGCGATGTATGTATTCAGGAGAAACTACCGCCTGGAAAAATATATTACAGAAATGCATTTTGAGAAAATGGGAAGAATTGTGGTTATGCTCTCTCTTCTTTACTTGTATTTCAATATTAATGAATACATCGTTCCGGCCTTCAAAATGAAAAAATCGGAAGAAACGCATTTAGCCGGACTGTTTACAGGTGAGTATGCAGCAATGTTTTGGATTACCATCGCGGTGGGTATGATCATCCCTGTTATTATGCTATTATTCAGAAAAGGAAGAAAGCCGTTACCAATGTTTATAGCAGGTATCATGATAGTAGTGGGTGCATGGTTTAAACGCTACCTGATTGTAACACCTACCTTGTTGCATCCCTTCTTACCTATACAGGATGTTCCGGCCAGTTATCATCATTATTTCCCCAGTTGGGAAGAGTGGGCTATTACCATTGGTTCCCTGGCAGGGGCATTATTAGTCATTACTTTTCTTGTAAGAATTTATCCGATCATTCCCATTCAGGAAACGATAACCGAACAACATGCAGAAGTGACGGGCAAACAAGAAGAGATAAGCAATGATTCAGGTGCTCAGCGACCGGTAGAAATAGCGTGATGAACCTGGTTAAGGGGTTCATTTGACAAAAGACTTAAAAGATTTCAAATGAAAAAGATGAAAAGAAATAAATACATTTTGCTCCTATTACCATTCCTATGTTTCATGATGGCCGGCAAAGTTGCAGCACAGGAAGATTCTGTAGTTGCCAAAGAACTGGTCAAGTTGAAATATTTCAATGATAACAATAGTGTACAGTACCTTCTACTCGAAAATTTATTGAAAACCGGCAAGAAGATAGAGCCGTTGAAAGATAAAGTATTTCAGATATACCTTGACAGTAACAAAACTGAGAATTTGATAGCGGAAGTGAAAACGGATAAAAACGGTAAAGCAAAAACCTTTCTGCCAGTTTATTTAAAAACTATATGGGAAGAAACCCCCTTGCATAAATTTATAGCTGTTCCTGCAGGAAAAGAAGATATAACTGAATTAGAAATTGCCAAAGCAAAAATCTTGATTGATACAGCTTCGGAAGAAGAAGGCCGGAGTATAATAGTGCAGGTTCAAAAGTATGAGAATGGGGAATGGCTACCGGCTAATGAAGTGGAAATGAGAGTCGGTGTTCATCGCCTTGGTGGCATATTATCTGCCAATGAGGATGCCACTTTTACAACAGATTCCAGTGGCAGCATCAAGGTTGATTTCAAAAGAGACAGTCTCCCGGGAGATCAAAAAGGAAATATTGTATTGATAGCTAAAGTCGAAGACAATGACCAATATGGAAACCTGATGATCGAAAAAACAGTTCCCTGGGGTGTAGTTGTTAAACCCGGTAGTAATTTCTTTGATCAGCGAGCACTATGGGCAACCAGGTTCAGAACGCCCCTTTGGTTATTATTCATGGCGAATTCAATAATAATTGGGGTGTGGGTAACTATTTTTTACCTGGTATTCCAAATTATCAGAATAAAAAAGATAGGAACGCCGTCTTCTTAATATACCGGCAAGGCTAATAACTCACCGCTGTATCAGTGCCCAAAAATCATGACATACCTGGTATTTGAAACAACTAAACAGATCTAAAGAATAAGGCTAAATTTTAGTTTGAAAAGTCAATAGCTGTAATAGGTCAATTGTCAGTGCCTGATGTAGTATCAAGACAAGATAAAGTGGGCTGGCATTCTATTTTGGTGCGGATTAAAGTGGTATGATATTCCCCCTTTGGGGGCCGATATTAATTGTCCTTTACTGTGCTTTTTGCTTCCTCCTTACGTTTTTGCTTTTCCTGCTTTCTGAAATAACCCCGCAACAGAAAATTATGTTTTAATGCTTTCATATTCTGGTTAAAGCCATCCGTTCCTTTTTGAATGTTATCAAGGCTGGCGTTTAATTTCATCGCCATTGCAGAATCTTTAAATAATGCGTTTACTGTGCCTTTTCCATTATTTATATCCTGTCGAATTTCCGCTACCACTTTACTTATTTCATTGGCCAGGGAATCAGCCTCCTCTCCCACATCTTTTATTTTCATAATCGCTTCATTCAGGTTATGTGCAAAAGATGTATCAGTTAAAATAGTACCAACTGAACCTTTACCATTTTTTACATCCATTATAATGGCATGCAGGTTATCTGCCATATTACCGGCTTTGCCCGTTGCCTGGCGTATATTGGCAAGTGAAATTCTCAGATCCTGCGGTATTGATTTATCATTGAGCAAAGCCCACAGGGCACTGCTATTGTTAATTTGCCGCACCGTGGTTTTTAAATTGTCTGCAATAACAGCTATATCATTATTGGTTTTATAGAGAGTTTGCAGCATCTCATCGGTATTCACCGCTTTTTTTGAGGCCAGTATATCGCCTTCTTCCGCTAATGGACCGGGCTCCCCGGCCGGAACAATATTCACTACTTTATTGCCTACCAGGCCGTCAGTTCCTATAGAGGCAATTGCATTTTTCCTGATAATAGGTTTCATTTTTGTATCAATGATCATCGTCACTTCAATAACAGTGTCACTCAGAATTTTAATTCTTTTAACCGTACCTGCCTGAATACCGGAAAAACGAATATTGTTTCCCGCTACAAGTCCCTGTACATTTTCAAATCTTGCTTTTAAAATATACGTTGATCCAAACAAATTCCTGTTTTTCCCGATCATGTATAGCAATAAAACCAGGAATAATAGTCCGCCTAATACGAACGCTCCTAATTTTATGTTGCTAATAACCCGTTTTGCCATAAGTTTAGTTTATTCAAAAAATTGTTTCACTTTAGCATCCGTGTTTTGTATCAATTCTTCATAGGTGCCATTGGCATAACACCTGCCATCCACCAATATCACTACCCTGTCGCCTGCCGTACGAACACAGTTCATATCATGGGAAATGATAAGCGATGTGGTGTTATATTTTTCCTGTATCTCCATCATCAGTTCAATAATTTCTTTAGCTGTTATCGGGTCAAGACCTGTTGTCGGTTCATCATATAAAATGATCTCAGGTTTTAAAATCAAAGTACGGGCCAATGCGATCCTTTTCCGCATGCCACCGGATAATTCTGCCGGCATCATATTGATGGTATGTGCCAGGCCAACGTCCTCCAGAGCCTGCAGTACCATTTTATTTACTTCTTCCTGTGAAACCTTTATCCAGTGGCGGCGTAGCGGAAATTCAAGATTTTCCCTTACTGTCATGGAATCATACAAGGCATTGCTCTGAAATAAAAAACCAACTTTAGCCCTTATCTTATCTAATTCCTCATTTTTTATTTCCGGTATATTTTTCCCAAACATTTCAATGCTGCCTTTATCAGGCTGTAGTAAACCGATTATGCATTTTATCAATACTGATTTACCTGAACCGGATTTTCCCAACACCACCACACTTTCCCCCTTTTTTAGTTCGAGATTAAAATCAACCAATACATGATTACTGCCAAAAGACTTGTAAAGATGACGAATCACCAACACCTGCTCCGTCATCGACAGCTTATCGGTATTTACTTCCTGTTTTATTGCGGCGATCATTTTTGTTTAAGTAAAGCCCAGCACATCGGCAATCTGCACAGCCAGTAAGTCAATAACAAAGATCATAATAGATGATACGACAACAGCTGAATTTGCTGAACGGCCTACGCCCTCAGTACCCTTGCTGCTGTTATATCCTTTATAACACCCGATAATACCTACAGCAAAACCGAAAAAGAAACTTTTGACAAAGGCAGGTATTACATCATTAAATGAAAGATTATCGAATACCTGAGTCCAGAATAAATTAAAGCTGGTATTTCCACGGATATTCACACCGAGCCAGGAACCATACAAAGAAATAGCATCACCCAACAATATAAGCACAGGAAGCATTAAGGTAGCAGCCAACACTCTTGTTACTACCAGGTATTTAAAAGGGTTGGTACCACTCACTTCCATTGCATCTATCTGTTCGGTTACCTTCATGGAGCCAAGTTCAGCGCCAATGCTGCTACCGATTTTCCCGGCAAAAATTAAAGCCGTTATAACCGGCCCTATTTCCCTGACAATCGCAATACCTACAATTGCCGGAAGTTGAAATTCTACTCCATAATCCTCCATCGATGGCCGCAACTGCATCGTTAATACAAGGCCCATAATAAAGGCCGTTAGCCCTACAAGTGGAAATGATTTATAACCTATAACAAAACATTGCCTGATAAATTCTGCTATTTCATAGCGGGGTTTAAACCATTGTTTAAAAAAACGAGTGGTAAAGCGGGAGATGTCACCGGCTTCGATTAAAAACAGTTTCAGGTTTTCCGTTACTGCCATATTGCTTCTACAATTGAAGTTTTGGAATACCATGTATAAATTTACATAGTCCCTTTCTTGTATCCTCCATTTGTATGATTTGTCTTCAAAGATTCTCTCCGGACCCAATCTATCAACCTTTTCTGTGCTGGTGTCTGAACCAATTTAGTCATCAGCTTTGTTTTCTCCACCCTGTATCAAAGCCTTATCGGAGTAAAATTCAGTATGTCTTATTTTCCCGCCTAAATATGCCAGCCTCGCTACCAAAGCAAAACTAACAAGTGAGATAACCAGGGTACTTAATGCTACAAATCTTATCCATGAAGTCTTCCGCAAAGTTAAGATAAGCCCAATCAGGGAAATAACACCCAGTATAATTAAAGCGACCAACACTACGACCGCAAAATCCTCATGCTGATCTATCGCAGTTTTTGATATGCCTTGAATTTTCTCAACTGTCTCTTCGGCAGCTTCGCCGGTCAGGTATGAAATACCTGCGCCAATAGAGGAAATTATCAAAAGTGTGTAAGCAGCAATTTTTGTATGATTACTTTTGGTCCAAAGCCCGTAGGCCAAAACAAACGCACCTGCTATGGAACCGAAAACCGGCAGGTGAGCTACCAATAAATGCAAGTATGCCTGATTCATAACTCAAGTTTGTTATAAATATCGTTTCAAAGACACTATTTCAACATGATAATGATCATCGGGCCTGTTGATATAGCTCACTTTATTATTACCCCCCTCATTAAATAAATAAGCCCTCATCAACTGTCTTCTTTATGCTTCACCAGGTATATCAACAATATATTTTTTTTTGGCAAACTTTGCTAACTGCCCATGAGTGACCAACGGAACTCCCGATGATTAACCACCGTTAGCAATAATAAATTGGGATTGTTATTTTTTTCTACTTCGATCAAACATTGTTATCGGTATCAATCCGAACTGGTTAATCTAATAACTACAATTTCACCGGCTTGCCATTTTCCGGATTTGTCGGGTGTTTGCTTCTCCCCTCACTGGTAAAGAGAGATATTAAAGTCCTATTTCACTACCGCATGCATTGCAGGTATATTAAAAATTACAGGTGCTTTATCGAATAGATATTTCCGGGAAAAAAGCCTTGCCCGGATTTGGTATAAGCAAAACAAATGGTTTCATAAAGGATGCCTTGTACTTAACGTTATCAGGCTGGCTCGAAAAAATTATTGCAACTATTAAATATTATTTGTGGGCAATAAAAACAGGTATCTTATGATCACTAATTATTCCTGAGACAAAACTCTTATGGAATAACCTTGATATTCCTGAACGTCCAAATGCCCCACTTACCAAAATAGAGTTCCCGTGCTCCATAAGCCAGGTATTAAAATACTTTTCTGGATCTGATTCCAGCCTCGTTAATGTAAGATCGCTAAAATGTCGGGCAGCCAGTTCCTCAATGTTTGCTTCATCAGGAAATTCTTCACCTCCCTTTTCTTTCGCATAAATTAATATCGTTTTATTATCAATCAGCTCAGGAAATAGATAGGCAAATTGTTTAATAGCGTAAACAGAAGATTCACTTCCATCGTAGGCCAGTATATTACAGGTTGGAAACTCGAAGTTTTCAGGAGTGAGTACAACCGGGCATTCTAAATTATATAATACTTCTTTCAGATAAATGTCAGGTTCTATTGTTTCGATATTTCCATAAAACGTTTCGCTGCTGATTACCAGCAAATCAGCAAACCTGGTTTCTTTTTTTAATTCCGGCAAAGCGAAATCATTGAAATCTTTATGCACTCTGAACTCAATTTGGTTTCGGCTGCAAAAAGACTCAAAATGTTCAATGTTCTTTTGAATGGCTTCAGCGTTTTCTCCTTCAAAAGAGGGGGCTACCCACGGTCCGCCCATACCGCTGGCTGAATTGCTGAACAAACTGACATAATTAACCTGTGGTAAAAAAGCACCGATAAGCAAAATCGGATTTTTTTCATTTAGGACCCTTGTATAATCAAGAACTCCTTTTGAAAAATTGCTTCCATCAAATGCCAATAGAATCTTTTTCATATGCTTTTGCTTTGAATTTCAAATCTATTGGAGAGATATTAAAAACAAGATGACGGGCAACAACAGATCTTATGATCTTCATCACCCCAGGACCAAAGTCCGGTATTCCGGCGCCAGAGCAGAAGCAGATTGCGCAATCCTAAAGTAATTTATGTCATCAGTCATATTTGTTTTTTCGATTCTTATAAGTTCTCTAAAATATAATCTACCCGTTCATCCGGTGGCAAAATGGGGACATGAAGAACAGGAACATTCAGGGAAGTATATACTTCAATCAGCAATTCATGGATTTTTTTCTGTGCCTTTTCATCCTCTCTCCTGGCGTAATCCCGGACCAATGGAAGAAAATCAAGAATGAATATTTTTTTATACCTGTATATATTTATAGCGTCAATTAATTTTTGATTAGGAGGCAGGTTCAAAAAATAATAATAAGCAAGCGCATCCGGAATTGCCCTGTCCAAAAAAACGATATCGTCAGGGGACAGACTTGCTTCCTGTTCAATCTGCATCTCAAGAACCCCCATTTGAAATTCTTCCTGGTTTTTTCTTGTTTCCTCAACCGTTCTTCCTTTCTGACGTTGCGTGTCTATATAATGCCGGGCATGCTCTATTGTTGTCTTATAACCCCTTGCCGTTAGAATATTTATGGTAGTTGTCTTGCCGGAACCAGGTCCGCCGGTAATCACATACCAGTTAGTTTGCTTTCTGTGAATAGTATTATTTTTCATGAGACGTAGTATTGTAAGGTTGGCTTTTTGCAAATAACTGAAAAGATTTGATTACCTGAATGATTAGCATAGATGCAAAAGAAGCAGTAAGAATAATAAGCCATTCCCGCATTGTCATTGGGATGATGTTCAATGCATGCCTTACAAAAGTTATTTGAATAATACCCAAAAGAACGAAAAGGCTTCCGGCGATCGAATACCACACGTATTTATTTTTAATGACTTCATTGTTAAAAAACGCTCCGTTCCCCATATTGAGTACATGAAGAAGCTGGGAAATAATTAGCGTAAAGAACAGTATATTATTGCACATAATAGAGTCCCATGGCTCGCTGCTGTGGAATACCCCGTGATTAAATAAAACAGCCCCTATGCTGGTCAGTGCAATGCTGAATGAATAAAAGAAAATCAGTTTCCATCGATTCTTATTAATGATAGGCTCCGAGGATTTACGTGGAACAAGTTTCATAATACCTGCTCCTCCTTTTGTAACACCAAGGGCAAGCGCAGGTAATACATCCGTGATTAAATTGATGAACAGAATTTGCAAGGGTAACAACTGAAAATGGAGGTTCATAACCGCAGCAACGGCAATTACAAACAACTCGCTCAGATTGCAGGAAAGCAGGAATGTAACAAACTTTTTAATATTCTCGAAGATGACCCTTCCCTGGCGTATGGCTACGACAATCGAAGAAAATGAATCGTCCTTTAATACCATATCTGCTACTTCCTGCGCTACCTGTGTACCTCTTTGGCCCATCGCTATACCGATGTCAGATTTTTTAAGAGCAGGCGCATCATTCACACCGTCACCCGTCATTCCCACTATATAATTTTTCTCCTGGAATACTTTTACCAGGTCGAGTTTTTGTTTGGGATTAACACGGGCAAATATGGATGTATTGATCCAGCGTTGCTTTTCCTCTTCTGTAAGCGCTTCATATTCCTTCATTTCTTTCCCGTTGACCGGCACTTCTCCAATAGCAGAGATTCCTAACTGATTGCCGATATAGTGTGCCGTGGCTGGATGATCGCCGGTGATCATCACAACTTTTATACCGGCCTTTTTACAGTCGGAGATAGCTGATAATACTTCAGGCCGGGGAGGATCAATCATTCCGACAAGGCCGAGGAAAACGAGGTCACTGGTTAAAGAGTGCGGTATACTGTTAAATTTCCTGTATGCCATTGCGATGATACGCTGGCCAGAAGAAGAGAGCTCTTCTGCTTTCATCATCCAGTTACTCTTTTTTTCCGCATCAAACACAGCTATGTTGCCATCGTGAACATGGGAACATTTTACCAATAGCTCTTCTGCTGCTCCTTTTGCAAATACATAAAGTTGGGATTCCGATTCATGAAGGGTGGCCATGATTTTAGTTTCACTCGAAAACGGCTCTTCCTTTTTTTTTGCATAGTCTTTACGAAGCCTGTGAATATCTTCACCAGTTTTGATAGCAAATTTCAGCAGGGCAATTTCCAGGGGATCGCCAATTTCTTTGACTTCTTTAGTTGTCACCTGAATATCGGCTGTGTTACATAAAATACTGCATTTTGCAATTAACCCCAGCTGCTCTTTAGTTCCTATGAAAGTGTTATCCTTTTTCCATGTTAGGGAAGGACCGGTAACAAATACCACTTCCATTTTGTTCTGTGTAAGCGTCCCGGTTTTATCCGTGCAGATTACATTGGTACCGCCTAGTGTTTCTACTGCAGAGAGTTTTTTGACGATTACATTGTAGCGGGCCATTTTTAGCATTCCTTGCGCTAAAGCCATCGTCGCTACAACAGGCAAGCCTTCCGGAATGGCGGCTACAGCCAGCGCAATAGCGGTTTCCAGCATTTCAATGACTTGCTGTCCATTAAGCAAACCAGCTAAAAGGATCGCTACGACTAAGCCTATCGTGATATTGATGAGCTTCTTACTGAAATGTTCCAGTTTTTTTTCAAGTGGTGTTGCTGCCTGCTCCGACGAATGAACAAGGGTTGCAATCTTGCCTAATTCCGTTTGCATACCTGTTGAACAAATAAGACCGAAACAATTGCCTTTTGCAACATAGGTGCCTTTAAAGATCATATTAACACGATCTCCAAGAATAGTGGGCGCGGGGAGAACAGTCATTTTTTTTTCCGCTGGTACTGATTCGCCTGTTAAGGCGGATTCATCAATCAGCAATTGCGTGTAACGGATTATTTTGCCATCAGCCGGGATTACATCGCCAGCTTCAACGAAGGTCACATCTCCCGGTACTATCTCTTCCGAATTAATCTCACATAGCTTTCCGTCCCGCAGCACTTTTGCGGGAACGGAGGAAAGCCTTTTTAATGCGAGCATAGATTGTCTGGCTCTAAACTCCATGTAGAACCCTATGACAGCGTTGATAAGGACAACGAGTAAAATGGCAATAGCGTCTAAAAGGTCCTTAAACCAGAAGGACATCCCCGCGGCAAACAATAGTAAAAAAACAATAGGATTCTTGAATTGATTGACAAGTATTTGAAATGGGGTAATAGATTTAGTTTCAGTAATTGCATTTCTGCCAAACTGCTCAAGGCGTTCATTCGCATTTCCGATGGTTAAACCATGTTCTATATTGCTATTAAGTAATACGGCTGCTTCCTCTATTGTTGTAGCATGAAATATGAAATCGTTAGGAATGTGCTTCATGGCTCAACATTTTACGGCATAGCTGCTCTGCTTCCTCCAGTATGCCTGTAATACTTTTTTCGCTCACGCCTGCCTGTTTTAGCAGAACGGGGTTTTCACCTATCTCCCGGCATAAGACAATGTTTTTTTCGAGAAGATTTTGCTTCTCTTTTTTTGACAGGGTGGTAAGGCAGGTCAGCGGGTATAATCCCAACCGCTCAATTTGTTCATTCAAACTGTTTTTTTGCGGATAATTCCATCCCAACAGGTGCAGTCCTATACAGGTGCCGTATTGAATGGCATCAGTTGTAAATCTTGTATTGGTAACCACCCATCCCTGGTGAAACTTCATTTCATGCCCCGGCAATTTTACCCAGCTTGCTTCTACGTCTTTAAAGCGGGAATGGATATAAAGGGGGATTTTCACATCGCAAATCATTCCTGACCGGTTATGATATTTGCATTCGATCATAAAGTGATGACTGCCCATTTCAGCAATTATATCCACCTCATGTTTTACGCAATTTCCTTCCAGGGTGATGCCAGTTTTTGTTTGATAACCCTGTTGCGCTAAAATAGCCGCTATATATTTTTCAAAGGGGAATCCCGATGGCCCTAGTTCCATAATCGCTTTCTTCAGTTTATAGCGGGCTGCCAACGGCTTTGATTGTTTTCGTAAAAGTTTGAAAGCATATTGATAAATCTTTTTAGTGGAAATACCGGGATATAGCCAGCCTTCAATTTTTTGGAGAATATGTTGAACCTGCTCATCTGAAGCTCCTGAACGAAGCAGTGAACGCTGCAGCTTCACCGGGGAGAAAGGCGCTATCTCACCGGAAGCTTTTGTGATCGATATACCTGTTTGATTTTTTTTCATGAATCATTTTTTAAAGTAGGCAGTACGTTTTACCCGGTTTGGGCGAAAGATCTATATCATTTATGTATCTCATAAAAGAAAGAACATGGTTGTTAATGGCTATGTCCCGCCATTGGGTCCGTGCCACGTTTAAAAATAAATTCACTATGTAATAAATAAGCCCCGCTTACTACCACGATATCACCTTGCTTTAATCCCTGCGTGATTTCAACTATACCATCGCTTTCAATACCAGTAGTCACCATTTGACTTCGAAACGTGTTATCACCTGTCTTTAGCCATACTGTCGCACCCTTACGCTCCCTGATAACAGCATCTGTCGGTAAGCTTAAGCCATATTTATTGGAAGTATTGACACGAACATAGACTGGCATACCGGGTTTTAATTTATTCCCCTGGTTGGGAACCGTGATTCGTACGAGGTTAATCCTTGAGTCGGGAGATATTTCAGGATTTGCAAACTCTATTTTGCCGGTCAACTCCACTCCGGCATCGGGAATCTGAACCGTTGCCTTGCCGCCCCTTGGTATTTGCGAATGTTGTGTTGCATATACCTGCGCTTCCGCCCATAATGTCGAAAGATCGGCAAGCTGAATGATTGTTCCCCCTTCCATAATATAGCTTCCTTCAGTAATATCCACAGCTGTTACATAACCGCTTTCGCTGCTATAAAAGGTAGTTGTTGCAGCCGATTGTTGTTGATTTTCTAAATCTTTTACCTGCTGTTCCGACATTCCCCAAAGCCGTAGTTTATTTCTTGCAGCCTGGATAATAGTTTCAAAATCTATAACTGATTGTTCGGTAAATAGCTTTCTTCTTTGCAGGGCAAGTATATACTCCTGCTTCGCATTGTTTAACTCTTCGCTGTACAGTTCATAAAGCGGACTACCCTTAGCAACATAATCACCCACATTCTTTACATATAATTTTTCCACCCGACCCATTGTTCTGGCACTTACGGAACTTGTTTTCATTCCGTTCAGATTCAAGGTTCCCAACAGAACAATATCGTCCCCCATATTGGCCGATGCAATGGTGTCCGTTTGGATATTTCCCAATTGAATTTGCTGATCACTTAATTGTAAATCGTCTGTTTGCTTAACCGAATTTTTTTTGACGGCGGTAAGCTCCATTTTACAAATCGGACATTTGCCAGGCCTATCAGAAATTACCTGCGGGTCCATTGAACAGGTGTAATAAACGTCGGGGTCCGCGGCAATTTTTTTGTTTTTGCATGCTGCAAACAGAACGGAAAATGCTATGACTATAAAAATTATCCGCATAACTATTTTATTGAAATAAAAGCCTCGTTATCTACCAGGTAATGGACATTGGCAGCAACACTATCTGTCGCAGAAAGACCATTTATTACCTGGATGGAATTGTTCATCGCGAGCCCGGTGCTGATCTGTTTTGCCCTAAAGCCACCCGATTCCTTTACAAACACAATTTTGTTTTTTCCCAAGGACAAAACGGCTTCGCCGGGCAACCACACAGCGTCTTTTGTGTTTCCGAAAATGGTCGCCCGAACACGACTGCCGACAGGTAAATGCAATTTTGAATTATCAAAATAAACTCTTGCAGCCAGGGTTTTACTGCCTTCACGAAAGACGGGTTCTATGTATGTAATTTTTGACCGGAAGCCATGCTGTGGTGCTGTTTCCGGCACAATATGTACTGCGTTGCCGACCGTGATCAATGCCTGTTGCTCCGGGTAAAGATTGAGTAATATCCATACTTTATCAGCATTATAAACAGAAAATGCCCCCTGCCCTTTTTGCAAATACATCCCTTCTTTTATACTTAGTTCCTGCGCCGGACTAGCCATGGGGTTCATGTCTTTTGCTATTGCACTCTTGCTGGTGAAATCCGTAGCAAAACCCGAATAGTTGCTGTAAATGGACACTGAGTACACGATTTGCTTTGAGGAAACGATGTGATTGATTTGTTGCTTACTGAAACCAAGCAATGCTAACCTGTCCCTGGCTGCATTGATTAAAGAAGTGTTAGCCGGATCGTTTTTAAGCAGGAATAGCAAATTCTGCTGGGCAGTTGCCAATTCGGGGCTATAGATTTCCATTACTTTCTGCCCCTTTTGAACCCGCTGATATTTATATTTTACATATAGCTTTTCAATCCGCCCGCTTACCCTGGAGGCAATCGTTCCGATTTGGCGGGTATCATAAACAACATTGCCTAAAACGTCCAGCTCAATATTTTCTTGACTTTGCTTTATTGCAGTTACAGGGATTGAAGAAATGACAAATGCATTGGTGGGCTGGAGCAAATCATTTAATTCGATGTTCTGAATGACTTCCACCTCTTCTTCTTTTTTCACGAGATCCATGCCGCATACCGGGCAGGTCCCCGGGGCATTCCGGATGATCTCCGGATGCATTGGACAGGTGTAAACGGGCAGTTTCTTTTCCAGGTGATTGGTATGTGCGTCTTTCTCCTGGTTATTGCAACCAACAAAAACGATGACAAGACAAATAAGTGTCAGTATTCTATATCTGGTATGTTTAAACATTTTAATCCCTTATTTGAAGTATTCGTTCTAATTCTACCTGCAGGTCGAGCAACTGTCGCAATTGATCCAAATACTCGTTCTGTGTCATGTTCAATGTTTCCCAGGCGTCATACAGCATAAAAAGTTCTTCCGTATTCTGCTCGTATGCCAAAAGCATGGTTTTATAATTATTTCGCAGTGCAGGAATAATATTATTCTCATAGAGGGTGATCTGCCTCTTGCTGGTTTCTATTTCTGTGCGCATTCCCGTTGCCATTCCTGTTGCTTCATTAATGATCATTTGCTTTTGATTATACAAGGCTTCGGTGCGCCACTTGTAACTTTCAATATTGGCTTTTGCCATTCTTGAGGCCCAGGATACAAAAGGCAGTCTTACCATTGCCATCGCGGTGAACTGCTGTGGTTGAGCGCCAAAACCTATCATGTGTTCGAAGCGGATCCCCAATTGCGGTTTAAGATTTAGTCTTTCGGCATCTTGTTTAAACCTGTTGGTAAGAATCTCTTTGTCAATCGCCCTGATATCGGTCCTGGCCGAAGCGAATAGCGTACTGTCAAAATCATAACCTGAGAAATCTTTAATGGCCACCATTGTATCGATGGCAAACGTTATATTTTTATCCCGGTTCATGAGCGTATTCAAAACAATTCTATTCTGCGTGATCTCATTTTCCAACATTAACTTCATGCGTTGTACATTCCCCAGTGCGGCCTTCGCCTTATAATAGGCATTGATCTTTTCCAGCCCGTTTTTGTAACGGATTTCAGCGTTTTTGATCATGAACTCCAATATTTTTTCGTTTTCGTTCAATACCACGATTTTCTTTTCAATTACCACCCAGGCGAAATAGGCCTTCTTTGCCTGGGCATATATTTCATTTAATGCCGTTTTCTTTTGTTCCCTGGTAGCTCCTGACATGCTTTGCATATAGGAAGCATCTGCATTTAATTTTCTCCGGTTGGGAAACATCTGCTGAAATGATAACATAAATGAACCCATGCCGGGTTCCATGTCACTCATTTTTTTCCATCGTTGTGCGTTGTAAGGTGTCATAAAGAAACCCGCGCCAACTTCAGGAGGCATCCAACTCTTTGCGCCTCGTGCGGCTTCGTCCATAGACCGTATATCCGCATCATACATTTTGCCGATGGGATTCGAAGTCTCAATGCTGTCCATAATTTGCGTGATGCTATATAGCTGCTGAGAATAAATTGCAGAATTGCTGACAAGCACAGCTAAAGTGCAAACAAGCTTTAGCATATATCTTATTCTTGTATATTGAAGGTTAGTCATTGGCCATCTCATTTATTTGGAGTTTTCCATATTTTTTTAGTTCATACTCTCTTACAATTGCATAAAGAACCGGGAGAACAATCAGGACAAATAAAGTGGATGTGATTAATCCAAAAACAAATGGAATGGTAATTGGCTTCATTACATCACTTCCCGTTCCGGTAGCCAATAATACAGGCATTAATCCAAGGATATCCACAATTACCGTCATTAGCTTTGGACGCACCCGAAGTACGGCTCCATCAAACACAGCATCTTCCACAACAGTCTTATTTATTACTTTGCCCTCCCCTTTTGCTTTACGCACTTTTTTAAATAGAGAGTTATTCATATAGACCAGCATCAACACGCCGGTTTCTACTGCAATTCCAAAAAGGGCTATAAATCCCACGGCCACGGCAACTGAAAAGTTTACATCGAAAAAATAGAGGGAGTATGCTCCGCCTACCAATGCCACCGGAATGCTTGATAGTACGATGAGTACTTCCCGTATTGTGTGAAAAGTGAAATACAGAATGATGGTAATGATCAGCAACACGATCGGAAGAATGACCATCAATCGTCTTTCCGCTCTTACCTGGCTCTCATATTGTCCGCTCCAATCCAGGAAATAGCCTTTTGGCAGGTTTTTAACCGCTGTTTCTAACTTTTGCTTTGCTTCATCCACCGTACTCCCCAGATCCCGGTCCCGTACATTGAATAATAGTGTACCGCGAAGCATAGCGTTTTCAGAACTGATCATGGGCGGGCCTTCTTCAATCACTACATCTGCTATGGCACTTAATGGAACAGGTCCGCTATTCATCGTCACTATCGGAAGTTGCTCCAGCTTCTCAACAGTATTCCTGAATTCCTGCCCCATCCTTACGCTTACACTAAACCTGCGTCTGCCTTCTACGGTTTGAACTATCCTCGCACCGCCCAGGGCTGTTTCAATAAACATATTCACATCATCGATGGAAAGACCATACCTGCCTAGCTCTTCCCGTTTGATCCGGATATCAATGTATTTACCACCTGTAATAGGCTCTACATATAAGTCAGCAACACCTTTTGTACCCTGTAATACCTTTTTGAATTCCTGGGCCAGGCGATTAATCGTATCAAGGCTCTGTCCATAAATCTTAACACCCACATCAGTACGTATGCCCGTTGAAAGCATATTGATGCGGTTAATAATAGGTTGTGTCCATCCATTGATAACGCCCGGGATTTGCAGCTTTGCGTTGAGTTCATTTATGATATCATTTTTTGAAATGCCTTTGCGCCATTCCGACTGCGGCTTCAATAGGATAATTGTTTCAATCATGCTGATAGGAGCGTTATCCGTTGCCGTGCTGGCTCTCCCGGCTTTTCCCAAAACATTCTTTACCTCCGGAACATTCAGCATCAATTTGTCCTGCACCTGCATGATTCTTTTTATCTCCGAGTTGGAAACATCAGGCATGGTGACCGGCATGAACAATAAAGATCCTTCATCGAGGGGAGGCATGAACTCACGTCCTAATCTCATCACCAACGGGATGCTTAATAAAACCAGCGCCAAAGAAATGACAATAGTTGTTTTCTTCCATTTTAAACACCAGCGAATAACCGGCGAATAGAGATATATAAAAAACCGGGAGACCGGATGTTCTTTTTCCGGCCTGACCCTTCCTTTAAGCAATAACACCATCAATACGGGAACAACAAACACAGCTACAAATGCTGAACCAATCATCGCAAATGTTTTTGTCCATACTAATGGAGAAAATAGTTTATGCTCCTGGCCTGTTAAAAACAGGATGGGACTGAAAGAGACCAGCGTTATCAGTATAGAACTGACAACTGCTTTTGCTATCATCTTAGAGGAGCCCTCAATTTTTCTTTCCCGTTCTTGTTTTGTTAGCATATTAATCTTCTATTTCTCCGCTTATAGATTTCATGGCATTTTCCACCATCACAATTCCCGCATCTACCAGGTCGCCTACGGCAATAGCCACGCCGGCAAGCGACATGATGTTGGAGGTAATGTCAAACCATTTCATCATGATAAAAGCTATCAGCACCGATAAAGGAATTGTAATAACAACCACTAATGCACTGCGTATGTGCAAAAGGAAAATAAAAAGCACCAAAGAGACGACGATGATCTCTTCAATAACAGCATTCTTGAGTGTGGCAATCGTAGCTTCAATTAAATCTGACCGGTCATAAGCAACCTTGAACTTTACTCCGGGCGGTAACCCTTTTTCTACATCGGGCAGTTTAGTCTTGATCCTTTCAATGACTTCCTGCGCATTTTCTCCATATCGCATCACGACTATGCCACCCACTTTTTCCCCTTCGCCATTTTCTTCAACAATCCCCAACCTCAGTTCACCACCCATTTGCACCGCGCCTATATCTTTTATTCTTACGGGAATTCCATTCAAATTTGAAACGGGTATTTCTTCAATTTGCCGGATATCTTTAATGTAGCCGATACCACGCACGATGTACCCGATATCTGATTGCTCAAACTTACTTCCGCCCACATCATTGTTATTTTGGCGGATATTATTTACAACATCCATTAAGGGAAGATTGTAGTACTGAAGTTTAAGTGGATCGACTACAACCTGGTATTGCTTCTGGAACCCGCCAAATGATGCTACCTCGCTGACACCCTCAACTGTTTGCAGGGCAAACCTGACATACCAATCCTGCAGGGCCCTCAGCTCTCCAAGGTCATAGCCCGGGGCGTTTAATGTATACCAAAACACATGTCCCAGGCCAGTGCCATCGGGCCCCAATGTAGGAACAACACCCTCTGGTAGTAGTCTTTGAGCATAGTTCAACCGTTCCAGCACTCTTGTCCTCGCCCAATAGATATCGGCATCATCATCAAAAATTACAAAGACAAAACTCATCCCGAACATACTGTTGGCTCTGATGTTCTTTACTCTGGGAATACCCTGGAGGTTACTTACCAGCGGATAAGTGATTTGGTCTTCCATAATCTGTGGACCTCTTCCCATCCATTCAGTAAAAATGATCACCTGGTTTTCCGAAAGATCAGGGATAGCATCCACGGGAGTTGTTTTTACGGCATAGATGCCATAAACCGTGATACCCGCGGCGATCAGCAATATAATAAGGCGGTTCCGTAAACCGAATTCTATAAACTTATTGATCACTTGATTTTTATTTTCAGTTATATCGCATCAGCTGAATGCTTGCTTAAGCAATTGGAATAGCATGTAAGCGCAGATTTGAAATTTTAAAATATTTCACTTTTAAGTTATAGCGACAGGCTGCCTGGGAGGCTATAAGAAGAAAATCAAATACGAAAATTGCAGTTGCGAAGGTAGGTTGCGATGCAACTGGTTCGCAGCGGGGGGGGCGCCGCGAGGGAAGAATAAATTGGCTGCAGTTCCCAATAGATAAGGGATGCCATACCTGGCTGCAATGACCCACTCTCCACTAAGTGGAATTGATATATTGCGATATCAGGTGACTTTTGGTCGACCGCCAGTTTAATGTGTTTGAATTCATCTTTGCAACAACCGCTTTCCTTTGCTGCATTTGTCTCCATTCCACATTTGTTACATTCTTTATCCCGGCTATGACCGACCTCCCAACCCGCTAACTCACCCATGCAATAATGAAAATGAATGTTCGCTCCGATTGCGGTAGATAAATAAAAAAGGGATGATATAGCGAGAATAAGACGTTTCACTTTTAAAAGTTGGATCGTAGAGTGAATTCTAATTTACAGCTATTCGTTGGTTTTCTTTTCAACCAGTGCTTTTCCGCACTTAGGGCAATTGCCTTCTTTGTCAAGTGCCACTTCCGGATGCATAGGGCATGTATATAACTTTACAACTTCAGCTTTCATTTGCTCTTTGGGAGTCAGGTTTAATTTCTTACCACATTTGGGGCATTTTCCCGGATCGTGTTTTGTTACCTCAAGATGAATGGGGCACGTGTAAGTTTTCATTTCCTTAGCCTTCATTTCTTCCTTGGCTGAAAGGGTAAACTCCATCCCGCACTTTGGGCATTTTCCTGGCTTGTGACCAGTAGCTTCCGGATGCTTGGGACAGGAATAGAATGTCGCATGTTTTGTCGTATCCACTTTTCCGGCCTTTTGTCCAAAAATGCAAGTGGACGTAAAGGCAAGAGCGATCGATAGAAATACTAACTTTTTCATGAGTTAAATTTTTAAAATTGAATAATAATTGAAATTAGACGCATTAAGGGCACTTTAAAATGACTTGAGTCAAGCAATACAGTGATGAGAGTCAGTTAATCATCATCCTGAATTAGTTTTCCTACGAATTTCAAAAAAAATATCTCCCGCCTGATAAAATCAAATCAAAAGACCATCACTGTAATGATGGTCTCATAAATAAGGCGGCACAGGAAATCATCTGGCTTTTGCTCATTATCGATATCTGCTAACAAGCAGAGACTAAGTTTTGGATCCCTTTCCAATTTAGTATCTTAATCAAGAAATTCGCCTTTATCGTTTGTCTTTACCTTTATCCTTTTATCACCATTCTCTAACAAAATTTTATAAACTTTCCTGGAGCCTTTTGCTTCCTCATAACTGACCACGTAAAAGTCTTTTGCAATAACCCAGCCGGGAAACCTGGTTGTAACGGACTGCCGGACCACCGCAGGAAGTGCCACATTTTTATATTTTTCAGCTGTATGCAATAACTTCCCGTCTTTATCATAAGCAGCCAATATTTGACCCTCAGGTATAAAAAAGGAAATGAAATAGTTATCATAATCATCCTGGTAATACTCTGAACTCTTCACATCAAAAGTGGCTGCCTGACGTTCCAGCAATTTAACAGGTTGGGCCAGGTCTTTATTGTCGACGGACATTAAATATTTGTAACGAACCGCGACTACTTTAACTTCCGGTAATGTCTCCTGCGATGCAGATTGAAAAACAAACCCACCGCTAAGAATTCCGATAATAAATGCTAGTTTGATCTGTTTCATAATTTTAAGTTTTTGTGAATTAAGACATCGTTACCTTAGAACTCTAAGCTTAACTACTTACCTAAAATTATCAATACACCTGGCGTAACTAAATGACGCATATCATCACATTCAATGAGAGTCATCACTCACGATCGCCCCTGAGCTTATCTATGTCAGGCGCCCATAAAAGGTCCGACGATAAAGAAATCAGTCAGATTCCAGGGCTAAATCCTCGTCCCGGCATATTTGAATAGAGGAAATCGAACTTAAAGTCACAGAGGGGTGAAGAAGATGTTCAAAGACCATTTACCTGATAGTCATGAAGCCCGGGGGATTCAGCACTTAATCCCCTTGGATCTTTGTATGTTAATGTATCGCATACTGTTGACTATGCTTCTTTTTATCATAGTCTTTTTTGAACATAACGGCGAGAAGCAACATCGATAAAGTTGCCGTAATCCCCCAGGGAAAACCTAGAAAAAGCAGGCGTTCTGAATAATTTGGATAAAAATAAACAACTGCAATTAAAGGGGTAACAAGTGCGTTGGCTAAGAAAGATAGCCTAACCCATTTTTGAAATCCACTTTTCTCAAATACCGGGATCGCCATTAATGTTGCCAGGCCCATAAATATATATCCGATAGCATCAAAGTTCCAAAACAAGGAATGGGGCGTTTGCTCAAGTAGCCGGACCTGTTCTATATTTCCTTTAAGCTTCATAGGAATTACCGTAGCCAACTGGACTACATAATTGGCCGTAACAAAAACTGCATACACGACTGAAAAAATAAGCGCCGCATGACTCCAAAACTTTTTGGCAGGTGGTGACAGGTAATGAAATGCAAGCATCTCAAGAACAAACGGCACAACTATTAAAAGAGACGTTGTATAAATTAGAATTTCATCCAAGGGGTAATTAAGAACACGGATCACCTGTAGAACCTGGACGATAACATATGCAAGTGTTGAGGCAAAGGCAATGAAGCCGGCCCAAAAACCTATCTTATATATCGCATGGTTGACTATCATTTTCCTTTAATTGTTGGTGTCTACTTTTTCATATTCGAAACAGAATTTCCTTCCTGTACCACTCGCAAAATAAACCAACCGCGGATGCACTTAAAATGCTTTATACAACAGGGGACGATTATCCCTCTTTATAATTATCTTTTTTTGTCGCATTTCTCTAACGATTTGGTCAGCCACGGATTTAATACCCACTGTATCGGCCGGCTGGTCAAAGTTCCTGATTTGAATCACCGATTTTGGCTCCAACGAACCCAAATCGAACAAAATACTTTCCCAGGCGAAGCGAGCATCGATTCCGGGCCCACTACTTTTGATTTGATCCAGCCGTGGCCTATAACTCCATATTCGTTTGTAGTAATACTCACTATTATATTTTTCTCCGCTTATTTTTTTGTTTGCCAGTTGCTTGTCAATCAGGGCAACGACTAATACAGCATCAATGCCACTGTCACATAAGGCCCGATAGGTGGACTCAGCACTCAAATTTCTCAACCCACCCGGTCCATACTCTTTCATTGTCGAAACCGAATTATAACCTAACGCAAAAAATTGGGCAGCTGTATATTGTTCCAGGAAAAGCCTGAGCGAATCGTTGCCATCCTCCATAATCACGGCAATCATTACCCTGTCGTAAGACACAGGAAGTGCTGTTTCAGACTTCCATACAGTCACCACCTGTTTTGGCAGGCAGCCTTGTAACTGTATGCTGAAAAAAACAATGCTGGCGATTAACCTGTTCATTTTATAAAACAGCAAAATAGCCGGATGTGCAAGACTTTATTAATGACTGCTGTTATCCTTAATAGTGATTACTGTCATTTAGCCCGTATTGTGCCGGATGTCAACCAGGACTTAAAAATGCCAAAGCATTTGCGTCCTTATATGATTCGGCTATAAATCCTGAAAACTAAAATCATTAACTCCGGTTGCGCCTTTTAATAACGATTGACAGGGATCACAATCATTGGCCCGCATGATTGCAGTCATTACAAAGGAAGGGGCATTAGCAATACTTTTAAAAAAAATAGGTATGGAAAGAATATTGCTGGCTATAGACGCTGTCAATCCCGATAAGGGTGCATTGGAATTTGCCTGCTATCTTGGCAAATTGACAAAGTCGAAAATTACCGGGGTGTTTTTAGAAAATATGGTTGCCCGGGACCAGCCGGTATCAGTCACAAGCCATGAAAAAACAGATCCTGACTTTCAAGGCCAACCTGTTGGGCACGTGACAAAAATAGACTTGATCGAAAAAAATATTCTTCTATTTAAAGAGAGGTGTGTAAAGGAAGAAGCCATGCACAATGTGCACCGGGATCGGGGTATGCCTGCCGGTGAAGTGATTGCAGAAAGCCGGTTTGCAGATGTTCTTGTAGTTGACTCCGAAACTTCATTTAAAAAACATTATGAAGGAAGTCCCACTGAGTTCGTCAAAACCGTTCTTAAAAAAGCTGAATGCCCGGTTATTATTGCTCCTGAAAGCTTTGAAGAAGTAGATGAAATTGTGTTTGCCTATAACAACACTCCTTCTTCGGTGTTCGCTCTTAAATTATTTACGTACCTGTTTCCTCAATTTCATGATAAAAAAATTACAATCCTTCAGGCAAATGAAACCGGCTACTGGCAAGATCCCGACAGGTATCATTTTACTGAATGGCTGAAGGAACACTACATTCATTCCGGATTTGAAGCAGTAAAAGGAGATGCTGACACGGTTCTCCTGGACTGCCTTCTTAAGCGAAAAAATATTTTCCTGGTAATGGGGGCCTATGGCAGAAATACCGTTTCAACTCTTTTTAAACCCAGCAGTGCCGATTTATTAATCAGAACTATAACGGCCCCAATATTTATAGCACATTTGTAAAATAATATAAAGACTCATTGTTGTCCGGCTAACTTATTTAACTCTTTGCCGATCAAGACCTCCCTCAACCCCCTCTCCAAAGGAGATGGGGCGTAGAAGATGAAAAGCGAAATATTAAAATCACATGATCTTATTATGACGACTATTCCTGCAAATTCGCTTTAATAGCATTATTGATATTGTATATACACCGGTTGCGGATAGAGATTAAGTACTTCTTTCGGTTGCATCAATGTCCCCGGCCCATTTTTTTTATCATTCTTATAAAATAGTTTAAAACCGGTGAACTGAACAGGTTGATCCGAAATCCAATATTTATAAGTGGATTTTTTTTGAGAAGGCGGACCAAATCCCCATATTCATCACTATTTGAACTTCAGGACAAGTTTTAATTTTTCTGATAATTAGTTACCATATTCTGTGTGAAGCGATGTACAACAAGCATTTTTTGGGGGGAAGGTTATTTTCTTTTACTAACCGGGACAAATAAGCAGAGGCAAAATTTATATCCGCTGCATTAAAAGTCCCGATGCCACTACAGGGTACTTCGCGTTGCCAGTTTCAACACTCTATCAATTTGGGAAAAGGGCATGCGCAGCCTGTATTTATTGTCCTTTCCCCGGCTTCGTTGTGCCGTTACGACAATATAATGGAGGGCCGGTTGCACCGGAATTAAAGTATCAGTAAGCTGCCAGGACTGCAATTCCTGCTGCAGCTTATGAAGCATCTGTTCTTCGGGCAATTCACCAAGAATGCCCATGCGGGCAGAATAGTAATTACCATAATAGGCAATAATCCTTTTAAATGGAAGAATAGCTCCCGGCAAAGGATAGGCGGTCCTGGCCGGCCATTTACCGGAAGGTCTGTTATGGACAAGATGCAACAATATCCGATTATACAATACTGTATCTAACAATCCGGAAGAATCAGCATTTTGAAGATTATATTGAAGTCGGCTGTCTTTCAAAGAATGATCAACGATCAGGCCTGGTTCATTTCTACCCGTCCCCTCGCTGCAAAATTTAAAGGCCAGTAAAAACAAACATATCAAACCTGTTATTACAACCCGGATACTAATCTTTGACTTATCATCTATGATGTTTTGTGATCCTTTCATACTTACATCTTCTGCATCGTTTAAAAAAGAAAACAATAACAAAAATCATTCTTTATGAATGAGAATAATCAATAATCCAAGTGATACCATTCAGTACATTTGAAAAGGCTGAAAGTAGCCTTCTTCATTGAAAAGCATATGACAAATTCTTTACCAGAACTGAACGGTGTGACATAACGGACGTAAAGTTTGGTTGCTTTACTGTTCAATCCTTTTGCGGATTATCCGGACATGGGTTCAAAAGAAGCTGCCCGGAAGGCCGGGTTCGGTAAGGAATTAAGAGGGACCTGTTTTTTACGTAATCACAGCGATAGAAACGACAGGCGATTTTTCAGAATAAGTGGCTCATGCAACATTTGAAGAGAAGTCCGGTTTTCCCGATAACTCAGCCACTAAGAATGACCAGATTGGGCCCGAAAGAAGGATTGGGTTCTTTTTTTTTTTTTTTAGTACATTAGTAGTAGTCTCTCAGGAACCATATTTTCCGGGTCGGTTGTATGCAAAACCCTCCACTCAATATGGATATTTTAAAAAATGACCTTCTCAACGCATTGTGCAATAACTTAAAGGAAGGAGTTGCAATCGCCAGTGCCACAACCGGCCAAATTGTTTTCTGCAATGATACCTGGCTTGAACTATTTGATCTTGAATCCATAAGTGAAATGGACATGGGGAGATTGAACAATTGGAGAAAAATAAAAACTACTGAAGCAGAGACCCGGGCTCGTATAAGTGAAGCGGACGAAAAGGGTATTTTCATTGAAGAAGTCGAATACACTTCAAAAGCGGGCCATTCCTTTTGGGGGGAGGTATCAATCAGGCCATTTTGGAACAAAGGTGAACATTATTACCTGATAGGTATTGACCCCATCGACAAAATGAAGGAAGGGGAACAAAAGATTGCGCAGGAGCGGCAACGCTTTGATGCGCTGCTCGAGTATGCGAGCCTGGGCGTTATAGAAACTAATTGCCACGCTGAAATTATAAATGTGAACCCCTTTGCTTTAAGCTTATTCGGCTATGAAAGAAATGAACTGATAAATAAGAAAATTGAGCTTTTAATCCCTTCCCGCTTTCATTCACGTCATGTAGAACATCGGCGGGAATATATTCAACATTCAAGAAACAGGCCAATGGGAGTAGGTATGGACCTTTTTGCCATTAAAAAAAATGGTACCGAATTCCCGGTTGAAGTGAGCCTGAGCAGTTATAACAAAAATGGAGATAAATGTGTGATTGCTTTCGTCAGCGACATCTCCATACGCAAAGAGGCTGAACGGGTAGCCCGGCAGCTCAATGACAAACTGGAAGAAACGGTCAATCAACGGACAAAGGAACTAAAACAAGCTATCCAGGAACTGGAACTATCCAAAGACGAGCTTTCTAAATCGCTGGAAAAAGAAAAAGAACTAAGCGAGTTAAAATCCCGGTTTGTATCAATGGCTTCCCATGAATTCCGCACCCCTCTTAGCACGGTTCTGTCTTCAGCTTATTTGCTGCAAAAATATACTTCAGGCGAAGATCAGCCCAAGCGTGAAAGACATTTGAAACGGATCATTTCTTCGGTAAATATGTTAACCGATATTCTTAACGATTTTCTGAGCGTAGGAAAAATTGAAGAAGGTAAATCCATGTCAGACCGGAAGAGTTCAATATCCGGGAGTTGATCATCTCAATAATCAGCGAGATAAAAAATAATCAGAAAAAAGGCCAGAAAGTCCGGTACGATCATGAAGGCGATTCGGGGGTATTCCTCGATCCTTCCTTACTAAAGCACATTGTCATGAACCTGGTATCTAATGCAAGCAAGTTTTCACCCGAGGCCAGCCCCATCGAAATTAAAACCGTCAACAAGGGTGAACAAATTGTTCTTTCTGTGAGCGATCACGGGATTGGCATATCTAAAGAAGATCAAAAGCACCTGATGGAGCGATTCTTCAGGGGGGCTAATGTGACCAACATTCAAGGTACCGGACTCGGACTGCATATTATATCCAAATATGCAGAACTGATGAAGGGCGTCGTTGAATGCCGGAGCGAATTAGGAAAAGGTACCGACTTTACAATAACTTTTACCACTAAAAAAGATCGCCATGAGAAAGATTTTGCTTATTGAAGACAACGAAGATATCCGCAGCAATACAGCTGAAATACTGGAATTGTCTAATTATCACGTAATCGTAGCAGAGAACGGCAAAATTGGCGTAGCGAAAGCACTGGAGGACAGGCCGGATTTGATAATCTGTGATATCATGATGCCGGAATTGGATGGATATGGAGTACTTCATGCTATTCAGCATAATGATGCTATAAAAAATACGCCATTTATTTTTTTAACCGCAAAAACCGAACGTAATGATTTTCGGAAAGGAATGGAATTGGGTGCTGATGATTATCTCACAAAGCCATTTGATGGAACGGAATTACTGAATGCAGTAAGCAGCCGCCTTAAGAAGATAGACCTGTTAAAAAAAGACCTTGGCCCCGGCATCGAAGGTCTGCAACATTTGCTGGGAACCTCATCCGGTAAAGATGTATTACAGGAGCTAACAGAGGGCCGGAATATAAACCACTATAAAAGAAAACAGGTAATTTACTCCGAGGGAAATCATCCCAACCGCCTGTACTATGTATTAAAGGGGAAAGTGAAAACTTATAAAACCAATGAAGACGGTAAAGATTTAGTGACAGACCTCTTCAGTGCCGGCGATTTTGTTGGCCATGTCGCCTTGCTGGAAGCATCTACGTATAAGGACACCGCTGAAGCAATTGAGGATACAGAACTGGCTGTAATTCCCAAAGAAGATTTTGACGAACTGATAAATAAAAACCAGGAAGTCACGAGAAAATTTGTACAACTACTCGCAAAAAATGTTTCTGAAAAAGAAAAGCAATTATTGGGGCTTGCTTATAATTCCCTTCGGAAGAAAGTTGCTGATGCTATTTTACTTATTCAGAAGAAATACCAGCAAAACAAAGATGAGAATTTCGTTATTGACATCAGCAGAGAGAATCTCGCAACAATTGCGGGCACGGCAACGGAGTCGCTCATCCGCACACTTAGTGATTTTAAAACTGAGAAATTAATTGACATAAGCGACGGCCATATATGTATTATCAATCAGAAAAAACTGGAAAATCTGTTAAACTAAATGCACGCATCGTAGTGGTATACTTCCCGGATTGCTGCAACCAATTCAACATTTTCATGAAAGACAGCTATCTTTTTTTCGAGATCAAATTTTCCGGAGCCGCCTGGTATTCTAAGAGATAATTATTGAATTCAAGTTTCAGCTTATTAAATTGTCGTTCCGCATTGCTTATATTTTTCCGTATGGTCTTAAGATTTTCTGTCAACTTATTCATGATGGTGCCATTTTCGAAAATTTCCCTGATCAGCAATTTGTCAAATACGGCGATATCGCTCTGTAAAAAACGAATCAGGTCATCTTCTCTTACAAACGAATTTTGAAAAGCTTCAGCCTTCATCAACAGATCGTTGCTAATATCAGTTTTGAGAATCTCTGACAGCCTGTTTTTAAGATGGATATTTTCCTCTTTCATAAAACCCAGCACTCTCTTCCACATATCGCTCTCATGCTTCAATTGCTGTAATTTAAAATTTGGCATACAACCCGGTTTTACTGTTTCCATAGCCTGGTATAGTTAATACGGAATAAAAATTTATCATCAATAAAAATAGTTTATCACCATTCTCCTTGTAAGAATCTATATCAGTCTTTCTGGTGATATATATCACTCCCATGATGGGGCGTAGCCGGAAATGTTGTTGAATAATAATGCCCCGCCATGCAGTGTGGCGGGGTATAAATCATTGAGCAGATAGCCTATTTTACCGCGATATGCTTTGCTGCAGTTTTTTTGGCTTCTTCCTTCCGTGGCAGGGAGATTTTTAATACACCATCCTCATACCTGGCATCGATCTTTTCTTTATTTACTTCATCAGGCAGGGTAAAGCTCCGGCTGAAAGAGGAGTAGCTATATTCTTTGCGGGTAAACTTCTTTTCTTTTTCTTCCTTTGTTTCTTCCTTTTCAGAACTGATCGTTAACATATTGCCCTCCACATCAATTTTAAAATCTTCCTTTTTCATGCCGGGTGCAGCCAGTGATACAAGGTAATCATCCTTTTGTTCGGTGATATTTACGGCAGGTGTATTCATTACACGCCCCCAGGAACCGGCGTTATCAAACCACTCGTTCCAGGGTTTGAAAAAATCATCAAATACTGACGGCATCCTTTCGGATAATCTGGATAATTGAGTTCCCATAATTTTTCTTTTTATATTGAAAAATACTGTTTGCGTCACAAATGTATCGTCTTATACCAGCTCACATCAAAGACAATGGTCAGTTTGATGAATGAGATTCGTCAGGAAACGAATAATGACATTATCCACCTTATTGTTTTTAGCAATGCTGAAAAACTGTAAGTCAGGAAATAATTTCTTTTTGCCGGTCAATTGGATATCAGTATTACCAGGGGTATAGCAACATAGTGATCCATAAAATCATCGTTTCACCTAACAGGGATCATTATCCGCTGCCAGGCCATAGTTTTGAGCGTATTAATCTTTTGGGATATGAAACAAATATCAGTCCCCACAGACTTTAGCCATGTTTGTTGAAAAAGATAAGACTGATGCTGACAGCCACACATATAATACCGGCCAACCGGACCATTACATCAATTTTTTAAAGAGCATATTTCCGGGGTGTTGCTTTCAAAGGAGAGTTGCTGGAAGGAAATGATTTTGAAGAAGCCATTGAAAAATATGATGAAAAGAATAAGGTGGATATCATTGCCATGATAACTTATTCTAAAGGCTTTATAGATAGATTATTGAAGAAAAGTATAACGAAAAAAATGGCATTCCATTCCAGGATACCCGTGCCTGCCGTTCTCGCAAAATAATTATTCAAGGTTAAAAAATAAGTGGTAAATAGTGCAACAATTGCCAGAAAATTAAATAACATGTCTTCTTCATTGGCTTTAAATTTATCCGGTTTTTTAGGATGCGCTGTAACTATTTTTTTTGCAGGTAAGAAACTTTCCTGGTATGGTGATTTACTAGCAGAAAAGACAGGTTGGGGAAAAGCATGGGTTGGTCTTATTTTAATGGCATCGGTAACATCATTACCAGAACTGACGGTGGGGATCAGTTCATCGGCCATCATTCAGTCTGCCGACCTGGCAGTGGGCAATGTGCTTGGCAGTTGTGCTTTTAACCTGGGTATTTTGGCATTGATGGATGCTTTTGTACCAAAACACAGACACATCTTTGCTGTTGCATCCACGAGTCATGTCATGGCGGCCGCTCTTGGTATCATCCTGCTGGCCCTGGTGGGCTTCGGCTTGTTTCTGAATGAAAAAGTAGTACTGATCTCCTGGATTGGACTCACTTCTGTAATCTTTATTATCATATATTTTATTTCTATCCGACTAATGTTTTTGCATGAGAAAAGATATTTGATGCGTGCAGAAGTAATGACTTATTACCCGGCTGCTGAAAAAAAACAGCTATCATTCCGCCTAATTGTTTCCCGCTTCATAGTATATGCAGTTATCATTGTCTTGAGCGGATTAGCCTTGCCTTATTTTGCCGAACACATAGCGGAACAAACGGGCATGAAAACATCTTTTGTGGGAACACTTTTTTTAGCCGGATCTACGTCTCTTCCTGAAATTGCGGTTTCCCTGGCAGCCGTTCGCATGGGAGGCATTGATCTTTCGGTAGGCAATCTTTTAGGAAGTAATATCTTCAATATTTTTACCCTGGCTATTAATGACATATTTTATACAAAAGGGCATATACTCAAGCATGCCGATCAAAGTAACCTGGTTTCAGTCTTCAGCGCTATTCTAATGTCAGCAATTGTCATCATCGGGCTTACTTATCGCACTGAGGGAAAACGTTATAAACTGGCCTGGGATGCTGCGCTGATTTTCCTGGTTTATATAATCAACATGATCCTCTTATATAATTTAAGCTAACGACCCGGTCCGGTTAAAACATACAACTTTTCATAATATTCTATTGCCATCCTGTTACTGTCAAATTGTGGAATGATGTCTTTCATGCCATTCTTAATAATAGATTGCCATTGCAGGGGATTGTCATAATACATCGGGATCACTTCATTTTCCAGCAGATCATATAGGCTGTCGGCATCTGCTTCATCCTGCAGATGAACCGGTAAACCGGTTTCAGCAGGGGGAATGATAAAGCTGTTAATCCTGTTTTTTGCAAACTCGGGAAACCAGCCGTCAGGAATGGAAACATTGATGGCCCCGTTCATAGCTGCCGACATACCGCTGGTGCCGGACGCTTCATGCGTAAGCCGCGGATTATTTAACCATACATCGGCGCCCGCCTTCAGCAATTTTGAAAGTTTCATTTCATAACCTGTGAGAATGGCGCAATTAGAATAGGTTTTGCAGATATTCACTATCCGGTCAAATAAAGCAATGGCGGCATAGTCTACAGGGTAAGGCTTTCCTGCCCAGATGATCTGCACCGGCCTGTTCACATTAGCAACCAATTGCTGGAAACGATCCATATTATTAAGTAAAAGCTCCGGTCGCTTATAACCGCCAAACCGTTTAGCAAATACGATGGTCAAAATATTCTCATCATAGATCTCACCATCCTGGTCGGCCACTTCTTCAAACAAAAGACGTTTGCATTGTTTTTTTCTTTTTATCAGGGCATCGTCATCATTTGCCGTCAAAGCTTTATACATTTCTGCATCAGCCCAGTAAGAAAAGTTTTGTGCATTGGTGATAGGAATAATGTCGCAGGTGCCCTCGTAAGATTTCCAGGTTTTACAAAGTGTCTGATGGTGCAATTTGGATACACCATTAGCTTTTCCCGACATCCTGATAGCTGTTAACGTATGATCTAACATGCTATTTTCCATCCGGGTTATTTTTTTTATTTCTTCAATTGAAACGTCGCAAAAAAAACCAAGTTTCATCAGCAACGATATATCTGTTCTTTCATTCCCTCCAGGCTCGGGAGTATGATTGGTAAAGACAAGACGTTTCTTCACTTCATCCAATATCTTATACTTGTTTAGCAAATGAAATGCAAGAGGAAGGGCATGAGATTCGTTCAGGTGATAAACTTCGGGCAACCAGTTTATCTTTTCCAGCAATTTAGCGCCGCCTTCCCCCAATAAGATGGCAGCCGCAATCTTCGTTTCGGGATTGGAATCGTATAACCGGTGGCAAATAGTTTTTGACAGGTAATCGTTCTCAGGAATATCTGTGCTTAGAAAAAAAACAGGCGCCGTATTAAATACTTCGGGTGGCAGATACCAGGCTGTTACAAACACATCATGCCCGGAAACGCTGACGGTAAACTTAATATCGGTCTTTTTTAAAAAACCATATACTTTTTCCTGGAACAAAACATCCATTGTTTGATCCTGCTTGCGCACCTGGTTGTAATAACCATATTTCCAGAGAATGCCAATTCCAACCATATTTTGCCGCAACTCACAGGCGCTGCGCAGATGGGAACCCGCCAAAAAACCTAAACCGCCTGCGTAGGTTTTTAAAGGCTGATGAATGCCAAATTCCATGCAGAAATAGGCGACTCTTTTTTTGTAATCAGGATGGACCTCGTATGGGTAAGTAAAGGAAAAACTCATGAACGGATAAATGCATTTAATAAACTACTATCCGGCTGTGCGGATTTGTAACTGGCTGCGTCGCTTTAGGTATCATCACCTGCAGCATTCCATTCTTGTATTCAGCACTCATAAACTCAGCGTCTGCGTTGGGCGGCAGGGTGATACGTCTTTCAAAGCATGCATAGTTGAATTCATGCAGCTTAAAATCTGACCTTTTTTTAAGCCGGGCTTCTTTGCGCAGCACACGAATAAATAAAACATTGCTATCAATATGTATAAGGAAGTCTTCTCTCTTTAATCCCGGCATAGCAATCTCTATCCTGAACGTATCAGCCAGTTCCTCGATATTCGCAGGCGGCAAAAACATATCGCCTTCATGAAAGTGACGCAACTCTTCATCTATATGCTCCTCCTTCAGCAAAGGCACATATCTCCCTGGATAGGAATAATGGATATCACAGGTAATTTCGTTGTGCATGCTACTTTTTATTATCTCGCTAACAAATTAAGATAAACCCGTTACCCGGGAGAATGATTTTGATAATCCTGTGTAATGATATCTGTCACATAAACTTTTAGTTAACAATCGTTGTTCTTTTTGCTTCTCTTGTTTCTACTAAAGTAGCCGGCTTACTATCCGTTCTTTTTCCCATAATAGCTTCCAGGTCTTCTTTAAATATTATTTCCTTCTTCAGTAAAAGCTCCGCTACCTTTTTTAATGACTCTTTATTTTGATGCAAAAGATCCTTTGTCCTGCTATAAGCATCATTCACTAATTTTCTTACCTCTTCATCTATCAGTTTGGCTGTTTCTTCGCTATATGGCTTTTGAATGCCCATATCCCGTTGGCCGGTTGAATCATAATAGCTGATATTACCAATTTTTTCATTGAACCCATAGTACACCACCATCATGTAAGCTTCTTTCGTTACCTTTTCCAGGTCATCCAGTGCTCCTGAAGAAACATCGCCAAACACAATTTCCTCCGCAGCCCTGCCACCCAGGGTGGCACAAATATGTTCCGTAAAAGCCGTTTTGCTTCTCAGTTGCTTTTCTTCCGGCAAATACCAGGCTGCTCCCAAAGATTTACCGCGGGGAATGATAGAAACTTTAACCAGCGGATCTACATTTTTCAAGAGCCAGCTGGCTACAGCATGCCCGGCTTCATGGTAGGCAATGATCTTTTTTTCTTCCGGCGAAATGATCTTGCTCTTCTTTTCAACCCCAGCTACTATCCTGTCAATGGCGTCTAAAAAATCCGCTTTATCAATTTTTGCCTTTTTCTTTCTTGCTGCTATCAGGGCTGCTTCGTTGCAGATATTGGCAATATCCGCACCTGAAAAGCCGGGGGTTTGAGATGCAAGAAAAGATATATCGATAGACTGCTCCAATACAAGGGGCCGAAGATGTACTTTAAAAATTTCTTCCCTTTCTTTCATATTTGGAAGCTCCAGGTAAATATGCCGGTCGAACCTGCCTGGCCTGAGCAATGCCGGGTCAAGCATATCTGCCCGGTTTGTAGCAGCCAACACAATAACACCAGTGTTGGTGCCAAAGCCATCCATTTCCGTTAATAATTGATTCAGGGTACTTTCTCTTTCGTCATTCGCACCGCTCAGAAAAGCTCCTTTACCTCTCGACCTGCCGATAGCATCTATCTCATCGATAAAGACAATGCAGGGTGCTTTTTCCTTTGCCCGTTTAAACAAATCTCTCACCCTTGATGCACCTACCCCAACGAACATTTCTACAAACTCAGAACCCGAGATGCTGAAAAAGGGAACCTGGGCTTCACCGGCTACTGCTTTTGCCAACAGTGTTTTACCGGTACCGGGCGGGCCAACTATTATTACTCCTTTGGGGATCTTTGCACCCAACCTTGTAAATGATTCGGGGCTCTTAAGAAAATCAACAATCTCCTTTACTTCCATTTCGGCCTCTTCCAGTCCCGCCACGTCTTCAAAGGTGACATTACTTTTTTCCTTCTCCACTAATGTAGCAGTGCTTCTTCCAAAATTAAAGATGGATGTGTTTCCGCCTGCTCCGCCGCCGACCGATCTTCGAATTATGAAACTCCATAGGGCATACAAAAAAATCAGCGGCAATACCCACGCCACTATGCTCCAAAACCAATTGCTTTTTTTAACATAACTCACCGGAATTTTTTCGCTTGTCGGGCTATCTTTTTCTGCCGCTTCCAGTTTGTGTTCCAGTAACTCTCCAGAACCAATGTAAAAATAATAATGCGGTCCCGGGTTAATACCCTTGCCCACAGCTGGTTTTAATGCATCTTTAAACAGCGAATCGTTGGCCAGTTCGGCTTTGATATACACTTCGGCCTTTTCACCATTCACCACCACGATCTTTTCAACGGCCTTGTGATTCAGCATATCTCTTTCAAACTGCTGCCAGGTTATTTCTTTAACACCAGAAATGGTATTGAGCAAAACAGGAAGTAAAAATAATCCAATGATAACAAGCCAGATCAGCCACCAGTTCACGCCTCTGCCCTGATTTAAAAAATTCTTTCTCTTATTCCGCTTAGTTGGCGCCATGTTATTACCAGGCTGTTTCATCATGTAAAGATTGTATACATGATGATTTGTATAGTATGATTCTTGTCAGCAGAGACAATGATATGTTTCATTGTTTTCTGGTAATGTTTCATAATAAATTTATCTATCTGGATATTGGAAGTATCCAAAATCCAGGGAGATTAAAGTAGAAAATAGTGCCTGCAAAAAGACATGAAAACTACTGTATTGTGGAACCGGCGGCTGCCGGTTCCGTTTTTTTTATTTTACCGACATGAACGTTTTTCAACAACTGCCACATACCGCTGATATCCGTCTGCGGGCAGATAAACGGCGAAGAAATAAAACTGCTTTATGATGTGGCCCACAATATTGCAAAATTGAAGAGCACCATTCATAAATTTTTGAACATTTTTTTCATCCTACCTGGTGATCAGAAAGAAAAAGCCCAGGTCCAAATCATCCGCATTGTTTGAACCTGCACTATAATAAATAATCTTATGTGACAAACAAAGTGAAAGTCATTATCACAATCATAATGCAATCTGATTACAATCATTTTCTTTCTAATGATGGAAACTAAACTTTGTAAGCATCAAAAGCCCCATTATGAGAAAAATATTCTTTGTTGTATTCAGTATGCTTTTCTGCATTTCACTATTCTCCCAAAAAACAGAACCCACTCATCAATTGTCAAAGCAGGATTATCTGCGTAAAAGTAAAAATCAAAAAACGGCTGCCTGGATTTTGACTGCCGGCGGCGGCGCTATGGTGGTTACAGGCTTGGTGTTTATTAGTTCCAACTGGGATTACTTCGAGTCGGAAGGAATAGGAACGGGATTATTAATAGGAGGCGCCGCTGCTGTTACCGGTGGAATTATATTATTCAATGCGTCAAAAAAAAATAAGCAAAACGCAACACAGTCTGATGTAGCCCTCAACTTGAAATGGGAGAATGCTAAACCTATCCGGAATGTAACATTGAAAAATAATTTTTACCCTGCTTTGTCATTAAAGATCGGGTTTAACTAAATGCTTGAAAGCACTTTTCTTAATCCACCTTTGAACTATGCAATTATAATATGAAAAAGATACTACTTGGAATAGCGGCGGGATTGATGAGTATTTACGTATTCAGCCAGCAGAAAGAGCCAGTGCAGGCATTGACAAAACAGGACTACCTGCAAAAAAGCAAGAACCAAAAAACGATTGGCTGGGTTTTATTGGGAGGCGGTACCATTATGGCTGTGGTTGGGGCAATCACATTCAATAGTACTTATGATAGTGATTCATATACTGCCACAGATGCAGGAGGCTTCCTTTTACTCGGAGGGATTGTTGCTGATTTAGCAAGCATCCCTTTTTTTATAGGCTCGGCTAAAAATGCACGCAAGGCTGCCACTATCAGTTTCAACAATCAACGGATACTGATTCCCCATTTTCATTCCTTAGTTGCAAAAGCACAGCCTTCTGTCACTATAAAAATCGGGATATAATTTTTTCTATGAAGTAAACCCTGGTTATGAAAAAGATTCTAGTTATAACGCTGACTTTTATTATTGGCAATAGTGTCTTTGGCCAACAAACTGAACCAGCGCTGGCATTGACAAAACAGGACTACCTGCAAAAAAGCAAAAATCAGAAAACCGCCGCATGGATAATGCTGGGCGGCGGGGCCGTCATGTCAACAGGAGCAATAATCTGGGCTGTCAATAACCTTTTTGAACCCGACCAGGGAGAAAGTGTGTTATTTTTTGCAGGCCTTGGTTCGATGGCAGGAAGCATACCTCTGTTCATTGCCTCAGGCAGGAATAAACGCAAAGCAGCGACTATATCGCTAAATCTGAAACTGGAAAACTCCACGGTAATTCAGAGTGCCGGAATAAGCAGGAATTATTTTCCGGCAGCATCTTTAAAAATCAGAATATAATTTCTTCTGTAAAATAAAGCTAGAGACTGTATGAAAAAGATTATAGTTATAACGCTGGCTTTCATTATTGCTAACAGCGCCTTCAGCCAGCAAACTGAACCGGCGCAGCCAATGACAAAACAGGACTACCTGCAAAAAAGCAAACGTCAGCAAAAGACCGCCTGGTTAATGCTTGGCGGGGGAACATTGGTAGCACTGGGCTCAATGTATTGGGCTCTTGATAGCTGGGCCAGTGAGTCAGGATCCGGGGATCATGGACAGCAATATTTTTTTATAGCAGGTGTTTGCGCCATGATGGGAAGCATCCCCATGTTCATCATCTCCGGCAATAATAAAAAGAAAGCCATATCTATGGCTATCAAGCTGAGACCTGGAAACATACAGGAACCAGGAGGAGGAGTTATAAAGTTTAAATATTATCCCGGTTTTTCTTTGAATGTAAGTATTAACTAAATAGCAATGCTTTTGTCTCCGATCGCTTCGGCAGCGGAAAATTAAAAAACCGTACAGCACTCCGCTGGGTACAAAAAAGATAAAACATCAAAAGCCTTTACTTTATTTTATAAAAAAGCTACTCATTAAATCCAGGCGCCTTAGAAAGACATGCCGCTTAGCAAAGCCAACAATTTCGCCTATGGGAGAGGGCTTCTGTTAGAGAAAATCGTGCAACTTTGCCTTGAAGATCGGCTCGGTATAAAATTGAGGCAGTTGATTCTCTTCCACTTTTCCCTCTTTCCTTTTCTTTCTTTTTTTGGAAACAGGTAACAGGTGAATGACCGGCGCCAGGTGCCGGTGTTTAAGCACGGCAGGTTTTTGAAGAGAATACATATTATCCATAAGACTGATTTTTGCTGATCAAATTTCGACTACACGGGGTTTGATAAAACTGATAGATATCAGGTGTGCTGATGAAGTTGGTTGGCAAAGGCAAAAAGGGAATTATACTGCTGTCTCCGGATGAACCATGACAACTATCAACATTGTTGGTGACTGCTTTCATTATGTCTTATTAACCAGGCATCTAAATTAGCGGCAGGTATCAGAATAAAATTTGACCGGGATAATGGATTGTATTGTATGGGTGCCCCCTGGCCTTTTTTGTTGTTGATTGACAGCTATTTTAACTGCTTTAAACATATCTTATGATTGAAAAAAAATTGTTTAGCGATCATATCAAAGAATATGAAGCCTGGTTTAAAAAATACCCATTTGTTTTTAAGTCAGAAGTCGCCGCTATAAAAAAGCTGTTGCCAAAAGCAAAAAGCCTTCGCGGCCTGGAGATCGGACCGGCCACCGGCAGATTTTCAAAAGCTCTTGGAATAAAAGAAGGGATAGAGCCTTCAGAAAAAATGAGGGACCTGGCGAAAAGAAAAGGAATCTTTGTTGTGAATGCATTAGCAGAAGATTTGCCCTATAAATCATTGCAGTTTGATTTTGTATTGATGAATTTCTGTATCAGCTATTTCGAAAATCTATCCCGGGCTTTTAAGGAGGCATTGCGGGTTTTAAAAAAAGGAGGCTGTTTGATCGTTGGATTTATTGATAAGGATGGCAAAATCGGCGAGCATTACCAGGACAAAAAATCATCAAGTATTTTCTATAAAGACGCACGATTTTATTCGGTCAATAAAATTAAAAAAGAATTAAGGAAAGCCGGCTTTACTGATTTACAATTCGTCCAAACGCTCTTTCATGACCTTAAAAAAATAAAAACTATTGAAATGCCTTTACCCGGATATGGCAAAGGCTCGTTTGTTATCATCAAGGCAAATACATAATACTCTCTCCTGACAATATAAATAATAAAACAGGGCAGGTCCGTTGGAACCCACCCTGCAATCAGCCGATACAGTTTTATTACTTTTTAAAGAGTTTATTCTGTAACGACCTATCTGATCCGGCTATAGTCCCGGTGAAGTCGGCAGTTTTTATCCTGCTTTACAGTCAGTCAGTTTATTCTGTCTTTTAAACAGCTATATCTGTCTTCCTTCTTAACCGACCTAACCCGAATCAAAACTTGCTTGAAGATAAATTAAACAATTGCCTTATTCATATGACATTTATCAATTCAACAAATGATTTTCATCATGATTAATATCTCGTAATAAGTATTACCCGGTCATAGTCTTTTAACCTGTCATTGTCCGTGAAATAAACCTGTCCCCCTTTTTCCAGCACTATTTCAATTAACTCGTCTACTGCGTCTGCCAGGATTCTATGGGGCTTTTTGGGTGGCCGTAGCCACAGGTGGGGATCGCTCTCAATTATAAATCCCGGGCAACGAAAATCTTTTTCCACTAATAACTTCAAGGCCCGTCCTTCTCCGGCTGCCTCCCAAATCTCCTGGATATCACTCATACCCAGGTGTTCTCCAATTTTCTGTTCAAATTCGTCTATCAATTGCTCCTGCTCGTCCCCTAAGTATGCCAGCATTGCCGGCCATACTACTTCAGCGAGCAATGTTGAATTTAAATGTGCATAATTGCCCGGTATGCTATTTATAATATTTCTTTCATGCCGCGAAACTTCTTTAAACCAGCTAAGGATTTTTTCTGACCCCAGCAATATAAGCGGTATATCATCTACCAGGTATGTATCCAGTAATTTATCAACCTGGTGGAAGAAGTTTTTAAATCTGATCGCCTCCAGTTCCGACGTGTCTTTTTCGAAATTTTTCACATGTGCGTGACCGGCATAAGAGGAGCTGCGAACGGGTTTTTCATAAACATAATCGTCTTTATATTCTATCGGCCAATTATTATCTTTTACTTCGGTAAGCTCTTTCCACCGGGCTTCAAAAAGACGTTCGTCCTTTTCTGTTAACATCAAAACATAGTAAGGTTTTGCGTAACTAATCATGTGTAAAAGATCCCGTATTTCAAAATTGTCATCTACCATTATTTTTTCTTTGACGGGAAACGGGAATTGCACGGCAAGCTTACTATTGGAAGAAATATATAACCCGATTCCCTCCATGTTGTGTATGAAATCAATGGACGCTAATAATTCATCCATTGAGAGAAGCAATGGTTCTATTTGCCGTTCGGCATATTTGTAGCGGAGTAATTGTTTGGCTTTATCCAAAGCCCGTTCTATTTCCAATCTATCTACTCTCCTTTCGGGTGAAATACGATGTGTGGGCACAATGACTGAAATACAAATATTCCCTCTTTCCTTTCGCAATTGTATCAGGTCCTCACCTGGGAGTTTTTCGTTTGCCATAACTTTTTCTTTTTATTTTTTTAAATCAGGTTTGCAGGCTTCCTATTTTTCTTTTTTGTACTTTCCTTTATGCTTCTTAAATGCTTCTACAGTTTCCCATGCCCTTGTATTATGAATATTTTCTTTTGTACACCATCCCCGCCTTGCGACGGAAACACCCAGCTCCATAAAATCATACTGACCCAGTGCATGCGCATCAGTGCTGATGGTAATCATAACACCTTTCTCAATAGCTTCCTTTACCAAATCATCTTTCAGATCGAGCCGGTCCGGTTGCGCATTGATTTCGATTGCCGTTCCGGTTTCCCCTAACTTTTTAAATAACTTTTTCCAGTCCACCGGATAAGCTTCCCGTTTGCCAATCAATCTGCCGCTTGGATGCCCGATGCAATGAACAAATGGATGCTCACAGGCTTTGATCAATCTCTCCGTATTGTCTCTATTAAACCCTGTATGAATAGAAGCTGTTACCCACTCGAATTGTTGCAGCAGATCATCGGGAAGATCCAAACTGCCATCCGCAAGAATATCTACCTCCACCCCTTTTTTAATAAACTCCCTTCCCAGTTTCTGATTGATCTTATTGATCTCGGCAAACTGTTTTCTGAATTCGCCGGGTTTCAAACCGCCGGCTACCCTCTCGCTGGGTGAATGATCGGTAATAACAATGTAATGGTAGTGTGGAAAATTTTTTAAAATATGTTTCGCTATTGTTTCAATCTTTTCTGCTCCATCGCTCCAGGTGCTATGCATTTGCATATCGCCCTTTATATCCTTTAGCTCAACAAGCCTGGGCAGTTTGTACTCCCTTGCCAGTTCAATCTCTCCTTTTTCCTCTCTGAGTTCCGGTGGGATATATTGCATATCGAACCATTCATAAATTTCTTCCTCAGTTGCTCCGGCCAACTTTTTATTGGTTTTTGCATCAAACACACCATACTCACTCAACTTCCACCCTTTGGCCTTGGCCCAGGATCTTAGCTTCACATTATGCTCTTTTGAACCGGTGAAATATAATAAAGCTGCGCCATATTCATCTTCATTCACAAGCCGTATATCAACCTGTGAATGTCCCTGTTTTAATAAAAAACTCACCTTAGTTTCCCCGCTTGCCAATACTCTTCCTACCTGGTCAAGCTTCAAAATCCTGCTCATGATCCTTTTCCAGTTTTTTCTTTGCGCACAGGCTATAATGTCGATGTCGCCTATTGTTTCCTTCCTGCGACGAAGGCTTCCCGCCAGTTCTGATTTTATGATCCCTTCTGTTTTTTTGATGGCAGCCAGTAATTCATTACCCCTATCCAGCGCCATGGATAATAACATTCGTTCCCGGCCTTCCTTAAAAAGTTTTAGTCCCCGCATCAAATTTTCAATTTTCCTTTCACCAAAGCCTCTCACGCCTTTTAACTTTCCTGTCTCTATCGCCGCAACTAATTCCTCTCTATTGTTGATGCCGATTTTTTTGTGCAAAAATTTGACAGTAGCGGGCCCAAAACCAGTTATATCCATTAATTCAAGCAAGCCTTCAGGCACTTCCATTTTTAATTTTTCATAAGCCCTGATCTTTCCGGTTTCTAAATATTCCATGATTTTTTCTGCAATACTTTCCCCGATGCCGCTTAATGCATCGAGCGATCCAACATCTGTAGCATATGCACTTATATCATCTTTTAATCCCCGCATAGTACGGGATGCGTTTTCGTAAGCAATAGTTCGAAAACGCTGGTTAACTCCCTGGTAACGATAACATCCGGCCATCCGGTGAAAGATATCTGCCAGCTCCCGGTTGTGGAATTTATTGTCTGCTAAAAAAGCTTGCTTCATAGCCAAAGCAACAAACTCTCCTACTCCCATCAAATGAGCAGTGTCAAAGAAATGATTGATAGCCGTCAGCCGGATCGATATGAGTGAATAGCTACCTTACCAATAATTATGACCAGGCAGGAGTCAATACAACTTTCACCCAATGCGATCAAAGTATTGCGAAGCCGCTACCTGTTGCGCAGCAATGGCGTGACTGAAACGCCGGAGCAACTATTCAGCAGAGTGGCCAAAGCAGTTGCAGCAGCAGAACTGAAATGGGGCACACAAAAGGATGCAGAAAAATGGGAGGAAGAGTTTTATACTATAATGGCTGACCTCGCATTTCTGCCTAATTCACCAACGCTGATGAACGCCGGAACAAAGCTGAACCAACTCAGCGCCTGTTTTGTATTGCCAGTCGAAGATAGCCTGGATCAAATTTTTTTGACGTTAAGACATGCTGCGATCATCCAACAAAGCGGCGGAGGTACGGGCTTTAATTTTTCTCACCTTCGCCCAAAAAATGATCCGCTCACATTGACGCAAGGAACAGCCTCTGGCCCGGTTTCATTTATGAAAGTTTTTAATGCAGCAACAGAACACGTTAAGCACGGCGGAAAAAGAAGAGGCGCAAACATGGGAATACTGAATATTGATCACCCCGATATTGAAGAGTTTATTGCTTTAAAAAAAGAAAAAAACACCCTGGCCAATTTCAATATCTCAGTTGGAGTCAGTGATGCGTTTATGAACGCAGTTGAAACAAATAAAGAATGGTCTCTTGTTCACCCGTGTAAGAAGGAAGCAATGAAAACAGTTCAGGCAAAAAAATTATGGAACGCCATCGTTGAATCTGCCTGGCAAACAGGAGATCCTGGACTGATCTTTATTGATACAATCAATAAAGCAAATCCAACGCCGGCATTAGGCAAAATAGAATCCACCAATCCGTGCGGGGAAGTACCACTACTCCCCTATGAGCCCTGCAATCTTGGCTCAATCAACCTGACAAAAATCTTAGGTGAGACTAATGGCAAAAACGCCATTGACTGGATAAAGCTGGAAAAAGCAGTAAGGACCGCTGTACGCTTTCTCGACAATATTGTTGAAATAAATAACTACCTGTTCCCCGAAATAAGTTCGATGGCTTTGGGAAACAGGAAAATTGGCCTCGGCGTAATGGGATGGGCTGAACTGCTGATACTGCTTGAAATACCCTATGCATCAGAAAAAGCAATTGACCTGGCCAGGTTAGTGATGAAGTTTATTCAGCAAAAAAGCATAGAAGCCTCAGCCGGGCTGGTAAAAACCAGGGGTGAATTTCCCAATTGGAAACAAAGCATCTATTATCCCCGAGTCAAAATGCGAAACGCTACCACGACAAGCATTGCACCAACAGGAACCATTTCAATTCTTGCTGATACTTCCTCATCCATCGAGCCTTTGTTTGCATTGGCTTTTCGTCGTCAGCATGTGCTGAATAATGAAACCTTATTTTCCATCAATGATCTATTCATCGATTATCTCAAAAAAAATCAGCTACATGTTGAAAAAATTCTTGATCAGGTTATTAAAGAGGGTGTAGCAGCGGGCATAAAAGAATTACCTGCACCAGCTAAAAACCTTTTTAAAACAGCACTGGAAATTCCTCCGTCCTGGCATTTGCGCCACCAACTGGCCTTTCAGCAATATACCGACAATGCCGTTTCAAAAACTATTAACCTGCCCGAAACAGCTTCTGCGGGAGAGATAGAAGAAATTTACAGATCGGCCTGGAAGCAAAAAGCAAAAGGAATTACCATTTTCCGAAGCCACTCAAAGAGTGAACAGGTGATGCAAGGAGGCATTGAGAATAGAGAAAAAGCCTGTATGTACTGTTTTACCGACGCAATTTAAGTAAGATCAAACCTGTGTTATTTTGAATTAGTGCTCTAATTACTGCAACCGGTAATTGAAATTTATACGAATCGCAACCAACATATTTGATAAGCATCATGCCAAGGGCTAATTGCTGTCATTGCTAAAAGATTAACAGGGTCATAGCTTTAGCTCATTTAAAAAAATCCGGCAATGCATATAGAAATCAACGACAACACTTCACTCAGGGAAATTCAGGAAGTCTTTTCCAGGTTCTACCCTTATCTCAAAATAGTATTTTACAGTAAGCATCATAAAAAATATGAACCGTCCGATGAAATGGACGAAATAGATCCAAACGTTCTCGTCGACGATATAAAGACCACGCATGTCTCAGGTGTCCTAGAAATCCTTCCCTTATATAAAGTTTCGGAGGTTGAAAAAGAATTCCAGCAACGCTTCGGGCTTTCAGTACAAATATTCCGTAAGGAAAAAAATGACTGGAAGCAAACCAAGGGGACAGATGATTTCACTTTAAAAGAGCTCAATGAAATAGGCCGCAATTCATCCGACGAATTCATTGTGCAGGATTATGAAGAAGGTTTTCAGCAAAATGAAGAAAAACCAGATAAGCTATACTAAAGTATCCAACACTACATAACGATAAATACTATGGCAGTCACAAAAGCAAAATATTTTATAAGCGAAATGACCGATTGGAAAAGAACGATTGCCTTTCATATGGATGAAATAGCTGGATTGACAGGCAGGCTGGCCGAACTGATCCAACGAAACTCCATACCAAATCTGGCAGCCAAAGTGGAAAGGCAGCAGGATAAATTAAATGATATCTCGAAAAAAATTCATCGGCTGCAAATACAGTTACGACGGCAGGAGGCCGGACTTAAAAGGGACAGCGTCCTGCTTGATGATTCGCAGATTAAAACAGAGACAGAGAATTATCAAAAAGACCTCCGGCAAATACTGCATGATCTTGAAAAAGAATTCATCGACGTAAAAAATGATTGCCAAAGCTTTTTAGCCGGCATTTATAATAAATAGAATAACCATGGAAAATGCCAACCAGGCAATACCACTACTACCTGTTACTCCAAACCTGGCAGATTACGACACGATTGTTAATTCTTTCAATTGGGGGTCTGCCCGCAAAGGCCTGGATGGTTTGCCGGGGAAAAAAGGATTGAATATTGCGTATGAGGCAGTAGAGCGACATGCCAAAGGAAAGCTTAGCAACAACATCGCCCTTCGTTGCATACAAAAAGATAAAACTTCAAAAAACTTCACTTATAATGAGCTGAATAAACTTAGTTCCCGTTTTGCCAATTTGCTCACAACTCTAGGAGTGAAAAAAGGCGAACCTGTATTTGTACTGGCTGGCCGAATCCCGGAATTGTATATCGCCGCTTTAGGCACATTAAAAATCTCTGCAGTGTTTTGTCCGCTTTATTCCGTTTTTGGGCCTGAACCAGTGTACCAGCGATTGAGCAGGGGCGATGCAAAAGTGCTGGTTACAACAAAAGCCTTATTTGAAAAAAAAATAAGTCAACTGATGGATCGGTTGCCATCTCTCCAATTCGTTTTATTGGCTGATGAGGAATTACATATTTCTGATAAAGTTCTGTCGCTCCCCCGTTTAATGGAGGAAGCCTATGATGAGTTTTTCATTCCTCCGACTGATCCCGGCGACCCGGCCTTGCTGCATTTCACCAGTGGTACGACAGGTATGCCTAAAGGCGCATTGCATGTACATGGCGCCGTGCTGATGCATTATATCACCGGTAAATATGTGTTGGATTTTCATGAAGGAGATATTTTCTGGTGTACAGCTGATCCGGGTTGGGTTACAGGAACGTCCTATGGCATCATTGCTCCACTTGTTAATGGTGTTACCAATATTGTAGATGAAGAAGAGTTTGATGCAGCCCGGTGGTATTCTATTTTGGAAGAACAAAAAGTTAATGTGTGGTACACGGCTCCAACCGCTATCCGCAGGTTAATGCGGATGAATATGTTACCAAAAGAAAAATATAACCTTGAACACCTTCGGTTGATCTGTAGTGTAGGCGAGCCATTACATGCAGAGGCGGTAATATGGGGAGAGAAAATGTTTGGCATGCCCATACTGGATAACTGGTGGCAGACAGAAACGGGCGGCATTATGATCGCTAATTATACGATGATGAAAGTAAAGCCCGGCAGTATGGGTAAACCGTTGCCTGGCGTGGAAGCAGCAATAGCAGCCGTCACGGATACAGAATTAAAAATAATAACTGAGCCCGGCAAACAAGGCCACCTGGTATTGAAAAAAGGATGGCCTTCTATGTTCCGTGGTTACCTCCATGATGAAGAGCGATATAAAAAATGCTTTCGCGGTGATTGGTATGTCACCGGTGACCTGGCAAAAAAAGATGAAGAAGGCTATTATTGGTTTGTTGGAAGAGCGGATGATATTATCAAAACCTCCGGCCATATGGTGGGACCCTTTGAAGTGGAAAGTGTATTGATGGAACATGCCGCAGTAGCGGAAGCCGCGGTGATCGGCAAACCTGACCCTATGATCGGTGAATTGGTAAAAGCATTTGTGGTGCTGAAAACAGGACTTGTGCCCAATGAAAAACTACAATTGGATATTACCGGTCATGCAAGAAGAAAATTGGGGGCGGCTGTGGCACCAAAAGAAATTGCTTTCGTGGAAGGCCTTCCCAAAACAAAAAGTGGCAAAATATTAAGACGGTTATTAAAGGCAAGGGAGTTGGGATTGCCGGAGGGTGATATTTCAACGTTGGAAAATCCATAAAAATTGAAACATGCAACGGCATAAAAAATTGATAATTTACTTTGCCATGGCCTATTTTTTTTCATGGATTGTTTTTGTGCCGCTGGCACTAAACAAACATGGGTACATTTTTCTTTTCCCTCACGATGCAGAGCATGCCCGAACACTGGATGTATGGCATGCCATTGGCGGATTCGGACCCTTACTGAGTGCAATTGTCACCCTCTTTATATTTTACGGGCGAACCGGGCTCCGGAACTTTTTCAGATCTTATTCAATAAAAAAATTGACTTACATCGGTTGGTTACTAACCTTATCGCCGTTTATAATTTTTGGTATCGCCATACTGGCTGAGAAGTTGATCAGTGGTGAATGGTTAAGCCTGCCTGCATTTTTTCAAAAAAATGAATTGTTGAATACAGCTTATTTCCTGATGTGGTTTTTTCCGTTATTAAGTTATGGTTTTGGCGAAGAAGCTGGCTGGAGAGGATTTGCATTGCCTGAACTTCAGTCAAAACATACAGCGTTGTTTGCTACTTTTATTCTTACCCTTTTTTGGCTGGGCTGGCATATTCCTACTTTTTTTTACCGCTATCAATTATCCGGGGCCATGCTGGCTGGCTTTATATTGGGATTATTTGCAGGCGCTATCTGGATGACTTTTCTTTTTAATTACACAAGGGGGAGCCTGCTGGCTGTAAGTCTCTGGCATTTCACATTCAACTTCGTGTCCATGGTGGGTACAGAAGCAATAGTGGCTTCTACTATGAGCACTCTCATTATGGTGCTTGCTGTATTTGTAGTGATTAAGTATGGGACGAAAAATCTATCGCCCTTCCCGAAAACATCAATCGCATTTGGAAAAACACAAATCAGCATAACATGACCAGTCAACCTGAAATAAAATCTTTTGTGGATACGGATAAGAATACGCAATTATTCTATCAAATGAAACTGATCCGGCGATTCGAGGAGAAAAGTGCTGAGTTATACACCAAAGAAAAGATCCGTGGATTTCTTCATTTGTATGTTGGTGAAGAAGCAGTGGCGGTAGGGGTAATACAGGCGTTAAGTGCAGAGGACAATGTGCTCAGCACTTACCGTGAACATGGACATGCATTGGCAAGAGGCATTGATGCAGGAACTATCATGGCTGAAATGTATGGTAAACTGGAAGGCTGCAGTCGCGGCCGCGGTGGTTCTATGCATTTGTTTAATGCAAAGAAAAAATTTTATGGCGGCAACGCCATTGTTGCCGGGCATTTAGCTGTGTCGGTTGGCATGGCCCTGGCTTCCAAAAAGCAAAAGAAAAATAATCTCGCCTGTTGCTTTTTTGGCGAAGGTGCTGCCGCAGAAGGTGAATTTCATGAAGCGATGAACCTGGCTGCATTATGGAACGTACCGGTATTGTTTGTCTGTGAAAATAATTTGTATGCGATGGGTACTGCCATTCGTTATTCCCATTCTGTTGTAGAAATAGAAAAGAAAGGGCCGGCTTATGGAATAGAAACGAAGGTGGTGGATGGTATGGATGTTTTAACCGTTGAACAGGCAGCGAAAGATGCCGTTGATAAAATACGGGCAACAGGGAAACCATATTTCTTAGTGTGCAACACGTATCGTTTCCGGGCACATAGCATGTTTGATGCAGAACTCTACCGGGATAAAAGCGAAGTGGAAGAATGGAAGAAAAAGGACCCAATACCAAAACTACAGCAACTATTGCTGGATCAAAATGCAATCACACAAGCTGAAATTGATGAGCTGAATACTAAAGTGGAAGACGAAATACAAAGGGCAGTCGACTTTGCTGAAGCGGGAACCTGGGAAGAGGTAAAAGACCTTGAAAAATTTGTTTACAGCGAATCAAAATAAAAGAGATAATTCATGGCAACAATTGTACACTTTGATATCGGCGCCGATAATCCGGAAAGGGCAAAAAAATTTTATGAGGAATTGTTTGGCTGGAAAATTGGTACGATCCCTGGGTTTCCTGGCTATTATGAAATTGAAACAGCAGATTTAAACGGCAGGCAGGGTGTTGGCGGTGGGCTTACCAAAAGAGAGAACCCGCAACAAACAGGCATTACCAATTTTATCGGGGTTTCTTCCATTGATGAAACCTTGGCTAAACTTAATCAGCTTGGCGGGAAATTAATTCAATCAAAGCAACCTATTGCTGGCTATGGATACATTGCTGTATGCACCGATACGGAAAACAACCTGTTCGGTCTGTTCCAGGAGGCTAAGGAGGCAAAATAAGTTGAAATCTCAGATAGAATAAATTAACCTATATAACATCATAAAAAAGTAATTATGGAAAACATGAATTTTTGTCAAAGCTGCAGCATGCCGCTCGACAATCCCGAATTGTTCGGTACAGAAAAAGACGGCTCAAAGAGTCATGAATATTGTAAGTATTGCTACCAGGACGGGGCATTTGTCACTCCGGAAATGTCGCTTAAAGAAATGACATCTGTAGTGATCACCCAGATGGAAAAAAGAAATATAGACCCGAAAATAATTGACATGGCGGTCAGCAGTTTACCGCATCTGAAAAGATGGAGAACTAAAACGACTACGTCATGATGAACGCCAGCAAAGAAATTTATTTGCCAAAGCAGCGCCGGAGCTCTATCCTCATAAAAATGTAATTATGGAAACCAGGAATGGTCGTCAGAGTTGTAGTATGCCGTTGGACAATCCGGAATTATTGGGACCAGAAAAGGACGGTTCGCCAAGCACAGAAGATTGTAAATACTGCTATCAAAACGGTGAATTTACCCATCCCGGTTTAACACTCGATGAAATGAAAGATCGGATGACCAGGATAATGGATAAAGAAACTCTCCCGGAAGATATGTTGGAAGCTGCTATAAATAGGCTGCCGCATCTGAAAAGATGGAAAACTGAAACAGCACCGTCAGTATTTCAAGGATTAAAGTAAACTTTTTAAAAAGTTATGAAAAAGAAGAAAGTCATTTACCCGGTACTGATTTTTATTACAGTAATTATTGGTTTTATTCTGCTGTATAAAAAAGCCTTCGCCCATTGTGACACGATAAGCGGCCCGGTAGTTACCGCAGCAAAAAAAGCATTGGAGACAGGAAATATAAACCATGCGCTTATCTGGGTACAGGAAAAAGATGAAGCCGAAATAAAAGATGCTTTTCAAAAAACAAGGGCAGTGCGCAAGTTTGGATCAGATGCAAAGGAGCTTGCCGATAAAAATTTCTTTGAAACACTTGTACGCCTGCACCGGGCTGGTGAAGGAGCACCATATACCGGACTAAAACCCCCAGGACTTGATCTTGGACCGGCCATTCCTGCTGCTGATAAAGCCATCATCACCGGCAATACAAGGGAATTGGAAAAAATACTTGTCAAAAAAATGAATGAAGCACTTACTAAATATTTCAGCGAAGTGATGGAGAAAAAAAATTTTTCTATTGATGACGTGCAGGCAGGACGTGCTTATGTAAAAGCCTATGTGGAATATATCCATTTTGCTGAAGAAGTATACCAGTCGTCTGTTAGCCCCTTGCAGGGACATTTTGATGAACCAGTGTTTGCACCGGAAAATAAATAGACAACCGCTCTATGGAATACACTACATCCACATCACTGATTAAGGAACTGTCACAAGGCGGACAACCGAATACAGATTCTTATTCCGGAGACAAAGTTTATGGAATGAAGCTTTTGTATGAGATAATGCAGATCCGGCGATTTGAAGAGAAAAGTGCAGAGCTATACACTAAAGAAAAGATCCGTGGGTTTCTTCATTTGTACGTGGAAAATTAATTCAATCAAGCTACTTATCAACACAAAAATGTAATTATGGAAACCAGGAATTTTTGTCAAAGCTGCAGCATGCCGCTCGACAATCCCGAATTGTTAGGAACGGAGGAAGATAATTCGCCAAGCTTCGAATATTGTAAATACTGCTATCAAAATGGCGAATTCACCCATCCCGGCATAACACTCGATGAAATGAAGGAACGAATGACCAAAGCGTTGGATAAGGAAAAGTTGCCTGAAGATATGCTGGAAGCCGCAATAAGCAGGTTACCACATTTAAAAAGATGGCGCAGTAGTGTACATACAGACTGATTGTCTTTCTTCTCTTCAATGACCGGACGAATCGTTAAACGTACCCGGAGATTGAATGAAGTTATTCAACATATTTAATAATTAAACTAAAAATCATGGACGAAAATTCAACAGGCAAAAGAGATCAGCAATTGTGGTCCATTGCTAAAAAAAGAGCGGGTTTTAAATCGCATTTTTATACCTATATAACTGTAAACGCATTTCTATGGCTGATATGGCTGATTACTACACCCGCAGAAGATAGAACAGGTCAAACTCCATGGCCGGTATGGCCCTTAATGGGCTGGGGCATTGGCCTGGCCATGCATTTTGTATTTACCTATATCATTAAATATGATGAGAAGGAAGCAATACAGAAAGAATACGAAAAGTTGATCAAAGAGAAACATTGAGCAAGCAGGAGATTGACTAAAGAAAGAATGGTTGAATGAATAGTAGTGGCGTCATAAAACTCAGTTACCGCGAAGCTTTGAAGCAAGCTATCCGCGAAGCATTGCAGAAAGATGAAAGAGTTTTTCTGATGGGTGAGGACGTGGGCCGTTATGGAGGCGCATTTGCGGTAAGCAAAGGTTTGCTGCAGGAATTTGGTCCCGATCGTATCATGGATGTGCCCTTGTCGGAATCAGGATTTGTTGGTGCAGGCATTGGCGCTGCACTTAATGGTATGCGGCCCATTGTGGAACTAATGACGGTAAACTTTAGTTTGCTGGCCATGGACCAGGTGGTAAACAATGCAGCCACTTTATTGCACATGTCGGGCGGGCAATTGAATGTGCCAATTGTTATAAGAATGAGTTGTGGCATCGGAAGGCAACTGGCCGCACAGCATTCGCATAGTTGGGAGCCCTTGTATGCACATATTCCCGGATTGAAAGTTTTATCGGCAGGTACCCATGAAGATGCAAGGGGTATGTTGCTGACTGCATTGCAGGACCCGGACCCGGTCATCATCTTTGAATATACTTTCCTGTTAAACAAAGAAGTTGAAATTCCATCTCAAACGGGGGCGGTTAATATCACACAAGCCAGGGTCAGACGTGAAGGAAAAGATATTTCCATTATTACTTACGGAGCAGGAGTATATAAGGCATTGGATGCCGCTGCAACATTAGCTACCTTGGGCATAGATGCGGAAGTAGTTGATCTGAGAGTATTGCGTCCGCTGGATGAGAACACCATATTTAATTCAGTAAAGAAAACACACCGGGCATTGCTGGTAGAAGAAGCATGGGGCTCTGTTAATGTATCTTCGGAAGTAAGTGCCAGGATCATGGAAAATGTTTTTTATGAACTGGATGCACCAGTGCAGCGGCTGGGTGGCGTGGAAGTGCCTATCCCCTACCCTAAACATCTCGAAGATGCATCCATCCCGCAAACTATTGACATCATTAATAAGGTAAAGAAAATGTTACAGCATGCTTAAGTTTCAGATGCCCAGCCTTGGCGCGGATATGGAAGCCGGCACACTGAACGAATGGCTGGTAAAACCCGGTGATAAAGTAAAGCGGGGTGATATCATTGCTGTAGTAGATACCCAGAAAGGGTTAATAGATATCGAAGTTTTCGATGAAGGGACCATCAGCGAGTTGCTGATCGAAGAAAATGAAAAAGTTCCTGTGGGAACTGTTATGGCATTGATTGAAGATGGTAAAGAAATAACGAAAAAAAAAGAAGAAGTTCCTGTAAAGATTACAGGAGAAGAAAAAATAGTTGAAAAAATATCAGTTGCTGAAATTCCGCATGGAATAAAAGCATCGCCATTAGCAAAAAGAATAGCGGCTGAAAAAGGAATTGATTTAACTACATTAAAAGGGACGGGTGAAGATGACGCCATTACCAAAGAAGATGTGGAGAAAGCCATCGTAGAAAAAATGGCGCCTAAAGAAGAAAAGAAAATTGCTGCTTCAGAAAGTATCCGCATGGCCGTGGCGGCAGCCATGAGCAAGTCAACCCGCGAAATACCGCACTACTACCTTGAAACAAAAGTGGATATGAGTAAGGCATTGGCCTGGCTTACTGAGGCAAATAAACAACGAACAGCAAAACAACGATTGCTGCCTGTAGTGTTATTGATTAAAGCTGTTGCCAAAGCATTAACGGATGTACCCGATTTGAACGGCTATTGGGAAAATAGTTTGCAACGAAAAGCGGACATTAATATTGGATTTGTTGTTTCATTGCGTTCCGGCGGCGTTATGATACCGGCCATTCATAATGCCGATAAAAAATCAATTGACGAGCTAATGGCTGCATTGAATGACATTATTCCAAGAGCAAGAGCCATGAAGTTGAGAAGTTCTGAATTAAGCGAATCTACAATTACAGTTACCAATTTAGGTGAAGGCAACGTGGAAATAGTCTATGGAGTAATTTATCCGCCACAGGTGGCCCTGGTAGGTTTTGGCAGCATCACCGAACAACCGTGGGCAGAAAGTGGTATGCTTGATGTAAGGCCGGTGCTGAACATTACTTTATCGGCTGATCACCGGGCAACAGACGGAGCGACAGGCAGTCGTTTTTTAGTACTGATAAAAAATTACCTGCAAAAACCGGAATTGCTTTGATTGATAAAATCATTTCATGAATCTATAACAGAAACTATGCTATTACCATTTAAACCGGGAAAAGAAAGAAGTGCGAAACGCAGGGAATGGATTGTGCTGGCCGGTGATGCAGGTGCAACCAAAACAAACCTGTCAATTTTCAAATGGAAAAATAATACTGCATCCGTTTTACACGAGGCAAAATATGATTCCCCTGATTATAAAAATATTATCGAATTGACTGACGACTTTATAAAAGGATTTCCGGCGCCGGACATAATTTGTTTTGGTGTTGCAGGCCCCGTGTTAAATGGCCATGCAAAATTTTCCAACATAAACTGGGAAATAGATAGCGCTGAAATAGCGGGTCATTTTGGAATACCGGCAGTACACGTTATCAACGATCTTGAAGCCACTGCCTATGGCCTGGCGATGCTTACAGAAAAGGATGTAACGGTAATACACAAAGGCGACGAAAATGCCGCCGGCAATGTTGCGATCATAGCACCCGGAACAGGTTTGGGCGAAGCGGGGCTTTACTGGGATGGAAAGGTTTACCATCCATTTGCTACAGAAGGCGGACATTGTGATTTTGCGGCCCGTACCCAATTCGACTTTGAGCTATACAGTTACCTGCAGGAAAAATTTGGACATGTGAGTTGGGAACGATTGGTTTGTGGCCCGGGTATTTTGAATATTTACCACTTTCTGCGTGACATAGAGAAACGGGAAGAACCGGAATGGCTGAAGGAGAAAATCAATACCGGCGATGCAGCCGCTACCATTAGCCGGTATGTTAATGAAAGTGCGATTTGCAACGAAACGTTGCAGCTGTTTGTCCGCTACCTGGCCTCCGAATCCGCTAACCTTGTTTTGAAATACAAAGCGACGGGAGGATTGTTTATAGCCGGCGGTATCGTTCCGCAAATTGTTCCCTTGCTGGAAAATTATGTTTTCTATTCTTCATTTCAGCAAAGCGGCCGGTTGAACTACCTGCTGGAAAAAGTCCCCGTAAAAATTATATTGAATACAAAAGCCCCTTTGCTGGGAGTCGCTTACTATGCCTGCAACAATTAATACAATGACCGAAGCTGAAATTAAACAAACAATACTCCAGCTATTAAAAAAAATAGCTCCTGACACGGAACCGGAAAAATTAAAGCCGGATGATGATATAAGGCGTACACTTGAAATAGACTCTTTTGACGCATTGCAATTTGTTGTCGCACTGGACGAACAGTTCGGCATTGAAACACCGGAAGCGGATTATGGAAAGATTGCCACGCTGGAAAACCTGGTTTCATATATAATGCAGATAAAGAAATGAAACAGGTCACCATAAACGGCCAGGTTCACTCTTTTGAAGAAGGACAAACGATACTGGATATATTGAGAAACACCGGTACCGAAGTACCTGCTCTCTGCTATGATGAACGCCTGCATCCTTCATCCGTTTGCCGTTTATGTCTTGTCAAAATAAAAGGCAGCAACCGCCTGCAGCCCTCCTGCCGCACTTTGCTTGACGTCAACATGGAAATAGAAACGCATAGCCCGGAAATTGAAAATTACCGCAAAGGAATATTGCAAATGCTGGCGAAAGATTATCCCCTGCCTGAAGTATTCAGTCAACCAAAAAGAGAATTTCACCAATGGCTCCAGCATTATGGTATAACAAATGAGATGGGAAGTCATGTTTCTGCCATTGATGCCTCTCATCCCTACCTGCAGATTGATATGTCTCGCTGCATTAATTGTTTCCGCTGCGTACACATCTGTGATAAACTGCAGGGGCAGTTTGTATGGCATATCATCAACCGTGGCGATGAAACAAAAATTATTTCTGACTCAAAAGATCTGTTTAACCATAGTTCCTGTGTCAGTTGCGGAGCCTGTGCCGATACATGCCCTACCGGCGCCATTGAAGACAAAAATGTTATCAAATATGGAATGCCGGATAAAATAGTTAAATCAGTATGTGCTTATTGCGGTGTCGGCTGCGAAATTGAAGTGGGAATAAAAAATGAAAGAATCATTGGCATCAACCCCGTCAAAGATGCACCGGTTAACAAAGGCCATCTCTGCGTGAAGGGCCGCTATGCATGGGAATACAATTATGCAGATGACAGGATAACCGAACCCATGATAAAAAATGCCGGCCAATGGCAAACAGTTTCCTGGGAAGAAGCAATTACATATTGTGCACAAAAACTAAGATCGCTTATACAGCAGCACGGCCCGGATAGCATAGGAATTATCGGGTCGGCAAGAGCTACCAACGAAGACAATTACCTGGCGCAAAAATTTGCAAGAACTGTTATCGGTACCAACAATGTTGACAACTGTGCACGGGTTTGTCACCAGCCTACCGCCAAAGCCATGAGCATGACGCTGGGAACCGGCGCCGCTACCAATTCATTTGATGATATAGAAAAAGCAAAAACTATTTTAATCGCAGGCGCAAATACAACAGAGAGTCATCCCGTAATCGGCGCCAGGATAAAACAAATGCTTTTAAAAGGAACAAACCTGATCCTCATTGATCCTCGAAAAACTGAACTGGCGGATTATGCCAGTTATCACCTTCAGCTAAAAGCCGGCACCAATATTCCATTACTGAATGCCATGGCAAATGTTATCATAGACGAAAAATTGTATGATACCGCATTTATCAATAACAGAACGGAAGGCTGGGAATTATTCAAAAAAAGGATTAGCGAATGGACGCCTGAAAGATCAGCAAAGATTTGCCAGGTGCATCCACGCCTTATACGTGAAGCAGCAAGATTGTATGCTGCGCAATCTCCTTCTATGTGTTTTCATGGACTTGGTTTAACAGAACATACACAGGGCACTGAAAATGTTATTGCACTGGTAACCCTTGCACTTCTTACGGGTAATATGGGAGTTCCCGGTTCCGGGATTAATCCATTGCGTGGCCAGAATAATGTACAGGGAGCGGCGGCAATGGGATGCGATCCTTCCGTATATACCGGTATGGCATCCGTAAGAAAGGAGCGGCAGCGATTTGAAACGTTATGGAAAACAAATCTGCCGGCTGGTAAAGGTTTAAACTTACCCGAAATGCTGGATGCTGCAGCCGGCGACAACTTAAAAGCCATGTGGATCATCGGTTATGATGTATTCTTTACCATGCCCGATGCAAAACATAGTAAGAATGCATTTAATAAACTGGATTTTCTTATCGTGCAGGATATGTTTATGAATGAAACGGCAAAAAATTTTGCCGATGTTTTTTTACCGGCTGCTTCTTCATTTGAGAAAGAAGGAACTTTTATGAATGCAGAGAGAAGAATACAAAAAATAAGCAAGACAACTGCGCCGCCATCAAATGCCAAAACAGATTGGGAGATCGTTTGCCTCATGGCTGCTGCCATGGGTCGTAAAGATTTGTTCAGTTACTCAACTGCAGAAGATATCTGGAATGAAATAAGAAAAGCATGGACCACAGTATATGGAATTACGTATGACCGCCTGGAAACCGGGGGCATACAATGGCCATGCCCGTCACCTGATCATCCGGGCACATCCATCCTGCATACATCAGGCTTTCCGCTTGAAGGCGGCAAGGCAAAGCTGATTTCCGTAGATTTCAAACCCACTGCTGAAAAAACGTCGGCAGCGTTTCCTTTTATACTGGTAACCGGCCGGGAGCTTTATCATTTTAATGCAGGTAATATGACATACAGGACAGCCAATAAAGATATTTGTCATTCAGACCTGCTTCACCTGAATCCCGATGACGCAATGGCTATCGGCTTGCAATCCGGAGATATAGCCAGGATCAGCAGCCGGTATGGAGAAACCTCATTGCCGGTAGTTATAGATCCCGCAATAAAAAAAGGTGAAGCTTTCAGCACATTTAATAACAAAGATATTTTCATAAACAAAATAACCAACCCGCTGAGGGATAGTTATACGCAAACGCCGGAATATAAGGTTACGGCAGTGAGAATCGAAAAGATCAATACTTAAGATCATTACTTGGTTGACGCCAAAACAGAATCTGCCATATCAGCGCCTGCTTTAATAACGAAATTCTCCCAGGGTATTGATGACCGTCATAAATTTCCCTTTCGGGCATAACTATTTTCATTTTTCTGATATTGTGTGTCTTTAGTTAAATGTATATGAAAAAAGTTGTTGTCGATTCGTTGATATGAATAGTGATTTTGTCATTCGGATTTTAGGTAAAATGTCGGCGATAAATCTGATTAATATCAGTCCCGGCGATGACGCTGATTAGCTGAAAGAGATTTTGTGCCGGGAAATATTTTGTTTATGATCATATTAAGGAGTATGAGGCCTGGTTAAAAAAAACCTATTTGTCTTTTGTTGATAAAAACAACTATAAAAACTGACGACAATCAGTTACTTTATTGGCCTGCGTCCTTTTTTTAGTTTTACCTCGCAGGCTATTTTTATGTTGACCTTTAAAGCTACGGTGTCATCAAATTCAAAACATCTAAAAGATCAGCATCATGAAACAGCATACACCAAAACAGGAGATCCTTCTCTTAACCGACTCATCATTTGCACAAAGAGATTTATGCGAAAATAATTCAGTTGAAGATAACGCCGGAAAAGGGCTCAGCCCAATAGAAAGGCTGGAAGAAGCTTGCTGGAATGGCTTACTTGATGAATTTATAAACAATACGCCTGCACGCAGCAATAATGGAAATAAATTATTTCTTTGGAAAATGCATGTTGCCGATGCATTCCTGTGTGTTGAATTGTCCCGGGCGCCCTCTGCCATAGATCACTTTCATTCACTCGATCCCTATTTGTTTCTGTCGTTAAAGAATTATAATTAGGTAGACCGCAATTTTCATTAGCAATAACAATCTGTAGCGGATATATAATAATTGTCAAAACTGGCCATGCCAGGTCTCATAGTATTCTTCTCGAAGAAATAATTGATGCTTATCATGACAGCTGGTAATTGCTATCATTGATAGTAGTAAAACCAGGGAATAACTTTAAAATGTATTTTACTCTAAAGCCTTATATATGATCAGGACACTCCCTTTCAATGACCATGTAGCCGAGTACGAAGAATGGTTTGAAAAATATCCTTTTGTATTTCAAAGTGAAGTGGAAGCTATACGTAATTTTTTGCCGGCCGGTAATAATATCCGTGGTATTGAAATCGCTTTGGGTACCGGCCGTTTCTCCAAAGAGTTGGGAATAAAAGAAGGAATAGAGCCTGCGTTCAATATGCGGGCACTGGCCCTAAAACGGGGAATAGATGTAATGTCGGCAGAAGCAGAACATCTGCCATATAAGGATCTGAGCTTTGACTTTGTACTGATGGCTTTTTGCATCAGCTATTTTGAAAGTTTACCGAAAGTGTTTAAAGAAGCCCACAGGGTTTTAAAGAACCGCGGTTCATTGATTGTGGGTTTTGTTGACAAGGATAGCACAATTGGAAAATTTTATGAGCAACGCAAACCAAAAAGTATTTTTTACAAACAGGCTACCTTCTATAGTACAAAAAAAATTGCTGAGCAATTAAATAAAACAGGATTTAAAACCCCGGAATTCGCACAGACACTTTTTCATGCATTGGATGATACTAAAGAATTCGAACCTGCAAAATCAGGCTATGGCGAGGGCTCATTTATCGTTATCAAGGCAATAAAATAGCTAACAACAGAAGCCTTAATTAATTTGATACTAATGCATATTCAGTAAACAGAGCAGCAGACAAAAAATCTGGTCTTATAAATTATAAATGACTATCCCAACACTGGCAAACACAAGCGCCGGCTTACGATCGGTTTAACGTTTGCAAATAATCTTCCATTAGCCGGAGATATTTTTTGGTGGCTGCCAAAGCTTTTTCTTTGTCGGTATTGTTTACGGCACTTCTCGCCCGGAGGCTATTGACCTTTGCCCGTATGTTTGCCCGGTAGCTTTTATAATAAACAAAAAGCTGCCCTTCTTCAACCGTTGTTATTGTCGGAAAAAACTGATTATAGTATTTGATAAATAACTCTGACAGATCCTTTCTTTCAAATGCATCCAGGTCCATACAAAGAAATGCGACCTCATTTAACACATCAATTTGCCGGATATCATCATTGAATTCTATACAGTCGAATGGCTGGGGAGAAGGCAATAAAAAAATATTCCTGGAATGCAGATCTCCATGACAATCCCTGAAGAATCCGGCGTTAAGCCTGCCGGCAAGCAATCCTTTATTCCTTGCAATAAACAAATCTGACAGATCTATGGCATGACTGATTATGCTATGACAGTTGCTATCCGGTTGCTCAGCCAGGAATTCTTTTTCGGCTTCCAGGTCATTGAACTTTTCCTGTATGTCCAGGAAATTCTTTTTAAAAATAATTTCTGTTCGTTGGTGAAAGAGAGCTATTTTCTCAGCGAGGTTTTTTATATCTGAATGGGTGACCTTATTCTCCAATAATAGCCGGTCCATTTGTTTGTCCCTGTCTTGTTTATACATCCTGACTGCATAATCAATTATAGCTCCTTTTTTGCCACCGATAATAAGTTTATCCTGCCATACATAAATTGGCTGCACATTGATGTATATATTATCGGTGAGTCTGCGGTTTAGTTCAACTTCCCTTTCGCAAAAATGTTTTCGCAACTCAGGGGTAGAAAAATCGAGGAAGGAAAAATGAACGGGCTTTTTAATTTTATATACGAATTGATCACATACAATCACCCATGAAATGTGTGTTTCAATTAATTCCCGCTCATGAGTTATTTCCGGAAATTCTCCTTTTAATACCAGGCTATTTATTTGCTCTTTTGTCATCTTCCTGTTTCAGATATTCTGCAGCCTTTTGCAACATACTATCAATATTTTCATCAGTTGATTTTAGCAACAGACGTGGTTCGTTCAACGGCTCCCATTGACTACGTATTAATTTATATACTTCAAAATCCGCCTCACTATAAGTTCTTTCCTTTTTCAATCGCTGCCTGATTAAATTTTCATCTGCTGTTACTTCAATAAAACAAATGCGGTCCTTTTTTTTCATTTCCTGTATAAATGGTTTTCTCGTTTCATCGTTATGAAATGTTGCATCCAGCACCAGGCTCCTGTTTTGCCTGACAGCTTCCTTCATTTTTCCCAGCATGGCATTGTACACTGCCGCTTTTTCCTGTTCTGAATAAGTCCTTACCTGAAACATTTCTTTTCTCAGCCGGTCACTGTTTACATAATCCGCCCCCATCATTTTTGCAAGTCTTGCAGCAAAATAACTTTTACCCGATCCTGGTAAACCTAAAACCATTATAATCATATCAAAGACGTCTTTTACTCTTAAACATTTAATTATTATATCCGGAAGATCATAAAAATTATAGTTAATAATACACCGGAACTTCCTCTTTAAAGATGATTTCCGGCAATGGAATGTATGATTCAGATTATCTTTATAATTCTTATTATCCTGTGCATTCAGCCCCTTTGAAATTTGCAGCTTCTCATTTACTAAACAACTGATACATGTTTTCTTTAACTATTAGTGGAAATTACACTGATCTGTATGAGATAACAATGGGCGAAGCGTATTTCCTGGAAAAAAGAACAGATACCCGGGCTTGTTTTGATTATTTTTTCCGGAAAATACCTTACCAGGGTGGATATGTTTTGTTTGCAGGGCTGCATGAGCTGCTGCAAATATTGGAAGACCTCCATTTTACTGATAATGATATTGCTTTTCTGAGAACGCTGAAATTCCATCCCTCCTATCTTGACTTTTTAAAACGGTTCCGGTTCCGCGGCGCTGTGCACTCCGTTATGGAAGGAGAAATTATTTTTCCCAATTGCCCGGTTTTGCGGATTGAAGGAAATCAGGTTGAAGCGCAGTTAGTGGAAACACTGCTGCTCAATATTCTGAATTTTGAATCGCTGATAGCCACCAAAGCTTCCCGTATGCGCTATGTAGCAGGCAACCGTGTCCTAAGTGATTTCGGTTTACGCCGGGCACAAGGCCCAGGTGCAGTTCTTGCTGCAAGGGCAGCGATAGCAGGAGGATTTAACAGTACAAGCAATGTGTATGCCGCATCATTATATGGTTTGGAGACTTCCGGAACGATGGCGCATTCTTTTATAGAGAGTTTTGCCTCCGAAATAGAGGGTTTCCGTGCATTTGCAAGATCACGGCCGCATAATTGTATTTTTTTGGTGGATACTTATGATACATTGCAAAGTGGGGTGCCCAATGCAATCACAGTTGCAAAAGAAATGGAGAAAGAAGGATACCGTGCACTGGGCATACGGCTCGATAGTGGTGATCTTGCATGGCTATCAAAAGCAGCCCGGCAAATGCTGGATGAAGCTGGGTTATCATACATGAAGATTGTTGCCTCAAACCAGTTGGATGAATTTGTGATAAAAAGTGTATTGGAACAAAATGCACCCATTGATATTTTTGGCGTTGGCACCAAACTCGTAACGGGCTATCCGGATGGGGCATTGGATGGTGTTTATAAATTATCAATGGTGGACGGAAAACCAAGACTTAAATTATCTGAAACTATTCAAAAGATAACTTTGCCAGGCATAAAGCAGGTGCTGAGGTTAATGGATGAAAATGGACAATTTTTTGGCGCCGATGCAGTAGCATTGACGGAAGAAGACAATATAACTACAATATACCATCCTTTTGAAACAGGAAAGTCGCTCAACATCGGGCATTTCAACCAGGAGCCGCTTTTACAAAAGGTAATGGACAACGGGAAACGGTTATCACCTTCACCCACCCTGGCAAGTATTGCTGCTTATGCACAAACAAGATTAGCCCTTTTACCGGACGAATATAAGCGGTTTGAAAACCCGCATATTTACAAAGTTGGAATCAGTAAAAAACTGCTTGAACTAAAAAATAACCTGGCGGCACGTTATCATAAGCCGGTGCAACAATGAAAGCACTTATATTGGTAGATATACAGAATGATTTTTTGCCGGGTGGTAAACTGGCTGTACCGGAAGGAGATAAAATCATTTCGGTAGTGAATGAACTGCAGCAACGTTTCGATCTCGTAATCGCAACACAAGACTGGCATCCGCCCGATCACAAAAGTTTTGCATCCATGCATCCGGGTGCAAAACCTTTTGATATTATAAATCTTAATGGATTGCAACAAACATTATGGCCGGATCATTGTGTACAGGGGAGCTTCGGTGCCGATTTTCCTGTTACGCTTAATATGAACAGAACAGAAACTATTTTCCGGAAAGGCACTGATTCGGAAATAGATAGTTATAGCGGCTTTTATGACAACAGGCACCTCAAATCCACTGGCCTTGCCGGTTATCTTCGTGATAAGAACGTAAAAGAAATATACATTTCCGGCTTGGCAGGTGAGATATGTGTGTTGAATACGGCAATGGATGGCCTCGGCCAAAAGTTTACAACGTTAATTATTGAAGATGCTACCCGTCCCTTAAGCCCTGAAAATTTCAAAAAGGCAATGAAAGATTTCACCGAAAAAGGCGGAAGATTAATCCAAAGCAATGAAGTATAAGAACGACTGAATTTTTATAAATACCGTTCAATATAATAACTGCGTTATGCATACAGGAATAAAACTAAGAAGCAAAATATGAATGTCGCAGACCCTAATAGGGTATCAAAACGATCCAGCATACCGCCGTGACCCGGCAAAATGGTTCCTGAATCTTTAATGTGCAGGCTTCTTTTCATCAGGGATTTAATCAAATCTCCAAATGTGCCTGTAACAGTTATGATCAGGGCTATTATTATCCAGTTTATAAAATTAAGGCTTGTAAAAAAATAGGAAGTAGTATATGCAACTAACAAAGCGCAAAACATCCCGCCCAGGCTTCCTTCCCAGGTTTTCCCGGGAGAAATGCGTTCAAATAAATGATGTCTCCCGAAATATTTTCCAATTAAAAAAGCTCCTGAATCACTTGCCCATAAAATGAAAAAGTATCCAAGAACAATTTCATAATTATAAACGGCTTCTCTTATTGGCAAAAATGCAATACTGGTAAAAAAACACAGGGGAATAGTTATGCAAATGATGCCGGTGAAGATAAAGGCCAGGTTGTGAAATGGAGTCTGTGATTTTAAATACAATTCCCTGATAAAAATGCCAAAAGCAAGAGGAATATTTATCAGCAAAATTTTCCAATCACTCCTGTTCGTAATAAATAGTGCAAAAGTAATAACCAGGCACAGAGATAACATAATACCTGTTACCTGGCGCAGTGAACCAGTATAAGAATGGAATAAATGATAAAATTCGTGCAAAGCAAGCAGGTTAATCGTCAACGTCAACAAAATAAAGCTAATACTGCCCCCCCTTATTGCCGACGTAATAATTATTATCAATAGGGCGCCGGTCAATATCCGTTTTGTTAAATTGTTCATATTAAAAAGCAATGAAGAATGGATTGGCCAGGTTAGGTTTATTGTAAATGATCTCTGATTTTAAATCTGCATGATATACACCCCTGTTGCAAGCATTCAGGATGGCATGAGCGGCAGCCGTATCCCACTCCATTGTTTTTCCTAACCGCGGATAAATATCGGCCTGCCCTTCAAGAAGCATCATAAACTTAAGTGCACTGCCGGCTGGCAAAAGGTTGACATTTTTAAACTGTTCAACAAAGTCCTTTGTTTCTGGCGAAAGATGGGATCGGGAGACTGCGATGGTTATTTGTTCTTTTTGCAGGATATCATGATACAGGGTCCTTTTGAATAGTGGTGGAATATTGATCAGTCTTCCCTTTTCTTTTTTATAGACTCCACCTTCCTGTGAGCCATAATAAAGAATGTCCATCTCGGGAGCATATACCACTCCGGCCACCGGCCTGTTTTGATACATCAATGCAATGTTTACCGTAAACTCACCATTTTTATTAATAAATTCCTTTGTTCCGTCAAGTGGGTCAATCAACCAGAAATATTCCCAGCTTTTTCTGTCATCGTACGCTATGTTTCTTCCTTCCTCAGAAAGCAAAGGCAAGTTCGTTCCGCCCAGGCATTTAGTAATCACCCGGTGAGCATTTTGGTCTGCTATTGTCAATGGAGAGCTATCCTCCTTTGTAGTTGATAAGAACACACCGGAACTATATACTTCCATAATCGTTCTGCCCGCTTCAACAGCTGCAGATTGCGCTATATCTAAATATTGTTTTACAATTGACATCACCTGACTTTTAACACGATTGCCGGCTTTAGATTTGGCTTACGGGTTTACTGGTATACTTTTTGGCCAACAGCAAATAAGCGTTCGCCTTTTTGAGCCATTTGGGATCAGATGCATAACCGGTTTCTGTTATATGCCTCGCTACAAGATACGCCCGGAGAAATGCTTTTTTCGCTTTATAAAAATAAATCAGGGGATCCGGGATTGAATCGCCGTTCATGTTTTTATGACAATCAAAAAATAACTTTCCCGTAGTTAAGTCTCCCATCACCTCGCATTCAATATCAAGAAAGGATAGCTCTTCTGCAACATCCATTATTCTTAACTCCTGGCTGAACTCCAAAGCGTCAATGATCGCCGGCCGGGGAACAAGGCAAATATGCTCCGGCTTCAGGTCGCCATGCGCTTCAATGATCTTTCCTTTGGCTATTCTTTCCTGGAAAAGAAGTGGGTGATCATGGAGAAACCCCACGAGGCTGTTACGGATCATTTCACTCAATGCAACCGGGACACAATAAAGAGGTTCAAGTAATGCTATATAGGTTGAAACAATTTCGTCCTCCAATTTTTTTTTGTATGGATCCGTCTCAATAAAAATACCCGGCTGATGATGATAGAATTCAGCCAGCAAATTGCCTGCTGCTTTTATTAGTGATTCATCTGTCTTTTGATGCCTTATCGCATGATCCAAAAAGTTTTCTTCAGGAATGCGCTTCATTTTAACGAGCCATTCAACTACCCGTCCCTTTCCTTCAAGCTGCAATTTTCCCTGCTCGTTCAATACTAATGCTACAACACCGTAATATATATCTCGGGCCAACCGCTTGTTAAGCCTGACTTCCTCCCTGCAATTTTTAAATCTTGCTTCCAAACTGCGAAAGTCAAGAAACCGGTATGCAACAGGTTTTTTAATCTTATACACCATATTGCCTGCAAGAAATATCCACGACATATGAGTTTCCTTTACTTCTACTTCGGCAACAGGATGAGGATATACTGCAGGCTGTTTGAGAAAAGAAATTTTGTCTGCATCAGAGAGATCGCTTGCAGCACGGGGTTTTATAGATTTACTAGTTGACATTAACAGGAACTGATTTAATCTGCAAGAAGATCACTAACAGAACCGCCTTCATTGATCCGCCGAATGGCGCTGGCAAAAGAGGGAGCAACATTTATTACCGTAACTTTTTCTTTTATCATTGTATTTTCAAGTTTGAAAGCGGGAATTGTATTGGTAATAAAAATTTGCTCCAATGCCTTTTCTTCCAATTTTTCTGCGGCCGCTCCGGTAAAAATTCCATGAGTTGCCACCGCCTTTATTTTATTGGCGCCGTTTATTTGGCAAGCTTTGGCCGCACGGGCTAAAGTTCCGCCTGTACTTATCAAATCATCTACAATAATGACTGTTCTATTGCTCACGTCTCCCGAAATTTTTTCTCCCCAAACTTCTCCGCTGCTTCTGTATTTTTCCATAAACACAACAGGCAAATCCCGCTTCAGCCGCTTGCCTAATGTTTGCTGAAACTGCTCTGCCCTTTTGATTCCGCCAAAATCAGGTGACATAATAACGACCTCTTCATTTTCTACAACTGGCATTAGATAATCTGCGAAAAATTTTCTTGCCTCAAGGTTTTCCGTCGGTACTCTAAATGCATTCTGAAAAGCCTGTACATTGTGTACATCCATTGTAATGATTGAATCTGCTCCCGATGCTTCAAACAGGCGGGCAACATACCTGGTTGTTACAGGATCCCTCGGTTTTGTCTTACGGTCTTTACGGGCATAACATAAATATGGGACGACGACGATTACTTTTTTTGCAGATGCATCTTTTAATGATCCTATAAAAAACAGCAAGCGGCAGAGTTTATCGTTTACACTTTCCTTCGTGTCGCTGTACAGGGAATGTATTACAAAAACCTCCTCGTTGCGTACATTTTCCAAAGACCTGATTTTATGCTCGCCATCTTCAAATTCCCTTTCCTCATGTAAGCTCAGCGATAAACCGAGTTCTCCTGCAACTGATTTTCCAAAGTCCCGGCTGCTGTTCAGGGCAAACAATTTCATTGATGAATATTTATAAGTTTTCAACAATCATCGCTGGTCTTCTAATTCTTCTTTATATCGCCTCAGTTGACGCTCCAGGTCATGAATTACTTTATCAAGCGCCATTTCGAAAGTTTCATCTTTTTCACTTGCAAATAATATTTCTTTCGGCACTTCCATTTTTGCTTCAACAAAAAGAATTTTTCTGAATATCACTATTTTCTTTTTTCAGTATCACATTCGCAATGGTTGATGCGGTCATAACTCTTTCCGGGATGTTCAAACTTGCTGCATATAAGATTGACACGTTCTTCGTCGGGTTCAAAATGGGGCGACTCTATTTGTAACTGCATAAATCTATTTTAAAATGAAAGTTGAAGAAACTGTATTCCTCACTAGAAATTATTACCAATTTGCCGACACAATGATGTCTCTTACATCCGTATATTAGTTTACGTCTTCCCTTTAATCTTCGTAGCCGTATTCAGGCGCTTCTATTTCCAGTTTACTGTCCACACTGATAACACCTGGCGCATTCCATGCCGCTGTCTCTGCATCTTCCTTTTCTGCGATGGAGCGTACTTTACCGCGAAGAATAACAGTACTTCCTGATACTTCAACGTCTACTTGCCGGGCATCAACAGTGGCGCTTCTATGAAAAGCCGCATCGATTCTCTCCTTAATATCATCTGTTGAAAATTTGGGTTTTACAGTTATCAAATTAACCACGGCACGAACTCCCACTAAATTTTCAACTGCTTTCCTGGCATTTGTACGCTGGTATTCCCATTCAACCTCTCCTTCCAGGATTACAATACCATTTTCCACTTTTATTTTGATTGTTTCTTCCTTCACGGCTGCATGCCATTTCAATGTGTTTAACACGGCTGCTGCAAGCTCTGCATCAGGTTTACGAGCTGCTGTATCAACGCCAATTTGTATACTTTCTGCAATTGCTTTTACACCGGCTATCTTTTTGGCAGCCCCCTCGGCAGCCAGCTTTTTTACATAGCTATCCACGTTTCCTGAAAGTGTGACAATTCCATTCTGCACGGCTATATCAATTTTCGTTTCATTTATAAGCGGGTTCCACCTGAATTCTTTCTTAATATCTTCCCGTATTTGAGTATCACTTTTCATATTCTGTTTTTTAGTGATTAATAAAATTTTTTCGATCAGAAAGACGTTGTGCAATAGTTGTTGGTTATAGCAACATCCTGCCTCTGCTAAAACAAAGTTATTTGACCAACTCCTTCCCGGTAATGACACGCATCAATCCGGGAACTGACCGAACTCATTGCAGACGGTTATTAATTTAGGTTGCTTTGTTTAGGTTTTGAATTACCAAGACTGCCAAATAAATAATGACATGGGTACAGTTACCCCCGCGGCCATAACTTATAAACTGCCAAAAATTATCAACCCAGCTTTATTATTTCTTTTGGCGAACTGATCGTATAAAAAAACTTTAATCGTCACTGGTGAGCGGGGAAAAAAGATTTGGTACGTGTGAGACAGAAAAACTTTTATAACCATAAAAATCAAAAACTATGTCACTCGATTTTGAAAAATATGCAGCCAAGGGAAACGAATTTGTTCGTTTGGTGGCAGATGAATTAACTATTTCGTCAGACAAGGCGGGCCGCATCATTCGCACTGTTTTTCACGCTTTGCGCAACCGGCTTAGCCACGAAGAATCTTTTCAACTGCTTGCCCAGTTACCAATGGTGTTGAAAGGCGTTTATGTGGACGGCTGGAAATATAACAAAGACTTTACCCGCATTCATCATGTGGATGATTTCCTCAACGAAGTAAGAAAAGAAGACAATAACCTGGCTGGTTACGATTTTGGAAACAATGAACGGGCAAAAAAAGCAGTTGCCGCCGTATTTAAAGCCATGAATTATTTTATAAGCGAAGGCGAATTCAAAGATGTCATGGCGGTATTATCAGCAGAAATGAAGGAGTTTATAAAAAAGAGCATTGCCGGCAATGAAACCGTCTTGTAACATTGGCGACAACGAACTGCAACGATATTGTCAACTTCCCCACCGGAGGGCATTTTTTAAATTAAAATAGTTCACAAAAAAAACGATCATATGAATATAGAATTTCACAGCGCTTACGGATTGGTATCAGAAGGGCTGATAGATGAGCTCCGAAAAAAGATATTGGAACTTTCTCATGTCAACAAAGATATTTCCAGGGCAGAGGTTGTATTGAAGGAAGACGAAATGAATACTCCAGCCGGGAATAAAGTTTGCGAGATAAGGCTATCTATTTTTGGAGATGACCTTCTTGCTTATGGCCGCACAGAAAGTTTCAAAAAATCTGCAAAAGAAGCCCTGAAAGCATTAAAGAAAATGGTGAAGCAACAGGTAAAAAGACAAAAGGAAATTCCGGATCAAATTACCAGTACAGTAAAAGTTTAGCAAATATCTTTTGTATTGGCTAACGTCGTATGGAAAATCAGGCTTCACTTCTTTCACGGCAGTTTTAATTTTGTGTTTACTTCCTAATCGGCGAAACATTTAAACAAAAATGCATGCGGCTACCCGATTCCGTAAAAGCCATGGTTTTGGAAAAACCAAAACAACCACTTGTTCTGAAAGAAATGGCTATGCCGTCACCACTACCCCACCAGGTGCTGATAAAGATAATCGCCTGCGGTGTTTGCAGAACGGATCTGCATATTATTGATGGTGAACTAACAAATCCCAAACTACCGCTGATACCAGGTCATGAAATAATAGGTATAGTGGCAAAGACAGGAAGCAAGGCTGAAAATTTGAAAGAAGGTGATCTTGTCGGTGTGCCCTGGTTGGGCTACACCTGTGGGGCCTGCAAGTACTGCCGAAACGGTAAAGAAAACTTATGCATCAACGCCGGCTTTACCGGCTATACAATAGATGGCGGCTATGCAGAATATACAGTTGCCAATGCGCAATATTGTTTTCCGCTTTCAAACAAATATGCTAATACCTCGGCAGCGCCATTGCTTTGCGCCGGTCTTATCGGTTTCCGTTCCTATAGCATGATCGGCAAACATGCTACTAGTATTGGTATTTATGGTTTTGGCGCTGCCGCACATATTCTTACACAACTGGCAATTTACCAGGGCAAAAAAATTTTCGCTTTCACAAGAGATAATGATGTGGAGGCGCAGCATTTCGCCAGGCAACTTGGATCGACGTGGGCGGGCAATTCTTCTCAGCCATCGCCTCAAACATTAGATGCTGCTATCATCTTTGCGCCGGTCGGAAGTCTTGTGCCAAAAGCATTAATGGATGTTGACAAAGGCGGCATTGTTGTTTGCGGTGGTATTCACATGAGTGATATCCCTTCTTTTCCTTATCGACTTTTATGGGAAGAAAGAAGCATTTGCTCCGTAGCTAACCTTACAAGAAAGGACGGAGAAATCTTTTTCAAGCTCATTAATGAAACAGAAATAAATACTACTATAAAAGCCTATCCGCTGATCAAGGCTAATGAAGCTTTAGATGATTTGAGAAATGGCAACATACATGGCGCTGCTGTTTTGATCACAAGCTAAATCCCTGAACCGTTTCTTTCAGATTAAATTCGAAATTCGTTCCGGTATTTGTTCCGTTTTTGTAGGAATTATCATTACTCTTTTACTCTCAAAACGGAAAAAAAATTGTAAAGAAGTAATTTAAATAGAAGCACTATCAGCCTGAGCTTATCAAACCATCAACGATAAGAAACGTTCAACGTCATAATAAGCATTGTGCGCTGATGGAGATATCTTAGGCAGGATAAGGTCAAAAGCATGATCTGTTTGAGGTATAAGGCGTATTACAGCCGCTACACAGACGTCTGTTAAACGGGTGTGTAAATGGCGGATTGCTTCTACCGGAGCCAGTATGTCGTATTTACCATGAATAAGCAAGGTCGGAGGACAACCCTTGTGAACATGCGTGATGGGAGAAAACAGGGAATAGGCCTCCGGCTTTTCATCAGGGTTTCCCCCGAGCATAGGGGCCAATATGCCGGGTTCAACATCTTTATCAAAGCCGAGACGATGAAAGTCTTCGCCCATTTTTTTTTGGATCCATGATGGCATCCCACCCGATCCTCCATTTTTCTTTTTCCCCAATGCTGAATGGCTGGTCAAATGTTGACAGGTATGATAATAAGTAGCGACCAGGTCAGCCTGGCCGTATAACGAAATCACTCCTCTAACACTAAGATCGACCGCTTCTAAATCCATTGGCATGAACTCCTCACTTTGATTTGTATAGGCTGTAAGCAAAGCAATGTGAGCCCCTGCCGAACCTCCGCCAATCACAATTCTCTCAGGATTTATATTATAAGCTACAGCATTGGCTTTCATCCATGCAATAGCATGTTTCGCATCATGCACCATCCCCATAAAATCAGTCTCAGGAAAAAGCCGGTAAGCTACATCCATGATCACATGGCCTTGTGCTGCGAGATGTCTGAAAAAAGTTCGTGTACCATAATCTTTATCAAGCGCCGTCCATGCGCTGCCATGCAGGTAGATGAATGCAAGCCCCGAATGACTTATGCTTTTGGGCGGTTGCCATATATCGCATAAGAGCTGTCGGTTTGTACCCGGTATTGTATAGAATGAAATATTTTGGCTAAAGACCGGATCCGGAGATTTCGGAAGCTTTAACACGTAACGATTGGGAAGAAACCGATATTTCCTTCCCTGAGGGATATAATTTTTCCATTGCTCTCCAAATGCCTTTTCAAAACCAGTGAAACGTTCAGTTGTACTGCTTATTTTAGTAATGTGTATTAAGTAGAGTAAAGCACTGCAACTTCCAAATGCAATGGCAAGCCACGAGTTCAAAATCAATCCTGAAATTGCCACTATTATCCCAACAAAAAACAATACAGGCGAAAGAGCAGAAACGAACACTTTTATCAACCACAGAAAAAGTGTAGTTGGCTGGTGGAGCCGGAACAAGGCAAACCGTATCATCAACAAATTGATTGATGCCAGCAAAATGACAAGGATTTGCAGGATGAGTTGCATAGTATTCAGCGCTAATATGGTATCAGTTGTTCCGTTCTGCAGACAATTCTACCAAATCCAAAAATTGCCATCAGTATCCATCTTATGGTTGGAATAGGGATTTGATTCTATAATTTGTCCGCTGAGCCTGTTCTAAATAAAGAATTAAGAGGCAAATGAGTGCATTATTTTGCCGCGGCTATTACAATACATCCGGTGCCGCAATAACCGTTGTTTCTTTCTTTTCCGGCTTTTTCACAATAACACATTCGGTAGTAATAAACATACCGGCAACAGAGGCGGCATATTCCAAAGCGAGACGGCTCACCTTCACCGGATCAATAATACCTGACTCCAGCAGGTTTTCAAATTGTTCGGCTTTAGCGTTATAACCAAAATCGTTCGTTCCTTTTTTTACTTTTTCAACTATTTCAGCAGACTCAATCCCGGCATTCAATAAGATCTGTTTCAAAGGTTCCTCCAATGCTTTCCGTAGAATTTCCCTGCCTACCTGTTCATCATCATTATTATATTCCGCTTTATCCAATTCTTCCAGGCAACGCAGGTAAGCAATGCCTCCACCCGGCACTATTCCTTCTTCCATTGCCGCGCGGGTAGCATTCAATGCATCATCCACTATGTCTTTTTTTATATTCATTTCCGCTTCCGAGGAAGCTCCTACATATACAATAGCAACGCCACCTGAAAGTTTGGCCAGCCGCTCCTGCAATTTTTCTTTATCATAATCAGAAGTAGTAGTCTTCAGTTGTTCCCTGATCTGCGCAATAGCTCCGGTGATGTTTATTTTCTCACCGCTTCCACCTACAATAGTCGTTTTGTCTTTTGTGATGATTATCTTTTCACACCTGCCCAGGTGGGAAATATCTGCATTTTCCAATTTCAATCCTTTATCCTCGGTAATGACGGTCCCTCCGGTAAGCACGGCAATATCTTCCAATATTTCCTTGCGACGATCACCAAACCCGGGAGCCTTTACGGCTGCTACCCTGATAACGCCCCTGAGTTTGTTAACTACCAATACAGCCAATGCTTCTCCCTCAAGATCTTCGGCAATAATCACCAATGGTTCATTAGCCTGTGATATTTTATCAAGCAGCGGAAGCATTTCCTTCATACCTGATATCTTCTTATCATAAATAAGGATATAGGGTTTTTCATACACCACATTCATTTTTTCGGGGTTAGTAATAAAATATGGCGATAAGTAACCACGATCAAACTGCATTCCTTCTACTACTTCCACATACGTTTCAAATCCTTTTGCCTCCTCAATCGTAATTACTCCTTCCTGCCCCGCTTTTCGCATCGCATCGGCAATAAGTTTTCCAATCTCCGGGTTGTTACCAGCCGAGATACTTGCTACCTGTTCAATTCTGGCGCTATCCGTACTTACAGGAATGGCCATTTGCTTCAGTTTTGCAATTATCTTTTGTACTCCTTTATCAATACCTTTTTTGATATCCATTGGATTCATGCCTGCTTCCACTTTTTTCAGGCCGGACTCGATTAGTGTCCTGGCCAGCAAAGTAGCGGTGGTCGTTCCGTCTCCCGCTGCTTCAGCAATGCGAACAGCAGCATCCCGGATCATTTTTACACCCATCTCTTCCATGGGATCTTCCAACTCAATTTGCCTGGCAACAGTCACCCCGTCGCAGGACATTTGGGGTGATCCATCCAATTTTTCAAATACAACATTCCGGCCTTTTGGGCCTAATGTAATAACAACAGCCCTCGCAAGTTTGTCAACACCCGCTTTCAATTTTTTGCGGGCATCCAAATCATAATCGATCAATTTTGACATATGCGTCTATTTATGTTTTTAAAACGAATCCCCCACACTCTGGGAGCTTGCTTTCAAATTAAGGAAGTGAAAAATTTACAGGAGATATAAAAACATGTTACTCATCAAATGAATACTCAGGCACTTCTATCTCCAGTTTGCTTTCCACACTGGTTACTCCCGGCGCATTCCAGGCAGCTATTTCTGCATCATCTCTTTCGGCAAATGAACGAACCTTGCCCCTTAAAATGACTTTGCTGCCCTCCACCTGCGCTGTAATCTTTCCTGCATCAATACTGGCGCTGCGAAGAAAGGCTGCATTGATCTTTTGTTGAATATCAGAGGGGGTGATCTTTGGTACTACAGAAATTAAATTGGTGATAGAACGTACTCCCGTTAAATTCTCAATGGCATTTTTTGCATTGCTGCGTTCATATTCCCATTCCACTTCGCCTTCAAGTCTTACATTACCATCTTCTACTTTTATTTTGATCCGCTCATCCTGCACTGCAGCATGCCATTTTAGCGCATTGAATACCGCTTCGGCAATCTCGGTATCCGATTTCCGGTCATCAGGGGATATGCCCACCTGCAAATCTTCTGCAACCGCTTTTACACCGGCTACCCTCCTGGCCGCTTTTTCAGCCAGTAATTTTTTGAAATAGGAATCTACCTGGCCCGAAAGTGTAACGATGCCATTCTTAACAGCTACTCCAATGGCTGAGGCATTGAGAAATGGTTCCCAGCGAAGTTCTTCCATTACATCGTGCTGAAGTTTACTATCACTTTTCATGGTTTAAATTTTATTGGTTGATAATTATTTATGCCGCCTTTGACTAGCCGGCCTTTTTCAATTCTCTCAATTTTTCCAGGTAATACATCACTTCATCATCATCCACTTCTTCAAAGTTGTCATAAAAGGCCCCCACTCCATAAAACGAAATAGGTATTAATACCGCCACTACTTCGTCTACTTCCTTTGATAATTTTTCTACAGCGCTCCTTGAAGCAACCGGCACCCCGATCACAATTTTACCGGGATTGCTTTTTCGAATTACATTTACCGTAGCCAGCAGCGTATTACCGGTGGCAATGCCATCGTCAATAACAATGACCGTTTTCCCTTCCAGGCGTTCAGGTTCTTCATCACCCATAAATTTTGTGTACATCTCTTTCAACCGGCTGCGAACCCGTTGGAGTTCTTCTTCGATGTACTGATCCGAAACATCACTATGCGGGATTACAAAATAATCGGTAAGGCTCGCAGCGCCAATAGCATATTCTTTATTCATAGGATGTCCGATCTTTTTCGTCAGTATGATCTCAAGAGGAAAACCTAACTCGCGGGCCACCGCGTAGGCCACAGGCACGGCTCCCCTTGGTACTGCCAGTACAATACCCGGGTCATTTTTATATTTTTTCAATTTATTGGCGAGTAATACGCCGGCTTCAATTCTGTCGCGAAACATACAAATAGGTTTTATTTTTCGGGTGCATTTTTATTTACGCTTTAATGACGCCGTATCCCGTAAAGGCTGCAACCATTTTTCAAACCACGCTGCTGCTATTGCGCATACCTTTTCCATCATTCCCCGTTCTTCAAATAAATGAGAAGCGCCGTCCACCACTTCTAATTTCTTTTCGCATTGCAGTTGCTGATAAGCCTTCTGATTTAATTCCAGTACATCATAATCCAGGCCGCCCACGATCAAAATGGTGGGGGCCTTTACCTTTGGCAGGTCACCCATTGCCAGGTCCGGACGTCCACCTCTTGACACGACGGCCCCGATCTGCGGCAGATATTTTGCAGCTCGCAAAGCAGAAGCTGCCCCTGTACTAGCACCAAAGAACCCTAACCGGCAATTGTTGGCTGCGGGCTGCTGCTCCAGCCATTGCGTTGCCCCAATCAATCGTTCAGTCAATAAGTCAATATCAAAACGATTACTATAATACCTGTCTTCCACCTCACTCAACAAGTCAAACAAGAGTGTTCCAAAGCCTTTTTGATGCAGATAATGAGCCACCATAAGATTGCGGGGGCTCTTGCGACTGCTACCACTTCCGTGCGAAAAAATAACAATGGAAGATGCGCCGGTCGGGATGACCAGTTCTCCTTTTAGTTCCACACCTGTTACAGGAATAATTACTTCCTCGTCAAAATGTAAATCCATAATTTACTTTTTCCCCATTAATAAAATGGGAGCTACAGCCTTGACATTGATCTCCTGTTGCGCAAATGCTGATAGCTTCTCATCAATTTGCTTCTCGTTCAGTTCTGCTTCATGAAATACAATAGCGGCTTTATCATTTCCCAATGCTTTGGCAAAGGCAGCAGCAGTTCCATACATACTGATTTTATAATGGTTGATGGCTTGTATGCACGCAAGCAGGCAGGCATCCTGCACTTCCTGATCGGTGCAATTATTTACCTTCTCTCTTGTCTCGGTAATAAATGCCTGCATTACCATATTCGTGCGGCTTAACGAGTCAATTTTTTCATCGTTAATAAATTCCAGTAACCTACCAGTATGTTGTTGCACCCATGCCTGGTATTCCTGCAAAACATTTTTAAGTGTTATGGAACCAGCCAGGTTGATCCAAAAGGGCAAAATATTTACTAGTTGGGCTTCGGCACTGCTACATTTCCTGGCATCATAAACAAGCAATTGGTGAAGCGTAGTAATCCCCAAAGTTTCATCGTTCATAATTAAACAGTTTAATTATCAAATCTAATCCACACTAATAGCTCTTTATAATGACTACCATCACTCTTTGATTTGATTGCGCTCATTAATATAAAAGAAGGAATGAACTTGCTTTGGTTGAGAGTTCGGTCAGGTTATCATACGAAATAAGCAGGCAACAAAAAATAAATTGGAAACCGGGTATAAAAATTGATTATTTAAAAACAAGTTAATGCGACGCTATTTTAGAAACCAACCAGCAGTTAATCAACCCGAAGTGGTAAATGCCATTCAGCAAAATGCCTGGCCTTTACAAAGTAAAGCTGGCTTACAACCCCTGATGGACAGAATAGGCGATGCCAGAATTGTCATGTTGGGTGAAGCAAGCCATGGGACACATGAGTATTATACCTGGCGGGCTCATATTTCAAAGCGACTAATTGAAGAAAAGGGTTTCAATTTTATTGCGGTGGAAGGCGACTGGCCCGATTGTTACCGGCTTAACCGTTTTGTAAAAGGATATGATTCAGCTAACAAAGGAGCCTTCAAGATTTTGCATGCCTTTAACCGCTGGCCAACCTGGATGTGGGGCAATTGGGAGATAGTAGCGCTGGCCGATTGGCTTGCGCAATATAATGCAGGACTATCTGCTGATAAAAGAATAGGTTTTTATGGCCTGGATGTATATAGTCTTTGGGAAAGCATGGACAGCATTATGCAGTATTTGAAAAAAACAGATCCATTGGCCTTGAAAATAGCTGAAGAAGCATATCTGTGTTTTGAACCGTATAGAAAAGACGAAGGCAAATCCTACGCAAGAGCATCACAGTTTGTTCCCGAATTGTGCCAAAATGAGGTTGTGGATTTACTCAAAGAGATTCAAAAAAAATTACCGCAGTACAATACCGACCATGAAAATGTTTTCAGCGCTGAACAAAATGCATTGATAACCGTGAACGCCGAAAATTATTACCGTGCCATGATCGCCGGTGGGCCGCATAGCTGGAATGTACGTGATCGCCATATGGCAGACACCCTGGACCGGTTATTAGAATTTCATGGAGAAAAATCCAAAGCAATTGTTTGGGAACATAACACCCATATCGGGGACGCCCGGGCAACGGATATGGTAGATGAAGGCATGTATAATGTTGGCGAACTGGCAAGAATAAATTACAATGATGAGGGAGTTGTCCTTGTTGGATTCGGATCATACAAAGGATCAGTGATTGCCGGAAAAAGTTGGGGCGCCCCTATGACTAAAATGCAATTGCCCGATGCAAGGCCGGGGAGTTGGGAGGATCTGCTGCACCGGGCAGGGACGGAAAATAAGCTTTTGCTGATGGATGATTTTGCAGATAATGATACTATGATGGAACATCATATCGGCCACCGGGCCGTTGGGGTAGTTTATCAACCGCAGTATGAGCAGTATGGCAATTATGTTCCCAGCATTTTACCGCTGCGCTATGATGCTTTCATCTATCTGGACGAAACACATGCACTACACCCAGTACATATTCAACCGGATGGTCATCAAATACCCGACACTTATCCTTTTGGAGTATAGGTAACACTATCAAAATAAGTGGCGGAAATAGGCAGGTTTCTTTTAGTGGTTCCTGTTGTTCCTTCATCTTTTATTCACAAAAAGGGATTTACCACATAAAAAATTTGATACCCTGTTATTTGATTAAATATCTCTTTAAACAGGAAAAAAGCTATTGACTAACCCGGAAAACCTTGATGATCATCATACCTGCAGATAATGCTGATCATCGCCAAAGAATAGTGAACGTAATAGCTTGCCGCATGAGCGTAGATTCTTTCCCGGATTAACGAATTAATAAGTTAACGAAGGGATACTCTTATTGCCATAGAAGATATATAAACGATTAAACTAAAAGCCATATGAGAAAATTTTTAACTGCCTGTTCAGTATTACTATTTCTGTCAGCCCAGTCCCAGTTTTCCGTCGGAATGAAAGGAGGCATAAGCATTCCAAGGCTCAAGGGTAACAATGAAAAAAGCGAAGGCTATACGTCCCGGCTGGGTATTTATGGAGGAGTGCAGGCAATCTTTCCATTATCTCACACACTATCGCTGCAGCCTGAGGTAAATTTCTCACCCCAGGGCGGGCAACGGAAAGGTATGCAGCCAATCCCATCAGACGCCATTGACGGCATTATGCTTCCACCCGGTGTAGTTCTGTATGCTAACTTTAAAAACACTGCCATCCTTAATTACCTGGAGATTCCCGTGTTACTTAAATTGGCATTCGAACGGCGCTCAAAGTTAACATACTACGCCTGTTTTGGTCCTCATATTGCTTTTCTCCTGGAAGCAAAAACTAAAACAAGCGGAAAAAGTTCTTTGTTCCTGGACAAAGAATCGACTATGCCACTTACACAAAACGGAACATTATTTCCTCCGGTTGATTTCAATAGCACAACAGATATCAAGGAGAGTATAAAAAAAGTAAATGCAGGCATACAGGGTGGCGTTGGTATTGAACATCCAATAGGGAACGGAAATATTTTTTTTGACGCACGTGCCATCATCGGAATGCTAAATATACAGACACATCCCGAAGAGGATGGTAAAAATAAAACTGGCTCGTTTATGTTAGCAATTGGGTATTCACTTATTATAAATAAATAATAGTAGTACAAGAACTTCATAATGCAAACAGCCAGAGAAATCCGCTTTGATGAAATATATTACGGTCACGTCCCACCACTTATACTGGAAAACTAAAAAACGACTTCTTCACTATTGGGAGATAGAATAACTTTCTGAATAGTTCATTTCCCTGTCGGCTGTTCTGACGATAATCATTACCTTATCCAATCAGAATCATAGCACAGGCCTTCTGTCCTTCATAGTTTTAGAAAAACTGATTCACTCTGCCTCAAATCCATAAAAACACAGGGCCATGAAAAAATTTATAGCTGCCTTTGATAGTCTCCGGTTTTCAGAAAGCGTGATGGAATATGCTATTCTTCTCGCCAAACAAAGTAGTGCACACCTGGTTGGTGTTTTCCTGGATGATTATTTACGTCATAGTTATAAGATTTATGACCTGGTAACGAAAGAAACTACTCCCGAAATCAAACAAAAAAAACTGGAAGAAAAAGACAAAGCAACCAGGGCTGCCGCTGTCAGCCGGTTTGAAAATGCCTGTCGCCAGGCCGGGATGAACTATTCATTGCATCATGACCGTGACACGGCTATACATGAATTATTACATGAAAGCATATATGCTGACCTGTTAATCGTCAACAGCAGCGAAACCTTAACGGCCTACACCGAAAAAATTCCCAGTGAGTTTATCCGTGACCTGCTTTCACATGTGCAATGCCCGGTTTTAATCGTACCCCAAAAGTTTAAACCTATTGAGAAACTCATCCTGCTTTATGACGGCGAACCTACATCGGTATATGCCATCAAAATGTTCAGCTATATGCTGCCTTCTTTAAAGCAAATACCAACCGAGGTCATTTCGGCAAAAAGCGGGAATCAAACCCGCATCGTGCCGGATAAAAAATTGATGAAGGAGTTTATGAAGCGCCACTTTCCCCATGCCACCTATTCTGTTTTCAAAGGCTTGCCCGAAACAGCAATCGTAAATTATTTGAAAAAACAAAAAGGAAATCCCCTGGTGATCCTGGGTGCTTACCGGCGAAGTACCGTCTCCCGCTGGTTCAGGGCAAGCATGGCTGATGTGTTGATGAGAGACCTGAAACTCCCGCTATTTATTGCGCATAACAAGTAAGCGGTTAATACCGTCCCGGCCAACTTTTTGCTGCTACGTGAATGAGAACAATCAAAAGCTTATGTGACCACAGTCATTTTTTGGGGTAGTAAGCAGACCTAGCTTCGGTATCTAAAACATCTTGTTATGAATACCGGTCTGACATCCGAATTAGGTGAAGTAATGGAGGCAAAGTATTACCGTCCTGCTATTTCTATCGTAATGCCATTTGAGCCAAAGATGAATCAAAAGACAGCATTGTCGCATTCATTGAAAATTGCCGCAGACAAGGTGGAACGGGAATTAAGGGAAGCTTATTCCACCGAAATCATCGAACTCGTGATGGCCAAGCTCAGGTCGGTAATCAGCAACTTAAATTATAATACCCATAAAAAAAGCATTGCCATTTATGTGTCACCGGTATTTGAAAAGGTTTTGTACCTGGATATTGCGGTAGAAGAAAAGATCATGGTAGATGAGTCATTTGAGATCCGTGACCTCGTTTACAACAAAAAACAATCTCATCAATACCTGGTATTGGTATTAAATGGTAAGAAAAGCCGCATGTTCCTGGGCAATTCAAAAACCTTTGTAAAAATAATTGCCGACACTTCCGGCTCGGTATATGCGTATGTCAATGATGCACCTGAAAAAGTGTCCAATTTTTCGGATACTTCAAGCAGGCGGGAGATCATTATGGAAAAGTTCCTGCACCATATTGATAATTCGCTGGGCATTATTCTCCATTCTTATCATTTGCCGCTTTTCGTAATGGGACCCGAAAGAATCGTTGGCCATTTTAAAAAACTGACCAAACATGGAAGCGCTGTCATCGAATATATTTATGGTGGTTATGATGAAGCCAATGCCGAAGAACTGGCAGCCATCCTGCAACCCTATACTGCAAAATGGAAAGAAGTAAAACAAAAAGAATTATTAAATCAATTGGAAGATGCTGCTGGTAAAAAACAACTGGCAAGTGGCATACGCAATGTATGGCGGGAGGCAATGAATCACAAAGGTCGTCTCCTGGTTGTCGAGAAAGATTATATGTACGCTGCACAGCACGGAGGAAGCAAGAATGTTATTTACATGCCCTCAAAACCTTATTCTAAGTTTTCACATATTAAAGATGCGGTAGATGATGTAATTGAAAAAGTGCTGGAGCAAGGCGGCGATGTGGAGTTTGTTGACAAAGATGTATTGAAAGATTATCACCACATTGCCTTAGTTCAATATTATTAAGTCATATAAAGTAATTTTTATGAAACCGGGCATGATAATTTTTTCTCACACAGTGAAATGATTATCTGCGAGGTTCCATCTGAAACAATAAAAAATAAACAGATGAAAACGATTATCGCCCCAACCGATTTTTCGGCCAACTCGCTGAATGCTGTTGACTATGCCGCTGACATGGCCAATATGCTGGGCGCCCACTTAACCCTATTTCATGTATATGCCATTCCTACACCGGCTACCGAAGTGCCGATACCTACTTATGATGTGGAGGCATTGGCGACAGCCGCTGATGCAGAAATACAAAAGCTAAAAGAAACCCTGTTAAACCGGCTGAATGACCGGGTGATCATTCACACCGAAATAAGACCCGGCTATGTGGTAAACGAATTAACAGAATACGCAGACTCCGTAAAGCCATTTGCAGTGGTAATGGGTGCTGAAAGTGCCGGCGCCTTTGAACGATTCTTATTTGGTGGCAAGACTGTAACAGCGGTAAAAGATTTGTCCTGGCCTTTGATCATTGTGCCACCAACGGCGAAGTTTACCAATATTCGTAAAGTAGGATTGGCCTGTGATTTCAGGGAAGTAGTAGATTCTGTAAGAGTGCAGGAAATAAAAGAACTGGTAAAAGAGTTTAACGCTGAATTGCATATACTACACGTAAGCGACAAGCCACGGGGCACGTTTAGTGCGGAAACAGTAGAAGAATCGGGCCTGTTACAGGAAATGCTGGGCGACCTGCATCCGCAATATCATTTTCTGAATGCGCCAGAAGTTGAAAGAAGCGTAACTAACTTTGCAGAAGAAAACAAGCTTGACCTGCTGATACTAATCCCCAAAAGGCATAGCCTCGTTAGTAAAATATTCCTGCACAGCCATTCCAAACAGTTGGTGCTGCATACACAGGTACCCGTAATGTCACTACATGAATAACGTTATCGCCTGGCAAAATGGAAAATTATATAAAGAAATTCAATGAAATCAGCATAGCTGATATAGCAGCAGTGGGCGGTAAAAACTCGTCCCTGGGTGAAATGTTTTCGAAACTTTCCTCAAAGGGTATTCCGGTACCCGACGGTTTTGCCACCACTGCTTTTGCTTTTGAAGAATTTTTATCGCATAACTCACTACACCTGCAGCTGCATGACCTGGTAAATGACCTGGACAAAAAGAATTTTTCAAACCTGCAAACTATCGGCGCCAAAGCAAGAGCATTGCTGCTGAAAGCAGAAATGCCCCGCAGCATGGAACTGGCAATTGTGCATGCCTATAAAGAACTGTGTGGAACCGTTTATTTCGAAGTTGCTGTGAGGAGCAGTGCAACCGCCGAAGACCTGCCACAGGCAAGCTTCGCCGGCCAACATGAATCTTATCTCAATGTTAAAGGTGAAAAAGCATTGTTGCAGGCAGTTAAAAAATGTTTCGCTTCTCTTTATACAGACAGGGCCATTAAATACCGGGAAGACAATGGATTTGCACACGAAAAAGTAGCCTTATCAGTAGGTGTACAAAAAATGGTTCGTTCTGACCAGGCATCGTCCGGCGTTCTCTTTACACTGGAACCAGAATCGGGGTTCAGGGATATTATACATATCAGCGGTGTATGGGGATTGGGTGAAAATATCGTGCAGGGAACAGTAACACCGGATGAGTTTTTTGTTTTTAAACCCACATTACGGCAAAGCAAGAATGCCATCGTACAAAAGAAACTGGGTGAAAAAGCAAAGACGATGATTTATAGCAACGACGAAGCAAACCCGATTATCAATATTAACACGCCAAAAGAAAAGCAGGAGCGATTTGTTTTGAATGATGAAGAAATAACAAAGCTTGCCAACTGGTCATTGCTGATTGAAGAGCATTATCAAAAGCCAATGGACATCGAATGGGCCAAAGATGGAATCAGCAATGAATTATTTATTATCCAGGCCCGGCCCGAAACAGTACACAGTCAAAAAAATCCTTTGGTCATAAAGGAATACCAACTCCTGGATAAGGGAGTAGTACTAACGGAAGGTCAGGCCATCGGATCCAAAATCGCAATAGGTGTAGCCAGGATTCTTCAATCGCCAAAAGATTCGTATAAGTTAAAACCCGGTGAAATAGTTGTTACCAATTTAACAAGTCCCGATTGGGATCCTATCCTGAAAAACGCCTCAGCGATCATCACCAATAAAGGAGGTAGAACAAGTCACGCCTCCATTGTTGCAAGAGAATTAGGCGTCCCCGCTGTAGTGGGATGCAACGATGCGACGGAAAAAATTGCAGATGGTGATACCATAACTGTATCCTGCAGTGAAGGCAAAACCGGATTTGTCTACAATGGCGCTTTAAAATTCAAAGAGGTTGAAATTGATTTTTCGAAAGTAAAAAAACCGGAAACAACTAAAGCAATGCTGATTGCCGGCGACCCTGACAAAGCCTTTAAACTTTCATTTTACCCCAATGACGGCGTTGGCCTGATGAGGATTGAATTTATTATTACCCATACCATCCAAATACACCCGATGGCGCTGGTTCGCTTTAACGAATTAAAGGATGTTGCGGTAAAACAAAAGATCGAAGAATTAACCCATCACTATCCTGATAAAGAAAAATACTTTGTTGATAAATTGGCTGAAGGCGTTGCAACCATAGCCGCAGCTTTTTTTCCAAAAGATGTAATTGTGCGAATGAGCGATTTCAAAACAAACGAATATGCTAACCTGGTAGGTGGTAAAGATTTCGAACCAACGGAAGAAAATCCAATGATCGGCTTCCGCGGTGCTTCCCGCTATTATCATGAATTATACCGGGAAGGTTTCGGGTTGGAGTGTGAAGCTATCCGCAAAGTGAGGGACGAGATGGGATTTACGAATGTGAAAGTGATGATCCCTTTTTGCAGAACGCTGGAAGAAGGAAATAAAGTGGTAGATGTGATGAAAAAATATGGTCTCTCACAGGGTGTCAATAACCTCAAGATTTACGTAATGGCTGAAATACCAAGCAATGTATTACTTGCCGGAAAGTTTGCACAGATCTTCGACGGCTTTTCCATTGGCTCCAACGATCTTACTCAACTTACACTAGGTATAGATAGAGATTCAGCTATCATCAGCCATTTATTCAGTGAACAGAATGAGGCGGCAAAGGAAATGATCGCAACAATGATCAATAAGGCAAAAAAAGCCGGTTCTAAAATTGGCTTGTGTGGCCAGGCTCCCAGCGATTTCCCTGAGTTTGCAAAATTCCTGGTAGAACAGGGAATTGATAGCATCTCCTTTAATCATGACGCTTTATTAAAGGGGATTGAAAACATCCGGCTAGCGGAAAAAAAAGAAATAAAAAAATTACAACAAACGCCAAGCCCTTAGCATGGAAAAGCTTTTTGAAAATAAAGTGGCGATTGTAACGTAAACAATGCATCTATAGCAGGCCTGGTAGGATTCCCTAATATCACCGCTTATGTCGCTTCGAAGCATGGCGTAATCGGGCGTACGAAAAATGCCGCCCTTGAATACGCAAAATTGGGTATCCGGGTAAATGTTGTTTGTCCGGGTGTGATCAGGACGCCGATGGTCGACTGCTTTACCGGGAAAAATAAAGAACTGGAAAAACAATTTGAAACAATGGAACCCGCGGGAAGGCCTGGTGAACCTGAAGAAGTAGCAGCGGCGGTCACCTGGCTTTGTTCAGATGCTTCTTCTTTTGTAACCGGCCATCCGCTGACAGGATGGGTTGCACAATAAATTCAAATTCTTTACAGGATAAAACATACCTGTATGCTTGGCCAATTGAATAATAAGGAAATTGAACTGGTGTTAAAAAATAACCTCTTGGGTCGTATTGCCTGTTATGATGACGCCAAAATGTATATAGTGCCTATCAACTATGTGTATGATGGAAAAGACATCATCGCACACTCGATGCAAGGCATGAAAATAGAAATGATGCGCAGGAACCCGCAAGTTTGTTTTGAAGTAGATGAAATAAAAGATTTCACCAACTGGAAAAGTGTGATCGTGTGGGGCGAATACCAGGAACTATCCGATTCTGCAGAAAGATACAGGGCTATGAAATATTTTGTGGACCACACCCTTCGCACAAAAATCAGTGAGACAGCCATGCCTCCGGAAATATCAGAAGATAACCAGATATTGCATGTTCCCGGCGACCTTCGTCCTGTTATTTACCGGATCATTATCCTTGAAAAGACGGGCCGGTATGAAAAAGATTAATTTTTCTGCTCATGACTTCTATCATTACGATCACCTTTAGCCCCTGCATTGATAAAAGCACATCTGTTCATTCATTGATCCCTGAAAAAAAATTAAAATGTTCAACACCCAAGTTGGAGCCCGGTGGCGGCGGCATTAACGTAGCAAGGGCTATCAAAAAATTGGGCGGTGAAGCAACAGCAATATTTCCTTCCGGTGGCTATACCGGCAAATTCCTGAATCATCTGATAGAAAAAGAAAATATCCTCTCCATCATTATTGAAACAGCCAACGAAACAAGAGAGAATATTATCGTCGTAGATCAATCCACCAATAATCAATACCGGTTTGGAATGCCCGGCACCACCTTAACTGAAAGTGAATGGCAACATTCTGTGAAAGCAGTGGAGGAAGCCTGCAATGGCGGTTATCTGGTGGCCAGTGGTAGTTTGCCACCGGGAGTACCGACCGATATTTATTCACGCCTTGCGAAAATTGCACATAATAAAAACGCAAAGTTCATAGTTGATGCATCCGGCGACGCCCTGAAGTACGCCGTCAAAGAAGGTGTTTACTTATTGAAGCCCAATCTTGGCGAACTAAGTTCACTTGCCGGTTTGAAATGGATCGACGCTGACAAGGCAGAAGAAGTTGCCCGGCACGTCATTGATAAATTTCATTGTGAAATAATCGTGGTCTCCATGGGAGCAGATGGTGCTATGCTTGTAACCGCAAAAGATTCGTTCCGGATGAAGACACCAAAGGTGGAAAGAAAAAGTACCGTGGGCGCCGGTGACAGTATGGTGGCAGGCATCGTTTTTAGCCTCAATAATGGAAAAAATCTTAAAAATGCTTTGGCCTATGGCATTGCCTGTGGCACTGCTGCTACCCTGAACCCTGGTACTGAACTTTGTAAAAAAGATGATGCCGACAGGTTATACCTGCAGATCAATCAATCATCCTGATAATATTATGAGGATTGTCATAACTTCAAATGAGTGGACTCATTCTTCATAGTTAAGCGGGTGGTTACTTTACAGTCTTTATTACCAATAAACTATTTTTTATGAACAAAAATGATAAGGTATTGATTGCACTTGTCGCCGGTGCGGCTGTGGGAGCCCTGTTAGGAATTTTATTTGCGCCTGCCAAAGGAAGCGAAACAAGACAAAAGATCGCTGAAGCACCAGGAAAATTAGCCGATAAGCTGGAAAAAGAATTCAGCCGTTGCAAAGAAAAATTTGCAGGCAAGGAAAATGAACCAGTATGATGTGATCTGTACGCTGCGGAAAGAAAAAAACAAGAAGGCAATCATACCAAAACAGGTTCTTACATTTTAAAAAATCTTTTTGCTGATGCCGGAAAAAGTTATTCAACTGGAAAACATCAAAGGCTTATCTGCAAAAGATATTGAACCGCTACGCCGGCAATATGGTAAAAATATTTTCCAGGCCGAGCCATCCAGGCGTTTCTTTCATATCGTGTGGGATATTGTAAAAGAACCCATGTTTATTTTGCTTGCCATTGCCTGTACACTCTATTTCATCCTGGGAAGCATTGACGAAGGTATCATGACGGCATTAGCCATAAGCCTGGTTACTACTATTTCTCTTTACCAGGAAGTAAAAAGCAACAGGGCATTAGAAGCCTTAAAGCAATTGACAGATGCCCGGATCACCGTTATCAGGGATGGCAAAGAGATCATATTACACTCAGAGGATTTGCTCCCCGGAGATATCATGCTATTGAGCGAAGGGATGAATGTACCCGCTGACGCCATCATCCTACAGGAAAATGATCTCAGCATCAACGAGTCAGTTATTTCTGGAGAGTCGTTCCCGGTTGAAAAAAATGAAACGGAAGGAAGTAATATTTTATACCAGGGTACTACCATCAATGCGGGTAAGTGTGTGGCACAGGTTAGCGCTATTGGCAACAACACCGTTTTAGGCAAGTTGGGCAAAACAATTGGAACCTACCAACCACCTAAAACATTGCTCCAACAACAGATCAATCGTTTTGTCCGATACCTCGCTTTTTTTGGACTCGCCGGCTTTTTTATCATTTTTTTATTGAACTACTTCGACAACGGCAACTGGGTCACCAGTTTGTTGTTTGCCCTTACACTTGCCTTATCCGCAATACCTGAGGAAGTGCCGGTAGCGTTCTCCTCTTTTATGGCACTGGGAGCCTACAAAATGAGTAAGCTAGGCATTATTTCGCGGCAGCCACAAGTGGTAGAAAACCTCGGAGCTGTCAGTGTTATTTGCCTGGATAAAACAGGCACTATCACTGAAAATAAAATGGAGGTAAAAACCATTTATGATTTTAATTCAGATGTATTAATTGAGCTGAATGAAAATTCCAGCTTGCAAAACACAGAGGTTTTGCGATATGCAGTATTAGCCAGCGAACAGGATCCTTTTGATGCTATGGAAAAAGCAATATGGGATGCGGTTAAAAAATACCAGCCCCGGCAGCCATTAAAAATAAACTATGAGTATCCACTGGAAGGCAGGCCGCCGATGATGACACATGTTTACATCACAGATGGTTCAAGAATCGCCGCGGCAAAAGGCGCAGTAGAGCGCATAATAAAAGTATGTCAGCTCGGTGACGTTGATAAAAATACCATCAGCCAACAAACAAGGTCGCTGGCTTCGAAGGGATATCGTGTTTTGGCAGTTGCCAGCAGCAGGTTACAATTTGACAGGCCATTACCAGCAGCGCAGGATGATTTTGATTGGCATTTTGAGGGCTTATTGGCGTTATATGATCCACCCAAAAAAAATATTCCCGGTATTATCAGGGAATTTCATGATGCGAAAATCGAAGTGAAAATGATAACGGGAGATTATCCCGAAACCGCCGTCAACATAGCAGGTCAGTCAGGTATGCATCATCATCAACATTATATTACCGGTGACCAGGTTACAAACATGAGCGATGTTGAGATACAGGAGGCGGTAAAGAACACCAACATCTTTGCAAGAATGTTTCCCGACGCTAAATTGAAAGTGATCGAAGCGATAAAAGCCAATGGTCAAATAGTAGCCATGACAGGTGATGGCGTTAATGATGGACCAGCATTAAAATCGGCCAATATCGGAATTGCCATGGGTAAAAAGGGAACGGAAATAGCCAGGCAAGCTTCGGACCTTATTCTAACGGACGACAATCTTGAAAGAATGGTAACGGCTATCCGCGAAGGAAGAAAAATTTTTACCAATCTTAAAAAAGCAATCCGCTATATTATTTCGATTCATATCCCTATTGTGTTGACCGCATCCATCCCCATTATACTTGGATGGGCATATCCCAATATTTTTACACCCATCCATGTTATTTTCCTGGAGCTGATCATGGGGCCCACCTGTTCTATTTTTTTTGAAAGGGAACCGGTTGAGGGCAATAGCATGCTGCAAAAGCCGAGACAAAAAGGAGATAGCTTGTTTACCCGGCAGGAAATATTTATCAGCATTCTGCAAGGCTTGTTAATAGCGATTGGCTCACTGGCATTATATTTTTATTTCATGACGAAGGGCACCTCGCTGGAACAAACAAGAACCATTGTTTTCACCACCTTGATTCTTAGTAATATCTTTTTGACTTTTGTGGATCGTTCTTTTACGCAGACCTTTTCTCACACGATCCGGTATAAAAATAATCTTGCCCCTGTTATACTGATCATCTCTACCCTCTTCCTCGTTGCCTTGCATTTCGTCCCATTTGTCCGGGAGCTTTTCCAACTGGCAACTATAAGCCGGCAGCAATTCTGGCTTTGTCTTGGGGTGGCGTTTACCTGTGTGTTTTGGTTCGAAGCATACAAAATAGTTCGGCTATCTGTCTTTAAAGTGAAATAAATTTAAGCGAACCTTCTGACAATGCCATTTAATTTACATTGATCTTTGGATGGCAGGTGCTAATACCCAATAAACTGTATAAAGGACAAAATCCGGCATAAGAAGTAATCAGTGGTAGAATAGCCACAAGCCCCCACCAGGATTTAAAATACAAGCCTGCTGCACCGATTGCAATGGCTATTATCAACCGGATTGTTCTGTCTGTTTTGCCAACATTGCATTTCATATATGTGTGTTTAAAACGGTTTACTAACAATATTACCTTTCGCTACTATCCCATTTTTTACCATGTTCTTTACAATGAGCTGACCATACTCGTGACCCAGGCTTTCTGAATTCGCCGGATCAAAAGACTGGGTTTGTACTGAATACAACAATTTTTGCGTACCCATATCATAGAAATTACTTTCCCAGAAATATTTAGTATCGGTGACATAGTATCCCGGTTCATAAATCCGTCGGTTCATCGTGCCATAATAGCCCCAGAAACGATTGTAATAATAGCCATAAGGTGAGTAATTGATATAACCCGGAACATACCTTTTTTCCTTCTCTTTATCCAGCAATACAATGGTTACTACCGCATCGACACCACTATTATTTAGTTTGGCCAGCGCAGCTTCTTCATCCATTTTCTCAAAAGCTTTCGGCCCATATTCTTTTAATGATGATACCGCATTATAACCCAGTGCCTGCAGGTCACCGACAAAATGATTTTCCATGTTTTCACGAATGGTACGATCAGTTTCCCGGATAAGGCCCAGCACGAGTATCTTATTGTATTGTTTGGGCGATACATTTTCATCTTTCCATGAACTGGTAATCCTGGAAGAAGTACATCCTGCCAGGAACAGTGCAATTATACCCAACCACTTTATCGTTTTCATATTTTTTGTTTTATGATTCAAATTATAGAAAGCACCAGCCTCAAAAAATGACAAGCATCATTGGGCTGCCAGATTATTATCAGGCGTTTCTCTTGTCCAGTTAAACTTGCCATATACGTCTTCAAAAAATAAAACCCGGCCCGACGAATCGACATCAGCAGGGTTGTACCATACGATCACGGGCATTTGTTTATCAGCAGGCACCATAACAGGTGATTGATTTCGTAAGCATCCTTTTTCTTCAAGTGTATCTATTGTCAAAGGATTTTTTACAAGCAGGTGTGCTAACTCCATGGGCTTGCTCATCCGCAGGCATCCATGACTGAAGTAGCGCTTGTTCAGCATAAATGCATTCTTAACTGGTGTATCATGCAGATAAACACTGTAAGGGCTATAGAAATTAAGCTTTATCAGCCCTAATGAATTATCGCAGCCCGTGCTCTGCCTGATGATATAAGGGAAATACCTGGTACTTAGGCTTTGCCAGTTCACAGTATAAGGGTCTATAATTTTTCCTGACAGATTCAGCAGTTGAAAATTACCTGCAGCCAGGTAGCCGGGATCTTTCTTTATATGAGGCAACAGTTCTTTGGTGGCAATACTAAACGGCACATGCCAGTAAGGATAAAGCACCAACTCTGTTATCCGGCTGGCCAAAGTGGGTGTCGGGGTTGATTTTTTTCCTAATACCATGCGCATTTCAAGAATCACCTGTTGCTTGTGGTATACTTTCATATAGGCTGCCGGAATATTTACCACGATAACCGGCTGACTTTGCGCCAGGCAATTCAACCAACGATAATAATTGACCGAAAGATTTAACTGTTGCAGCCTGGTGGCAAGCGGCACATTTAACTCCGCCAAAGCAGTGGCCCGTAACACCCCATCAGCCAGCAACCCAAACTGCCGCTGCGCTTCCTTTACTCCTGCCTTCACAAGACTGTCTGTCAATCTATTTTTAGCAGTGTCAAGAAGAGATAACTGCCATAGTTTTATAATCAATGGTAGGTTAGCAGCATTTACTTTGGAAGAACGGATAGCCGTTTCCTTGAAACTGCTATCAGCCATCACCCGGTTATACCATTGAATTCTATTTGTCAGCGACTGTATTTGGGGAAGAGTAGTGTTTAACCGGCGTGCTAATACGGGTAATTCATTTTTCAACATAGATTCTGCCAGCAATGCCGCGATATTGGTGCAGCCCGGTACGTAGTTTATACCATTATAACCCAATGCAGGACTGGTATTTCCAAAAGTAATATCACTGTAAAACTGAATGGCGGATTGTGTAATCTTTATATCCGCCCTGATTGAATCAGCCTGGTTTTGTAAATGAAGTTTATCCTGTAGGACCGAAGCTATAAAATCAATATCGTAGTCTTTTGACTGTAGCCCCCAATCAGCCGCTTGTTTTAAAACGGAAAGCAGAAAAATACAGTTTGTTTTGTTTTCTTTTTGTATCCAGCCTGTCATAAAGCCAATCTTTTCATAAAAGATGCTTTCGTTTCGGCGGGATTCAGCGGAGCCGATCTTATTTTCAAATGAAACAAATTGCTTTACAGCAGCCGGGGAAATTTGAGCAAGGCCTGTCAGGCTGATTACGCAAAACAGCGATATGATGATTTCTTTTTTCACAAAACGTAGCAAACGAAGCAGATGAGCAATATCCCGAACATTGATTTGAACAGGGCGGTGAAAGCCATTCCCGGATTTCTTATGCATCAACTAAAAAGCCCCGCCACCCTTTGTGGCGGGGCATTAAGCCATACAGTAGCTGGCTTATTTTACAGCGATATGCTTCGCTGAAGATTTTTTTGCCTCCTCGTACCGGGGTAGGGAAATTTTTAACACTCCATCTTCATACCGGGCATCAATCTTTTCCTTGTTTACTTCATCGGGCAGTGTAAAACTGCGACTGAAAGAAGAATAGCTATACTCCCGCCTTGTATAACGTTTGTCCTTATCTTCCTTGCTTTCTTCCTTTTGACTGCTGATGGTTAACATATTGCCATCCACATCAATATTGAAATCATCTTTTTTCATGCCGGGAGCGGCCAGAGATACCAGGTATTGGTCTTTTTGTTCAGTAATATTCACAGCGGGTACGTTCATAACGCGGCCACTATTATCAAACCATTCGTTCCAGGGTTTGAAGAAATCGTCAAATACGGAAGGCATTCTTTCTGAAAGCCTGCTTAATGCTTGGGTTCCCATAAAAACCTCCTTGTTTTTGTGTTAGAATATTTTTACATCACAAATCTATTTTTTCAACTTCTTGTAATAAACGATCTGCGTCAGCAAAAACCTTGAGATTAATCATACATTGCAGCAATGCAAGACTGGCGGCTAACTGAGTCTTTTTCAATAAAGGGTGAACAGGGAAAGGTGCCCCTGATAAACTGGCAAGCCCCTGACATGACAGATATTGATTATCAATAAAACTATCGAACAAATCCTGCCTAACCAGGAGGACAGCATTTCAAAAGCCAATTCACTGCAAGCTGGTCAAGACAAACAAATCCATAGTTAATATATCACTTTATGAGAAAAGGTGCAGCCTGAATCTTATTATAGCTATAGATGAAGATGCTTTTTACGTAAGCGCTTAAATTCTGGCAAAATGGGATTAGGGGGCAATGATAACTTGGCCATTCCATTAAATACCCGACACCTGAACGGCTGGCAAATGTGAATCGACCTCGGTGAATCATCATGATGTTTCCTTCATTTGTTGACATCTGTGGTTTATAATCATCATAGTTCCACGACCATGTGTTTCGAAACCAAAGCGTAGGCAAAATGCGCAGCGACGCTTCTTCATTTGCCGAAAAACAATTTGTAAAAACCATTTCATACTAGTAGTTGTAATAGGCAAAAACGACCTTTAAAAGATTATCAAAATCCTTCCTTTTGATTTGATTCTTCAATATGGCAAACGCTGGGATTTTCCTTTTGCCTGGTGCCAGGTTGCATTGTTGCGCCCGTATATGATTTCTCTAATTTTCATCCGGAGATATAATCGACGATAAGTTATATAGGAAACAATAAGAATCGCCAGCATAATCAGCGGCAAGATCAATGATCCGATAGCATCGCCGACAGCATAGTGAGCTATAAAACCTGAACACAGTGTAATTGCAAAACCAGCATATAACAACTCTTTCACCCTGCCTTTCACCGCTGGGAGAAGCAATCCAATTACCCCCACAAATTTTGCAACAGCCAACTCTGTCCCGAAATAATCAGAAAATCCAAAATGACTGAAAGATGCTTTCAGTTGACCGGAAAATAAATAGGTCGATACTATCGCCAATATTAATAATGAAAACACCCCGGTGGATGCCCAATAAACAATTTTAATCCTTTTCATAATTTTTTTATTTGACTATTATGAAATGAGTTTTACTTAATGTTTGCCATTATTGAATGGATCAATAAAAGCAGTAGATACCTGGTACAGTAAAGGCGGGAAGAAGTGATAATTATTCCTGTCTACTACGATTTCCTCTAAAATGCTTGTTATCAGACAGTTTTTTCGCAAGTTCCAATCCAGCAAAACCACCACCAATAATTATCACCCTTCCTGTCATAAGTTTCATTTTTTTTACTTCAGTTAGCACTTCATTCCCGCTTTGGTTTTTCAGGCTTCCACAGGTAATATTTTGTTAAGCCATGTTTACGTATCGCACTCGTTTTGTCATAAATTTTTGTCCTGAAACGTTTATGGCTCTTTTTATTCTTTTGTTTTACCTATTCAAATTGCCAATCCTCTGTCTACATCTTTAATCAATTCATATTGACTTCAGATGAAAATAAATGAGGGTCTATAGAAAGTATTGATTCAGTAATTCCGGGACTGTCTGCCAGGTCAATAAGTAAATAAAATTTTCCTGCATGCACCCCCCAGATAACCATCTTTGGATACCGTGTTGAAGGCATGATTTCAGGAACCAATTCATTTAACAAGCCATCCCAGAATGCTTCTTCCAATTCCTCACTAACAGGGCTGTTATTGCTGCTGTTTTTCCTACATAGAGCCCTCTGTGAAAGTGTTGTGTTTGTGAAAATCAAAACTTCCTGATGAACATGTTGCAGTTTCATAATTGAAAGATGTTTTTTAATCCTGATTTTGATATTTGTTTTGAGGGTAATGCACCAGGGAAAATGTAATAAGTAACCAATTTCTTTCTTCATAAAATGACAGGCAATGCATTTCCATCGAAAACGAAATTAGCAGCACACCAGGGGGAGATCCAAATTCTGAGGCGGACAAAAGTTTGATAATGACCGGACAAAAAATGGTAAGTAACCTGACAACGACCGGACAAAAAATGGAAATGTATCCTAAACCCCTTTGGGAGAGGAATTTAATCTGCGTAGCTTTTAGTAATTGAAAGACTTTATGGACGAAAGGGCCACATCGGGAAAAGTATCAGTGATAACAAAAAAACATTTGTTAGCTAAATTTTAGTCAGATACGTTTCGGTGGTTACCTCATCGTCCAGCTGTAACCGTTTACGAAGGCGTTG
>NZ_JBHMQM010000007.1:0-4074 GCF_042434975.1 Terrimonas alba
ACGCCATTCAGCGTTGGTGCTTCCGTATCTCCACCATTGTAGGTGATGTCCACATCTGTTGCATGATTGCCGCAGTCATCATAGATCTCGTAATGATAGGTCACACTCCAGTTGCAATCTGTACCTGTCGGTGTGCCGCTCTTATCTACTGTGACTGTTGCACTGCAATTATCGCTATACAATGCGGCTATCGCTGCTGCTGTTGGGCCTGCCGGTATGGCACTATAACATAAGTTCAGACCTGTTTGACCTGTTGGTAATGTACCGGTCAGCTGTGGTGCTTCTGTATCTCCGCCACTGTAGGTGATGTCTACATCTGTTGCATGATTACCACAGTCGTCATAGATCTCATAATGATAGGTCACTGTCCAGTTGCAATCTGTACCTGTCGGGGTGCCGCTCTTATCTACTGTGACTGCTGCACTGCAATTATCACTATACAATGCGGCTATCGCTGCTGCTGTTGGTCCTGCCGGTATGGCACTATAACATAAGTTCAGACCTGTTTGACCTGTTGGTAATGTACCGGTCAACTGTGGTGCTTCTGTATCGCCACCGCTATAGGTAATATCTACATCTGTTGCATGATTGCCGCAGTCATCATATATCTCGTAATGATAGGTCACACTCCAACTGCAATTATCTCCTGTCGGTGTGCCGCTCTTATCTGCTGTGACTGCTGCACTGCAATTATCACTATACAATGCGGCTATCGCTGCTGCTGTTGGTCCTGCTGGTATGGCACTATAACATAAGTTCAGACCTGTTTGACCTGTTGGTAATGTACCGGTCAACTGTGGTGCTTCTGTATCGCCACCGCTATAGGTAATATCTACATCTGTTGCATGATTGCCGCAGTCATCATATATCTCGTAATGATAGGTCACACTCCAACTGCAATTATCTCCTGTCGGTGTGCCGCTCTTATCTGCTGTGACTGCTGCACTGCAATTATCACTATACAATGCGGCTATCGCTGCTGCTGTTGGTCCTGCCGGTATGGCACTTAAGCATAAGTTCTGACTCGTTGCTCCGCTTGGGATTGTTCCGGGTGTGATCAACTCCGGTGCTGTATTATCCTGGATCGTTACAACTTTAGTACAACTTGAAGTACATCCGTTAGCATCAGTAATTGTTAGTTTAAGAGTATAAGATGTATTGCAACCTGAGCCGGCTACAACCGTTGCAATCTGATCATCTTCTTCACCTGCAACAATTGTTGCACTGCCTGTAGTTATTTCCCATAAATAAGTTGTCATTCCTCCGGGTGCAGTATAATCATTTGATGAAGATGGACAAACCGGTCCATTAGCACCGGTTATTGAGCAAGTCGGTAAGGGATTAACTGTTATTTGGGCCGTGCCATCCTGAAATCCTGTAGTTCGTGTACATCCGTTACCATTTATAATTGAAACCAAAGTATAATTTGTAGTTGTAGTAGGGTTTACTGCAACATTAAAAGTAAATGACGAAGCACTGGTTATAGTTTGATTCCACGTTGTGGCACCGCTGGCTTCTTTATATGTAATTGTATATGGGATGACAAATGTGCTATTATTTGCATCAAAAGTTAATTGACCTGTCCCATCAGCGCAAATTGTATTTCCTGTAAAACCACCGGAGACATTGTTTGGCACTTCATACAGCACAAGAGTGCCGGTACCACTACCTTCATCACTGCCATCTGCACATTTTACAGAAAAATTTATAGTCCCGGCAGATGCCGTAGGGGAAATAGTCAATGTTAATGTAGATGAAGGGAATGCAGATCCACCGTTTGCTGTAAATGTAGCAGGTGAGTAAGAACCGGTTACTCCTGTAGGTAACCCCGAAACAGTATAAGTTCCGTTAACTGTACCATTTGCCGACCTAGTTGCAGTGACATTATAAGTCACTGATACGGTTCCGGATAAAGGAATACACGCAGAATTAGAAGTTGGGCTTACAGAAACAACTGCATTAATCCTGGGAGAGTCGGTAAATGTCGTTCCCGCAGTCAACCCCGAAGTCAATCCTGTTGCTGTAAGAACAAATGAAGCGCCTAAATGATCTTCTGTAATTAAAACCTCATTATTGTAAATGTTTCCATCTGCATCCGCCACTGCGGTTAGAATTTCGTCTGTGCATCCGCAGTCGGAAACGATATGTAGTTCCACCGTTTCGCCGGGTGTCCATCCCGTACCGGTCATGATGACGTAATCGCCGGGATAATAATCCGGCTTATCTGTCGTCAACGTCGCCTGTCCAAAACTTTCACTTACAAAAAACAAATTGGCCAGCAATAACAGTATTGCCAGCATGCCGGTTTTGCGTAATAGTTTTTTCATGTAGCAAATCGTATTAAGGTGAGGAGAGGAAATGAAGCTTTCGCTATTTATTTTTTGCTGGTAACCCGGTGATGATTGATGTGTAAAATGACCAGCATTAGCAGCAGGCGCAGGAGTAAATGAATTACTCATAAATGGTTCGGTTTCGGTAATAAAAAAGAAACTGTTGACGAAATCAGCAGGCGGATGTTGGTAGTTTTCGAGGAGATTAGCAGGTGATGATAACGGGTGTTTTTTTATTTACAATAGCGAATAGCTATGCCTAAAAAACAAAAAGCTGATTGCTCTAGAGGAGATGGATTTGGGAAGGGTGAAGTGATGACACTTTGCGACGAATGTAATAGCAATTTTTGTGAATTCCAATAGGCTCGGAGGTTTACCCGGCTATTTTTTTAACCCGCTTCAAAAAGCGGGTTACTTATCCCCAATTTTAAACAACTAAGATTCGCCTGTCTTTTTGCTCCCATAAAAAAAAAGGATGCTTTTCAGCATCCTTTTCGTGTGCATGATATCCATGCTACTATTGGTTTAACTGTAATAATTTCCCGGTTATTTGCTTCCCTCCCATCCGGAAAATATAGATGAGGGTGGAACGCTGGGCGGATGGTATGTTCACGTCAAAAGCCTGGTTACCGGCAATAATTCTACCCTGGTAAACTGTCTTAATTTTCTGACCCAGCATATTTACCACTTCGATACTGCCCTGACCTGTTACAGGTGAGCTAATAACCAGCCTTACCTTATCACTATAAGGATTGGGAAAGGCTTTTACCGTGAGCTGCTCCACCGGTATTTCAGCAATATTGATGGTTGTGGCAGCGATGGTTTGTTTTGAACCCGTCGTTTGTGACCTTTCGCCGGTTTCTATTGAACAATTGGATGCGTCGCAACTGACAGCAGTTGAAATACAACCAGAACTAAGTTTTTTAACCTTTATTCCAGTTACTGAGCCTGGAGCCAGATTGTCGAAAACGGTACCTGACTGCCAGTTCTCACCATTATCAATACTGTATTGATAATCCGCACCAAGTGGACTCAATATGGTAACACTTCCTGTTGTTGGTCCGCACAGTGAAGGTTGCACTACGCAAATACCCGGAGCACCTGGTGTTTCAGTATCTACTGTAACAGTTACTATGTCTGTGTTGCTGCACCCACTGGAAATATTGGTCTTGGTTACAGTATAGATTGTAGTTGCATCCGGATTGGCTGTTGGATTGCTGATGCTGGCATTATCCAAACCTGCAGCTGGTGACCAGGAATAAGTAAAGGCTGCATCATTAGCCTCACCGATTTGTTTGCCGCTTGCATTGGCCGTACAGGTTTTGGTAAAGTCATCTCCGGCATTGGCTGTTACTGCTGCATTGTTCACCGTCACTATTACTTCATCATCATCTGTGCAACCAGTGGTAATATTGGTCTTGGTTACAGTGTAGGTAGTGGTGCTGGTTGGATTGGCAGTTGGATTGCTGATGCTGGCATTATCCAAACCTGCAGTTGGTGACCAGGAATAAGTAAAGGCTGCATCATTGGCCTCTCCGATTTGTTTGCCGCTTGCATTGGCCGTACAGGTTTTGGTAAAATCATCTCCGGCATTGGCTGTTACTGCTGCATTGTTCACCGCCACTATTACTTCATCATCATCTGTGCAACCAGTGGTAATATTGGTTTTGGTTACAGTGTAGGTAGTGGTGCTGGTTGGATTGGCAGTTGGATTACTGATGTTAGCAGCACTCAAACCTCCGGC
>NZ_JBHMQM010000007.1:4090-434097 GCF_042434975.1 Terrimonas alba
GTAAAGGCTGCATCATTAGCCTCACCAATTTGTTTGCCACTTGCATTGGCTGTACAGGTCTTGGTAAAATCATCTCCTGCATCGGCTGTTGGAGCAGTGGTATTCACCGTTACAGTTACGGCATCGTCATCCGAACAACCTGTAGCGATATTAGTCTTTGTTACGGTGTAAGTTGTAGTACTGGTTGGATTGGCTGTTGGGTTGCTGACATTAGTTGCACTCAAACCGGCAGTTGGCGTCCAGGAGTAAGTAAAGCCTGCCTCACTCACCTCGCCGATTGTTTGGCCACTCGTATTGGCTATGCAGGTTTTCTCAAAATCACCTCCTGCATTAGCGGTTACGGCCGCCGGGGAGCCTACTGAAGGATTTTTGGTAGTACTGCAATTTCTGCTATCGGTAATTACGACACTATGCGCACCCGCCGAAACATTTGTAAAAGTGGTAAAGGCGCCTGCTGCGACATTAACCGGAGTACCATTGTCTAATTTTACAGTATAAGGGCCTACACCTCCCGAAGGAGTGACCTTGATAGAACCTCCTGCTGAACAAGTGGCGTTGGTAGTAACAAGGGCGCCATCCACACCAATACCCACATGTATCAAGGGCAGTGTTCCGCACTTGGGATTAATAGTGGATGGATTGGCCTTTAAAACACTGCAGGTTTCACCAGGTGAGGCAGAAGTCCATGCGAGATATAGGTCAATTATGTCTAATGATTCACCGCAACTAATAGTTATTTCTTTATCGGAAACCAGGGGAGTTGTGCTGTTTTTGGGAATAGGGCCGGCGCAGGCTACTATTGGCTCCCGACTTATTTCTGTACCTGCTGCGTTATACCTTACTAAAGTACCCCATAAAGCGAACGATGTTCTTGTAGAACCCGTTTTGTTGGCAATGGTTAACACTAAGGTTCGCATTCCGCTGCACTGGCAAGGGTCGTTGGCAGGTGCCGGCAAAGATGCTCCCACCAACTCCAGGTCTTTGGAGGTGCAGGAGCTGAGGGGAGGAAAGGTTTGTGCAAATGACTTTGTTGAAATAAAAACCAACAAAACAGCAATGTAAGTTTTAAAATAGCCGGCCAGCGTTTTAACCCATGGGCCGGGGTATGGGAACTGGTTCGGAAAGCAAACATCTCTGCTCATAATCGGTAGCTTTTAATTTAATAAATGGTGGTTTAGATTATCTGGAATGGAAAAAATGCGGTGGATGGTAGTCATAAAAAATATAGCCTTGCTGGTTGGTCCATTAACCAGCAGGCAGGTTTTCTTTAAAACAGTTATGTACGCACAAATCGGCAGCATGAACATTGTTTGCATTACAATAACCAAGGTGTGTTGATTTAAACAAGGATTATCAGTAATCTTCCCGGAAGAAAATAAGGGATGGCAGCAATCAGGGAGTACGGTGATAGTCGAAAAAATTGAGGGAAAGGGTAATTCTTTATCCGAGGATGGTGGAGTTAAGTTGTATTTACAAGGGCGTCACCCGCAGGTAAAACATCCAATTGAGCTCCAAAATAGATCTTGTATTTGTTATTTCCAAGAGGAAACACCTATTATTTTTTTTATTATCAATTGAGCTAAAAAAATGTGTTTTATTGCACCATTTATTGCCAACATCATAGTCTTATTTTTTGATGCATCTGCCAGATATTTAAGAAACCATTCCTGGTGATCTCTTTTTGAAAAAGGGAAGCATTTTTTTATTCTGGCCTGAACAAGAACGACGGTCTTCCATTTGGCACCCATCTTACTTTGGCACGCATTTGCCTTGATACAATTACTTGTTTTACTAATTTACTGTTCATGCCATTGATCGAATTCACGAATAAAGGACTGTATTGCCGCGCAGGCGATTTTTATATTGATCCCTGGGAGCCGGTAAATAAAGCTGTGATCACCCATGCTCATAGCGATCATGCCCGGTGGGGCAGCCAGCATTATCTCTGTCATTCTTTTTCCAAACCCCTTTTGCAACTGAGGCTGGGTGAGCATCTTTATCAAACCGTGGAATGGAACGAACCCGTGTATCTGCACGGGGTAAAAGTTTCGCTGCACCCCGCGGGCCATATTATCGGCTCATCACAAGTGAGAGTAGAAAAGAATAGTGAAGTATGGGTAATAAGCGGAGATTATAAATGCGAAGATGATGGACTGAGTGGAGCTTTTGAAGTGCTGCCCTGTGATGTGTTTGTAACGGAATCAACCTTTGGCTTACCAATTTACCGGTGGAAGCCGCAACAAGAAATTTTTAAGGAGATACAGAATTGGATACTGGCGAATAAAGCCGATGGCAAAGTATCGGTGCTGATGGCCTATAGCCTGGGCAAGGCACAACGATTACTGACCAGTATCGCCGAAACCGGGCTACCCATCTTTTTGCATGGGGCGGTTTACAATGTGCATATGGCACTGGTAAATGCGGGCTGGCATTTACCCGTCGTGCAAAGGGTCAATCCGGCGTTACCTAAAGAGCATTATCGCGGTGGAGTGGTAATCGCACCCGGAAGTGCAGATGGCACACCGTGGATGAAACGGTTCGCTCCCTATGCGGTGGGTATATGTAGTGGCTGGATGCAGGTACGGGGCAATACCCGGCGAAGAAATGCCGAGGCGGGTTTTGCGTTGAGCGACCATGCTGACTGGAATGGCTTGCTACAGACCGTTAAAGATACCGGGGCTTCCAAAGTATATGTGACGCATGGTTTCCAGGCTGCGTTTAGCCGTTACCTGAACGAACTGGGTATTGAGGCCGCAGAAATAAAAACGGAGTATGGAAATGATGAAGAAAATGGGGCGGCGGAGGAAGATGTATAGAAAAAATTGTGGATTGTCACATTTGCAGATTTCAACAAGTAACAATATTGATTGATGAAACAATTTGCGGCATTGGTAAAAGTATTGGGCACCAGCACCAAGACGAATGATAAGCTGCAGGCACTGGCTGATTTTTTCAGCGTAGCGAATGATAAGGATAAAGTGTGGGTGATCGCTATTTTCAGTGGCCGGCGGCCAAGGCGCACGGTCAGTTCAAGCCTTTTGGGCGAATGGTGCATGGAAATTACCGGCCTGCCGGGTTGGCTGTTTAGTGAAAGCTATTCGACGGTCGGCGACCTTGCTGAAACAATCGCCTTATTGCTGCCCGAACAGGCTTCCAGCATCCAGGGTGAAGAGTCGCTGCATTTTTATATCGAAAAACTAATGCAGTTGGAAAAAGCCAGTGTGGAAGAAAAAAAATTGTTCATTACGAGCAGCTGGATGAATATGGACCGGGACGAACGTTTTGTTTTCAATAAACTGATCACCGGGAATTTTCGCATCGGGGTATCACAAAAATCAATGGTGAATGCCTTGTCAAAGATTGTGCAACTGGAACCCAATACGATCGCTCACCGTATCAGCGGTAACTGGGACCCGGTAAATACTCCATTTAATGAGTTGTTGAGTGAACATACGGTTGATTATTCACGCCCCTACCCTTTTTACCTGGCCTATGCATTGGAAACTGCTATTGGCGAAATAGGACCCGAGGATGAGTGGCAGGCCGAATGGAAATGGGATGGCATACGGGGACAAATCATTCAACGCAACGCCGAGTTATTCGTATGGAGCCGCGGTGAAGAATTGATGACGGAAAAATTTCCCGAGTTTCATGTTTTAAAAGATCACCTGCCGCAAGGAACCGTGCTGGATGGCGAGATCATGCCCTATCTTAATGGTAAGGCGTTGCCGTTTGCCATCTTACAAACCCGGATTGGGAGAAAGAATGTGACTAAAAAACATTTGCAGGAAGCACCGGTAGCGTTTATCGCTTATGATGTGCTGGAGTATGGAGGCGAAGACATCCGTGAAAACCCGATGGAAGAAAGAAGAAGGCTGTTAGAAAAAATAATCACGGCAGCGGCACAACCTGTATTGCAATTATCGCCTGCTGTTTCCTTTTCAAGCTGGCAGGAACTGGCTGAACAAAGAAACAAGGCCAGGGATATTAACAGCGAGGGAATCATGCTGAAGCGAAAAAAATCTGTGTATGGCGTGGGTCGCAAAAAAGGTGACTGGTGGAAATGGAAGATCGATCCATTGGTGATCGATGCCGTGATGATCTATGCACAAAAAGGAAGTGGGCGCCGTAGCAACCTGTATACGGATTATACTTTTGCGGTAAAAGATGGTGACAAGCTGGTGAGTTTTACCAAAGCCTATTCAGGATTAACGGATAAGGAATTTGCGCAGATCGACAATTTTGTAAAGCGAAATTCACTGGAGAAATTCGGCCCCGTTCGTACAGTAAAACCAGAACTGGTTTTTGAAATAGCCTTTGAAGGTATTGCCGCCAGTAACCGGCATAAGTCAGGTGTTGCACTGCGCTTTCCGCGGATGAACCGCTGGCGGCAGGATAAAAAACCGGATGAAATCAATACGCTGGATGATCTGAAAAAAATACTGGAGATCTATGGCAAGTGAAAGAAGCATTATTTACCTGCGAAGACTTATAAAAACATTTATGATCGAATCGCTTTCTCGTTTTTTAATAATTTAGGGACAGCGGATATTTAACGTTTTCAATTTGTGAAAGAAAAATGAAGTAGATGAGCAGTCATTTTACATAGACATATAACTGCGGTGCTTTTTTAAATTGGTCTGTGCAGTTCATAGCTAGTTATCGGACCAGTTCCAGTTTTGTAAATTCCGTCCCGTTGAAGATCCTGGCTAAACTTTCATCGTGAGATTGTCTGTAGGCATCCATATAAGTAGCACTGACTATCCGCCATAGGTTTTTCCGGCTCAGTTCTTTGTAGTCAGCTGTTTTAATAAAAATGCCGTTCACGGAATTACGGGTTCTGAAATTAATTTTCACAACGGCATTATCGGGGTATTTATTCTGAAGGATGTTTTCAATTTCGTCGTAAGTCATAAGCTGTTTTTAACTTTTATTGACCGGTGTTTCCTGTTCGGCCAAACAGTCATTCCTGATCCAGTTAAATACTGATACTTCACTTTTTGCATCAAGTGGTAAATGATGGTAGATAGCGTATTCAATTTTTTTACCTTCGGCAATGCTGAACCTGTCTGCTACCGATCCATAAAAGTTGATCAGGAAGAGTACCTGGTCGCCATCAAAGCGGTCAAATGATCGACGGCTGGGCTGACCCATAAATTTATTTTTTTGACTCCCGGTTGACCAGTGGTAATGTGTTCCTTCGAGATGTTCTTTTTGAAAATGCATGATACAATTTTGAATTATATATTCTTTACTCACTGTTCGTTAAAAAACTATTGCATGTAGGTGCCATCCAGTAAATGAATCACACCATTTGCCCCCTGCCTGTCTTTTGCCAGTATTTTAGCTCCATTGATATGAATATCCCCGTTCTTAATAGTGGTTGTTACCATCTTTCCCTGGAGTGTAGACAGTCTCTGATCGTTTCTAAAATCAGCCAACATTTTTTTACCCGAAAGAATATAGCCTGATAAAAAATCTACGAGCTTATTTTTATTCGCCGGCTCCAGCAGTTGGTCATACGTCATGGACATCAATCGCCTCAACGCAAGATTGACAGGTCCCAGGATCGTGAAGGGTCCGATCTCATTTAGTTTGCCCTCCAGACCGGCCAGTTTAATTCCTTTACTGAATAAACTAAGATTCCTGTCGGCATTTGCGATCTCGATGATTGTAGCCATATGAAATTTATTGGGTGACTGATTACTATTTAAGTGAGACCGAAAAAGAATTAGTTTGCCTGCTGTTTTGGCCTGTTGTTTACCAGCTTCTTTTGCCCGGGCGTTCCTCTCTTTCTCTGGCAACAGAGATAGAAATAAACCTGCCTTCCATTTCTTTTCCATTTAGTTTATTCATCGCCAGGCTGGCTTCCGTACCGGATTCCATTTTGACGAATCCAAATCCCCGGCTATTGCCGGTTGCCTGGTCCAGGATTATTTTGACTGATATTACCAGTCCGAATGGTTCAAATAATTTCCTCAGATCATCCGCTGTGATATGAAATCCCAGGTTAGACACATACATGTTCATTCTCGAATTTTTAAGATTTAGTAGATACTGATAAAAAAACAGCAACAAGGAGAAAAGAGGAGAAAACAATTACTGTGTCGAAGAATAAGAATCGCTACTGATCCTAACTGAATGATGTGGTATTTTTATCTGACTTCCATGAAGATAGCCTATTTACGTCAATGTAAGAAATCAATTTGGAATATGTAATTGAGCCGCGTTTAGATTTTCCTTTTCATTAACTATTGCTAACGCTTCAGATTATCATCCTATTACCGGTAAGATTATTATACCTGTAATGCCTGGCATTGGAATTTTTATCCATTATCCAATCAGGATCAGCACCCGAAGTGGATGCCGCCCTGATGTGCTGAATAATATTATTGTGCCCGGCGAAAATTATTCTTCCCCCTGTACGGCTTCAACAATCGAGGGTTTATTGTGAATCAACCACGCAGGTAACTCCTGGTCGGAAATCGTCCACTCACCTTCCTGCTGTTCCAGCTTAAAGAAGAAACGGTTGCCCCGTTCATCATTGGTGTTTACATCATAGTAACCTGCAGGCCGTTTCCGAAAGTTAAATTCACGCAGACGGCCATTTATCTTGATCAGCTTTGTAAAAGCAATATTCTTTGGAGCATTCATAATCAACAGCCGCAAATCTACGAAGTAAGAGCGTTGTTTGCTTTTATCTCCGTTCAATTTTATATCATCAGCCTTAAAAAAATTCCGGATAGTGGATAAAATTCCGGGGCGAATTAAAGTAATCTATAAGTCAGCGAATAAACAAACCGCTTTTTAACCGTTAATTGTCAAAATGATCCCTACGCAGTAATAGTTTAATATATCCAAAAATATTTTGCTAAAATCCCACGCATTGAACAGGTGGTGAGACCCAGGTTATCGTCACTTGTTGGCACAATTTTTTTATCGTTTACTGTATCAACTTTTTTGTTAACTCTAAATTGTGTGTTATGGATAAAATGGAATTAAAAGGAAAATTGAATGAATGGAAAGGAAAACTAAAGCAGAAATATGCCAACCTTACTGATGATGATTTGAAATATGAAGAAGGAAAGGATGACGAATTTTGGGGAAGGGTGCAGAAAAAAACTGGACAAGCTAAAGATGATTTGGTAAAGTGGCTAAAAAACCTGGGATAATTTTTCCCCGTTTGATGACAATTCAACACTTTTGTAAGTGAAGCAATGATCATTTAGCTAATGGCAACACTTGATATTTCGATTCCTCATCAATTAGCGCCGCAGGAAGCCCTGAGCCGTATCCAGGGCTTATTGCAGCAATTACAACGGGACCAGGCAGACACGATAAAGGATGTCAAAGAAACCTGGAATGGCAATGAGGGTGAATTCAGTTTCTCTGCCAAAGGATTTGATCTTTCCGGGAAAATAAAAGTCGAAGAAAATTTTGTGCACATCGATGGCAAACTTCCTTTTGCACTTTCCTTTTTTAAAGGAAAAATCAGTGAGGTTATAAAGGAAAAAGCCGGCGTACTATTGTCCAACAATTAAGCTTCATACAGCATAATTTTCCCCTGGTTGAAAATTGGTCGCCGCCGTGAATGATCCGTTTTAATCATTTGGTGTATTCAAATACTTCATTACTATTTCCTGTATTTTTTGTTTTAACCCCTCGGGACAATTGGTATTAAACAAAATATTGCCGCTGCCTGTATCAAAACGATAACATTGACTCGGTTTTAATTTTTTACCCCTGATATTAACAAAACCACGGTCGAGGTCCGCCAATTCAAGCTGGATCTTTTCAATGGAGCCCACTGAAAATGACTTGCGCATAAAAATTATATTAAAAAAAGCATGCCAGTTCCCGCCGCTTTTACTACTATGAATTTAGCCGATTTAGCAGCCATTGTTTTCTTTTGGTCCATCGTTTAACGGGTTCCCGTTGCGGAGAGGGACGACCTCTTGCATCCGTCATTTGCAAAGACTTCAACAGTGCCTTGCTGATTGCCGCAACTTTTTTGGTGATCGTCGTTTTTTCGTTTTCTTTATAAAATTTTTCATAAACGCGGATGGCGGTATTAATGATCTCTTTCTCCTTTTGGTAATTTTTATTTTTCCGGTAAATAATCATAAGCCGATCGTAAAGTTTTTCATTCAGTGGTTGTGTTTTAAGCATACGCTTGTATATTTTTATAGCTTTTTCCCATTCGCCTTCCTGCTCAAATTGCCGGGCTTGTTGCCAATCGCTACTGAGCGGTAGCCGAAGGGTAGTCGCTTGATCTTGCGGACTTGAAGTATGCACAATTTTCATATCACCATTATTGAGTTTAAATCGCCTGGCCTTTTTTTATTTCATGGCATGGTATTTAAACCATCTATGCTGAAGCATGACTGCCTGTAACTCTCTACCAAAAAAGAAGCCGATATGATGCCCTATCAATATCTCAGCTTAACAGTGGTTAATCATTAAAAGAAAATATCATTACTTATGTTTTCAGTAACCGTCATGATTGAAACTCCCAGGCATTCCATCGGCAAATATTTCTTTGATGAAAAAAAGAAGGTTCTCAGGCTGAAAAAAATGTTGCCCCTGGGTATGGTGTTTCCTTATGATTTTGGAATGATCCAATATACTACCGCAGAAGATGGCGACCCGCTGGATGCAATGGTCATAACAGAATGTAGCACCTACCCGGGTGTCGAAATGGAGTGCCGTACTATTGGCGCCCTGCTGGCCAATCAAAAAATACCGGGCAAGAAAAAATTTCGCAATGATCGCTTCCTGCTTGTGCCTCTAGATTCCCGTCTTTATCAACACCTGAAAGACATACACCAACTCCCGAAAAAGCATAACCAGGAATTAGTTGATTTTTTTATCAATTACAACAAGCTGGAAAATAAGCAATTTCAACCGCTGAAACTGGTGAGTTCAACAAAGGCTGAAGCGATGCTAAAGAAGCAAATCACTAAGGGTATATGAAAGCAATTAGCGGCTTAACCTAAACGGTAAATAATTTACCCACCCGGCCGGATATGTGTAATTCATTACCCATTTTTAACCGGCAAAAAAGGACAAAATACCATTGCTCTTATTGGCAATATAATTGAAAGTTATTCTGCTAAAATCAACTTTTATGAAAAAATTACTGATCGTGTGCATAGCGGGTTTTATGTTAGCCTGTAATAATGAAAGCACCAATGAAAGCACTATTAAAGACAGCACTATAATTGAAAAAGACAATACCATCAACAGGGATACTATGACTGTGCCCGTAGATACCATGGGCGCCCAGCATGATTCATTGCATAAGTAGTTTTTGACCGGACATTGAAATAGCTTGTTTTATAGAGCAGGCGTTGCTGATGGATAAAAGAAGAGCCGGCAAAACCGGCTCTTCTTTTATATTGTAACACAGTTAATTTTGCTCACTACTTAATCTATCAGATACCACGCATATTCAGTTCATTGATAAGCGCCGCAATGTTTTTCAATCCCAATTTCTTCATAATGTTATACCGGTGAATTTCTACTGTGCGGTTAGTGACACCCAGATACCCTGCGATTTCTTTGGATGAGAACCCTTTTTTTAAATAATCGATAATTGATAGCTGTTTTGGCGTAAGCGATCTGATAGCATGAGTCATCTCATCCGGTTGCACTATTTCCTGTATAATGCTTTGATTGATCTCTGTGCAGGTATATCTTTTTCCACTAAACACTTCTATAATTGCTTCTACCAGTTCTTCACCCGATGAGGTTTTGGTAACATAACCACTGGCGCCTGCTTCCATTACCCGGCTGCAACAAGCCGGCATGTCGAAGTAGGAAATCGCTATCACCTTTATTGTATAACTATGCTCAATGATATCCCTGGTGAGTGTATAACCATCAATGGGTTCCATGCTAAGATCCACCAGTACCATATCAGGAGAAGATTCTTTTATTGATGAAAGCGCAAGTGCTGAATTATTGGTGGCGCCTACAACCCTGAACCTGGAATCGGCGTTCAACATTTCGGTCCAGGCGTCGGTAATGAGTTTATGATCATCAACAATAAAAAGGCGAATTGGGTACATAAGCCGGATTTGGATTTCGTTAATAGTTTTCGGGGTTAAATATACTACAACTGCCGGGCTGATTAATCGTAAAACAGCTTAGAAAAATAAATATTGAATTATTTGTTTGAAATCAATAACCGGTTATCGCTGTTTTACCAGTTTGACCTATCATCCCCTCCTTGCAGTTACAAAGAAAAAAATAGCGTTGCCGAAAAAAAATAGTGCTTTATATCTATCCTGCGTCATTGCATTTATACGTAACATGTAGATTTTATCCGACATGAATTTCCCGGGTGATTTTTTGTAATTAGTAAAGCAGAAGGCAAATCAAATCCCGCGGAGGTTCATCTCATTGATGAGTGCCGCACTGTTTTTAAGTCCCAGTTTTTTTAAAATATTGTATCGGTGTACTTCTACAGTTTTTGGCGACACGCCAAGATAGCCGGCAATTTCCTTTGAAGAAAGCCCTTTTTTTATTAATTCAATTATGGCCAGCTGTTTAGGAGTGAGACTCTTGATAGCCGCCAGCATCTCGCCGGGATTGATCATATTTTCAATAATAGTTTGTCCCATTTCCTTACAGGTATAGTTGTTTCCCTTTGACACCTGCAAAATGGCTTCTATCAGCTCCTCCGATGCCGAAGTTTTGGTTATATATCCATTCGCCCCCGCCTTCATGATCTTGGTATAATATACCGGCAAGTCATAATAGGTAATTACGATAATGCCAATTTTGCTGTCATATTCCTTTATAGCCTGCGTAAGAGCAAAACCATTGACCGGCGTCATACTTAGATCCAGTAAAACAATGTCCGGTTTTAATTCTTTGACGGAAGCCAGAGCTGTGGCGGAGTCATTGGTAGCTCCTGTTACTTCAAATCTTGAATCGGCGCCCAGCATAGCGGTCCACGCATCGGTCAGCAGTTTGTGATCATCCACTAAAAAAAGGCGAATTGGCATAGCAAGTAGTTTTAGTATAAGAAAAAGGAGGGTTCTCAGAATATTGGAGGAATTACCTTGGCAGATATCCGGGATGAAACAACTAGGGGTTGGGATATACTTCTCAAATGTTGCTGAAAAGAAAACTATTGACCAGGATCAACAAATCCTTTCTCTAATTTGCGTTATCTCCTGCACTTTTACGAATTATTTACACGGATTTTCAGACTGTTTTTTAACGGTATTCCGGTAGTTATTTTCACGGGTGAAGGCTGACCGATAGCAAAAGCTGGAGCTGCCAAAATCAAGGAGCTAAAATTTATCTTTGCCAATCAATAAATTCTTCAGGTAAATTCGGACTTATAAAAAGGATAAGCCCGAAGAGCACAAGTGGTTGACCGAAAAAGGCGGTGTATGCAAAATAATTTGGAACAATCGATTGGATATAAGATCATCAGTGATTGGTTAGGGCAAAAAAATCGTCAACCCTTTTTATTTCAACAACAAGCCTGGCAGCAAATCATCAACGGTGAAAGTGGTTTGGTAAATGCGCCCACGGGTTGTGGTAAAACCTACTCTGTTTTTTTAGGTTCCGTTATTGATTTTATTAATCGCCATCCTGCCAATTATAAAACGAGAGCAAAAAATAATCTTCAGCTTCTCTGGATTACTCCTTTACGGGCATTAGCCAAAGATATTGGCCGAGCCATGGAGGAAGTAATTGAGGAATTGGGCATGAGTTGGAAAGTCGGTATCAGAAATGGCGACACAGATACCAGTGAAAGACAAAAGCAAAAACGACAGATGCCGGAGGTATTGATCATTACACCGGAAAGCCTTCACCTGTTGCTGGCGCAAACAGGTTATCCCGAAGTTTTTCGCTCATTAAAAATTATTGCCGTTGATGAATGGCACGAACTACTGGGAAGTAAAAGGGGCGTACAGGTAGAGCTGGCCGTATCGAGAATTGTGAATAGTCAAGGAGCAATTTGCAATGAGCAATCTGCAACGGACAATTTGCAATATGCAACAGACAATAAGCAATTGACAATTGGCGGCAGTCAATTGCCAATTGCAAATTGCCAATTGTCGATCTGGGGAATCAGCGCCACCATCGGAAACCTGGAAGAAGCCAAAGAAGTATTATTGTTTCCTTTAAAAAAAAGGGGGGTCATCATTCGTGCGGCGATTAAAAAGAGAATTGAAATAGAATCGATCATCCCTGATGAAATTGAAAAATATCCCTGGGCAGGCCATTTAGGTATTAAATTGGTTCATAAGGTAATTCCCATCATTGACCAAAGCAAAACGACACTCATCTTCATAAATACCAGGGGTATGAGTGAAACCTGGTATCAAAAAATTTTAGACGCCTGTCCTGACCTTGCCGGCTCTATTGCGTTGCATCATGGATCTATTGAAATGGAACTGCGCCAATGGGTAGAAGAGAATTTGCATAGCGGTAATCTGAAAGCCGTAGTCTGCACGGCAAGCCTTGACCTGGGAGTTGACTTTCGCCCGGTAGAAACGGTGATACAAGTAGGTTCACCGAAAGGAGTAGCCCGTTTTTTACAACGTGCCGGACGAAGCGGGCACAGCCCGGATGCCATCAGCAAAATTTATTTCCTGCCAACTCATTCATTGGAACTTGTAGAAGCGGCCGCATTGAAACGTGCTATCAGCGAAGACCTGATCGAGAGCCGTCAGCCGATGTTATTGTGTTTTGATGTGCTGATCCAGTACCTGAACACCTTAGCCATCTCAGATGGTTTTGATCCTGACACAATTTTTGCCGAAATAACAGCAACACATTGTTATAAGGAAATTCAACGAACAGAATGGGAGCAGCTGCTTCATTTTATCACGGCCGGGGGCAATGCATTACAGCAATATGATGAATTCAGGAAGATAGAGATACAAAACGACCTTTATAAAATCACCAGCCGGAAAATAGCGATGCGACATCGGCTGCATATTGGCACCATTGTCAGTGAAGCGATGATGAAAGTAAAATTTTTAAGTGGTGGATTTATCGGCGTTATCGAAGAATGGTTTGTCTCTCGCCTGCAACCAGGAGATGTCTTTACGCTTGCAGGCAGAAATCTCGAATTTGTGATGATAAAGGATATGACGGCGATCGTGAGAAAAAGCAACGCCAAAAAATCCATTGTACCCAGTTGGCAAGGAGGACGTATGCCGCTAAGTGCGAACCTGGGAAAGAAACTGAGGGAGCAGTTGTCAGAGGCAGGAAGTCAAAAGTCAGCAGTCAAACGTGAAAAAGTAGTGGAGTTGAAAGTATTGCAACCTTTGTTTGGACTGCAGGAAAAATTGTCGCACGTACCCAAAGCCAATGAACTATTGATCGAACATATAGAGACTAAAGATGGGTTTCATCTTTTTGTGTACCCATTTGAAGGAAGGTTGGTTCATGAAGCAATGGCAGCCATACTAGCCTGGCGCATCAGCCGCATCACTCCTATTACGTTTTCGTTGGCCATGAATGACTACGGATTTGAATTGTTGAGTGATCAGCCGATACCTGTTGATGATTCAAATGTGTACGAACTTTTTTCACCGGACAACCTGCTTGCCGATATTCAACGCAGTGTGAACGCTACAGAGATGGCCCGGCGAAAATTCCGGGATATAGCCGTTATTGGCGGATTGATTTTCCAGGGATTACCAGGTGAAAAAATAAAAGCGAGGCACCTGCAGGCATCCGCATCTCTCCTGTTTAATGTTTTTAGTGAATATGAACCGGGCAATTTGCTCTTACGCCAGGCTTACCAGGAGGTGTTTGACCAGCAAATGGAAGAAGTAAGGCTAAGGGATATGCTGCAACGGATTCAAACATCAAACATCGTTATCACTTTTCCTGAACGACTGACACCGTTTTGCTTTCCTATCAAAGTTGATAGTATGCGGGAAGATCTTTCTTCTGAAAAGCTGGAAGACCGGGTTAGAAGAATGCAGGCGCAGTTGGAAAGTTGAGAGTCCGGAAATGTAAGAACGCTGATAACACTGATTATGATGATTTATTAAGATAAAATCAGCGAAAGTCATCATTATCTTACCATAACTGTGCCTCCCTACCCGCAGGCAAGTTTGATTCTAAAAAAATTAAACAGCTTCTTAGATTTGCAAACCTTATGGCCAGTTTGTTATCACATATTATTGGTGATGATCATTTAATTCTTAGCAATGAGCGAACCTTATTTTGGGAGGATGAAAGAACGCTGATCATCGCTGATCTTCACGTAGGCAAAACGGGGCATTTTCGTAAAGCCGGCATTGGCGTACCCGCAGGAGTTTATAAAGATGATCTGCACCGGCTGCTGGCGCAAATACTTTTTTTTAAAGCAGAGCGGTTGATCATCGTTGGTGATCTTACACACAGCATAGCCAACAGGGAAATGGATCTGTTCAGAAAATGGCGAAAAGATTTTTCGTCCATGGAAGTTCACCTGGCAAAAGGCAATCATGACATCCTCGATAACCGCTGGTACGAAGAAGCTGATATCGTTGTGCATAATGAGCCCTATTCCGTCAATAATTTTTTATTTGTACATGATATAGTAAAACCAAAACTAAAGCTGCAGGCAGGCAAATATGTTTTCTCAGGCCATGTACATCCCGGTATTACACTAAATGGAAGAGGAAAGCAGTCATTGCATTTTCCGTGTTTTTATTTTGGCCAGGCGTATAGCATCTTGCCGGCATTCAGCAAGTTTACCGGAACCTACCGGGTTGAACCCCAAAAAGGGGAGAAAGTATTTGCAATCGTTGAAAAAGATCTTTTGCCGATGCCGGTAAAATAAACTTTCTGCTATTTTTTCCGAAGCTGGTTATAATCCAAAAAATATACAAACCGCAGCGTTGCTTCATTGCCGTGTTTTAAACCAAAGGTTTGACCGAGATTAGATACATATCTTTTATACCGGGTGCCATCTACGTATTCATTTTCACCCAGCCAGTTTTTAAATCCAAGAATCAACCGGCTGCCGTAACGAAAATCCCAGGTAAAAAATGCATCTGTGTTAAAGAAGTTGATATTGTCATGTGCACTGAGGTCGGAAGCCGCCACTGGATAACCTTTTGCATCCAGCCTGGCAATTCTTTTAATATCTACCTTGCTCCAGTAATGACGTGCCCTTAGGGTTAAATTGATGCGGGGTGTAAAATTGTAAATGCCAGAAAGAACCGAGGTCACATCCTTGAAATCAACGAAGGCCACTCTCGCCCTGTTCAAATTATCCCGGCCCGCATCAATTATATAGTCTGTTTCTGTTTCATAGCGGTGTGATAATTCTAATGAAAGCTTATTACTAAAGCGGTAACGAACTCCACCTTCCAGGATATAATACTCTTTTTCCGGGTTTTTGAAAAAGTCGGCTATCAGGAAATTATAGTTTACAAATAAACGTTTGCGGCTATCTGTGCTTCCTATCAGTGATAATGATCCATACTGGGGCCTCCGTGCATACGTATCAAACGGTGACCCGATCACAAAATAATCATGCTGATCCGGCAGGTAGGTAGCAATAAGCGATACATCCCAAAAATTTTTGAGATACCAAAAACCCCGTGCCTGCAACTGTAATGAAGAAAACCTGTCGGGCTTATACAGTCGCTGGTAGTCTGCAATGATGCTATATTGATAGCTCAAAAAATTCTTAGTTGGTGTTAACTGTTTGTAGCTAAAAGTGGCCGTGTTGATATGTTGATTCGCTGTCTGGAGGTAACCAAGATCCGTAGGGTCATATTGAAGAGAACGGATTGTATTTTGTGCATAAAACTGGATCTTACCACTCACCTTTCCTAATCGCAAAGAAGTATTATATCCGTCGTAAGATTCGTGGTCGAAAATCTTACTATAATGACCGTAACCCTGAATATTGTAAATATTTTTCTTATCGTATAAACTAAAGTCGAGGCCGGTAACATTTGCATCCTTGTTTGCGCCATTGCGCATTACGTTGGTATTGGTAAAGGTGAGGTATGATCTTCCTTTTAATGCCTGGTCAAGTACCAGGATATTATAATTAGTAAGGGCTTCTGTTTGTATTTTTTCCTTTTCGCCATTGCTTTTACTACGCAGGGTTGCATACATCGGAGCCTGGATGGCATTTAAGAATCCGATGCCCAGTTTCGAAGGCGTTCTCCCCGAAAACTTTACGGCGTTATACAACTGGGAACGACCCGGATTTTTTATGATCTCGATATCGGGATCACCTTTTGCTAACTGCTCGACATCATAATAACCTGATGGCGTAGCCCCTATCCGTCTTGAATAAAACAATCCTGACTTATTGAATATATCTGTTCCTTCGGTAAAAAAGGGGCGGTATTCTTCAAACTTCACCTCATAAGGTGTGAGATTATTGACCACATTATCAGAAATCACCTGGCCGAAATCCGGGATCAGTGTCGCATCTAACGTGAAGCTTTCGTTGATACCGTACTTAACATCCATACCTCCGCTACGCAGCCATTCTGTCCTGTATCCGTTTGTCTCCGGAGTGCTGCGAACACCAGTGGATAAATAAGGTGAGAAACTCAGGCGCAATGGGGGTTTGATGTCTACCAGGTTTTTCAACACCCCAAACTGGTTCACAAATCCATTTACATTTGGATCAACAGGGTTCCAAAATGTCTTTTCATTGTTCCGCCGAACCGACCTTCCAAACTGCAAGCCCCAGTCCTGTACAATCGTATTGGCGAAGCGTAAAGAAATATAGGGGATCTTCATCTCTACCACCCAACCATCTGCTTTTATAGCAACTTTGCTGTCCCAAACCGCATCCCAGGTTTTATCGCCATACTCACCATATTCAAGAGGAAGACCAGGTGATATTCTTGCATCGGACTGAACATTGGATGAGCTCACTAAAAATTCAAAGCCATTTTGATCATCGTTGTATGTATCAAAGAAAACAGCGAAATAATCCAGGTCCTTAAACTGTTCCTCATCACGGGCGGTTATTTGTTTACGGATCAGGGAAGGATTGTCATAAAGATGTGCCCCGATATAAATTGCAGTGTTGTCATACACAACCCTAACTTCTGTTTTTTGGGTAGCAGGGAATCCATAATCAGGAAAATTCTGTATAAAGCCGGCAGCGACGGGAGCTTCTTTCCAGGCCAAATCATCCAGGTTGCCATCAATCTTTGGACCAGCGGCGGTTTTAATGGCGGATATTGCCTTTTCCTGTGAGTAAGAAAAAACACTAACCATTAACAATAGGGTCAAGCAGATCAATCTTTGCAACAGCATATGTTCAGTTGCAACAAATATAACCGACCGACCTGATGACTAAAAGCCTCCCCGGAAAAAAAACGCAAAAATTGGGTGAAAACCCCCAAACCAAAACTAATTCACCTTTTTCTTTAGAGAAATGACCTGCTCCTGTAAATCGCTTACAATATTGGCCAATTGACCCATATCCCAGCGCTGTTGCTGATTAGCTTTCGATATTACCATTTGTGCCTGCCACATTTCAAGGATATCTTCCGTTTTTACAGTGTAAGGATGATAAACTGGATTATCGCTAACGAGGGTCACTTTTTCTTTGGAGCGGCCATTTTTTTGAACCCTTTTATAAACAATGCCCTCATGCCGTGAGACAACGATACAAGCACTGTCATTTTTTAACTCATCTAATTTGTCAACCTTTTCACCTACAATTACTGAACCGCTCGGTGTCGGCAACATGGAATCGCCGATGATCTCAAAAGCCCGGTAGTTTCCACCAGACAACATTGGCAGCGTGAAAGTATTTAGTTCATCCACGAATTCAGGATCGGCATAACCGGCCAGGTAGCCAGCCGCTGCTTTGACCGGAACAAATGGTATATCGGGTCTGCCTGAGGCTAACTTCATAGCCCGCCTTTTCGCCAGGTAGTTACTTTTATTATCGCTGAGGTCCTTTCGCAGAATTTCGTCAAGCGTCAGCTTAAAGATATCACATACTACTTCCAACACATCAATACGGGGCTCCGCTCTTTCCTCTTCATAGGCTCCCAATAATGATCTTTTGATTCTAAGTTTATTGGCAAATTCCTCCTGGGTCCAGCCACGAAGTTTGCGCAGGTACTTCAAATTCTGGTTAGCTAATGCCATGGTGCACTAATTTATTTAGTTGCAAAATACTAATTTATTTAGATTGTCAAAATCCTTTTTTCAATTTGCTGTTTGGACATGCCGAAAAAAACAAACATTTTTGCTGCGCATATGGCAACCAAAAAAAAATCATCCAATAAAAAATCTAAAGCCTTATCACCCAAACCTCTTGCCGCTGCTAAGGAAAAACCAGTCATTCTTATTACCAATGATGACGGAGTAAGTGCTCCCGGTATAATGAACCTGGTGGAAGCGGTGAAAGACCTGGGCAAAATTGTGGTTGTAGCACCTGACAAGCCTCAGTCAGGAATGGGCCATGCAATAACAATTGGTCAACCACTGCGATTGCATAAAGTAAACACCTTTGGCCATATCGAAGCATGGTCCTGCACCGGAACACCGGTTGATTGTGTTAAGCTGGCGGTGGACAAAGTACTACATCGTAAACCTGACCTGTGCCTGAGCGGTATTAATCATGGGGCTAATCATAGCATCAACGTGATATATTCCGGAACGATGTCCGCTGCTGTAGAAGCTGCTATTGAAAGCATCCCTTCGGCTGGTTTTTCCCTGCTTGATTACAATATTGAAGCGGATTTTACCGGTGCCCGTAAATATGCAAGAATAGTAGTGGAAAAAATGCTGGAGACAAAAATGAACAAGCATACGGTTTTAAATGTCAACTTCCCTTCTATACCCGAAGAGTTGCTAAAAGGTATAAAAATCTGCCGGCAGGCCTATGCGAAATACGAGGAAGATTTTATTGAAAGGCAAGACCCGCACGGCCGCATGTATTATTGGCTAACCGGTGAGTTTGTAAATTTTGACAAAGGAAAAGATACGGATGTATGGGCCCTGGCCAATAATTATGTAAGCCTTGTTCCCGTACAGTTTGATATGACCCACTACGAATTAAAATCCCAATTGGAAAAACTTTGGAAATGATTTTAAAAAAAGACAACCTGAAGCTCGGTTTAGTTCTCGGATTGATTGGCCCTTTGCTTGGATTAATTGTGATCTATTTTATAAAATTTTCAGCTACTTCCTTTGGAGATTTTATTGATGAATTTTTTCACAACAATAAACTGATCACTTCTATCGGCTCGTTATCGCTATTAGCAAATGTTGTGTTGTTTACCATTTATGTCAATACACATAGAGATAGCACGGCCAAGGGAATTTTTATCATCACCCTGGTATACGGTATCACCATCCTGGTGTTGAAATTATTCAACCTGTGATAATGTCATCGATCCGGCGGTAACATCTTCCTATCTTTAACTATCGATTTGGTCATTTTTTAAATTTCCCTCCAGGGATGAAGTATTACATTATCGCAGGCGAAGCATCGGGTGATCTGCATGGCAGTAATCTTATCAAAGAAATCAGGAAGCTGGACCCCGCGGCCAATGTCCGTTGCTGGGGTGGAGATAAAATGCGGGAAGCCGGCGGGAAATTGGTAAAACATTATCGGGATCTGGCCTTCATGGGCTTTACCGAAGTGCTGATGAACCTGCGAACTATTTTTCGCAACCTGGCTTTTTGTAAAGATGATATTCTTCAATACAAACCTGATACACTTATCCTGATTGACTATCCTGGCTTTAATTTACGCATAGCACGTTGGGCCAAAGAGCAGGGAATTAAAGTGATCTACTATATCAGTCCCCAGGTATGGGCCTGGAAGGAAGGCCGGGTGAAGATGATGAAAGAATGCATTGATAAAATGCTGGTTATTCTACCTTTTGAAAAAGACTATTTTAAAAGCAAATGGCATTGGGAAGTAGAGTATGTCGGGCACCCATTGGTGGAAGTGATCGAAAGTGAGAAGTCAAAAGTGAAAAGTGAAAAGTTATCGGAAAGGGAGATTATAGCCTTGCTGCCGGGGAGTCGGAAACAGGAAATTTTGAAAAAATTGCCGGTCATGCTGGAAGTGAGTAAATCATTCCCCAACTATCAATTTATCGTAGCCAAAGCTCCGGGAGTAGAAGAAAATTTTTATGATGACCTGCTCAAACCATTTACCAACGTTTCTTATGTATCCAACCAGACCTATAATTTATTAATGCAATCAAAAGCCGCCCTTGTCACCTCGGGGACAGCCACCCTTGAAACGGCTTTATTCGGTGTACCTGAAGTGGTATGCTATAAGGGATCGCCTATTTCTTACCAGATAGCCAAACGAGTGATAAAGGTCAAATACATTTCATTGGTAAACCTGATCATGGATAAACTGGTGGTGAAGGAATTGATACAACAGGACCTGACAGTTGAAAATTTGCAAACAGAACTGACAGATCTGTTGACCAATGACGAGCGAAAAGTACAATTGCAACAGGATTATGCCAAATTAAAGCAATTGTTGAGCCAGGGGGGGCATGCTTCTTCCAAAGCGGCGCAATCTATTGTGAGCTTTCTAAATCAGTCCTGATACCAGCTAAAAAAGAGAAGCCCGGGAAGAATCCGGGGCCGTTCAATTGAGAAAACTAAAACTGCTGCTATAAGAGAAGAATTTTCAGGAAAAGATTTAAGGTTAAATAGTTCCGATTACGACACAAAGAAAGGCATCAAATGACCCTGCAAAAAACACAGACTTAGCCAATGGTCATTTTTCTTTGATGAACAGTTGAAATCCGGGCATGAATTGGAAGAATGAATCGGAATTTTGGCATTAATCCTGCACAAGCCTTCAGAAACCTGCTGTAGCATTTAAAATAAGGCATATGGAATCGTTCAAAGAACTGATCAATGCGGAAAAACCGGTGCTTGTTGACTTTTATGCGGATTGGTGCGGACCTTGTAAAGCCATGAGCCCGGTAATACAGGAAGTAGCGAGAACCATGCAAGGACAAGCGAGAGTTATAAAAGTGGACATCGATAAAAGCGTAGAAGCGGCCCAGGCTTACCAGGTGCAGGCCGTGCCTACATTTATTATTTTCAAAAAGGGAAATATCATCTGGCGCCACTCAGGCATGATTGATAAACATACACTTGTAAACATCTTGCAACGAAATGCCTGACGAGCCAGGAGCTCTGACTTATTTTCTCAACAACTTAATGGCCAAAATGATCAGGCAAAGAATAAAGATCATCAGGCTGATGCGATTGATACCATGCATATAACCGATCCACTTACTTTTTGGCCGGCTAGGATCTTTCTTCTTTAAGTATAAATATTCCGCTATTTGCGACCAGACTCCCATTCTCCATTTATTTTCTACAAAATTAGAACAGATAATTTCATCCGGAGTTCACTTTTTTAAAAGTTAGATAATTGGCAGAAACTCCGGCTCTGCGAAACTTATAGTTTCGCAGCTTTACTTTATCGCCTGTGGCGATTACCTGAATCTTAAAATGCAGTTAGTAGCAGTTAAAATAAAAAATCTATCTCCATCAATCCCTTTCCTGTTTCATAGTCAGCAGCACTACTATACAGATAATGTGATGGCCCTGTAACTAATCCTGCCCTTACGGGATTTTCATGAATATAATTGATCTTGGTTCTCAGAAAAGGCTCACTATGTATTTCTTCCGGATGATTATCACCAGTCCATACTTTAAAATTATCATTGGCATTCGTCCGGTTGGCATAAAACCTGAACATATACAATAACCAGTCACGCCGACTTTCAATCTCGGCCTCAATACTACTACTAATCACTTTGCTGGTAAATGTTTTAAAATCGCGGATAATATCGCTTAAATTATTGTTTGAAGCTGTCCATATGGTATGAATATGATTTGACATGATAACATAAGCTCCAATTTTCAACCCTTTTTTCTCACGACAAAATTGAAAACTTTCAAGTATTAAGTCCCTGTATCGCTTGCGGCTAAAAATATCGATCCAACCCATAATGGAGAAGGTCAGAAAATGTGTAGCTGATTGATCCCTGATTTTATAGCCTTCGGCAAACCTGCCTGCCGGTAGGCTGGTTCATAACTCATGGCATTAAGGTTTGAAATAAAGTTATGAATTGTTATTGCTGGAAGCAATAAAGTAAAACTGCGGGACTGCAAGTCCCGCAGAGCTTTGAGCAATGTAATAGTAATTCCGCCATTCCTGCCGTACTAGCAAAGTTTCCATCAATCTGGAAAGGAGGATGTGCATCGAAGAAATTCGATAAGTATAGTCAATTATATTATTTTATATCTGCTTCCCGCAACGGTTGAAAATTCAACAATCACAGTTTTCGTTTTTTTATCAACCAACAATTTCCCTTTTGCATCAATGATCTTTTTACCCGCCGGTAACAAAATCTTGCAGCTGCCTCCTCTAAGAGAAAGGATCATTGCCGTATCAAGCATGGATTTTCTCCAGCTTATATCCACTTCAAAGCCATTGCGGGCAGTTAACCCTTTGATATTTCCCTGTTGCCAATCACTATCCCTGGGCAATGCAGGCAACAAGCGGATCACTTCATCTTTACCATGACTTTGCAGCAACATCTCTGCTATCCCGGCAGTGCCGCCAAAGTTTCCATCAATCTGGAATGGTGGATGGGCGCAAAACAAATTAGCATAGGTACCACCGCCACCCTGCATGATAATTTCTTTTCCTGTTACAGGCTTCAATAATTGTCTTAATAATTTAAGAGCATGATCCCCATCGCCAATTCTCGCCCAAAAATTTATTTTCCAGGCCATGCTCCACCCCGTTCCTTCATCGCCCCTGTCTGTCAGTGTTTGCGTTACTGCCTTTGCCAGGTCGGGTGTTTGCCAGGGAGTAATTTCGTCGTACGGATGTAGTCCATACAAATGCGATACATGACGATGCTTGGGCTCACCATCTGCCCAGTCATTCAGCCATTCGTTCAGGTCGCCGGCTGCACCAATTTGATTGGGAGCTAGTTGAGGCAATAGATTCACCAGTTCGTTTTTCCATTCATCATCAGTTTGCAAAACAGTTGCCGCCTTAATGCAGGCATTAAATATTTCCCGGCATATTTGCATATCCATCGTTGGCCCCATACAGGTGTTTCCAATAAATCCATCTGGTTTCTTATAAGCATGTTCCGGTGAATTGGAAGGAGCTGTTACCAACCAGCCATGTGTTGGTTCTTTTATTAAAATGGATTGCAGAAATTTTGCCGCACCTTTTAAAACAGGGTAGTATTCTTTTAAAAAATTTTTGTCTTTGGTAAAACGGTAATGCTCCCAGATATGTTCGCAAAGCCAGGCACCACCTGTGAGTGTAGAACCCCATGCTGCTCCTTCACCCGGCGAAGTATATCGCCATGGGTTGCTGATCACATGCGCCACCCAGCCATCGGCATTATAATATACTTTCGCCGTTTTTTGTCCATTAGCTACCAGGTCTTTTGTAAACCGGTGTAAAGGCTCTGCCTGTGAACTCAAGTTTGTTGTTTCCGCCAGCCAGTAATTCATCTGTATATTAATGTTGAGATGATAATCACCATTCCACGGTGTTTGGTATTCTACAGCCCATAGCCCTTGTAAATTGGCCGGCAACAGTCCCGGTCTTGAAGAAGCGATAAGTAAGTACCTGCCGAAGTTAAAATAGAGTGACGGCAACTGCTGGTCTTTTTTCCCATTAAAATATTTCAGCAAACGCTGTTGTGTGGTTAAATTATTCACCGCCTTATTTTCGGGCATTTGCCAGCGGCAACGATCAAATAATTTTCGGTAAGCTAAACTACTTTTTTGTAAAGCCGTTTGATAAGTCGCCTTGTTGGTTAAATTAATATATTCCCTGCATTTTTTTACCAGGTCCGCATCAGTTAATGATCCTGTGTTCCATTCATAGTTTGTCGCCGCCGAAATCTTCAGCCAGCATTCCGTTGCGTTCTCAATCATCAGTGCATTACCGGAGTTACTAATTTTTCCATCTTTTAATACAGGTTCCAGTATGATGGCAAACCGCATGCCTTTATCACTACCGGAAGGCAATTGTCCGGACATGATTATTTTATTGTTATCAGCTGTAATGACAGCATTTTTTTTTCTATACAACGAAATCCTTGCGTTGATACCCGCTTTTTTGGAACTGCTTAATTTCAACCAGATAATATCATTTACAAAATCAACAAACAATTCCTCTTTGACCTGGTTATTGTTCCTGGTAAAACTGGTAAATGCTTTTGCGTTTTCAATGTCTAGTTCTCTTTTATAATTCGAAACAGCTACAGCACTGTCCTTCCATTCAATAAATACATCGCCCAGCGTTTGATAGCAGCCATATTTATCATTGGCGCCGCTGCCATATCCTGAACCCCGGCCCTTGGCTACAAAATGTTTTTGCAATAATTCCTGCGCTTCTTTGTTTTTGCCGGCCAGCAAAAGCTCCTGTATGGGTTTCAGGTATTGGTTCGCCTTTTCATTATCTGCATCTTGTGGCCCGCCTGACCATAATGATATTTCATTCAGCGCTATCCGCTCTTTGCGGGTATCACCAAACATCATGGCGCCTAATCTTCCGTTTCCAAGAGGAAGACTTTCGGTGAAATAGGTAGCGGCTGTATCAAACTTGATGGTAACATCCGCTTTTTGTGCAAAAAGGTTATTGGAAAATAAAATACTTACCAGTCCAATTTCATAAAATGATTTCATCTGTATTCTTTAATTTATCTATTATCAATAACAATCACGCATAATCATTATCAAAATGCATTCTAACGGTCGCCAAAATGAATACAAATGCCAGTATTCGCCGTGATAATCTCATAACCCTTACTTCAAAAGCATAAACTTATTACCTCTTCCGCGATAACCCTTCCTCACATTTATCTATTTCTGTTTCTATTTTATCAGGAATCAAAAATACACGGCGATTTCCGCTACAGGCAGGCTATTGCAACCGCAGTGGACAGAAGCAGGAAAAGAGGTCTGAATTTTGTTGTCATATAATAGGTTTCAAAAATTATAAAACAATAAAAAATGCCAAAGACTTTTAAGGTGGGCGACCATGTAAGCTGGAACTCGGAAGCCGGCCGTGTATCAGGCACTATTATTAAAATTCATAAATCTGATTTCAACTATAAAGGTTACACGCATCATGCTACCAAAGACGATCCGCAATATGAAATAAAAAGTGATAAAACTGATCATATAGCAGCCCATAAAGGATCGGCATTGACAAAGCTGAGTTCTTATTGACAGATTTTTTTTAAGGTTTACTGCTGATACACTTTATAAACTATTGCAATTTCATTGGGAATAGTTGGAGGTTTAGTGATTTTTAGAAATTCAGCGGTCTGCTTCCAATTTACTTTCTCTTTGCTGCCAAGCAATTCAATCTTTGCTATTTTGTTTGGTGCATTCGAAGCGCCCAGATTTTTTATGACAATATCGTCAGCGGGAATTCCCATAAGGGTCATATACAATATTTTCCCTTTCTTATTGAATCGTATGTCTTTCGATGTGAACTTTATTTTTCCTTCATTAAAACCCTGTGCATTGATAGGGTTGGCGGCGTCTGCGGCAGGTCCTTCACCAAATACTTTCCATGGACGGGTATTAAAGATGCTCTCCTTGTTGATGTCCATCCATGCAGCTATTCCTTCCAAAACGGCGATTTCTTTTTCATCAATGCTACCATCACCTTTAACGGGAATATTCAACAAAAGATTTCCATTTTTACTTACTATATCCACCAATGAGTGTATCACATCCTTTGCAGATCTATACCGGTTATTTTCATAAACAGCGTTGTTATAATGCCATTCGCCGATACATGAGCAGGTCTGCCATGGCAGGGTTTGAATTTTATCGGGAGCACCGCGCTCTACATCCCAAACCAAACAATCCTTTTGGTCTTCAGTAAGAATTTTACCAAACAAAACGGCGTTTAACCTTCCTTTGTTTTTAGTCATATTACTATTGTAGAAGTGAGCAGCAATTCTCAACCCTGCATCACTTACGGGATACAGTGGAAGGCCTGTATCATCAAAGTATAGCAGATCGGGATGAAATTGGTTGATCATATCTATTGTACGATTGTAGAATTTTTCGCAATACTCCCGTGAAGGCATTGCAGCCCCGTTATTCCAATTCCACTGACTATGGATGTTGTCAATATTTTTACTTCCTTCACTCAATGGATGATTTTGGGCATAAAGCTCCTGTGGATCCAGGCCTTCCCACCATGTTCCTTTTCCATCAGTTGCAGTAAGCTTGCCGTCATAAGGAATTCCGATATATTCTCCACTCGTGTCGGACTGTTGTGAAGTTTCAAACCAGGACCAGGCATGTGCCGCATGCACACTTAATCCAAAAGGGAGATGATTATTTTTTGCCGCTTTAGCCCAGCCGGCGAGAATATCTTTTTTGGGCCCGACCTTTACTGTATTCCATTGCTGATATTTACTGTTCCACATATCTACATTATCATGATGGTTGGCCATTGCAAAAAAGTATTGTGCCCCTGCTCTCTTATATAATGCAACCAGTTTTTCAGGATCCCATTTTTCAGCTTTCCAACTATTGAACACTTCTTTAAATCCGGCTTTGGATGGATGCCCATAATGTTCTGCATGCCAGTTGTACTGCCTGCTGCCCTGGCGATACATAAAGCGGCCATACCAATCCCCCTGTCCCGGCTGGCATTGAGGTCCCCAATGTGCCCATATGCCAAATTTGGCATTGCGAAACCACTCCGGCGTTTCATATTGTTTTAATGATTCCCATGTTGGTTGAAACTTACCAGCAGCAATTCTTTCATTCTTGTCTGGCCGCACTGGTACCGGATAGCTGTTCTGGGCCACCATCGAATGCTGCAATAAAACTGAGACAATTAATAGTTTTATAATTTTCATGATAGTTCGATTTTTGCTTGTCATTTTATTCACATTTTTAAAATTAATCTGTTCTGAATAAAGTAGCATGCATTCCTTGCTAAAGCTGATGAAACGAATATGCACAGTAAAAAGACTGTAGAAAAATGATTTCTTAATTAAAAAATTGCCCCTATTGAAATAGGGGCACGATTGTCTGCATACTAACTGCTTATAAGAGAAACTTTTTTTGATACTTTGGTTTTTGAACAAGTACCGGTGCGCTACGATCTATTTCCGTTTGAGGAATAGGCCAAAAATCATACTTGTCTTCCTATTTCGTTTTAATAGTTGGAACCGATTAGTAAGTGATAGACGTTTATCACTTTTCGCAGCCCACATTTAACAAACACCGGGTACAAATTAGCCCTCACTAGTTCAACTGCAACTTTCTTCTTATTTAATAGCAGGAATGGGGGCCCAATAATATGTATGATTTGCATCGCTGGGCTGATTTGCCAGGCTCACTTCTGCTGCATCTCTTACTGAATTGGCTTTTTGCACTGTTTCTGTTCTTAACAGGTCAAACCACCTTATCCCGCATTCGGCGGCAAATTCCCATCCCCTTTCTGCTATTACGGAATCTCTAAAAGCTGTTTGAGATAATCCAGGTAACAAGGGTAGTATTCCGGCTCTTTGTCTTACCTGGTTTATAGCATCATAGGCGCTGGCATCAGGAGTAGACGACATAGCTTTTGCTTCCGCATAAGTCAGCAATACTTCTGAATAACGCAGGATAAATGTGGTTGCACTGCTCCACCAGTCATTGGCCTTATGTATTGACCAGTCGTAGCTTTGGTCATCGCGGTATTTAAGAAAGTAAGGATGTTTTTGTAATGTTCCCTGCCAGGTGACTACATTATTGGGATCATTCTTTACGTAATAATCCTTTTGATAGGTGGCGTCTTTTCTTGGTCCGGCAGGAAATCTATTATAGAATGAAATTTCCCCGAATCCATCATCCCATCCTCCTTCTTCATAATCCGGAGCAAAAGGATTAGGCGCCATCATATTCCCATTTTCCCAGTTCCATGCAGGCACATCGTTGTTAAAGTAGCAGGCAAAAACTGCCTCGTTATTATACTTGTTTCCAATCTTCCATATATCAGCATAATTCGTCACCAGGTTATACCCCCAGGTTGCTTTACCATCAATCACTTCTTTTGCTTTTGCCGCCGCTATTGCATACTTATCTGTTTGTTTAAGCGGCCAGCCTGCCATTGTCAGATAGACATTGGCTAACAGCGCCTTTGCAGAACCTTTTGTTGGCAGAACATCAATACCATTCTGCCTCCTCACTCCATCCCAATGATCCGGCAGCATGGTTTCCGCCTTTTGTAAATCGGCCACGATCAGATTATAAATATCTTCAACCTTAGCATTGGGCCTGTTATCATCAACAGTGGGTTCTGTAGGCATAGGCACTTCACCCCAGGTTCTTGTTAAATAGGAATAGCTAATGGCACGCATAAAATAAGCCTGCCCCGCAGCATTATTTCTTTGCTCTTCTGTTGCTTCTGTTGCGCTCGTATAATTTTGAATAAGTGCATTCGCAGATTTGATGGTTGCATAAAAATAATTCCACCAGTTATTCATCCGGCCATTGGATGAATTAGCATTAAAAATATCAAAGTCAGAAAACTCTATTTTATTTCCTGCTCTTTTTGAGGTAATGTCATCGGCCCCATAAAATGCGCCTCCCACCTGATTAAAAGCCCCGTTAAACTGCAGGGCCAGTGCCGCTGACGCCATTTCGAGATCTTTGGATGTTTTATAAAAGCTTACAGGTGTTATACTTCCTTTCGGTGTTTCCTCCAGGAAGCTTTTGCTGCACGACATGGCAAATATTGCCAGTGTCAGCCAACCCAAATAATATTTATTCGTTCTTTTCATTTGTATATTTTTTTATTGCTTTTTTGTCAAATGGAATCTTGCCTGTCGGCAGACAGGTTCGCCCTAAAAATTTTCATTACTATTGGTATGAATTTGCTCGCAAATTTTTATGGCTCATTTCATCTGTATATTTTTTAAAACCAATTAAAATTTTAATTGCAAGCCAATAGTAATTGTTTTAGGAGAGGGATAAGCCCCTACATCAATACCTGCATCAGCATCACTGGCTGCCGATGTTGAAGTGGCTTCCGGGTCAAATCCTTTGTAATCGGTTATAGTTGCTACGTTTTGAGCACTGATATAGATTTTTGCAGATGCCAGTCTGAGCAAACTTTTACCGATCGTATATGATAAGCTTACGTTTTTCAACCGTACATAGCTTCCGTCTTGTAAAAATTGTGTGGACTCAACCCAACTTTTATTTTTACTGCCGGGGTTTGCCCAGGTGGATGTAGTATTTGATGGAGTCCAATAGTTTGCGGCTTCTGCCAGGTTTATAAATTTCACATCACTGGTAGGCACTGCGGTAGCTGCATACGTGGCATTAAATATTTTATGGCCATGAGCACCCTGCACAAAAACGTTCAAGTCAAAATTTTTAAATGTCAGGCTATTATTAAAACCCCATTGAAATTTAGGAGTTGCAGTTCCTGAAATCACTCTGTCCTCAAATCCAATTGAACTGTTCCCACTTACATCCGTGTATCTGCTGTCTCCTGCCTTATAATCTCCTTTATCAGCCTGGTAAACACCTTCCCACGGAATCAGGTAAAATGCGCCAAGTGGCTGTCCTGTTCTTACTACCTGTATATTGTTTGTTATAAGTCCCCCACCTATATATGGTCTCGCAAGCATAGAATCTGCTCCAAGGCTCACTACCTTGTTTTGATTGGTTGATATATTAAAACCTGCAGACCATGTTAAATTCTTGCTTTTAAGAGGAGTTCCTTCTATCATTAATTCGAGACCCTTGTTGTTTACCTTTCCGATATTTTTCAGATATGAGCCTCCGCCGTCGTAATTAGCTATCCGGGTAAAAAGGAGCAGATCATCGGTGTTCTTATTGTAATAATCAGCACTGATATTAAGCCTGCCATTAAATATTCCTGCATCCAGGCCAATATTTATCTGCTTTGAAGTCTCCCATTTTACATCGGGAGTAGCGGGATTACCCAGTGTATAGGCCTGGTACAATGTTGGAGTACCATAGGAAAAAGTCGTGCTCGTTAATAAACCAAGTGTACTGTATGGTCCAATTGCCTGATTACCGGTGATACCCCATCCGGCTCTCAGTTTAAGATTTGAAAAAATGTGTAAGTCTTCGATGAATTTTTCATTAGATAGTTTCCATCCTGCACTAAATGATGGAAAATTGCTCCAGCGGTTATTTGCATGGAATTTGGAAGATCCATCACGCCTTACTGTAGCAGTTAAAAGGTATTTGTCATTATAGCTGTAAGCAATTCGCCCCATATAAGATAATAACGACCAGTTGGAATAACCCGACGAAATAGCCTGGGAGGCATTTAAACCGAGGTTGTTATATCCATTAGATAAAGAGGCTAATCCGGAACCTGAAGCATTAAAACTGGAGTACCTATTGGAAGTGGCTTCCATTACGGCAGTGGCTGTCAGATCATGTTGGCCGAATGTTTTATGGAAAGTAAGGTTATTGCTGTTTTGAAATGTGTAGCTTTCAGCTGAGCTTTGTCCTGATGCATTATTACCAGGACTGATCCATTCATTATTCAGAAAAGCACTTTTGGAAATATACATATCCAATCCTGCATTAACATTCAATGTTAACCAGTCAGTGATTGTATATTTTAATTTTCCGTTGAAAATTCCAACGTTGGAGAAATTATTTTCATTTCTTTCGCTGATAGCCAAAAAAGGGTTTGCCCAGATAGGGGATATTCCAAAGCGAGTATATTGACCAGGTGCAACATACACAGGCTCCGTTGGCGCCCAGGTAACAGCACCCATAACAGGGTTACCCTTGTAACCAATGTCAGTGTTATTGTGGGAATTAAGGCGACCTGCATAGATGTGGGCGCCAAAAGTTATCCGCTTACTCAATTTTATATCTACGTTTGAACGGAGACCAAACTTTTTCTGATTACTGTTGATCAATAATCCTTCCTGATCAACATAGAATCCGGACACATAATATTTCGTATTTTCTGTTCCGCCTGCTAAAGAAAGCTGGTGGCTATGCGTAAGGGAGTTATCAAATATTAAACCTTGCCAGTCAGTGCTTTTACCTGCAAATGAATTGGGATCCGGAAAAACATTAACTCCTGCTGTAACATTGGCGACTTTGGCATAGGTTACCGCATCCATCAAATCATATTTTTTCATAGGCTTGTTAAAGCTCACGAAACCATGATATTCAATTTTAGGTTCGCCTGATTTGCCACTCTTGGTGGTAATGAGAATAACGCCATTAGCTCCTCTTGATCCGTATACGGCCGTGGCTGAAGCATCTTTCAAAACCTCCATCGATTCAATATCGTTCACGTTGATATCTGCCAGTCCTATGCTGCTCAAAGCGATACCGTCAACGACATAAAGCGGATCGTTGTTGGCGTTTACAGAATTGGCGCCACGTATGCGGATTTTAACTGCTCCACCCGGTGCACCGGAATTATTGGTAACAGACACCCCAGCCACTCTGCCTTGTAACGCAGATGAAACATTTAACACAGGTTGATCTTTATAGGCCTTGGAGGAAAGTGTTGCGATTGAACCGGTAAGATCACTTCGTTTTTGTGTACCATAACCAACTACTACCACATCTGTCAGATTGCTTGAAAGCTGTACCAATTCAATATTGATAACGTTTCGCTTGCTTACCTGCACCTGCTGCGATGTATAACCCACATAACTAAAACTTAGCGTTGCATTTTCATCTACAGTAATCACATATTCGCCCTGTTCATTGGTGGTAGTACCGCTTTTATCACCAGCGGTAACACTTACATTGGCCAGCGGTCCTCCACTATTGTCTGTCACCTTGCCCCTTACTGTGATATCAGCATAAACTATCCTGTCAGTTTTTGTAATAACAACAAGGTTATTGTCCATTAAACTGTACGACAAACCTGTATTATCAAGCAAACGGTTAAGAAGGTCTTCGACTGTTATGCCTTTAGCCTTCAGCGTAACTTTCATTTTATCCGACAGTACCAGGTTACTGAATGCAAACCGGTAATCGGTTTTCGTCTCTACCTCTTTTAACGCGGCGGCCAATTTTGTCTTCTTAAAGTCAACATCCAGTTTGTCCTGCGAAAAGGTTTTGGCCGAAACCTGTAACGCAGTCACCAGGATAAAAAAAGCTGTAAGTTTCATGAGCAGTAGTGTTTTGAACCAGCCCTTCTGTAAGGGTGGGCTAATAAAGCAAGCCTTCTTTTTCATACCTTCGTTTTGGTTTTTTAATTGTTATGAAATGAGGTTACAGGTTTACTTCAAATACCTGTTCCTTTTTGTAACACAGGAGGAATGGCTGCAATCCATTTCTCCTTTTTTATTTAGAAATAGTTATGATTTTCCCTTCTATTTTATACGTAAAATGATAAGAGTATTGCAAAGCCTTTAATACCTGCCCGATCGTTTCGCCGGAAAAAGTGGCTGTGAAAGTGTACCGGCTTACTTCTTCGTCGGCGAAAATGATTTTAACGTTATACCACCTTTCCAATTTGTTTTTTATTTCGTCAAAATTTTCATTGACAATCTCAATGCGGTTTTGAGCCCAGGCTGTTTCAACCACTACGCTATCGGTACTGTTATAAGAAAGAGGAAGTATAATAATTTTTTCACAGGTCTGTCCAACCACCTGTTTTTTGTTTTCCAGAACCAGGTCCTCGCCTTTGTTGCTAATGACGGCTTTCTGGTTCGGCTTCAGTGTTATTTTTTTTGAATTGTTCGCCAGGCTTATCTCTACTTTTCCCCTGATCAATGAAGTTTCGCTTAGCTTATCTTCCGGGTATGCTTTTACATTAAATACAGTGCCCAATACTTTTACATCATACTTATTACTGTGCACAATAAAAGGGAGTTCCTCATTATGCGTAACATCAAACAAGGCTTCCCCGCTTAAATAGATATCCCTGTTATCCTTTCCAAAACCTTTCTTCATGCGCAGTGTAGAATTGAACCCCAGGGAAATCTTTGTACTATCCGGAAGCAGGAAAGTTTTTTTCTCGCCTTTTGTTGTAGTAAATACTAACTCATTATCGGCGATGGGGGTAGCTGTAATATCCTTTGTATTGTGCGTTAGACTGTTTTGAGCCAGCCAGCTCTTTATTCCAAATACAAGAATAAAGACCGCAGCAACAGCCGCAGCATAGCGGAGTATTTTTTGAATGACCGGCTTATTAGTTGTCCGTGGAATTGCTTTTAATGCTGATCCTTGCTTTTCATTATTCTTTTCCTGTTGGAGCATGGTACGCAGCCCCAGCACGACCTGCATAGCTTCTGCTATTCTTTCCTTTTCGGAAGGGTGTGTTCTGGTGTACTCCTGCCAAAATAAGATATCCTTTTCATTACTTTGAAAACAGTAATTAGCAAATGAGTCATCAATGATGAGTTCTTCTATCGGTAATTCTTCTGACATGGCAAGCCCTTTTCAAGATAGACGGAATTGCCCGTAAGATTTACCAACCTTTTTTAGAGAAATTTTAAAAAATAATAGAAGTACCCAGTAAAGGCAGGTATGTAAGCAGTGCGGCAAACTGAACGCCGGGAAACTGTTGATTTAAATCAACCCTCAGTAATTTAACGCCTTCAAAAAGATTGTTATAAACAGTCCTTTTACTGAGGCCGGTTTGTTCAGCTATTTGTTCTGTAGTAAGCCCCTGGTAAAATTTTAAATAAATCACTTTCTGGCAACGGTCGGGGAGCTTTTTGTAAGCCTTCCTTATTCGGCTGATCAATTCTGTATTTGTCTGTACCTGCTCAAGAACTTGCTGTACGGAAGGTTCAGCGTAGTGTTCCGGGATGATACTGGCATCAACAAAACTTTTCTTTGAGGAGCTCCTGTAATGATCAATTAATTTTCTACGGAAAGCAGTGGATAAATAAGCCTGTGGATTATCTATAGTATGGGGATCAATATTCTTTTCAAGCAGGTCAAGGAAAAACTGGCTGATGACATCGCTTACTTCTTCTTTGCGATAGCCTAACCTCAGTCCCATAGCCATAAAATGAGATCGGAAGGACTCGTACCAGTATTGTACGGGATGCGGGATATTTACAGCAGCGTCCATATGCAAGCAGTGGTTAGTATCACAATAATCAGGTCACTTTGCAATTTAATCATAATCCTTAAAGCAAAAAGCAAGAAGTTTAAATATAGGCACACTATGAGAAAATTGAACCAGTTTGATTCATATCAACTCCACATCCTCATTCGACTTCTGATTTAAAAGTGGATCCCGGTGATGCTGGCAAAGCGATAGATCACCAGCATTTTAGAACGTTGACCTTTTGACCAGGAAATCCTCTTTCCCAAATATGCATATTATCCGAAAAAATCTATGACTTCTGCAATTACGAACATGCGTAAAGCGATAACAAGACAAGACTAATCAAAAACCACTTCATCTTTTTTTATATTTCGTCTTGATATCAATAATCCCGCTATTACCAGGGCAACACCGATGATGGTATACCAGCTTATCGGTTCGTTGAGCAACCATGCGGCATATAGAAAGCCAAACAAAGGGCAGAGAAATAACCATAGTCCGGCCCGTACCGGATTTGTCTTCAACAACCACAACCATAGCTGTACAGCAAAGATGGAAACGGGTATAGCCAACCAGGAAACGCATTGCCAAAATGTTGTATCAAAATGATTACATTCTTCCTTATAATAAAACAAAGTAACTGGAAGCAGAAAAAGACCTCCGAGAAAAGTTTGCCATCCGTTAATCGTAAATAAATGTAGGCCACCCCAATCTTTCGATGAAAAATAAATGGCTGCGACAGAATAAGACATCATGCTAAAAAACAAAATCAATAAGCCGCCGGGTGTTACATAAGCATCTTTAAACAAAGGCCAGGCTGCGCATACTACCCCAGCTGAACAAATGAGCAATGCGGTTATTAGCGGAGCTGTTAATTTCTTTTTTAAAAAAAAGACAGACATAAAACTTATGAATACCGGGTTAGTAGCCGTTGAAAGTGACCCGATGCCTGCCGAAACAGTTTGCATCGCTACAACATAGCAGCCCAGGTAAATGGAAATGTTCAATAACCCATAAATGGCCAGTTGCTTCCACTCCTTTCCTGCCGGAAGCCGCTGACGCATTAATAAATGAGTAACAACCAACATGATGGCTGACGCCAATGCAAATCTTATTTCTGCGATCACCAGTGGTTGTGCTGAAGTCAACCCTATTTTAGTGGCAGCCGATGCTGATGCCCATAATGCAGCAAATAATAATCCCGCTACTACCCATTTGAGCCTTGCATTAGTATTAAACATTTATTGTAAACTTTTAGCCCTTTAATTCATCCGGCAATAAAGTTTTAAAAATACTTAAATAAACATTTCTACTTTTAATGAATGCAATGCATAGCAACCCGGAGAATCACTTTGACCGAACCATTTGAGTAAATATTGGATTGGGAAAATTGTAACTCAATTTTTAAGCGTCGAGATTCATCTCTTCTAACTGTTCCTTCTTCGCCAGCAGCCGTTCCAGTAATACCAATTGATTTTTTGCTCTTACATAGTTGTGCCGGGGGTATTTGGCACCATAATATTTATCATCATTGAGGTAGTCGGTTATAAAGCGCAGGGCCTGCATATAGATCATAAAGGTGCCGGCATAAAAAAAATATTTCTTTTCTGTCGCTGTCAGTTCATTCTTCATCTCACTATAATATCCCCGTACGATCGCCTTGTAAAAATCATCCCGCACAGCAATTCTTGCAAAATCTATTTCTTCTTCACTCACGGGTGAAAGATAAGTCCGCATCATATCGCCCACGTCGCTGATAAAATAACCGGGCATTACGGTATCAAGATCAATAACACAAATACCCTTGCCCTCAGCGTTGAACAGCACATTACTGATCTTGGTATCATGATGTGTGACACGCAGTTTAAACTCGGGGTTTGCTTTTATGTTGCCATATTCCGTAACAATATCTGCATGTTGTGTCAGCGATTTAATCAAATCCGCGGAGTCGGCTACTCGTTGCCTGTTTCCATTTTCCAGTGCCTGCAAAAACTGTTGGTAGCGCAATGTAAGATCATGAAAACAAGGGATAGTGATTTTTAATTTATTAATATCAACTCCGTTCAATAAACGGGTAAACCGGCCAAATTGTATAGCGGCTTCATATGCCTGTTCGGCAGTCTCTACCACATCTTTTGAATGCGACCCTGCAACAAAAGGAAACATCCGGAAAAATCCTTCACCACGTTGATAGATCATCTCCTCACCATTAACGGATGCAAGCGGTGCAATAAAATAATATTGCGGATGATATTTTTTTAAGTGATCAGCGATCAGGCTGATGTTATTGGCGATATCAGCCGGCTCTTTAAATATTGCATGGTTTACCCGCTGCAGGATATAGGCTTTACCCGGCGCTGTAATCTTCCAGGTATGGTTAATAAGACCACTACCGAAGGCCTCCACCTTTAACGAATCCTGCGGAAGTCCGTAAGCAGGTAAAATTGTGTTCAACATGATACCACCGTTAAAAATTTATTTCTTTAGAATAAGGTTTTAGTCATTCACCAGCACATTAATAATCATCATTCAAAGCAAATACCGGTTTCCGGTACATCCATTGACCACCGGTAAAATCAGGGAACTCCACGGTCTCATTTCCCAGTTCGATGGATTGCTCGCTTAATGGCGTGATAGCACTCCAGGCAGCAGCATCATAAACGTCCATCTGCGTCGGAAGTTTTCGTTTGATCGACTCAATAAAGGAATGGATCACAAAAAAATCCATACCACCGTGACCGGCACCCTGTGCATCCTTGCTGTATTTTGCCCACAACGGGTGATCATATTTATCCAGCCATTGCCTGGCGTCGTCCCATTGGTGCGGCTTCGCCGATTTTTCCTCAATATAAATTCCTTTGTTTACATCCATCCATAAACCTTCTGTTCCCTGCACCCTAAAGCCAATGGAATAAGGCCTTGGCAAGTTCGTATCATGCTGCAACAAAATAGTTTCTCCGTTAGCGCAACTGATATGCGTGGTCACCACATCGCCCAATTTAAAATTCATTTTAGCGTTGGGGTGATTAGCCCCGCCCTTTTTGACGATATAATTGTGCAAACCTCTTGCCTTGGATGAAAAAGAATTCAAAGTGAGAAAACGGTTACCCCGGTTGATGTTGACATAGTGCGCCACGGGACCAATGCCGTGCGTCGGGTAAAGGTCGCCATTGCGGCGTACAGAGTGTTCAGTTCTCCACCTGGCTTCAGAAAACGCTTTTTCACCAAACTCCACGCCATGACCATAAGGATTTGCGCCATCATTAAACTTCACTTCACGCAGGTCATGCTGGTAACCACCTTGTAAATGGATCAGTTCACCAAACAAACCTTGTCTCACCATATTTAATATCGCCATCACATCTCTTCGGTAACACACATTTTCCAACATCATTACATGCCCATTATACTTTTCAGCAGCTTTCACCACATCCCAATGATCCTGCAACGTAATACCCAGTATAACCTCCGTGCCTACGTATTTTATACCCGCTTCCAATGCGCCAATGATCATGGGCTTGTGCCACTCCCAGGGCGTTGCAATAATAACTGCATCCAGCCCTTTTATCTCCAGCATTTTTTTCCAGGCATTCACATCGCCGGTAAATACCTGCGGCATTTTCTTGCCGCTTTTGCTGATCATTTCTTTCGATGATTTGAGCATGCGGTCATCAATATCACAAATCGCCACCAGGTCCACATCATCTCTTCTTAACACGAGGTCCAGGTGGTTTTGTCCACGTAACCCTACACCGATTATTGCCAGTTTTACTTTTGGATCAGCTGGACCTTGAGCGAACAAGCTACTGGTTGGCAAAATCGCTATCGAAGCCCCAGCCAGGCCTATATTCTTCACAAAATCTTTCCTGTTCATTTAAATAACGTTTAAATTATTTTGACTCAATTATTATTCGTTGATACCTTTTACACTGAATTTAGGATCAATAAACTCCCATTCTTTAATGTGAGCATGCTGATGCTCCTTTTTTTGAATACCCTTAAATTTTTCTACGATCTCCGGGTGTTGTGCAGCAACATCTGTGGTTTCATTCCTGTCGGTAGCCAGGTTGAATACCTGCCAGGAAGCATTGGAATCCTTTCTTACATTGGTTCTTACGCCTTTCCAGTCGCCCATTCTTATAGCCACCTGCCCGCCGTTTTCCGGGTATTCAAAATAGAGATAGTCATGTTTTTTTTGCTGGTTGTTTTTTCCGAGCAATTCCGGGAGAAATGAAATACCATCGGTGTTAACAGGTATTGGTTGACCTGTAAGTTCTGCCAATGTTGCCAGCAGATCATATTGGGCAGAGATAAGATTAGAAGTAGTTCCTGCTTTTATCTTACCCGGCCACCTGGCAATAAATGGTTCACGGATGCCCCCTTCGTACACCTCCATTTTTAATCCCCGCAATCCACCTACACTATTAAAAAATGTTGTATTCACTCCTTTATTAAATGTAGCTCCATTGTCGCTGCTAAACAGGATGATGGTATTATCATCCAGTCCGAGTTTTTTAATTTTATCCATAACGATACCTACCTGGTCATCGAGGTAAGTGATCATCGCTGCATAGGTAGATAAAGGATATTTGGTAGCTGCATAACCAAATTGACCGTAGTATGGTTTTTCATCAAATTGACCAATGTATTTTTTTACATATTCATCCGGCGCCTGCAGCGACATATGCGGAAGTGTATAAGATAAATACAAAAAGAAAGGTTTTTGTTTGCCTGCCTGCCGGCCAGGCAGGTTGCGATCAATAAAAGCCAGTGCTTTTTCAGTCATTTTAGTAATTGCATAATCCTTTCCTTTATAATATTCAAAGTCCGCATCCGTCGCTTTTGATGAATCCAATCTTTTATGAACATTGATGACATGGTTATTTAAAGAATCCCATTTATCATTTTCCCACAAATGTGTCGGATAAAAATTATGCGCCTGTTTTTGATCCAGCAATCCATAGTAATAATCAAACCCGTGTAACAAAGGACTGCCCGTGGTACCTGTTACGCCTAATCCCCATTTGCCCGCCATGCCGGTGGAGTAAACGGCATTCTTCAGCATTTTGGGAATGGTAAATGTTCCTTCCGGCAAGGGCATTTGACCTCCTTCAGTACTGTCTTCAAAACCGCCCAACTCATAGTTGCCGCGGATGTAAGAATGTCCTGCATGTTTCCCCGTCATCAATATTGCTCTCGAAGGTGCACAAACAGGAGCACCGGCATAGTGCTGCGTAAACCGCATGCCTTCCCTGGCCATGCGATCCAGGTTCGGTGTTTTTATTTTTTGCTGACCATAGCACCCCAGCTCGCCATAGCCGAGATCATCTGCATAGACATAAATAATGTTGGGACGCCTGCCGGAAGAAGATTGCGCAAAAGTCAGCACGGCATATAACACAAATGCCACAATCAATAATATTTGCAAAACGAAATGATATAAGTTTGTTTTCTTCATGTAAATGCAAATAAACCTATTGATTTTTTACAATTGATGATGAAATTAAAACAATAATTCGCTGTTGCAACATGCAAACGGTTGCCCAAAAATCACCTGAAATGAGTGACTAGCGGGAAAGCTATTCCACAAATAATTTATTACTATAATTGCTATTATAAAAGAAACCGGCCGTAGCCGGTTCTTTTGGTTTTGCCTGCTAATGCAAAACGACTGCTTAGAGAAAGATTATAAATCGCAGGTTACTTATGTGTCAACATCTTCGCTTTAAATGTGATCACATAAGTACCCGGTACATAAACCCGGAACGGGAAACGTGGATTAGCACTCCATTGTCCATCCGGAAATTTAGTTTGATTATCATGTGTGAAATACTGGGCAGGAATCCGGTAATAGATATTATAACCATTGCCCAATGAATTAAGCGGAAATGGATTTACACCATAGGTAAATTCCATACGGTCGTCAAACAATTCCGTTTTTAATGAATAATCCTGTAAGGTTTGTAAATAAGGCGGAACCGGATTATTACCGGTATTCGGGCGCCTTTGTATTTCCCCAGCAGCTGGGTTAAACGGAACGCCGTTTTTATCCACCATCTTTACAATAATTTTATTGGGTGCATCAGCGGTACGTTCAATTTGTGCTTCCACATTGATTGTTCCAGTCAGATTCTCACCCTGGCTTTCATTACCTACTTTTATCATCCGGACGTAATTCGTACCTATTTCAGGATCTGCTTCATAAGGTTTAGCATCCACAATCTGGAACTCGCCAATCTTCTCATACAACCTTGTTCCATTGTCATTGCTGATCTCCAAATCAAAAGCATAATTACCCATGGGAACATACAAGGTTGTAAAATTTGCCTCTACCTGTCCGCTCGCATCATTAATCCGGATAGGCGTTACTTCCGAATCCTCCTGTTTGGCTTGTATCAATTCAAACGTTGTGTCGGTCTTTGGATTGTACAATGCCTTCCATGTTTTAATGGAATATTTTTTTAGAAAAATGTCATCCACCACGGCACCAGTGCTTTTGTCGTAAATATGAACCAACTTCACTTTCCCAGGTCTCGATGATCCATCAAAATTGAGGGCTGAACTGACTTTTACTCTGCCGCGTTGAATAACAATTGGAGACTCCTCATATCGTATATAAGGACTTAAAAAACCATCCGGTAATTTCTTACAGCCAACTGACAGTTCTGCCATGGTAATGACTACAAAAAACAATTTTATTATCGATGAAAATTTCATGGTTGTAATTTTTTATTTTCTGAAAAACAAACTATGCCCGTTATTCAGCACATGCAGGATGCCGGTATTCGTTTCAATACCGGAGGTCTGCACCCGGGTTCTTACACCTTCGTCGCTGGTAATCTCCGATGCTACAATGGGCGGAGTCAACGGTTGCAGCAATATGGTATAATAAACGATCCGCGGAATAGTGGAAACATTCGGATTGTAGCCAAGATTTGGATCTCTCGTTTCCTCGTATGACACTACGCTGTTGATACCGGCTTTTTGAGTCGGGTAAATAGCCCCGTTGCCGGTAAGTTTATCATAGGTTAATGCCTCGTTGATGATGTATGTATCAATGGAATCAGCAAACTTCGGCAACTCATACCTGATCAGGGAGTCGATCGTCCATTTGCGATTAGGATCGATGTTCTGTTCTTCCTTAACTCTTTTATTGAGATAATTAGTGATGGCATAATCAGTAGGCGCAAAAAAACTGATGCCTGCCTTGTTGATCTTTTCTTTTACACCCGCCTTATCAATTAGCAAGAGCAATGTATCAAACAAGCCCATGGAGTTGGTTTTAAGATAATCGTACGTGGTTGCATTTACTTTACGATTATGCAATGTGCCCCCGATCAGGTAATCGTCCCGCTTGCAGGAAGCAAACATAATTGCTACTACAAGCAAAGCGGCAGTAATTTTTATCAGATGTTTCATAATTATTCTTTCAAAGTGATTTAATGATTTTTCCACCACTCGTTCTGGGTAAGTAATGGATCCTGTGGCAACAGCGTACGCATATCAAGCGGCCAGTAATATCCTTTTTTGGCGATTCGTTCAGGCGTATAGATGCCAGGGAAATAGTCCTGCAGCTTATTCATACGGATGAGATCATAAGCTAGATAACCCTCACCCCATAGTTCCCGGTATCTTTCTTTTACTATCTCATCATATAGTTCGGTGCCTGCGCCGGTATAATCATCCAGCCCTGCTCTTCTCTTTACCACGTTCAGGGCTTCCTGTGCGGCGGTTTCATTACCCAACTTAAATTCGGCTTCTGCTTTTAACAGGTAAGTTTCGGCCAACCGTAGTAAAACAAGATTGTTATCGACGACATAAACACCCGGCTGATTGGCATCATAATAATTTACATCAGCATATTTGATGAGCATAGGATAATCTGATTCGAACCCGGCAATCGTTTTATGGAAACGTATATCGGTGGCCGTATCGTAATCCTGTGTTGTATTGTTATAATAAACTTCCAGCACCCGGTCTTTATTCACCGGCCAACTGCTGCTTTCACTTTTGTCCTTGATCAACGGATCATGCAAAAATGTTTTAAAGAAACCGGAGCTGGCTTCCTTATTAACGGCATCATATTTCATGAACAACTCAAAGATGTTCTCACTGGATTGTCCCTTCCAAATATTTTCGTATGTAGCTGCACTTTCCAACGCATAGTTGCCTGAGCTGATCACCAGGTCGCAATATTTTTTTGCATTGGTATAATCATGTTTCCAGGCATATACCTGCGCCAGCAATGCCAGAGCAGCGCCTTTGTCTGCCCGAACACTTGCACGCCCCGTACCGGTATTAAAGTCCAGTAACTCTATCGCCTTTGTAAGATCTTCGATGCAATAATTCAATACATCTTCTTCTTTGCTGCGGGCTATCGGTTGAATATTGGTTGGGTCCTTTAATGATTCTTTTACCAACACGGCGTCGCCCCAGTTTTTAGTGATGTAGAAATAGGTAAATGCCCGTAAGAAATGTCCCTCACCTAATAATTGTTTCCTTGACAAAGAACCTGTTTCATCAAACTTCGAGTCATCAATCTTGTCAGCATTTTCAACCACCAGGTGACAAAGATTAATAATGGCATAATAGCGGCTCCAGTTATTTACCACATCGACGTAAGGCGTATAACTAAACACCAGCTTACCTTCTGGTACCAATGTGTTATAATTCCAATAATCACCACCAAGCCAAAATTCATCAGCGGGCAAATCGCCAAGTGTAAAGAAACTTCCTACACCATTGTACACATCCCCGGCACGATAGGCGTCGCGAATGGATTTATAAATGCCGCTCAACGCCTTATCAACGTTGGCCCCATTACTCCAGAATACCTGGTCATAGGTGGCATCTTTGGGTTCCAGGTTTATATATTTTTTACAGGATGACAGCAGAAACAGAGCTGAAAGTAAAACCATCACCCGTCTTGAATATTTCAACAACATGTTTTTTCTTTTAGAATGTTAAAAGATAACCTCCAGGCCAATTGTGTATTTGCGGGGAAGCGGGTATGCAGCTCCCTGGTATTCTCCCTGGGGACTTACCAATTCAGCGTCCGGAACTTTTGATCGTTGGAAATTGTAGATATTATCTATGATACTGTATACCCGGGCACTGGATAAACCAAGTCTCTGTATCCATTTTTTCTCCAGGCTATATCCCAGGCTTACATTCCTGATCTTGAGATAAGTTCCGCTTTCATTCCACATGGTAGAGAACGGAAGGAATTCATAAAAATGACCCCCATAAGGATTGAGACTTGGAAAATTCGCTGCGTAGCCGGTGCCTTTTGTTGGATCAGCCTTTGCCGGTGACCAATAATCATACTGACTAAGATCGGGTAAACGCTGGCGGGCAAAATTGTTGATATCACCAAAGTTCCATACACCGGCAAACTGATCAGATAAGAAATTGTTGATAATGTCTCTGCCAACTGTAAAAGTGCATAAAACACCCAATGAAAAATTCTTATAGCTGAATTCATTATAAATACCGCCCGTCATCTTAGGGTTAGGATCTCCGGTTGGTACCAGGTCACCAAATTGTTCACCGCGATCTTCATCACTCCATACATCCCAATCTTTATTTACATCTAACCAGATTGGATAACCTGCTTTAACCGGGTTATATGTTTTGAAATAGCTAAGCACCTGGCCCGTGTAGGGATTTACCGGTATCTCATTGGTGTAATCATATACACCTTTGTAGATCATTTGTGCCCAGCCATAAATTGGCCGGCCTACCGAATAAATCAGCGATTGATAATACCCCCGTGAGCTGGCATAAAATGTACGATTACCGTTGGGCAATGCGGCGATCCTATTCTTATTAAAACTCATGTTGAGATCAGTGGTCCATTGTAAAGCACTTTTGGATGACAGGTTTCTTGTTTGAATGTGCACATCAATCCCTTCATTCAAAATTTTCAATGGCGCATTGTATGTTTGGGTGGTATAACCGGTAAAGAATGGGAAAGGCAGATTAACGATCGGGTTCAAGGAATTCTTACGGTACAGGTCTACAGAGATGTTTACCCTATTGCGCAATACATTCAGATCGACGCCTACATTCAATTGATTTGATTTGTTCCACGTAAGATTAGGCAACGTGATAGGTTTATAGAAAGAAGGTGTTGCAGATATCACACCACCATAAGTGCCCTGGTTTACATTCCATACATTGTATGGCGCATAAAAATCATCGGGCATGCTTCCTGTTAAACCATAGCTTGCACGGAATTTCAACAGGTCAAGCCATTTTACTCGTTTCATGAAATTTTCATCCGAAAGAATATAGGCTCCCGATACCGAAGGAAAATAACCCCATTTGTTATTGGCGCCAAACCGTGAAGAAGCATCAGCCCGCAACGAAGCATTTAAAATATACTTCTGCTTGAAGTCGTAAGAGAATTGTCCGAGAAATGATAACAAGCCTGACTGCTGAAAATAGGAGTAGCCCGAAATATCCTGTTGCGGAATTCCTGAAACGACCTGGATATTATCATCCGGCACATTATATCCCCACAGCGAACTACCGGATCTTTCATCCAACTGGAAACTTTGCATCAGTACCGTCCCGAAGTTGTGAACATTGCTGAATGATTTATTAAGCGTCAGGATATTGGCCAGGTAATATTGCTGATAATTTCCATTGTCACTGCTGGCAAAGGAGCGATGATCCTCTGTAATATCCGTTGGCAGAAACCGATCCCTGCGATCGGTAGTCTTGCTGGCCGATCCCTGGAAAGAATATTGGATGCCTTTTATGATATCATAATTCAGTTGAAAATAACCCGAGAAAATGTCTGACTGATTTTTATCTCTTAAGCGATCGTATTGTCCGTAATAAAAGTCTTTGTCCGTTTGGCTAAGTCCATAAAAAGAAGCCGGCATCGTAACCCCATTAATCGGCAACACATTGTTTCTTCCACGACCCAATCCTCTTTTTCTATCTAGTCTTGTTCCAGAAATATTCAGGTTGACATTTAATTTTTCGCTGATCTTGAAATCAAAATTGCCCCGCAGCGTATATCTTGTTACACCGGTATTTCGCACAATGCCGTCTTCATCATAATAGTTTAACCCAACCCTGTAATTCAATAGCTCGTTACCCGCTGATATGGTCATATCGGCATTATTCACGATGCCGCCTTTATAAAAAAGATCCTGCCAGTCTGTGGCGTTATTGAAAGCGGGGTTTAAACTATCGGAAATTATTTGCGGAATATTTCCCAGCTGAGCAAAAGTCCCATACTCCTTCATCAATGCAAGCTTCTGGTATCTTTCTTCAGCACCGGCAACTGTACGCAGCAACTTCGGTTTTTCAGTAATACCGGTATAATAGGAGAAACGAAACTGTGGTTTTCCTACACGGCCTCTTTTGGTTTTAATTACGACTACACCATTTGCACCCCGTGATCCCCAAACAGCCGTAGCCGCAGCATCCTTCTGTACAGCAATGCTTTCGATGTCATTGACATTAATACCTGCCAAAAAATTTGTACCTGTGCTGGAGATACCTTCAATATCGGTAATAGACATTGGTATTCCATCAATCACATATAACGGCGTAGAAAGCGTACGGGCCAGATCGAGATCCGTGTTCATGTCGGTAACGATAGTTGTATTACCACGAACGGTAAACGTATTACGAACACCTGGCTCGCCGGTGAAATTTTGAATATTTACACCGGATACTTTTCCCTGCAGCAAGGCGTCAAAACTTGGTGCCGGAAGATTTTCGATCGCCTTGCCGGATACCGACTGGATAGCACTGGTTGTTTTTTTGACAGATTGCTTTTGGTAGCCCACCACTACTACTTCATTCAATTTATTACTGGCGGCTGGTAAAAGTTTTACGGAAATAACATCCAGTCGTTGCACTTTTACTTCTTTCGGCTCATATCCCACATAAGAAATGACCAATGTTGCATTCTCGGGCACATCCAATGAAAAATCGCCGTTCGTATTGGTGGATGTACCGATACTGGCCCCCTTCACTTTAACACTCACAGCAGAGAGGGGCTGCCCGTTTTCATCTGTTATTTTACCAGTGATCGGTTTTTGTGCAACGGGCACTTCGCCGGCAAAGATGTTATCGCTCTCTGCTATTTCCACCGGTCTCGTCTTCGTCAGTATGATCTTATTGCCTTTTACTTCATATAAAACCTGGAAAGGATTGAGCAGGCGATTCAAAATTGTGCCGAGCATTTCGTCTTCGGCATTGCAGGACGCTAACTGACGTGCAGGAATTTTCTGCGCACTGTACACAAACTTGACGTCTGCCTTTTTACTTATTTGTTCCAGGATGAACTTCACTTCCACCTGCTCGGCGGTCAAAGTGATCTTCCTGTTTAAAATTTCCTGCCCTCCTGCCGGGCTGGCGAAACTGATTCCAGCAAGGCTGGCAATCAATACAAGTGGCAATAACCCAATCCTCATACACGTGCAGATTAACCGCTGAAAGCGGTGTTTTTTTTGCATAACTTTATCAGGTTTTTTGTTTGACAATAATGTTGAACAAGAAAGGCCTCCGGCTCGTTTACTACCCGCAGCAGGGGCTGACTTTAAAGACCGGTACTGTTCGCAGCAGCGCCGGTTTTTCTTTTTCAGGTACTGTTATTTTCTTTACTATTTCTCATCGCAGTTTTATTTGAGTTAATAATTGGTTCTATCATTTACCGGCAGCCTTTGGCCCGGATAAAAACTTCAGAATTGATAATTTCATAATTGGCATCAATGGCTTTACAGATCAGGTCCAGTCTTGAATACAATGACTCATCGGTGAGGTCGGCGGTAATAGTGCAGGTCCTTAAAGAATCTTCATCGTAAACGATGCTGATACCATAGGCTTTTTTAAACTCCTCCAGCACCTTTATCACAGGTGTTTCTTCATAGATCATGGAATGGAGTGAAATACCCGGATCAATAATCACCGGCTTTTCCAATATTTTCTTTTGAAATTTCTTTTGCTCTTTTTCGAAGATGGCTTCCTGGTTGGGTGTGAGTAAGATATCGTCAGGATATACAGCATTGACGGCTGTCTTTTCGGACTCTTCCGTTTGCGGATATACTTTTACTTTCCCCGTTCTCACGGTGACCTTTATGGTTTGTTCTTTTTCAAATGACCTTACGGTAAAACTGGTGCCCAATACTTTTGTAACAATCCCATTGGCAAAAACACGGAAAGGTTTGTTGGCATCTTTGGTCACACTAAAAAAAGCTTCGCCCAATAAGTACACATCCCTGTTTGCCGAATCCTTAAAATCATTGGAATAGCTCAGCCTGCTTTGCGGTGACAGTTCAACCGTGCTGCTGTCGGGTAACAAAATGTGAATCGCTTTGGCTGACGTGTTTACCTGTTCGATAAGTTGAAGCCTGGGAATTACTTCCGTATAGTTGAATTTTTCAGCAGCCGATTTTTTATTGATAAGGCTGGTGCTCCAAATGGCGAGTCCTGCCAGTACAACAACTGATGCTGCCAGCCACCACCATTTTTTTGAAGACTTGATTGGTCGCACCACGGCCTGTCCGGTGTGAATATTGTTTAAAAGTCTATGAACCTCTTCATCCAGCTCGTTTTCCGAAACGGATGCCGGCGTCAACTTTAATGATTGCACTATTTGTTTCGCTTCGGCTACTGTCAGTGCTTTATCAGGATTTTGCATAAGCCACGCATTCCAGGAATGATCATTGCTGCCGGTATATACCCATAGAATAAAATCTTCATCAAGAACAAAATCCGATACTGTATAAAGCTTGTAATTTTTCATTCCGGTCAGTTACTCATTTACAAGTACCCGGTTTCAAAAAAAACTACTGGTCTTTATTAAGTTTTTATAAAATATTGTGCAAACGTTTGACAAAAACATCATGCACTGAAAGAAGAGTTACAAAACAGGAAAAGAAATATTTCAGGATACCGTCATCAACAGCTCGGATTGCCAGCACTTTTTTAGTTTCTGGATAGTTTCATGCAGCAGGTTGTAAACAGATTGCTGGCTGATGCTCATCAACGCGGCGATCTGGCCGTGATCTAATTGCTGGTAAAATTTAAGATAGATGATTTCTCTTTGGCGTGCCGAAAGGTTGGAGATCACTGACCTTAAACGTTGCGCATTTTCTTCCGCCAATTGTTTGTCAATGATATTTTTTTCCACCGGGAATTCTGATGCAAATTCATATTGCAGATCCGCTACAAGAGCTTCACTCCTCCTGTTATCCCGCTGCAACGTTTTCAACACTTTATTTTTCACAGCACCCAATAAATAAAACGGCAATGATAAAATAGAGGAGGCGGATTCACGCCGTTGCCAAAGGCTGATAAAAACTTCCTGTATGGCGTCTTTGATAACCGCTTCGTCCTGGATAAAACGACTGGCATAATTATACAAAGAACGATAATGTGTCCGCATCAGGATAGCCAGTGCTTGCTCATCGTGTTGTTGCAATTGCAACAACAACTCTCTGTCCGTATTGATACAGGCATTTCTCATTTATAATAGCAGTAGATTACTCAAGCAGAACAGTTCCGCTTTTTTAAAAATATGTTTTTTTCAAACCTGTAAACAGCTGCTATCAGTACCGGCAAACAGTGCAAACGGTTGAACCGCATGTACAACCGTTTGCGCAATCTTTACACCCGGAAATCAGGAAGAGAAATAAAATTATTGAAGAGTTCTTTTACTAAGCGTAGCCAACACCTTGTTTAATGTGGCCGGTTTATTCATATACTTTGACAGGTCAAACAATTGCACTTTACGAAATTCAACGGGATGACTTTCGCTTTGCAACGATATGGTTCCTTCTGTAATTAACTCACCACCTTTAAGTCCGGCTTGCTTTACCCACTTGTCTCTTTCATCATATTGCGGCTTCTCATACACCAGCACGGTATCCGTTTCAACGATATGCTTCACAATTGAATCACCCAATACCAACACTTGTGCCCTCACCCATTGATCACCATGAAAAGTTTTAGAACTTGAAGTCACACAATGTGGTGTAAATAGTTTGCCATTCATGAACACATTGGTACCCGGAGTGCAAAGGTTATTGGTGGTACGCTCGTCTTTACCATTACCGCCCAGCAATTGTGCTTCTAAGGAGATCGGAAAATCCTGGTCAACCGCCATGGTCTCGGGTGCCTGACCGTGCAGCATCAGCCCGCTGTTGCGAAATGCCCAGCCGGGTCCATCGGCGATCTGGTTACCCGTAAACCGGTACTCTACTTCCAACAGGTAAGCTGAAAATTTCTTTTTATAAAACATATGACCAAACTGCTCTTTGAACTGCCCGCCATATTGATCGTAACTTACTTTGATCACACCATTTTCTACCCGGAAGGTATTTCCGAAATTATCATTTACCGGGTGATCCTTGATTTTTACGGTCCAGTCTTTCAGATCTTTTCCATTGAATAATTTTATCCATTTGCCATACTTATTTTTTTTCTGCGCCATAGCACATACAGCAATAACAAGAAACAGGAGAGTTAGTAATTTTTTCATTTATCCAATTGAATTAGTTAAGGATTTAGATTTGACCATTCATGCTGACGTAACAGTATGCAACACCAATGTTACATCCATTTCTTCTTTAAAAAATGTTTTTTCTCCTTCTTTGTTGGCAGTTTTGTTGTTAAGGATATTGATCAAAAGATTCATTGCTTTTTCACCTTGCCCATAGGGGTATTGTTCTATCGATGCTATTGGAGGAAAGGCTGTATAATTGGTTATAGGCAGGTTAGCATAGCTAACAAAAACGATGTCCTTGTTCACCCGGATATCATTTTTCTGGGCATATTGCACCGCATCCATATGCACATAATCATTGAAAGTGATGATCGCATTGGGAGGGTTTTTTAACGCCAGTAATTTTTTCATAGCAGCATGAGTACTCTCTTTCGACAGATCGGTCTTTTCAACCAATTGCATATCCACTTTTAACTTTTGTTTAGACACGCCTTCAATGTATCCATTTAACCGCTCTTTGCTTGCCTGCAATTTATCAGGCCCGTTGATAAAAGCGATACGCCGGTAACCTTTATTGAATAACCAGTTCACCATTTCTACCGTCCCTTTGTATAAGTTGCAATACACTTTATGCGCATTTTCAAATGTGGGTACCCGGTCAAAATAGACAACGGGAATATCATATTTATCCAATGCCTGCAGGTGGTCATATTTATTGGTTTGCTTGGACAAGGAAATGATCAACCCATCCACCCGCTGTTTTTTCATGGCATCGACCACTTTTTTTTCTCTTTCGGGATCATCAAAGCTTTGACCAAACAGTATGGTGTATTCATGTTCCATGGCTGCTGCTTCAATCCCACTAATGGCTTCCGAAAAAAAATCTTCGCGGATAAAAGGAACAATCACACCAATGACATGCGTTTTCTTTTGTTTAAAAAAAATCGCCTGTGCATTGGGCTCATAATTCATTTCTTTGGCCAACTGTTGAACCCGCTCCCTTGTAGATAAGCCAATACGGGGGTGATTGCTTAAAGCCCTGGAAACGGTAGACACGGAGACATTCAGCTTCTTCGCAATTTCTTTGATGGTAGGTAGTTTATCCATTACAACACATTAATTACAATTTATCTAAAAATTGATGCCCCATGATCAGTTTTGTACATCCTTCACACAACGAAACCCAGTGTGTTCCAAACCTGTATCCGGGCTGCTTTTCATACGACGGGCCACACGGTAGCCACTGCAATAACTATCGTTGCATAAAAAGCTGCCGCCACGTAAACTTTTCTTGGGTGTATATATATCTTCCGGATCGTTGCTCTTATCGGGCCCCGATAAATTAACAGCTGCTGCTTTACCAGCATTTAAATAGTACGCAGCATCGTACCAGTCGCTGCACCACTCCCATACGTTGCCGGCCATATCGTATAGTTGATAACCATTTGCTGCAAATGATTTGACAGGTGCTGCCGTCATGTATCTGTCTTTCATTTCGTTTAAATATGGAAATTTTCCCTCCCAACTATTAGCTTTTGGTTTGCCTGCATTAACATGTTCATTTCCCCAGGGATAGATATTATTGACCAAACCACCCCTTGCAGCAAACTCCCATTCGGCTTCTGTTGGTAATCGTTTACCGGCCCATTTACAATAAGCCATAGCATCATACCAGCTCACCTGGACTACGGGATGATTTTCCTTTGCTTTTACCGAACTACCTGGACCCCGAGGATGTTTCCAGTTAGCTCCCGCTACCCAACTCCACCATTGATTATAGTCATGAAGATCCACTTCACGATCTGTTTGCCTGAACACTAACGAAGCTGCGACTAAGACACTGTCAGGTGGTTTGGGAGTGCCGGGTGGTAATGTTTTTTTTAATTCCTCCCAATCAGGTTTTTGTTCAGCAGTTGTAACGTAGCCAGTCGCCTCTACGAATTTTTGAAACTGAGCATTGGTCACCTCGGTTTCATCCATCCAGAATGGCCGCACCTGCACAGTATGTTTTGGATATTCATCCGAACTAGCCTGGTCATTATCAGCTCCCATCATAAATGTTCCGCCCGGTATATATTTCATCCCCGTTGTTGACGTATCGCCATTGGGCTGAATAGCAGCCAGGTTATCCGCAGCAAATCTTCCAGGTGTTTTCATACAGGAAATAGCCGAATCTTCTTTTACAGTTTCCTGGTCGGTAGCTGCCCGGTTATTACAGGAAAAAATGATTAACACCGCACCCATTGCTGCCAAGCGACTAATTCTGTTCAATAGCATCCGGTAAAGTTAATCCTCTCCGAAATTATTAATTGATAATTGAAAAAGTCATGCAAACGGTTGACCGCCCCGGTATAAATCAATTTCAGTATTTTGAGGACTTTAAAATCAATACCTGCATGCAGCAACAAACAGCTACCCTCGCCCTTCCCCAAAGACAAACTTATATGATGCCAATGGTGATCATTTGTGCGTTGTTCTTCATTTTTGGGTTTGTTACCTGGGCCAATGGAACACTAATTCCTTTTTTTAAGCTGTCTTTCGGGTTATCCGATTTCCAGGCGTTCTTCGTTACTTTTTCTTCCTATATGGCTTATTTCTTTTTAGCATTGCCCTCGTCGTGGATATTAAAAAAAATAGGTTTTAAAAATGGACTCGTAACAGGATTGGTAGTATTGGGATTAGGCTCTTTACTCTTCGTTCCGGCTGCCAAAACAAACTCCTTTGGTTTATTCCTTACCGGCATATTTGTTCAAGGTTCGGCTTTGGCACTTTTGCAAACAGCATCTAATCCCTATTTAACAATCATCGGTCCTATTGAAAGCGCAGCCAAGCGTATCAGCATTGCCGGAATTTGTAATAAAACGGCGGGTATTATTGTTCCTGTAATAATGGGTACGTTGTTCCTGAAGAATGCAGCGGGTATTGAGAAACAAATTGAAGCGGCAACGGGTATTGAAAAAGAACAGCTATTGCAGGAAGTGTTGGGTCGTGTAAACACACCTTATATTACACTTGCCATCCTGTTTTGCTTATTTGCGTTGGTGATAAAATTCAGTCATCTGCCAGAAGTACAAGTGGAAGAAGATGTAAAGGATGATGCAAGCGGAGAAATTATTCATCATAAGAGTATCTTCCAGTTTCCTCATTTGTTTTTGGGCGCCTTTTGCATATTCGTGTATGTTGCGGCCGAAGTAATGGCCGGTGATATTATTGGCGTATATGGAAAAGCATTAGGCATAAGCCCGGATATTGCTAAATTTTTTACTGCATTAACGCTATCAGGAATGCTGATCGGCTATGTCGCCGGCATCATTACGATTCCAAAGTATATTTCTCAACAAAAAGCGCTGAGAATATGCGCCATATTGGGCATCATTTTTACCATTACCGCTTATTTTACCAGTGGCTATGCTTCTGTTACGTTTATCGCCTTGCTGGGATTAGCAAATTCGCTGATGTGGCCCGCCATTTTCCCGCTTGGCATAAGTCACCTGGGAAAGTTCACTAAAACAGGTTCAGCGATTATGATCATGGGTATCGCCGGCGGAGCCATTTGGCCGTTGATCTATGCTTTTTTGAAAGACAATCTTCACCTTGATTTTCAACTCTCCTATTTTGTCACTGTATTGCCTTGCTATTTATACATCCTTTATTTCGCTGTCAGCGGGCATAAAGTAGGATTAAAGAAATAACCAATTACTATTTCAAAGCCAGGCAGCCTTAGAGGCTCCTAAGTTTCAATAGAACGCTGATAATGGTGATTATTATGATTTATTAAGGCAATAATCAGCGAAAATCATCATTATCTTAATTTATCTGCGCCTGCGTGCCGACAGGCAAGTTCTATTCTGAAAAATTAAAACAGCTTCTTATATAAATTTGATTTGTTTGCAGATTTTTGGCATCAACATCAGCCGGCTTGTTAAGCAAAGTCATATTTCGGTGATTTGCCAATCCGCTGATTAGCGACTAATTTCGTTCAGGCAATTTGCCCCTTAATCCATTTTGATTAGAGGTGACGAAATATAACCTGTAATGGATCACCATCAACCTGAAAAAGTTAAAAACATCCTGGCGGCTATTATCCGTGAAAATGTATCGCCCGATGCGTGGAGCTGGCTTGAAAAATCAGTTTCAGAAACACCTGTCCGGCAAAAAATAAGCGCCTTTGTTGCCGTGCCTCGCAAAACAGGTCACCAGTTGATACATTTTACCGGTCAGCAAGAACAAGAACTTCTTTCAGCCCGGCCCCATTTTTCTATCAATCATTGGACAATCGACAGGCTATCCCGTGTTTGGCTTTTGCTTCATCTTGATCCAGCAAATAAGGAAGCTTATATCAATACGATCGAAAACCTTTTTTTAGCCGCCGAAATGAATGAATTGGTAGCATTGTATTCTTCGTTACCTCTTCTTCATTATCCGGAGGATTGGAAAAATCGTTGTGCGGAAGGAATAAGGAGTAATATCGGTTCCGTTTTGGAAGCGATTATTTGCAGCAACCCCTATCCTTCCGAACAATTAAGTGACGGTGCCTGGAACCAGCTGGTGATGAAAGCATTTTTTACCGAAAAAGCGATTCATCAAATCATCGGGCTTGATCACCGGGCCAATCCGGAGCTGGCATCCATGTTATCCGACTATGCCAGTGAACGCCGTGCAGCCGGCAGACCGGTGAATCCCCAATTATGGAGATGCGTGGGACCTTTTATTGATGAAAAAAAATTTCCCGGCGTGCAACGGGCCTTTCAATCCGCAGACAAGCTTGAGCAGGAAGCGGCAGCATTAGCCTGCCATGATAGCAATTATGTGCCCGCTAAAGAACTGTTGGATCAATATACAGATTTAAAATTAAAAATTACCAGCGGGCAGATAAGCTGGGATAAGCTTGCCGATAAATTCACCTTACAACCCAGTTAAAAATCTTTATCCTTTTTACTTTCAAACCGACAGCCTATGTGTTGCAATAATATCACCGAAAAAGATCTTCAGCCCGGCAGCCATTTGCCGCTGATGCTGGATAAAATAAAGGGCATGAAATTTTTTGATCCGCATGTCCACATGACTTCCCGTACTACCGACGACTACCAGGCCATGGCCGATGCCGGCGTAGTAGCATTGATTGAACCTGCTTTCTGGCTGGGTCAGCCCCGCACAGGTGTTTCGACCTTCAGGGATTATTACAGTAGCCTGATCGGATGGGAACGTTTCAGATCATCACAATATGGTATCAAGCATTATTGCACCATTGGTCTCAATTCACGGGAAGCAAACAATGAAGCATTGGCTGAACAGGTGATGGAAATATTGCCCGCGTTTATCTATAAAGAAGGAGTTGTTGGTGTGGGGGAGATTGGTTTTGATGATCAGACAGCAGCCGAAGAAAAATACTATCGCCTGCAATTGGACCTGGCCAAAGAAGCCAACCTGCCAGTGCAAATACACACTCCACACCGTGATAAAAAAAGAGGTACTACCCGTAGCATGGACATCGCTATTGAACAGGGCCTCGATCCTTACATGGTCATTGTAGATCACAACAATGAAGAAACCGTAAAAGAAGTGTTAGATCGTGGCTTCTGGGCGGCATTCACCATTTACCCTTTTACCAAAATGGGCAATGAAAGAATGGTAGAAATTGTTAAACAGTACGGCACCGAAAGGATCATGATTAATTCAGCTGCTGACTGGGGCATTAGTGATCCCCTGGCAGTACCCAAAACAGCGGTATTGATGAAGGAAAAAGGGATCAGTGATGAAGACATTAAAATGGTAACCTATCAAAATGCTATCACCGCCTTTGCACAAAGCGGGCAAATCAATGAAGCCGACTTTGTTGGTGGTTTGCAGGGAGTAGACCAAAGCCAGAAGTTTGAAGGCAATACTATCCTTCGGGGTGGACAGCAACCCCGCATCGATAAAGACTCTATCATTATCCGATAAATACAGTAAGTGCAGAAATTAACAGGCTACCTACGTTTAATGCGACCTGCCAACATTGTGACTGCTGTGGCGGATATTTTGGCAGGAGTAGCAATAGCCGCATTTGCCAGTACAGGGGGGTCAATTCCTTCCTTGTTTCCTGTCTTCTTATTGATCATTTGCACTATAGGTCTGTATGGCGGTGGTGTGGTGTTTAATGACGTGTTTGATGCGGACATTGACCGGGTGGAAAGACCTGAACGACCCATACCCAGCGGACTTATTCAGAAAAGAGATGCCACCATACTTGCCACCGGTTTATATGTTATGGCATTGATTACTGCAGCATTCGTTCATCCGCAAATCTTTTCCTTATCTTTTTTATTGGCGTCTGTTATAGCAATACTGGCAACTGTTTATGATAAATGGGGCAAACATCATTCTTTGCTTGGTCCCGTCAACATGGGACTATGCAGGGGTTTAAATCTATTATTAGGCATGAGTGTGTTACCCGCTGCGCTGATGCAATATTGGTGGCTGGGCATTTTCCCCGTCATTTACATTGGCGCCATCACGATGATCAGCCGCGACGAAGTCTATGGCGGCAAAAGGATAACATTGTACCTGGCTGCATTTTTTTATTTGATTATCCTGTCTGCCATTGCGTGGTTTGCGGTTGAAAAAAATCAGCTATTGTATGCGGCGGGCTTTATCTTATTTTTTGCGGGCATGATTGGTCTGCCACTTTCTAAGGCCATTAAAAGTCCCGTGGCACAAAACATCCGAAAGGCGGTGAAAGCCGGTGTCATCGCCGTGATCATCATGAATGCTTCGTGGGCTGCCGCTTTCGGCGCTATCGGTTGGGCACTCGTCATCCTTTGCCTGCTGCCTCTTTCTATATTATTTGCCCGGATATTTGCTGTTACCTGATCGTGGCAGCATTGGAGATCAATGCTTAATTTCGCTTTTGCCTTGCTATCTCATTTATTTTTTTATTGGTTCACAGTATTTTTAAACCGATTCTTATACAAGTTCGCCCGATGAATATGGATTTTTTGCAGCAATCATTCCAGGTACGTTTTGACTACAAAGTTTTCTTCACCGAACATCTATTCGATACTAACAACCCGGTACTTCGTGATTATTTATTATCACACGCAACAGGCAACATAAAAAAATTATTATTCGTTCTCGACCAGGGCGTAGTGGATCATCATCCCGGCTTGCAAGAACAGATACAAGCTTATTTTTCCGGGTTGCCATCCTTATCACTTGTAGACAAGATGATCCTTGTGCCGGGAGGTGAACAGTCAAAAAATAATGAACAGGCTTTTGACGAGGTAATCACTGCTGTTAACCAGCATGGCATTGACCGGCATTCTTATATTGTTGCCATTGGTGGCGGCTCTTTGTTAGACATCGCAGGATATGCGGCGGCTGTTGCTCACCGTGGCATCCGGCATATTCGTATTCCCACAACCGTATTATCGCAAAACGATTCGGGTATCGGTGTAAAAAATGGCATCAACTTTTTTGGCAAAAAAAATTTCCTGGGCACATTTGCTCCGCCAGCCGCAGTTTTTAATGATGCTCATTTTCTCACCTCGCTGGATGAACGCAATTGGCGAAGTGGTATTTCCGAAGCTATTAAAGTGGCCCTGATAAAAGATGCCGCTTTTTTTGAATGGCTGGAACAGCAGGCCGATAACCTGGTCAACCGGGATATGGGCGCCATGAAATGGCTGATCAGGCGATGTGCGCAATTACATTTACAACATATTGCAGGCGGCGACCCTTTCGAAATGGGTTCATCCCGACCATTGGATTTTGGTCACTGGAGTGCGCACAAACTGGAACAATTGACGAATTTTTCCGTGTTGCATGGTGAGGCTGTCGCAATGGGTATCGTATTGGATACTGTTTATTCGTTTGTATCAGGAAAAATAACAGAACAAGATTGTATAAGAATAACCGGATTGATCAGCAAACTCGGATTTGAGCTGACACATCCGCAGATGCAAATTGAAAATGAAAACAGTCCATTGATTGCCGGGTTAAATGAATTCAGGGAACATCTCGGCGGCCAGCTTACGATTATGCTTTTAAAATCAATTGGCGACGGTGAAGAAGTACATGAATTGAATACGGAGCTTTTAAAAAAATCAAGTGAATGGATCAATAAAAACAGGATGGCATGGACAGTAACTACGGGTATCTGACCTATTGCAGTAATATTCATCCCGGTGAACATTGGGATCAACATTTTTCGGAACTGCAAAAACATATTCCGCTGATCAAAGACAAATGCAGTCGGGGACAATCATTCGGAATAGGACTACGCTTGTCTGATAAAGCCAGTCTCGACTTACAAGAATCAACCAATCTCTCCGCGTTTCTTGATTGGCTGAGAGCCAATGACTGTTATGTTTTTACCATGAATGGGTTTCCGTTTGGCAACTTTCATCATGCCGTTGTAAAAGACAAAGTTCATGATCCTGACTGGACCACGCAGGACCGTGTTGACTATACCATTCGTTTAGCCAATATTTTACCTGTTCTTCTTCCTGAAGGGATCGATGGAGGTATTTCTACCTCACCACTTTCGTATCGTCACTGGCATAAGGCCGATCAGTTTGATGACATTTTTAAAGAAACAACAAGTCGTTTACTAGACGTTGTAGTTGAACTTATCAACATCAAAGCCAATACCGGCAAATTCATTCATATCGATATAGAGCCTGAACCCGATGGCCTGCTCGAAACGGGGATAGAATTTATTCAATGGTATGATAATTATCTGTTGCCAATCGGCGTGCCTCTATTGATGGAACGGTTTGACTGGACCACTGAAAAAGCAACAGCTACAATAAAAGAGCATATCCAACTCTGTTATGATATTTGTCATTTTGCAGTCGGGTTCGAGGATCACCAGCAGGTGATTGATTTATTGAAGCAAAAAAATATCCGCATTGGTAAGATACAGATCAGCGCTGCATTGAAAGCAAGGCTTTCATCAACTACTACTGAAAGAGGCGAAGTAATGAATGCGTTTAAACAGTTTAACGAATCAACTTACCTGCACCAGGTAATTGCATTGCAGCAGGATGGAAGTTTTAAAAAATACCGGGATCTCCCCGATGCGTTGAAAGATGCAGCTAATCCTTCCGCCATCGAATGGCGTTCACATTTTCATGTACCGATTTTCGTGGAAAACTATGGCTTGCTGCAATCGACACAACAGGATATTATAACTGTACTGCAACTGCATCGGCAGGAACCATTAACCAATCACCTGGAAATTGAAACCTATACCTGGGAAGTTTTACCTGATTCATTAAAGCTGCCGATAACGGATTCGATTATTCGTGAACTAGAATGGGTACAGGAAAGCTTGAGCTTTAGGGTTTGAGGTTTAAAGCTGGTGGACTCAAGCTTTTTAGCCATTTACCACATCTTAAGCTTATCATTAAACAAAAAAAATCGTTCGGGATAATTGACGCCCCTAAACCTTAGACATTAAACTCAAAACCATCGTGAATAAAACCGTTGTCATCGATATAGTAGGACTGTCTTCTTCGCTGATCAATGAGCATACTCCTTTTTTAAAAAAATATACTGAGCAGCAGGGTTTAAGCACCATTGAACCTATGTTGCCGGCAGTCACTACTTCGGTTCAATCAACTTTTGTTACCGGCAAATGGCCCACAGATCATGGCATTGTTGGCAATGGATGGTACGACCACACGGACAGTGAAATAAAATTCTGGAAGCAATCGAACAAATTGGTGCTGGCTGAAAAGATTTGGGAAAAGGCAAAAAAAACCGACCCTTCGTTTACCTGTTCCAAAATGTTTTGGTGGTACAATATGTATTCAGGTGCTGACTATTCAGTAACGCCCCGTCCGAATTATTTAGCGGATGGCAGAAAAATACCGGATTGTTACTCACATCCCGCGGAACTAAGAGATGAACTGCAAAAAGAACTGGGACAATTTCCTTTGTTTAAATTTTGGGGGCCGGCTACGGATATTTCATCCACCCAATGGATCGCCGATGCATCTATTTATACCGATAAAAAATATGATCCAACCTTAACGCTGATCTATCTGCCACATTTGGATTATTGTTTGCAAAAATTCGGTCAGGATATTACCGCAATAGCAAAAGACCTGGCTGAAATTGATAAAGTGGTGGAGCAACTGGTGAATCATTACGCCACCAAAAAGGCGAAGATTATTTTGCTTTCCGAATACGGAATTACGAATGTAAACCGGCCGGTGCATCTTAACAGGGAGCTGCGCAAAAATGGGTGGCTGCAAATAAGAACCGAACGTGGTCTTGAACTGTTGGATGCCGGTGCTTCGAAAGCATTTGCTGTGGCTGATCACCAGGTGGCGCATATTTATGTAAACGATAAATCGCTTATAGGTGAAATAAAAAAAATAATCAAACAAGTGCCGGGAGTACAATTGGTATTAACGAAAGAGGAGCAACAGCTGTATCATATCGACCATGAACGATCCGGCGATTTAGTGGCTGTTGCCGATGAACAAAGTTGGTTTACCTATTATTTCTGGCTGGATGATACAAAAGCTCCCGATTATGCAAGAGTAGTAGACATTCACAAAAAACCCGGTTATGACCCGGTTGAATTATTTATGACCTCCAAAGCGAGGGCTGGTTATAAACTACTAAGAAAAAAATTAGCCTTGCGTTATGTTATGGACGTTATTCCGTTGGATGCAACATTGGTAAAAGGATCACATGGCAGGCTGGAAGCGGATAAAAAATACCAGGCTGTATTAGTGGCTGATAAATTAAAGGATCAACAGGTAAAGGCAACCGACGTGTATGATATTATTTGGAAGGGCCTGACAGAGTCAAGCTAAACCTTTCGGTTTTTTTGCAATAGAGAGGGTCATAAGTTACCTTATCCAAACCTCTCCACCTCAAACGGACTTAAATCCAAACTGGTTTTCTTTTCGTCCACCAATTCACCTACCAACTTACCAGTACCTGCGCCCAGGCTAAGACCGATCATTGCATGACCGGTTGCCACTACTACATTCTTATATTTTTTGATGCGCCCAATATAAGGCAATCCATCCGCCGAACAGGGACGATAGCCATACCAAATTTTATCGGTTGGAGGCATAGGGATATCAAACTCCGGTAAAAATCTTTTTACCGCATTGAGTATGCCTTCTACCCGGTTGTAACGCGGCGGTGTTTTGGTGGGTACAACTTCCATCGTACCGCCAAAGCGTATTTTGTTACCATCCATTGGTGTAATGGCTACCCGTCCTTCCATCAGCACGGCGGGGTGATTAAGATAGTAAGGCGAATTTTCCAGCGTCACGGAATAACCACGTCCCGGCATCAGGGAAATTTTCGCATCAGCGAGGGCAGCTATCTCACGGCTCCAGGACCCTGTCGCAATAACGACTTCATCTGCATTGTACGCATTCTTATCAGTTACAACTTTTTTAACCTGCTGGCCATTCTTTTCAAATTTGATAACGGTCTCCTGGCTGATGAATTTTACGTCCATTTTTTCCAACTGGCCGATCAGGGCGGTCATCAGTTTATTAGGATATAAATGTGCATCACCTTTAAAGTGTATCGCACCAAGTCCGTTGATCCTGGTATGCGGCTCCAAAGCCTGCAGCTCTTCATAACTTAACAGAGCCACATCCAGTCCCAATTCTTTTGCTTTGTCCACGGTGTCTTTGGCATGCTCTCCAACAGGTTTTGTCTGAAACACTTCCAGCAAACCTTTGTTCTCGTATGAAAAATCAAAACCGGGTGTGTTCATCCACGATTGATATTCCAGTTGACTGAATATGGCGATATCCCTTAAAGGAACAGCTGATTTTTCAACATGTTTGTTCGTGGCGCTTTTTACAAAATTGAGTCCCCAGTTGATCAGTGCACTGTTCAATGCAGGTTGTACATAAAAGGGACTTCTTGAATTGAACATCCATTTCAATCCTTGCCATACAATACCGGGTGTGGCCAGGGGAATAAAATGGCTGGGACAAACATAACCGGCATTGCCGTAGGAACAATTATCCAGCAGATCACCCTTATCAATCACCGTTACCTGGTGACCTGATTGACGCAAATAATAAGCTGCACTCAAACCAATAATACCACCGCCTATTACAATAACATTTTTCAATTCTTCTATCTTTTAAATTTTATTAACGATACAAATTGAGGAGACCCGATACTCTTCTAAAATAACGCCCCGGAGGGGCAAAGTGTTTATAGAAAATAATATCAAAAAATCATCTGGCTCCATCGGAGCCACGTATCCGCTACTCATTCCATTCAAAAAGAAAACGTTCCTCGTAAGGAATCGCAAATTTTTCCAGAAAATCTAAATATTCCTCTTTAAATGTTTTCTTTTGATGATGGATTTCCTGGTTTAAAACATATTGGCAAACGGTATTTATTTGGGAATGACCATAGGAAAATACCCCATATCCCTCCTGCCAATTAAATTTTCCATTGACCCATTTTTTTGCATTAATGAATTCATTGCTTTCGACTTTTATTTCCTTCACAAAATTCGAAATCAAAACCGAAGGTTTAAATCCAACAAATAAATGAATATGATCAGGCATACAATGAACCGCCAGCATTTTGGCCTTTCTCGCCTGGACGAGAGCTGTTACACATCTGTGCAACTCTTCTTTATAGCTTTTGGCAATAAGACTCTGTCTTCCTTGCACTGCAAATACAAACTGCAAATAAATTTGTGAAAAGGTGTTTGCCATGAATTACGTTGCTCCTATGGAGCATTGACGGTTTTCGATTTCGCTACATGCTATAAACACTTTGCTCCTCCGGAGCTATATTAACGCTAAAGATATTAATTGTATCAGTTAGTCAATCTCATCCATCGACCGTAAGCAAATGAATTTAAAAAATCCTTCGTCATATCACCTGGAAGCCATGCGCATACGGATCGTCATCATCGATTTTTATATTGTTATACCCGTACACAATAGCCCAACCTTCAATGGACGGAATGATGGCCGGTTTATCACCAACGGTTGTTTCTTCTTCTATCCGCCCAATAAATTGTGAACCGATAATACTTTCGTGTACAAACTTATCACCCTTTCTCAATTTTCCTTTGGCAAACCATTGGGCCATTCTTGCGGATGTTCCCGTGCCACAGGGCGACCGGTCAATGGCTTTATCACCATAAAAAACAGCATTACGGGCGGTGGCATCAGGTGAAATAGTTTTACCGGTCCATAATAAATGACTCAACCCTTTGATATGTTCATTCTCCGGATGTATAAATGAATACGTTTGATTTAAACGTTCGCGGCATACACGGCTCCATGCAATCAACTGGTCGGCTTTAAAATTTTCAAGCCCCCGAAAATTTTCCTGCGGATCAACAATCGCATAAAAATTTCCGCCATAGGCCACATCCACTTTTATCGTTCCCAGCTCAGGACATTCCACTTCCAAACTTTCTGCTGCTAAAAACGATTTGACATTGGTAAGTCTTACCGATTTTACCTTTCTACCTTCCTGCCTGTAATCCACCAACACCAGACCAGCCGGTGTTTCCAGCCGCAGTTTACCAGGAGTTTTTGGAGTGATCAATCCTTCTTCAATTGCAATGGTGACAGTGCCGATAGTACCATGGCCGCACATGGGCAGGCAACCACTTGTTTCAATGAACAGGACGCCTACATCATTCTGCTCGTCATGTGGTGGATATAAGATGCTTCCACTCATCATATCATGGCCACGTGGCTCAAACATGAGACCCTTGCGTATCCAATCATATTCCTTTAAAAAATGCAGCCGCTTTTCCATCATGCTCTGTCCCTCCAGGAAAGGACCACCACCGGCTACTACACGAACAGGGTTACCACAGGTATGGGCATCAATACAAAAAAAAGTTTTAGACGACATAATTAAAAGCAAAGTGAAAAGGCAAAAGTGAAAAGTGAAAAGACAAAAACTTCATACGAGCATCAAATGATTCAGGCATTTACCGCAGCCTGCAATTTTAAATAATCAGGCAATATGGGTCGTGAAGCAATGGCCTTGTTGATCGTTGCCAATACCGTGTCTCTTTCTTTTCCCTGCAACAATAATCTTGGAGCTCTTACATATTCACTGCAAAGACCGGTTTGCGTGGCAGCCAGCTTAATATATTGTACCAGCTTGGGATGAATATCCAATTCCAGCAAAGGCAGGAACCAACGATAAATATCCAATGCTTCCTTATAACGCTCTGCTTTTACCAATTTATAAATAGCTACGGTCTCTTTGGGAAATGCATCCACTAATCCGCCTACAATGCCATCAGCTCCCAACATCAATTCTTCCATTACAATCGTATCCACACCGCAAAATAATTTGTAACGATTACCGAAACGATTGCGCATCCGGGTAATATTGGTTACATCCCTTGTTGACTCTTTTACATATTGAATTGTGGGGTGTTTTGCTAATTCCTCAAACATATCCAGGGTGACTTCGATTTTATAGTCAACCGGGTTATTGTAGATCATGATCGGCAACGATGTATTGGCTGCGATAGTCTTAAAATACTCCACAGTTTCCCTGTCATCAGCTTTGTAACGCATCGGTGGCAGAATCATTAAACCGGAAGCCCCGTTTTTCTCCGCCTCCTGTGCCAGTTTAATGGCAGCACGGGTTGCCTGTTCTGCAATCGTCAATACCACAGAAACTTCTTTTTTTATCGTTTCCGTTGCATAAACCAGCAACTGAATTTTTTCGTCCTGTTCCAGGGTACTTCCTTCACCCAGGGAACCACCTAAAATAAGCCCTTCCACTCCTGCTTCAAGTTGTGCCTGGATATTTTTTTCAAACAAATCAAAATCAATAGTATCGTTGGTTGTAAATGGCGTAAGCATCGCCGGAAAAACACCTTCCCAAATTGTTTTATTCATGATTACTTTTTTTTAAACTGATCCGAAATTCAAAGCTAAGAGTAGCCGGGCAATAGCGCTGTACTTATTATGACTAATATTTCTCCAATTTTAACTGGCTGCTTTCCGAACGAAATACTGTTATTTATTTATAATAAAATTATCAGCGGAAAGTTTCCATTGATTATCAAAAAAACCAGCCATTTTTATTGCTTTTGACCCTTGTTGTAACATGTGCAACTGAAAGACCATAAAATCGGGAAAACCACTGGCGCCGGCAAAATACTGGTTTGCATTGGCTGCCTGCATACCTTTCAATCCTGTACCGGCAATCAGGCCGACTAAATGAATTGCCGATCCTTTCATTGGCCAGGTAAAATACACAGCAAGATCGTCTCCGTGCCAGCTCTCATTGCCAATGGTCACTTTATTGCGTTCAATTTTTAGCGGACAATCGCTCAATAATTTGTTGTAAACACTGTTGGTGTTAGCATTGCCATAGATGATCACATTTCTGCCAGCATATTTTTCTGAATACGCTTTGTCAGTGATAATGTCCACCGCACCATTGCCGCGATAATACCAGGTTTCCGCATCATATTTTGCTTTACTAAGATTCCAGTTATTTTCTTCAGCATTTCCGTTGGTTCCATATACAAAGACCATACGGTGATTAAATGGTTCTTTAAACGTCCCATAACGTTGCGGTCCTTTTTCTTCTGCAGGCGCTTTGCCGGTAATCATCCACTGGTTATCCTGGCGAATAAGAAAAATACTATCATTCTTTGTTTTGGTTGTGTATGATATTGCATTCAAACTGTCCAACCAGATTTTTACTAGTGCACTACTGCCAAATTGATCCAACTTTAATTTCAACAAACGAATATTTTCCGTGGATCCTGTGATGCTATAATTTTTTTTATTTCTGCTTAACCGGATACGGCTGTATTGTAAAGGATATGCCTGCTGTTCAACAGATGCCCAGCGATAAGAAGATGAAATACCCGGGCTCGCTGTTGTAAAATCAATATTATCGATGCTGCTGTCAGGTGCAATGCCATGCCATTTGAAAAAATCAAAAATCGGCTTCCAATCCACACTTTGATCACCAAACCAATGCTCACCACCGGGGTATTCATAATAACTTATATCCGTATGAAAATCGGCGAGCAGCTTTCTCATTTGCCTTGCATAGTTCACCGACACGGTACGATCAGAATCACCGTGAAAAATATATACACCCAACGATTTAAAATTAGATGCCAGTCTTGGCACATCACTTTGATTACTGGCACGTAGCAATAATTGCTCCATTTCAGAAGCACCTTTGGCAGGGATCAATCCATCGGCAGAGCCATATTCCTTTAAAGTTGGATAACCCGCACAGGGTGCAATGGCCGCCCATTTATCGGGATAAGTGGCTCCCAAAAACCAGGTGCCATGACCGCCCATCGAATGACCGGTGAGGTAAATCTGTTTGGGATCCGGCTGAAACTTTTGCTTTGCCATATTCAGCACTTCCAAAGCATCCAAACGACCCCAATCTTCCCAATTGAATCCACGGGGCCGGCGGTTGGTAGCGGCAACCAATGTTCCCCAGTCTTTTTGCCCGTAAGCTCTTGCCTGGCCTATAGCTTCCACCCCCGCACCATGAACCGATAAAAACAAGGCTGATGACTTTTGCGGTCCGGATGGTGATTGTGGTGTCACTGCATAATATTGCAGGCTTCCGTCAATTTCACTCACGAAAGTTTCACTGTATTTGTCAGTCGGTTCAACAGCTTCGATCATGATCGTTTTTTCATCTACTGGTTTGCCTTGGTATTGCAGGCGGATTATACACTCATGCCGACCTTTTGCTGAAACTCCTTCACCGTTAAACTCAAATATTACCTTGCGGGTTGTCATCGCAGGGATATCGGGGAGAGCAGTCGTTAATTCTTTTCCGCCGATCGAACTTTTGATTTCATAATTTTTCAGCGCTGCAGGGGAAGCGTTGATCACTACCACGGCCGTTTTCAATGAACGATTAGCGGATCCCAAAACAATAAACGGCAAAGTAGGGTCACCGGTATTTAACTGAATGAGTTGGCGGGGAAAAACTAATTTAACAGTCATCATGCCGCCTGAACGAACATATAATTCATTCAATCCTTTTTTTAATTTCACTGGAATGTAGAACCAGCCGGAGTTGTAGGGATCACCTGCATGCAACTCACCATTAAAAAACACTGCGTTATTGCCGCTTATATTCAGTAGAGCTGATTTTGCCTTATCAGCAGTATAAGTAAAATAGAGATAGCCGCCTCCACCGCCAAATCCTCTTCCACGGAAGCGATTGGCCGAGTCGGCGTTTACCGGTTGCCATTTGATCTCTTCTCCTTTGTCATTTTTCTCACCCAATGATTTTCCTTCTGCAGGAGCTTCCAACGTTTTCGTATAAAGTTGATAGGCCAGTTTGTCCTGGTACAGAGCTTCCCTACCATAGCGATAAACTCCGTTCACCGACAAACCCTTAGTAAAATAATAATCATCCTGACCCATCGTGTGAAGACTAATAAGAAACCAGGCGATGAGAATCGCGGATCGACGAATATTTTGAAAAAAAAGTTTGCGCATGATGGTGCAAATGAAAGAGGTTAAGAAATTAATGGAAAGATAAGGCCGGTTTTTTATATGTTTTTTTTCAGCCCGGATTACTTTGGAAGAATCGGGTTAAAGCGGGCCAATTCCTGAATTGCGATTTACTACTACATTATTTATTTTTCTTATTGTATGCAAAAATCTGCAATCGGGCATCTGGTTCATATTATTAAGCATTTTTTAAACTACCAGATATGAAAAAAATCATTTCCCTTTTTGCAATCATTCTGTCCAGCCTGACAGTGCCAGCCCAACAAATCTTACAACCGGAAGAAAAACCCAATATCGAAGTAACGGGATCTGCTGAAATGGAAATCGTTCCGGACGAGATCTATATCAATATTGTACTGCGGGAAAAGAATAAGAACAATGACAAATTTAAAATCGAGGCCCAGGAAGATGCCTTGTTGCAAAAACTGAAAGAAAACGGTTTTGATATAAATAACTTAAGCTTGTCCGGCGCCGATGGAAATCTGCAATACCGGGTATTCAGAAAAAATAGAGTGCTTACCGAAAAAAGGCTTTTGATGAAAGTACACAATGCAGGTGAGGTAAATAAACTTTTTCAACTATTGGATGAACTTGAAATAGAGGATGCTGGCATCAGCAAAACATCTCATTCACAAATTGAAAAATTTCGAAAAGAAATAAAGATCGAAGCCATGAAAAATGCAAAAGATAAAGCAGACTATTTGCTGCTATCTATTGGTGAGCAAACAGGCAAGCCACTCGTTATCCGTGAGCAGGTTTACACGGTCTATCCAACAAACCAGTATTCCAACACGGCGCTACACGAAGTAGTTGTCACCGATTTGGGCAGATCCGAAGCAAAAGGCCTGGAAAATGAAATTGCGTTTACCAAAATCAAAATACGATACGAAATTTTTGCAAAATTTGGGATAAAGTAAAGTGGGAAACACAGAACAACCCAGCTCTGTGACAATCGAATCGAAACAAATTTTAAATAATTATCATGTTTGAAATTTTATCCCGCCAAATGGCGGGATTTCTTATTTTCGGTATTCACCGAACCAATCCAAACATGAGACTGCTTGATATTTCCGCCTGGTGGGGATCTATGCTTTTTTTTGAAAAAATTTTTTGGGTCATAGCGATTCTTTTTTCCCTGATGTTTCTGGCACAAACTATTCTTTCATTCACATCCGGCGATGGTGATACTTCGTCAGGAGATGCTGATGCTTCAATTGCCGATGATGACGGTGTAGGATACCAGTTTTTCACGATCAAAAATCTCATCGCTTTTTTTACCATTTTTGGATGGACAGGTATTGCTTTCATTAAAGGGGGAATGGACAAGGGCATTACCATCGGTGCTGCACTGATAGCTGGCGCATTGATGGTTGCAATGATGGCCGTTCTCCTTCGAAGCATGAGCCGGTTAAAACACAGTGGCACATTACAGGTATCAAATGCTCTCGATAAGATAGGTCAGACTTATTTATTCATTCCTGCCAAAAGAAATGGATATGGTAAAGTGCACATTAAGGTTCAGGGATCTTTGCAGGAACTGCTGGCTATTACTGACGACGAAAATGATATACCTACCGGAAAGCTGGTAAAAGTGATCCAAATTGTGAATAGCAACATACTTGTTGTTTCTGCCAATCTTTAAAACTAAAGTTCTCTAATCTTACCTAATAAAATTTAAACTAGTATTATGGCTGAAAATCTTTTGTTGATCGTTGCAATAGCGGTTATTTTCTTTTTTGTTCTTATTTATTCCATGTTCCGCCGCTATAAGCGTTGCCCATCGGACAGGATATTGGTAGTATTTGGTAAGGTCGGTAAAAGTGCTGAAGGAACATTGACTGCAAAATGTATTCATGGTGGCGCTGCTTTTATCTGGCCCATTATCCAGGATTATTCCTTCCTCGATCTTACTCCTATTTCGCTTGAGGTAAACCTCACCAGTGCTTTAAGTAAACAAAATATCAGGGTTGATGTACCCTCCCGGTTTACAGTTGGTATATCTACCGAACCTTCGGTGATGCAAAATGCAGCGGAACGCTTGCTGGGCATGCAACGACCCGCCATTCATGATCTTGCAAAAGATATTATTCTCGGCCAGATGCGTTTGGTAGTGGCTATGATGGATATTGAAGAGATCAATAATAACCGCGATAAATTTTTAGCCAATATTGCCAGCAATGTGGAGGCCGAACTGAATAAAATTGGCTTAAAAATGATCAACGTAAACGTAACAGACATAAAGGATGAAAGCGGTTATATTGACGCCCTCGGTAAAGAAGCGGCCGCCAAAGCAATCAATGAAGCGAAAATTCGGGTAGCGGAACAAGAACGTACCGGAGATATTGGTAAAACAACGGCCGAAAAAGAAAGAGATATTAAAGTAGCCGAAACACAGCGTGACAGAGACATCAATGTAGCTGTAGCTTTAAAAGAAAAAGAAATACAAATTGCGGGGGCTAACCGTGATGAAAATATTGGTAAAGCAGAAGCACAAAGGGATACCCGGGTAAAAATGGCTGAAGCTAATGCCATTGCCGTACAGGGAGAAAACCTTTCTAAAATCGAGATTGCCAACTCCGATGCAACAAGAAGGGAAAGAGAGGCTGAAGCATTAAAAAAAGCAATAGCAGCAGAAAAAGTTCAGGCGGCTAAAGCACTTGAAGAGGCATACCTCGCGGAAAAAAAATCAGAAGATGCCCGTGCTGAAAGAGACCGGGCTTCCCAAAATGCAACAATTGTAGTAGCGGCAGATATACAAAAACAAAAACTTATCATAGAAGCACAAGCTCAGGCCGAACAAGTAAGAGAAAAAGCCAAAGGTGAGGCTGATGCCATTTTTGCAAAGCTGGAAGCCGAAGCCCGTGGTATGTATGAGATACTTACCAAACAAGCCGAAGGCCTTGACAGAATAGTGAAAGCCGCAGGAGATAACCCCAAAGATGCAGTGCTGTTATTAATCGCTGATAAATTGCCCGAATTAGTAAAACTGCAAACTGAAGCGATCCGAAATATCAAAATAGACAAGGTAACAGTTTGGGATGGTGGCCAAAATGCAGATGGTAAAAGTTCAACCGCCAATTTTGTAAGTGGGCTTTACAAGTCTGTTCCTCCGTTAAAAGACATTTTTGATATGGCAGGAATGGATTTACCAACCTATTTAGGTAAACATAAAAACGGAGATGATACGAGTACTGACATTGCGGAAGCAAAATAATCTTATTCTAATCCCTGCCCCCTGCAAAACCTTTCCCTTCTATGAAAATTTTGACTTCACTAATATTACTTCTATCCTTCCCGGCAGTGTCTGCACAAAAGAACCAGAAAGGAGAAATATCTTATTATGTCTTTAATGCGAATGGCGAACCGTGTAAAATAGAAGAAGGTAAATTTATTGGCATCCTGGAAAAACTTGCCGACACGGCCTGGCAATGGAAGTATTATAATTTTACAGGGCCGATAATTTCTGTGGAAACCTATAGCGATAAAGAAATGACTACGCCTGCTGGCTATTTTGCTTTCTTTGACAACAACGGAAAAATTGACTCATCAGGTTTTGTTGCTGAGGGGAAGAAAGATAAGATTTGGTATTACTTCGATGATTCTTTAAAAATTATTCAAAAAGAAAAATTTAACCAGGGGGGTCTTCTTGAAAGAAAGGGTCGGGAGGAATTATACAGCAGTCATAAAACAGACCTGACGGATTCAATTAAAAGGGATGAGAGGGAAGCCTATTTTAAAGGCGGGGAAACTCAATGGAGGAAATATTTGGAAAAGAACATGAAAATCCCCGAAAGAACTACTAAGCTTTCTAAAAATGGGACGGCGGTCTTCTCATTTGTAATAGCTACTGATGGCAGCGTTCGCAATGTGAAAATAATTCAATCGGTAGAATATAGTTTTGACGAAGCCTTCGCTAAGATTTTGAGCCAGTGCCCCAAATGGGTGCCTGCCTTTCATAATGGTAAGGCTGTAAATGCCTATCGCAGGCAACCCATGACAATCAGGAGCAATTAATTTTTTTTTCAGTAACTATTGAAAATTCAAAATATTTACCCTAGTTTTGACTTATGAAACTTACAGAAGGCAAACAACAATTCATCAGCAGCTGGGGTGCATTTGGAACGAACTGGGGCATCAACCGCACCATGGCTCAAATCCATGCATTGCTATTAATAAGCCCCGATCCGCTTACCCAGGACGACATGATGGAAGAGCTGAATATCAGCCGTGGCAATGTCAATATGAATATCCGTGAGTTGATCAGTTGGGGATTGGTGGAGCGGGTCATCCTGCCGGGTGAGAGAAAAGAATATTTTTCTGCTGAAAAGGATATCTGGAAAGTGGTAAAGATGATTGTGAAGGAAAGAAAAAAAAGGGAACTGGAGCCCATGTTAAAATTGCTCGACCAACTTGAGGAAGTGGAAGGCGATAAAAAAGATAAACATGTAAAAGCCTTTGTGGACACGGTTAGCGGCATTAAGAAATTGGGCAAGCAAGCCGACAAAACCCTGGACACAATGATCAGGGCGGAAGAAAGCTGGTTTGTGAGCAACCTGGTTAAGCTCTTTAAATAAAATACTAATTAACAGGCCGGTTGTTACCGGCTTTTTTAACAGAATAACATTTCATTTTTTTCTGAAAATTTAAAAATATTGGTATGAAAATTTTCAAACAATCCGATCTTGCGATACAGCTGATTCTTTTCATATTCAACTCTATTTACTGCTTAGACTCTGGTGATTTTATACATGCCGGAACCTGCTTTCTGTTTGGCTGGCAAGTTATCAGTTGCCTTATACATATGCTTTTAAAACATAAATATTATTCGCTTCCCGAAAGGACTACGTATAACAGAACGCTTTTATTTCTATTTATATTGGGACTATCAACCTTTCCTTTCTGGAAATATTACCTCTTTATTCTAATAGTTGCCGGCGTTTATTTACTGATTTTTTTCTTTCTGACTATCTGGTACATGGTTATTTGCCACGCTGAGCACCGACTATTAAAACACAAAGAGTTTATACACTTAAAATAAAAAGATGAAAAATAAAAAAATCATACTGGCCGGAGGGACAGGCTTTATTGGCCAGGAAATGATCAAATATTTTGGTAAAGAAAACACGATTATTGTCCTTACCCGCCAATTAAAAAATGTCCAAAACAACAGAAATCATTATACATCGCTTACCGCCGAAGACGTAAAAAACATCTATTTTGTACAATGGGATGGACAAAATACCGGTGAATGGGCAAAGCAATTGAATGCTGCCGACATGGTGATCAATCTTGCAGGAAAAACAGTTAACTGCCGTTATACCACGGCGAATAAAAAAGAAATATTTAACAGCCGCTCTGATGCAGTAAAAGCTATTGGCAAAGCGATCAGTGAATGCACCATACCACCCAGACTTTGGATCAACGCTTCTTCTGCTACCATTTACCGTCATGCTGAAGACAGGCCCCAAGATGAATATACCGGCGAGTTTCATAATGATTTTTCGGTACAGGTTTGTAAACTTTGGGAAAAGACATTTTTTGAACAAACAACTCCTGTCACAAGGAAAGTGGCGCTGAGGATGGCTATCACACTGGGACCGGGCGGGGTATTAATTCCCTACTTCAATCTTTTAAAATTAGGACTGGGAGGAAAACAGGGAAGTGGTCAGCAAATGTATAGTTGGGTGCATATTGAAGATACCTGCCGCATGATTAAATGGATAGTGGACCATCCAGAAATTGAAGGTGTTTATAATTGTTGCTCTCCTAACCCTGTCACTAATGCTGAGTTCATGAAACAATTAAGACTAGCCACGGGTCATACTTTGGGTTTGCCTGCTTATAAATGGATGCTGAAGTTAGGAGCTCCCTTAATTGGAACTGAAGTAGAGCTTATTCTAAAAAGTCGATGGGTATTACCAACAAAAATGATAGAAACAGGCTATCCATTCAAGTATCCATTTTTACAGGATGCATTCGCCAACATTGTGTCAGCTGTCCCCCGAAAACAATACCACTTGTTTTGATGTTATTTATAGTGACTTAGATTTGTAACATGAGTAATAAAAAGAAAACCCTGGTTTTAGGCGCCTCCGACAATCCTTCGCGGTATAGCTACCTGGCCATACAGCGGTTGCGAAGTCATGGCCACCCGGTTGTGGCTATTGGAAGAAAGAATACAAAAGTGAATGATGTCATTATCGAAAAGGAAAAACAGGAGGTGAATGATATTGATACCGTCACTCTTTACCTGAACCCTACGCATCAGCAAGAGTATTATGATTACATAGTTTCTTTGAAACCGAAAAGAATCATCTTTAACCCTGGTACCGAAAACGAAGAACTGATCCGGCTCGCCAAAGAAAACAAGATTCAACCACTCGAAGCCTGCACACTGGTAATGCTCAGCACCGGCCAGTACTAATCATTGATTGACGAATATTTACGATTTACCTCAACGTACTAACACTCTATTTATATTATTGAACGGGGCGATTTTTGGGCATGCAAAAAAAATTGCAAATCTTTGATAACCGTCCCCTCTGATAAGCAACACAGGCTTTTACCTCCTGTACTATAACTTTTACCTGTCTAATAATATCCATGATCAACCTTTTATCTGCAGGCTTTTGCCATGCATACATATTGCGTTCACCTATCAGCCAACAGGAAGCAAAGGTTTATCTATTTCGTTTTCTCCATCGTCTACCCATTTCACTGCGCATGCCCCGGCTTTGTGATGATAAAAAGATTTTGCCTGGCGCTATCTCAATTCGCAACCCTTTTGCAGCTACCAATACCTATGACAACAACCGAAACTTTGTTGTTATCAAACCACCCGCTTCATTAGCGAAAGGTTGATCCTTCCTTGTCCACTATTACTGATGATATAGCCACTCACCATGGCTGTATCATCAGTTAAAAACACCTCCGTTAACACAACCATAACCATCATGTCTTTTGTTAATTGCCGGTTTTTCTATAACTTAGGAAAACCTCTTTTTATATGCGATGGAGAAAATTTAATGGCGACACGATTGATCTCCCGATTACCAACGCAGTTGAAAATGCTATCAAACGAGAAACGGCAGCCGGTTATAAACTGAAAGTTTGCATTGGAACTGACTCCCAGGTAAAAGGGAAAGAAACGGAATTTGCCACCGTAATTGTCTTTTTAAGAGAAGGCCATGGCGGATTTATGTTCATTCACAATGACAAGACCCGCCAGCAGTTCACGATCAAGGAAAGAATGTTGATGGAAGTAGCCAAAAGCATTGAAATTGCTTATGAGCTTTGCAACCTGTTCACTATTTACAACGTGGACATGGAAGTGCATGCTGACATCAATACTAACCCGCATTTCAAAAGTAATGACGCTTTGAAAGAAGCTATGGGTTATATCCTCGGAATGGGTTTTGCTTTCAAAGCCAAACCAGAAGCATTTGCCAGCAGCAGCTGTGCAAATAAAGTCGTGAACTAAACTCCCGGCCTCGGTTTAAAAAAAATGTGGGGCACGCCCCGCACAAGGAGTCGTCTCCCCTACTTTTCGATAGTACGCTTATATAATTATTGGGAATTCGCTGCAATGCTATTTCACTGCTACTGAAGCAGCGTTATTGATGGTACTGAGTTCCGCAGTTTGCCGGGGAGAAGAAATAATAGATGGGTTTGTAACCACGACGACGCCCTTCATTCTTTCGATCTTTTTGGCATCTTCCTGTGCAAACGAAAAAACCACAAATGCTGCTATAAATAATACAACTACAATATTGCGCTCAGTAAATATCTTCTTCATGTTGGTGCCGGGTTCGGTGCAAAGAAACAGATAAAATAGAAAACAAACTAATTCGGATTTTCATTACCGGTGATCACAAATCCTTTATTCAACCCTTCGATATAATTTAATAATAAGTCTCTTCCATCTTTATTAAGAGCGGAAGTGATGAAGTATGGTGGTGGCTCTTCCCAATATTGTCCCATGCCATCTAAAAATGCTTCAACATTACGTGTGGTAGCACCGGGCTTATTCTTATCACTCTTTGTAAATACGATGACAAAAGGAATTTCCCAGCGTCCCAGGTCATTTAAAAACTCAAAGTCGATTTTCTGGGGTTCATGACGGCTATCGATCAAAACAAAAAGACAAACAAGATTTTCCCGTTTACGGATATACCCTTCTATCATTTGCTCCCACCTGCGACGGCTTTTCTGGGATACTTTTGCATAACCATAGCCGGGAAGATCTACCAGGTACCACTTCCGATTATCATTGGACACAATATCAAAATGATTGATGAGTTGCGTTTTTCCCGGCGCCGAAGACGTTTTGGCTAAGGCTTTTTTATTGGTTAGCATATTTATTAAGGATGACTTGCCCACATTGCTCCTTCCTATAAAAGCATACTCCGGCCTGTCTGGTGGCGGGCAATGTTTGAAATCCGCATTGCTGATTAAATATTTGGCATCTTTAATTTCCATGAGGCTGCAAGATAGTGGATGAACAGAAATAAAGAGGGTATGGCATTGCGGCTGACCATTGTTAAAAATCCAATCCCTGGCCAAAACAGAAATCCTAAGCTTACCTTTGCCCCCCATGTCTAACCCCTTACCACACGACCATATTATACCGTATAAGGATTCAGAAAAAACCAAGAAAGAACAGGTAGCTGAAATGTTTGATCGCATTGCAGGACGTTACGATTTTATGAATCGCTTTCTTTCGGCCCGTACGGATGTAGGTTGGCGCAAAAAAGCCATTCGCCTGTTGAAAAAAGATAACCCCCAGACTATTTTAGATATCGCAACCGGTACTGCAGATATGGCAATCCGGGCTTGTAAAATGCTTAGCCCTTCCCAGGTGGTAGGCATCGACATATCCCCACAGATGCTGGAGGTTGGCCGAAAAAAAATTGAAAAAGAAGGACTTGCGTCTAAAATCCAATTACAGGTAGGAGATTCCGAAACAATAAATTTTGGGGAAAATACGTTTGATGCCGGGATGGTGGCTTTTGGCATCCGCAATTTTGAAAACCTTGAAAAAGGGCTGACCGAAATCCTAAGGGTATTAAAGCCCGGCGGGCAGTTGATCATTCTTGAGTTTTCTAAACCACGGCAGCCCATACGCAGTTTCTATAATTTGTATATGGGTGTCATTGCACCACAAATGGCCCGGTTGTTCAGGCAAAACAAGGAAGCATATGATTATTTGTGTGAATCAGCCAATGCTTTCCCTGACAGGCAAAACCTGGTTGACATTTTAAATAAAACTGGTTATTCCGATACCCGTTATAAACCGCTAAGCTTAGGTATATGTTGCATTTACACCGGACGAAAACCCGAACATTAAAAACCAAACTATGTCTCGTAGCTGGAGTATTGTTGTTTGCACAGGTGGTCAAAGCCCAAACACGGGAATTGTACCAGTACGATCATGATAGCAAGCCTTATTATTTCGGGATTACGCTGGGTTCCAATATGTCCCGTTTTCAAACCTCACTTCACCCCCACTTTCTCGAAAACGACAGCGTATATATCGCCGAGCCCAAAAACTCGAATGGTTTTGCGCTTGGATTGTTGGCAACAGCCAGGTTATCGGATCGCTTCCAACTCCGCTTCAACCCCCAATTGATGTTTACCGAACGCAATATTTATTATAAGCTCAAGCATCCCGAGGGAAGTCAAACGGAAATCAATAAGACAATTGAATCAGTATTAGTCACTTTCCCGGTGCAGGTGAAATTGCAATCCGATAGAATCGGCAATTTCCGGGTGTATATGATGACGGGGGTCAAAGGTGATATAGATCTTGCCAGCAATGCCCGCGCAAAACGTGCCGAAGACCTCGTAAAAATTAAAAAATACGATTATGGCGTTGAATTGGGCCTGGGCTTCAACTTTTTCTTCCCCAGTTTTATTCTTTCGCCCGAGTTAAAGATCAGCAACGGCCTTAACAATATTCATAGCCGTGACCCGAATTTAAAATACTCAAGTGTATTTGATAAGATACAGTCGCGGATGATCGTATTTAGTTTGCATATCGAGGGGTAGAGCCGGCCTCCTCCCGACCTCCTCCCAAAGAAGAGGCCACCAACTGCACAGCCCTTGCTTTTCGGAAATGTCAATTCTAATTTGATCTTCGAAAATGCTAGCTAGAGATATAAAGTTGATGTGGCAGTTATAAAGTTGATTAAACATATACAGCACCTCTCCCTCTCTTTGGGAGAGGGAGAAGGAGGGCGAGGCCGGGCCGCTAAAAATCGAATTCCCTCCTGTGCATATTCCATCTTACCCCAAACGATACAGTAGTACTATTGTCTGAAGTAACCGGAGCCGTTTTTGTTTCCTGTTTGCGATAAGCTCCAAATAATTCGAGGAAAAGATTTTGTTTCCATTCGTAGGATAGCAGCAGCGAACCATACATCACGTTTGTTTTCCATCCTGAGCCAATATTGTACCCGTAATCGCCGGTTCGATAAGGTGGCGTATTAGGTAAGAATATATTGCTTCCATAACTGGCGGCACTGGAGTCTCTTCCCTGTTGATAAATGATGCCTTTCACCTGTACCATCCATTTTGGTGCAGGTTGATAACGGGCAATACCAATCAGCTCCTTGAAATTAGCCATCAGGGGATGCGCTAATGGTTGATTATAGTGCGTATAATTGGCGACAGAATCCCTGTGAGCATACGTGAATGGCCGAACCCTGTTGTGCTCTATTTGCAGATCAAGATTCTTTATGTTGAAGGCATCAATAAGTTTGGCACCCATTTGAATGCCAAACTTATTGGCCCACCAGCCCCTGTTAGCCCTAACCTCAGAAAGTTTAAACTCGTCCAGTAATAATTGTCCATAAACCTGGAAACGTTTAGCCAGGTTAGCTTTCAAATCGAGACCCACTACTGCATTGTCCTGGCTTCCATTCTGCTGTTCTATCGACCGGTAAAAAATGATGGGATTCAGATAAGAAAAGTCGAACTTATTGGTACGACCAAAAACGACGCCTTCAAATAAACCAACATTTAGCCATTTCAAAATATTGATATCAAGATGATGCATTACAGCATACTTCTTACCCAGCAACTTGTCGCCACCCCGCTGGTAAGCATTGTGCAACTCCATGAACAAGTTTTGATAATTGAACTTCCAGATCCTTGTATTTAACTTCAGGAAGAGGTTGTTACTACCAAAATCACTCAGGAATAAACTGCGATACCCGTTTCCAATAAAGTTTTTATCGTAGCCAAATGCTACATCAATGTATTTGGCGACATTGAAAGTAAAATATCCTCTCGCATCAAAATAGTCGAGGCCGCCCACTGCTTTAAAACTTTTATAATAACCATTGCCCGGTACGGCTTGCCGGTCGCTTACCCATTGCTGTACATAGGCAGGATCCCTTTCCTGGTTATCGGTGAGATAGGCTGCAAACCCGATCTTATTGGCAATTTTTCCTCTCACGGTTAGTCCCCGTGTATTTAAAAACAACGATTGATCATTGTCGCTTTCTTTCGAAATCACATATTGAACAACCGGATTGATTATGAGATCAAAATCCTTTACATGCACTTCATAAAGGTTGGCGGGAGTCGTATAAAAATTTTTTAAAATAGGTTTCTTGCTTTGGTAAAATTCAAGCTCTTCAGGTGTAAGCCATTCCGTGTTGTTCATATAAAGGCTACGCAAATTATAAGCGTCCGCTTTTGACAAAGCGGATGAATCCACTTTTTGCAAATAGCTTCTCACGCCATTTATCACATATTTGTTACGGTTAAAATACCTGGTTTTGGAAAAATTAAGCACCGAATCCGTACCTGCTTTTATCTCCATTCTTTCGAGTAAGATATTTTGCTTATCACCCTGGGACAGGTTAGTAGATTGAGACCAACCAGCAACCGGTAAAAGAAATACAAATAGTCTTACAAGGGTTTTTTTAAATTGCATTCAAACAAGTTTAGGATAACAGTTAACAAATTATGCAAATATATCTGATTAAAAATATTCATGTCGTCAACGAAGGATCGATTTCAACGAATGATGTATTGATAAAAAATGGCCGTATCGAAAAAATCGGGCCACGAATTAACGTGGCAGATTTAAAAGCGATCGAGATAAACGGCGAAGGCAAATATCTTTTACCGGGTGCTATCGATGACCAGGTTCACTTCAGAGAACCAGGGTTAACGCATAAGGCGTCGATCTATACAGAAGCAAAAGCAGCCGTAGCAGGCGGTGTTACCAGTTTTATGGAAATGCCCAATACCCTGCCGCCAACCTTTACCCAGCAGCTATTGGAAGACAAATATTCCATCGCTTCCCAAACATCATTAGCCAATTATTCTTTCTACATCGGGACGTCCAATGAAAATGCATCAGAAGCTTTAAAGGCAAATGAAAAAAAGAATGATATCTGCGGTATAAAGATATTTATGGGCTCATCCACCGGCAATCTTTTGGTGGATAATCCGCTTACCCTCGAAAAAGTCTTTAGTGAAAGTGAGCTGCTGATCGCTACGCATTGCGAAGACGAAAAGATCATTAAAGAAAACCTGGAGAAACTAAAAGCAGAAAACAGGGAGTTGACGGCCAAAGATCACCCGGTGATCAGGAGTGAAGAAGCCTGTTTTGAATCTTCGTTCTATGCTATTCAAATGGCCAAAAAATACAATACCCGTTTGCACATACTGCACATCAGCACGGAAAAAGAGTTGCAACTTTTCAGCAATATGCTGCCATTAAAAGAAAAAAGGATAACGGCCGAAGTTTGTGTGCACCATTTGCATTTTACCAGTGATGATTATGAAAGACTGGGCAATAAAATAAAATGCAACCCCGCTATCAAAGCTCCGAAAAATAAAGAAGCCCTATGGAAAGCGTTACTGGATGACCGTTTGGATGTAATAGCGACCGATCACGCACCGCATACGATCGAAGAAAAAAATGAACCCTACCTGAAAGCTCACGCCGGGCTACCATTGGTACAGCATTCCGTACTGATGATGTTACATTATCACAAGCTGGGAAGAATATCGCTGGAAAAAATTGTACAGAAAATGAGCCATGCCGTAGCGGATTGTTTTCAAATAAAGGAAAGAGGCTATATCAAAGAAGGTTATCATGCCGACCTGGTAATCGTTGACCTGAACAATAAAACAAAAGTGTCGAAAGAAAACATTTTGTACAAATGTGGCTGGAGCCCTCTAGAAGGCGTTGAATTTCCGGCGGCCATCACCCATAGTTTTGTGAATGGACATTTGGTATATGCCTGCCCCGATCCCGTCGTCGGGGGAAATGGCGTATGGAATACAGTATGGGATGAATCTAAGAAGGGCGAAAGATTAAAATTTGAACGCTAGGCAGGAACGCAGATAATCATGATAGTTATGATGAATGGTAGTCTGTAACCTACAGCGATAGCCTGGCAAATCTTAATAATCATAACAATCAGCGTTCGGACCATGCAAATAGATCATATTTCGTTTAATGACATTTCTATCTTTCACCCGGAAGAGGAATTTTCGATTTTTCACAAACTGAATTTCACCCGCACCAGCGGAGGTAAGGAGTGGCTGCGTAAATTTTTTACAGAACCGCATAGCGATTTAAAACGAATTATCGGCACCCAGAAGATCATCCGAACACTAATGGAACATGTGGATGACTGGCCTGAAGATATTACCAATGGCACCTTGCTGGTAATGGACAAATTCATGGACTACTCTCTCGATCCCATCAGTGAGCGAAGCAATACGTTTAACAGCGTTTTATACAAGTGGCTGCACAGCGAAGACTATTCGATGGTGAAATATTCCATTCCGCATTTTGCTGATTTCTTCAGGGGGATCAAACAAATTGTAGCATTACTGGATGGTCTTGACCTCCCAACCAATATAAGTATTTATATAGAACGCATCCGGCTTATCATTCAACATGAACCGTTGCAACTTTTGTCGAAAACAGAAAGAGGGCAGCGATTCTCCATTCGGGAAAATCTTTATTTCGGCTTTTATCTCCGCACCAGGTATAAAAATAATACGCTGGAACTGATCGATATTTTCAGCCGGCTCGATGCCTGGTACTCGATGGCGGTTGCTGTAAAAACCTATCAACTTTCGTTTCCCGAATTTATAGACCAGGAAGCTCCCCTGGTCGAAGCGAAGGGGCTTTACCATATTTTGATTCCAAAGCCTGTCGCCTACGATTTGCAGATGAGCCCCGAACATAATTTTCTTTTTTTGACGGGAGCCAATATGGCCGGCAAAAGCACCCTGATCAAATCGGTAGGATCAGCTGTTTTCCTCGCCCACATGGGAATGGGAGTGCCAGCCACCAGTATGAAACTCACCCTATTTGATGGTTTGCTCAGTAATATTAATGTAGTCGACAATATTGCAAAAGGTGAAAGCTTTTTCTTCAACGAAGTCCAGCGTATAAAGAATACCATCGACAAAATAAATAATGGTAAAAAATGGCTGGTACTGATCGATGAGTTATTCAAAGGCACCAACGTGCAGGATGCGATGAAATGTTCGCTAACGGTGATTAAAGGGCTGATAAAGATGAAAAATTCGCTCTTTATTCTATCTACTCACCTGTATGAAATCGGTGAAGAGTTAAAAGTTTTTCCCAATATCTCTTTCCGCTATTTTGAAACGACAGTAGAAAACGACCAATTGCAGTTTAGTTACCAGCTAAAAGAAGGTATCAGTAATGACCGGATTGGATATGTGATTCTCAAACGTGAAAAGGTAGTGGAAATGCTGGAGAAACTGTAGCCTGAACCGGGACCTGCCTGTCGGCAGGCAAGTTTATGTGATTAATGGGATTCGCAGAAAAAATATCTTCCTTATTTTGTGCCTTATGCTAAAAATGCTTTTTTCTTCAGGTTTGATATTGTTGTTTTTTGCCATCAAGGCGCAGAACAATATTGACGTACTTCATTACAAATATGAAATCGAATTGAATGATGCCAATGACAGCATTTCAGGAAAAGCTACGATTCTTTTTACAGTAAAATCAAATATTAACTCCGCCGTGTTTGATCTTAAAAACATCACCGGAGGGAAGAAAGGCATGGAGTTTATCATGGCGCAAGTCATAAGAAGCACGACACCGATGTCGTCATTTAACCACTCAAACGATAAATTAACTTTAACCTTCCAAAGGCCACTCCCTGTGGATGATTCGGTTAAAATTAGCATCAGCTACAGAGGCATCCCTTCCGACGGCCTCATCATTTCTAAAAATAAATACGGCCACCGCAGCTTCTTTGCCGATAACTGGCCCAACCGTGGACATAACTGGATACCCTGCGTAGATGATCCTGCTGATAAAGCCTCTGTGGAATTTATTGTAACAGCACCCCAGCATTACCAGGTCGTTGCCAACGGTATTCAAATCGAAGAAACCAATTTGACGGATGGAAAAAAAAGAACCCATTGGAAAGAAGATGTACCGATTGCTACCAAAGTAATGGTGATAGGTGCTGCAGACTTTGCAGTCAACCTTTCCGGCGTTGTCGATAATTGTATTCCTGTCTACAGTTGGGTTTACCCCGAAGACAGGGATAAAGGTTTCTATGATTATGCACAAGCCAATGAAATACTTCCTTTCTTTATAAAAAATGTTGGCCCCTACGGCTATAAAAAATTGGCCAATGTCCAGTCCAAAACAACCTTTGGCGGATTGGAAAATGCAAATACCATTTTTTACTACGAAAACTCCATCACCGGCACCAGGAAGTCAGAAGCGTTATTAACACACGAAATTGCACACCAGTGGTTCGGCAATATGGCCACTGAAAAAAGCTTTGCGCATCTCTGGCTCAGTGAAGGTTTTGCATCCTATATGACAATTCTCTACCTGCAAAGCAAGTATGGCGCAGATACGGCCACAAAAATGTTGCTGGAAGACAGGTTGCAGATCATTGATTTTGCTAAAAAGAATACGGCACCGGTTATAAACGAAACCAAAAACTATATGGAATTGCTCAATGTCAATAGCTACCAAAAAGGCAGTTGGGTATTGCATATGTTGCACCGGCAATTGGGAGATTCGGTTTTTTGGAAAAGCATTCGCAGGTATTATGCAGAATATGCCGGCAAAAATGCTGACACCAAAGACCTGCAACAGGTGTTTGAAAAAGTATCGGGTAAAAATTTAGAAACTTTTTTTTACCAGTGGCTATACACTCCCGGCATTCCAAAGCTTGACATCCAGTGGAACTATCTTGCAAAAGAGAAAAAAGTCAGTGTCACAATAAAGCAACAACAAAAAGTTCCTTTTGTATTTCCGTTGGACTTGCAGCTAAAAACAACAACAGGGGTTTCTTTAGTAAAATCAATTCAGGTATCAAAACAAGAGGAAACTTTTTTTATCCCGGCTAAAGAACAAATTATTTCCGTTAAGATTGATCCCGGGACCGCTCTCCTTTTTGAAGGAAATATCACAAGAAAATAGCTGTTCGCCCTCTCGTTGGGACAACTCATACCGATTTCTTTTATCGACGACAAAAACAAATTATCTTGGGTTATCATTTCCGGATAATCTAAAAAATCCTGTAAATCCCGGTTCAGACAATGCTTGTAAAAACTTTTGGCAGTGCTGTATATGGTGTGGAAGCGACATCCATTACTATTGAAGTGAACTGGCTATCATCACAGGGTAAGGACCCTATGATCGTTGGCTTGCCCGACAATGCGGTAAAGGAAAGCCTGCAAAGAATTGAAAGCACCTTTAAAACAAATGGCTACCAGTTTCCAAGAACAAAAGTAGTAGTGAATCTCGCCCCGGCTGACATTAAAAAAAGCGGAACTGCTTTTGATCTGCCTATTGCATTGGGTATACTTGGCGCATCTGAACAATTGGAAAATAAGGAAGCCCTGGCCAACTATGTCATCATGGGTGAGCTTAGCCTCGACGGAGAAGTAAGAGCCATCAAAGGAGCATTACCCATTTCCATACAGGCAAGAAAAGAAGGATTTAAAGGTTTGATCGTTCCGAAAATGAATGCAAGAGAAGCCGGCATGGTTAACAATCTGCATGTGTACGGCGTGTCGCATATAAAAGAAGTGATCGATTTTTTTGAAAATGAGGAAAAAGGATTAGAACCGGTTGTCATCAATACAAGAGAAGAGTTTTTTCACTCCCAATCTGATTTTGAAATTGACTTTACCGATGTAAAAGGTCAGGAGAATATTAAACGGGCATTGGAAATAGCAGCGGCAGGCGGGCATAATGCAATCTTGATCGGGCCACCCGGGGCAGGAAAAACGATGCTGGCTAAACGCCTGCCAACCATTCTTCCTCCACTCACCTTACAGGAAGCACTCGAAACAACAAAAATTCATTCTGTGGCAGGTAAGCTGCCCGAAAATTCAACACTGGTTTCCAAACGACCTTTCCGGTCGCCGCATCATACCATTTCAGACGTGGCTTTAGTCGGTGGTGGAGGTATTCCGCAACCAGGTGAAATTTCTTTGGCGCATAACGGCGTTCTATTTTTAGATGAGTTACCGGAGTTTAAAAGAACAGTATTAGAAGTAATGCGGCAACCAATGGAAGAAAGAAGGGTAACTATTTCAAGAGCAAAAGTAGCCATTGATTTTCCTGCGTCCTTTATGTTAATCGCTTCAATGAACCCTTGTCCCTGTGGTTTTTATAATCATCCCGACAGAGAATGCACTTGTCCGCCGGGAGCCGTACAAAAATATCTGAACAAGATATCGGGGCCATTGCTTGATCGTATTGACTTACACGTCGAAGTAACACCTGTTGCTTTCAGCGAACTATCAGCTATCAAACCACAGGAAAATTCTTCGTCCATACGTGACCGTGTTATCAAGGCAAGAGAACGACAAGCCGAACGATATAAAGACAGCCCGGGTATTTATTGTAATGCACAAATCAGCAGTAAAATGCTCCGTGAAATCTGTGTGATCGACCAGGTAGGTTCTAATTTACTAAAACTGGCTATGCAAAAATTAAATCTCTCAGCAAGAGCTTATGACAGGATATTAAAAGTAGCAAGAACTATTGCCGATCTTTCATCCAGCGAAAACATAAAACCAGAGCATCTTGCCGAAGCCATACAATATCGTAGTCTTGACAGGGAGGGATGGGCTGGTTGATGCCAGAGTGAAAAGACAAAAGTGAAAAGTAAAAATTCCAGATCGCTGACGTAACTGTAAAGATTTTCTAAAACGCCTGCATTTATGGAGATAGGAGTTGTCAAAACAGGTTTGGAAGAAATCAAATCTTTCCGCCTGATGTTCCTCCAGGAAAACAATTTCCAGTTTATACACGACAAATGCCATTATTATGGATGGGCTGACACATACCTGTTTTTATGTGATGATATAAAGATCGGGTATGGCTCCATATGGGGTAAAGATAACCGGGAAGACAGAGATACAATATTTGAATTTTATACTATCAAACCATACAGGAAACTATCCGCTGATATTTTTAAACGACTTCATGCGGTATCTTCGGCTACCTATATGGAATGTCAGACCAATGATCTGCTACAGGCCGGCTTGTTATACGAGCATGCAAAAGATATAACTGCAGAAGCCATTCTTTTTAAGGACCATTTTGAAACCAATCTTCAAATGCCGGGTTTGATTTTTCAAAAAAATATTCCCGCTTCTTCGAACCCCAACGATATTCAATATGTTTTAAAACAGCAGGATGAAGTGGTAGCCACCGGCGGACTGATGTTAAATTATAATTTTCCTTACGCCGATATTTACTATGAAGTAAAAGAAGGGCACCGCCGCAAAGGATATGGCAGCTTTATCGTGCAGGAATTAAAAAAAGCTGCTTATGAAATGGGCAGAGTCCCCGCCGCCCGCTGCAATATAAAAAACCAGGTCTCCAAAGCCGCCCTGCTCAAAGGAGGTTTGACCGCTTGCGGCTATCTATTGACCGGCAAAATAAGCTAAGAACCGACCTGCTGCTAAGTTGTCATTTTTTACGAACTTGTACGCTATTTGATTGTTATTACTCTTTTGCTCATATAGTTTCCCTTTTATGAAGATATTATTTCGCTATCTCAAACCTTATAAATGGTTGGTAATATTAACCCTTGTGTTGGCTGGTATCAACATCGGCTTTTCACTGTTTGACCCGATCATTTTTGGAAAACTCGTTGACCTGGCAGCGTATCACCAAACAACTGAGAACTTTTCCTGGCACGATTTCCTTTATACTAAACAAACAGTCTCCGTAAATAAGGCATCAGGGGAACCTGTAAAGCAAGCTTTATATGGCGTAGTTTGGCTGCTACTGGCTTCGATTTCGGTAGCAATGATCAGCCGTATCGCCAAAGCTTTCCAGGATTATTTTTTAAATCTTGTTACGCAAAAATTTGGCGCCACTGTATTTACGGATGGATTGCAACACGCCATGAAGCTTCCTTACCATGATTTTGAAGACCAGCGAAGTGGTGAAACATTGGGCATCCTGCAAAAAGTAAGAACGGATACGGAAAAATTTATTTCCACTTTTATTAATGTATTATTTCCGGTATTTGTGGGAATCGCTTTTGTAGCGTTTTATTCTTTTACAAAAGACTGGCGATTGCCCATCATTTATTTCGGTGGCATCTTTTTGCTCACTTACATTTCGAACCTGTTAAGTAAAAAGGTAAAGATCATCCAAAAGAAAATCGTTTCACAAACAACCTCTTTGGCAGGTGCAACTACCGAATCACTCCGTAATATCGAACTGGTAAAAAGTCTGGGCCTTACCCAACAGGAAGTTGGTCGCCTGAATAAAAACACCTTCAAAATTCTCGGGCTTGAGCTGACCAAGGTAAAACGTATCCGCAGTATTAGTTTTGTCCAGGGCACATTTGTCAATACACTTCGACAGGTAATTTTATTTATGCTGATGTGGCTGGTATTCCGCGGTGAATTGCAACCCGGCGAAATTGTAACCATGCAGATCTTTTCCTTTTTTGTTTTTGGCCCATTGCAGGAAATTGGTAATATCATTCTCTCCTATCGTGAAGCACAGGCATCACTGGAAAACTTTGAGAGCCTGATGCAAAAGAAACCGGAGCCGCAGGCAGCCAATCCTATGCACCTTGGTGACATTCGTAAACTGCAATTTGAACATGTTGGCTTCAAGCATCAAACAGCGCAACAAAGCGCTATCAACGATATTAGCTTTGAAGTATCCACCGGCGAAACAATCGCCTTTGTAGGCCCATCAGGCTCGGGCAAAACGACGTTGATGAAGTTACTGGTGGGACTTTATCGCCCGCAAAAAGGAAAGATTCTTTACAACTCGCTGGATGAAACAAAGATCAACTTCGAAGACCTTCGCCGGCAAATTGGCTTTGTTACACAGGACACACAGCTGTTTTCTGGTACCATCCGGGAAAACCTGATGTTTGTAAATCCTGCTGCGACTGAAGATGATTTATTCGATGCATTAAATAAAGCCGCCTGTCAAAATTTATTGGCAAGAGCTGAAAAAGGATTGGACACTACCATCGGTGAAGGCGGCCTGAAGTTATCCGGAGGAGAAAAGCAAAGATTGTCTATCGCCAGGGCATTGATCCGCAAACCAAAATTATTATTGTTTGACGAGGCGACGTCCGCACTGGATTCACTTACTGAAGAAGAAATAACAGACACCATCCGTGATATTTCCCGGGAAGGCAACCAGGTTACTATCCTGATTGCTCACCGTCTCTCCACCATCATGCATGCCGACAGAATTTTTGTATTGGAAAAAGGCGATGTAGTAGAAACAGGTTCACATGAAAGCCTGCTGGAAGAAAAAGGTTTGTACTACGCCATGTGGCGCCAGCAGATCGGCGAAAGAAAAACAAAAGTTTTAACGGCTTAAGAAACTTCGATGTCGATCCTTTCCTTTTTTGGCCTTGGCAATAGTAAAATAAAAGATGCATTATTTAGGGGTGCATTGATAATCGATGTACGGTCTGCTGCAGAATACGACCAGGGCAAGATTCCCGACTCAATCAATATACCAGTAGACCGCATTCCCATCAATGCAAAAAGAATCCTGGCGATGAATAAACCTATCGTTTTTTGTTGCACGTCGGGTCATCGGAGCAACCAGGCGATTCAATACCTGAAACAAATGGGATTGACAGAGTATTACAATGGCGGCAACTGGCATAGGATGCTAAGAATAGTGAACAGGCTGTGAGACCTCACCCTCCTTCTCCCTCTCCCAAAGAGAGGGAGCGGCGCTTCATCTCTTTTATGATCTTCAGAACTACCACATCAACTTTGATATCTCTCACCAGCATTTTCGAAGACTCAAACTTGTGGTGACATTTCTGAAAAGCAAGGGCTGCGCTCTGGATGGCCTCCCCTAACGGGGAGGTCGGGAGGGGGCCGCGAGGCGGTGTGTTGGTGGTCCCGACTATTCGTCGGGATCGGGTGGGGTTTTCCTTTCCTCCCTCCCCTTCCACAAATCCGTAAAGAAGTTTGACTTTTCTAAATCTTCCATATCACTCAATTCCAGTTCCAGCGCATGAGTACTTTTTGATATTTCAATCAATGAAATGATCAAAGAAGCCAACAGGCTGATCAGGCTTAACGCAAATACATATTTGATCAGCACATTCCATTGCTGGTACACACCGTACATGGTAATTACACAGCATAAAAAACTAAACACACCTGCTCCCTGCATATATCGCACCAGGTTGATGCGCTGACGAAGGATCCGAATCTGTTTTAAAAGGAGATGATTTTTCTCACCCCTGGTATACTCATCATGCAGTTTGCGGATAAGATTGGCCAGAGCAAGGTAACGGTTGGTATATGCCAGCAATAACAAACTGATGGCAGGGAATAATAAAGCCGGCGTATTAAAAGTGATTTCCATGATTAAAATTATTAAAGTTAGGGCAACGGAACTTCTGCTAAAACGATACTGAAATAAAATTGTAGCTTAAATACCCGTTGGGGATAATAAGTCCGGGTTGACATTATTTTATGAAGATAAAATATCATTTCCCTGGTAAAACAAATGACATTGGAGACAAAATAAGCTAGCGAAAATTTGGTTGACTCTGCAATAATGCAAACCGATGCAACCTGGCTTACGACTACTTCGCATCTAAATTGATTACTATTTAAATGAGAAAGATTTTGCTTTATACCCTTTTAATTTTATGCTTATGGATCGTTTTAGCGCAATGCGTGGTATTTAAGTTTCGATGGAGTGATTCCAAAGCTCACAAGCTTTTTGCAGCCCGGCAGGTACCATTGGATATTCATGATACCATTATTGATAAAAGGCATCTACATTATGCGATAAGCGGGTCCGATAGTTTGCCTGCGCTTATTTTTTTACATGGCAGCCCGGGCAGCTCAATGAACTATGCAGAATATATGTGGGATACTGACTTACAAAAAAAGTTTAGACTGGTAAGCATTGACAGGCCCGGATTCGGTTTTAGTGATTTTGGCCAGCCACTACATCTGCAGGACCAGTGTAAACTGATTTTACCCCTGCTACAATCGTTAAAAACAAAGCAACCCATGTATGTCTGCGGACATAGTTTGGGAGCTCCAATTGCTATACAGTTAGCAGCGAGCGATCCAAATCTTTTTGAAACAATCATTATTGCATCAGGTTCTATCGACGTTAAGCAGGAAAAAAAAGAAACCTGGCGAAAAATCATGAATGTAAAACCACTCTACTGGCTTTTTCCCGGTGCATTGGGTCCCAGTAATACCGAACTAATCTATTTGAAAACTGATCTTTTGCCTCTACAGCAAGAGTTTAAAAAAGTAACCTGTAAGGTTCATTTTATACACGGCGACAAAGACAAATGGGTACCGATTCAAAACATTGCATACGGTGTAGCTATGCTGACAAACGCTGAAAAAATTACGATTGATACGATAGCCGGGGCGCACCACCTGATTCCCTGGAAAAATAAAAAAGAATTCAGGGATATGCTTTTGAACCTATATTAAACTACGTTCATGAATGATTTCACGTATTGCTACCCAAATAGTGTTTATAAATTCTCAATCACTCCCGCAATACCCTGCCCGCCGCCAACGCAGGCTGTCACCATTCCATATTTTTTATTCAACCGCTTCATGTCATTCAACACCTGGATAGTGAGTTTGGCACCAGTACAACCTAATGGGTGTCCCAACGCAATGGCGCCACCATTAATGTTAACCCTGGCAGGATCCAATCCCACTTCACGAATAACGGCTAATGCCTGCGAAGCAAAGGCCTCGTTTAGTTCAACAAGATCAATATCGCCCAAATTCATCCCTGTCTGTTTTAAAGCTTTTGGAATGGCGGCAACCGGTCCAATACCCATCACTCTTGGTGGCACCCCGGCTGAGGCACAAGCCACCAGGCGACCAATCGGTTTCAGCCCCAACTCGTTCATCATCTTTTCGCCCATCACGATCACAAATGCAGCACCGTCTGAAGTTTGAGATGAATTGCCTGCGGTTACTACACCATTGGCTGCAAACACCGGTTTTAGTTTTGCTAACGCTTCCCTCGATGTATCCGCTCTTGGGCCTTCGTCGGTATCAACAGTGTAGTTTCTTTTTTGCTTTTTACCCTTTGCATCCAGGTAGATCTCTTCGACGTTAATCGGCAGAATTCCACTTTTGAAGTAACCATTTTGTATCGCCGCTATCGCTTTTTGGTGAGAGTTATAGGAAAACTCATCCTGGTCTTCGCGGCTTACATGGTATTCCTTCGCCACCGCTTCGGCTGTCAATCCCATGCTCAGGTAATAATCGGGATCATCCTTGGCAATAGAATAAGCGGGCACAGTTTTCCATCCCGCCGTAGGTACCAGGCTCATACTCTCAGTTCCACCTGCAATGATGCAATCCGCCATGCCAGTACGAATTTTAGCAGTTGCCATCGCTATTGTTTCAAGACCTGAAGCACAATAACGGTTGACCGTCACACCAGGTACATCAAACCCCAAAGCACGGGCAGAAATAATCCGGCCAAACTGCAGTCCCTGCTCAGCCTCCGGAACAGCATTACCCACAATGACGTCATCAACCCGTTTGGCATCCAACTGAGGCACTGATGCCATTACCCCCCTGATCACTTCCACCGCCAGATCATCGGGACGATAAAAACGAAAACCACCACGTTTGGCTTTACCAACAGCTGTTCTGTAGCCAGCTACTATATAAGCTTCCTGCATAGCGAAAAGTTTAAAAGTTTAAGACGCTTAAAAAGTTTAAAGTTTTTGGTTTGTAGTTTGTAGTGCTTTACCGAGTTTATTCAACCATAAACTCAAAACTATAAACCATAAACAATTTGGTTGTTTATGCAACTTTCAATATCAAATTTAATCAGACTTGGCCTATCCACCAAGCCATCTTTAAAGTTCATTTATCTTCGCCGCCATTATGTATAACACACTGCGACGCATACTCTTTTTCTTCGATCCGGAATGGGTTCATTACTTCTCTATGAATACGCTTAAACTCCTTTGCAGCGTAGGTTTTATCCGGAAATCGGTCGAACTACTTTTTTCTCCAAAAAATAAAAGCTTACAAAGCGATCATTTGGGATTAACATTTAAAAATCCGGTAGGCCTGGGTGCCGGTTTTGACAAAAATGCCCGGTACCTGCGTGAGTTAGAAGCTCTTGGTTTTGGTTTTGTTGAGATAGGCACGGTGACACCACTTGCGCAGGCCGGCAACGAAAAACCAAGATTGTTTCGGCTCCCCGCAGATAAGGCGCTGATCAACCGCATGGGCTTTAACAATGATGGGGTTAAAGCAGTAACTGAACGATTGAAAAAATGGAGAGAGAAACAGTTAGCAGTTGATAGTCGGCAGTCGGCAATCGGCAACAAACTGATAATTGGCGGAAACATCGGTAAAAACAAGATCACTCCTAATGAAGACGCCTGGAAAGATTATGAGATTTGTTTTAAAGAGCTGCATCATTATGTTGACTATTTCGTAGTCAATGTCAGCAGCCCCAACACCCCCGGCTTGCGGGAACTACAAGAAAAGGAATCGCTGCGAAAAATTTTAAGACACCTGCAGATGATCAATAATGGCAAAGCGATTTCAAAACCCATACTGTTGAAGATTGCACCGGATCTTACGCCCGAACAGGTGGATGACGTAGTGGATCTGGCCATGGAAATACAACTGGATGGCCTGGTGTGCAGCAACACTACCATCAGCCGGGTTGGGCTTGAAACCTCAGCAGAAGAAATTGAGAAAATCGGGCCCGGGGGGCTTAGCGGCCAGCCGGTCAAAGCAAGATCAACGGCATTAGTAAACTATATTCACCAGCGAACAGGCGGATCCGTGCCGGTAATCGCATCCGGTGGAATTTTTACAGGAACAGATGCCAAAGAAAAATTAAATGCAGGAGCTTCATTGCTGCAGGTGTGGACGGGTTTTATTTACGAAGGTCCATCCATCGTAAAAAATATTTGCAAAGAGTTAATCTAAATTCATCCACAACTATTTTATCAGCACATTTGCACAATAGCCAATCAGCATATTAACTATGGAACATTTATTTACCAGTGAAAGTATTATCAGTTTTTTCATTCTTGTTATTCTTGAAGTCGTACTAGGCATCGACAATGTCATTTTCGTCAGCATCATCATGAACCGCCTGCCAACGGTAAAAACCCAAAAAACAGCAAGGCGCATCTGGATGATCACCGGTATTATTTCACGCAGTTTGTTACTGTTGGCGCTTGGCTGGCTGCTCTCACAAAAAGGCAAAGCGGTATTCAGTATTGCAGGCAAAGGCTTTGACCTCGCCAGCCTGGTAATGTTAGCCGGAGGTATTTTCCTGATCTATAAATCCGTGATGGAAATACATCATAAACTGGAAGGAGAAGATCCGAATGTAGTCGCCGCTAATATTAAACCGTTATCGCTTGGAAAAGCGATTGCACAGATCATGGTGATCGACGCGGTGTTTTCATTTGACAGCATCATTACAGCCGGCGGTACGGCCAAATACGTTGAGATCATGATTGCAGCCGTAGTAATCGCCATGTTTATCATGTTTACTTTTAGTCCTAAGATCTCTGCATTTATACATAAGCACCCTACGTTAAAAATGCTGGCCCTTTCGTTTCTTGTCATGATCGGGTTAAGCCTGGTAATAGAAGGATGGGATGCCGAATCAGCAGAACAATTGCACCTGAAAAATTACATTTACTTCGGCATGGCCTTCTCCTTTGTGGTAGAACTATTGAATATGGTGATGCGCAAGCGTATGGCCGGTAAACGTGTGGTAGAATTGAATGAGCCGCAATTGAGAGATGATATAAACTACTCCGACCAGGCAAAGTAGTGTTGCTGTTAATCTGTTTATTAATTTATTGGTTAAATCATTTAATTGTTGATACTGATAAACCAATTAACTGATTAACATTAATCTCAGCGCATTCTTAAAATTGTAGCAGCAACAACACCGGCTGTTTCGGCCCTGAGTCTTGTTTCTCCCAATGCCACTGCATCAAAATGATGGGCAATAGCCATGTCTATTTCCTGTTCAGTAAAATCCCCCTCGGGGCCTATTAGTATGATTTGCGAAGGAAGCGTCTCATTAACCAAATCGACCAGGTTTCTCTTCTCATTTTCTATGCAATGCGCAATAAATTTTTGCGAAGCCTTTGCCACTTCTTCCTGGCGAAATAATAATTCATAGGCAATCGGTTCATGCAGCACAGGCAGCCAGCATTGTTGTGACTGTAACATGGCACTGACTAAAATACTTTTCAACCGATCGTGACGAAATTTTTCCTTTTCTGTCCGATGGCAGATAAGAGGGATGATCTCATTGACGCCAATCTCCGTTGCTTTTTCCAAAAACCACTCAAAGCGGTTGGCATTCTTTAAAAGGGAAATAGCAATCGAAATTTTTCTCTGCGCTTGTTCTCTATAACTTTTTTCCTGGATATTAACGACGCAATGTTTTTTATGATCATCGGCAATGGATGTAGTGAACAGGTTTCCATTTCCATCTGTCAGGCTTAGAAGCTCCCCCCGTTTCATCCGTAACACTTGTATTATATGGCGGGAAGTGTCTTCATCTAAAATGATTTCAGTTTTAGAAGAATCATACTGGTCAATATAAAAAAACGGTAAAGCCATATGTAAAAATAAAAAATGTCCGGCCCCAATGGGCCGGACATTTTCAATTTATTTGACCCGATTAAAACGGATCTTCATCATCCGGTATATCATTCATCTTACTACCGGCTTGAATATATAATTTTTCTCCTCCGCCTCCATCTTGTACGGGTCTCCAGCCGCCTGATGGCAGGCCGACACCACTGTATGGATCTTCGTCCCAGTTGGTAAATTTTTGAATATGCAGCAGTGCTTTCAATTTTACTGTTTCGAGAGAACCGTTTCTATGCTTGGCAATTTTTACTTCCGTGAGGCCCTTAATATTTTCTCCATCGGCACTTTGCGTCAGGTCATAATATTCAGGCCGGTAAAGGAACATAACCATATCCGCATCTTGTTCGATAGCACCCGATTCACGAAGATCACTCAACTGCGGCACCCGGCTGCCTTCCTTAGAACCACGCTGTTCAACCGCACGGCTTAGCTGTGACAAAGCTATGATGGGAACATTCAGCTCTTTTGCAAGGCCCTTCAGGTTCCGGGAAATATTACTGATCTCCTGCTCACGGTTGGAGTTTCTGCCATCACCTGTTCCACTCATCAGCTGCAGGTAGTCGATAATGATCATGCCGATTTTATGCTGATTCTTTAAACGGCGGCACTTAGCCCGCAATTCAAAAATATTCAGCGCCGGTGTATCATCTATAAACAGGGGAGCTTGCGACAAACGTTGAATACCCCGTGCATACAACTGTTTCATCTCATGCTCTTCCATTTTACCACGTGCAATTTTTTCCAGCCATATTTCACTTTCCGCAGAAAGAATACGTTGCACCAACTGGCCCGCACTCATCTCCAGCGAAAACAAAGCAACCGGTGTAGGTTTGGTTGGATGCATGGCAGCGTTACGGGCAAGGTTTAAGGCAAACGCGGTTTTACCCACAGCGGGCCTGGCAGCAAGTATGATAAGGTCCGTATTTTGCCAACCATAGGTAACCCTGTCCAACCCGGTAAAACCACTGGGTACACCCGTTACATCTTCGTTGCGTTGACGCAGGTCTTCGATACGTTTGATTGTATTCACCAAAACCGTATCAATGGAGTTATAGTCTTTGCGCAGGTGATTATTGGTGATCTGGAAAAGTTTATTTTCCGCATCATCCAGCAGGTCGAATACATCGGTTGAATCTTCATAAGCATCGCCGATGATCTCACCACTGATCCGGATCAATTCACGTTGAATAAATTTTTGCAGGATAATGCGGGCATGGGCGTCAATATTGGCTGACGATACCACCGCATTAGTAAGTTTGGTAACATAATAAGGCCCGCCTACCATCTCCAACTCTTCACGGCTGCGCAGCTCTTCGGCTACTGTTAATATGTCAATCGGCTGGCTTTTATTGGCCAGGCCCTGCATGGCATTAAATATCCGCTGATGTGCATCAACATAAAAACATTCAGGTTTCAGAATTTCTATTACCGCATCAAAAGCATTTTTCTCGAGCATAATGGCACCCAACACGGCCTCTTCCAGGTCTTTTGCCTGCGGCGGCACCTTGCCATATACCATTGTTCCCAGGTCTATCGAAGATCTCCTTTTCTGTTTCCTGTCTTTATTAAGGTTCGTCAGGTCCATCGTTCAGTTATAGCGATAAAAAATTAAACCATCAGTGTTTTTTTCACTAATGACTTTAGGGCTAGTATTCCAGTCTTGCTTTAAGAAAATGTTACCTCTTTGTTATCGGAATGTTTTCCCGCAGTCAGACGGCGAAAATAAAGTTCTAATCCCATTCAAAAGCCCTTTTAAAAAACTTTTTCTTTCTTCACTAGTTTTTCACCTGGCTGCTGGCGGTTATCCACAAAACAATTTTCAAGCAATCCCAAAAGCCAACCATCAAATTAGCCAAAAATATCGGGCGGTTCTGTTAAAAGATAAGCACACCGGTGCATAAAAAAAAGTAAGCAACGAACAGGCATTAGTAAATCTCCTATATTGTAACTTAACACAAACTTTATTCAATGCCTTTTCAAAAACAGTCAATCACTATTGAAGATTTTTTACAACAATCAGGAGCCAACCAAGTCATAGAAGAATTAAAAACTTATTTCAAGGATAAGCCACTGACGATATCAGATGTAACGGATAAAGTGGGACATCAATATGTCGACCTTGTACAGGAAGGCGGTGGAGTACTGGGAGTAGCATTGGTTGGCTATATTTATGTTTTGGAAAAAATGGGGGTCAGATTTTTTAGCCTGGCTGGAACCAGCGCCGGTTCTATTAACGCCATGTTGATGGCTTGTACCGGCAACAAAGAAGACGAAAAAGTAGAGAAAATCATAAAGGACATTCTGAGTCTTGATTTCTTCTCCTTAGTCGATGGAAAAGAATCCAACTGGAAATTCACGAAGCGGGTGAAATCACTGGTACAAAAACTTTTGGTAAAAAAGAATTTCTTTAGACGAATTGCCCGAATCATCAAATGGTTTGTCATCATACTTCTCGTCTTAACATTTGGTTGTTTTATCCTGAATTTTTTTGTGCCGGGTATTGCCAAATGGCTCGGGCTCGGAGCAGGAGCTTTCTTACTCTTATCAATTCTGGGGTTGTATTCATTGCAAAAAAAGTTCAAACACTTTAGCCAAAATGGCTATGGTTTAAATGAAGGTAAAGTATTTCATCGCTGGATCAAGCAGGTGATCGATTCCAATTATGTGGTAGCTGACGCTTCAAAAGGAAGTATTGATAACCTCGCCAAATTCAATCAGCATTTTATGCGGGTGCCACCTGGCCTTTCAGTGAAGCCCGACTCCCGGCGTACCAACAACAATCCACCTGATATGCCCATGCTGACTATTATCACTTGCGATATTGTTTGCGAACGAAAAATTGAGTTTCCCAATATGTGGGATCTCTATTGGACTAAACAGGAAGATGTACACCCGGGTGATTTTGTCAGAGCCAGCATGTCGATCCCGGCTTTTTTTGAAACTTATTGCCAGGATAATATCCGAACCAAAAGCTCATTTACTATTTGGGATAAACACTTGAACTGGCAAAATGAAAAAAAGAATATTCCGGATAAAGCCCAGTTTATCGACGGCGGTACTCTTTCCAATTTCCCGATCAATGTTTTTTACAATCCTAATTATCCCGTACCCCGCATGCCCACATTGGGTATCCGCCTGCAAGATGGAATAGTCGATGCAGTGAATCGCAGCAACAATACTTTTTTAAAATATGTGCAATCACTTTTCTCAACGCTACGCTTCAACTTCGACCGGGATTTTATCACCAAAAACAGGGCTTATAATTTTGGCGTCAGGCAAATCGATGTGCAGGATCACAGCTGGCTCAACTTCTTTATGGAAGACAGAGAAAAAATTGAATTGTTTCGCAAAGGCGCTTTGGCGGCAGCTGAGTTTTTAAAGAGCTTTGACTGGGAAAATTATAAGGCGGAACGATTGAGGAATTTTCAAATAGGATTAGAGAGATTTGGGAATCCGAATAATGTGTAAAGGCTAACGGAAACGATTTATATATGCTTTTAGCCTTTCCTTATCTTCGCAGCCAAATAAAGACGTAGCAGACAATGACGATTTCTTATAAATGGCTCAGTGAATATTTACCTGTGACAATTGAACCCGAAAGATTAAGCCGAATACTTACTTCGATAGGATTGGAAGTAGAGAGTATGGGAAAATATGAGGAGGCAAAAGGCGGGCTCAAAGGCCTGGTGATTGGTGAGGTGTTGACTACTGAAAAACATCCCAATGCCGATAAACTTACACTAACTACAGTGAATATTGGCAGTACAGCACCCTTACAAATAGTTTGTGGTGCACCTAATGTAGCTGCCGGACAAAAAGTAGTCGTAGCGCCGGTTGGCACCACCATTTATCCAATCAACGGTGAACCTTTAACCATGAAGGTGGCAAAGATCCGCAGTGTAGAAAGCTATGGTATGATCTGCGCCGAAGATGAAATCGGACTGGGCACTTCACATGCAGGCATTTTGGTTTTGCCGGCCGGGGCAAAAGTAGGCACTACTGCTGCCGACTATTTTAAGCCTTATGAGGACTGGATCTATGAAATAGGTTTAACTCCCAACCGCATGGATGCCATGAGTCATTGGGGCGTTGCGAGGGATGTTTGTGCTTACCTGAATCACCATGATAAAAAAGCGATTAAACCCAAATTGCCAACCAGCAATAGCTTTAAATCGGACAACCATTCACTTCCTATCGGGGTAAAAGTGGAAAACGTTTTGTCCTGTCCGCGATATTCTGGTGTGACCATTTCTAATGTAACCATTGAAACTTCGCCAACCTGGTTGCAGCAAAAATTAAAAGCTATTGGTTTACGACCCATCAATAATATAGTTGACATTACGAATTATATACAGCATGAAACCGGCCAACCGTTACATGCTTTTGATGCAGATACCATCAGCGGTAAAAAAGTGATCGTTAAAAACCTGGCTGAAGGAACAACATTTGTAACGCTGGATGAAAAGGAAAGAAAACTAAGCGCTGAAGATTTGATGATCTGTAACGACAAAGAAGGAATGTGTATTGCCGGTGTATTTGGTGGCCTGCACAGTGGAGTAACAGATTCTACCAAAAATATCTTCCTGGAAAGTGCCTGCTTCGATGCAGTATCCATCCGCAAAACATCCTTCCGCCATGGATTAAGAACGGATGCCGCAAGTCGCTTTGAGAAAGGAACAGATATTTCAGCAACTGTAACGGTTTTAAAAAGAGCAGCCCTCCTCATCAAAGAAATTTGTGGCGGAGAAATATCATCCGATATAATTGATGTGTATCCTCAACAAAAGGAAAAAACACAGGTGGCAATAAAATATCATTACCTGAAAAAACTGAGCGGTAAAAACTATCATCCGGATACTATTAAAGATATCTTAACCAGCCTGGGGTTTGAAATTGTAAAAGAAGGAATCGATGAGTTGAGAGTCGCTGTTCCCTATCACAAGCCTGATATCAGCCTTCCTGCAGATTTGGTAGAAGAGATTTTGCGTATCGATGGCCTGGATAATGTAACCATCCCTGATTCGATCACCATTACGCCTGCTGTTGAAGAAAATTATGCAACAGAAGTGTACAAGGAAAAAACAGCTGATTACCTGGTAGGCCTGGGCTTTTACGAGATCATGACTAACTCTATCACTAATTCGGCCTATTTCAGTGAGGAGGAACTGGCTTCATCGGTAAAAATGCTGAATAACCTAAGTGCAGAGTTAAATATCCTTCGCCCTTCAATGCTGGAAACAGGATTAGAAGCAATTGCCCATAATCTCAACCGGAAAAACAATGACCTGCGCTTTTTTGAATTTGGCAAAACGTATTCAACAAGCGGCTCTGCCCAGTACAAGGAGCCGGAGCATCTTTGTTTTTATATCACGGGGAAAAACAGTGAGGATAGCTGGAGAAGCAAATCAACCAACTCAGACTTTTATGTATTAAAAGGTGTTGTCGCAAAAGTTTTGCAACTGTTGGGCATCACCGTTGATTCATTCGAAGCGTTGCAACACCCAAAATTTGAAACCGGCCTGCAGGGAATGATCAAAGGAGTAGTGGTCTTGCAGATAGCTATTGTACACAAAAAAGTATTGAACCGTTTTGACATTAAACAGCCGGTATTTTTTGCCGATTTGAACTGGAATGTTTTGTCAAAAATTGCAACCGCCACAAAGCCTTCTTTTAACCAAATTCCAAAATTCCAGGCCGTGCAAAGAGACCTGGCTATGATCGTTCCATCACAATTGGCTTATGAAGAGGTAGAGAAAACGGTCCAGAAGATAAAACTGAACAAACTGCAAGGTTTGAAATTGTTTGATATTTTTGAAAGTGAAAAATTAGGTGCCGGGAAAAAATCATTGGCAATTAATTTCACGTTTTTGGATGAAGAAAAAACATTGACTGACAAGGAGATCGACGGATGGATGAATAAAATCATGACGGCTTTAGAAAAAGATTTACAGGCGGAGATCAGGAAGTAATAGCAATTATTTTATTAACTTTTAATAAAAATAATAGTGAATACAACGGAACAACATCTCAGGCGTATACAGGATAAAGTGCAGCAATTGGTAAAGCAACATTCCGTTTTACAAAAGGAAAACCAGTCGCTGAAAGAAGAGTTGGATTTGGTAAAGAAAGAAGCGTCAGAAGTAAGGGAAAATTCGAATACGCTCAAACAGCAGGTAGAAATATTGCGATACAGCAATGGGGAAATGGGTGAGGAAGATAAAAAGCAATTCGAAAAAAGAATTAATGGATATCTCAAGGAGATTGACAGGTGTATTACTATGCTGAGTCGTTAGTTCAAACTCTTTTAACCAGGTTCAGCTTCATTTCTTCTTTTCCGTGCACCAATTCAAGTGTGTATTGGCCATAAGGCAAATCATTTAAGCCTGACCAGCTGATTTGCTTTTGATCCTGTGAAATATTTCTCTCTAATATGCCACATATACTCCCTTTATCATCTTTGAGGATACACTTGAAAAAGCTGTCTTTGTTGCTGATTAATTCGAATTGCAGAACATCAATAAAATTCGATGACCTAATTTTGGCAAACATGGGTTAAGTTTTGGTGTTTATTGTCTTCATGGAAGTGGCGGATTATTATATTCTTAAAAAAAGTTATCTAATATAGTCACAGTTTTTTAAAATAGCAAGCTATGGATCAATTAATTGCAGCCACCATCGTGATTGCCGACCGCAATTACCGGATAAAACTGAATCCCCAGGACGAGGAAGTAGTACGCCGCACGGTCAAAATCATCAATGATAAGATCATTGAATATAAAACGCAGTTTGCCGGGAAAGATATGCAGGATTATATAGCTATGGTATTGATCTGGCTGGCTACCGAGCAACAAACAGCAGGTTCAGCAAACATTCAGCAAGACGCCCTCACTGATAAGCTTAGCGCTATTGAACGACTATTGGATAGCCAGGTCGGATGAACAAGTTTGTTGGGTTGATTTTATTTCCTGGCCAGCTTAAATGTTTTGCTGGCAGTATTAGCCGGTTTACTTTTTGACTTCAATTCAATAGTTACGATGCCCACTTCATTCAGCACAATATTCGAAATCGTGACATTGATCGGAGAAGCTGTACCGCTGATATTTTGAGTAGATATAAGACTATTGTCAAACTCCTTTCTAAATGTAACTGTTCCCTCTACCCCTTTTTCGGGCATTTTTGATTTTATCAGCACTTTAAAGTCATAGCTGGATCCTAATGTTTTCGCTGTTTCAGCGCCGGGGTCAGGGTCTACTCCAATCGATAAGTTCTCTTCTGCCGGAGGGGTAGGTGGGTTGGGGTCACTACCTCCTTTTGAACAACTCAATATAAGTACCGCCAAAAAGGCAAACAAAACAGATTTTATTTTTGTAAAGAACATATCAAACTTAATGGATGTTTTTAGACTACAATTTTTCGAAGTGAAAATAGTGATAAATAAACTGAATCTCCAATTTCAGCATATTTTAATTCCCTGCTAACCATCTTCTTTTTCCGCTTTCAAGAATCCTAAAACGATAGCCGCTAAATGCTTGTAATTTCATGCATTAGTTTCCCTTTTGTATCTTCGCCTATTGCCTGTAAAAAAGCTATTAACTCAGCTCAACAACAGGTTCACTAAACCACTTGATTTTGGAATACATTAAACAAAATTTTCATGGACATCAATGTCATATCTTTTATAATTGGTATAGCCGCACTTATCGTTGGCATCATAGCAGGTAAATTCATTTTTGCTAAAAACACCCAGAAAAAAATAGAAGAAGCCGAATTACAATCAAAAAATTTATTAAAAGAAGCTGAACTAAGAGCCGAAACCATCAGAAAGGAAAAAGAACTGGAAGTAAAAGAAAAGTTTATTCAGTTAAAAGCGGCTCACGATAAAGAAGTAAATGATCGCAACCGCAAAATCAACGAAGGCGAGAACCGCATCCGTCAAAAAGAGCAGTCGATCAGTCAAAAAGAAATCAATCTTGACAAACAGGTAAAGGAAAACGAAGCCATTAAAGATAACCTGAACCGCCAGATCGACCTGGTCAATATCAAAAGAAGCGAACTGGAAAAGCATCAGGAAGAACACATTCGCCGGTTGGAGAAAATTGCCGGGCTTTCGGCAGAAGAAGCCAAAACGCAATTGGTAGAAAGTCTAAAAAATGAGGCTCATACGCAGGCTTTGGCCATGCAGCAGGAAATTATTGATGAAGCCAAACAAAAAGCCAATAAAGAAGCCCGAAAAATTATTATTCAAACCATACAACGAACTGCCGCAGAACAGGCAATTGAAAACTCAATTACTGTTTTCAACCTGGAAAGTGACGAAATCAAAGGACAGATCATTGGTCGTGAGGGACGAAATATTCGTGCCCTTGAAGCAGCAACTGGCGTTGACCTGATTGTGGATGATACTCCTGAAGCTATTATTCTTTCAAGCTTTGATCCACTCCGCCGCGAAATAGCCCGTCTGAGCCTACAAAGATTGGTGGCCGACGGCCGGATTCACCCTGCACGGATTGAAGAAGTGGTTGAAAAAACCCGCAAACAGATTGAAGAGCAGGTAATGGAAATCGGGGAAAGAACGGTGATTGAATTAGGTATTCACGGTCTTCATAAAGAGCTGGTTAGAATGGTGGGCCGGATGCGCTTCCGTTCTTCCTATGGCCAAAACTTGTTGATGCACAGCCGTGAAACAGCCAATTTATGTGCTACCATGGCTGCCGAACTCGGACTGAATCCTAAACTCGCCAAACGTGCTGGTCTTTTACATGATATCGGAAAAGTGCCGGATGAGGAAAGTGAATTGAGCCATGCCTTGCTAGGAGCCAAACTCGCAGAAAAATACGGCGAAAACCCGGCTGTTGTAAATGCTATTGGGGCCCACCATGATGAAATGGAAATGCAATATGTGATCTCTCCCATTGTTCAGGCCTGCGATGCCATCAGCGGTGCAAGACCCGGCGCCAGGAGAGAGATTATGCAGCAATACCTGCAACGTATTAAAGACCTTGAAAACCTCGCCATGACCTATCCCGGTGTTGAAAAGGCCTATGCTATCCAGGCGGGACGTGAATTGAGAGTTATTGTTGAATCTGAAAAAGTTACGGATGGGGACTCTGACAAGCTTTCTTTTGAAATAGCCCAAAAGATTCAAACTGAAATGACTTTCCCGGGCCAGATAAAAGTGACGGTTATCCGGGAAAAAAGGGCCGTGAACATTGCCAGATAAACGACTAAGATACAAGACACAAACTTTCAAGGCACAGGAAAAGAACGATTCTGATCTTGTGCCTTGTTTTTTTCTTGTACCTTGTGCCTTTAAAATAAGATCGGTTCAAATTTGGTTAATCTATTGTTGACCGTTACCTTTGCCCTCCTTAAAAATAAGAGTCATGAACGCCATAGCATTTGTACATGAGCAGTTGAGCAGCAAGAAAGAATTTCCCGCTTTCAAGGCAGGTGATAATATTACCGTAAACTATAAGATCATCGAGGGTAACAAAGAACGTATTCAGTCTTTTAAAGGCGATGTGATCAAAAAACAAGGAAGCGGTTTCACAGCCAGCTTCACTGTACGTAAAATTTCTGATGGTGTAGGCGTTGAGAGGGTGTTTCCATTTTCTTCTCCCAATGTTGACTCCATTATTTTGAATAAAACAGGTGATGTGCGTCGTGCTAAGCTTTTCTATCAGCGTAAACGCAGTGGTAAAAGTGCCAGGATTCGTGAGAAACGCATGGCGACTGAAACAGCGAAATAAGTCATTAACATATTATAAAAATCCCCCTCTTCTATGGGGGATTTTTCGTTTTCACCACATCCTGTTGTAATTATTTATCGTTTGTATTTGGAGATACTATTTTCCTATCTTTGAAGTCTAATTTGTTATTATCATGATACATGCAGATCTGTTAGGAGTGTTAGGAACAAACGAAATCATCATCATCCTGATTATCGTTTTGCTGTTGTTTGGTGGCCGTAAAATTCCTGAATTAATGAGAGGACTGGGCAAAGGTGTTCGTGAATTCAATGATGCCAAAAGTAATGTGAAGAAAGAAATAGAAGAAAGCACTAATGATCTAAAAGCTTCTTCCTAAAGAATTTGATCTTCCTGCTTTATCTACCCTTACTTCATTGAAAAAAGAGTAACCACTTTTGTTTGAATTTTCTTCTATTGATCAATATCATTCCTCGTTAAAGGAAGGACAGGTTTCCTGTTTGCAGGCTGTTGAACATTACTTACAGCAAATAGATGCTACCCGGCATTTAAATGCTTTCGTTCATGTATTTGAACAGGAAGCGATCGAAAAAGCCAGGGCACTGGACGAACAAAGAAAAGCCGGCAAGCCAACAAAAAAATTACACGGCGTTGTTATCGGCATTAAAGATGTGATCGCTTATAAAGATCACCCACTGTCGGCCGCATCTACAATTTTAAAAGGGTTTACCTCCATCTACTCCGCCACAGCGATTGAAAAACTATTGGCAGAGGAAGCTATCATCATCGGCAGCCTCAACTGCGATGAATTTGCCATGGGCTCTACCAACGAGAACTCGGCGTATGGCAAAGTGTTAAACTTTCTCGACGAAACAAAAATTCCCGGCGGATCTTCAGGCGGATCAGCAGTGGCTGTACAGGCAGACCTCTGTATGCTCTCATTGGGCAGTGATACCGGCGGGTCAGTGCGGCAACCGGCGGATCTCTGTGGAATTATTGGTTTAAAACCTACCTACGGAAGAATATCCCGTTATGGCCTGATTGCTTATGCTTCATCTTTTGACCAAATCGGAATTTTTGGAAAGAACATACCGGACATCGCTCTTGCACTGGAAATAATGGCCGGAGCTGATGACTGCGATAGTACCGTTTCTCATCGACCCGTTGAAAGCTATTCAAAAAATTTAACCAGCGATAAAAAGTATCGAATTGCCTACTTTCCCGAGGCGCTTGACCACCCGAGCCTGGATACTGAGATTTCGGAACACATCAACGATCTGTTGGAGCAATTGAAAAATCAGGGACATGAGGTTAAAGCCGTTAAGTTTGACCTGCTGGACCACATTGTCCCGGCGTATTATGTCTTAACTACTGCTGAGGCTTCATCCAATCTGTCCCGCTACGATGGTGTTAAATTTGGCTACCGGGCTAACAAGCCTGGATCGGACCTTAATGAACTTTATAAAGAAACAAGGTCAACTGGCTTTGGCAAGGAGGTCAAACGACGAATCATGCTTGGCACCTTTGTATTAAGTGCTGGCTACTACGACGCTTACTTTACCAGGGCTCAAAAAGTTAGAAAATTGTTATTTAACCAAACTCAGTTGATCTTCAAGGAGTTTGACTTCATTTTCCTGCCCACAACGCCTTCTACAGCGTTTAAAATTGGGGAGAAAATGGACGACCCAATTGCCATGTACCTGGCTGATATCTATACCGTTATGGCTAATTTAGTGGGTATTCCGGCAATCTCCCTTCCTCTCTTCCGACACACAAATGGCATGCCTTTTGGCGTGCAAGTCATGTCCAATCGCTTTAATGAGTTAGCTTTGCTCCGCATCTCGAACGAGCTAATGCAATAAATGGACGAGTGATATAATCCTGCCGAAACCGTATTTGTGACTGAATTCCGCCTTGTTGCGGATGAGGCTGTAATCTAAATCGCTGTGATTGATGTTAAAACAACTTGGATTTATTTGTATTATCTGCATTGTCTCTATTGCCACTTCAGCCTTTGCCCGGAATGAAAACCGGTTAAATGTTACATTCCTCATTTCCGATACTGTTGATATTCAATTAAAAGATTCCCTGGCTACCGAAATTATTGCTGCAAGAAATCCAAAGGAAGATTTCAAAGATCTTTTTGTTACGTCAGCCACGTCAACCGGCGTTAGCGTTGAGCAGCTTAATCCTTTGGCGCTTAGTTTTGTTGAGGATTACATGGAAAAATTTGGCAAATCCATGGAAAAGATGAAAGGTTGGGGTAAGCCTTATTTTGACATGATGGATAATATCCTGGCAAAACACGGGCTGCCTGCAGAACTGAAATACCTCGCCGTAATAGAGTCAAATCTTAAATCAAATGCAAAATCATGGGCTGGTGCTGTTGGCCCCTGGCAATTGATGCCCGCCACTGCGAGAAACCTTGGCCTAAGAATCAACCGTAAAGTGGATGAGAGGAGAGATATTTATAAAAGTACGCATGCAGCTTCCCGATACTTGACTAACCTGTTCTCAATATATGGCGATTGGCTGTTGGTTATTGCCGCCTACAATGGGGGACCCGGAAATGTGAATTCGGCGATCAAAAGAAGTGGTAGTCGTGATTTTTGGAAATTGCAAAAATACCTGCCCGCAGAGTCAAGAAAGCATGTGAAAAAATTTATTGCAACGCATTATATCATGGAAGGTGAAGGTGGTATTACTACACTCACTAAAAAAGAAGCGGCCAATTTTTTATTGGCAAATAATACCACCCCGGTGAAAGTTGACCTGACTGGCTCGATTGCCCAAACAATCAATGGACGTTATAATGCTTCCGTGATTGTAAAACATATTGAAATGGACCTTGCTTCTTTCCAGAAGATCAATCCGGATTTTGATAACATGATTGCTTCAAACGGAAAGTATGAATTGCGGTTGCCATCTGAAAAAATGGATGTTTTCAGAACAAAGAAAAACGATATTCTGGCAGAATCTATCCAGCTTTTACTAAACCCTGATGCTGTATCTTCCTCAACACCACATTAATCTCAAAATTCTATAGTAAAAAACCGGTTTATCATGATAAACCGGTTTTTTATTTTCGCTGCCCAAATCAGGCACAATATTTCCTGTGTTAGTCAAGAATTATTTTTTATTAAAACAAGTCTTATGGTACAAAGCAAATTAAAATGGACAATTCCTTTTATGGCAGGTATAATTATTCTTTCTTCTTCCTGCTCTTCTTCCAAAAAAGCAGTGGCTACCGCCAGCCGGGATGATGTAAAGGGAACCTGGGTGTTAAATAATGTTACTTATGATGGACTGCCGCAGGGGCAAAATATTAAACTGACCTTACTGGATGAGGGAGATGAAAATTGCCTGAAGGGCAGCACCTGGGTTTTTCCAAATAATGGAAATGGGTCTTATACCATTTCTTCCGCTAATAACGGTTGCACACCAGGCGAAAGAAACATTGTTTGGTCGTACAGGATTGAAAATGGTCAAACGATATTACAATATAAAAGACTTCCCGGAGGTGTGAAAGCAAAAGACATTTCAGAAGGCTATAAGTTCAACATAATATCAGCCTCGGATGCAAACCTGTCCCTAAGATCGAACGTAAACTTTGAAGGAAGAACTATTTCGATCAATTACTCCTTTTCTAAAAAATAAAATTTCTACACTTAATAAAAAAGGTTGTCAACTGTGACAACCTTTTTTATTAGCATCAAATCCAACTAAATTAATTGAAGCGGTAGCCTAATGAAACGCCAAAACCGGTATTCTTCATTGTTGATTTGGAATCGCCCGTGGGGCGGTTGTTAATGTTAACCAATCCAAGACCAGCATTTAGTTGAAAAGATAACTTATTACTGAATTCATAACCAGCTAAAAGATTTGCTCCGGCATCAAATCTTTTCAACTCAGACGGTGCATCGCCAAATTCAATATCTGATTTGGAATCGCCAATTTTATTTTTGCCCCCAACAGCATAGGCTGCGTAAGGACCAAAACCAAGTAACATTCTTCCTTCACCTAATTCTGGCTTATATAAAAAGTTGACTGGCAACTCTATGTATGATATAGTTTTCTTCAAGTCGTCGCTTCCGCCTACCAACTCATATTTGGCTCCCTTGGTGGTGTAAAGTAAGCCTGGCTGCAGATAAAAATCTATACCGACAGGAATTTCAGCGTTAACGCCTGCATTAAAACCTGTAGTTAATTTTCCGTCCATCTTGTCTCCTTCAGCGTCCTTACCATTTAAATTTTGAAAATTTACGCCTGCACGGATACCAAAAGTTGTTTTTTGCTGTGCAAATATGCCGGTTGTTAACAATGAAGCAATTGCTACCGCGCAAATTTTTGTTGTTTTCATTAGTGTTGTTTTAGATTAAAAAATCATTTGGCCATTCTATCGTGTTATTAATTACCTGCTTCTTTTTTTGCATCACTCTTCATTTTTTCATTAGCAGTGATCAAAAATTCTACCCGGCGATTTTGCGCCCTGCCACTTTCTGTATCATTGCTGTATTTAGGCGTCGCCTCTCCAAAGCCTACTGTCTTTACTCTTTCCAAAGCAATACCATGATTGGTTAGGTAATTAGCGACAGTTGATGCCCTTCTTTCGGATAAACTTTGATTATACTTATCGGTTCCCGTATTATCGGTATGTCCCTGGATTTCCAGGTCTGTATCCGGATATTTATTCAAAATTTTGATTAAATCACCCAATGTCGATTCCGCTTTTGATGAAAGGCTTGATTGATCAAATCCAAATAATACGGCACTGCTGAATTCAACTACTATGCCTTCACCTACCCGTTCAACTTTTGCACCAGGCACTTCATTCTTGATTTCTTCTGCCTGCTTATCCATTTTTCTACCGATCACAGCACCTGTAACACCTCCAACTGTTGCACCAATAATGGCACCTAATGCAGTATTGCCGGCAGCTTTACCAATTACTGCACCTGCAGCGGCGCCACCTGCCGTTCCGATTACAGCTCCTTTCTGTGTTTTATTCATGTTCTTACAACCTGTGGCAAGTACGGCGAATGCCAAAGTAGCAGTTAGCCAATTTTTGATTTGTTTCATACTTTTCTATTTAATAATAACCCCATTATCCAAACATCATACCAATAGCTTTTATTAAGTAATTGTTGCCTGTATACTCAAATGAGTTTCACTTCTTTCAGGACTTAATGTCACAAGTGAAGATTAGTCAGCGTATTATTGCTTAGGTGATTCCCGTTTATGTATTTGTTTGTTCTAAATGGGAGTATTTGATCAAAGACAGAAAGGGGAATTAGTGGTAATTTTTTACACAGAGTAGGGCTATATTATTTTGTGTTAAAAATTTCTTTGATCGCAGATGCCTTCAATAAGCATTCCTCCCACTCTTTTTCTGCATCACTATAAAAAGTTATTCCTGATCCTGTTTGAAAAGAAAGATATCTATCCGAATTATTGTACATGATGCTTCTTATGACAACATTGAAATCGAAATCACCAGAAGGTGTTATATACCCAACAGCACCGGAAAAAATACCCCGCTTTGTTTTTTCATATAGCTCGATCAGTTCAATCACTTTTCTCTTTGGCGCTCCTGTCATTGATCCCATTGGAAATGTTGCCTTGAGAATATCCGTAAACGAAATATCATTTTTTAATTGACCAGTGATCGTTGAAATCATTTGGTGCACCTGTGGAAAGGAATAGATACCATACAATTCATCAACCTGCACTGAGCCTTCTTCACATATTTTGGAGAGATCATTACGCATCAAGTCAACGATCATTACATTTTCAGACCGGTCTTTTGCACTATTATAAAGTTTTTGTTTTGCTTTTATATCCTGTACTGAATTTTCCCTCACTCTTTGCGAAGTACCTTTTATCGGTTGCGTCAATATTTGGTTTCCCTGCTTTTTTAAAAAGCGTTCAGGACTGGCACATATCAGCCATTTGTCATCTAAGCGATATAAAGCGGAAAATGGATTAGGCGACACGTCGCTCAATCTTAAATAAGCTTCTGCCGGATTTATTTGAACGTTCTCAGCAAAAAACTCCTGGCAAAAATTTATTTCATAGCAATCGCCCCGCAAAATATGTTGTTGCAATCGCCTGATGATTGACAGGTATTCTTCCTTCCCGATCCGGCTGTTGACCTGAACTTTTTCCAGCCCCTTTGAAACGATTTCAGTGCTGTTTATTTGTGAAAAGATTAATTCCGGATCCTCCGCCCCGATGATTATTTCTTTTTCGCTAATCCGAATAAAAATAGATGGCTCGAAGAAAAAAGCTTCGGGGAAACGAATATGATCCGGATGGGAAGAGATACTTTTTGTCAGTACGTTTTTAAAATCATAATTGAGATGACCGAAAAGCCATTTTGCTTTTGATCCCTCAATAAAATTTTGAAGATCATTTAATGGATCTGGTGACAGCCCTGCATCAAATTTGTTTTTAACACCTGCCGCTGCCAGGCACTCTTCGGTGTGAGGCCGGATATGATACTGATGATTATCCAAAAAACAAAAAGTGTTGAACTGTTGTAACCAGTTCAACACTTTTTTCTTCAATAACCTGAAGTCCGTGATCTGAAATATAGAATTAGTCAGAATAGTTTACTTGATCAGATGAAACGAAATTCAATTAATAATCATCATCATCGTCGCTGAAATCATCAGTATCATTGAACATGTCCTTGAATTCATCATCTACCTTGAAATCGTCATCATCATCCAATCCTCCTTTTTTAGCCGGGCCGGTTACTTTTTTGCCTTTGGATTTTGGCACATCAAACTCAGCAAAATCAGGATCCCAGTTTTCCTCTTCCTCTACCTTATCCCAATCATCTTTTTCATCAATATCGTCGTCGTCATCATCATCGTCGTCATCATCATTTTTACCTTTTTTAGATGACGATGCCTTGCCACCTTTTTTTGATGTAGTTTCTTCCACCTCCTCTTCAAGCTCATCATCATCGTCTTCAACTTCTTTTTTCTTTGGTTTTGAAGACTCTTTCTTAGCTGATGCTTTAGACGAATCTGCAGGTGCTTTACCTGTAACTTTTTTTTCCTTATCGGATTTCGATGCCATAGTAAGCTAGGGTTATAAGTGTAAAATTTCAGCGAACTTTTTAATTGACCAAATTTTTTTTATAAAAAATTCTGCGCCTATTAATCTACAAAAATAATCTGGTCCCGGCCAGGTCCGTTGGATATATATCGCACATCCACACCTAAATATTCATTGATAAAACTTATATATGACTTCATGGTTGCCGGCAGCTCTTCCAGTTTTTTTGCTGTGCTGCTGGGAATATCCCAACCTGGAAATTTCTTATACACCGGCTCTAAAGCTACTTTATCAAGGCGAAAAGGAATTTCCGTCGTTTCCTTCCCATTGATATTATAGCTCGTACAAACATTCAGTTCTTTAAACTCATCCAGCACGTCTGCTTTTGTCATCACAATTTTTGTAACGCCATTGATCATGCAGGCAAAACGAAGAGCCACCAAATCGATCCAGCCGCAGCGACGGGGACGACCTGTCGTTGCTCCAAATTCATTTCCCGCTTTTCTCAGTTCTTCACCCAATTCATTATCCAACTCTGTTGGAAAAGGACCGCCCCCCACCCGGGTACAATAAGCTTTAGTTATCCCAATCACTTCACCGATTTTTTGCGGCGCTATGCCTAGCCCATTGCAGACACCGGCAGAAATAGTATTAGAAGAAGTAACAAAAGGGAATGTTCCAAAATCAATATCCAGCATGCTGCCCTGGGCTCCTTCAGCCAGTACTTTTTTACCGGCTTTCAATTGTTCATTGATAAAGTATTCACCATTTACAATATTGAGTTCTTTCAGAAATTCTAACGCTTCAAAAAACTCTTCTTCCCACGCCGCAATATCTTCATCAAATGCATAGTTATCCAACAACCGTTGGTGCTTTAACCTCAGTTTTATGTAAGCTGTTGTAAAATTTTTATCCAGTATGTCACCGACACGCAGGCCATTTCTTCCTGTTTTATCCATATAGGTTGGCCCTATTCCCTTCAATGTCGAGCCAATTTTTTGATTGCCCTTAGATGATTCAGAAGCTTTGTCCAATGCTCTATGTGTTGGCAAAATCAGGTGCGCTCTTTCAGAAATAAAAAGCGTCTTGCGCAGATCAACGCCAAAACCAGCCACAGTTTCGCATTCTCTTTTCAGCGTTATCGGATCCAGCACTACACCATTACCAATCAGGTTCAGTTTGTCACTATGAAACACACCAGAGGGTATTTGGTGCAGGACAACTTTTTTATCCCCTATATACAAAGTATGACCGGCGTTGGGACCTCCCTGGAACCTTGCTATAACATCATAATCTTTAGCGAAATAATCAACGATCTTTCCTTTTCCTTCATCGCCCCATTGGAGGCCTAGTATTACATCTACCATAATTGGGTTTGGTTATATTTTTTTATCTGGACCTTTTGGCCGGCGCAAAAATACGCTGTCGACAAAAAGCCACCGAAAAAAATCCCATGGCTTTGATAATATTTATACCCAATTGGAAATTACTTACTAACGTTAAAAATGACAGAGGCCTCTAAACAAATCAACCATGTGGTATATCCTCGGTATCATATCGCTCTACGGACTCAATACCCGGTAAGTTTTTCAGGCTTTGGACCAAAGTCTCCAATTCCTCCCGGTCATGAACATATAATTTGATGTTTCCTTTGAACAAGCCTTCTTTTGCTTCAATCGTCAATGCCGCAATATTAATACGCAAATCACCGGAAATAAGGCTGGTAATCTTATTTACAACTCCAACATCATCCAATCCGACAATTTTTAAGCCCGTAAGGAATGATATCTCTTTATTTTTAGCCCATTTTGTCTTGACTACCCGGTGACCGTAATTAGCGAGCAATTTGGCGGCATTGGGACAATTGGTCCGATGAATAGTTAAGCCTTTACCTGTTGTAATAAACCCAAACACATCATCCCCGGGTATTGGCTTACAACAATTAGCCAGGTTATAAACAATCTTATCACTGCTTTCACCAAAAATGATGAGTTCAGCGTCTTTCTTTGAGCCTGTTTGTTGAAACGGGCTTATCTCCTGTTTGAATTCCTGTATTGTCTTAACAGGTCGTGGAGCTTCTATTTTGTCGCCTACGACTTTAAAATCCTTGATCTCTTTTAAGTCGATATTTTTGATAGCGACCTGGTAAAACAAGTCCAAATGCGATTGCAGCTTATAAAAATGAACCAACTCGTCAATATTGTGCTGATTTACCACTGCGCCTACTCCTTCCAGTTTTCTCTGAACAGCATATTTTCCCTCGTCAGCAATTTTCTTTTTCTCTTCTTTTAATGCATCCTTAATCCGCCCTCTTGCCTTAGCGGTTACAACAAAACTCAACCAGTCTTCCGATGGTTTTTGTTTATTACTGGTGATAATTTCTATCTGATCCCCGCTTCGTAGCTTATGACTGATCGGGACCAATTTATGATTCACCTTGGCGCCAATAGTCTTTACACCAATGGCGCTATGTATGGAAAATGCAAAGTCAAGCGCTGTTGAGTTGACCGGCAACATTTTTACATCGCCTTTTGGCGTATATACATATATCTCCTCGGCAAGAAAGCTGGTCTTGAAATCCTGGAGAAAGTCGATGCTATCTGTTTCCTGGTTGGTGATCACTTCCCGAATCTGCTGGAACCATTTATCGAAGCGGCTTTCATCAGCTGCTCCTTCTTTATATTTCCAGTGGGCCGCAAGTCCCTTCTCGGCTATTTCATTCATTCTTTTAGTACGGATCTGTACTTCCACCCATTTACCCTGGGGGCCCATCACGGTTGTATGGAGCGCCTCGTACCCATTTGATTTCGGGTTGCTCAACCAGTCTCTCAGGCGTTCAGGGGACGGTGTATACTCATCCGTGATCATCGAATAAACTTTCCAGCAATCCTCTTTTTCACGTTCGGGTGGCGAATCTAAAATAACCCGGATGGCAAACAGGTCATACACTTCCTCAAAGTCCACTCCCTTTTTTTTCATTTTGTTGGAAATGGAATGTATACTTTTAGGACGGCCATATATTTCAAATTTGAAATGGCCTTTTTCCAATTTTTCCCTCAGTGGCCGGATAAACTCGTTGATATATTTGGATCGTTCTCTTTTGGTCTCGGCCAGTTTTTGAGCGATATCCTTGTATATCTCCGGCTCCATGTACTTCATGGCCAGATCTTCCATTTCGGTTTTAATCGTATAAAGGCCCATCCGGTGAGCCAAGGGCGCATATACATAAACTGTTTCAGAGGAAATCTTTAACTGCTTTTCCCGCTTCATGCTTTCAAGCGTCCGCATGTTGTGAAGCCGATCGGCGAGTTTTATAAGGATTACCCGCGGATCATCCGTCAGGGTCATCAGTATTTTTTTGAAATTCTCGGCTTGCTGCGAGCCGTTGATATCAATGACATTGGAGATCTTGGTCAAACCATCGACTATCCTGGCTATTTCCTGGCCAAACTCCCGTTCTACATCTTCCAGCGAAATATCTGTATCCTCCACCGTATCATGTAAAAGTGAGCAGATGGTGGAACGGACACCAAGACCTATTTCCTCAACGCAGATCTTGGCCACGGCCAACGGGTGGAGAATATAGGGTTCGCCGCTTTTCCTGCGCATTGTTTTATGTGCGTCTACCGACATTTCAAAGGCAGTACGAAGCAACTCCTTGTCCCCTGGCTTGATTTTAGCCTTCAGGGATCTCATCAGGGAACGGTATTCACGAAGAATCAATTTTCGCTCCTGCTCGTCATTCAAATTATATTTGGGCGTTTTTTCAACAGTTTCCATTACACTATAGCTTTCGAAACGAATTTACTGAATTACAGGCAGTAAGATAAATGGCTGCTACAGAAAATTATAAATCAACTCATAATAGTCTGACAATTCTGTACTTGATGAAAATAAATGCCCTACATTTGCAACCCGTTTTCAAGGTTCAAAAGGTTTCATAGGTTTAAGAGGTTAAATGGGTTAACAAACTTCTGGAACTTCTGGAACTTATTTTACCTGTTAAACATTCTTCGCGGGTGTGGTGAAATTGGTAGACATACCAGACTTAGGATCTGGCGCCGCAAGGCATGGGGGTTCGAGTCCCTCCACCCGCACTGAAAAGTTTAAGAGTTTAAAGTTCAAAAGTTTAAAAGGTCTGACCACAGCACTTTTTCCTTTCAGAATCGCTGAACGGGATGAACCTTAAACCCTTAAACTTTTAAACTTTTTAAACTTTCTATATGGCAACAGTTACAAAAGAAAATATCGGCTTGCTGCATGAAAAGCTGACCGTGAAGCTCGAAAAAACAGATTACCTGCCTTCTTTTGAAAAGGCACTAAAAGAATACAGCAAAAAAGCAAACATCCCGGGTTTTCGTAAAGGAATGGTGCCGGCCGGCCTCATCAAAAAAATGTACGGACCTTCCCTTTTTACTGATGAAGTACTCCGCTCTGTTGACCGTGAACTAATCGGCTATTTGCAAAATGATAAATTGAACATTTTTGCTCAGCCGCTGCCGTTGGAAACTGATATTCGTCAATTGGATGTAAACAATCCTGCTGATTATACTTTTCATTTTGAAATTGGGATGAAACCCGAATTTCAACTAGCCGATTTGGGCACTGCCAAAACAACAAGATATGTTGTTAAGGTAACCGATGAAATGATCGGCAATGAAATTGCCCGCCTTCAAAACCGCTATGGCAACATGAAGGACCAGGATACAATAGCAGTTGAAGACAACGTTCTGAATATTATTTTTACTGAAGTAGATGAAAATGGCAATGCCATTGAAAACGGTATTACAAAAGACAATTCCCTGTTGGTAAAATATTTTAAACCCGACTTTAGGGGCAACCTGATAGGAAAAGTTACCAATGACTTCATCATTGTACAATTAGACAATGCATTTGAGGAAAAAGAACTCGAGGCTATTTTGAGCGATTTGGGTCTTGATAAAAATGACCCGACAGCAGCGCAGAGACATTTCAAAATTCAGATCACCAAGATTGGTCTTTTAGAAAAAAAAGAATTGAACGAAGAGTTTTTCAACCAACTTTATCCCAGCCAGGATGTAAAAACTGAAGCAGATTTTCGCAACAAGATAAAGGAAGAAATACAGGCTTATTGGGATAACCAGGCTAAAAATCAAATTCACGACCAGGTATTTCATGAATTGACCGATCATACAACTATCCCGTTTCCCGAAGGATTTTTGAAAAAATGGGTAAAGACACAGGGTGATCCTTCAGCCGAAGAACAAAGTGGCAAATCAGATGAACAAGTAGAAAAGGAGTTCCCAACTTTTCTGAACCAGTTGAAATGGACATTGATCACTGATAAAATAGTACAGGAAAATGGCATCCAGGTAGATCCCGAAGATATCCGTGCATTTGCCAAACAACAATTATTTGGTTACATGGGCGGCATGGGAACAGACGCACAGGATCAACCCTGGGTAAATGACTATGTAGAAAAAATGATGAAGGACCGCAAATATGTTGAAGATGCTTACAACCGCATCCAGACACAAAAGATATTTGAATGGGCCGAAACAAAAGTAAATCCAACGGATAAAGAGATCAGTGCTGAAGATTTCACCAAGATGGTTGAAGAACATCAACACCATCACCATTAATAGAACTTTGTCGAAATAAAACGAAAGGTTGACATGATATCTGTCAACCTTTTTTATTTTCTGCTATGACCCAATAAATTAGTCCGAGTCACTTTTGTTTTTTTTCTTTTTGGTCTTTGAATACAGGGCCTTTGCCTGCGTCACCAGGGAAACAAATTCTTTTTGCAGCAATTCATTGGGATTGGCAGACGCTGTGGCTAACAGAAGCACATCATTCCACGTAACATTTTTCGTAAATGATGATGAACGAAGTAAAGACCCGAACATTGCCACGGCTGCCGAAAAACGGTAGCTCCTGTCTAATTCGGAAAAGTCCATGAAATCATATGGACAGTTATAGGTAAAAACTTTATTGGCTGTGTCGTTTGGCAATTTGTAGTGCAGTTTGACCTGGGCGAATTTTTCAATGGCCACCGTATCCGCATCATTGGACTCAATTTCAAAAATCCCCATCATTGAGTAGCCAGAGCCAATTTCACCGCCTTCTACTACCGCAGATGTATCATTCAACGCCCCTACCTTGTTGTCAAAACCCAATAGCCTGTATTGTTTAACATAATTGGGGTTGAACTCAATATTCATATAAGCGTCATCTGCTACTGAATATAGTGTCTGAGTAAACTCTTTCATCAATACTTTTTCAGCTTCCGCGAAGTTATCCAGGTAAGAAAAATTGCCATTCCCCTTTCGGGACAGTGTTTGAATTTTGGAATCCTTATAATTCCCCATACCAACACCGAGACAAGTAAGATAAATGCCCGATTCCCTGTTGCGGGATATTAATTCATCCAGCTCCTCTTCTGTTTTTAGGCCAACATTGAAATCGCCATCAGTGGCTAATATCACCCTATTATTTCCTCCGACAATAAAATGTCTTTTGGCAAGGCTGTAAGCTAGGCTGATACCTGATTCACCAGGCGTAGCGCCACCGGGGGTTAACTCATTAATCACTTGCAAAATTTTTTCCTTTTCGGCACCACAGGTAGTGTTCAACATAATGCCGGTGATACCACCATACACTACTATTGCAACCGAATCTTTAGCCCTGAGATTATTCACTACTAACCTGAAAGCAGATTTTAATAACGGTAGCCTGTTGGTCATATCCATCGAACCGGAAACATCTATCAGGAAAACAAGCTGAGTGGGCGGAAGATTATCCAGGTTTAACTTCCTGGCGGAAAGGTCGATATAAAATAAACGGTTAGCCGGGTTCCATGGACAGGAGGTCAATTGAGTTTTGATATGAAATAAATCATTTCTCTTAGGTGCAGTATAATTCAGGTTAAAATAATTCAACATTTCTTCAATGCGCACCGCATCCGGGGGGACAAACGAATTACCAGAAATAAATCGGCGGATGTTACTATAAGAGGCCCTGTCAATATTCAGCGATATACCTGTGCTGGGAAACCGGTTGGTGTTGACAAATTTGTTCTCTACAATGCTGGCATAAGTCTCATCTCCTGCAAACCATTTTCTCTGATCTTCTTTGGCCATGCCCTTTGTAAAAGATAAAAGCTTGTTTGTTCTTGCCGTAGTACGATTGGCAGGTGCTAACTTCAGTTGTACGGTGAGATAATTATCCGCATTCGCCACGACCTTCTCCGGCTTGTATCCATCCAATGAAAAATTAAACGTATCAATCTTTTGATTGACTCCTATACCAAACGATCCTACCGATCCGCTTTTATAGATATACCCCGTACGTAAATGTAAAATGGTAACATTTTGAAGATTGTTGCCAGACTCATCCTTTACTTCACCACGCAAATAGTATTGCTGGCTTTTACAAGGCAAGCTAATCAAAAGGCTTAGTAGTATATAGAAAGCGGCCTTCAAGGTAGATAGTACTTTACCGGTTTCTGGTTATCGGATACTGGTTTCCGGTTACAAGATACAAGATACAACTCATCAGAACAAGGTTCGTTAATGGCTTGCAAACCGGCAACGGGTTACCGGTAACTGGCAACCCAATTTTTACACCACCTGGTAAATTTCTTTTAGGTTACGCCCCAGTCCGTCATAATCGAGTCCATACCCTACCACAAACTTATTAGGAATATCAAACCCGATATAGTCCAATGTAAGCGGATACTCCGTTGCTTCTGACTTGTGCAACAAGGTAGCTATCTTTAAAGAACGGGGTTGCTGGTGTAACAAACGGGGAAGAAAATTATGCAGTGTCTTACCGGTATCAACGATATCCTCCACAATGATGACATCCTTATCATACAGATCCTCATCCAGGCCAATTGAGGTAACAATATTACCGCTTGACTTCATCCCCTTGTATGAAGCCAGCTTGATGAAACAAATCTCGGCATCGATCGTCAGGTGCTTGAACAGATCAGAAGCAAACATGAAGGACCCATTCAATATCGCAACACAAAAGGGTCGTTTACCAGCATAATCTTTATTTATTGCAGCAGCCATTTCTTTCACCTTTTGCAGGATTGTTTCTTCGGAGAGATAAGTAACAAACGACTTATCATGTACTTTGACGTCTGACATATTTATTGCGGGTTTCTGGTTCGAGGATTTACAAAACTGGAACAATATTATTACAGTTCATGCAGAACCTGCAGATAAATTTTAAACATCACTATAAACCAGATTGAAACTGGCGGGGAAGCTAGATCTCATTTTTGGCCAGCCTGGGCATTGCCGGCGCCTTTTTACGCAAATACAGTTGCTCGCCTACAGCAGGCTGCATATGGCTTTTCAGATGGTTATATTCTAATAAGGACTCCATGCGGATAGCTTCTTCACGGGCAATATCCTGGATGGTTTCGCCTTCAGCTACAATGTGAAATTCATTATTTCCTGTTTTCCTTTTACGCTGAAGATAAATTAGCTGATCATTTTGTATGGTCTCAGACTCATCCAAATCATTAAACTCAAATATTTTGGACAATGAAATATTGTAGCGGTCAGCAATGGCTAAAACAGGCGTTCCGGCGAGGGCATAAATAACTTTTGTCTCGTTAATTTTAAATTCTCCGCTTGGATAATCGATAGCTTGTTTCATCCTTCTCACCGGTCGGGTAACAGCAGAAGCAGTTGTAACTCCATCACCGTGTTTTTCTCCGCCGTCCGATTGTGCGATCATATCTTCTTTGGGAGACATTTTACCCATTGCAATCAGGGTGTAATCCTGCAATTGATATGTCTCAATCAACTTTATAATAATTTGGGGATACCTGGGATTGGTGGCATAGCCTGCTTTTTTCAGTCCATATGCCCAGCCCTCATAGTCCAGCGGGTCCAATGCAAATAAAGAGGCATAACGGCTGCTTCCTCTCAAAAAATCCGAATGATCCCGGTAAGATTGAGCAGGATCATCATATTTACGAAAACATTCATGGGGCGCATCATCCGTATGCTTTACCGATTCTCCGGTCCAGTTTGACTTACATTTTATTCCAAAATGATTATTGGATCGGCGGACCAAATCACTGGTACCGGCTGTTGTCTCGTGTATTCCCTGTGCCAACTTAATGGCGGCAGGTACTCCCGTTCTTTGCATTTCTGCAATGGCCGTTTCACGATAGGTATTTATGTAGTTGCGGATAATGTCAGGGTTCTGGGCATTGCTGACCAGGCAAGCCATAAGAAAGACAAAAGAGAAGAGAAATCGAATGTTTTGCATGAGATAAGAAGAAAGTTTATTAATTAAAAGTTAACATTAAAAATAATATCTATAATTTCCGAATAAGGTATAAACCGTCCCTCAACGTAATGATCATCTTGTCTATATCTGTTCTTTCCGCGATAAACACATTAAATTCTTTTATGGCTTTGGCACTTTTGCCTTTTACTTCCTTTTCAATTACTTCACCATGAAAGAAAATATTATCTGCTAAGATAAAACCGTTTTGCCGCACCTGTGGCAAAACAATCTTAAAATATTCCTTATATGAAATCTTATCAGCGTCAATAAATACTAAATCCCAGGTTTCACTCATAAAAGGAACAATATCTAACGCATTTCCGGTGTGTAAAATTATCTTGTCAGCAAAAAGGGAGCGATCGAAAAAAGCCTTAGCTGTAGCCGCATCCGGCTCTCTTAGCTCAATGGTATGTAATTGCCCGTCTTCAACGAGGCCTTTGGCGAGACAAAGAGCACTATAACCCGTAAAAGTGCCTATCTCTAAAATTCGCCTGGGCCTGATCATGCGGCTGATCATTTCCAGCAGTTTTCCCTGCAAGTGGCCGCTTAGCATATGATGCTCCCGGTGATTGGCAGCCGTGTATTCATTTATTTCTCTTAGTAAATCATCTTCGGCGGTTGAATACTTTTCTGCGTATGCCTGAATGTCCGGATGTATAATATCCAAGGTAATTTTTTTGGTAAAGGTAAAATTCCTCGTTTAAAACAATTTGCCTGCTTCTCTACCATATAAAAGAATAGGGCTGACAGTATTTATCAGCCCTATCCAATCAATGCGCCGTCACCGGCTATTTCGGATCTTTCAAAACAAAATATCTTTTTTGAAGAGTATGCACTCCAATCATAATAATACATGCCAAAAGTATCAGCGTAACAATTGACCTAATCGAATCTATGTTCGCAATTTCATTGATCAAATAAACCCACATAAACACAACCCAGCAAGATTCTAATCCTTACAAAAGAATTGTTATTAAGAATATTTTTTCTTGTCAAAAATTGAACAAGAAAAAAACACGAAGGCGATCATTATTGGCAAATAGAATTAAATTCCCATAATCTAAAGTTTTTCTAAAGAGACTATTTTCGCCTCTTTGGAGACTGCCAGCAAACCTATAAATGTCAATGAACCATTAATGATTAACAATTCGAGCCCCAGCTCGAAAGATCCAAAGATTTGCTTTTGAAATTTATCCAATATAAAACAGATAAGAGGCGATGCCACACAAATCAGGGGTACCCATTTATCAGCCACCTGTCTTTTAGTAATGATTCCAAAAGTAAACAGACCCAGCAACGGACCATAGGTATAAGCAGCTACTTTTAATATAACTCCTATCATGCTTGGATTATTTACCTTGTAAAACACCAACACAAAAAGCAGGAAAATAAAAGCCACTGTCAGGTGCACCCGTTGCCTGATCGATTTCTTTTGCTTATCAGTCCAGTCTTTCCTTCGTTGCATTCCCAATATATCGATACAAAAAGAAGAGGTGAGTGCCGTGATGGCTCCATCAGCACTAGGGAATAGTGCAGAAATAAGTGCAATAATAAATATAACTGAAACAACGGGCGGCATGTGACGCAGCGCCAACTCAGGAAACAGTGCATCACCAGTGGCCGTCATATTTTGCTGACTTCCGTACAAATAAAGCAAACCACCGAGAAACAGGAATAATAAAATGACCCCCACCATTATTCCTGATAAGGTGAGAATGTTTTTCTGCGAGTCTTTTAGTGTTTTAACAGAAATAGTTTTCTGCATCATTTCCTGGTCCATACCCGTCATGGTAATGGTAATAAAAGCCCCCGCTAGTATTTGCTTTAAGAAAAACAGCTTACTATGCGGATCGGTAAAAAATATTTTTGAATATCCTTGTTCACCCAAGGCAGAAACAGCGGAACCAAAACCCATATCCATCGCCTGTAAAATATAAATCACACAAACAATCAGCCCGATAAGCATGAAACTGGTCTGTAATGTATCGGTAAACACAATAGTCTTTACGCCGCCCTCGTACGTATAGATCAGGATCATGATCAATATGATGAGGGTAGTAAGCCAAAACGGCACGCCAAAGCTTGAAAGAATAGCATCCTGCAAAATTTTTACCACTAAATACAAACGTGCTGTGGCGCCCAAGGTGCGGGACAATATAAAAAATGAAGCTCCTGTTTTATAAGAATAAAAACCCAACCGCTCACTGAGATAATTATAAATAGAGGTAAGATTAAGTTTGTAGTACAAGGGCAACAACACGTAAGCGATAGCAACGTAACCGATCACATAACCGATTACAATTTGGAAATAAGCAAATGACTCCCTGCCTACCCCTCCGGGCACACTTACAAATGTGACACCTGAAAGCGAAGTGCCAATCATTCCAAAGGCTACCAGCATCCAGTTACTATTCCGGTTGCCAATAAAAAAAGATTCATTATTTGAATTACGGGAGGTGTACCAGGCGACGACGAGCAATAAAATAAAATATCCGATAACAAATGAAAACAACAAGCCTGCCGACATAATAATGTTTTAGTTAAATATTGTTTTTGCAATTACAGGGTTTTGAAGATAGCCAAATTTATATTCCCTTTGTGCAAATTAACAGGATTATGGGCATTCGTTCACTTGCGGTTTTCTGCGGTTCAAAAATTGGAAAGAATCCTCTCTTTTCGCAACATACTATTGAGCTCGGAAAATTAATGGCGGCTCAGAGCATCACACTGGTATATGGTGGTGGCAATGTAGGCATCATGGGATTGATAGCCGACGAAGTGATGAATAACGGGGGAAAAGTAATCGGCGTCATTCCACAGGTATTGGTGGAATGGGAAAGGCAACACACTTCTATCACCGAATTATTCGTGGTAGACAATATGCATGCAAGAAAAAAGAAAATGTATGATCTCTGCGATGCCGCCGTTATTCTGCCCGGAGGCTTTGGCACACTGGATGAGCTTTTTGAAATGGTAACCTGGAATCAATTATCCATTCATGACAAGCTTATTTTCATTGTAAACTCCGATGGCTTCTACAATCATTTAATAGCTCACATCAAACAAATGCAGGAAGAAAGTTTTTTATACGAAGAAGCACAAAAAAGAATAATTGTAATTGATGCCCCTTCCGATCTTCTGGATCATTTGTAGTCCTCTCTATTTCTACCCTGAAATAAAGGCACCTGAACCCCAGCTCTGACTATAGGTATCGTTCTACCAAAGGCATCAGTATACGGAGAGTATGCTGCTTTTGCTATATCAAACAAAACTGCGACGTAAAAAAAAGGCTGTCCGTTATCCGCATAACGATTCGTTGTGTACCCTGCACCAACTAAAAAACTATTCGCTTCGTGTTTTTCTACCGTCGAACCTGTCCCATTTGAAGGAATATATTTCTGCCTTAAAAAATTATGTTCGACTTGAGCCTGTGCAAATAAAAATCGAACCGGATATAGTCTGATAAAAGAGCCTCCGCCATAAACAGATTGGCGAAGTTTATCATCAGAACCATAATAAGAAACATCCCGATAAGAAGTGTAATTATAATTTACCACAAGTCCTAAATCCACCCAGTTAGTAAGACTGTATCCAAATACCGGACTGCCGCCTACTAAAAAAGTATTGTTATAAAATGCTAAAGAAACACTACCTCCGGTAAATAAATTTTCTTTTTTAAACCCTTTTTCATCTGCTTCATCATCCTGTGCCCAGGCTGATAGCACACTAAAACAAAGACAGAAAAGAAAAAAGCCAATCTTTTTCATCTGTTTATTTTTTATTTTTATTTATGGTCAGATGGATCCGATAGCTATCGGATTCTGCATAAAAAATTTTCATCGCTTGGACATAAATTGCTCGTCCGCCAGCTGGCGGATTATGCTTCATTTCATACGCTTATTTGTTATTGCTTTTACCGCCCAATACTTTTCAGACCTCAATAAATTTTATGAACCTGTTTATTGATCAACGAAAGACCAGTTGGTTTAGTTTGCATGGATTTCTATTTGTAAAATCTTTAGCATATCCAAACAACATGTTAACAGCGATTCAAACGGGAATAGAATGCCCGAAAAAGTCTTTACGCATCAAATATTTTACCAGCGTTTAAGATATTATTCGGGTCAAATACTTTCTTTATCCCCTGCATCAACTTCAACTGTGTATCATTAAATACAATATCCATGTATTGTTTTTGAATGAGGCCTATACCATGTTCTCCGCTGATCGTTCCACCCAGATTTTTCACGAGTTCAAATAATGCCCGCAGGCTTTTTGTCATCTCAGCATCGCCATAGCTATTCGGTGTTCCTTCCTTACGAATCCGGATATGCAGGTTACCGTCTCCGGCGTGCCCATAACAAACAGCATGAAACCCATGTTCAACACCTAAGGCTTTCACAGCTTTAACCAATGCAGGCAATTCAGCCCTTGGAACCACGGCATCTTCTTCAATAGTATAGCCGGCTATCTTTACCGCTTCAGCCGTGCGCCTTCTGAGTTTCCATAACTCGGCTTTTTGCTGGGCATCATCTGCAAAAAACACCTCACCACCTTCATATTGCACCATCAGTTCGGCTATCTGCTCCATCTCACTCATCAACACATCCATATTATTACCATCTACTTCAATGATCAAATGAGCGGCGATGTCATCGGTAACAGGAACAGCATAACTGTCTACCATTTTACTAGTAATTTTCAATGCATCGATTTCCACCAACTCCAAAGCGCTTGGTGTAAACCCTGCACGGAAAATAGCACTGACTGCTTCGCTTGCTTTTTCCAAAGAAGCAAAAGGGACCAGCATCAGCAGGTCATATTTCGGTAGCGGAATTAATTTTAAAACGATCTTCGTTACAATACCCAATGTTCCTTCACTACCGACTACCAACTGCGTAAGATTGTAACCGGTAGAATCTTTCAACACGTTAGCACCGGTCCACATTATTTCACCGGAAGGCAATACGATTTCCAGGTTCAATACATAATCTTTCACCACACCATATTTCACGGCTTTAGGTCCGCCACTGTTTTCAGCGATATTTCCACCGATAAAACAGGAGCCCCGACTGCTCGGATCAGGAGGATAAAACAAACCCTTTTCTTTTACCGCATCCTGCAGCGTTTCGGTAATAACCCCGGGTTCTGTTGTCACCTGCAAATTCCTTTCATCAATATGCAGAATGGCATTCATTCTCTCCGTTGACAATAACACACCACCCAAATGAGGTAAGGCTCCGCCACTTAAGCCAGTGCCGGCGCCACGGGGCGTAACAGGGATTTTATCCCGGTTACAGATCTTCATAATTGCACTTATTTCCTCCGTAGTACGTGGCTTGATCACCACTTCGGGCAGGTAACTAAGTTCTTCGGTTTCGTCGTGAGAATAATGCCGGAGAGATTCTTCATCTACAAAAACAGCTGATTCACCGGAGATTTTCTTAAAAAGTTCGATATGTTCTGAAGTAAGAGTCGCCTTCACTGCAGGTTCGCTCATTGTTAAATCCATGATGCTGTAAAAATCGGAAAAAAAGAACCACGATTAACAAGATTAATTGGGATTATTGGGAAACATAATTATTTGAAATGCCTTAGGAAAAAAACTTTCCACCAAATCCATTAAAATCCTCAAGATCATGGTTCTGTTCTAATACGTCTTAAATGACGGGCACATCGACTCTCTTCGATTGCCCTTGTAACGATCAAACACACCTTGTTTGATCAGGGAAAATTCGAAAGCTCCTCTCGTATTATTATAATTTTTAAGTGTTGATACCGTAGCATCGTAAGTAAACGTGAAATTAAAGTCTTTATATCCAAGCCCAACCATTGGAATGACAGCGTCGGTACTTCTATAGTAGAGACCGGCAATCAAAACATTTTGACCATCACCCGATAAATTGTAATGAGCATTGGCGCCTAAGAGCCATTCATATGATTTTGCCTGCAACGAGAAATAAGAATTCGGGTTTACGATCCATTGATCATTCAGCTTAAAACTTCCATTGATAAATGCGGTATGCCTTACGGGTATCCTGTTATCTATTCCCGGTTCCTGGTTGAAAAAGGATTCCCGCGGCCGATTGATATGCGCAGTAGAAAACCCTACATTGAAATAGGTATTATCATCCGGAAAGTAGGCGTAGTTCATCCCCGCCTGTATGTCCAGGTAATTAATATTATTAGTGGCCAGCGCTACACTGGTAGGAAGATGACCATCAAAAAAATGTCCATCGAACTGATCGGGGAACTTTAAATTGGTCACATTGATCTGCTTATTTGCCAGGCCTACATTGAAACCCAGGCTTAACAAGCTTCCCAGGTTCAGCATCTGGTGATAAGCAACGGAACCATATAATTTGGTTGATGTCAGATTGCCACTTCCCGCAACATCCCGCAATATCAGGCCTCCTACACCTAACCAACCATCATTGTTTTCATTTTGCAAAATTTGTACATCACCAAATGCACTCATAGTTTTATAGGGTATCGACATGATCGACGACCACTGGTTACGATAATTTATACCGAGGCGATAATCTCCTTCAGGCATAAACCCTGTATTGGCAGGATTTGTCGCCAGTGGAGAATTCATAAACTGAGAAAAATGAAGATCCTGTGAAAAGGTACAAGGAGCAAGACCTAATGCACAAGATACAAGGCACAGGGCTCTTGCTATAAGCGGTACTATTTTTTTAAAAGACTCCATAATTCTTTTCCTCCTTTTTCTCTTCTGAGTTTATCGAAGAATAACTCCTAGCTATCTTATCTCTTTTACCCTTTCTCTCTTTTACCTCTTAGCTCTATCTTATTAACGTTATATCGCCTTTCCGGGTTGTTTTTGTGCCGTCGAAAAACTCAACATCAAGCGTATAGGCATAAACATCCATGGGCTGTATGGCACCTTTTACCCGGCCATCCCATCCTTCCAGGCGATTATTTGTCTCAAATACTTTCTGTCCCCAACGGTTCCAGATGATGAACCGCATTTTTGCAATACCAAATCCTCTTACATGTACTTTACTATTGATGTCATTACTATTCGGCGTAAACGCATTGGGTACATCTAATGCAGGCACTACAATTGTGGTGACCGGCATACATAAGGTATCGGGACAACCAACCGAATTATAAGCAATCAAACAGGCATTAAAGGTCCCTGTGGAATTATATTGGTGTTCTATAGTCGCCCTGGAAGTAGTGAATAGCGTATCGCCGTCGCCAAACAACCATTTAAAACTAACAGCATTCGGGGAAGACAGGTTGGTAAACACGTTGGGCGTATTCTCTACCGGTACCGTCGGCGTGTAACTAAAATTAGCCGTGGGCTTATCGGACACTACAATGGTTTGTGAAAACTCGTCTGTTTTGTTACAGGTATTTGGATCATTTGCTACCATGCGAACGGTGTAGGTCCCCGGTGTTGCGTAAAAGTGTGAAGGATTGGCAAGTGTAGAGGTGTTGTCTGCGCCGGATGCCGGATCGCCAAAATCCCACTGAAAACTTTGTCCGCCAATCGATGTATTGGTGAACACCGCTGTAAAAGGAGCGCAAAGCGCCGGTGGTGTTTGAAAGCTTGCCTCCACATTAGCAGCAACACTTACTACCGTATCCAATACATCCGGGTTATTACAATAGGCCGAATCGTTCAGCATCAGTTTAACGTTGTACGAACCAACAGCAGGAAAAGTATGAACAATGCTATTTAAACCTGCTACTACCTGCGGACTGCCATCACCAAAATCCCAAATAAAAGATGAATCGGTAAAAGGTCTTATTGGTAAGGTCGTTGAAAGATTATTAAACTGGTAATCAAAAGCAGTGCAGGCGCCTGTTTTTCCAAAACTCAATTCGAGATTTGCCTTCAGGTCACCGACTTTAATATTCATATAAGTCGTATCACGGATATTGCAACTAGCGGGATCAATAGCAATAAGTCTGACACGATAGGTGCCTACGTTGACAAACGTGTGATTTTGTGTATAGCCTGCTGCCGCAGGCAACGGCCCTACATCAGGCGTACCATCGCCAAAATTCCAGATATATTCTTTTGCGTTTCTTACCAGGTCGGTAAAAGTTACATCAAGCGGAAAACATCCTGCGGTATCATTGGGCACACCACCAATAGCTGATTGCAGTTTTGCGCCAACACCGGCAAGATTAAAAGCAATCTTTATCATTCCAAGATTGCAATTGCTTTGAGCGCCGGGCTTTCCGGTTGACCATGCGCCAGGGGTAGTCGGAAAAATGGCGCCACCACTACAGTTTGCACAAACTCCCTGGTAAATCACACCATTCACATCAAAACGGCTGGTACCACCATCTACGTGATCCGCAAAGCCTCCATTCTGTCCAAAAAAGCTTCCGTAAAGCTGTTCGGTCGCATCCCTCTTTAAGACAAAAAAATAAAAGTCTTTACCGTCAGTTGATTTTTGAAGCGCATCAGCGGTAACCGGAAGACCAACTGTTCCTGCACTAGGATAAGATCTTGCCCAGTCATTATCGGCAAGGCTGCCCCATCCTGAAACATATACGTTTTCACAGCGGTCAACAAGGAAAGCTGTTGGTGAAATATTGGGCCTGGCCGATTGAGTGCCGAATGTGGTGGAATAAACAAAAGCTGAAAGATCGGGTTGCAGCTTACAGATAAATTGCTTGGAACTGCCATTATTATAAATCGCATTGATAATCGGCCAGGTTCCGTTGGTTTGCCCCATTACGTAAGGAAATCCATTTCTGTCAAATTGGATACCATATACCTGGTCTATTTTATCTGTGCCGATGTAGGTCGACCTGATAATATTATCACCGCCGTTTGTCACCTGCGCTACAAAGCCATCAATATCTCCTTTGGGACCAGTTCCGACCGTACCCGCTTTTGATCCCGGAAAATTTGAACTATGTGTCCCGCCGGCAACATAAATATCTCCTGTTGGTCCGAGTGCAAGTACATAAGCTGCATCATTACCATCACCGCCCAGGTAGCTGGAAAATAAATTAGTTGTAAGGGTAGAGTTGAATTTTAAAACAACTCCATCCTGGGTACCACCACCAAAGGTTTGCTGGAAGGCGCCTGCGGTGGTTGGAAATTTAGTAGCCGCATTATCACTTTTAGATTGGGTGCTTGAAGCAAGATAAATATTTCCGCCTGCGTCTAATATCACTTCGCTGCGCCCATCATCACCATAGTTTTGCTGCAGGTCGGATGAACCCCTGCGGCCGGGTGTAATATTTACCCCATCATTGGCACCACCACCAATCATGCGTGAGCCAATTAAACCTGTACCAGTCGCATTCAGTTTTGTAAGGATAATATCATATCCGCCACCCGATCCAACAGTTGGACCCGTGACGGGATAATTATCATCTGCAGATCCTCCCGACGAACTGGATCGCCCGGCTATGATTAAATTACCTTGCGGATCTACCACCAAGCTATGCGGTTGTTCATTTTTCGAACCACCGACATATGTTGCATACAGCCGGTTTCCACCATTAGATGATAATTTGATTATACCAATATCACAGGGCTCTAAGTCATCTCTCTCACCACCCTGGAACACGGTTTGAAAAGCACCGGTAGATACAGGCCATGTGTTACCGCCAAAGACAATACCGCCGCCGTAAAAACTTCCATCAGGACCATAAGTAGCAGTGAAGCCCCAATTGTTGGCAGTACTTCCGGCGAAAGAGCAAAATAATAATGTCGGGTCTATTACCAATGTGGCGGAAGGGTCACGTCCTTTCACCTCAAACTTTACCATTCCATCCTTCACAACATATTTGCAGTTTACATCAGACCGGTCTTTACCTTTTGACTGGTAAGTGTAGGGATATGACTCTTTCAAATCGCCAACCGAAGTACTTACAATTAATTCTTTATTTTTTACACTCAGTTTATCGGCGCCCTTATATCGCAATACGATTTTACTGATGTCAGCGCCCGGCTTTGCGATGATGTCGTATTTCAGATTGCCATTGTAAGTATAATAGCGCACATCAACGTTTGGATAAACTTCCTGCAAGGTGATGGCCTGGAAAATGCGGCATCCTGTCGCCCATTTAGAAGGGTCATTACCAATAAAGTAGTTATTATAAGTAGGGATAAATTTATCAGGCACCACCTTCATATTAGGAGAAGCTCCAACAAAATCAACATCGTAAGCATGAGAACGGATAATTATTTTATCAGTTTGTCTTGCCAAGGTTCCGGGCGGCCGGGTATTTGAATTATTGTGTCGCTCAGTTAATGCCTGGAAATTAGCGTAGTCTTCTTTATTATGCTGGAGGATGGTAAACCCTTTTTCCGTAACAAAAACAGCCCCTGCATAAACGTCGCCTTTAAATTTTATACGCTTATCCCACTGACCTTTGTTTTCAACAAATTCAATGTTACTATAATCCTGGGAAAACGCAGGAAAGGTGGAAGCAAATAGTGCCGTAAAAAATAGTAAAGACTTTAGGGACGTCATTCTGTTATTAAATTAGTTCAAATTTCTGGTAAAAGACATGAAAACTTATGTTAAGAATAAGACAGATCTCAAGTCTTTTAATTAATTCAATTGCAGGTTTTGGTAAAGGAAGTTCGAACCGGAGTTTTGGGTATGGATCAGTGGTAAATCACTCGTAACATTACGATATTTTACTCCAGGCCATCTTCCCTTTTTGTTGTTGCAGGAATTTTTTTAAGGGCAAATTCTCTGCCGAATTAAGATCAGGATCACTTTCGATGATGGCTGAAACCATTGACTTTGCCAATTCCAATAACGCCCGATCCTGCACAATATTGGCCAGCTTGAAATTTAGCATTCCACTTTGCCTGGTTCCTTCAATGTCACCCGGACCCCTTAGCTCCATATCTTTTTCGGCAATCTCGAAACCGTTGTTGGTAGCAGTTAGTATTTTAATTCGTTCACGGGCATCATTACCTAATTTGGATCCTGATAAAAGTATACAATAACTTTTTTCGGCGTCTCTTCCTACCCGGCCCCGCAACTGGTGAAGTTGTGATAAACCAAACTTCTCCGTGCTTTCAATAACCATCACACTGGCATTGGGTACATTCACACCAACTTCAATCACCGTTGTCGAAACCATGATCTGTGTATCACCTTCGACAAATCGCTTCATATTTACTTCCTTTTGTTCAGCCGGTTGACGACCGTGCACCATGCTGATCCAATATTTTGGTTCGGGGAAATAGCCTTTTACTATCTCATACCCTTTCATCAAATCTTCGTAATCCAGTTTCTCACTTTCTTCGATCAACGGGAAAATGATATAGACCTGCCGGCCTTTATCAATCTCGGCCCTTAAAAAATCCATTACCCGGCTACGTTGCGACTCGTAACGATGAACAGTCACGACGGGTTGCCTGCCCGGCGGCAATTCATCGATCACACTATAATCCAAATCGCCGTAGGCCGTCATAGCCAGGGTCCGCGGGATGGGCGTCGCCGTCATCACCAATACATGAGGCGGCACTTCGGCTTTTTCCCAAAGCCTGGCCCTTTGGGCCACACCAAATTTGTGTTGCTCGTCCACAATGACGATACCCAGTTTTTGAAACTGAACCACATCTTCAATTACGGCATGGGTGCCAATTAAGATTTGTAAAGAACCGTCAAGCAATTGATTTAGGATTTCTTTACGACTCTTTGTCCTGGTAGAACCAGTGAGTAAATCAACTGAAACAGGTAATTCTTTTAATAACTCTTTTATCGAGGCAAAATGCTGTTTAGCTAATATTTCTGTTGGCGCCATCAGGCAGGCCTGGAATCCATTGTCGATAGCGAGCAACATCGTTAACAATGCCACCATTGTTTTTCCGCTTCCGACATCTCCCTGCAATAACCGGTTCATCTGTTTGCCGGTAGCCGTATCCGCTCTTATTTCTTTTATCACTCTTTTTTGCGCCCCGGTCAACTCAAATGGTAAATACTTTTTGTAGAATGCATTAAACTGTTCACCCACCTTGTCAAAGACAACGCCCCGGGAAAACCGATGACGGGCGGATCGCAACAAATTCAGCCGCATCTGTGCCAGGAACAATTCTTCAAACTTTAATCGTTTAACCGCTTCACCGTATAAAGCCGGTGTAACTGGAAAATGTATTTGCCGGTAAGCTTCAATTCGCTTCAGAAGTTTAAGACTGGTTAATATGGAGTCGGGCAAATTTTCCGGCAAATCTCTTTCGTGCACCTGGGCCATCAGCACTTGTGTCAGCTTTCCTATTTGCCTTCCACCCAGTCCCCTGGCTCTCAATTTTTCAGTGGTTGGGTAAACAGGTTCAGCAAAACTTTTGCCTTCCTTTTTGTCAGGCGACCAGGGTTCTATTTCGGGATGGACGATCTGAACCGCATTTTGAAAAAAACTAACCCGACCGTAGACGAGGTAAGATTGACCCGGAACCAGACTTTTCTGAACCCAATTCACTCCCTGGAACCAAACCAGTTCCAGTGTTCCTGATTTATCACGGAGATAAGCCACCAATCTTTTGGCCCTTTTGTCGCCGACCAATTCAACATCTTGCAGGTTACCGGCTACCTGTATATATTCCGTTTGAGGTGTGATATCACTGATGAAATTGACCTTTGTTTTATCAACATGCCGAAAAGGGAAATGCTCCAGTAAATCCTGGAAGGTGAAAATTGAAAGCTCCTTTTTCAGTAACTCAGCCCGTTGAGGGCCAACACCTTTCAGGTATTCAATGGGGCTCGATAATATTGAAGACACCGACGAAATACGAAATATTTTTCAGGCAAAAATAGCCGAAAGAACTAATGCATGAGCAAGCAATGTCAGCTATAAACCCTACCGAAAATATGACGCAGTTTTCTGACTTTCAATTATTTTCTGATTGGCTACATCATTTCTTTTGGGAAGAATGAGTAATCACTTTAGCCTGCTATAGAAAAATTATCATTGATACACAATAAAAAACAAGTTGCGTTTTTTTAAAATGCAATTTATTTTTGCCGCAGAGAACCAATAAACCAGGAAACCAAATTAATGAGAAGCCAGATCTACCTGTTGCAGGCGTCCCTGCAACTGAACGATTTCAAATTCGCTCTTCTATGCCTTATCTCGGCGTTCGTAGTCACACTTTTGACCATTCCACCTATTATTCACCTGATCAATCGCTACAAACTTTACGATCTTCCCAACGATCGGAAAGAACATTTAGCTCCTGTTCCTACCATGGGCGGCATTGCTATTGTTGCGGGTATGGTGGCTGCACTTTTGTTATGGTTCCCATTTAAGCAAGATATCCGGCAAATCTGTTTTTTCTTCTCTATTGTTACCCTTTTTGGATTGGGCATTATGGATGACCTGAAAGACCTTTCTGCAAAATATAAGTTCATCATCCAAATAGGTCTGGCATCGCTGATTGCGATATCCGGAATCCGCATCAATTCCTTCGATGGCCTTTTTGGAATATATGAATTACCGCTTTCGGCTCAATATACATTTACTATCCTTGCCATCGTGGGCATTACCAATGCATTTAATTTAATTGATGGTATTGATGGCCTTGCCGGCGGACTTTCTTTTATGAGCCTTATTACGCTTGGTTTATTTCTAACCTTAAGTGGAGATACCAGTACAGCCTTGATTGCTTTTGCGTTGGCAGGTGGGATACTCGGCTTTTTATATTTCAATTTTAATCCCGCCCGGATTTTTATGGGCGATACCGGTTCTTTGGTGATTGGATTTGTGGTAGCCGTTCTTTGCATTCAATTGATGCGAATAAATATTTTGTCGCCACAACCTATGCTGTCACATGCCCCGATGTTTGTTCTCGGGCTTGTTTTGATACCCGTCTTTGATACCATACGGGTATTTGCTTCCCGCATCTGGAAAGGAAAATCTCCATTTGTAGCCGATAAAACGCATATCCATCACCTGCTAACCAACCAGGGTTTCAGCCATGTGTTTGCGATCAGAGTTATCTACTTTATTCATGCAGTGGTATTGATCGAAGCGTATTTATTACAGTCACTGCGCCCGGAATGGACACTGTTACTGGCTTTCACATTTATGAAAGCGGTGACCCTTGGTTTAAGGAAAATAAGAGCGGTCCTTCCGATTACGATTGGATCAGACAATTCACTCTTTGAAAAGAAAGCTGACCAGCTATAATTATAATTTGAGGAAAATCCTTTTTTTATACAACCAATAGCATAAAGATTTTTATAAAAACAATACAGTCATTGCTGTAAGTAATTGCTGGTAATGTTCAGGGTCATTGCCGGTTCATCGCCCGGTACTTTTTGGGCGACATACCGATAACAGTGCGGAACCGTTTGGAAAAATAATAGGGGTCGTCAAATCCCATACTGAAAGCAATGTCCTTAATAGAACGAATGGTAAAATCAAGGTGCTGGCAAGCCTTCTGCATCTTCATCTGCACAAAATAATCAATAGGAGCATAGCCGGTTTTTTGCTTGAACAAATTGGAGAACCGGGATACGGAATAATTGTATTGCCGGCTCAGGTCACTCAGTAAAATATTATCATTGATATGTTCCTGCATATAGAGTATGGCGCTGTCTACACAATCTGCCTGGTCAGTGGACGTCGTTTCATAATGGCGGGAATTGTAAATAAACAAGGTCAGAAACTGGGCCAGGCACATATTGGTAAAAAGTAAATTGTCGATACTATATCCCAACTCGAGTGTTTTATAGATCTTGGAAAACAAGGCGACGATATCGCCATTGTTTTTAATGTAAAATGGCTTGAAATGTTGCTGCACTACCTGCATTTTATTAAGCTCCGGCAATGAATCTCCGCCAAAATGTATCCAGTAAATGCTCCAGGGATAGTCCGGGCTGCTCCCATAAGCATGCTCCATGTTCTGTGGTAAAATAAAAAATTCATTGGGGCTTACCTCATATTTCTGATTGCCTACCTGGTACCAGCCATGTCCATCCACGCAATAAAATAGAAAATTTTCAGGCAATCCTTTTTTCCGGTAGGTATAATGATCTTTGGCTTTCGGATAATAGCCAATCGAACAAATATGAAGATGCTTTAATAGCAGGTTCGATTGTACCCTTGTTTTTAGAATGGTTTTAGGTATCTCAATTCGCTGCCGGCCCACACCATACCAAATGTTTTTATGCGAGCCTTCTTTATTCTCTTTCTCTTTCATTGCAAACAAACCGGGTTAAGCTGGTAAATTACTTAAGTTTTATGAACAAACGCATCCTGTCAACAGTATAGGACAGTTGAATTGTAAACAACATTTATTTTAGTTAAAAAATCACGATGATTGCTTTGAAACGCCACACCCCGGAAATTGTATTTTTTGTTTTGTTTCTATTATTGGCCAACTGTTTATTCGCCGCTATTACCCTGCCTTCTTTCTTTGGTGATAATATGGTACTGCAGCAAAAAACTGACGCATCTATCTGGGGCTGGGCCAGACCAGGTAGCCAGGTGACACTCAAACCCTCGTGGAGCAAAAAAAACTATTCAACAAGAGCGGGGGCCGATGGTAAGTGGAAAATAAAAATTTCAACACCATCAGCCGGCGGACCTTATCAATTGACCATCTCCGATGGCACTCCTGTCACTTTAAAAAATATTTTGATCGGTGAAGTTTGGTTTTGCAGCGGGCAATCCAATATGGAAATGCCGATGAAAGGATTCAGGGATCAACCTATTCTTGGTTCCAATGATGCGGTATTTCATTCTGCCAACAATCAACTACGCATCTACACAGTACCCCGTGCTGTCGAAAGATTGGTAAAAGACAGCACCAAAACATCTTTTTGGAAAGAAGCGGCTCCGGAAAACATCAGCAACTTTTCAGCGACCGCCTATTATTTTGGAAGACTGCTGCAAAAGCAATTGAAAGTTCCCGTGGCATTGATCCACGACAGCTATGGTGGATCACCTGCAGAAGCTTTTATGAGTGCGGAATCGTTAAAAGAATTTCCTGAGATTGCAATTCCTGCTGCAAATGGCACCGAAAAACTGACCAACAAAAATGCGACTGCTTTATACAACGGGATGATTCATCCCATCATGGGCTATACCATTAAAGGCTGTATCTGGTACCAGGGCGAAAGCAACCATGACCGGCCCGATCAATACGAAAAATTATTCCCGGCGATGATCGCCCTGTGGCGAAAAGAATGGGGACAGAATGAATTTCCTTTTTACTATGCGCAAATAGCTCCTTACAACTATTCGCAATTTCCTGCAGCTACACGTACTGAAAAATTAAACTCGGCTTACCTGAGGGATGCGCAGCGAAAGGCATTGAATAAAATACCTGCCAGCGGTATGGTAGTGTTAATGGATAATGGCGAGGAAACAAATATTCACCCGGCTAACAAAGAAATTGTAGGGAAACGTTTTGCTTATTTGGCTCTTGGCGACACCTATCAATTCAAAGGTTTTGCGTATCAAAGCCCGTCTTTTGACTCACTGCTTATCAATGGAAATACGGCGACTATTAAGTTCAGGAATGTACCCAATGGCCTCACCAGTTTTGGCAAGCCACTCACCCAATTTGAAATTGCCGGCTCCGATAAACGGTTTTATCCCACGACTGCTATTATTCGCAATGGAACTATTCAGGTATCCCATCCATTGGTGACAAGCCCGGTAGCAGTACGTTACGCCTTTAAAGATTTTATTGTGGGTGAGTTATTCAGTACCGAAGGTTTCCCGGTCTCAAGTTTCAGAACAGATGATTGGTAGCGCTAATTTTTTACCAGCTTCAGCTCCCTGGTCAACTTTTGTTACGCTCCTCCTGAGCGAAGTCTTAGGACAGGGTTCTGCTCACTATTCATCTTTATTTCAGTAACACTTCAACATCCTTCATTCTTTCTGGCGGCAACACTTTTACCCGGACCAGCTTTCCATCTTTTAACTCTGCTTCTACAGTAGTGTTATAAGGAGCATGTAATTTATAATGCACATCTATATTCTTTGGCCAAGCGGGAAACAAATAAATTTTTTTATCATCAACCTGCATTAGCATTTCCTGCAAACCAATCATGCCACTGCCACCCCAGTTATGATCAGGTACCCAATCAAACCCTGGTCCCCAAAATGCCGGAAATCTCCGCCCTGAATTTTGCAGCTTTAAGGAAGTCAAACGCCAGGCCTCACTGGTTAATCCTAATCTTGCCGCCCAGATATTATCCTGTTTCCAGCCAATATGACTCCTGAATTTGACAACATTGGTATCATAGTACCAGGTGTTAAGAGCAGTATCTAATCCCGGCTTGCCTATTCCAAAAATCCCCCATGGATATACCGGGTATAATTGTGGCGATTCTGTATTATTAATACGTTCCCATATTTTAGCTGGTGAAATGGTAGCATGCCCATTGAAATTCCCGTAATTAATTGAAGGGATTCTATTTTGTAAGGCCGCGCAATATCCCTTTTGTTCTGGGGAAAGAAATGTTTCTGGCAATGACAGTAACCGTTGTGTAATGGATTGTAATGCGGTAATGGTCGACGTTGAATTATACGCCATCTTAAAAGTTTCAGCGCCGCTTCCGGGATATAAAACAAGTTTCCCATTTCCATCCAACGCCTTATTGCCTCTTTGTTTGGCGAGCCATTGGTAATGCTCATCAAAAAAACGCAGGCAACTTTCAATAAAAGGAATTTTATCACTGATGTCTTTGCCAGTGTAAAGATTTTCTTCCAGCATCATCAAACAAGATTCTAACACGGTATCCCATTCATATTCGAGCCAGGCGTTATACTCAATTCCCTTATCAAAGTCAGCCGGGCGTTTAATACCATACTCAGCATAGTTCGGTAAGCCGTAGTTTTCCATTTGCTCGGTAAAGCAGGCACCTCCGTGATTCCAATACACTTTACTTCTTAGCTCAGCATTTTTTAAAAGTCGTAAATAAAAATCAAGTTGCGGTTGCAGCATATCCCAGTCCCCGTTTTTAATCATTGGGAAATAAACCAGTCGCTGGTTTTGCGCTGTATGTAATCCTCCGCCCCAGTTTCGATAGTCAGGGGTAAGCTGGTGAGCGGTGTCGGTGAAAACCGGATCAACTGTTAAAAGACCGCCATTAAATTTTGTTGGCCATTGGCCATGTGCATTGCAGGCAAGCATGTAACGAAAAAGTTGGAAGTTTCTTCCTACCTTCCATTCTTTCGATGATGGACTAAACTTGTTGATCCGAATAAAACTCCGGTTCCAAAATTGCCGCCACCATTGCTGCGTTTTGGAAAACGCTTTCCTGTCATTGATCGCATTTTTTTGCAGCGAATCCAATCCCCGCTTCCATAACCTTATGTCATTAACCTGCACTGTGTGCAAGATGAGTTGCAGGCTATGTTGCTTTGCTACACGACTACTTTTTAATTTCCAGCCTTTGAAATCGGTGCTTACATAAATTCCTTCACCTGTTCCTGCCGGAGAAAAATTGTCGCCGCCTAAAGAACCACCAAAAGCAAGACTTTTTAAGGGGTTATATAATTGACCTTTTATACTGTCCAAACCTTGTTGCTTTACCGTCACATCAAAAATGGTGGCAGCATCATTATGATGATAAAAAACAACGTCGTTGCCTGTAAAAGCAATGCTATCTTTTTTGTACATATGATTTTTCGGCCCTGCCCATTTCCAGGAATTACCAAAATTTTCTCTCGACTTAATTACCCTATCCCGGTAGCGCCAACTTTCAAAGGTTGCTTCAACGGTGATTCTTTTATTGGCATGGATATCAATATGCGCCGCCGGTTTGAATACATCGGCCCATATTTTTGCAGTTGCCTGCACCCCATTATGTTCTCCTTCAACAGTAATAAATCCTTCCTGCAAATGCAGTTCCTGTTTAAAGGTCTTTCCATCGAAGGGATTGGGAAATAATTTAACGCGAACCCTTCCCGCTTTCATCAGCGCATTGTCCTCATTAAAACTTCCACTTCTTGCCACATAGATAAATAACTCTCCTTTTTCTACCCACACATTCATGCCGATGTCTCCACCTCCACAGGGCATGGATTCAGAAGCATTGTTGCTTTGCGTAGTCCATATAACATTATAGTTTGGCACCTGCGCCAGGGCTTCATCAACCAAAATTGCAAGGACAAGAAATATAGAGACCAATCTACGCATCATCTGACAACAAGTTTTACATCACCGACTAATCCGGCCGGCAGCAATGGTTTATCCTTTAACCGGAATGGCGCCGTTGTCCAGATTATTCTCTTAGCTGGTGGCAATAAATTATCACCGATTAAACGATTATGCCAGGTATTGGTAACGGCAACTTCAATTTTGTTTTCACCCTGCTTAACAGCTTTGGTCACATCTATTGAATAAGGTGGTGTCCACAACGTACCGCAATCAATACCATTCACTTTTATTGTGGCAATATTGTAAATAGACTCAAACTCAAGGGTAACACGTTTATTTATGTTGCCTGTACTCCATTCAAATGCATTTGAATACACGGCAGTTCCCGAATAATATTGAATGGACGAGTCAGCAAACTCGGTCCAGCTTTTCAATTGAGGCAATTCGATTGGCTTTTCAGGTCCACCAAAGTTTTTATCGAATTGAACTTTCCAGGCCTTTGAACTTAGATCATAAACGATGGATTCCCCTCTTGCAAAATTGGAATAGTCCTCCTTCTGTGCTGTTGGCTCACGGAATATATAAAAATACGAAGCTCCGGGAGCTATATTGAGTGAGAGGTATCCGTTACCCGCATTGGATCCGGGACCGATGATTTGTCCATTGACTGCATCAGCAATTTGCAAAACCCTATCCTTTATTCTAAAATGCATCCTTCCTTGCCATGGTTCATTCGATTGGTTTGAAATAAAATAAATATCTGCATCGCCATATTTTCTGTGCGTCCATGCGATTGAATGATTGTTGTCTTCAATTGCCACATCCTTTTCCAAACCCAGTCTTTCAAAAGAGCTGTCCGTATAAGGTGCTGATAAAACATTTCTATTAGGAGTAAACAAATTCATATACTCTTTGCCCGCAATAATTTTTGCGCCTCCTTTTGCTAATTGCTTCAATTTATTTTTTGCCGCTTCATTCAAGATGCCATTTGGATTCATGGAATTTTTACCTGGTATTACCAGCAGTTTATAACTGGTTCCACCCGGCGTCACTACTCTCCCATTCAACACTTTCATTTGCATTAATACATCCGGATTGAATGAATCATAGGTATAACCATTCAAGGGATCGATCCAGTCTTCCGGATCGGCGATGTTGGCTGAATGAGTAACTCCATCCGGTATTTGCCGCAGCGGCTGTCCTTCATTGGCCAATCTCCTTTTTTCCGATTCCACTTTTTCCTTTCCAAAAATGCCAGGCAATGCGTTCACTAATCTATCCGGTAAAACAGAACGTCTTGGCACTTCTTCACCCGTAAACACGGCAATGTCCACCACCGGTTTTCCTAATTGCAGCAGCGCCTGGCACCTGGTGAGATATTCAATCCATGCTTTGCTTTGTTTGAACCATGTTTGGTCTCTTTGAAAATACAATCCAACACCATCAAGCGTCATTCCAGGTTTTTTATCCATCCATGGATTGTGTGTAAAAACATGCAACACCATTTTATTAATGCCCAATGCAAAATTTCTATCTCCCAATGCTTTTAAATTACCGGGATGCTCGCCCCAGTTCATCCTCACCGACGTGAAAGCTTCAGCCTGTACGGTATTCTTACCATATATATGGGCACCACTAATGGCATCCAACATGTCATTGGGTTTATCATGCGTAGGACTATTGAGCCAAAATTCCCCCATCGGTATATCTACATTCTTATAATGGAGTAATCCATCGCTGACAAAAGTTGGCGCAATACTTTCCGCACTGAAACGGCAGCCCTTTTCTCTTGCCAGTTTCTTTAACGTTGTATAAAAAACATCATTTACCAGTTCGGCAATCGTGGTTCTTATATCATGTAAAACTTTTTCGGATTCTTTCGCACTATTGATGGGCACACCAGTCATCACCAATAAATAAGGCACCAGATCATAACCCCGCCTCCTCTTAAATTCGCTAACAAAATTTTTACTCCAGTTCTGACTTCCGCATTCCCAACTATCGACATGGAAGATTTTCAATACTTCTTTGGTCAGAACAGGATCTGTTTTCTCAAAAGCCTTTTCAAACCAATTATCAAACTGCAGCTTCACAGCGGTGGCATTAAACTTATCACACTCCAATCCTTTTCCCGCTCCCCCGGTTGTATTGGTTTGGCCCGTGGAGGTATGACCTATACGCACAATGACCCAGCCTGCCTTGCCGTCAGGCAGGTTACCATGAGGTGGTATCCAGTTCAATTTTCCACGCCCACCTAATTTACCGGTGAGATTGATGATATTTTTTAATGGTACTGCATCTTTATCACTTACCTGCTCCGCTGTTGTATTCGGCGCTACTCTCCATACGCTGCCGTTCTTTGCTTCATAGTGATGAATCACCGGCTCATCGCTTAGGTAAATACCCATCACTTTCAAAGATGGTTTCCATTTGGCAGCATCCAGGTCTTCTGCACCAGGCTCACTTTCGTCTTTATTATATACGAAACGAAAATATTTTGCTTCAGTAACAGGGATCGCATGTGTATAATCTTCTTCGGTATCCTGCCATCCATGTCGCGGAGCTTGCAATCGTGTAATGGTTTTGAAGCTTATTCCATCGTCGCTCGCTTGAAAGATCAATCGCTGCGCCTGGTAACTATTGGTGCCGGTATGAATACGAACAGACCTACAGGTAAATGGCTTTGAATATTTATATTGTATCCAACACGCTGAATCCGATTTAAAACTTTGTTTGTTATCCCCATCAGCAAATGACAAAAATTGCGCTTTTGCTCCATTGCTGGTGCTGACGGTCGGAATCATCACTTCGCCTGCGAACGCATAGGATGAATTGGCGGGATAAGCGAATACGGAAATATCCTGGTAATAGCCTTCGTTTGTTTCGGGCTGTTGAAGAAAAATGGCTTTAGAATTAGCGGTCACATACTGTTTGGTCCAGACAAGTTTTTGCATGGAAAGTTCCGGCCTGATCCATGGGCCTCCTGCTAATGCAAAGCCATCACTGACATGCATAGCTAATTTCAAGTTCACCCGTTTTGCTTCCCGCATGGCAAACTCTACCATGGCCCACCATTCGGGAGTCAATTGCCTTACGGTTGGTTGAAATGGAATGGCAGATGATGTGTCTTTAATCGTCATGAGGTAAGCGCCGCCTATTCCAACCTCTTTCATTGCTTCAAGATCTGCGGTAATGGCTTCCCTGGAAACAGCGCCATGCATCCAGTACCAAAACACCCATGGTTTTGCTGATTCAGGAGGATTAAGAAAATTTCTTTCGATAGCTGAAATTGATTTATCCTGCGCAAAAACAATGCATGGGAAAGAAAGACAAGCGAAAATAAAAGAATATCGTAACAAAAATGTCTTCATCTATCTAAGTTCCCCTTCAGGGGGATAGGGGTTTAAACTCTAATGTGCTTTTTCCTTTATCAACCGAAGTGGCCACAGCAATGCCTCTCTGGTCTTTATTATTCACGGCGCAATAAAAATGATACACAACCCCTTTCCACTTTATCACATAACTTTTATGTGCGAACTTTTCATCATAAGGCTCAGACGATTTAATAAGATCATCTCCGGTCCAGTCCGTCCAGTTCACCAAATCATAACTGCAGGCAAAACGGTTGAACGCATCCTTTCGCCCTTCCCAAAAGGCCCCAAAATAAAACATCACCCACAGATCGCCGATCTTTTGAATAACGCCATCACCGGTGATACCAATTTTATGATGCACAACCGGGTCGCTTCGATAACGCTGCCAGTTGATCATGTCGTCACTTACGGCCATTCCGATCCGTTCAAACCAGCGCCATTTAGGTGTATTATTACTGGTATCACCGTTAGCATTGTAGTACATTACAAATGGATGACCCAACGTTTTATTCTTATCCCAAATAACCGAGCTCTTAAAAAGTTTTTTATTTTCCCACCACCGAACTGCACCATCCGTTGAAGTTAAAACAGGTTTGCTTAACCGGCTCCACTCATGGGGCTTTTTGGGATCATTAGCCGTAGTAGCAATCCCGATCGCCAAAGGACCGGCCTCATACCCCCTCTCCTTCCCACCGATATAAGACAACCAATATTTGTTTTGAAACTTCTGCAGCCGATAATTGCCACCCCATTTGGCATCCTGCAAGGCCACATATCCGGCCTTCTGGTTGTTGTCCCAATCAGTGGTATCAGAAAAGCTCATGATCCTGCCAAGGGTTTCCCACTCCAGGAGATTCTTACTTTTAGCCAGCCATGTTTCATAGCCCCGTCCATCGAACTGGATATACGTCATGTACCAATATTTACCCTTACGGAAAACTGAAGGGCAATCGATTTTCTTATTGCTGTTTTCGGGAACTAGAACAAGACCGTATTTATATAGAGTTTTTACCTCTTCATATACCTTTTGCATTACTTCCTGCGGTACTGTTTTTTGTGCTTGAATTTGAACCACAGAAATACAGAGGATACAAAGGGTCACTAAGAATCTCCTTGTGAATCTCCGATTCGTCGTGTCTCCGCGTTTAAAAAATTTAAACACTAACTTCTTTTGCTTATTCACCAGCTTTCTTTTGAATGAAATAAGATGTAATCCGTTCTATTTTTCTTTTTTTAACCACCAGGACACTAAGTTCTCGAAGTATCACAAGACTTGGTGTTGCTTTGTGTCTTTGCACCTTTGTAGTTCACCTCATCAACGGCATCCAAACTGTCATATCCGTTTTACCACGGTTTGCCCATGCGTAATAAGGTATAAGTTTAATAGTTAACGGTTTGAGTTTTGTATTCACTTCTTTATACAATGTATTGTTCCATTGATTCTGATCGAGCAGCCTCGCTTCCCCGGTTAATGCCATTACATTTCCTTCTGCCACTTTCATTGCTACGGGTTGTAATTTGATCATTGCAGGAATCACCACATCAAATACATTCTGATGCAGCAGATCGCTTGATTCAAGACAATACACAATCGGCCCACGCTTTACCGTTACCTGGTTTCTGGTTTCTTCAACCAAAGGATTGCTTTCGATGAGTGTTGCAGGCATATCCATGTTCAATTCCAGTTTATCGTTTGCCTTCACCGCCAACTCAACAAAACCGCTTTGTTTTTTTGTTGTAACAGGTTTGCCGTTTTGTTTTAAGTCGTAACGTTTGCACCAACCAGGAATACGCAGGAATACTTTCGTTTCATCCTTTGATAACTCTTTTATGTTGAGCGAAATCTTTCCATCCCAGGGATAATTCGTTTTTTGCTCCAGTTTGATCTTTGTTCCATCATGCAACTCCGTAACAAGTGTGTTGCCACCATACATACTAATGTACAAACCTTTTTCACCGATGCTGTATATATAACTGTTCACTTCGGCAATGGTGCGCACCACATTCGGCGGACAACAATTCGACTTGCTGATGTAAGGAATGCGGCCACCTTCCCAACGGAGATGATACGGGTAGTTTGTTGTTGAAGCCAATGGGTTGGTGTAAAAATATTTGGTACCATCCATGCTTACACCGCTCAGCACACTGTTGTACAAAGCCAGCTCCACAATATCAGCGTATCTCGATTCGCCGGTTAATAAAAACATGCGCCAGTTCCATAACACATTGCCAATGTTGGCACAGGTTTCATTATGTGCACTAAAGTTGGGTAATTGATAATCCCGTCCATAACTCTGATGTACTTTCTGAACGGTATCTGGTTTATAAGCTGTACCATCCACACTAACACCGTCATATAAAGCGCCACAACCACCGGTGATATACATTTTGGTGTTGATGACATTGTTCCACATCTTATTCAATGTATTTATCAATGTTGAATCGCCTGTTTCAGCATATACATCAGCCACACCTGCAAACAAATAGTTCGCTCTTACTGCATGCCCCACCACTTTGTTCATGTCACGGAAAGGTGCACGGTCGCTGTTATCATCTGTTCCTTCCACCGTACCACGGATATTGATAAGATGAATGACGAGATCGAGATATTTCTTCTCATTTGTTGTGCGGTACAATTCTGTCAAACCCATGTAATGCGAAGGGCAAATAGCATTGCGTGCAAGTTCAGGAGAGGCTGAGCTATAAAAACCAATTAAAAAGTCAGCAGCTTTCTCTGCAATGTTGAGTAAGCTTGCTTTACCTGTTGCCCGGTAATGTACACAGGCTGCTGTCATGAGATGACCAAAGTTGTACGCTTCAAAACTCAACTGGTCGTCGAATATTTTTTCTTTGCCCGATTTTTTTTGCTCAATGATATTCTTGGTGTAGATATAACCGTCCTGCTTTTGTGCTTTGCCGATCACATCAATCGCTCCATCCATCCATTTTTCCAGTTGCGGATCCCTGGTGGATGCATACATCGCTGCAACTGCTTCCAGTGTTTTATAAAAATCGCCATCATGAAACGAAGGACCATGGAAACGACCGGTATCTAAACCAGCTGCAACCCGGAAATTCTGAAACGAATAACAGATGTCCTTGCTGGTATAAGTTTGCCAAAGTTGCGGCAACATCGCATCACGACAAACTGCAAACCGCTCTGCCCAGAAACCTTTTGTCCACTTTACATCGACCATGCCCACACCGGTAAGTTTTGCATGACTGCTTGCCCGTGTATTGACAAGACTTGTTTGTGCATCTATTTTCTGCGACAACAGAAGGATGATTACAATTAAATATTCTTTCATTTTATGTTATCATTTTTTTGAACCACAGAGATCACAAAGGATTTACTTAGTGACACTCTGAATCTTTGTGTCTTTGTGGTTCCATTAGCTGAATAGAGCGCAGGACGCATCCCGATAAAATCGGGACGACGCAACGAAGCTGATAGTGGTAATATAGCCGTATACATAATTATTATTCTGAATTGATGGAATGTTTATTATCAATAATCATCTTTTCTTTCAGGAGGTAATGATAAGCTGGTTGTAAACCTGCTGCTTCTTTTATGGTATTGTTGACCTGCGGACCGTTGTTGCTCCATATATTTCCGGGACCATTGGCATTTTGTAAAAATTTTTCCGATGGCGTCCAGTTGTCTTTTACAGTTATATATGATGATCCCTCATCTGTATAAAGATAAAACCAGTGCTCCGGCAAATGAGCATACGACGCCTTATAAATACTGTCAATATAATTTTCACTGATAAGCGATCCCTGCTGTGCACTCAAGGTATAAATGCCACCGCAATCATAATTGTGTTTGCCAAAGTGATGAATCTTGTTGGCGATGATCTTATTTTCTTTCATTGCATTGACGGATTTACTCCACCCCCATCCCATGCTGATGCCGGTATAAGAAATATTTTCAATTTCGCTGTGCTCAATCAGTGTGTTGCGGGCATAGCCAATTCCTATACCGACACAACCCCAATCTTCGTTAGCAACATGGGTAATAAGATTGTTACTGATCTGCATATGGCTGCAAACTTCCCGTTCATCTTTTGGGTTATAGGGAACATGCACTTCGGTGGATTCATCAGAAAATACACCAGCAAGTATAGCAGACCCGCCAATGTCTTTAAACAAATTTCCCTGGATGAAATTATCATGTACCGCTTTATGGTAATCAAGACCTGTTGAAGCCAAATGTTCGAAACGGCAATTTTCAAATCCTGTTTTTTCAGCATAAGATACTTCGACAGCCGCGGCGGGCCGACCCACCCATGCCTGGTTATCTAAACCTTTTTTATCAGCAGTGCCTTTGGGATTCAGTTTATAAGCATCCAACATATACATACCAGCCTGGTGAGGAACATGCCCTTGATGAGATGGACGCAACCAACCTGTATGTTGGAGTGAAACGCCTTTGAAAAAAATATTGGATATAGGTCTATCTATCGTCCCTTCCATCCTGATCAATGTTTCTAAGAAAGGAGCAATTGCTGATGCTGTGGAAAGATTTTCATTATTGCGAGGCCAGTAATAGAGTTTTTGTTTTTGTATATCGAGATACCATTCGCCCGGCTCATCTAAAAACTGCAATGCATTTGTTAGGTAAAAAGCAGAGTTGCCTGTTTCTTTACTGATCCACGGTGCTGGCCAGGGATGTTCACTTTGTATGCGGCTTTCGGGTTGATGGAAAAAAAGTTTGGTGCTGTCACCTTTCACTTCCATCTTCTTTACACGAAGAATGGCAATGGCCCACCATTGATGAATAAGAAGCTCAACGCCTTTTGCATTTTGTATTTGTGAAAAAATTGGTGTCGGTATCCAGCAGGTCTGTTCGGTTTTATTCCAGCTGAGGATGCGGTTCATCAGATCGCCATTCGTGCTTTTTGCACGAACAGCTTTTACATTGTTGATCCATAGTTGGCGGAAGTTGAATAGCTGATCGCCCATCATCGGCATATCGGCAACCCATACTTTTCCGTTTGCTTTGCTCGATAAACTCGGAATGGCTGTCGCTAACTTCTTCCAGTTTTTGATTTCAATTCCGCCACTCAACACGGGCTGCTCATTGGGTGCGGCTTCAATGATTGTTGGACTTGTTGAAGTACCAGCATCTTCGGGCCGGATAAAAACGGGCTCAGTTAATTGATATCGACCGCCGTTGAGAATGATGTGAATCCCATTAGCGATGGAAGTATCATTCAACCGACGCAATTCTCTTGCCTTGCGCAAAGCTATATTGAGTGTTGCCAACGGTTTGTCTTTGGAACCATCGTTGAAATCAGAACCGGTAGGAGAAACATAAATATCTGCTGCCCTGCCCGCATGAGCAAAAATGTTAAAAACAAGCAGGAAACATGATAGCAATCGTTTCATCTTTCATTCACCGTTGAAGCTGTAAACCCTGCCTCAAAAACAGGCCTTTAGAATGAATAAATGTACCGTGGTTCACCACCCTGAAAAATGTATGTATTTGCTATAATGATGGAGGATTTTCCTGTTTTGGGGATGTCGGTGACTGAATTCCCTGGTTACAATTTGTAACTTTATAAAAACAGGTGATGGCAACCTCTTCCTTAAAAGATAAACTCATTGATAAGCTCCGGGAAATTGATGATCCGGCTTTGTTGGCCGAGTTGTCAAACCTGTTTGAATTGCAGGAACCGGAAACTGTTTACAAAACAAGTTCCGCCCAAAAAAAATCCATCAATGAAGCAAAGCTACAGGCAAAAGATGGCCGTGTTGTTGGCAATGAACAAGTCGACAAAGAATCAGACGAATGGTTAAGCGAGTAGTCTGGACACAAAATGCCCAAAACGAACGAAAAGAAATTCTTCTTTATTGGAAATCCCATAATCAATCCAGTGCTTACAGCCGCAGGCTGAATTAACTTTTCAAAAAGGCAGTAAACCTTATTAGTGCACATCCCAATATTGGCCGCAAAACAGACGTTGAAAATGTACGGGTAAAACTGGTAAGGGATTATCTCTTGTTTTACGAAGAAGCGGATGATGCGATTATTATCCTTTCAGTCAGGGATAACCGACGCAATCCTGATGAAACCCCTTATTAATTACTCCTGGAACACCTTTTTCAAATACGCTGCATTCGCACCGTAATTATATTTCGTATCTCGTGGATTTCTTGCATCACGGCTACGTTCAATCACCAGCCACCCACTCCAGCCAATTTCATCCAATGTTTTTTTCACTTTGTACATGTCTATTTGCGGATCGTTCTGCAGCCACGCACTGTCCTTGTTGGTTGCATGAATCATGCTGATGCGGTCTTTGCCGAGTATTTTTATCTCGCTGATGAGGTCTCTGCCTTCTTTGAGCGGATTGGAGAAATTGAAATAAATTTTGATCGCTGGTGAACCGATCTGTTTCAACAACTCCACTTCCTCTTTCGCAGTGAGTGATGTTTCGATGCCAATGACAACACCAGCTTGCTCTGCCAGCTTTCCTGCAACTCTTAAACGTGCAATTACTGAATCACGAACAGCACGATTCTTTTTTATATCGCACTGCACACCCAAGGGCAGGAACGCATGTTTTACATTCATCAGCTTCATGGTTTTGATACAGTCTTCAATGCTGCGGACATATTCTGCACGGCCGCAAAATGATTGGGCATAATAACCCGTCATCGCCAGGCAGAAGATTTCGACTTTACTTTCCTTTGCTGTTTTAATAAACTGATTACGCACAGAATCAATCAGCAATTGATTATCGAAAGTTGGCCTTGCACCCAAGCCGCCCATATCCACTTCTACCCCATCTGCTTTTAATTGAGCCGTTAAGGTGATGGCGCCGAGTTTTTGGCGTTTGAGCAACATCAGATCAATTAAACCGATCTTATAACGTTGATTGGTTCTTGCCCGCCCGGATGATCCGGTCGGACGGGCTTTTTCAATTTCATTTGCAAACACCTTTTCTAGTTTTTCAAATCCCTTCACTGCATGTGCAGGCAGTTTCCCCCCATTATCACCAAACACGTACAAACTCTTTTCCGGCTCTATGGTGATTTTTGATTCATCAAACTTGCCGTTTGCATCCTGGATGGCTTTCAGATCTAAACCCAAATGCTTTGCCATGAATTCATATACAGCTATACGTTTGTTGAAGCCGAAATCATGTTTCTCCCCGGGCAGGTGCACATTGTTTACATTTTCTTTCTTACCGTACCAACTATACATTTTCTGCAGGTAAGGAAAATCATGTTCAGGCATTTTATCGGTCCAGTCACCACCATCGCTTACAATCAACTGTGGACGTGGCGCTGCCATGGCTGCTATCTCCACGTTATCTGTTCTTCCCCCACAACTGTGAATATCCATACCGCTTTCACAAGGACAACCGCCATAGAAATAAGAAGAAAGTGAAACAACAGGTGCAGAGACTTTAATACGATCATCGAGTGCAGTCATTAACACGGTATGACTTCCCCCGCCCGAACCACCCGTCATACCAACACGATTTGTATCCGCATCCTTCTGTGCCAGTAGATAATCAAGAATACGGATGGCGCCCAATGCCTGTATGGTCATGGCTAAACTTCTGCGATGATCTTCAATTTTGAATTGTAATAAGGATTCGCCCCATGCAAACAGATCGTAACTGAAAGCCATCGCTCCCGTTTTTGCCAATGCGGCACAACGATACTGACAATCGGGGCGGTAACGTTGTTTTTCCCAATGACCATCGGGATTTAAGATGACAGGAATTTTTCCTTTGTACTTTAATGGCTTGTATAATGATCCGTTGATCCATACACCCGGTAAAATTTCAATGGCAATATTCTCCACACTGTAACCATCAAAGATGCGCCTGGGTGTAATGATGGGTCTGCTATTCGGAACAACCGGTAAATGTGTTAACTGCAAGGCTTCCTTTAAACAAGGCTTAAGATCGGCTTTGCGCTTTTCCCATTCTTCCAGGGTTTTGTATTGCGCAGCAATACGATCCAGCTCTGCCCAACCTTCTTCCACCGGCCAGCGGTAATATTCATATACACTTAGCTTGTATTGTTTCTCCTTTTCTTTCTTCACTTTTAGTTCGAGTGGTTTCAGGATATTATCCAGTGTTACTTCTACATCGGGACGATACTTCCATTCGGCATAGGTTACTTTTTTATTTGCCACCAAACTGTCGGCATATTTGATGATGACACCGTATTTCGCTTGAATATCGCTTAATACTTCCTTTAAGGGTTTGCTGAACTGATTATCGGTATTCAACTGTGCAGTTGCGTTGAACCACAGAGACACGAAGGCACAAAGAAGCACAAAGAAACTTATTGCTTTTTTACTATCTTTTTGCATCTTCTTTACTGAAAACTGGTCTGCCTGTAACTGAGACTTCATCATAGGGATAAATTCAATAAATACTTTCAGAATGATTGGTTGAACCTACAATGGAAGCTACATCAACTTTCTGAATATCGAGTTTTTCACACCACTGTTCAAAACGATGATGGATGTCATCAAGTGTACTGCGCTGATCGGGTGTCAACTTGGTTGCCACCGCACGGCTGATGGTACGCACCGGTAATCCACGTCTTTGCAAAAAGTATTTAGCGCTCATCGGGTAAGCAATATGAATGAGCGGATCAACTTTTGTTAACTCTTCCTGCAACCATTTTACTTCTTCCTGCTTTTCCGGATTAGTAGCGTTGTTCACCATCCACACCATCACTTCCGGATAAAAATTACCGGAGATGGACGACATCCCCTTTGCACCTCTTTGTAAACTGAAGACTGCATTGGGCGTATGCGCATCATAAAACTCCAGGTGCGTATTTCCTGTTTCATGCAACACATCGAGTTTTGCCTGCACATTTTCATGTGTGATGGAAGTGTCTTTGTGATACACCAGCCGGTCTGCCTCCAGCAAGCGCCGAAACACATCGGCAGTAATGATACGCTTGTACGGCGCGGGGCATTCGTACATACCCAGGGGAATATTTCCTGTCGCCTCAAACATCTGTTCAAAATTGCGGAGCAGTACTTCATCACTGCCTTCTTCTTTGGCGAAATGCCCGGTGATCATGATCGCCGCATCAATGCCGGTATCATAAATCTTACGTGTAAAGAGTGCTTTATCATCAATGGTTAATCCAAACGAGCCTGTCGCTACAACAGGCACACGACCATGAACCTGCCTGACAATATGTGCAGTTAAATCCAAACGCTCATTTTCGGTGATACTGAACATTTCGCTGCTGAGACAGTTGGCGAAGAACCCTTTTACGCCGGCTGCCAAATAAAATTCAACGAGTATACTAACCACCTCCGGGTCAACCTCTGCTTTGAGGTTGTACGGAGTGATCATAACGGGGACAAACTTTTTATCAGGCATTGCAACCATTTTTTTCGTTTATAAATTTGCCTTCATCGGAATTACTGCACAATGTTGCATTTAACTATTCTCCTGTACAATTTTACTGTTTCACCGCCTGCTGCTTGCTTTGGAAAATTTCGTCAGTAATAATCCTGATAAAAATATACTCAGCGTTCCTACCACGATTATCATATTCACATGTAATGGATTTTTCAGGAAGGAATAATTGCCATCCAGTCTCCCGGAAAAGGTCATCCATAAAATCACAATGATGCCAATGATGACTGCTGTAACCGCCGCCGCATTTTTTGTTTGACGGCTGATGAGGCCCAGCAAAAACAAACCCAGCATACCACCTGCAAAAATACCACTCAGTTCCCACCAGATATCGAGAAGGCTTTTGGCACCAATCATGGCCAAACCTGTGCACAAACCAATTACACCAAATACAATAGTGGAAACATGCAACAGATAAAGTTTGCGTTTGTCAGTAATATTGGGCTTAAAATATTTTTGGTAAATATCAACCGTAAACACCGTTGCCGAAGCATTCATATTACTGCTGATGGTACTCATAGCTGCCGACAATAATGCCGACACGATCAAACCAACTAAACCGGTTGGAATATTGTTCACCATAAAAAACGGCAGTACTTTATCGCCATAGTCGGAAGGCTGCAATGTTACTGCCAATTTGCTGATCTGCAGTTGCGACGCGGATGAGCCCAACCGTTCTGCTGCCACCTGCAGTTTCACGGGATCAATAAGTCCCGGCTGAGTTTGATAAAATGCATACAGGGCTGTCCCGATAATGAAGAACAATAATGATGCAGGTACATACATAGCCACACATAGCCACACAGACATTGAGGCCTGTTTTGATGACTGTGCAGTGTGATAACGCTGGATATAGTTCTGATCCATCCCGAAATTATTCAGGTTGATGAAAAAACCATAAAACAGCACAACCCAGAATGTTGATTCGGTAAAGTTTGGCGAAAGGTTGCCCAGGCTTAGTTTATGATCGGTTGTCGCAATGGAAAACAGCTGCGAAAAACCACCGGGCAATTCCTTCACCACTAAAAACAAAATAAGCAGGGCGCCCAATGTTTTAATGATGCCCTGTACCACTTCTGTCCAGATTACCGCTTCCATTCCTCCCAGTACGGTGTAGATAATAATACAGATGCCCATCACGATCATGATCGATTGCATACTGAAACCTGTGAGTGCCTGCAGGCTTAATGCAATACCAAAGAAGATAGAACCCATTCGTGCAAACTGTGTAAGCAGGAAACATACCACGGCATAAGTTCTCGCCCATGGGCCGAAACGTTTTTCTAAATGTGTATAGGCTGATATTTCACCGGTGTTCCTATAAAACGGAACAAAATATTTCGATGCCACCCATGCAGCGAGTGGCATGGAAATGCTGAACACAAATGCGTTCCAGTTACTGCCAAATGCTTTGCCTGGTACCCCTAAAAATGTATTGCTGCTTAAAAAGGTAGCGTAGATAGAAAGCCCGATCGCCCAGCCCGGAATTTTCCCCGATGCTTTGGTAAACTGGTCACTGTTTTTATTCCTTCGTGAAAAATAAAAACCAATGCCCACCATGGCGAGCATGTACACTGCTATTACAACAAGATCAGTAAATGGCAAATTGTGCATCGTTAGGTCTCCCCAGCCCCCTTCCGAAGGCGGGGCTTTAGATCAACATTAGTTATAAAATCATTTTCATGAATTAAGTTCAGCTACTATTCATTAATTCATTATCGAAAAGCGAGGGCTGTGTGCTGCTACACTCTCCCTTTAGGGAGAGATGGAGAGGGTTAATCATCCGAAGGTTTATCTACCTTCACCAAACCGCCCGGCCATTGTTCATTAATGATCTCTTTACCTACCAGCTTGCGCGGATCGATCTTTACATATTTAATTCTCTCTCTTCGCCAGGTGTAAACAATATGCACCATCCCGTCCTTCGATTGTATCACGGATGGATACGAATATTGGCTGATCGGTGAATCTTCGAGTATCAATGTTGCGAACCATTTCTTGCCGTCTTTCGAAATCGCCACGTTCAACGGCGTCCTGGCACCCTTTCCTCTTGGCAAACTGTCGGCAGGTTTTACATGATTATATACCAGCAACTGTCTTCCGTCTTTCAACGTAACCGCATCGGTTCCTGAATTATTATTCGGCATGGAAGACGCTTTCATTTCGTTCCAGGTGTTGCCGCCATCGGCACTCCAACTTTCATTAATCGTCCGGTTCTGACTGCGGCATAAGATCTGCAGGCTACCGTTTTTGTATTGCAGGATACTTGGTTGGATGGCAGAAACGGCTTTACCATCATTGATGGGTGGAGTCTTTGTCCAGGTTTTGCCGAAATCAGAGGTAAATTCAATATGTGCTTTCCATCCATTCTTTTCAGTACTGCTCGGGCACAGTAAAACATTGTTGAGTAAAACCGGCTTATTTTTAATGGGGCCCAAAAATCCATCGGGCAATGCTTCCCGTTCACTCCAGGTATGACCATTGTCTTTACTGCGTTTCATCCACCCCGTCCATCCTGCTACATTCGGACCGATCTTGTAAAACAATAACAGCTCACAGTTAGGTGCATAGAACAACACTGGATTGTAACAGGCATAACGCACCGAATCATTCAGTATTCCATCGGCCACCATTACCGGTGCTGTCCATTTGTTTTTCACCAGGTGGCTTGTCCAGATGCAAACATCTTTATTTCCTTCCCTTGTACCGCCAAACCACGCCGCGATCAATCCTTCCGGTGTTTCAGCAATGGTAGAGGCATGAGCCTGCGGAAAAGGAGCTTCGGTATAAATAAATTCATCCACCAGGATGCCTTTGCTCCATTTGCTTTTCTGCGCCTGCACTTGTGTAGCCAGGGTTGCTGTCATAATCATCAGCCCTGCTGCCAAAAACGTTTTGTTCATTCTCTTATTGATTTGAAGTTTGCCTTTTCTTTTCTTCTTCTTTATATATCCCAAAGATAGCCGGGGATTGACTTTGAAAGTAATAACTGCCGCTCCCGATTTCGAACACGGCAGATCCCTTTTCCATTTTTATAAACCTGATATCGCTTATTTGTGAAATCGCCTGCCCTGATTCTTTTACAAAAGCCACATCATCGGCAGGGATGTATACCGTCGCTTTTGTATTCGCCGGTATGCTGACCGACCATTCAAACTGGTTGGTATTCTTTCTCCAGTTGCTTGCAATTAATCCATGCAAACTTTTGTAGGATGCATTTACAATATTCAACCCGGTTGGAATGGATGGCTTCATGATGATTTTTTTAAATGCCACATCGGTTTTATTGCTGCGGATGCCTGCCAGATTTTCATAGAACCAGGTGAGCAAATCACCGAGTAACATCACATGGTTCTGGCTGTTCATACCAGGGTTAGCCGTGTTGCCATTCCACAACTCCCAGATGGTGGTGGCGCCATTCGCTGACATATAGCCCCAGCTTGGGTACGTATTATTCGATGCCAGTGTAAAAGCAAGATCCGTATGATTATACTCTGTTAATCCACGCATCAGCCACTGCGAACCTATGAGGCCCGTGCTGATATGATTTTTATTATCAACTTCAATTTTATGTTTGATCTTCTCAAACACAACTTCCCGCAACGAATCGGGACAAATGCCAAAATACAAAGGCAACAGGTTTGCTGTTACCGTATTGTTGGAATAGGATTGCTGCTGCGGATTATAAAATGTCTTTTGAAAGCTGGTGCGGATACTATCACCCAGCGCCGCAAACACTATTGCGTCTTCTTTGTTGTTAGTAAGTTGGGCAAAGCGCTGCATATACGAAAGCAGTTTGTAGTAATAAGCCGTGGCAATGAGTTTGCCATCGGTTAAACGGCTGGGATCTTTTGCATGAATGAGCCCGGGGCTTTCAGGCGGCACACACCAGTCACCATATTTATCACGGGTGACAATGTAATTCTTCATGAACTTCTCCTTCATGTACATCATCCATTTTTTCATCGAAGGATAATGTCTCTGAATGGGTGTGATATCGCCAAATTGATTGTACAGGTTGTTGCTGATAAAAATATAAGCAGCCGGCCACGTTACATCATCGCTGTAATAATTCCAGAAAGCAGGTGCCACATCGGGAATGCTTCCCTCTTCTGTCTGACTATCTTCAATATCCTGCATCCATTTGGCATACAATGCTGCATTGTTGAATACATAACCTTCTCCTTGCGATCCAACGGTACGGTCACCCAGCCATGGCTGGCGTTCGTTGCGTTGCGGACAATCAACCGGCATGCCTTTGTAGTTTGATGCAATGCCCCACCATGCATTTTTATAAACAGCATTGACGGTGGCGTTGGATGTTTCAAACGAACCGGTTGTTTCCAGGGCATCATAAACTAATTGTCCTTCAAAATTGTCAAGCGTTGGCACACCGGGGAATCCACTCACTTCCACGTAGCGGAAACCATGATACACAAAGGAAGGGCGCCACCCCCTGTCTCCCAGAGAAACATTACCGAACGTATAAACATCTGTTACTTTCGCATCCCGTAAGTTGGCAACAAACAATTCGCCGCTTGTTTGCAGGCTCTCTGCAAAACGCAAGACCACTTTGTCACCCTTTTTCCCGTTGATGTTTTGCAATTTGATCCAGCCTGAAAAGTTCTGCCCCATATCCAGGATATATTTTCCCCCGGGAAGCTTTCTGATAGAGAGGGGTTTGATGGTTTGCATCACTTTCATCGGTTCGCTCATCTGTGCAATCATCTTTCCCTTTGGCGCTTCCACTATTTGGGGCTGCATCCATTTATTATCGTTAAAGCCTGCAATTGTCCAGCCAGTAAATTCTTTCCTTGCATCATACTCTTCACCGTCATATTCATTATTGGTGCGGATGGGGCCATCCACATTCAGCTTCCAGCTTTCGTCGCTGATGATAGTTTTCTTCGATCCATCAGTGTATTCAATTTCCAGCTGCAACAACAGTTTCGGATAACCGAATGTATTATGCTTATGCATTTTGTAATTCTGCCGCATGGTAAAAAATCGTCCGTTACCCAATACAGCTCCAACTGCATTTGTTCCTGCCTTGATCTGCGTAGTTACATCATGGGTATTGTAGAAATAAGTTTTACGGTAATCGGTGGGGTTAGGCGCCAGCACCTGGTCACCGATTTTTTTACCGTTGATGTAGAGTTCATACATACCCAGGCCGCAGATATAAACCGTCGCCCTTTTTACAATTGAAGCACTTTGAAATTCCCTGCGTAAATATCTCGCAGACAATCTCGACCATTGCGTAATGCTGTCCCATGTCGATGCTTTATCATAGCCAATCCATTTTGCTTTCCAGTCACTCTCATTTAATAATCCTGTGGACCAGTAAGCCATTTCACTCCAGTGTGTTTCTCCTTTTGTTGTAAATGCTTTTACTTTCCAGAAATAGGGCTTACCACTTTGTAAAGGCTGACCGCTATAGCTGATATGGATGGATTGCGATGAACAGATCTTACCGGAGTTCCATAAATCGCCTTCATTACTATTGAGTTTTTCTTTGCTCGAGGCGACAAGAATGTGATAAGCCGTTTGCTCTACATTACGTTCGGTTGATTGCAACTGCCAGCTAAGTCTTGGAGAAGTGACGTCGACACCCAGCGGGTTGTTCAACATTTCACAGCGGAGTCGCTGAATTGTTACCTGAGCAGCTATTGGCTGTAGCGATGAAAACAGGCAGGTTATTATAATGATGTATTGTCTCATTCTTGTTGATCGGCTGAAAAGTTGAAATATAAATTCAGTTGCAAAGCCCTTGACGGATCTTTTTCGTAATCGTAAAAAATATTCTTACTGCCCATGGGGCCCGTTGTTTCGTTGCGTTGTGTTTTGCTGCCGATACTGCTGATGCCCTGCAGGAACGAAATATCACCCGAAGGAAACAGCGGTTCGTAATTGTGCCACTGATCGGTTTTCCATGCCGGCGTAAACAAACGAAGGAACAGGCTTTCATTTTCCGTTACTATCGTAAAACGATTCGTTTTTGTAAAGAAAGTGCCCCCATAGAAATTAGAATGATAGCCTTTGAACTCAGGATAGATCCATGGAGCTTCACCTGTTTCCGTGTTGTTGTAGGTTTTAGTCCATACACCAAACTGGTTTCCTTTCATACGGTTTTTCCAAACACGATAAGGGCCATCACCCATGTACGTAATAGATTGAATTTCTTTTTCGGGGAAGGAGAAGTTAACACCGGCGAAATTGGTGAAGTAAGCCGAAGGGAAATACTTTATTTCCAGCTTGATCCAACCCGACGGATAAACGGTCCACTTCAACGTGTTGTAACTTTCTTTCTGGTCGAAAGAAGATTCAAGTACAAGGTTGCTTCTTTCTTTGTACTGTTTGAATGATTTGAAATTGTTCACTCCTTCCTGCAAAACCGGACCGTTGTTGAATGGCAATTCTCCTTTTCCATTCTTTACCGACACTAGTAACCCATTGTTTTTATTCAGCACAACCGTTACATCTTTTACTTTTATAGTCAGCAATGAATCTGCATCTGTTGTATTGATATTATTATTTCCTTCTTTCGCAATCATTCTTGCACCAACCAGTTTTGGACTGCTGATGGGAAAACTCCAGGTAAACAACTCCCGTTGATAGCGATCCTTCACGGTTACATACAACACATCATAATTTTTCCAATCAGCTGGCAGCTGCAATTGTACCGTCCCTTTTGCGCCGGGCTGAATATCAGGAGCTATTGCTGTTCCGACTATTCTTTTTGATGTTTCGATCTCGAATCGTTTCAGCTTCCAGCTGAAAGCGCATTCTTTGATGTTGGTAAAGTGATAACGGTTTTCAATATTCAGCTTGCCATCAAAGGCATCGGTGATTTCCCTGCGTTCAAAATAAACCGGGCTCCACACTTCTTTAATGGTATAAAAACTTGCTTCTTTTTCGTGATGTGGGCCTACGATACCATCGGCTGCACGATGCTTATCGGTATCGAGTGAATCGTTTTTATCTTTTCGTACCACTGCATTGTCTGCAAAGTCCCAGAGAAAACCTCCTGCACTTAATGGATTGTGCCACATTTTTTCCCAATAATCTTCAATACCTGCACCATGACCGCCATCAAACTGTCCATGCAAAAACTCTGTTGGCATGACAATCTCTTTGCCGCTTTCGTAGTTGCCGATACCGTAATTGTATTCACGATAATGCTGTGTATCAAAACCGCCGAACAATTGCCAGGGATGCACAACAGGTCGCTGTTGAATATCAAATTCAGAAAAATATTTATCAAGATCAAAATTGTGACCACCTTCATTACCATTTGCCCAGAAGATGATGGAAGGATGATTCACATCATGATCGATCATTTCTTTGAGTAGCTTCTTTCCTGTTGGCTCATCGTAACTACCATGCCAGCCCGCCAGTTCATCCATTACAAACAAACCCAGCGAATCACATACATCCAAGAAATGATCATCGGGCGGATAATGACTCATCCGCACTGCATTCATGTTCATTTCCTTTATCAACAACACATCTTCAACGCTGATCTGTTTGCTGGTAGTTCTCCCTGTCTCAGGGCGAAATGTATGACGGTTCACGCCTTTCATCTTCACCTTCACACCATTGACATAGATGCCATCCCGTTGTTTTAATTCTACTGTGCGGAAACCAAATTTTCTTGAAACTTCATGCAACAGTTTATCCTTACTATAAATTCTGAATACAGCAGTATATAAATTCGGGAATTCAGACGACCATTGATGAACGCCTTTGCAATCAGTTTTAATTCCGTATTGATTGCTAAACTCACTAACCTTTACTTCGCTTTTCTTTACCAACTTGTTGTTCTGATCAAGCAATTCAACAGTTAAAGCAGTTACATAACCATCACCTTTGGCCTGCAATTTTGCAGAAAAACTACCATCTGCTTTCGCATCAATTGCGACGTGCTGAATGTGTTTTTGTGGCAGCACTTCTAACCACACCGGACGAAAGATACCGCCGAATATCCAGAAATCAGCTCTTCGCTCTGCTGCATTCACCGATTCATTTGCTGAATGCTTAGCAACAGTTACTTCCAACAAGTTATTCGATCGGTATTTCAACAGTTTGCTAATATCATATTTAAAAGCATAAAAAGCTCCCTGGTGTCCAGAGCCAGCTGACTTACCATTTAATTTTACTTCTGCATCTGTCATCACCCCGTCAAATACGATATTGATGACTTTGCCTTTCCAGTTGGCAGGCACATTGAAACGATATTTGTACAACCCTTTTTCCTTTCCCCGTACACTGTCCTTTGCAAAACCATAATCGTATTTGCCAAAGCCCTGCAATTCCCAGCAGGAAGGCACGGCGATCTTTGTCCATTTGCCTGCATTCATGCCGGCGGTGCAAAAGAAATCCCACTGCACGGTTTGATCACTTCCTGTGCCGGAGAGATAAACTTTTTCTGTTTGTTGCGGATAACTATATACCGGTAAGAGTAACACAAAGAACACAAAGAAACACAAAGCACACAACGTTGTGAACCTCGTGTTATACTTTGTATCCCTTGTGGTAGAAAAAAAACTCATAATTTCCCAACAACTTTTTCCAGCTTCAACGACGAAGCCACTTTCTTTCCGTTCACCCAAATACTCAAACCTTTCCCTTTTTTATACTTTTTTCCATCTTCATCCCAGATGATGGTGACGATCTTGCCATGATACAACACGTTATCCAAACAAAACCAATCCCATTTGTCATCCGGCAACAATGGATGTACTTCAACGAGGTCATCTGCTCTGGGACGCAAGCCAGCCAACCCACTAATGATCAAATCGTTGAATGTTGAATGGTTGTAGTAGCGGCTGCGTTCTTCATCACCCTTTAACCAGTAACCGGTCTTCTCATCAAGGTATTCACCGATATATGGACGGCCGCGATAGTATTGCGACTCCACATACGTATTCAGCAAACTGAGGTAATCGCCATCCGCCACATAATTCTGCTGATAATTATTCAACAAATTCGCCATGCCTGTTAATGTTTGTGCAGTGGCAAAAGGCCATACAGCTCCATCCCATTCGCATTTGCAGCAACCATGCGTACGAAATGAAGGATGGCTTCTGTCTGCCGTAGTAATGCCAAATGGCGCACAGAATGTTTTAGTGTCCATCAAACTTTTCCAAGCCACACTGTAAGTACTATCAGGCATATTGAAATACCAGGGAATAAACCCGATCTCTTCTTTTACATTCGACAGCGTATCACCTTTTTCTTTCCTCACTTCAAAAAACAAATGCTGCGGATGCCAGAGCAATTGCTGCGTGAGTTGTTTGATAGAATCGGCTTTACGATTGTACAATTGCATCGCATCTTCCTCTTTGTTTAACCGTGTTATCGCAGCTAAAGCTTTTGCATTGCCAAACATATAGCCATTGATCGATGAGCGGGGATTCTTTTCATTGCGTCCGCCGCTGATGGTTTCCTCCATCGCATCACGCACATCAAATTGCCAGAACAAACCGCTTGAAGCTTTCTTTTCCTGCTCCCAGGCCGCGAAATCTGCTTTCAGATCAGGAAGCATATCCAATAAAAACTGACGGTCGCCATTAACGAGATAACGGTTGTAAATAGCATCAATATTCCAACTGCTGTAAAAGCGTAATTTCTTTAATGGCTTTCCGCCATTACCCCGATACCATATGTGCAGGTTGTTATCCATGTAGGTTTTATCGTGCAGCCATCTTGATTCGTAAATATGATGCCCAAGACCGCTGGAGATAAGATTGTATTTATCGGCATAACTGCGTTGAATCAAAAATTCGGTAAATACAAATCCCTTTTCCGTTTTCTTAATATGCTTGCGCAAAGTCCACCAGCGGTAATAAAAGATCTCTTCAAAATTCTGTTGCGGACATTCAAACAAGGGAATGTTCTTCTTCATCCACTCCCAGCTCTGTGCATTGGGAATCGCCTGCTCAATATTCGGTTCCTCCATTGTGTTGAAATAGTCGACGTAATGTTTGAACTGCTCCTGTTTGAGCACAAGTGGTTTGAATTGGGCAGAAGAGTTGAACCACAAAGACACAAAGGCACACAGAAACACAAAGGATTTATTTCGTTTCCTTTTCAGTTGTGCTCTTTCAACTATACCTAAAACTTTCGAGATTCCGTATTTCATCTTTATCATCCTTCAAATCTTATGAATCCTGGTTCAGACTACTTTGTTTTTACTGAATGAATAAAATAAGCAGCCTCTTTCGCCCTTGCATTGGCATTCGGCAAATCATAATCCTGGTCGGTTGGCGTGTCTGCATTCGGGAAACGACGCACTTCACCCGTTCTGAACAATAATCGTTCTACCGATTCTACCGGTTGAAAAAAGACATTCAATGACGGCTTGCCATTATTCACTGTTACCGTATAGAAACGTGTAGTAGTATTCAGTTCAATTTTTATAGCAAGCTGCTCATCGGCGTTGTATTTGCCGAGGCTCTTGTTGCGATAACCTTGCTTCGTCAATAAATTTCCTGTTGAATCGAGAATAAGACGCAACGTGGCTGTACCCTTTTTATCCAGCAGTTCAATTTGCAGATCACCTGCACTATTCTGCCTGGCTGTAATCGTAAACTCAACTACCACATTCTTTGATTCAGGGAAAAGACGTTCTGCTTTGGCATAATCAAACGGATCGCTGTCGTGCAGGGCCAGTACTTTCTGGTTGTTATAATTCTCTACATTCACCCTGCACCAAAGCGGGCTATAAATATTCCACTCATTCATCTCCACTCCTGCAGGCAAGGTATTGAACACCTCGTTTACATGTGTGGTTACTTTCTCTTTTACCGGAACAGGAATACGGCTCACCCACATATCTTCCTTGTTCATGCTATAGGTTATCCACATGTTTCCATCAGCAGGTTTGCCATCCATTTCCTGGATGCCACGTACATATTGCGGACCATAACTTTTATAGGCACCACCATAACGCATGGAAGTGATCTCGCCATTTACCAACAAGAGGTTTTTATAATTCAATCCATCATCACTTATGCTAACAGCTAAGGGCCAACGAAATTCAGAAGGATTATACACCGTAGCATATTTACCGTCCCCGGTTTTCTGTCCCCAGATCTTTGCATTCGCATTTACAAAGCCCGGTGCCCGTAGCGGATTGTATTGCCAGGTTCTTCCTTCATCTTTACTGATACTGGTTAATGCATATTTCCAAAGGGCCACCACGTTGCCATTGGGCAAATGATAATAGTTGAATGCTTTGAAATCTTTTTGCAAGGGAATCAACGGATCATTACGATCAGCTTCTTCTACAGTCTGCATCATTAATAAAGGTGTGCTCAGAATTTCTTCGCAGGCTGCAACAAATCCTTTGTCTTTGGATGATTTATAAAACGGGTACGAAGTATTCTTTTCGTTGAATGCATGATTGTACCGGAGAAAATAGACAGGACCGAATGAACCATCTGCTTTTATTTCACGAATAACACGACCAATTCCATTTCCATCATTCGGGTCATCCTTCTGACCTAACACGATACCATAAAACGCCAATGCAAAAAGACGTTTTGATTTTGCAGTATAGAAACCCATTCGCTGATGCATCACTGCATAAGTATTCTTTGCCGTATCAGTCTTTCCTTCTTTTACAAACCCATCGGGGATTTTATACGGCGGAAAAATCACAACAGGATGAGTCCAGTTGTAGCCATCCTTTGATGTTTGCAGTAAAGTTTGTCCCGGCGGGATATGTTCGCCAATAGGATCGCTTAAATATTCCAGAAAGAATGTATTGTCCCAGTAAGCCAGCATTGGTGCATGATTATAGGTCCATGAGGTAGCGCCTGTATCGGCACGGTTGGCCCGCATGGTTTGAATATTGTGTACACCAACCGCAGGTGATAATTGCCCGTGGTGATAATCGACGTTGGATAAAGTTGTGCCGTTGTAACGCACTGTATCCTGTGCCGCAGCACTCAATGCACCTAACAGAAATATGCTAAATAACTTCTTCATTTCTTTTTGTACCACAAAGGCCCGAAGTTGCAACGAAAACGCCTCGTCTTAGTGAATCTTCGCGACTTTGCGTCTTAGTTGTTTTAAATATTTTCTTTTTATTGTCAAAATCGACCCGTGCTTATGTCCTTCCGGAACTCTTACTGTCGTTGTCACATTCTCAAAACGCACAAAATCTTTTGTTGCAACCGCTTCATAAATTTTCTTTTGGTACGAATCAAAATAGATCAGCCACTCATCTTTCAGTTTTACCACGGTCGGACCTTCGGTAAAAGAATCCGAAAATGGTTTAGAAATATTGGTCCATGGACCTAGCGGCGAATTACTGAATGCCACTTTAATATTCCGCTCAGGCCTGGTGTTATCTTTTAACAGCAGCACATAATCATCTTTCTTCCTTTTTACGATCACCGCATCAATTACACTGAACTTCGGATCGAAAAACAATTTTGTTTCACTGAAAGTTTTAAAATCGGGTGTAGTGGTTACATACATGCGGTGATTGTTGCTGTCTTCTTCAATGCCCCGTTCAAACCTGCCGGGAATACAGCTTGCCCAGATGATGATGTATTGTTTAGCCTCATCATCGTAAAACAATTCCGGCGCCCATACATTTACCGTAGTTGGTTCACTCTTCATTACCGGAATAAACTGTTGTCCACTCCAATTCAATAGATCTTTTGATGAAGTATAACCAAAGCCAAGATCACCCCGCCAGCTGCTTGTCCATACCAAATGAAATGTACCATCCGGCCCCTGCACCATCGATGGGTCACGCATGACTTGCTGGTTGCCCACTTTCGGTTGTAAAAGAACTGTATCAATATCGGTCCACTGTTTTCCATCATAGCTGTACAACATCCGTAACCCCTCATTCGCCGGTTCGTGAAACGAAGTAAACAGGTATGCTTTGTTTGAACAGGAAGCAAACAAAATGAGTAATGAACAATGAATAAAGAGTGCCCTCAACCACATACTTATTATTTTTCAAGGATCAATACCCAATCATTTCCGTCCTGCTGTTCACCGGGTGGATCAAAACTCGCAATTGCTTTGTTTTTGTATCCCGCAACAACCTGCTGTTTTCCTGTATTCGGACTATACCAGTTTGCCTTCGCCGGCGCAAACTTCAGTTTCGCTATATCCACTTTAAAGTTTCTTCCGTTGTGCACATAAAATAGAGCATAACCGTTTCCTCTTGTTGCGGCTACACGATCATAACGTTCGCCACTGTCTACCACTGCATCCTGTGCAGGCACACGATCGAAATAAGATTTGCTCAGCATCAGTTTTTTCAAATAAATCATTTGGCTCGCACCGGGCGAATAGATAGTTTGTTTCCAGTTCATGGTTACGCCGTAGTTCGCTGTCCAATCGCCCATCTTGTTAAACTGCATGGTTGCATTCTCCCCATAGGTAAAACCGGCACCTCCTGCAAACACACTCCAGTATGCATAGCGACGCAGATCTGCATCTTTCCAGCGTGGTTGCAAACTATCGTGCAATCCATGCGGGATATTTTCATAAGAAGGTTCCCCATCCATTGTAGGCTTTATCGGTTTGAGTTGATAATCTACGTTAACAAACTTCCAGTTGTCTTCACCGTAATGATTGGTTTCGGTACTAACGGTATCCTGCGCATAATCTTTGTGACCGCTCTGAAACATATTAAAGTCGAGCCATGCTTCATTATGGAACCAGTCGCTGGAAGAAGTACGTCCCCGTGGATGATAAGTCACCAAATGTTTGGTGTCATATTTCTTCAATGTTGTGCCGATCACTTTCCATACATCCATCCCATCTGTCCCTTTTACATCGCCGCCATTGAGCCAGATGATATTGGTTTTGTTTTTATAACGGTGGGCTAAAAACTTTGCATAAGCTTCCCCCTGCTGCACATTTACTTTTCCAGCTTTTACATTACTGCCCCACACCGGCACCATCGCCATGTATATGCCACGCTTCGCCGCTTCATCCACGATAAAATCAACATGATCCCAATAATCGTAGGCATCGGCATTTTTATAATCACTTCCCGGCGTTACATTGGGCCTTGATGCATCTTCGTTGATCAAGGCAGAATCGCCATATACATTCTTTGTATTATTCATGTCGTGCAGCACCATTACCTGCACCACATTAAAGCCCTGCTGTTTTCTTGTTTCGAGATAATGCACAGCATCTTCACGGTTACACTTTACAAATAATAACCAACCGGTGTCGCCCAGCCAGAAAAACGGTTTCCCATTTATTGTTTGAAAGAACCGCTTATTCGCCGACACTTTCAACTTCGGCAGTTGTGCGTTTATAAAACTTACGATGAATAAACAAAATATCGTCGATCCTTTTTTTATCATTTATCTTCTTTCCAGCTTTTTGGTTACTGTGTTATAAATAATACTGTTCTTTCCATTGCTCAATACATATTCGTTGGCGTTGGTTGATGCAACAGGCTTCATGGCTGCGGCAGCATTTACAATGTCTTTATCAATATTCTCAGGCAACACCGGCATGCTGCCACCCGCCATCAATACCGCCATGCCAAACTCAGAATAATTATCGCCGCTATACACAACAGCTTTGGCTGGATACTTTTTGCGGTATTCTTTTACTGCACGATAAACTTGTTCGAAACTTGTTTTCTTTGGTTTCAATAAACGTGCATGCTGACGGGGAGCAAGATTTTGCCCACCCATTGGCGCATACGCAGAACCATCGGCCTGGTAATGCCAGTAACGGATATCAATCAAATCAACAACCACAGCATATGCAGGAATGCTTAAAATAGAATCCTGTACATCTTTGGTTACACTCAACCCGATGATCGGATGCTTGCCTGTTTCTTTTTCCCATTCACGGATTACATCGAGCCAGAATTTTACAAAATGAACAGGACCTGTGTATTCTTCCCCGATGAGTTGAATAACGCCGTTGTTGTCTTTAAAATTATTTAGACACTGGCGGATATATTTTTTATGCAGCTCTCTGCGAACAGGATTCGAAATATCATAAAATTGTTCTGCATAAAAAATGCGTTTATCACCCGCATAATTCACGGGCTCCACAAACCCGGTATTGTTGATATTGTTCGCCGTGCGCCAGGGAAAATCGGCATAGTGTGCTCCTGCCTCAATAATGTTGTGCTGGAAATAATTCTGATGTACAAGCACTAAACTGTTCTGATCAGCAAGATCAGCAAACTGCTTCAGGCGGTTCCAGTAAAACAAGTTGTACTTCGTTAAATCGTACCTGCTCAAACCATCCCACGCTGTTTCTTTACCGCTTCTAGCAAAAGGTAATTCATAAAATGGTGGCCATACTTCACCATCCATACGACGAATACGTTCATGATCATCTCTTCTCCTGTCGTACCACAAACCATAATTATGTTCAATCGCAACATAATTGGTCGCTTTCATCTCAGCCACCACTTCATCCAAATTATCCGTCAATCCTCTGCCACTGCGGCCGGGAACATAACGGGTAATGTGCGGCCTTGCCTGTTGCAGGTCTTTTCCCTGTACACCACCACTCCACCATTGTACGCTTATACGTTTACCGGTTACTAATTCACTGCCTCTAATTAACACTCCATTCTTGATTTGCATTGCAGCCCCCTCACTCCCCGAAGGGCGGATTTTAGACTCCGCTTGCTTAACAAGTCTATTAAAGTCTGAAACACTTAAAACTGTGTCATTACTATAAGATATTGGAATAGTATTTCTTTTACTTGCTTGCGCTATCCATTCCTTTAATTGCATTCTTGGCTTGCCAGCTTCTTTCGTTAACTCCATCGCTGTTTCAACCGACGGACTGCTGCTTGCCTCTGTCGGTACATTCAACAATTGTGCTTGTTGATCGATGTTTTTATTCAACCGTTCACGCAGCTGTGCGTAGTATAAACTTCGTGGTGTGATGGTATTGTTCGATTCATTCCAGTAACCATCGCCTGCAAACTGGCTCCAGCTACCGAAGGCCCAGTTTTGTGCAGTTGGAGGTTGGTAACAATCGATGCGAGCCGCACTGCAGTTCCAGAATAAACTGTTAGCTGCCGCCCAACCTGCACCATTGCCATCCTGTCCACGATTACCGAAACGCAGGGCATTGCCATCTACACTCACTACATCAAATAATACGCCGCTTGCCCAGCTATCGATAGCACCACTGAAATTATACGGTAAGACGGATTCACATTGTACAAATGCATTGGGGCCGGGTGCACAAAAACCAACGGCAAAATCATGATAACCATTTTCCGCATAACACCGCTGAAACAAGGCTTGCTGACCAGTCGTTAAAAATGTGTACCGACGCTGACCGCCGATTTCCGAAACAGGCGCTAAGGAAATGCAATCTTCAACGGTAATTCGTTTGGATGTTTCCAGCACACTTACAGCACTTCCTGCGAAATGCTGAAAGTTCACCTGGCGTACCCAGCAATCTTCTGCTCCTTCGATATTGATAGCATTCCAGCGATGATCTTCATCTTTTAGATTTGTCCTATCATATGTTGAAATACAATGCAGATTTTCTACACCGCAGTTATTAATGTGGTCATCATTGTTATAAAAATAAATCGTACCGCCGCCATAAGTTGAATCGAGTGCAGTTGTAAGTGGTGCATCAATAGAAACAGTATTACCTTCTATTTTGGTAATGGTACGATCAAAGAACAAATCCCTGTCGCCGGGTTTCCATCCCAATGCAGTAATGCCACCACCAAAATGATCGGTTCCTAATAATTTGATCCAGTTGGCTGTTGAAGGGCGATGGATGATAATTTTATTCGAATGTTGCTTGATATTGATAGAGGGATCTATATGAAAGCTCATTGCATTCACCGGCACGTATGCGTCAGTTATTTTAATACCTGTCATTTCACGATTGATAGAATTCTTCCCTATGATCTTTATTAATGCCAACCGTCCGGTTCCTGCACCAACAATGGTTGTTGCGTTTACGCCACTGCCACGCAGCACCACGCCTGATGTTGTGATGCGTAACTGGCCGTACACTTCATAAGTTCCTTTCTGCAACAACACTGCTCCACGAAAGCCATTCGCATCGACAGGTAATGAAGCCACATAATCCAACGCCGATTGAATACGCAATGTGGCATCACCCTTTCTTACGGGCACTATCACTTTCACTTCTACATTCGGAATCGGCTGCTCAGAAGCTTTGTAACCGCAATAGGAAAAATCAGGAACGCGGTTGCCCAATGAATCGGTGGTATAGGAAAGGTGACTATTTAAAAAGGCAAGAGGAGGCGTAGGTTTTGCCTCCTTCTGTGCCGAACTGCTAAATGAAAAAATAAAACCGAATATGCATGTCAATGCTGCATGAGAAAAAAACTGCCTGCTACAAAAATTCCTGATAGATATGATAATCTTCAAAGCGTTTTATTTTATCTGCTAAAAACTGCATTAAATCTACTGTTAATTTAAAAAGCTTTTAATGACTCAGCCGGTTTTACATGTTGCAGGCTTACCACACTATTCAAATAATTTTCAATATTGCTATAACCATTCGATGCAATCTTTCCGGCATCTGCAGCTTCTTTTGGATTCAATTTGTTTTTAGCCTCCCAATCATCAGGAAGACCATCATTGTCACCGTCTTTGTAAGCTGTTCCTTTATATTCAGGATAGCCACCTACCTGGGCAGGATCTGTGATAATACCGATCTTATAAGAATCAATGGGTAAACGACGATGCTTAAATTGCGAGGTTGGCAGGACAACATTGGGACTATAAGTGATCTTACCTGTCCTGACCTGTTCAATAATTCTTGCATCTACGGCATCCCTGCGGGGTAACGTCGCTCCTGCATTGGCCAGCACATAGGTTTTAGCATTTGAAGCATCAATGATTGTCAGCGCCGGCATGGGCAATGGCTTGCTCCATTTAATATCCTCAGTATACTCTCCTGCATTCGACATCTCTTCTATTTGCACACCACCATTCCAATTGTCTTTTGTAATCTCCGGGTAACCTTCCATGATATTTCCATTCACATAAGCTCTGCCATAATATTTTTCTTTCAACTTACTTCTGCCGCTTTCCGGTTTCAGGATACGATGCCCCACATTATTTTTCGGGGTGGCCGGGCCGGGCTTGAAGTAATTATTAATGATATTGTATTGGGCACGGTAGTCACCGCCATCGATAGAACGATGGACCCAGTTAAAAACGACATTATTTACAAAATTGAAAATACCGTTCCAGCCGATAGAAGGGTTACGTCCTGCATTATTGGCCCAAAGGTTTCGCATGAAGGTGCAATTTTCGCCACCCAGTGTGCTGCCAAAGGCATGATTCCAGGTATCCAATGCTTCACCAAAAATGGAATTTTGAATGGTAATATTCACCGTGCCTAATTTTTGTTCCTGTGTTCCTGTACTATCGTTGTACATGTGACGATACATACTCATGTTTTCGTCCAAACCCCAGGTAGCACTCACATGATCGATCATGATATTGCCAATGGGATTACCGCCAATCGCATCGTCTCTTCTTCCCACCCAGGTTTCGCCGCGGCGAAAACGCATATACCGGATGATCACATCATGTGTGTTGATCCAAACACTTTCACCTGCGATGCATACGCCATCACCGGGAGCTGTTTGTCCTGCAATAGTGATATAAGGTGCACGGATAATAACAGGAGTTTTTATCCTGATAATACCCGCCACGTTAAACACCACTATTCTTGCACCACCCTGTTCACAGGCCCAGCGAAAACTTCCGGGCCCATCATCGTTCAAATTAGTTACAACGATCACCTTACCTCCACGGCCACCGAAGCTATATTTACCACCGCCTTCGGCTCCCGGAAAAGCAGGAACTGATGCTTGCGGCAGATCGTCAAAACGGGTGGCCCAGGGTATATAAGGTTTCCCTTTTCGTGCTTCTTCTTTTATAATCGGGTAAGCAATATTCCAGGCAGAATCAGAATGTTTTCTTGCTGCGGTTAACAATGAATCGGCAGCCCTTTGTACATCGGAAGGTATTTCCGGGTACTGAGCTTTTACATTTGAAACGGCCAATAAAACTGTCGCTGCCAATAAAATTTTCTTTGCTTGCTTCATTGATATTGCTTTTCGGACTTTTCTTTTTGTTATTAACTATTTCATTATTGCAGGGGATCGAATGCGCCCTGTCCTGTTAGTCCATCCCAGTCTTTTGTTTGCTCGAGGTAGGAGGAGCTGTTCAGGATACTGCTATTAAATCCAAAGAAGTAATATTGATTGAACCATTTGAATTTCCAGTCATCATTTGTCGGGTCAATATTATCTCTTTCGCTTACTACGAAATAATTATCATACAGGTAGTCAACATACGCATTATATGCTGATGTATTCGCAAATACGGAATCCCTGTTAATTAAAGGCGCATTGCCTGTTGCTGGCTTGATCAACGGATCGGCTGACTGCGCAGCTACGTAGGGAGTTCCGTCCTGTTTTTTCACTGTGATGTAATAGCCCGTCCTCCTTGAATCATTCAAAGGATCAACTCCGAGTCTCGTGCAGGTGCCATAATCATTGTTAAAGAGCATCCAGCGCCTGAGATCAAAGAACCGTTTACCTTCATAGGCAAACTCGACCTTTCGTTCGGCCAACACGGCTGCAAATAATTCATCCCTGCTCACTGCATTGGCCAGGCCAAAGGCTCCATCAAGATTTTCAACACCCGCTCTTTCGCGAATTGATTTTATCAACTCTAATCCTTCAGACAATTTGCTTATCCCAATTGCGGACTCCGCCAGGTTCAGTACCACTTCTGCAAAACGCATTTCCATATAGTCTGTACCGCTATATTGAAAATTGCCAGCCGAATTATTGGCAGATGGAGATGTTGCTTTTGCTAAATAAATGCCACTGCTATTTGCTCCCAGGGTTTCAGTCTTATTAGAGGGAGTTGTTTCCGAGGTGTTTTTCCACCAATAATAGGTCCATATTTTATAGTTATTGTTTGCCTGGTAAGGCCAAATGGCCCCATTGTAGGCAAAGGTTTTATAAAACCGGGGATCCCTGTTCTTATAAAATTTATTTGCATCATAAGTGTAAGTAGAAGCACCGGGCATCTTCCCGTCCTTCATTGGAAACGCATCTACCATTTGCTTTGTTGGAGATAGGGAACTACCGCCATTTATTGCCTTGGGGCGACAAGCCTGTTCCCAACCGTTATTTTTTAACTGACCGCTTGAGTTTGAATTATTGAATCCATATACTATTACTGCTTCAGGATTGTTTACTTCCTTAAACCACATGTTTCCCCATGCTTTACCATCGGTAAAACCACCATCAACGAATAAACCAAAACCATTTGCTTCCAGCAGGGTCTTAGCAGCAAGGTTTGCATCATAGGCAGCTTGCCAGCGGGTTATGTCATCGTTTCTGTTAAATAAAGGGCTGGCCCAGGTTAATAAAACCCTTCCTTTGAGAGCGGCGGCTGCGCCACTTGTAATTCTACCCCAATCACCACCTTCCCATTTGCCAGGTAATAAGCTTATTGCTTTATCAAGATCACTTACAATTTGTGCAATGCAATCAGATGTTTTGTTGCGCGGAATTTGCAACGAGCTGGTTCCCTCGGTAGTAATCGGATCCTGGGGTTCCAGTACCAGGGGTACACCCCCATACAATCTTATCAAATCAAAATATTGCCAGGCCCTCCAGAAATACATTTGGCCTTTGAGCGGATCAGTCACACTTGTTTCTAATCCGTATTTGTCAATGTTTACTAAAAAGGTATTGATTTGCTTCATCCTTGTCCAGGTATTATTGGCGATACTACCGGTAAGTGGTGAACCAAAATATCCCAGTGCATGATTGTTTAAATAAGATACGGATGACCAGGTAGGTTTATTCCAATTCGTTTCACCCGGAAACTCTTCAGTGGTCTGGGCAAATTGAATATTGCCTGTTGCCAGGTTCCACGAGAGGGACTGGGAATTGTTTGTAGCTAAAAACAATCCGTATACATAATCAACATAGGCATTTGCCAGTAAGGGATCCTTAAATACTTCTTCATTAACACCTGTGAGATCTCTTTTTTCTTCGAGGAAGTCTTTTTTGCAGCCAGCAGCAAAAATCATTGAAGCCGCAACTGATATTATTAAAATTTTCTTTTTCATTTTTTGGGGTATTTTTTTACCGGTTGTTTTGATCACACAATTCGTTTTCGTTTATAACGTAAGGTTTACGCCAAAAGAATAAGTCCTCAATTCTGGATAGGTATCATAAGCTCCATCCGGCGCTTTGTAGGAATAAGGGTTGAACAAATATGCCGGGTTCAATACAGCAAAGTTGATCCTGGCCCCGGAAATCTTTAACCTGTCAATAATATTTTTGGATAATGAATAGCTCAGGGTCATGTTTCTCATCGCCATTCTGAAACTGCTTACTTTCCAAAAGTTTGAGGATGGAGATAAACTAATGTCAGACCAATATGGATTGGGATACTTGCCACCGGGATTTAGCACATCATCGTAAATATTGTTCCAAAATGCCGCTGCGTTATAATAATTTTTATCAATCTGAGGGTCCATCTGGTCACGGGACGTATTGTCAATTTCAGACCATCCACCAAAAGAACCGCCCACTACACAATCAAAGCTAAAATTCTTGTAACCCAATCTTAAAGAAATACCATATCCATAATGGTTATTATCTTTCTTCGAAAGCCTTACCTGATCATTCTCATTGATGATACCATCAGGTGCGGCGAAAGAGCCACCAGGCAGCAATGCACCGCGAACATCCCGGTAATACAACATCCCTGGTTTTAATTTTGAAGCGTCTGTTCCAAAAACGGAAGTAATGCCATTCTTTGAAACATATGCATCAATATCGGCCTGTGTCTTAAACATGCCTAAATAATCATAACCCCAATGTCCATTATCGGTAGACTGGTCTTGCTGGGCTTTCCATGGATAATATTTATCAGTTTCAGCAAAATTGCCCTGTATCATTTTATTATCATACCATGAAAACCGGGTATCTATGCCGTAAGTAAACTCTTTTCCGATTTTTCCGTTCCAGCCCAGACCAATTTCATAGCCGTAGAAATTCACGGTTCCCCAATTTTCAGACGCTACCGATCCACCTACCGTAATGGGTACGATCGCTGTTCTTTCCATCAGCATATCCGTTGCATGATTGTAAAAAACTTCAACCGTTGCCGATAATCTATTCTTTAAAAACTTGGCATCAATTCCAAGATTATTTTTCACTTCATTGCTCCAGGTAGCATTCCTGTTTGGCGAAGCTTCCATTTTCATACCGGTAGAAACATTGGAGTTTCCTCCAAACACCGCACCCTTATCAGCCTGGAAGGTATAGCGCTGTCGCCACAGCCAGGGTTTCAGATCGTCTTTGCCAAGCAAACCGATAGAATAACGGATCTTCAGAAAATTAACAGCCTTTACATTGCGGAAGAAATTTTCCCTGGAAATAATCCATCCAAAAGAACCGGAATAGAAATCGCCCCAATAATTTTCAGGTGCAAATTTTGTTGACGCATCGGTCCTGAAAAGAAACTCAGCAAGATATTTGTCGCTATAAGCATAATTCAGACGGCCAATATATCCCAGCGCCCCTGATTCAGCCGCCGTAGTCCTGCCATCCACCACACCAAAGGCACTTCCAAACTGTCCATTTGTTGATAAGCTTGGTGTTTCTTTCCAAACATCTTCCTGTTGTGAGGAGGCTTCTGCTTTTTCAACGGAAAACAATGCGGAGACGTTGTGAAGCCCAAAACTTTTTACATAACTCAACGTAAAGTTCATTTGCGTTGATTCATTATTGTTGTTTGAATAATAGAGACGGTCGCCGTTTTTAACTTTTTGCGGCGAGCCGGATAATACCGTTGCCCCTTCATCGTAGATGTGCTCATTATCGCCAGAGGCAGTTAATTTATACAGGTTGTAAACAGTTCCTACCTGTGAACCATTAGTAAAACCAAAACTTTTTGCATAGCTGGCTCTTGCCTTCAATCCCTTAATAAAGGGAGCTTCGTATTCTACATAAGCATTCATGTTAAAAAACCGGTCCTTGCTTTTTGCTTTATTGGCCAGCTTTTCAATTTCTTCAAAATGATAAGCGCTGACATTGTTATTTCTCCATCCGTTCAGCATTATTGGAAACCCGTCAACATACGCAGGTACGTTTCGTGGGCTTAACAGCAGATTGCGGTAATCATTCTCATCATTCTCCCCACCTATCTTATTGAAAGTTTTGATCCTTGTGCTATAGTTACCGGCCACTTGCAAACCAACTTTAAAACCATTTGCGATCTTAACATCAGAACCGCCGCGAAAAGTCCATTTTTCATAATCGAGGGTGGCTAAATTTCCATCCTGCGTATAATAGGACACCCCTGCAAAATAAGTGGCGCGGTCGCCGCCACCGCTGACATTAAGTGTATGACGGTTATTGGATGCCGTACTCCAGGCATCTTCAAGCCGGTTGTAATCTATAGTTTTATAATGTTCCAATTCATCCGGAGAAAATATATAATTCTTATCCGCCACTGTCTTGTTGGCTCCGTTTGCGCCATTCATTATATTGTAATACATGGCATATTCGTATGCATTCAGCACCTTTGAACGATAGGCCTCATCATTGATAGCATAAGAACCGCTGTAATTTATTTTCGGTTTACCTGATTTTCCTCTTTTGGTAGTAACCAACACTACACCATTTACAGCCCTTGAACCATATACAGCAGCGGATGCATCTTTCAATATTGAAATTGATTCCACTTCAGATGGATCAAGGCTATTGAAATAGGTGTTATCATTCCTGCCATCGGCGCCTACCTGAACAATACCGTCAATTACATATAACGGCTCAAGTGTTCCTCCATCTTTAGAAAGCGTCATGGGGTTTCTTATTGTCAGCGAAGCGGTGGAACCGGGACGGGTTGTTCCCCCGCTGACACCGAGCCCAAGAATACGTCCGGACAAAGCAGTTCCCAAATTACTTACCGGCAAATCTTCAATTTGCTTTGGATTAAAGGTTTCCACTGCGCCTGTAAGATGGACTTTCCGCTGAGAACCATATCCCACTACGACCACCTCATTCAGATCCGTATTGAGGTCCTGCAAGGTTATGTTTAAATTGCCACTACCGGCTTTTGTTTCATAAATCTGGTAACCAACATAGGTTACCGACAAAACGGATTCGGAAGACGGAGCTTTGATAACAAAATTCCCGTTTTCATCAGATACAGCTGACGCTTTACCATTCTTGACTTTTATAGTTGCCCCGGCAAGCGGCGTCTGATTTTTGCCATCAACAATTTTTCCTTTTATGGTGACATCCTGTGCCAGGAGATCAGCAGGGAAAAAAATGGCTGAGCTGATAAATAGTAGTACAAGCAGTCGTTTTATACTCATTTTTGTTAATTTTAAAAATTAAGTGTGAGTTCTTATTTCAATCGAAAATGGTTAGCTAGTTGGTTTCCTTTTCTCTCTCTTTGATCCTTTTTTGCCATTCAATCCCTTCCTTCTTCATATTGTAACCAGCCGCGGAAAGGTAATTGTTGATGCGGCCCTTATATTTTCCAAAGACACCGTGTTTTTTTTCTGATGAACCTTCATCCATAGCCAGCTCTCTTGCTTCTACCAGCCAGCCATACATTTTTTCTTTTTGTTCTGCCGTGAGATTGGGCAACATATCCTGGTAAGCCTTCCAGGTAATGGGTAATATTCGGTAAGTCATCCCGTCTTTTACTTTTTCAACCTGTTCTTCAGAAAGGTTGTTTTTAAGTTGAGCAATGAAAGCCGAATGAAGTTTAGCGAGTTTTTCCGATTTGTCCGCTTCCTGTTTTTTTATCAAGAGCTCTGCACTCTCTTTAGACGGTGTATTTTTTTTAATGACATCTATTGCGGTCTTATTGTTATCGTGGATAGCATTTAATTCCAGGTATTGATTAGCAACCAATGACAATACCTTGTCATACTTGCCAGAGTCCGTCAGTGATAACGTCTTCACAATTTTAGCCGCTCTTTCAGTCACTACTTTTTTATAAGCAGCCCGTTGATCATTGCTATTTTGTGCAACAACTGAAAATTGAAGGCAAGCAATCGCCAGTACAAACAGCATTGCTTTAATTGAAAATATCTTTTTATATAACTGAGAATTCGCCTGCTGAACAAAGCCGGGTACTATTGCAACTGAGCCAAACTGCAAGTTTTTATTGACGGGGTTACTACTGGCAAGCATAAACCTTTTCATCAAGTGCGTTTTTATCGTTAGATGCGATGAATGAATGTCAGGGGAAATTGATCATTCATCTGGTTAAAGGTACATGTGAGTATTACCGGTAACAATGTAAGGTTTCGCTATAAAGATGGAATATTTTACTATTTAATTTCGTGATTATTTCCGGGAACGATTGCGTGAGTTTGCCTATCAATTCCCAGCTTTCAAAGATAAAAAACCGTCTTTTAATCCGGAGTTGGAAGCCGTTAATGTAATATTTCCCTTTTTCCCGGTTGATTGAACGATGGCCGGCGCCATACCCTTCCATGCTTTTCTTTTGTTATTTTTTAGCGAAGTAGTATCAGCCATCCCCTGTTAAATAAATTTCTGACCTGGCTTGTGAAAAAACCGTCTGGCAAAAAAGAAGAACCACAGCGAATTCAACTATTTTCTTACGCATAAATTTTTTTAAGCGCAGGATTGTTTACCATATATGATGGACCGATGGTTTTATATATTTTTCATAAACGGCTCGCACTTGCTGCATTTGTTCAGTTGTTAAAGCTTTTTCCTGCAGCGCATGCAGGTTACTTAACACCTGTGCAGGTTTTGATGAACCAGGAATGATCGTACTTACTTCTTCGAATTGCAAAATCCATTTCAATGCGATAGCGGCAAGGTTGGTATTGGCGGGAAATATTTTCTTTAACTCCTCTACCGCTTCCAGCCCGGTGTTATAGTCAATACCCGAAAAAGTTTCACCCTTATCAAATGCTTCGCCCTGGCGATTGAAGTGCCGGTGATCACCCGTTTGAAATTCTGTTTGGGCGGTAAACTTGCCACTCAGCAATCCACTTGCCAACGGAACCCTCACAATGATGCCCACATTTTTCTTTTTTGCTTCCTGGAAAAATAATGCTGCCGGCCGCTGGCGAAACATATTAAAGATGATCTGTACAGTAGTGACATTGTCAAACTCAATTGCCTTGAGAGCTTCTTCAACCTTTTCTACGCTTACGCCGAGATGCTGAATTTTACCTTCCTTTTTCAACGTGTCAAACAGGTCAAATATCTCTGGGCGATAATATACCCGTGTTGGCGGACAGTGCAGTTGTATCAAATCGATTGTTTCTACCCGCAATCTTCGCAAACTATCTTCTACATATTTCCTTAAAATACCTGGCTGATAACCTTCGTTGATGTGGGGTTGTATCTGTCGGCCACATTTAGTCGCTATAAATATTTTTTCTTTTCTTGTCTTGAGAAACCTGCCAATTGCTTTTTCACTTTCACCATCGCTATATACATCTGCTGTGTCAATGAAATTGACGCCATTGTCAACTGCTATATGCAATATTTCATCTGCATTCTTACTATCGAACTCACTACCCCACTTACCGCCTACCTGCCAGGTGCCGAGGCTAATGGCAGAGACGGAAAAACCTGTTTTACCCAATGTTCTGTACTCCATATTTATTGATTTCAATTGTTGTAGGAAAAAATTATAGCTCCACCATCGCTTTTATCACTCCATTGGCCGGAACAAGCCAGCTTTCAAAATTGGCTTTTACTTCATCGAAATGCACCCGGTGGGTAATATAAGTGGCGGGGTCAACCCGTTTTTGTTTCATACAATTAAGTACATGGTCAAAATCATCTCTTGTTGCATTCCGGCTGCTCATCAGTGTGGCTTCCCGTTTGTGAAATTCCGGGTGGCTAAAACGGATCTCTTCTTTTTGCAAACCTACGAGCACATATCTTGCCCCATGGGCCATGTATTGAAATGCTGAATTGATCGCTTTTAAATTGCCCGTGGCATCGATCACTACCGTTGGCATATCATTACCCGTAATTCGTTGCAATTCCTTTAAGCTATCAGTTGCAAGCGGATTTATTGTATGCGCTACTTTTAGTTTTTCGTTACAAAAAGCAAGGCGTCTTTCATTTACATCCATAGCAATCACCTGTGCACCGGCTATTCTTGCAAACTCCATCACACCCAATCCAATAGGCCCTGCACCAATCACCAGCACAAATTCACCTGGCTTCACTGCTGCCCTGCGGATGCTATGTGCACCAATGGCCAACGGTTCTACCAATGCCAACTCATCAAAACTCAAATCATTTCCATCGATCAGATATGGAACCGGCACCGAAATATATTCGGCCATACCACCATCGATGTGCACACCAAAAACTTTCATGTTGACACAGCAGTTGGTCAACCCGTTACGGCAGGCAATGCATTCGCCACAATTGAAGTAAGGAATGAAGGTCACCCTGTCTCCCACCTTGTATTGGCTATTATTTTCTACCTCTGCAATCTCCGCGGCCAATTCATGCCCAAGGATACGGGGATATACAAAATAAGGTTGTGTTCCTTCGAATGCATGAAGGTCCGTGCCGCAAATACCAATCCTTTTTATCCGGAGAATGGCGTTTCCTTTTTTTAATACAGGCTTTTCATTTGAAATATATTGAAAAGAACCAGGCTGTTCACACACTAATACTTTCATGCTTTAGTTATAAACTGTAAAATTATATTTTCCTGAACCGATTTTTATAATAGATCTTCCATTTGTAAAGCTTGCATTGACCACCGGCTTTCCATCTTTCATTACTGAAGATGTCTTTTGCGCCGGAAGATACACAACGGCTGAAGTATTCGCAGGAATATCTATATCCAATTCAAACCTGCTTTCTTTTTTCTCCCAACTAACCTTTATCAATCCATAAGCCGAACGATAACTTGCCTGCGCATTCATGATATTCCCTACCGGCTCCGGTTTGATTACGATTTCTTTGTATGCCACCGAACCGGCCGACTGTTTTATGCCAACAAGCCCAGCATAAAACCACTCCATCAAATGCCCCAGCATAAAATGATTATTGGAAACTGATTCATAAGCCTGCCAGCTCTCCGTTAGCGCCGTGGCCCCATGTTTTAACTGGAAACCATACCCCGGCACATCATCGCGGCTGTTCATATCAAATATCAAATCACTACGACCTGCTTCTTCCAAAGCCCTTAACACATACCGATAACCAATATCTCCTGCTGTCAGCGCATCGTTGCGGCTGCGAATATCGTTTATTAATGCATTGATTACAGCCTGCTTGTTTTTTGGTTCCACCAGGTTCATATATAAAGCCATAGCATTGGCAGTTTGACTGGCCGAGTCATATTGCTTTTTTTGCTGATCAAAGAATTTTGTATTAAAAGAATGTTTTACCCTCGATGCGAGTTGCTGGTATATTTTGGCATCGGCTGGCTTATTCAGCAGTTTGGCCACACTGGTCATAATGGTGAGATCATAATAAAATGTGGCGGTGGCGGTGATACCCATTTTTGTCATCTGCGCAAACCCGGATTTATTGGGCCCTATATCAAACCAGTCGCCAAGGCCGTGCGACAGAATATTATCTTTTGTCTTACTCTTTAAATACATCAGATAGCTCTTCATCATCTCATAGGCTTCAGCCAGGGTTTGCTTGTCGCCATACCATTGATAATTATACCACGGCAAAATGATAGCGGCACTTCCCCATTCAGGTGATTCATCAAAAGGTGGCGTAAACTTCGTAAACTCTGGCGCTATCTCAGGTATTTTTCCATCAGGGTATTGTGCCTGCATCATATCCCTGATTACTTTTCTGCACACACCGGCAATATCATAGTTGTATTGAACTGAAGCACCCATCAAATGTGTTTGTTCCAGCCAGCCCAATTTTTCACGATGCGGGCAATCGGTAAACACACTCATCGTATTGCTTTTGATGGCCCAGTCGATCAGGATGTTTGTTTTGTTGAACAAGTCGTTGGAACAATTGAATGCACCCACTGTATTGGCTGCATTACGAATATGCAGACCTTCTATATTTTTTACAACCGGTAATGGTTTGGTAGTATCAGCCGAAATCAGCTGTACCTGCAGGTAGCGAAACCCATAATAACTAAATCGGGGGTGCCAATGCTCATCACTAACTCCTTTCAGTATATACGTATAGTAACTGGGAGAACCAGTCGCTTTCTGATTTGCTGTGCCATCCTTATTGATCAATTCTGCTGGGATAATCCTTATGGTATCGCCTTTATTTCCTTTAATGGTGATGGAGGGAATGCCAGAAAAGTTTTGCCCCAGGTCATAAGTCCAGGTATTGGCGGTTAGCTGAGTTTGCGTTACAGGAGTGAATCGCTGCATTATTTTCAGCGGTTCTGCCACGGGACCATCCAAGGTCGATGGTCCCGTGGTAATGACAACTTTCTTCCATTGGCCGTCATTAAAACCAGGTTTATTCCATCCATCCTGTTCCAGTGAAGCATCGTAATCTTCTCCGCCAAATATGCTTGAAAAAATAATGGGCGATGACGAAGCCTTCCAGTTTTCATCACTCACAATATCGCTACTGCTGCCGTCCGTGTATTCAATGATTGTGCGTATAATCATTTTGGGCAATCCATAGGCACCTGTCATTTTTCGATAGCGCTGGCCGGGTATATAATAAAATCCATTACCGAGCATAACACCAATCGCATTGTTCCCCTGTTGTATTTCGCCGGTTATATCAAAACTCACATACTGCGCATGCTTGGTATAGTTGGTCCAGCCCGGATCGAGAAAATGGTTGCCGATCTTCTTGCCGTTTATATACATTTCAAAATGTCCAAGGCCGCAAACAAATGCCGTGGCTGACTTTACTTTTTTATCAATTGAAAATTCCTTTCTAAATATGGGCAACACATTTCTTCTTGTACCCCATGCTTTCTTGCCGTTTCCATGTGCATGCGGAACGATAATGTCGGTGTCATTGATTTCCTCGCAAGCGATCCATTGGGCATTCTTCCAATCAGCCTTTTTAAGTAAACCCATTTGCCAGGTTGCCATATTGCTCCAGCCCGACACCTGTTTTTTATTGTCCCAAATCATTACTTTCCAGAAATATTTTTTTGCCGGCCGCAAAACTTTGCCTTTGTATTGAACCTGTATAGAACTACCGCTGGCTATTTTTTTTGAATCCCAGGCATTACCAATATTTTTCATCAATAGTAATGAATCATCGGCCACCAAAACCCGGTAAGCCGTTTGCAAAATATTCTGCTCATCTCTTTGCAATTCCCAACTCAAATGCGGCTTCAAATTATCAACACCGGAAGGATCTTTTCTGTATTCACAACGAAGATTGGCCACAGTGAGCTGTTGGGAAAATCCCTTCAACATAACCAACAATAATAATATAACACTGTAAAGCAATCGCTGCATGCTGTGTATTAAACTTTGTCGTTATTGTATATCTATGCCGGAGATAGCCAGCCCACCGGCCCTGTCTATTATCAATCTCACTGTATAGTTCCCTGCATTGATCATAGTCCCGGTATTGATAGTAAACTGGTTCCATTTACCAGGATTTGTAAAACTAAACTGAACTGATTCGTCCAGCATCATGGTGTTACCTGCTCCAATCAACTGTAACTTACCGGCAACCGGCGTTTTCAATCCATAAAAATATTTTAGTGTGATTGAATAAATATCGGCCACACCAGTTTGAATCGGCCATTCCACCAGCACCTGGTTGTTTGTTTTGACAATGGCACAGTCTCTTCCTGCAAATTGTTCTTTTTGAACACCGTCAGTCAACCTGACAACATTTGTCTTATACTGGGTCACAACCTTCAGATCATAAGCGGGCTGCATAGTAGTGACAGGCAATAGCATTACCAGTAAAGAATCAGCAATTTCAACTTTTGCATTTTTTGGAAATCTTTTCCGGAAAACGGTATAACGCTTCCCGGCATTTTCATCGGTAATGATTTGAGCCGATGTATTTTCAAAACCGATTGGCTTTAATTTTTCATTACCGGAAGCGATAAACACATCCGCATCCTGCTTGAGGGTAAATGAAATACTTTTTCTTAGTGAATGCGTATTAATCTGGAACCAATCTGCCCCGTAAAGATTGGATGGAAGTGAATTAAACTGTACGTCTGCATTGGCAAATGGCTTATCGCCTATATCCATCCAGCTTTGTAAACTGCAGCTACTACAAGATAAATTAGTAACCAGTGAAGAAGGTTGCGGAGCTTTGATTTCCCGATTGAGTGAAGCGATGGCAATAGCAGCAATCAGCGCCTGTCCAACTTTAACTTCGGGGAATGACACAATCATTTTGCCGCCCGTGATTTTTGCCTTTACAATTTTCTTTAGTGCATGGTTTGTTCCCACTTCGCTGCAGATGTCCAAATCATCTAAAACCGTTTTCCCGTTAATGGCCACATCAAAAATGCGCAGGCCTTTTGCCTTTGCACCACCTCCGATTCCCGACCATGGTTCTATAAAATAAAACTCGACCCGGTATTCGCCATCAGGAAGCGAAAATTCATACTTGAGTTTGTCGCGGCCATAACGAAATGCTTGAAACAGCTTCCAATCTTTTGATCCTTTGACAGGAGAAAATGTTCTGCGCTGGCTGGCAAACTCAGCGGGCATGCCGGGAAAATCTTTTGTCCATGATTCAGCAAAACCTTTGTCTGCACGCCAATGATTTCCATTCATGTCTTTATAATCCGGCCCACCACAGTTGATACGATAGATATAGTTATAACCTGCCTGTGGTTTTGTAAGCGGTTTTGATCCGATAAAAAGTCGATTAAAGTTGGGTGATTGCGGCAAATGGTTTAATACTATGATATCTTTTGCTACTTTTTTTCCATTGACATAACCAACCGCATATAACAGGTTATATTTTATCGCAACCTGGTCCCATTGAAAATGCGTGCCTCTTCCATTTCTTTTCCGTTTGCCTAACGACAAACTATCAATATCATTGAACAACTCCACTTCATCGCAGTTGGAATAAACATAAATACTGTCTTTGATCCCACCCTGCATCCAGCGATTGGACCAGGTGTGAGAAACAATATATACCATGGGCTCTTTTTCCTTCGATGCGTAATTGCCGCGATACATGTAAAAGGCGTCGGTCGGTTCTTCCCAGGGCGTCAATAAGCCTTTGTAATTAACAGGGCCAATCCTATCCAACTCCCGCAATCCTTCGCCACCTTGCACACGACCTGGATTATCATGGGAAGTGAGCAACCAGAAAAAATGACCTGCTATACTATCTTTTGCAGATTCTGCCAGCCGGATCTTCTGTTCCATCAATTGCGTCATCCGGTCCTCACTGTAAGTTCCGTTTTGTACAAACCCTCCTTCGCTGTGTAAATCAAGTGTTCGCCAGGCGCCATATTCCCCGACCAAAATTTGCTTCTTCAAATCATTTGCATAAGTTTTTGGATCGCCGCCGTAGGTACCCGTCCAGTTTTGCGGTACATCCCAATCAGTTCCGCTGCCACCATTGCAGGTAGTGACCAGTCGTTGTGATGAGGCAGTAGGATCGAGTGAACGGATCAGCTCTGTACACTCTTTGGCAAAATCTTCAGGCAGCTTACTCTCGTTCTGTAAGCCCCACAAAACAACTGCCGGATCATTTCTTCTTTCAATCACCCATTCTTTCAGCAGCTCCTTGAATTGTTTCCTGAATGCCGGTGAATCGTACCAGATATGAGCAGAAAGTTGGGTCCACCAAAGAATGCCCATTTGATTGCAGAGCTTTCCATACAATAAATTATGTGGCTGATGCCCGTCACGAAAAGCAATGAAACCAGCAGCCTGTAACCATTTCATCCTGGCTATCACCTGTTCATTGCTAAAAGCATGTGATTGCCCGAGTAAATGCTCATACTCCGCGACGCCATTAATAAAGACAGGCTTATCATTCAGGTAAAATTGATTGGTCGATGTTCGCCAGTTGATGGTGCGAAAGCCAAAATCTGTTTCCTGCTTATCAATAACGATATTGTTTTCTTTAATTACCGAAACAATTTTGTAGAGATATGGATCTTCAACGGACCAGCGATGAAACTGTGAAATTACAAGATGGGGATTTTGTGAAATGGTAATACTATCACCAGGTAAAAATTCTTTTCCTGAACTTGTTTCTGCGACTACTTTTCCATCCTTGCTAACAAGCTGGTGAATTAAACGAATATTTCTTTTTTTCGATGAGTAATTTTTAATGGTTGTATTGATGAACAGTGTTGCCTTGCCGCTATTGATTTCAGCCCATGCATGTACCCCAAAAGGCTCTATCTTCACATCATTGGTGACTATTAAATGTACAGGACGAAAAATTCCGAATGGTTGAGAACCTTCGGAAAATCCTCTCTCCGCACCACAGCCACCGCAAACCCACGGCAAGCCCTTGATGTCTGACGGATGATAGGCTCTTACTGCAACTTCGTTGTTGGAGCCATCAGTTTTAATTACATCGGTAACATCGATTGTAAATGTTGTTCGGCCACCTGCATGTTCACCGACTTTTCGATTGTTGAGATAAACGGTCGCATAAGAACCTACTCCTTCAAAAAATAAAAAGAAACGTTTACCGGCATTTTTTTGTGTAATAGAAAATGTTTTGCGATACCACGAATCACCATGACGGTTACCGTGCAGTAAACGCCTGTATCCATCATACTGATCCCAGTTATGCGGAATAGCTACTTTTTCCCAACTACCATCGATTAATGATTGATATGAATTGGCCGGAAGCAATTTGTCATCCGATGTAGCAATGCTGTACCAGTTGCTGTTTAATAAAATATCTTGTCTCTGCGCTGATAAGTTGAACCACAAAGACACAAAGGCACAAAACAGAAACCCCCTACCCCCTAAAGGAGATTTACCGGGCACAGCCCTACCTTTCTGACGGGTATCATTAAAGCGCAGAACTTCATTATTAATAAGGCGTAAAAACAATATCAGTTTTATTGCATAGCGAGGACTATGCTTTTGATGGTGCCGACATTTCACCGGGATGGGGAGGGGGCTGTTATAATTCTTTAAGTTCACCATCAAATTGATAACTGCCCCCCTTACTTGTTTTCATATTTATAATCTTCCCGTTATAACGCAACTGCAGTTCACTGCCGGCGATCGATTTTATCAGTAGCCTGGTTAATTTTCCATTGCTCCATTGCATATCCAGTACAAAGCCACCTCTTGCACAAAAGCCCTTTACTTCACCCCCTGGTAAAGCAGCTGGCAAAGCAGGCAGTAGGTCGATGAATGGGGTGTGGCTTTGTACTAATAGCTCACCAATACCGGCAGCGCCGCCAAAGTTGCCATCAATTTGAAATGGCGGATGCGCATCAAATAAATTAGGATAACTGCCTGCACCATTTTTAGCAGGACTCATGAGCATTTGAATCAAACGGAAAGCATGATCGCCGTCTTTGAAACGTGCCCAGCAATTTATTTTCCAACCAAGACTCCATCCCGTAGCGGCATCACCACGATACAACAAGGATTGCTGCGCCGCTTTCATCAGTTGTGGTGTTTCATCCCAGTTTATTTCATTACCAGGATGCATGGCCCATAAATGCGAGATATGGCGATGTTTGTTGGTAGTGTCATCAACGTCCTGCATCCATTCCTGCAATTGTCCATATTTTCCAATGTGATCCGGTGCGATCTGCTTTAGTTTTTCTTTCAATGTTTGTTGTAAAGCGATGTCCGTATTTAAAATTGCTGCCGCATCAATCACATTTTTAAACAACGCCCGGATGATCTGGTGATCCATTGCGGGACCAGCCACCAATCCGCCTTGTTCCGGTGAATTGGATGGAGTACTGATCAAATAACCGGTAGCCGGATCTTTTATCAAAAATGAATTGAAAAATAAAGCCGCTTCCTTCATGACAGGATAAGCCCTGCGTTGCAAAAAGTTTTTATCCCGGGTAAATAAATAATGCTCCCACAAATGCTGGCATAACCAGGCGCCTCCGGTGACCCATATACCGTGATTGGCTGCGTTGATGGGTGCAGTGCCCCGCCACAAATCAGTATTGTGATGCAATACCCAACCCGGCGCATTATAATGATCTTTGGCAGCTTGCTTTCCGGCAACGGCTAGTTCTTCTATCATTTTGAACAGCGGTTCGTGCAATGACGAAAGATTAAGCGGTTCTGCCGGCCAATAGTTCATTTCTGCGTTGATATTGGTGGTGTATTTACTTCCCCAGGGTGGTGTCAACAGATCATTCCAGATTCCCTGGAGATTCGCAGGCCTTGTTCCGGGACGGGACGAAGAGATCAATAAATACCTTCCATATTGCAAATACAGAGCAACGAAGGAAGGATCATTGGAAGAAGCAAATTTGGCAATGCGTTCATCGGTGGGTAAAGCGGCCCCCTCCAAACCTCCTCCGCCAGTCGGCGGAGAGGCTTGCGAAGACTCCGGCTGATTATTAAGGTTTATTGAAAATGTATTGAAATATTTTTGATATTCCTTTATGTGCGCAGCCTTGATTTGATAATAGTTTTTTGAAACAATACTTTTCAAGGCATTGATACAGGGAGAGGCGGGATTTGCTGAAATATCCCTGTAATTTTTATAATTCGTTCCCGCGGTTAAATACACCGTGGCTTCATCTGCATTATCGACTTTGATGTTATCTCCAATAATGCTAACAGTACCTTTCACTACTTTTACTTGTAAGTAACTCTCGCCCCGCAGCGAACCATTTCTTACTTTCACTGATAACGCAAGGGTGTTGCTATTAACTTTTCTAACAGTAAAGTTTTTATGTGGGCTTGTCAACGAAACTTCGAAGCTAACGCTGGATTTTTTTGATGCTGAAATATTGATGGCCATTAGCTGGTTGGGCTGGCTTATAAAATATTCCCGGTTGTATTGAATATTATTAATCTTATAAGAAGTAGTTGCTATGGCATTAGCCAGGTCCAATTCTCTTTTATAATCTGTCGCTGATGCAATATTTTTAAATTGCAGCAAAAGGTCCCCGAATGGCTGATAACTTGCCTGGTAAGCACCGGCAGCAGGTGGTTCATCATTTTGAATAAAATATTTCCATAATCCGTTCAATGAAACCGTGGACGCTTCATCCCCTTGAGGATATACACTTATATGACGCAGGGTATCTTTATAACCCATGATGCCTCCTTTATCAAAAAAGTTTAACACCTGCACGGCAATCACATTTTTGCCGGGATGTAAAACCGTATGAGGTATAATGTATTTTCTTGCTTTACTATTATCCTGTGATCCTACCAGTTTCCCATTAACATAGGTAAAGTCCTGGTCGCGGATGCGATTTAAATCCAGAACAATGTCTTTGCCGCTCCATAATGCTGGTAGCTCAAAGGTGGTTCGAAGCCAAATTGCGCCATCGAGTCCTTCAAACCCAATCGCCTCCCACCCATCGTATGAAGGAACCTTCATTGCACTCCACTTGCTGTCATCAAAGTTTTCAGCTGCGGGTTCTTTATACTGTAAAATCCTTTTTAGCCAAGCTTCTTTTTTCCCTGCATCACTTTTTAATCCCATAAATTCTTTTTCCGCTAAAGCTTCCGCTTCCTTTTGCTTACCGTCAAATAATAATTGGCGAATACTATCCAAATATTTGTAAGCACCGGGTCTGCTATATTGTCTTGGCCCTCCAGTCCACAAAGTTTCTTCGTTAAACTGGATCCTGTCCTTTTCAACTCCCCCAAAGATCATGGCGCCGATCCTTCCATTACCAACAGGTAAAGCTTCAGTCCATTTAACGGCAGGTTTCGTATACCACAGTTTTAAATCTTGAGCTAATGAGCCTTGTGCAAATAGTACAAGAACAAAGGGGAAAAAATATTTTAATTTTTGTGTCATCATCTTATTCAAATAACCAGTCAATTTCTTTTTTTATTCCATTTTCTGTTAAAGCCGCATCGTAGGGCTTTATTTCTGTATTGCCATCAACGAAACCCATAACAAGGCATACACCTTTTCCTAATTTCAACTCGTTTTTGCCGGCGTCAAACCTATAACTATGAATATTAACCGGCGGCATTCCTTTTATCACCAAAGCATTCGCAATTTTTACTTCCGCCTGCCCATAATCGTTGGCACTGGCATTGGTCTCCAGTTCCGGCGCTTTCAGAAAAACAGTGTCCTTTGAAAAAGCTGCCCGCTGTGGAGCGAAATATCCTACTAATACCTTCACGGGTTTTGTTGATGTAAACGAGACTGAAGTATTTTCTTTCAATTGTCTTTTTAATGAAAATTTTACTCCCCGCAGATTTTTCAACTCATCAGCAAAATATGCCACTGACAAGCTTGTGTCCGAAAATATCCTGGCACCGGTTTCAATAGCATAGGAAGCATCTGCCGAATCAATCCATTTAACATCAGCAATGTTAAACGGTTCTTTCTTTACAACAGCCTTAACCTTCAAATTTTTCAGGGAGTCAATTTTTCTTTTGAAAATAGCTACCTCCCCCTGGAAAACCGGTAACATTTCCTGCCAGTGTTTGAACGTGCCGTCCACGCCCCTCATGGGTATTTTTCGCTGTTGCGTTTGCATGCTATTGGCATACAGGTAACGGTTTTTTGTCAGGTCAACAAGCTCCTTGTAGTGATCGACACTTTGCTGCAGAACAGGCAGGGCTTTTTCCAGGTCGGCGACTGCGCCAGAATATTTGTACTTCAACACATCTAATGCTGCAGTAGCTTTATCAGCAAAATGATATGCCATCGCTTTATAACAATGCATATCATTTTTCAGCCGATCAAATTCATCTTTATTCCTCGTGATCTTTTTTTCTATTGCTCCTATTGCCGTAACCGCTTTATCACTTTGCTGCTTTACCTCATTGATGATTTGAACCGGTGTTTCGCCGATATGCTTTTGCTTTTTCCATTCTTTATCTGCATAGTCGATCAGCATCTCGCCTTCGGGGCTTTCGTCTTCATAGAGTAATGTAAATAAGCCGTAACGATAGGGATTGATCAATTGCGTCATCAGCATACCCAGTGTTAATGTTTGCCTGTTGCCATCGGTGATGCCAAACCGGCGCAACAATTTCGGCGCAATCTCACCCGACTCTTCATAGGCCATCAAAATTGTTTTACCATCATTAATACTGCAACCAAATTTGTCTGCCAATAACCGACTCCAATAATTGATCTCATCATTCCTGTTTCTTTTTGCCTTCCATGCATAACGGCTCCAGGCTTTGTACCAGATCCAATCTCTTTCAATTTGCAGCAGCCGTTTTCTCCGTCCGACCAGGTCATCCGGGCGGGCTTTTACACTATCAGCGGTGTAGGGCCAGTCCCAATAGGAAGCCTGCGGATATAAATGCAATCCATTTCCGCCCATTACTTCATGCATGCCAATAACAGATTGCTGGATAAAATCCGGGGAGCCATAGCGAAAAGGTTCGAGATTGGCGAGGATATGAACGTTCTCAATTTGTACACTGCCCAGTTTACTTAATGTTTGATGTAAGGCTGCCCACTGCCCGCGGGGACGTTGAGTGGTCAATGCCTCACCATTAAACTTCGCTTCAGTATATAAATTTTTATACAAAGGCAAAGCGGCTTTCATCACGGACGGTGCATCCGTATCATGCGCCCGTAAAACTATCGGCGGTTCTTCAGTTTCCCCCAACATTTTCAATCCATCTTTCACACCCGGGATAATGGTTTTGGTGAACCATTCGATATCGTCGTTACCTCCTCCCTCCATTGCCTCACCAAGACAAACCATTAAACCCACGTTCGGATATTTCTCTACAAATGCCGCAATCGACTTTCTCGTATAATCAGCAATTAAAGGCAGGATAGGTCTTTCCCGTTCCTGTGTTTTTATATTATGATGTTCGGCAAATGGCTTTGACACGATGATATTATAAAACATCTGTATCACCCAGATTCCTCTTTTATCCGCTTCCGAAGTAATAAAGCGGTACATTTCTTCATTCTTTTTAAAAGTAGCATCATCTACTTCCACTGCATACGGGTAATCTTTGAGTTTTACCAATGAAGCAAAAGGATGACCGTTCCAGAGGTACAATGAATTCATCCGATTGTCCAGCATAGAATCGAGTACCTGCAACCATAATTTTTTATTATAAAACCAGGGAAAAGTTGTTGGCGTATAAGGATATTCATAAACGTTCCGGCCTGGTAAATAAGTTGATTTTTGTAAGCCTATACATTGACCCCGCAACACCATTTCCGGCGCATCAGAAAATAAACCCTGCGGTAGCAGGTTTTTACTTTTGTTTAATTGCTCCGCAAAAGCAAGACAACCGTACAAGACACCTGATTCGTCAGCGCCGGTGATGCTATAAGCTTTATCGTGTTTGTCTAACGCAAATCCTTCTTTTTTTAGTTGACCATTGATAGTAATGGAAATAATATCCAGTGTCTTATTATTCTGTTTGGTAAAAATTGCTTCGTAGCCGTTTTTTTTCAGCACCGATGCTAACTTCTCTATTGCAAAAAGGATACGAGGTGAGTTTTTACCAGTATTATTTTTAATGATAATTTTCTTGGTAGCGAAGACTACATTCACCGTCAACAACAATACTATGGTCAGTTTTAAATTTCTCACGTTATTAACTAATTGGGGGTAATAAGACTCCGCCCTGCTCACTGCTGAGATAAGCGGCTTCTGTACAGGCCATGGTATAGATGCAGTCTTCCACGCTGTTATCAGGTCTCCCGATCGAACCTTCAGCTGCGAGCATCAATTGCGCCATACTGCCAATAAAGGCATGCGGGAACCAACTGCCTTCAATCTCCATTTTCTTCCATTGCGGATCTTCGCCGTCCTTTAAAAAAACATATTCAAAGCTATCTACCGCACCACGGGGATAATTGATCAGGGCGCCAAAATTTATCAAAACAGCTCCTTTACTTCCTTCGATTTTAATATAAGATTGCTGCCTGGACATACCATAATTATGGCAATGATTGGTGAGGATATTAGCCCTGATAAAATCCCCATAATCCATAATAATATTACTTCGAACAGAAGCCAGTTGCGGTGTGGATGGGTGCCGCGTTGTTTTGGCATATACCGATACAGGATTACCCAACAGATTTCTTATCAGATCTATATAGTGAATACTATGATATAATATTTCTACCCTCGAAGTCGCCACCAAAAACTCCCAAAGATGCCAGGGCGTATAAACATTGACGTTTATTTCAATGTCATTCAGTTCTCCCAGTTGGTTTTCGCTAATCAATTTCTTTGCTGCCAGGATATAAGGTGCATAGCGTAACTGAAAATTGATTGCAGCTAATTGCTTCTTCTCTCTCACCAGGTACAGTATTTGTTTTGCCTGTTCAAAATTCTCTCCCATCGGTTTTTGTAATAACACCACTGCGTTTGATGGTAGCTGCTTCAATATAGGAATCATTTGTGAACCCGGCACCGCCACATCAAATAAAGCATTGGAAGGAGCACCGGCAATCATCTCGTCAAGTCCTGGAAATACTTCCGGTATTGAAAACTTATTGGCTGTCGCTGTTGCCTTTGCCAGATCAATATCAAAAATACCCTGCACATTAAAGCCTGCAATCTGGTAGGCGGGTAAATGAGCTTCATTCACAATACCACCCGCACCAATGATATAGATCGGTCTTTTTTCAGATGGCATTTGAAGATTCATACAAGCAACAATTAAATAGGTTTATAGAATTAAGTATTTAGTTTGCAAACTCCAATAAAATACCGTTTTCAATTGATTTTCGTCCCGGCGGGACGAAATGTTAGTAATAAAAACATCCATGAACAGATAAGGGGCGGCATATACTATCGCATCCACCTTTATTAACATATCGCTCCAGCGGAGCTCAGAAACTCTTGCGCATTTATTTTACTGACATCTGGCTCCTTCGGAGCTATGATCGATTAAAATAACTCTTACTTCCTGCCTTGCCAACCGACTTCGACCTAAATATTTAGCCCTATAAGTTTATCATTTCTCTTCTCCCAGGTAATTTCCGTAAGTCAATAATAGGATAGCTACCAGTAAAACAAATAATGCAAGGAATAACCAGCGCATTGTTTCCGCACTGCATTGCTTCCATTCTTTCATCAGCAATCCCGCTACTGAGCTAAAAAGTACCAGCATGATCATGTGAATAGCCCAGCTGGTAAACTTATACGCACCCATTCTTACATGGCCCAATCCATAAAAGAAAAATTGACCATACCATAACAAACCCGTCAGCACAGAAAGAAAATAGTTAATAGAAAGACTATTGCTTCCCGCGGAACCATACTGGGCAAATGTTTTTTCTTTATTGTGCAAATACAAGCAGTATAAAATTGTAGAGACAAAAGCACCGGTATTGGAAAAAAGATAGATCACATTTCCCTGGAAATTACCCGCTCCATATTTAGCTGCCACATCGGCAATAGGTTGCCCCTGGTCCAAAGCGAACCCGTACATCGCAGATAAAATACCGGCCAATAAACAAAGAGGTAATCCTTTTGATAAGGAGAACCCGGATTTATTACCCTCGCCTGCTTCAATATCTTTTTCTTTATTTCTTCCGGCAACTCCACACAAGGCGATACCTATGGCCCCCATGATGACACCCATTACCAGGTATGCCGCTCCATTACTTTTCATCACCTCGCCGAGAGTGCCATGGGCAATTGGCGGTAATAAAGTGCCCAATACGCAGCTGATGCCTACGGCGATGGCGTATGTCAATGAAAATCCAACATAACGGATAGCAATTCCAAATGCAGTGCCTCCTATACCGTAAGCCATGCCGAATAAAAAAGATTTTTGCATAGCGCCAGTGGGAGCCTCTTCTAAAACCAATGCCAGTTGAGGAATGGTAAGACAAGCAACGATAACCGGCAAAACAAGCCAGCAAATAAATGCCTGGGCCATCCAGTAGGTTTGCCAACTCCACCCTTTCACAGCCTTTTGCGGGGTATAACAAAGTGAGGCGCTTGAGGCGCCGATTGCATGATACAATACGCCGTTAACTACTTCCATGCTTTTGTATTAGCTGAGCCCTAATTGGTAAAATTTATTTGCGTTATCAAATAGTATTTTGTTCTTCTCTTCTTCCTTCAATAATTCATCCAGGATAACTTTTGTCACCTGCCAGGTTTTTGTATAACTGTTTGCCAGCAACGATACCGGCCAATCACCGCCACAAAAACATCTTTCTATACCAAAATGCTGCAGTACAAAATCGACATAAGGTTTGATATCCTTTTTTGTTCTATTTGCAAATTGTCCTGATGCCGTACCCAGGCCCGAGATCTTTGCATATAAATTTTTATGCCGTGCAGCGACGCTCATTAACTCTCCCCATTTGCCAAACTTCTCTTTCGATGGTATCGGTGGCCAGTTGAGATGATCAAACACCATTCTTAATCCCGGAATTTTCTCCGCCAATTCAAGCACTGTTTCAATATGCGCTGGCAGAATTCCTACGATGTCGTAAGGGATATCATACCGGGCTAACAACTTCAGACTTTCCATCACCGGGGGCTGTAATAACCACCGGTCATCTTTTTCATCATGTACCTGGTGACGAATTCCCTTGCAGTATTTTTCTTTCAAATATCTTTCTTCAAGTAACCTTTGTGTCGCCATTGTATCAGTAAGCGGCAGCCAGCACACTACTCCTTTTATCCACTCCGTTTCATAAGCCGTCTGCAACATGAAATCAGTATCTTCTACATTACCGCTTGCCTGTACCAACACCCCGGCTGTAATTCCAGCTTGCTTTCTCTCCTCTTCTAACTCATCAATCGTCCATGTTCTGTTTAATATCGACCTATCTTCCTTCAACCATGGATAGTCAGCTTTATTTAAATTCCAAACGTGTACATGTGTGTCAATAATTTTCATGTTCCGGGGACGATCAACGTTTTACTTAAGGTTGCATTTCTTTTATCAATCCAAATTGCGCATCTACCTCTTCATTGTGTTCGCCCAACAGTGGTGCCCCTTTCTCACTCACCAAAAGCTTACCATCCACCCGGATTGGACATCTTGTTGTTTTCACTGATAGACCGTTACTGGTCTTCACGGTAACCTCTATATTCAACAGCTTATAACCCTCTTCTTTTACTAATTGATCATAATTTAAAACAGGCGCACACCACACATCTGCTTTTTCTAATACACTTAACCAATATGAAGCAACCTGGTTTGTCAAATGATCTGCCAATATTTTTTTAATATTATCCCGCTGATCAAACCAATCACTGCTATTGGTGAATTGTTTTAATGGTTCGCATTCCAGTAACAAACCCAATTTCACAATGTCCGTCATCGCCAACGCAATGTACTCATCTTTTGTTTTGTAAATACCATAGGGAGCCGCTACATAAGCATGCCCGCTATTGATAGCGCTGCGAATGGGTAACTGTCTTCCATCGTTATAATAACAGGTCAATACTTCAAACTGGAAATCGAGCACTGATTCAAACATATTCACCTGCACTAATGCTCCTTCACCACTGACAGTTCTTTTGTACAACAAAGCAAGAATACCCTGCGCTATATGGGTTCCCGCCAAAATATCAACGGCGGCAACACCCATTGGCGTTGGATTTTCATTACTGTTGTTACTTAACCAGGTCAATCCGGAGGAAGCCTGTAGTAATAAATCCTGTCCGGGCAGATGTTTCCATGGCCCCTCTGAACCATACCCATTTATTTCTGCATAAATGATGGAAGGATTAATCGCTTTCACTGTTTCATAGTCCAGGCCAAGTCTTTCCATCACGCCCGGTCTGAAATTATGCATCATTACATCAGCCCTTGCAAGCAACAATTTTATTTTTTCCAGGTCATCGGCATCTTTCAGATCAGCAACATAACTCTGCTTATTCCTGTTTATCGCATGAAAAATGGTTGACTCACCTTCTATCATTACATCCGAAACATATAGTTGCCGGCAAATATCACCTGTGCCCGGTTTTTCAATTTTGATCACCTGTGCGCCCATATCAGCTAATCGCAGAGCCGCGGATGGGCCTGATAAAAACTGGCTAAAATCAATTATCAATATATCTTCTAATAAATTCATTTTTATTTTTTTGATACCAGCTCTGGTATTTCATGGCATCTTCGTTGCGTCGCACACTTAATCGTTCTGTTCGCTACTCGGCCTCACCTCCCTTCCTCCTCTCCCAAATAGAGGAGGCGGTGCTGCATTGCAAATCCAAACTGCATATCTACCACATCGGCCCCATTCTCCTTCTCTTTCCCCCAAAGGGAAAGAGCGGTGCTGTATGACAAATCCAAACTTCAAAACTTCCAAATCAACATCGGTTCTCTACTCAACACTATCGGAAAGCCCTTTATGATTCAGCTTCTCCAAAAAGCAAGGGCTGTGTCCTGGTGGCCTCCTCTTTTGGAGGAGGTCGGGAGGAGGCCTTCTACTCGCCACTTTCGAATACTCCTAATCAAATGCGTAGATTTCGAAAAGCGAGCCTGCCCTGCTGGTTGACAGGGGCTGTGCGTTGAGAGAGGTTAGGTGAGGCCACCAACTTCTCTGATCACTTTTTCATTATGCTCACCAAGCAATGGAGCCGGTCTGTTACAATATAATCTTTCGCCATTGATCCTTATCGGGCAGCGGGTGGTCGTGATTTCTTTATCCTTCAAATTTATCCCTTGCTCCATTTGCAAAACTTTATAAGCATCCATCCCCATCATTTTTTCCCAATCTAATACTTCCATAGCCCAAAGACCTGAATCGTGCAACCGCTGTATCCAATATACTGATGATTGCTTTTCCAGGTGACCCGCCAATACTGCTTTGATCTTGTCTCTTTCGGCGAATACATCTTCTTTTGAAAAACTGTATAATGCATCACAACCGCTGGCCGCAGCGAGGTCATGAATGTCCATCATGGCTAAAGCAATATAACCGTCCGTTGTTTTATAAATGCCATAAGGAGCACTTAATAAGGGGTGCCCATTATTAATGCTACTTCTTTTCGGCTGTTGATTACTGGCGAAATACGTGGTAAAAAGTTCAAACTGGAAATCGAGCAAAGTCTCTATCAGGCTCACTTCAATCAATGCCCCTTTATTAGTTTTTTGCCGGCGGATCAGGGCGGCGAGTATGCCTTGCACCAGCTGAGCGCCGGCTAAAATATCACCTATTGCTATTCCAAATGGAACGGGACCGTTATCACCATTGCCGGTGGTGTAAGTCAACCCTGTAATTGATTGCAACAATAAATCCTGTCCGGGTTTATTTTTCCAGGGACCTTCTTTCCCGTAACCGGATATTTCTGCATAAATAAGGCGTGGGTTAACAGTCAGTGTGTTCGCATAGCTTAATCCAATTTTTTCCATTACACCGGGTCTGAAATTATGGATCAGCACATCTGATTTAGCCAACAGCTTTTTTATTATCCCGATGTCATGCGCATCCTTTAAGTCTGCTGCAAAACTTTCTTTATTGCGATTGATTGTATGAAATAACAAGGAACTATCATTGGCCCAAAGATTTTTTATTGCCAGTTTTCTGCCGGCATCGCCTCCGTTGGGTCTTTCTATTTTTATAACCCTGGCACCCAAATCAGCCAACCGTAATGCAGCAGACGGTCCCGATAAATATTGGCAAAGCTCCACTACAATTAATCCTTTCAGCGGCAACTCTATCATACTACGACTGTTGATTTTTTATAACTTAAACTGTCACGATAAACCTTATTCATCTCCTTTAGTGCCGTTTTTGGATGTTCGTCTCTCATCAAACATTTTTGCAAAGGATCTCCGGCAAAATCCTGGAAGTGCAGGTAACCATGATACCTGGGCCGGAGATAACCATTATCCATTACAGGCAGAATGTTAGTAAAGAAATCATTGGTGAGTTGATTGGCCGAAGCGTCAATCCATGCCAACCTGTGACCAGGCTGACCGCCATGCTGAACATAGAATGTTCGCTGTATATCGGCTGAGGTGACCCATTGTGCAAAATCTATAGCAATTTCTTTGTGCTTGCTAAAAGCAGAAACTGATAGCCCTGTGCCGCCAATGGTTGTCCTGATCTTATTTTTATTAAAAGAAATGGGTTCCGCATAATGCAACAGCTTTTTTGCATAACCCGGCCTTGAATAATTAGAATAGCAATAGGCAAACGGACAATACCAAAAATCATCTGTAGTACTCATCATTTCCGCTATGGCGATGGGATTGCATCCAAACATTCTCTTATCAATAGGAGAATATAATTCTTTCATTGTATTGATAGTCAATACGCCGGTTTCCTCGTCTATAACCTCGTAATCATTTTGAAAGGGTTCTTTACCATGAGCGATACAAAAGCTGTAAAAATTCATCAGCAGGTCTATCGGTATGGCCGGCATTGCTACCTTTCCTCTTTTCGCCAGGTTTATCACTTCTTCCCATGTTTGCGGAAGAGATATATTATTACGTTCGAGTAAATCTCTCCGATAACTGGCAGCAGGCGTGGCTGCGTCGATGGCTAAAGCCCATTGCGAATTCTTATAGTTATAGCTGACATGAGAGTCCCCTACAGAATTTTTCATTTGATCCTGTAAATATTCATCGGGCAGATATTTATCAAGCGGCAATACACACTTTGTAGCAGCCGCACATCCTACCCATGGATGATCAATGACCAGGAGGTCATACTCCGTCGTTAATTTTTCTATTGGAAAATCTGCAAACTCCTGTAGCGTTCTCTTCTTCCATTGGATTTGAACGCCGGGATTTAATTCCTCGTACCGCTGGGAAGCAGCCAGCAGAGGAGTAATCCCCCTGCTGTGCCCCCATGTTATACCTCTTAAAACTGCTGCCATTGTTGTTAATTGATCTTTTTGTTGACCAGTAAAAGATGTTCACAAACCATCACCAGCTCATTTCGCTGGTTAAAGCACTCGACCAATTCTGTTATCAAACCATGACCCGGCTTCTTGTGTTCCTTTTTATCGATGATCTTCACCTTTACATGTAAGGTGTCGCCGATAAAAACCGGTTTTATAAATCTCAATCTTTCATATCCATATGTCATCGATACTTCATTCACCAGGTCCGCAGTGAGCCCAATAGCAATAGTAAATATCAATGTGCCATGAGCTATTCTTTGTCCGAAAGGTTGGGTCTTGCACCATTCTTCGTCCATGTGATGCGGAAAAAAATCTCCCGACTGACCTGCATGTATGATAATATCCGCATCCGTAACAGTACGCCCCTTCGTGTTGCGGATGCTGTTCAATTCAAATTCCTCGAAATGCTTCTTTATAAACATGTCGGCTTAGGTATCTTTTGTACTTTTTTAATAACACCTGAAGATTGTTGCGGAAATGCAGAATAAAGAGATAAGTGCCCGCTGGATGTTTAAAGCATATGGCAACTGTCTTTTTTCTAACCGTTACAATCGTCAGTCCGCAGATTTTTGATCTTAAAAACTAACCTGCTAATCAGGATGTTAAGGTAGAACGGCGAAAGCCCTTGTTCAATGTCAGGTTTTACTGTAATGATGGAAGATTTTACTACCTGCCTTTTTGAGAAAAGTTAATTTATCAGGTGTAACAAGAGAACTATTAGCTCTCAAACCTGTTGATCTTACTATCTAACCGGTATATGCTTAAAGGAATCCGTCATAAACTAACAATTTTATTTCTTTGCAATCAGTTGTATTCTTGTGCTCCGATAATCACTGTTATGGAATTTGAAAGCTCAAAAAATTTGATAGAGAATCTGACGAATTTTCGTCTGAATATGAAACAATATATACAACGCAAGTTAAAGGAAGGCAATTTTGATGTCACCTTTGAAATGCTGCAGGTGCTTGGCCTGCTTTGGCGCAAGCAGGATCTCAACCAACAGGAAATAGCCAATGCCGTTCAAAAAAACAAGGCCAGCATAACTCCTATCATTGACAACCTAACGAGACGAAAATTAGTGGTGCGATCGGAAGATCCTTCTGACAAGCGCAGCCGGATTATTTCGCTTACCCCGGCGGGCCGGGAGTATAAAGAACAGTTCATGCCGGTGATTAATGAGTTTTATAAACTAATGGAAACCGGCCTTACGAATACCGAAATAGAACAAGCTGCGCGGGTGATTCAAAAAATGAACAGCAATCTTAATTCTTAAAGAAACGGAAGCTAAAATAAGTTTAGAATGTGCGAAAAATGAAGCAAACTAAACAAAGGCATTGTTTGTACTTTTCCCTTTGTTTTTTTACCCTTGGTGCATATTAAATTTTAATACATGAAATGGAATTTCGATACCAGTTATCCTTCTATTGATGACCTGCGGAAACGGGCACAACAAAAAATACCCGGGTTTGCTTTTGAATATTTAGACGGCGGCTGCAACGAGGATGTGAATCTTTATAAAAACACCGATGAGTTAAGAAAGATTGAGTTGGTGCCGCATTACCTCAAAACTCATACAGGTTCTGACCTGAAAACGGAATTGTTTGGTCATATCTATGATGCACCTTTTGGTATCGCTCCTGTAGGTCTGCAAGGGTTGATGTGGCCCAATGCCCCTGAGATACTTGCCAGCGCTGCCTTTCAGCACAATATTCCTTTCATACTAAGCACCGTTACCACGTCTTCTATTGAACGAATCAGTGAATTGACCCAGGGCAAGGCATGGTATCAATTATATCACCCTGCTGAAAATAGTTTGCGTGATGATATTATCAAAAGATTGCAGGCAGCAAAATATGATGTGCTGGTACTATTGTGCGATGTTCCTTCGTTTGGATTCCGGCCCCGTGATATTCGCAATGGACTGGCCATGCCACCCAAGATGACCCTGCGAAATATTTTGCAGATCATGGGTAAACCGCATTGGGCATTGCGAACTTTACTGCATGGCCAGCCAGAGTTTGCCACCATGAAACCCTATATGCCTCCCGGTATGAGCATGAAGCAGCTTGGTCTGTATATGAATAAAACTTTTTCGGGAAGGTTGGATAAAGAAAAGATCGCCCCGATCCGGGATATGTGGAAAGGAAAACTTGTTTTAAAAGGTGTAGCCAGCGAAGCGGATACAGAAATCGCCACGCAACTGGGCCTCGACGGAATTATTGTTTCCAATCATGGCGGCAGGCAGATTGATGCAGGGCAGTCGGCAGTGCGATCATTAGAAGCCATCGTAAAGAACTATAAAGGCAAAATCAAAATTATGATGGACAGCGGCGTTCGTTCGGGCCCTGATGTTGCAAGAGCCATGGCATCAGGAGCTGAATTCACCTTCATGGGCCGCAGTTTTATGTATGGCGTATCTGCATTGGGGAAAAAGGGAGGCGATCATACCATTGCTACATTAAAAACCCAATTGCAACAAGTAATGGAACAACTGTGTTGTGAAAAGACTGATCAATTTCCCCGCCATTTGGTTTCAATGGAACAGGAAAGTCGCTATACGGATGACATGGTTGATGAAATCACTCAGCATAACACCTGATTTCAAAAAGGGAGACAGGTATATCGGGAGATGATTGTTCAAATTCAATTTTCAATTCTTTTGTTGTAACAGCCTTATCTAACCGGATAGTATTCCGCGTTTGATAATTGTCTTTTTTCTCATGCAATACTGTTCCAGCCCCATCCATTATTTTATAGGTCCTCACACAAAACGGCATGACATTTTCAGGGTGCGACATCAATACCGATTCCATCGGGTGATCAAAATCCGTATCAAAACTTAGTTCAATGGTTGATATAGTTTGCACATTGTGCCAATTGATGGTAAGGGTTGGGTGTTTATCATTCCAATCGGCTACCCAGGCATTGGGTTGATTGGTTGGCCGGGCAAGGCCATTCTTTACATTGGAAGGTGAGAAACCTGCAACCGGAGTTTTAAATGTCATAGCGAAATTATGTCCCCGTGGCCTGCGCTGCGGTATCCAAAACTCAAAAGAATCCACGCCAATATCCTCTGTAGGCTCTTGCCTGCCAAAATTAGACACCGCTTTATTGACCATATTAAAAACAGATAATATACCGGTAACTCTTTTTGAGGTTATGGGGATGCTTACCAGCTCATTTTTTCTGAATACAATAAAGCCATAAGCTGCATGTGTCATTACATTGACAAAATGAAGCGGTATACAATTTTTTCCTTCGTTAAGTTGTATGCGCTTCGCTTCTATCAATGTATCCGGCGTATGATGATCGGGCTTGCTGCTGATACGTAACTCTATATCGAGGATAGTTTTTTCTTTAGCAAACGCATGAAGATTCAATTCAGTTATTTTACCCTTATTTAAAGGAATCATTTGTGCGCCGGAAAAACTTAATTGAAACAAACCGGCATCTTCCGGGAATGCCTGCAATTTCAGTTCGCTGGAAGCATGTATCGTTGCTTTTTGCACAAGATCGTTTTCATCTTTAAGAACTACTCCGGGTATGTGCTGGCCTGCCCTGATCAGCTGTTTCTGCAACACGCTAACCGGAACTGTCGGGCCGATTTGTTTTGGTAATACATTTTCACTGGTAGCTATTACGGCGGCCATACCCACTGCCTGTCCAACATAAGCGCTGGTCGCCATTACCCGTGTAGAACCAAACGCTACATGTGATGCACTGATGATACGGCCCGCAATAAACAGGTTATTGATATTGCGGCTATAGAGGCAACGATACGGAATTTGATAAATGCCTTTGGGATGCCATTGATTGCAACCGGGCTTTTCGCTGAATACTCCATCGGCGGGATGTAAGTCAATACTCCAACCTCCGAAAGCCACCGCATCAGGATGCTGACGCTGTTCCACAATATCTTTTTGCGACAACATATAATCACCTTCAAAACGACGGCTTTCCCTTTTGCCGGGTATATGACCCACCCATTCAAGCGTGAGGTTTTCAGCTTCAGGAAAACCGCCGGAATTTTTTATGTAATTCCACACGCCGTATATCACCTTCCAGAGTTCCCATTTTATTTTTTCCGTATCGTGTACGGTATCCAGCCGGCCCCCGTATTCAATCCACCATAGCCGGCAACCATGCTCCTGTGAGTTAAAACTTTTATACCGCGGTATCTTCGTAATATCGGTCAATGCAAACGACGGTGGAATAAATTTGACAGGCTGACCGGTATCCCTGGAATAGAAATACATGGAATGACCCAACAACTCTCCATACGATTTTGACGGGGCAAATTTTTCGTCGAATTCATCTTTTGATTCAGCACCCATTCTAAATGCAGCGCCTGATAAAAAACCAATGATTCCATCACCACTGGCATCGCAAAAAAGATTGGATTGAATAGAATATAGCGTACTGTTCTGGCTGCAAAAAGCGGTAACACCACTGATCGTGCCGGCATCTTTTTTCTCTACCTCAAACACAGCGGTATTCAACAGCAGTTGAATGTTTGGTTCTTCTGTTACTTTCTCCAATAATATCGTGTCAAATATCAGTGCATTGCCTTCAGGGTTGCGGTACATATTCTCAACCAAAAGTTCGTCAATAACACCACCTTCCCTGGCCCAGCGGTTGTTATTGCCCATGTGTGAAGTAGCGCCCAACACCCAAAGCCTTACTTCACTCGAGGAGTTTCCTCCAAGCACCGGTCTGTCCTGCACCAGGATAACTTTCAATCCCGACCTTGCTGCTGTAATGGCACAGCAAACTCCCGATAAGCCACCGCCTGCAATGACAAGCCCCGCTCTTAATTTTACAGTATGCAATGATCTTTGCGATATTCCTTCCTCTTTAATCATAATTTTTTGTTTCCTGGTAATCAATATCTCTTTTCAGAGAAACAGTTTCTGATACGGTAGTCTTCTCCGTGGAAATAGCCAACAATTGAAGCTTTATTTTTCGTGTCGCCCGTAAAGGAATAATGGCCGACAGCAAAATGACACCCGCAATACCCAACACCAGCATTTTACCTGAAGTGCTCACAAAGCTTATTCCTACCAGCAATAATGCTGTAAAGGCTAATGCAAATGCTATTACTCTTAATCCAAAAAGATTTTGTTTTAAAATAGCTCTCTTTTCATCGGCTGTTTCCTCCAAAATCCGGTTCATTTTCTTTTCCTGTTTAGATGAAATGTACCGGACATAATCGGCACTTTCTTTTTTCCTTACTAAAAGAAATTCGTTAACCATCAACAGCAATAGAGGTAAACCCGTTCCAAGCAGCATTTCCTGCGAACGATCCAATCTTATTTCCAGCAAATAAGGTGTTATGAATTTGAACACACAATTGATCAGCAGGCAAAGTGCTGAGATCACGAAAGCAGCTTTGCCACTCAACTTTTTTGAAAACAATGCCCATAAAGCGGGGAGCAATAAAGGTCCACCCGTAATAGCAGCAATCGTTAATACCACTTCGATCATACCTCCCGCAGCGGGCACCAGCAATGCTATTCCTATCATCCCTAAACCCAGCAACAGCGATGAAAGGCGTGCTACTATCATCAACGATTTGTCAGAAGCATGAGGCCTGAACATGCCCTTATAAATATCATTGGTGATAATAGCGGACGTGACATTAAGCGTAGTGTTTGCTGTAGCCGATGTAGAGAAATACATGCCCGTAAGCATAAGGCCCATCAGGCCGGGAGGCAGTACCAGTTTGCAAACCTGCAAATAAGCGTTTTCAGCATTGAGGCCCTGCAATGATGGATCGATGCTTTTGTACACCATGGGCGGCAGCATCCAGATAATGGGACAAACAATATACAGGCCTGCAAACAGCAGGGCTACTTTTTTTGATGCTTTTGGTGACTCTACACTCGTGTAACGTTGCACAAAAGTCCAGTTGCCTCCAATATAGGTGATGCTGTACAAGGCAAAGGCCAGTATAAAACCAATGGTATATTCTCCATTCAGCAGGTTGAAAAAATCATCGGGTACATTATTGGTAAAGGCAGTCCATCCGCCTGCGGAATTCAATGCTAAGGGCAATACCAGCAACACGCTGGCAGTTAGCACCACAAATTGCAGGATGTCCGTCACCATCACTGCCCATAACCCTCCCACTGCGGTATAGGCTATCATCATAACTCCTAAAACAATTGTACTTGGCACCAGAGGAAAGCCAAGTGAACTGCTAACCAGTAAGGCAACAGGATACAATACAGCACCCTTACTAAACAACGATACGAGTAAAAAAATGTACATGTAAAATTTCTGAACAGCAGCGCCCAACCGTTCTTTAATAAATTCTGCCGCGGTAAATGCACCGGTTTTTTTCCAACGCGGTGCTAATAATAATGCGGTTATAAGGCCACCCAAAGCCATCATCCATTGAATAGTGACCGACACCCAGCCATATTTGTAAGCAATAGAACCCCAGGCTACAAAAGTGCCTGCCGAAAAAAAACTCATAAACAGTGACAGGCCGCCAATAAACCACGGTACGGATTCGCCACCTGCAAAAAATGATTTCATGTTTCGTCCCGTACGGGCAAACAACATCCCTATTACAAGTACAAAAGCGCTGAAAATGAAAATGACGAGTGTATCAATTGTTTTATCCATGATTTTTTTCTGTCTGGTTAGTTGCCAATTATTTTGATAACACGCAGACCAAAAGCAGGCAATGCCACCTGCAGTTTACTTGTATCCGTTATGCTATTTATTTGCATTCCTTTTTCGTCCAGTATGCTTATATTTTTTACCTGAACTTTACTGCCAGGAAAAAAACTGCCTGTATTAAGTTCCACTTCAATACTCCTGTTTTCATCATCGTCATTCAATAACAGTAGGTAAATTTCTTTCCTGTTTTCTGTCCTTGCTGCGAAATAGTCAATATACGGATCATTAATACGAGCCATATCTTTATTCAATACGAGCCGGGCAGTATTACCAAAAACTTTACCAGTTGCAAAGCCATACGATTTATGTGGACCCACTTTGGGTGTAATAAATCCTTGCGGAAATGAAATAGCTCCTTTGGAACGCAACTCCATTTCGGCGAGCAAGTAATCCGTGATCCATCCTACCTGCCACCATGCATGGTGAGGATAAGGTCCGGCCCCTTTGTTCATCGCATCCCAGTAATAAGAAGCTACGCTGCTGGCACTATCGACAAACGCATCACGGCCCAGGGCCGCAGCACGTGCCATGTTTAAGAAAAGTGAATCTCTGGTTAGTCCAAACATGCGCACAAACAACCCCGCATGACTAGCCAGTAATATAGGCCCATGAATATTGGCTGATCCAAAACTACCACCATGCTCAAAACTTAAACCTGCCTGGCTTATTTCCCAGTCCTGCCGTTTTATACCATTCACTGTTTTTATTTCATGATTAGGAATCGGATGCGTATAAATGGATGTAGTATACAACCGGGCAATATCAATAGCTGACTGTTGATATTTTTTTATACCTGTAATTTCAAAAAGGTCGAGCATTGCCTGCGCACTTTGGCCGGTGGCAAAATCAGGTGCAAAGCGAAGATCACCGCAGACGCCCAGGAAAAAACCTTTATTAGCTGCTTCTTTGATAAACCAATCCGCTCCACGGACAGCAGCGTCGAGATATTTTTTGTCACCGAGAATACGGTATGCCACAAGCAAGCCATAAAAAGTAGGACGATAATCTTTCAGATCTTTAAATACAATTTTTTCGGAAGCACGATCATAACCTACTTCCCAGTGTCCATCGGGATATTGCCAGTTTAGTAACTGGTCAGCACCTAATCTTAATCTTTCTTTAAGTTCGCTATCCGCAGGATTGAAGAGTAAAATATTTCCGATATCGAGCAGTGTATAATAAGTAAGTCCCATCGGTTCAACATAAGTACCCCACTCTTCTGTAAATTTTTTGCTCTTGCTAAGATAGTATTGACCGATGGCAGCACCCTGGAAAAAGCCCTTGTCCGATTGCTGCTGTTCCAATTTAAAATTACGGGCATAAGGAAGACGATGTTGCAACAAAATGCTGTCGCCCGTTATATTTGCAAGCATCCACATGGCGCCATAGTCGGAGTTTTTCATGGCGTCACGATCACTGCCAACAACTCCACCGAGATAAGCCTGTGCACCAATTTTGCGATTATTGAATTCTTCTATCCGCCACATGGATATGCTATCGTTATGCAAATATTGTTGCATAGCCAATATGCGATCAGTCAGTGATTGACGGGTTTGTTTTAAACTGATAAAATCAGCAAAGCGATACACTTTATTTACCGCATGTTTATAAACTGTATACCAATTTGCGGGTTGCAACGTATAGCGGAATGAAAAACTAAATTTTTCTCCCTGCTCCAGGTAAGAGCCTTTTTCACCCAATACAGGGTGGTAAGCAGTTGGTGTTAACTGTGCTTTACGATTCATTAATGAAAGACCGAGTGTCCAACCATTGAGGGTGTTAACATTACTTTCCCACGGATCGCGGGCGGTGCCGGGTGCGGGTATCACAGCAAGCGATAATCCATTTTTGTTGGTTAGAATGGGCGACAACGTTGATGCTGTTCGTTCGCGTACTATTATTGGCTTATTCGGAATACCATGTCCATATCCATAACTCTCTACAAGATTTGCTTCAAGCCTGCTTCCCTGGAAAAGACCTGGTATAATACCCCACTTTAGTTCAGATTCCTGTACCATAGCCAGGGTTGGCGTAGCAATAGAAAAATAGCCTGGCTTAAGCGCAGTGATGCTTATTGTTACCAGTATATCATTTGGATTACTATTATCTAATTGCCAGGTCGAATTGATGATCGCTGTATTTGTTGATTTTGAAAATTCGATTGTATTGTTTCCTGTTCTATTTCCCTTATCCGGGAAAAAATGAAGAGCAGTTCCTGCGGTGTTCATGGGTACGGGCCTCAGATTATCCCGCCATGTTCTCACAATATATTTATAGGATGGACCAGGAAATGCCTGTACTTCTTTGCCTAACGAGTTAATCAATGAAGCAGTATCGGGTTTTTGTTCGCTATACAATAAAGTAAATTCTCCTGAGGGATGTTGAAGCGGTTGAAATTTTCCGTTGCTCCACGCGGCAACCTGCGAAAGCTGAAAGCCTTTTGCTGTTTGCTTCCATTTTAAAGAAATGTTTTTATTCTGAAGTTGTAAGGGTTGTTGCGCCGTTACGGATTGTACGCAAGGCAGCAATACGATACTGAACCATTTTATGAAATTGAATTGCATCTTTGTTATTCTCTTATTGTTTGTGAATAATCGGATTGCCCATTGTGGTTCAGTGTTGCCATCCTGAATTCATAACGGAGTTTGGGCATTAACCCGGTTAATTTAAAATGATTGATTTGTGCGGCGTTGATCAGTTGCGTTTTCCATTCACCGCCGTTGACACCTCTATACTCCAACTTATAGCCCGTCGCTTTTTTTACCGGCTCAAAGCAGATGAAGGCTTCTTTCCCCTGTCTTATCAATCCTGCCAGCATTGGACTTGAAGGCGCTAAGCCACCATCAGGAGTAACCGCTATTTCTTCACTCCAGGGTGTGATATAATTATTGTGCTTCCATCGGCGCATGCGGTAATAATACGTTTGCCCGTTTTTTAATCCCGGTACAAACAAAACACCTTTATTGGTGGTTTGCAGTGTTGCGGCGCCTGCATAATCACCCGGTTTTGTAGTGTATTGAACCTGGAACAAATAATCATCTTCTGTTGCGGGGGAACCTACATAAAAGCCATTGTTTGCCGGCTCCGTATATGCAATCAATGGTGCAGGATATTCTGTCTCAATTTTAACAGTGATCACATTTAAAGGTTCGCTCTCACCAAATGAATTGACGGCGATTACAGCGAGTTTATAATTATCCCCGTGGCTAAGCTTTGACACATCGAAATAGTTATTAAGGGTAAGTGGTGTTTCAGTATTTAATTCATTTTTACCATATTTCAATTTATAAGAGACGGCAGATGGATTTTTTTCAAAAACGACTCTCAGCCCTCCGCTGTTTTCCCTTAAATTATTCATCAGGGTACGTACGCCTGCAGCATATATAATTTTAGGAGCAATGGGTTTTTGTAAAAAAACAACCGTATCAATTACCGTATAATTTAACGGCGACAACAGTGCAACCTTTAATTTAAAAGCATTTCCGGGCATATCCCAACTAATGGGAAACTTCATTTCAGCATCACCCGGTTTTACAAAAGGCAACTCTTTAAATCCGCCCGTAAGAATCTTGTCTTCTACCGAAGAAATACTCCAAACCACGTTATATCCGCTTAACGGATAGGCCGGCAAATCCAGTGGCTGCCGTGGTTTGATAATAATGATAGCCGACGATTTTTTTTCGGTGACAACATTCTCCAATTTGAATTCACGAACAGGTGCATATTCTTTTTGAAAGGAATGCCATGCCTTCTTTTTTTGCCTGAACACATCCACAATTCCCCATGGCCTGTTTTCAGAATATTCTTTTGTACCATAAAAAGCACTCCGATAATCGTTAAATGTCCACAATGAAGCACCCATCAGGTAAGGTTTAAAGCGTATAGAATCCATCAAGCCTTTTGCATCAAGATCGCCATCTAAATTTTCAGTAAACTGGTTATAGCCATACTCTGTATAGAATAATAATTTTTCAGGATAAATGTTATGAATTTTATCCGCAAGCGAACCAATGGCCTTTCCATATTTATTGATCAATCCCATATCCGAAAATTGGAGGGGATCATTACCGGTATGATCGGCAGTATGGCTAACCATAACGGCCATCCGCATTGAATCTAACCCGTGTACATAATTGATTGCATTTTCTACATACTCATTAACACCGGGTACATGACCAATTTCATTACCAACACTCCACCCGATAATGCAAGGATGATTAAACTGGGTGCTTACTAATCTTGATAACCATTCTTTGGGAACAGGGCTACTTTTATCCACCAGTTGATCATACCCCCATAATGGAATTTCAGAAAAAACGAGAATGCCTTTTTCATCCAGGTAGTCGAGCATTTCCTGGTGCATGGGAAGATGACTAAGCCTGGCCATATTGGCTCCCATGCTTTTCATCAAATCAATATCTTCCTTTACACGCCAAAGCGGCAAAGTATTGCCCGTAGTACGGTCATCAGGAACAAGATTGAAACCCATTATCCGCATCGGCTGCCCATTGAGCTTAAAAGTATAGTTGATATTATCTACTTCTATCTTACGAAGTCCGAATGCTGTTTTGTTTTCATGTATTATCGTAGCTCCATTTATAAGGCTCACCTTGCTGTTGTATAAATAGGGATCATCGCAGTTCCACAAATGAAGTTGCTTTGCGTTGATCGTGGTACGAACAATTACTGAGTCTGTACTACCTGCTTCAACAATACGATCAAAAGGAATGGTTTTTTTAAAACCGCTTTCGTTTGATAATATAACTTCACCCCTTAAACCTGCTTGTTTGTTGTCGTCATTCCTCAATAATAATTTAATGGTTAGTTCCGCCGATTTTTTTGCAAGGTCGATTTGCGAAGAGATCATTTGTTGAACAATGCGTACCTGCCCGGTAGTTACCAGTTTTACCGGCCTGCGGATGCCACCCCAGTTCCAGATGGCTCCGCGTCGAAAAGTATTATCGGCACATACCACAAGGCTGTTAGGTTTATCGTAGTGCAACAACCTGGTTATTTCAAATTCAAATGGCAGGTATCCACTGTTATTAGTCCCCAGTAGTTTGCCATTTAGCCAAATCTTACTGTCATGATAAACCGCTTCGAATAATAATCTTACCAGCTTTTCTTTTGTAATACCTTGTATGGAAAAAGAAGTTCTATACCAGGCTTTACCTTTATAGTGACTATATTCATTTCGAAGGTCCCAGTTGCCTGGCACTGCCATGCTGTCCCAGGAACTAATATTTATTGTTTCTTTAAACCACTGTTGCCGCTCACCTGCGTCGTTTGGATCAATTTTAAATGTCCACAAACCATCGAGCCGCTGAATGCTTTCACCGGCGTTTTCCTGGGCAATAATTTTGCATGAAAAAGAAATCAGTAAAAGAAGAAATAGTATGATTCTCATTATTGGCGTTTAATTTTCCTTTCAATCTTCGTTATGTTTACGGCTGTTTTTTCACCTATATCATTCAAGCCCTGCTGGCTATAATGAATTTCATCTTTCATCCAACCCAGTTGTTCAAAGTCACCGGCCTTTTTATAAATCACGAAAGTAGCAGGTAGATCCTCAGCTACTTTTTCCTGCTTCTTTCTTACTATATCAAACCCCTCTCTTTCATGATTTTGATAAAACCCTGTTTGAATAATATAAAAAGGGATATCACTTCCAAAAGATTTCCGAAACCTGGTTATAAGATTTGTCAGTGATTTATAATACTCTTCCCCGGTGAGCTGCTTACTATTAATTGCGTTGGCATCACGTTCTCCCTGGCACCAGATAATTCCGCCCAGGCTAAAATGTGTGAGTGCAATAGCTTTTTTTGTTTTCTCTACTGCATCTTCAAACAATTTCATCCTCCCACTGTCTGACCATGTTCCCATGTTTCCTAATTCAGCTTTTTCATGGCAGCTGCTACCGCCCCGCGCAGCGGCTACTATCACTAATTTCTTTCGGGAATGTTTTGAATAGGTTGCAGCAAAAGAAGGTAAAAAACTTCCTGTTCTTGCACGTTCAAAATTCTTCCAGTTTTCTCCTGCAGGGTCATGCAATGTGTTAAGTTTATTTTCAATAACACGATATTCAAACGTATTTCCTGATGTATCAATAATGGAAGAATCCTGGTTCCCCTGCCCAACTGCATTGCTTTGCCCTGCCACTAAAAAAATAACCTGCGCTCCTGACTTATTCGGCTGGGTCATTAAAAAGATAATTAACAGTATAGTCAAATAATTTACTGCTGTCGCTTTGCACCTTCTTATATCTACTCCCAATATCATTATTTCCACGCCGGATTTTGAACGATTTTTGGATTGGCATTTATTTCATCCTGTGGTATAGGAAAATATCTATGCTTTAATTCAGGTTGACGAACAGGATAAATATCATTAACTGCCATTGGAATTACTGTCATGAATTTTCCCGTACGGGTAAGGTCATACCAACGGTCACCTTCAGCAAACAACTCCCAGTGACGTTCCTGTAAAACAGAATCAATAAATGCCTCCTGGCTGAGTCCGGCTGTTAGATCAGGCAGTCCTGCTCTTGTACGAACCTGGTTGATATATCCGTAAGCTTTTATGGTGGCACCTGTTTGTCTTGCTTCAGCTTCCGCAGCAATCAATAACACATCAGCATAACGAAGAATAGGAATATTGCTTCCCGTACCATTTGTGCTCACAGGGTCCTGGTATTTTTTTACCAGTACACCATACGGCGTAATGGGTGTTATATTTTTTTGAGGAACCACTGAACCATTTGAATGAACATAAGTGGTGTCCAATAAAGTCCTTCTTTTATCAATGGGATTGAATGATGCGAAGAAAGCAGGATAAGCAAAAGCAGAACCAAAAGAAGATTTCGAATACTCAGGGCCGGTACTGTTTGGCGGACCAAATAACGAAGTGATCTGCGACGTACGATTAGGAGCGGCGGTACCTTCGCTTTCGAAAGCAAATAAGTTTTCAAACCTTGCGGCGTCTTCCTGTGCAAATTCATATACTGTTTTCACGTTGGGCATCAAACCCACCTTACCGGAATTAATAACCTCTTCAGCTTTTGCCAAAGCAACGGACCAGTTTTCAGCGTATAATGCAGCCTTAGCTTGCAATGCCAGCGCAGCTTGTTTACTGGGGCGACCTTTTACCAATGTGCTGCTGTAGTCAGGAAGAAAAGGAACCGCTTTTTCCAGGTCTTCATTAATTTGTTTATATACATCTGCTACCGGACTTGTACCAAAAAATGCCTCCTCTTCCGTTCTGCTGGGTGCTGTTTTAATGATCACATCACCGAAATTCTTCGCCAGCATCCAGTGATATAATCCACGAAGAAAATAGGCTTCTCCCAGTATCTGGTCTTTACGTCCTGCGTCCATACTGGTACCGGGAACTTTATCAAGTACCCAGTTTACTTTTTCTATACCGGCATAACAACTGCGCCATATCTGCACAGGAGATTCAAATTCACGACTGAAACTTTTCTGTGAAGTGAAATTGGGATCGTAGTTAAACAACGTAAAAGTATTCCGTGCAACTACCGGCCGCGGATAAACCTGGTCTGCACTGTAATCGGCAATAAGGTTTGGAGCAGGGCCGTTATGCATATCCCCAAATGGACCATAGGCCGCAGTAATGGCAGCTTCCGCATCATTGGCCGACTTATAAAATTTCTCTGTATAAATCTGTGAATAAACATCTTCTTCCAAACTTTTTTTACAGCCTGTCATTGCAGGAATAATCAGCAGCATTGTTATATAAATAAGTGACTTATTTTTCATTTGTTTATTTTTTATTGTTTTTTAGCCAAATGGAATTCTCCATAAAAATTTTCATCGCGTTCGATAAATTGCTCGAAAATTTTTATGACTCATTTCATGACTAACTATTTATAGTAAAATTTGAATGAAATAAAATTTAAAAGCCGACTTGCAAACCTGCCATGATGGTTCTTGAATTGGGGTAAACAAGGTTGTCAATTCCGATCCGCTGGTTATCGTTACCATAGGTATTTACCTCCGGATCGTAACCGCTATAATCAGTGATGGTAAATAAGTTCATGGCGCTTACATACACCCTGATGTTTCTTATGTTTTTAAGGGAAGTGAAATTATATCCAAGGGTAATATTCTTACACCTGATAAACGAACCATCCTCGACAAAACGATCGGTAAGCGGTATACGCTGACCCTGGAAACCGCTCACGTATTCATTATTGGGATTAGTGGGTGACCAGCGATTAACCAGTGGCTGGAAAACATTGCGTTGACCAAGCGGGTTCTCGAAACTATAACGGCTCAGGTTGTAAATATCATTTCCCTGGACGCCTGTGAGGAATATTCCGAGATCAAATCCTTTGTATGATAAATTGGTAGTGAGGCCAAAAATATAATCTGCATTGGGATCGCCGACTATGATTTGATCACTACCGGTAATCTGACCATCTTTATTGAGATCTTTTACTTTTGTACCGCCGGTACGACTGCCTGATCCCGGCAGTACTGCTTCTCCGGCCTGGTAAATACCATCGAAAATGTAGGCTTTAAATAAACCTACGGGTGACCCTTCTTTCAATACGGCGACGGTGCTTCCATTGGCAAATTTTTCTTTGGTAAGTCCACCATCAATACTCAGGATTTTATTTCTATTTAAAGTAAGGTTACCGCCAATATTCCATTTAAAATCACCCTGCAATATTTTGGCATTCACGGCAAATTCCCATCCTTTATTCTCAATGCTGCCGAAGTTTTTAGTGATGGTACTATAACCGCTTGAAAATGGCAGAGCCTGGTCAAATAATAATTTATCCGTTTTCTTATTGTAATAATCAACAACGACTCCAACCTTGTTATTGAATAACTCGAGATCAACACCAATGTCGGCCTGCGTGGAGCTTTCCCAGCTAAGGTTGGGGTTAGAAATTCCAACCGGGCTGATACCAATGGTATACACATGATTGAAGGTGTAGTTACTACCCGGACCTGACAATGACAAGGATTTATAAGGAGAAATAGCGCCGGCATTTCCTGTTACACCATAACTCGCCCTAAGCTTAAGATCGTTGAACCATGTCACATTATCCATAAACTTTTCCTGTGTAATACGCCATGCCGCTGAAACAGCAGGGAAGACGCTATATTTATTGTTCTCGCCAAATACGCTTGCACCATCAGACCTTACCGTTAGTGTTAACAGGTATTTATCATCATAACCATAGTTAACCCTTCCCATAAAAGATTGCAATTTTTGCTTTTCACGGTAACTGTTAACGTTACGGTTTACTGCAAGATTTAATGCTTCATTTTTGGTATCATCATTCGGAAGACCGGTGGCCGAAATACTATTGGCATTATACTGGGAGCTCTGTGTTGCATAAACGCCGGTGAATTTTAAAGAATTCTTTTTACCGAATGTGGTGGTGTAGGTAAGAATGCTTTCGTGCAATAGCAAAGTATTATTGCCATTAGATTTTGATGCAGCTCCTGAATTCGCATTTAAATCACGTGCAGCGATAATATAGCGTGGAGAATAATAATCAGTGAGACTGCTTTGAAGGTCAGTGTTAAAAGATGCGCGGTAAACCAGGCCTTTTGTAATGTCTACTTCTCCATAAACATTTGCCAGCGTACGTTTAATAGCCGTTTGGTTCAGCACTTCCGTAAGTCCCAATGGATTTATTACTTCACGGTATCGGTTATTGAATTGTTCGCCAAAAGGCCAAATGGTTCCATCAGGCCGATAGGCCTCCAATGTTGGCGGCGCACCCAGCGCAGAACCCACAACGCTGGCAGTGGTTACAGCTGCATCAAGACTTTGGCTACCGGTAGGTATTCCCTTATTAATGGAATAACTGTTAAGAATGCTCGTACCTACTTTTACCCGTTTATTAATCTTATGATCAATGGTGGCACGTAAAGAATAGCGTTTGAAATTAGACTTGATAATGATCCCTTCCTGGTCAAAATAATTGCCTGAAAGAGAAAATTGTGTCTTATCAGAACCCCCGGAGATTGCAAGCTGGTGACTTTGGATAGGAGCTTTATGATAGAGAAGATCCTGCCAGTCGGTACCTTTACCTAATGAAGCCGGATCGGGATATACAACGGTGGGACTATAAATTTGGTTTTCAAGGCTCGCAAATTCTGATGCATTCATCACCTTCAGTTTCTTTGTTATTTTCTGCATCCCATAATATGTTTCGAAATTCACCTGGGTGGCACCATTACGTCCGCGTTTGGTAGTAATTAATATTACCCCATTCGCACCACGTGCACCATAAATAGCAGTAGCGGATGCATCTTTCAAGATATCGATCGACTCAATGTCATTGGGATTGATGGTAGATAATGGACTGATATCTGTAACGCCGCCGCTATTTGCAATCTGTACTCCATCTACAATATATAATGGCTCCGATGTTCCATTTAATGAATTGGTACCCCGCACACGAACACTTATATTACCTCCGGGTGCCGACGAGTTTTGGGTAACCTGTACACCCGCAACCCTTGCTTGTAAACCCTGCGCCAGGTTGCTTACAGCAGTCTGCTTCAGTTCATCACCTTTTATGGTAGCCACCGAGCCAGTTATAGTTGCCTTTCTCTGGGTACCATAACCAACCACCACTACATTGGCAAGTTCACTAGTAGCCAACTGCATGCTTACTTTCAAATTGGATTGGCCATTTAATGAAATCTCCACTGTTTGAAACCCTGTATGAGAAAATACAAGCGTAGATGTGGAAGACGATGCCTTAATTGAAAATTGCCCGTTGGCACTACTGACAACAGCATTATTGGATTGCTTGTCGGCAACGGTTACGCCTGATAATGGTTCATTGTTATTACCTGTCACGGTTCCTGTGACAGTTAACGTTTGTGCAACTGCATTAACACTAAAAGCAGTAAGAAGTATAAGTGTAAAGGTGAAGGAAAATAAACGAGGAATTTTTTTTAGCATGGCAGTCGTTTTTTGTTTGTAGCATAAAAATGAAGTAAAAAAATGAAACAAAAACTCTTTTTATGAATTATTATTTTTGGGAATGTTCCCATTTTTTTGGGAATGTTCCCAAAATGCCTACTTTTATATTTTACCATCAATTCTGAACAAACATTTCAATGAAGTCACATCAAATTTCAATTATAGACATTGCGAAGGAGTTGGGAATTTCAAAGTCAACCGTGTCGAGAGCTTTGTTGGGACATTCCAGTGTAAAAGAAAAAACAAGGATTGCTGTGCTTGAACTGGCTGCAAAGCTGGACTACCAACGCAACACATTAGCCTTAAGCCTGGCTAATAAAAAAACATTGTTGATAGGTATATTAGTTCCTGAAATAATGAGTTCATTTTTTCCCTCTATCATCAAAGGAGCGGAAGAAATTTTTGAAGCCGAAAAATATAAAAGTCTTATTTGCCATAGCAATGAAAATTATGAAAGGGAAGTAGAAAATGTAAAATTGTTGCTTTCCCAGCAGGTAGATGGCATCATTGCATCACATACAAAGGAAACGAGGAATTTTGATCACTTCAAACTGATACAAAGAAGGGGCATTCCTTTGGTCATGTTTAACCGTGTTACCGATTTGCTGGATACACCTAAAGTAGTGGTGGATGACTATGAAGCGGCGTTTACTGCCGTAGAACATCTTATTAAAAAAGGGCGAAAGAGAATAGCGCATCTTGCCGGGCCTGATTCACTGATCAACAGTAAGCTTCGTTTGCAAGGGTATCTTGACGCTTTGAAGAAACATAAAATCCCAATAGATAATAACCTGATTATTTCTTATGATCTCTCGCTGGAGAAAGTAAAAATTTATGTTCAGCACTTTTTAACGCTGTCGCCGCCGCCCGATGCGCTTTTTTGCATGAATGACCCTACCGCCATTGCAGCCATGAGAGTAATAAAACAAAATAAATTGCGAATTCCGCAGGATATAGCTGTTGTAGGTTTTAGTAATGACCTGTCTTCTGAATTAGTCGATCCTGCTCTTACTACTATGGCCCAACCTACATTTGACCTCGGAAGGGAAGCCGCCAGGCTGGTATTAAACGAAATCAACAATGAGGGAAATACCGATGGTGCAAAAACAAATCATAAGACGGTGGTATTAAAAACACAGCTTTTAATCAGGGAATCAACATGAATAAAAGTGATAACCGGTTGGCAAGTAGCTCTCTTTTGAAGCCCACTGCATTGTTTTTTGATGACTAAGTTTTATGACTGGATAAGATGTCAATCTGAAAGCGTGTAATAAAATAGGGGGTAATATTTTTGGGCAGCGATATCCGGAATTGGTTATTTCACCACAGCAGTAATACTTTTTTTATCTTATCATACTAAGAGAAACGTCAGTTTGTTGAAGTGCTTATCTATATTATGTTGCCAGTAAATAGAAAAGTAAACTTGGTTTAGATGAAAAAGGTAATCTACCTTCCATACAAAATTTACTGAAATATAATCCAGCATATCTTCATTGCTCACTTGCCTTGTTATCTCACCAGGATAATGCAAACAACGAGCGGATATCCAACTGCGACTCCCTACTTCCTTCAGTGGGTAATTATCGGGCATCCATGATGAGTCGATTATACGGATTTTTATCATTATATGAATTTATTGCAATAAAAACTCTACTATTCAGAATTTTATTCTAAATTACTTTATCTTTACAGAAAATAATTCTTTATGGCCATAGCGCTTGATGATGTTGACCTTCAGATACTGGACCTCATGCAGGCCAATGCCCGGATGTCGAATGTTGATCTGGCAAAAGAGTTGTCGATGGCGCCATCGGCGGTACTGGAAAGGGTAAAAAAGCTGGAGCAAAAGAAGGTGATCCTTCAATACAATACTGCTATTGACCCGAATACTATAAACAGGAAATTACTGGCATTCATTTTCATAAAAACATCAGGGATGGATTCTGATTCAAAAATCGCTGCATCCCTTGCCCGGGTACCCGAGGTGCAGGAAGTACATATTGTTGCAGGTGAAGATTGTTTCCTGGTTAAAGTACGTACGGAAGATTCTGCATCTCTTATGTCGCTTATGCGAAAAACGATCAAACGCATTCCCAATGTCCTGTCTACCCGTACTACTATCGTGCTTGAAACGGTAAAAGAACAACAGCAACTGGTCATTCCAAAAAAATAATCTTATGTCATTAATCAGAAAAGAAGCTTCTCCCTTAATGATCATCATCGCTTTTGGCATTGTATATATAGTATGGGGATCCACTTATTTCTTTATACAAAAAGCCATTGAGCATATTCCCCCGTTCCTGATGGGGGCCATACGTTTTGTTGTGGCCGGTATCCTGCTGATGATCTGGTGTGCGCTGAAAAAGGAAAAACTTTTCAACCCGGCACAAATAAAGCATGCTGCTATTACGGGGGTAATGCTGCTGTTTCTTGGCACTGGCGCTGTGATATGGGCAGAAAAAACACTCCCGAGTTCCCTGGTTGGTATGCTGATCGCTTCGGAAGCAATCTGGCTGGTGATGATTGATAAGTCCAACTGGAAAACCAATTTCAAAAGCGGGAATACCTTATTAGGTCTTCTTATTGGTTTTGCAGGCGTCATATTGCTCTTCAGCGAAAGCTCGGCCAAACTGGCATCGCAGGCAGGTGGATCGGAGGCTGTTGTTGGTTTTATCGTTCTGGTGATCGGTACTATTAGCTGGGCCGGTGGCTCCATATATTCTAAAAATAAATCCTTTGGTTCCTCCACTGTCAATTCGGCCTGGCAAATGCTAATGGCAGGACTGGTGTTTATTCCAGCCAGTTTATTAAATAACGAATGGACGGATTTTCAGTGGCAGGCAGTACCGACCGAGTCATGGCTTTCAGTATTATACCTGGTGGTAATGGGATCCCTTGCCGGCTATAGCGCTTATGTTTGGTTACTCTCCGTACGGCCCGTTACACAGGTAAGCACCCATGTTTATGTAAACCCGGTGGTGGCCGTTCTATTGGGTGTTTTCTTTGCAGGCGAAAAAATGAGCTGGATGCAGGTACTGGGATTGGGGGTTATTTTAATCAGCGTGTTGCTTATTAACCTGTCTAAATACAAGCAGTCGAAACCAGGTTCCGGAAAAGTCAACACATCAGCGACTAAGAGAGAACCCCTTATCGCCAAACCAAAGAAGACAATGGCGGCTTGTGATGATTAAGACAGTTACAGGCAATTGCTTCTGATTAAAAATCTTGACCCCTCGCATCAATAGCAGCCAAAAGAAAAACATGCAAATTATTCAACACAACCCGGATAAGCTCTTTCCTCCGTACCGGAACTACAGTCATGCAGTGGAGATCAAAGGCCATTCCAGCTTACTTATCATAAGCGGGTTAAATGGCTATATGCCAGATGGTCAAACCATGCCGGAAGCATTTGAAGAGCAGGGCGAAATCATCTGGCAACATATCGGAGCCATTCTGCAATCAGCCGGAATGGATTATAAGCATATTATTTCAATCCGAACTTATCTTGCCGATCCTGTTTACGATGAAGCCAATGTACAATTACGCATTAAATATATGGGAGACGTTCATCCTGCCTCTACAGTGGTTTGTTGCCAACTGCTTGACCCAAAATGGAAACTGGAAGTAGAAGCAATGGCTGCGAAATAAAACAAAAACAAAAAGAGAAGAGATTACTGGTTTAAATTGCTTTATCGATGGCTTACTTTATTTCCCGATACAGAAACTAACAGTCCTTGACTGGCGTGGATTTCAGCGAATCGGGCAACAAAATAGCAACATTTCAGTAGAAAAATAAGGAAAACAAGTGCAAAGAAAGGACAAATGCAGATGGGTTTATTTTCATCCTTAATAAGCCAAAGATAATTGTTTATTATATCAATCAAAGCTACCCATAACCGCTTTTTGTTTTGATAAACATATTCAAATATGATAGCTAAACCCTCGCCAAACGCATTTAAACGGTCCAAAAATCCGCTATTATAAAATGAAGTGGATTGCTTATCAAATTTCTGACTTTTAAAAATAGTAGCACAAGTGATGCCGGGGGGTTAGGAGGTTATCAATCTTGGCTGGGGTCATGTGTTAGAGTGAGGTTAATCTATCACACATACAAAAGATTTCTACATAAGTATGCCATAGGAGACCTCAATTTTAAGGTCATTTTTTGGGAATTATAGAATTAGGGGGCAAACTTAAATCCGTCTCATGGAAGCCAATACTATCAGGGGTTTCTGGCGGAGGGGTAAACTGAAAATTCGCTTAAAACTCGAATAAATGAGATTGATTTTAAAAAAAGCATGTTTTTTTCAGCCTTCCGGAAAAAGGGTCAAAAACCGGCCACTTTGACCACATCTGGATTCACGCACATACTTTGGTTTACTAAGGAAAATAATCAGGCATTACTCTCTTGAACAATGCTTCACGGAATTTCATGATAATCATCACAAAAAATTATTATAAATCGTCATAAAAATTTATGATAATCCTCCTGGTTACTCAAATCCCCAATAAGTTTTAACTTCAGTCTTTCATAAGATAAGGTTTAATGGTTAATGGTCTTTGATTAATAAAGCCTCTGGTAACCAGAGGTTTTTTGATCGCTCGACATTTAATTTCGCTATTTACTTATTGCAATAAATATAGAACTGAAATGAAAAAGATTTTAGATAAGATTTTTGACAAACTCATAGAATTTTCAATTGAAAATGTTACAACCGGATTTGTTATGGTAACCGGCATTTCACTTTTCTCAATTTTGAAATTTACAAAAGGAGTTCTTGGGCAAACAGTTGTTTTAACGGTAAGTCAAATCTTTGCCTTTGCTGTAGGGCTACTATTTCTAAGTCTTTTTGTGATTTATCTTCGTAAAAAATTAAAAACCAAACAGAAATTTAAAGAAGGCACAAGAATAATACTATCTACCCATACCTACCCGGTAATGAGTGCGGGGAAGTTTAATTTTCTAAATAATAAAGTTCATTGTTCCTGGACACACGAAAAGGAAATCAAACAAAAATGGGTAAACCAAAATCAATTAATTGAATATATTCCTCCAACTTACAACCCGCAGCCCAAGAGACGCAGTGATTATTGGGGTTAGCAATACTGGGAATTGACGTCTTCTCATTTTCTATCTTCAATCGCTACTCCGTGGGCCTTTAACAAGCTATCAAACGCTTTCGCTTCATGACCTATACAATCGAGGGTATGATGAGGATATTTTGAAGGAATGTCACCGACTTCTTGAATTCCCTCCCATTCTTCGAGATAATATCTACAATTGTAACAACAATCATCTGCACTGACTTTTCCATTAGGCTCTTTATAAATTGGACAATCATAAATATCATGGTTCTTTCCATAAACTTGATGATTCTTTGTATTACTCAATACAAAATCTTTTAAGGCTTGTCCTTTTTTGATAATACTTTGTTGGCGTAAGGTAATTTTAGAGTTATATAGCCAATTCATATCTTCAATACTTCCATGTAAAACCTCTATAAGTTTATCTTTTTGAATGGTACGGTCATATTTCGAAAGATTAATTTCAAGTAGCGGAAGTTTATTCTGTAAGATTCTATCCCTTTTAATGTCATCAACAAAATGTGTTACTGCAATCTCAATCAGCAATACTTTTTCTCCTATAAAGCATTTCACATCTGGCCTAAAAGTACCTTCGGATTTCTCAACCTCCACCTTATCAAAAATCAATGTCTTTCTGTCTGTTTTAGTATCGTAGGGGTTAATAACATCCGCTAAATATGCTTGTGCAAGATTAGAAAGAGAAAATGTTCTATCTGGCACAACCAGTGTTTTAGTTTCCAGTATAATTTGCTTGGCAAGATAGTGCAAGGCTGTTTCATAAGCGTTTGTACAGTCCACCTTACTTTTATGCTGAAAATGATTCGCCTTTTTATTCTTTGGATTGTTATACGCTACTAACGGTGTTTCACAATCAGGACAAATACATCCGCATGATAATCCATTTTCCACTTCATCAATATGCACAAGTTGGCCCTCTTTGAGACCATACTCAAATAACTCTCCATAGTTATGTTCACCATCAATTACCACATAAAGTTTGTTTGACTGTACCTTAAATATTATTTCGGTCAATACTCATCCGTATTGAGTATTAAACTTCCCGTTGTGCCACAATGTCCAGATTCACCAATATTAATGCTTATTATAAAATTCACATCTATTCAATTTTTGCTTTTCGGCTGTAACCATGCTTCTCGTAATCTTCAATCCAAATCAACTTCCTTTTAGTTAAATTATTGCCATGAGGCTGTAATCGGAAATGGCCATTGACAGAAAACCCGCCTGCACGAATGATTTTTGTAAACCAGTTACTATCAATAATCTCAATCTTTGGAACAGTTTCATTTACATATTTCTCATTATTAAGAGTTGTTCTTTTACTTGCATCATTCCCACCGCTTATAATTTTAATTTCAATTTCAGCAAAATGGTAAAAAGCTAAATATATAAGAGTAATCCATGACATTAATGTTCCTTCTGTATGAGACGAATTATTAAGTAGCTTCTTCCCATCTTCGCTAATACCGGGTTCGGGTATTCTTGTAACCTGAATTGCCCTCTTCCCTTCCAATTCCCCAAATTCTAATGTTGCCACTTCAACAATTTCCGTATTGCCAAAATGAACAGTCTGTAAAACTTTATTATGCCATTTGTAAAGAATTGAAGATGTGTCTGGAAATAAGAAAATTCCTTTGCTGTCAGGGATCTCTTGGTAAATATCAAACAACTTATACTTTATAAGATTAGCCTTATCTATGATGGTTTTGGCAAAATAACATATATGAGGCTGATTAGTGTCAAACTCTGTAAGCAATTCAAAAACTTCGTTATAGCATTTATCCCTCTTTCCATGTTTTTCGAGATACTCATTTATCTCATCAGTGAAAGCGGCATGTATATCCAGTTTTGAAAATAGTCTTTCCTCAACCGCTTCTAAAATTGGATATGTTCGTTTTGAAAATTTCATTTTGTATTGTTCGAAAATTCTATTTCTAATCTATTACTACTAAAAATTCCATTGCAAAAAAAAGTAAAATACTTTAGTAATACTCCACTTCGGACAAAACTACTCAGATTTTCACTTTCAGCAGGCTTAGGATATAAGGAGTCACTTTGTAAAGCAAATGTAATATCACCTTTTATGCCGTCTGAGTGCAGATAATCATATCAATATTCGTAATTACTCTCCTTTTTTACTATATTTTAGGTCTGATTTTATACTAAAAGTTTAAAGAAATCATCTTTTTTGATGAATCATTTCAACTCCATACGAGAATTACTCAGCACTCTTAGCAGAGGACACAAACTTTTGGCTGAGATGTTTGAAAAGCGGAAATCGCTTTCATATAAATATGAGTATGCACTTGAAGTAATGGAGGGGAACGAAGATGTGATTAAACTTTTACTTAGTAAGAACATTATCAGGCAAAGCGGAAATCTTCTTGAACTTGACGACCAGTTCCTAAAATTCTTTGAGGAAATTTTGGAAGTCAACGAGGAAATAAACACTTCTTACATCAATGAAAACCTAAGGCAGGTAAGGGGTGAATACATGCTTTACTATTTACAGGCGACAACCGACAGTGAAAGATTCAAGTATTTGAAAGCGGTGAAATCTGCTTTGCGGAAAATAGGAAGAATCACAATGAGAAACATTGTTGACTTAACTCGAAACATTGAAAACGCTTTTAAGACAGAACCGAATTACAAAATCAAACTTGCAAAACTTGAAAACCACAAACTGAAATTGGAAGCCATTCAGCAAATGATTGTGCAAACAGAGAAGCTGGTGAATGAAGATGAACTTACTTTTTTCAAAACTGCGACGGATGAAGAACTGAAATACATCAAGACAGAATTGATTTTGGACTTGACAGAATCCAGGCAGAACTTAATTGAGACGAGAAAGCAAATCATTGAATACATCAATCAAATAAAATATCAGAACAGGTTCATTGAGAAGTTGAGGCAGTTGAAATATTTGAGAGACCAATTTGAAATCAAACATAAAACAGACATCATTGAAGTTTTATCAAACACTCATTCACTTGCTTTTGAAGCAAAACCGGTTTACTCATTAAAACTTTCACTCGAGAATTTACAGCGGGATGATATTTACCAATTAATCAAAAAAGTCAGCGGCCAATACAAGTCGGGAATTAATCCGAAAAAACTCATTGCCGAAAATCTTTCAGCGGATGATTTAAAAGTTAAAACAGAAAAGGAAGTTCACATCAATTTGCATGAAGTGAAAAAGACCTTTGCGACAGCAGGCAAACACCTGTTTGACTACATTTATGAGTATGAGTTCCCAAGAGAGGTTTCGTTTGCCGAGAGAGTTACGATTTATTGTCAGATGATTTCAATATTTGAAGATGAGTTCGAGGTATCAGATAATTTCGAACGGCAAGACAAGATTGAATACGCATTAGTCTATCCGAAATAAACAGCAATATGAATGTTCCGAGACAAACAGGAGAAATATTTGAACTACTAAGCAAAGGACAATTCATTTGCTCAAACAGTTCTGACAGTCGCATTTCAAAACTCTGTGAAATTCTTGACGACCCCGAGAACTTTGAAACTCTTTTTGAGTATTTCTATTCAATCAATTTCATTCTTCAAAAGGGAGACGAGTATTATCACTTCTCACGAAAAGATGAATCAAAAGCGGACTTAGAAAGAAAGTTGGAAGCAGCTTGTAAATGGATTGACATCGTTGACTTCTTCAAAACCTTTGACAATGCTTTTGCTTCGGGCTACTCTTTTTCGCCTGCAAAAATTTCAGTCGAAATAAGTGTTCAGGCAGTATTGAAAAATAAAGCCGATGGACTAAAGGGCATTCTCAAAATAGAGGAGAAAACTCCTTACCATGAAGTAGTGAACAAAATCGTTGAATCTCTTTGCAAAGACGGTTTTGCAGAAATTGAAAATGAAATCTTGAAATCCTACAAAGTGCTTTCATCCTTCAAGTATCTTGAAGAGCTCATAAATAATATCAATATCCCCGAAGAAGTTCAGCATGAGATACCTGAATAAAATCATATTCATCAACAGCGCACGAATACGCTATGCCGAAATAAATCTTGACGGCAATGTGCATTTCATAGGCACACAAGGCGTAGGCAAAAGCACGTTGCTGAGAGCAATATTATTTTTCTACAATGCTGACACTTTTGGTTTAGGAATTCCAAAACAGAAGGCAACTTACACCGATTACTATTTCAAAGATTCAAACGCCTACATCATTTATGAAGTGGTTCGTGATGATGGAAAGTTTTGTGTGGTTTCCTACAAGTCGCAACACAAAGTTTGTTTTAGATTTTTTGACGGAGAATACAATAGGGAATTTTTCGTGAGTGATAGTGGAAATGTTCCTGAAAGTTGGGAAGGTATTGCAGAACAACTTGACCAGCACAAAGTATTCTACACCAAAAGAAAGATTGAGGAACACAAAGAGTATCGTGATATAGTTTATGGAAATCATGATGGTAAAAAGGGTGAACTAAAACGCTACTCCATTCTTGAAAGCAGGGATTACCATTACATCCCGAAAACAATTCAGAATGTATTCCTTAATTCAAAAATGGAAGCCGAGTTCATTAAGCAAACCATTATCATGTCTTTAGAAAATGATGTTCGGATTGACTTGAACCAATATGCTCATCACCTGAATGATTTTGAAACACAACTTTCTGACATCAGAAAATTCAAAACACCAAGTGCAACTGCACAAGGAGAATCAATTTCCAAACTACATATTGCAATTAAGAATTTGGAGAAGGAAAAAATCCAGATTACAAAACACTTGGCTTGGGCTGTAAATAAAAATCAGCAAGAAGAACCTGAATTTACTAAGAGATTAGGGAAGCAGAAAGACGGTGAAAGTGTTCTGCTTTCTAAGTTAAAAAAAATGGCAGATGCTTTTAAAACTAAAGAGGATAAAATCAAAGGTGATATTAGAGTTCAGGAAGAAAATCTAAAAACAGTTAGGCGACTGACGGAAGAATATCAGCAGAAGAATATTCACCAAATAATTTCAAGAGTTGAAAAGAAGGTTACCACTGAGAAAGAGCAAAAGAATTTGCTAAATGAAAAGGAATTGCTTTCAACACAATTCAAAGAGTTAGCACAAAAATTTCAGGCTTTACTTGACCAGTTGGAAAATCAACTAAAAGAATCTCTCAATGCGCAGGAGGCCACTAAGAATAAAATCAATTCTGATTTTCTCACATTCCAAACTGAAACGAGAAAAGATTTTGAAAAGCAGACATCTGATTTACGAACAGAGCATAAAAAGGAAATTGATATTGCAAGAGAAGATTGGGAACATAAAAAGCAGCTTACTAACAACCTAAAAATTTCAAGAGAAGGAATCAAACACAAAAACTTTTTTGCAGAGGAAATAAAGAAACTTGAAACTGAGATAAAATCGTATGCTGACGCAATTCAAAAACTAAATTCAGATAACGAAAACTCTGTAAGACAAATTGAAACATTTCAAAAGCATTGGGAACTTGAAGAAAAAGAATTGCAGAAAACTTTTGAAAGAGAAAAAGAAAAGTTAGATGAGCAAATCTCGGAATCAAACAGCAAGATTGCTGAGATTGAATCCTACATTGAAAACAGCAAGAATTCTTTGTATGGTTGGTTAACAGAGCAATACCCCGGTTGGGAAAAGACAATTGGAAAGGTAATTGACGAGAAAAATGTCTTGTTCAATACTTCTCTATCTCCGAAACTTTCAGGCAAATCAAAAGATTTTTATGGAGTGGAAATTGACTTGAATGAAATCAGTAAAACCGTTAAGACCGTTGCTGACTATGAAAAAGAAAAATTGGAACTGAAAGAGAAAGTTGAAGGCATTAAAAAATCTATTTCAGGACTGATAGAAAAATTAGAGAAGGATAAAGAAAACCTAAAAAAGAAAATATCAGCCGAAAATACGAGAGAAGAAAGGTTCAATTAAAGAGAACGAATATTCACTTGGGCAAAATCAAACGAAACAATCAGATGCAACTGTAAAGCGAAATGAACTTGTCGCAAAAGCTAAATCGGAAAGAGAACTTCAACTTGAAAAATCTGAATTGGCTATTGCGGAAGCGACAACAGCAGAATTAAAAGCAAGAGATGAAGTTTCAAGAGTTGAAGATGAATTGACGAAATTGATTAAGGGAAAGGAAACCGAAAGAGAGAAGAAAATTAAGTCCGAAGGAGAAAGAGTAAATCAACTTCTGATAAATGTTGAAGCAGAAATCAAAGTTGAACAGGAAGCTAATAAAAAACGAAAGGCAGAAATAAATTCTCAAAAAGAAAATGAATTTTTAAAGAAAGGTGCAGATACAAGTCGCTTGAATAAAATTGATTCCCGATTAAGCGAAATAAAAATTGAACTTGAATTCATTGAAACCAATAGAGGGTTGGTAGAAAGATACTATTACGACAAGGAACAGTATTTAGACCAAGCCGATAAGTTCAAACAAGAAAAGCAAAAGCATGAGAAGCATTTAGAGCAAGAGGAAAAGAAATATAATCAGCAAAGAGAAACAATTGCAAAGGAACTTGAAGTTGTTCAGGCAGTGATTAAATCTTTGGAAAAAGAATTGGGAGCAATTTCAGAAGACAATGAAGCATTCAGCAATTTTAACGAACTTGAATTCTTCAAAACGCTTAAGGAATATTTTTCCAATCCTAATGATGAGGATATAACTGACAAGCGAGTGAGAATTCTTGTTGACGAAATCAAAGAAATTCACTACGAAAAACTTCATAACAGGATTGAAGAATTAAGAAAGACCGCAACCGATTTCTTGGGCAAGTTTAGCGACGGCAACATTTTTAAATTCAAGAAGCAACTGACTGATGATAAATCATTCCTTCACTTTGCTCAGAACCTTACCGACTTTATTGAGGATAAAAGAATTGACAGGATAGAGAAAGAAGTCAATGAAAGATTCGCATTGATTGTTTCAACCATTGCGCAACAGACAAATAGTTTAGTTTCTAATTCGGGCGAGATTCAAAAAATAATAGCGAAAATCAATGATGATTTTGAAAAGAAAGATTTTGCTGGTGTAATCAAGAAAATTGAATTGAAGGTTGACGATAGCAAGAATGAAATTGTTCAGTTGCTCATCATGATTAAGAACTACAATGATGAGAATGCAATGGAGTTAGGGAAAGCAAATTTATTTTCGGGAGAAAATCAGGAAAAGAAAAACAAAGATGCTGTTGATTTACTGAAACAATTTGCAAAGAAAATTGGTGAGTTGAAACGAGATTTCATTTCGCTCTCTGATTCGTTTGAATTAAAATTCAGAATTATTGAGAATGATAATGATTCCGGTTGGGTTGAAAAACTTGCAAATGTTGGTTCAGACGGAACTGATGTTTTGGTAAAGGCAATGCTGAATATCATGTTGCTGAATGTTTTCAAAGAAGGAGCATCAAAGAAGTTTAAAGATTTTGAATTGCATTGTATGATGGATGAAATTGGTAAGCTGCACCCAAACAATGTGAGGGGTATTCTGCAATTTGCCAAAGACAGAAACATTCACCTAATAAGCGGTTCACCGATAGAAAACGATGCACTTGCTTTTGACCACATTTATAAGTTGAACAAAGACGAGAAAAGCATAACAAGAGTTAAACGAATCCTTACACAGTATTCAGAATGACATTACCTTTTTCAATAGCGGAAAAACTAATCGCAATGCTGAATGGAGAAAAGATTCCATTCAGCAAAGTGAAGCATTCTGTTATTGATTCAATGATTGACAACGGAATTTTAAAAAAACAAATTCAGGGAAGAAGCAAGGCACTTGTTTATCTCACTAACAGAAATGGGCTTTCTGCTTACTTGAAGAATCACTTTGGCATTGACAGTTTGGAAAATTATGTTGAAGCTTTACAGCGAGCAAATTTAAGTCGTGCCGATGCGATTGACATTGCATCCAACTCAAAGGTGAAATCAATAAGAACCTTCAAAGGTTTCTTAGTGAATTGCTTCAACCCAGTTGATTGTATCTTGAACAAGCGACAAATCACTATTGAACCACAAGAAGGAACTTTCACTTTCATTTACGACTATGAATACTTCTCCCCATCTGACAAAATCACAATAGTTGGAATTGAAAACCCTGAGAACTTCCGACACATCCAAAAACAGAAAAAATTATTTGAGAATATTCAGCCGCTATTTGTTTCAAGGTATCCTCAGAACAAAGATTTAGTCAGGTGGTTGCAGACAATTCCCAACAACTATTTACACTTTGGTGACTTTGACTTTTCAGGGCTGAATATTTATTTCAACGAGTATAAGAAGCACTTGAAAGAAAAAGCAAACTTCTTTTTGCCGTCAGAAATTGAGAAGTTGCTTTCTGCAAAAGGCAACCGAGACAATTACAGCAATCAAACAATCCAGTTTGATGAAGCGAAGGTTGATGAGTCAAGCATTTCAAGTCTATTAATGCTAATTAGAAAGTATAAAAAAGGACTTGAACAAGAAGTATTTAGTCGTCAAAAAAACATTTAAACTGTTCCGTTATATGCCAATAAAGGGTAATTCACAGTGGGGCAGATACACCCGCATGAAAGCCCATTTTTCACTTCTTCAACATGCCTACTCTTAAAATTTAATCACTAATTTTTGCTACAAAACATAACTAAAAATAATTGCAATTTTTATGGAACAAAAAAAACAGGAAAGCTTTGGAGCGTTTCAGGTCATGATTCTGGTTCTTTCTATATACGTTTTAGTTGCTTTACTCATTGATACATTTTTTAAGTTGCCTGCGGAAGTCTCAAAAGTACTGGGAACAGTTGACAATTTTATATGCGTATTCTTCCTAATTGATTTCTTTTATAGGCTTTATAAAGCAACAAACAAGTTGAAATTTTTGCGCTGGGGTTGGATTGAACTTTTGGCAAGCATACCTACATTAGATATAATGAGAGCCGGTCGGCTATTAAGAGTAATTCGCCTACTAAGAATTCTCAGGGCGTTCAGGTCAACTAAAGTACTTGTTAGCCACGTATTCCAAAACCGAACAAAGGGAACTTTTACGGCCGTAGCATTAATTTCAATCCTCTTGGTAATATTTTCGTCAATTGCGATACTGACGGTAGAAGCTGATTTGCCCAACGGTAACATAAAAAATGCTGAGGACGCAATTTGGTGGGCGTTTGCAACAATCACTACCGTTGGATATGGCGATAAATTTCCTGTATCTACCGAAGGAAGAATGATTGCCTCTATTTTAATGATAGCTGGCGTTGGGCTTTTTGGAACATTCACAGGCTTTATAGCCTCATGGTTCATGGAAGGGAAAAAAGAAAATGAGGTTATCGAGGATGTTTTAACTGTAAATTCTTCAGAAAATTAGCAGTGTTTTCAGGATCAAAGTATCGTTCCAGTAAATAGGATTTTTTAAACTCACTTGGAAGAAATTCCCCCCATTTGGAAAATTTAAAAAGGTGCGGATTTTTTTCCAAAGCCTCATCAATTAAACTTTCAATTGATTGCAGCTCACTATTTACCTTTCCTATAATGTCATTAATCGCAGCATCCGTTTTATCAAATTCAAATAAAGAAATGGCTTCGTCATAAAATGTCTTTATCCCTTGAACCTTTAATAAAAAATCAATTGTCCTATTAACCTTTGTACCGTTAAAAGAATAAAACTCTATTACTTTCTCATTCGCTAAAACTGGTCTATCATAATAAAGGTCTTCTATCACGACCGAATTAAACATTTGTTTTAAATCATTGATACCTTCTATAGAACTCTCGTGTGCCTCGACCTCATCTACCGGCTCGTATAGCAATTGCAGCATTTTCTCTCGAATTCGGGAGTGTATATCTCCGCCAGTGCCAAAGAAAAGAGGTTTTCTGCCATCTTTAGCAGGAATAACTTGAATTTTATTTGCTTTCATATCAACATCCACAATTTTCCAAACCCTTGCTGCAAGAAAAATATTCTCATCTGGAACAACCTGGAGAGAGTACGGAATTTCGCCTAACGATTTCCCAGCATTAATCACTTTAAATTTTTCATCTGTTTTGAATACACTGTAAAACGACCTTGAATCTGCTAATTTTTCGCCTTCAACTCCTATTATCAATTCTTGTTTTAAATCTTCAATGAAATCACATCCAATCATATAATCAATCAAATAGTCTACCTCATCAGAGTTAATATTTGAAAATGCGACATTGAATTTTATCCATTCCAATAATTTAACTCTGCTAATTCCTGATTTTTCCTTTAAAACAGAAAGTATTTGATGAAACAAAATATCAAAAGGTTTTTTTTGAGGCGTAAGCGGTTCGATAAAACCTTCTTTGTACAATTCCCAGCACGCAAATGACTGTAATAATTCCCAATTCTTAGTAGCATAAAGTAAAAGATTGCTTTGTGCGCCTTCTTTTCTTCCACTTCGTCCAACACGTTGAATAAGGGAGGCAATGGAAAATGTTGAATTAACTTGAACTACTAAGTCAACTGTTCCAATGTCAATCCCTAATTCCAGGGTAGAGGTACATATTATGCAGAAGTTATGTCTTTTGTTATTCTTCGCAAAGTCTTCAATATATTCTCTTAATTCCTTATCAATTGATGAATGATGAGAAAAATAGTAAGGATGGCCTTTTTTCTTTTCGGATAATTTTTTCAGCTTAACTGCAATTTCTTCCGCTTTTCCCCTGCTATTTGGGAATATTAAAACTTTCTTATCCTTGGTAAGGTCATATAGTTCAGTTATTAAGCTGGGTGGAATTTCATCACCTTCAACTTTCATATATTTGAAAAGTGCTGAAACATCCTTTGCAGTTTTATCAAGTAATACTTTAGTTATATCTTCTTCACCCGTAAATCTTTTGGCTTCATCATAGTCACCTATTGTTGCCGACAAACCTATTGTCCTAATCTTACCTGTACATTTCCCTTTTATTCTTGAAATCAAAGATTTTAAATGTGTACCCCTTTCCGAACCAATGAAAGAATGTATTTCGTCTATTACAATAAACTTCAAATTTGAAAATAATGCGATAATATAATAAGGGTTGTTGACAAACATTGCCTCTAATGACTCTGGCGTAATTAATAAAATCCCTGATGGTTCTTTAATTAATTTCTCTTTAAGGGTTTTATTAGCCTCACCATGCCATTTAGTTACTGTTACGTCTAAATATTTGCACAATTCCTCGATTCGCACAAATTGGTCATTAATAAGAGCAATTAGAGGAGAAATATATAATACTTGTATACCCTTTTCTTTAAAATCAGTTTTGCTAAGAATAGGCAAAAATGCTGCTTCCGTTTTGCCAGAAGCAGTCCTGGATGCCAGAATATAGTTTTCCTCGGTAGACAAAATTTTAGAAATAGCTGCGGCCTGAATAGGTCTCAGGGACTCCCATCGCTTATCCCGAATATATCTTCGTATTGGTTCTGACAGTAGTTCGTAGGCCATTTATATTTCTTCTACATTTTCAAATGCAAGGTTGTCCGGCCGTTCATCTTTAATTTCTAAATCCCCAAACAATTTTTTCTTATCAAGTGAGGAATTTTGCCTCAGTACGCTGAGAATATTCAGAAAGTCCCTAATAACCTCTCTTGGAGTTAAAAATTCATTTGCCCCAGGCTTATTAAAAAGCTCCTCCATGAATAAATGAATATCAGCATCATCAACATTTATTTTCACTTTATAGTTAAAATCAAAAATGGCTTTCAGTTTTTGGAGTAAAACGAAAATTTCATTATGGCTCAAAGGCATTAGGCGAATGACAGGTTGTGCGAAATCTCTAATTTCTACGGTTTCAAACTTATTTGTCTCAAGCCTCGACTTTAATGCTTGATAACTAAACAATCCCCTTCTTTCATTCTCTAAAAACTCTCTTGTCCCTGCAAAATTGATAAAAAAATTGCTCACCTTTCCCTGAAAACAATCATTGTATATCGTAAGAATCTTTTCATAGTTTTTTTCTCTTATTTGCCCTGTAGAAATTTTGTAGAGATTTATCGCTTCATCAAGGTTTACCATAAATCCGCTATACCCCATGCTAACAAAGAGTCTGCAAAAATTCTTCAACATATCATAATAATTCAAGTCATTTATTATTTCCCTTACTCCCAAATCTTGTCTCGCCTCTGTTTTAGTCCTATACTCTCCCTTCAACCATTTTAACGCATCTCTTCTGAGGTTTTCATTATCGGTAATATATCCCTCATAATATTTAAGTACAACTAAGCCAAAATCAAAACCGCCAACATCAGTAAGTTCATTGATAGTTTTCATTATACTATCTTTAATAAGGTTGGCATATGATTCGCTTCTAATATCTGCCAGGGAGATTCCGTTTTCTTGAGCAACTTTCGAAACAATTTGTTCAATCCATTTTTCGAGTAGTATCGAAAGTGCGCCTCCTTCAGGTTTGGTCTGAATAGAGATGTTATCGATTATTGAGGAATATAAAGCTACCGCCTTGTTATCATTGGAATATAGCCTGTTCTCAGGAGTAAAATCAGCATTAGCGACTACGAATTTCTGTTTTAAGGCTACTGTATTTAACAAATGAAGCATAAACGACTTACCCGCTCCAAAATCGCCAATCCAAAACTTAACCATGCTATGACCATTCTTAACGTCTTCTAATGATTTTAAAAAAGCTTCAATTTCATCCGACCGGCCAACTGTAATATGCTGCACGCCAATTTTAGGAACAACTCCACCAAGTAGAGAATTGACTATGGAGGTCGCTTCTTTAGGTTTTACGTTTTCAATCATGGTTCTTAATTTTATTAAAATATTCCTTATTTATTTCGTAGCCATTCTCACCTTCTTCAATCAACAAATCATCCACTGATTCAAAACATTTCTCATTAACACTATCTATCAATTGATTTTTAAACAAGCCTTTGTCCTTAGTAAAGGAATCAATTGTTTCAGTTGTTAAAACAAAATTATTCTCTTCAAATAGTTTCAATAAAAGTTCCTGGTTCTTATTAAGATTTGCTTCAGCGAGAAACTCAGACTTAGGCACTTCTTGAAGAGTTTTTACAGAAATATCAATCTGCATTTCTTCCGCACCGGATTCAACAATTTTTATTTTTGTATCATTGTCTTCATATTCATCATCTAAAACCCCATTCAATATTTCTACGGTCTCAGAATGCTGCGCCTTTACCTCTTTAATGAGAGTATCGTCTAATTGTATCTTCTTTCTTCTCTTTGCAAAAATGGAAGGTGCAGCCTCAATTGCCTTTATAATATCACGGTCTTTTGAAAGTGCGCTTACAACTTTTTCAAATTCGTGTATTTCCTCTTTATTTCTAAATAAACTCTTTTGAATAGTTTTTGCTAATTGCTTACTATCAATCTTAGTTGATTTAAGGTCGGCATATAAATAGTGCAAATAGAGTTTAATTGATTCAAGCCTATCAAATTTTGCCAGAAATTTTGAAGCTTCGAAATATATATTTTCAAGGGACGGGTTTTTTTTGTTAAATTCTCCCAATTGATAAATATTGTCTACAAATAAACCTAAATGAGTTGGACTAAAGGAATTTACTAATTCATCAAATTTACTTTTCCATCTACCTGTGTTTTGCTGATTTAATTCAATTTCCGTTTCCGTGTCAGGAGCAAGTATTGAGCTTTTTAAAGATTCGAGTATCTCAATAGTATCTTTTCCAAAGCGTTTATTAAATTCAGCATTAATTTCCGTAGCAGAGGACAGGAAAATGGCTGACAACTTTCTTTTATGGTCATAAATTTCTCTCATGAAATTTTCACATAGCTGAAATAAGGTTTGAAAAACTTCGGAGTCAACCCTTTCAAGTAATTGTGAGTTACTATTAAAATCTACTCCATAATAATAAATATTATTTGCTTTATAGTACTCCAATACCCAAAATCCTAAAGCACTACTTTGATTATTGAGCGTAGTCCCTTCTTTCTTAAATTTACTTTGTAAAGCTTTGAGAACTTTCAAATAGAGATTAATTGTTGCAACACTGCAGCCTTCAATAGAAATAAAAACATTTGATGGTCTCCAAAATTTATTAAGCCAACTAACATCTTGATTACTTAACCCTAACTGACTTTTATATTTTGTTCCAAGCCGAATATCATCATATAAATACGGCAAAGACTCAACATAATTTCGCTCCTCCTCTTGTTTTACAATTTTTTGATCATTATCGTATATTAGCTTTTGTTCCTTTCCTGTAATATCAATTATAGATTTATCCGTCTCAAGTGTATCCATCTTTGATTGTTTCTTCATGTCTTCAATTAACTTCAAAAAAGTCAAGCAAAACTGATTGTGTGAAAAATCGTTATTAATCAGCAGCTCATATATATCATTATACATTGACTCAAAATCATTTTCCAACCCAACGCTTATGGACAAACCTTCTTGACCAGCTTGCGAATTTGTTTTTATTTTTATAAATGACAGGAGCAATCTTTTTTTGTTATCACTGTTTAGTAAGTCATACGCTAATCCAATTTCATTATAGAAAGGTCTATCTGGCTTAGAGGTCAATCCTTTGACAAGTAGGAAATCTTCCCACTCCAAGCCAAAATATTCATGTGCAAAGGTCAACCCTTCTTCCGAAGAAACTTTCTCTTGCATAGGCTTTATTAGTTTTAACGATTCAGAAGAATTTACAGAGATTTTAGGCTCACCAGATTCGCCCCTTTTGCCAGATTTTGCTACTATAAGAACTACTCCAACCAATAAAACGATAAATGCTATTAATGTGTCTCCGTTAGCGAACCCTCCTATAGAAATAAAACAAAGAGTCACCCCAAGAATTAAACGACCAACATTCATAAGAATCTTTGTAATTAATAGTGATACACCTTTACGAAGCAAAGGTTTAAATTAGTCTATTTCTATTTACAAAATATGGGTCGACAGCATTGCCATTATTTAACGGCGGGGGAATGGGCTTAGAGGCAACTAAGGACTTCAGTTCTGGAATATTTCCGATTGTTGACCAGTCCTGTAATCCCTCGTACCACACAAAAGTGTTATTTGTAAGCTTTTGTGTTTTTAATTGTTCAAAGGTGAGAGGACAATGCTGACTCTGGCCGTGATAGATGAAATACTCAGTCATAGTTAAGGTTCGTTTTAGGTTTAAAAGAATTCTACTTACAATAAAGGAACAAAGGGGTTTAGCCGATTTTTAAGACGTAATGACCAATAAGGAGAACGGCAAGCCCTATAATAATGCCGATAATGATTTTATTGATAATAGCGGCTTTTGCAGGGGCTTTGACAGTATTTTGTTGGAACGATGAAGCTCCGGCAGATTGAGGGGAGTTGTGAAAAACTCCACCCATATTTAATATACTGTCTTTTATATGTACTGGCGATTGATGTGCACTTTCGATTTCCTCTTTAATTTTTTGCTTTATTTCCTTAGCAAATTCTCTTCCTTTTGGAAGTAGACGGACGGTTATTTTTGCTCTGGTTAATGTTATTGCTACTCCGGCTGAACTACTTCCTAAATGACCGTATTTATTGCCATCAAGTTGTATTAATTCATCTTGAACTAAGTGGGCTAAAAGTTGATGAGGGGGGCGGCTATCTTCTCTGGCTTGCTCTAAATCATTATCATTTCGAACCGGGTACATTTCTAATAGCTTATCGCTAATCATTACCCAGTTGCCATATCCGGCTTTATCTATAAATAGCAATATTTCTTCGGCGGGGCTAAGTGGCTCTGTCATTGGAATGTATTTGTATAAAAGTATGAATAATAACTAAACAAATATTAGGTAGAATGTAGGACAAGTTATATATTAAAAGAGCATCTAAATACGATGAAAAGCTAAAGGTCAATGGCTCATTTGAAGATTTAGTTAAGGCATTAGTTACACCCAAGCCAACAACCAACAAAAAGAAGTAGATTAGTAGCTAAACAAAGCTGTTATGTCCCCGTTGCCCCAGCAATTCCCCACGTTTGATCAGCGAATTCAAATTATTTCAGCCAAATTAAGAGGTGCATATTTGGATATGTGTGGCGACTTGGAGTTTGCTCTTGTGGATATTGCTGTAGTTTGCTTAATCAAAGATCACAGAGAAAGAAAAGCCATTAAAGAGGTGTTGCTTGAAAATGCCTATATGTCAAAAAAGATAACAATGGCTGAGTCTGCGCTCAAACGGCATAACATAGGTTATTACAATCAATTCAAAGTTTGTTTTGATAAGTTTAGAGAGCTGACAGGATGGCGCAATAAATTTGCTCACTCTCGAATAACCGGGGATGAGCAGGAGAAAGATTTGTCGTTTATAATATTCCATTACATCAAAGATGGCGAGATGAAGCAAAAGCCTGAAAATGTAAGCGAATTGACAAATAAACTGTCTAAATATGCTGCCTATATTCGCAGCCTGGCTAACTTAATCCCAGTTCTTTATAAAGAGCAATATATTGCTCACTCATGTAGGAGCATGACCTATTCTTCCAATATTTCAATTCTGCCAGAGAATCAGGACAATCGGAAAACAATTTAATTGCTCTATCAAATTCTCTCATAACTCCATCTATTCCTTCCCCTTGTTGTGTGCTTGTGCCTTCATTCGATATAGAAGCCGTTTAAAAGGATTTGAATTCGGTGACTTGAAAAATATCGAATAAAAGTAATGCTTTGATTTTAGATGTCATAGCTAGATTAAACAAGGCGGATAGGTGTTTTTACTTACTTTCGGCTATTTCTAACTTTTCTTTGTGTCTTCGATTACCTGCTCTATCATTATAAAGCAATATCCCTAATACAGTAGCAAAGGAGCAAAATAGAGCAATTACAGATATTCTTATAATTCGCTCGATTAAATGGGCTTTCCGGCTCTCAAAACTTGATTCAATATTGTTAATGTTAAGAAAGACTTTGCCCTCAGCATTGCGGCAATAATCCCAAAATCCATCAACATATTCATACGGAATACTTGCAGCCGGAGCTATTGGAACTACACCCAGGTTAACGAATGGGTCGTTGATATTGTTATCACGCATAAACTTTTCACGTTCTTCCCTTATCTCTGGATGAAGTCTTTCATATTCTTGCTGTTCTCTGATTTTTGATTGTTCCGCCTTCTGCTGAATCTGATAATTTATCTGCTGAGAATTAAAATAACGATGGATTTTAACGGCCTCGTCTTCGCCAAACTTGTTTGGCTGAAATCTAAGCCATAAGAAAACAGCAATTACTACTGTTAGTGATACTGAAATTAATAATGAAGGTTTTGAAAACTTAGCAAGCAATAAACCAAACACTTTATTTCTGAGGTATGCGTGTCTGAAAGTGGCGGGGGAATCAGTAGCTAATAGCGGAGGTGTATTTTTAAAGCAATCTTTTAATTCTTCAATATCTTCTGCTTTTTGCCATGAGGCAGAATCGTTATACCATAGCAGCGTGTTTCTCTTAATCCGTAATTTTCTGAGCAATTGTCCCGTGACAGGGCCGTAGTGTCCTTTATCAGTTTTAATAAAATAGTTGGTCATATACGAATTATAAGGGGAAAAGTGTGGAGTACAGCTATAAATTGGTTTGCGATTTAGAATTCACCTTACTATCTGTGAAGGAAACGCTTATACTTTTTGACTTATCCAAATCGTACCAGATTATTGTTTGTAGGATTATCGTTTTACCATTGACTTGAGAACTACTATTACTAAGTTCTTTCCCTTCGTCAGCCAATAGCTTTACTACATCATCATAAGGCATTCCTGTTGTTATCTTTTTGTACGATTCGTAATTAATCGGAGATTGATTTGTGCTGGCCTGATTGTTTATTAATAGACTTCCTGCATATTCTTTTAAATTAGTTGCAAGAATTTTAAGGTTCTCAAAGTATTCTCCTTTTACAGCCACCCACTCTTTTTTGTTCATCTTAAAAAGCAATGAACTATTATAATTATTACTTGGCGGTTTTTCTCCCTCGAACTTTCCATAATGCACCATGTCGTGAGAGTATTCCAGATTGGAAAACTCATAGATTAGGTTTTTTGCCGTAACTGTGTAAGAAAAACTGAACTTGACAGCACCAAAGGTAGCAGTTGGTACAAGCCCCTTTGTTTTGGTTCTACTATATGTCAGCGTGCCGTTTGTTACATATTTATTGCCTCCCTTATCCTGAGTAAGAACTGACCACAAGGGCAAATTGATTGAGATTTTTTCGGTCTGTTTTGAATTGTCAAGTTTATATACTACGTTCAAGTTTGCTTCATCAATAAGAGTGTATGCCCACTTTGACAGAACATTTTTAATCTCTTGCAGAGATTTGTTTTTTACTGCAATTGAGTCCTTAATTGAAACTAACCCGGTCTGTGAGTTTACTGGCAATTCCTGACTGTATGTTTCAAAATAAATAAAAAGTAGAAGGGATAGGATTGAATATTTCATAGTTGATATTTTTTAGTCGTTTTAACATGGTAGCATTAACTCATACATTTAACTCACTAAAATAATACAATTTGTATGATTTACAAATACATAGGGTCGCTTTTTGTAAAACAAATCCCCAATCCAATATACCTTTTGGTCAAACTCATGAAAGTGAAAGACAAAAGGTTTAATGCCTTGAAAACATATATTGACTCCGGGGAAATAAAAGCGTTCTCCGAAATATTTGAGATTGTTCCAAAAGCTGTTTTTGTAAACGAAACAGGAATAAATTTTGTGCGATTAACTGAGAAAATAAAGAACCCCGAGAAATTCACTGTCAAGGAAATACTCGTTTATGCTCAACTTATAAATGTAGATAGTAGAAAACTATATGACTTGATTATAAAAACCCTTGAAAAAAAACCTTCAACAAAAAAATAAATAGCTGTTCATTAAAATCTTTTTAAAAGAGTTCACTTGCTTCACTAAATTCACTAAGACTAAAAGTGAAGCAAGTGAAGCAAATGAACGGATAAATTAAACATTTATCGTTTTGCCTTAGTAAGGAATACAGATAAACCTATATTCTTCCTTTCTACTGTGTACCCGAGATTTTCAAGTCTCTTTTTGAAATTAGTTTTACTTAAAGCCTTATACCCGTCTGCCTGGCAAAAAACCCTATAATCAGGGTAAATGTGCTTCAACAGTGTAAATGTATCATTCGACTTTACATATTCATCTCCGGATAGAAATAGATGAACACTATCTGATTGTTGTCTGTAGTCTTCTACCATTCCTCTGACTACTTCGCTGTAAGTGAAAGACTTTTGCACATTCAATCTGTTCACACCGTCTAAGACCCAATTAAATACGCCCGGTAACTCCTCTTGAATAATTCTCTTCGCAAGTTCGGGGTCTCGCTCATGTTCCGGAATTGTTGTGTTAAACGGTATAATAATAAATCTTCGAAAAAACGCTTCGGTATGCTCAACCTCCTTTGGTAGTTCATTACAATTGAAACATAACCTTGCATAATCTTCAATGGTAAATGAGTTACCGTACTTTAACCGGCATTGTATTGGTTCGCCAGAAACAAGTTGTTTAAAAATGTCACTTTGAATATTTCCCCTGATTTCGCTTCCATAATTCAACAACTTATCCACTATTAAAGCCCTGTTATGTTCTTCCGATAAATTAGTGAGGGAATAGTTTGAAATGTTAGCTTTTCCCAGCAGAGCATTAACAATTTCGAAAAAAACTGATTTTCCATTTGCCCCACTTCCATAAAGGAGTAAACATTTTTCCAGTTTCAACGACCTGATAAAAACGTATCCAAGGAATTCGCTCAGAATCATTTGAAGGGCCGGGTCGGGCAATACTCGTTCGAGGTATTTCATAAATAATGGAGCCGTCGCAGTTGGTTCAAAGCAGAACGGCAGTTGGTATGTAAGGAAATCTTTATGCGAAAACTTCCGCAATCTGCCACCTTCTGCCGTAATCTCATAAGTCCCATTTTGTAGGTTTATCAGAATAATTCCCTTATCCTTATTAAGGTTAGAAAGGCTAGCTGAAGAATAAAACTGTCTAAGCAATTGTTCCTGGAAGATATAATGTTTCGCATCTATCCTACTTACTCCCATCTTATAAGCTGCTTGGGCTAAAAACCCCTGAAAAAGCAACTCATCAACATTATTCCAGTATTCTCCATTGAAAACATATATGAATCCATTACTTCTGCATAAACCCCAGTTATTCTCTTTTGCAATTGATAAGACGTTATCAACTGTACCGACTAAATAATGTTTATTGGTTAACCTGACATCACCGTTTGACCCATTGTCAACAAGGCTTCGAAAATCAATGGGTTCAATCTTGTCAATCATTTGCTTCAATAAAGATTTGGTAGCATTTGAAGTCATTGTTAAACTGCTCATGCCATACCTCCTTGCTTTTTTGGATTTTGAGTAAGATAGTTTGCAGCGAGTATCGCTACATCGTCCTGGCTTACTTTAGACTTCGGATTTCGAAGCAGCCATTCATCCAATTCAACTCTTCGAAAGTACAGTCTCTTTCCTGTTGGGCAGTAGTGCGGTATTTGTTCCTTACAAGTGAGCTTATACAGCGTTGACGAACTGACCTGTAAGTATTCACAAGCCTCTTTAAAAGTTAGAGTTTCCTTTTTTAGTAATTTAAGTTCTGAAATGTCAGCCTCGATTCTTTTTAAATACGTAATTAAAACTTGTTCCATAATAATGGCTTTAAAATAAAGTATAAAAACCCGCCTATTCCGGTTGAAGGCGGTAACTGTTCAACCGAAATACGAGTGCAAAAAACGAAGGATTCTATGCCTAAATGGTAAGATGGTAAGGCAGGGTAAGGTTCCTTACCGACTTGCTATTAAATCTGAAAAAAAAGACTCAATATGCTTATACTGCTTGGGCTGTGGAGTTAAGCTTTTTGCTTTGGAGAGGCTTGATGCAGTTATTAATGTACCTGCTTGTGAGTGGAATTTTTTCGATGCCTCAATGTTTGAAAAAGTGAACTTTGCGGAAAACTTCTTCATCAAAGAGAGGATATAGGCAACTTGTGTGGTTTCACATTCAAACCTAATCTTCCCCGGAATACTATTGTAATTCTTTGTCGTCAATATTTCAACAAACACTTTTTCCGGGGTTTCCTCATGGTCAATAAATTTTCCAGTGTCCAATATCAATGAATGATATATCTTTCTAAGTATCTCGATTTTATCATTTGTAAAGCCAAAAGAGGTAAGGGTTATCTTAGGTTGCTCTGAAATTATTTTAGCTTCGTTTGAATCTTTATTCTTGTTGCCATTAATCACATAATAAACATCTTTAAAATAAAGGTGACTAAATTGCCGATAAAAGACACGAAGCAAATCAACAATTTCATCATACGTAATTCGACCCGGAATCTCTTTTTTATAAGAAATCTTTAGCGTATAAAGCTCGTTGCTCAAAATCGTGTACAATTCATTCTCTGGTTTTTTATGAGTTAGCAAATCGCTTTCTGTTATCCCGAAATTATTAAGAAACATTTTGTATCGCTCATCGCCTGTCATTAAAATATCTGCAATTTTGTCAAGTTCGGAATTCAAATATTTCAGGTAATCAGTTTTGTTTTCCTTAGTAAGCAACGAAAGATTCTTTAAAAACTCACTTTTAAAATTGGCAAGATAAGACCCCATCCTTGTGGTAAATCCGATAAAAGTACCCTCACCGTAGTAATCAAAGATTCTTTTTTTTAACTCTGTAAATAGTACTTCAAATTCTGAGCTATCGAGTTTCATCTACTGAAATGTTTTTGAGTATTAGGTCAAATTCAAAGTTAATTTATCAACAGCAGCCTTTCGCTTTTGGTCAATGATTTTCGCATAGACCTGGGTGTTCTTTATGTTCTTATGCAATAGTAGTTTCTGAACTGTGTATATATCCACATCATTACTGAGCAACCAAGTTGCAAATGTATGTCGAGAGCAATGGAATGTAATTTTCTTTTTAATACCAGCATTCATTACCCATAAAAGTAATTTAGTGTTTGTATGTGCGCTATACTTTAAACCGTCAAATATTAGCTTTCCTTCGTTTTCTTTCTCACCTAAAACCTCTATTGCTTGCTCGCCAACTTGAATTGTACCTTCTTCATCAGTTTTCTTTTGTTTCAATTGTATAAAGTAACCGTTGGTCTCAGAATACTGAATGTCGTCCCACTTTAATTTCGAGACATCAGACCACCGTAATCCGGTGAAACAGCTAAAGAGAAATGCTTTTTTCAACAATGGATTTTCACAGTCTGATTTTACTAATAGCGTTAATTCTTCTGCTGTCAAAAATTGCTTTCTCGGTTCTTCAGGAACAATACCTTTAACCAAATCTGTGTACTTGTTCTTTATTATGCCTTCACGGTATGCTTCTTTAATTGCAGCAATTATTTTTGAATAATAAGAAACCTTTGTATTTTGACTGAGCGTTCGACCATTAGTGCTTTTTGCTTTCTTTTCCAGGTATTCTTTCCAATTCTCAATCCAAGACTTATCAATATCCGAAAACAAAACATCGGAGTGAAAAGCCTTTAGATACTTAATGGCACTTAACCAGTTGCCATGATTTCCTTTCACCTCTTCACGTTTTTTCGCTAATTGCTCAACATATAAAACAAAGCTTCCTTTAATCCTTGATTTATCTAAGATATTATGCTCGTCATTGAAATACTGCCAACCTCTATCAGTTGCAATCTTATTGGCAACGGCCAGGGTCTTTTCATTGTGAGCTTTTTGTTCATTAGTAAGCCTCCCCTTTTCAGGTTGAGGAAACAGATACATTTTAAGGTACTCGTATTCCCGTTTGCCGTTCTCGTAGATGTCAAGGTAAAGGCTAATTTTCTTTCCCTTTTTTCTTTCCCTTAGTTTAACACTCATATAGTTTAATTGAATAGCTTGTCTATGTCTGTTCTTTTCACGATGGTTCGTCGTTGGAGTTTGGCTGCTCTCAATTTGCCGTTCTCAATCAACCGATATATTGTCCACCGGCTCGCACCAATCAATTGAGCAGTTTCCTTAATACTGAGGAACTCCTTTTGCGCAACGAGTGGGTTATAAAAAGATGTTGAATTTTCTTCCTTGATTACGTCCAGGATTTTCTGTTCTCTAATCCGGGCTTTGTAAGCACGCTTTGCGCAATTATCAGAACAGAACTGGGTAACAGTAGTCTTCGCCGTGAAACCGGCTCCGCAAAAGCGACATATTTTATCTATCCGTAGGTTGCTGCTCATAATTTGTTGCTGTGTGGCGGGGGCGGTGGCTGATAGTAGCTATATGTAGCAAAATCTCGCTCGCTCCGACCATTATAACGATTTGGGCAACAAAAATAATATCCGGGCAACAAATTAGCAACAGAAATAGAAGAAAAATAGTAGTGGGATTGTTAACATTAACAAATCAAACATTTAGTAATCAATCATTTGAAAACGTATGGAAAACATCGGAAAAGGCTGTTACTTTCCGATACAGAATTTACTAAAGATAAAATCAAGCATATCTTCATTGCTAACCTGGCCGGTTATTTCTCCCAGGTAATGCAGGCATCTTCGAATATCCAGAGCTAATAAATCACCCGGCAGTTTATTATCAAGGCCCGTTTTGATATCATGCAAAGATTTTGCAGCTTCCTTTAATGCATGGTAGTGTCGTGCATTGGTTACAATAACGTTTTCTGTTTGCACCTGTCCCTGTAAAACTGCATCCACCATTTTTTCTTTCAACACTTCAACATGCAGATTTTGACGGGCCGAAATAAAAATTATCTTTTCAACATCTTGAAATTTCGCCCTTGCATCTCTTTCACCAATCGCATCAATTTTATTGGCCACCATTAAGTAATTTAATCCCTGGTTGCTGAGCTCTGATTGCTTAGCCTGCATTTCCTGGACACTATCTCCTGCATCAAACAGGTAGACAACCAGGTTTGCCTGTTTCATTTTTTCCAGGCTTCGTTCAACTCCCGCACTTTCAATAGTATCAGCGGTATGTTGTCTTATACCAGCCGTGTCAATTAACCGGAAAAGTATCCCATCGATATTAATGGTTTCCTCAATTGTATCCCGGGTAGTGCCCGGTATGTCGCTGACAATGGCCCGGTTTTCATTTAATAGCGCATTTAATAAAGTGGACTTGCCGGCATTTGGCTTCCCAACAATTGCCACACTCACCCCATTTTTTATAACATTGCCTAACTGAAAGGAGTTGACTAACTGATCGGTTGAAAGCTGTAGCTGCCTGATTAGTTCATAAAAAGCGGAACGGTCGGCAAACTCTACATCTTCCTGTGAAAAATCTAGTTCTAACTCAATCAGGGCAGAGAAACGGATCAATTGTTCTCTTAGTTCCTTTAGTTTGGATGAAAATCCACCACGCATCGTATTCAACGCAGCTTTATGCGACGCTTCGGTATTGCTGGCTATTACATCTGCCACGGCTTCGGCCTGGGCAAGATCCAGTTTACCATTCAAAAAAGCCCGTTGAGTAAACTCCCCCGGCTTCGCCAACCTGGCGCCGCTTTCAATACATGCTTCAATGATGCGCTGATGAATAAAGGGAGATCCGTGACAGCTTATCTCAATCACATCTTCGCCGGTGTATGACCTGGGTGAACGGAATAAGGACAGAACAACCTCATCAATGATTTGATCTTTGTGCTTCAAATATCCTACGTGCAGCGTATTAGCTGCCTCCTGCAAAAGATCTTTTGACGGAAACAGGCTGTTAACAATGGGAAAAGTCATTTCACCACTCAGTCTTATTACTCCAATAGCCCCGATACCTGGCGGTGTAGCCAGTGCCACGATGGTATCATCCCAGCCGGATAAATGATTAATCATGCGATACTCAGAATTGTCTTTTGGCTTCAAAAGTAGACTTCAACTGTCATCCTATAAAAACAAAAATCCTCCCCGCTTGTGCGGGGAGGATATAAAACGCTAAAAATTTGTTTGTTATTCAGACTGAACCTGGAAAGTGATGGGCTGCTTACGATAAGCATTTACACTTCTTCCATTTTGTATAGCTGGAGTCCAGGCCGGACCCTTTTTAATAACCCGGACAGCTTCAGCTTCCATGCCATAGCCGTGATTGGTAAGGGCTCTCACATCACTAATAGAACCATCTTTGCTCACCACAAATTGAACAAATACAGTATAAGTGCCTTCGGGAGCACCGTTATCAACAGGCGCACTTGGGTTAAGATTTCTTTCAAGGTATTTTCTCCAGGCACCCTCGCCGCCTTTAAACTGGGCTTCGATTTCTACTTTTTCAAAGATTTTATTTTCATCTTCTTTTTTTTCTTCAACGATGCCTTTACCGTCGTCAATAACGGCCGGAGCAACTATACCTTCGTCTTTAATACCTTCCTGTTTAATTACATCGATTTTAGCTTCCTTTAACTCCTCTTGTGCCGGAGGTGGTTCCTGCACCTCCTCATCTTTTACGATCTTGGGAGGGGTAAATTTTTGCATTTCGATCTTTGGAGGATCTGGTGGCTTCGGCGGAGGAGGAGGCGGCAATTCCTTGGGTTTTTCCTCTTCCTGCTTGATATCTGCCAAAGTCACTTCTTTAATCTCCACTTTTTTTGACTCACCGTCATCCAGCGAACTTGCCAGTACTGAGCCTAACAAGGCCAGCAGAGCAAGAGAAGCCGTGATAACAAGAGCCAAAATAATGCGCTTATTATAAGTTCTCCGCAGATTATAAGCTCCATATTCCTTGTTCCGGTTTTCAAAAACCAGGTCCAGAATATCAGCGGATAATATTTTGTTGGCTTCCATGTTTAAGTTAATTTAAAATTAGATGCATTTCCCTGACAATTCCATACTTAGTTAGCCGGTGCTGGTGTAGCGCCGCCACCTTCAGTAGCTTTTATCAGGCCTTTTTCGGTGTCCGCAATTTTTACCATGGCAAAACGCTTTACCTGGTTGATCGTCATTTCATCGAGTATATCAACCGTATTTTTATAAGACGCCTCTTCATTGGGTTTAATCACCACAACAAAGTCTTCGTCGGCACATTCAGCCTTGGGATCTTTGCCTTTGGATTTTGCCTTTTCTTCACAGGCAGCATTTCCACGGTAATTGGAGATTACCTCTTTTTTCTTATTGATGATGATATCCCGAATGCCTTTGAAGGTAGTCTGCTTGAAATTGCTACCATCAGGTGCTAACTCACCCTCGTAATAATATACCTGGTCTTTTGCTCCAAGCATTATAGTCAGGGCGCCAGATTGCTTGGCCTTTGTTACTTCCTCCTCTTTATCGGTGTCCTTCGGCATGTTGAGGTCCATTGTAGTGGGCTCATTCATGGTTGCCGTAAAGATGAAGAAGGTGATCAAAAGAAAGCCAAGGTCCACCATGGGAGTCATATCCACACGGGTAGACAGCTTTTTCGCTTTCTTTACACCCGGGCCTTTCTTGTGGCCTCCGCCGCTATCACCGGTATCTAAACTTGCCATAACAGATGATTTTTAATTAATTGAATATTTTATTTCTTTCCTCCTCCGCCGCCGCTTTCTTTCCTGCGCTGTATGCCCAATTCTGAATTAGCAGGTGCATCCTCGGGTGATGTTACAAGATTGTACTTGTGTTGATCATTCCGCTTCATTGCACTTACCACTGCGTCAAACGTGGGGAATTTGGATTTTCCATCACCTTTGATCAGGAACGTCAATGTCTGACCTGCAAAAGCATTTTTCGACGCAGCTATCCATCTTACCAGTTCATTGGTAGCAGAATCCAAAACCGGGATCCCCTCCTGTTTTACATTTTTTTGTTCATCGGCAGGAATAGCGAGCAGGCTTTTTAATTTTGAAAACGGTACTCCAACAGCCGCTGTTTTCCTGAAGTTTGCCATTTCAGCGGGCGATAAACCGAGATTATTTGTCGTATTCAGTTCCTGGATTATTTTATCAAAAACACCGACATTTTTTTCAGACAACACGGAAAAGAAAACTTTATTGTCCTTGTCAATGGTAACCATCACTGCATCATTTGCCGGAAGTTTACCGGCTGAAACGGAGTTGGGAGTTGTAATTTCAACAGGCTCAGGTGGTTTAAACTTGGTAGCCATGATGAAAAAAGAAAGAATCAGGAATGCGATATCCACGAAGGGTGTCATATCGGTATCCGTGCTCTTTTTTGCAATATTTACACTTGGCATTTGTAATAATTTAAAATATTGAGATGAATAGCAATCAAATTTCCATACTAAGTCATCTGCTTTCTGACAAAATTATTTGTACAGCGAAGCAAAACTTTGTGTCAGGGTGAAACCTGATTCATCAATGCCATATGTAATAGAGTCAATCTTAGTGGTAAAGACATTGTACATGATCAGCGCAAATGCTGAGGTACCAATACCAAGGGCAGTGTTATAAAGGGCCTCAGAGATACCAACTGCCAGTTCACCAGCAGCACCGGCACCACCTTCTTTACCCAAAGCCGAGAATGATTTGATCATACCGATTACCGTACCGAGCAGGGCGATCAACGTACCGCAGGATACAATCGTGGATAAGAAAACCAGGTTTTTTGAAAGCATCGGCAGTTCCAGAGCGGTAGCTTCCTCTACTTCTTTTTGGATTGCAATTACTTTTTGATCCGTATCCAGACCGCCTTCGTTGATCATTTCTTTGTAACGGCGAAGACCCGCTTTCATTACATTGGCAACTGATCCGCGTTGTTTGTCGCACTCAGACAGCGCTGCATCTACATTACGATTAGCCAGGTGATACTGCACTTTACGGATAAAGTCAGAAATAGAACCATTACCCATGGCTTTACGAATAGTTAAAAATCTTTCAATAGAAAATACAATCACCATTAGCAACATACCAATCAGTAAGGGTACGATGATACCACCTTCATAAATCCTGTGAAATGCATCTTTAGGATCTTTATGCTCAGGCCAAAATCCGCCACTGGCATCAGGATTCTCAAAGCCGTCAGGGTTACCTAAAACAAAACGCCAGATTGAATAACCGGCAAGAATACATACTACGGGAGCAATCCACGAAATGGCGTTACTGCTTTTCTTTGCTTGCACAGAAGTAGCCTTAACTGTTGCGGTTGCAGTTGGTTTAGTCTCAGCCATGATCTTAATTTTTAGTGTTTTTTTAAATGTTAATGAGCCTTATTTTGAGGCTACAATTCTAATGAAAAAGTTTATACAAAAATCTTCCCGTGATTGTTTTTTTATCACAGAGGGCTTCAAGTTAAGGATTTTTTTAAAAGCACCAACTCCCTGACAAATAATTTGATAACAAATAATATTAATTATTCGTAGCGCAATGCTTCTATAGGGTTTAATCTTCCAGCCTTTAACGCAGGATACAGACCGGCGAGCAGCCCGACAATGCTGCAGATTATGATGCCGTATGCCACCCAATTCCAGGGTACAACAAAGCCTGTATTTAATACAATGGAGAAAATATTTCCAACTAAAATTCCAAGAACAATTCCAAAGACTGCTCCAAGCACACTGATGATCATTGCCTCCAGTAAAAATTGACGTCTCACCATTTTACTCTTGCCACCAATTGCCTTAACCAGGCCTACTTCCTTTGTACGCTCTGATACCGACACCAGCATGATGTTCATAAGACCAATAGCAGCGCCTATCAACGTGATCAGTCCAATTACCGTTGCTGATATGGTAAGAAAGCCAAGACTGTTCATTGCTTTTTCAGCAACACTGTCACTTTTGTCCAACACAAAATTGCTTTCTTCCGTTGTTGTCAATTTTCTTATAGGACGAAATGCTGCCTCTGCCTCACCCATAGCTTCGTTCACCTGCAAAATATCCTGTGTCAAAACAGCTACTACGTAAGAATTGTCAGAGGGAAAGTTTCGGTGCGCACTGGTGTAACTTATGACAACCATATTATCACGGCTAAACCCAAAAGTAGAACCCCGGCTTGCCATCACACCAATAACCCGGAACGGAATATTATTGATGCGTACAGTTGAATTAATGGCCATGCCTGTACTTTCTTTGAAAAGCTTCTTCGCCACATCGTTGCCTAATATGCAAACGTTGCTTGCCGATTGCACTTCGGCCTTATTAATATTTCTTCCTTCCGCAATGGTCAAGCCATTCAATAGTAAATAATTTTCATCACTGCCAAATAACGTAACATTGGGACTTGTTTTTCTTTCTTCTTTTGTGACAATGGAATTTCTATTGCCAAAAATGGAGATGCTGGTGATTGAAGGATAATGAAAGGCTTTTACAAAAAGCTCGGCTTCATCTTTTGTGATCTTTTTTCCAAGGTTAGATTTCTTCTCTTTCTTATTTGATTTTTTTGAAAGCTTGACCTCATTGTTATTACCACCGCCACCAAAATGAATATTTCTTTCCTTGAAACGAACGGTAAACGCATTAGCTCCCATAGAAGAAAAGCTTTCAGAAAACTTTTGGTTCATCGCCTTGATAGCCGTAATAATGCCAACGAGGGCCATAATGCCAAATGCAATAATAGCGACAGTTAATCCGGTACGCAATTTATTGCTGCGAACCGTGCGAAAAGCCAGGGAGAAAACATCGCGGAAATTCATGCTCGATACTTGACCCGAAATTACAGAAAGCAAGCGGATACGGGAAGAAAGTATTATGAGTGGATGAAATCAGTTGCAAGTTTCCAGTTACCGGTTTACTGGCAACTGGAAACAGGTAACTTAAAAATAGAACCAGTAAAGCAATACGTTGGGGAATACGCCCAGGATAATAATAACAGCAGCTAATCCTGCCAAAGACCATTTAAAAGCCGGGGATGCCTGTATAGTGGCCTGGCCCTCTTTAAAGTACATAGCCTGTATGACGCGGAAATAATAGTAAGCACTCACCGCAGCCATCAACACCGCAAAGATCACCAGCCAAACATGGTCACCATTGCCCAGAGCTGCCTTCAGCATATAGAATTTTGCCAGGAAGCCGGCTGTAAGCGGAATACCAGCCAGGGATAAAAATAAGATCGTTGTAACCGCTGCTACGAGTGGTTGCTGTTTTGCCAGGCCATTGAACCCTTCAAAACTATAATCACTCATTTTTGCTAACACGGAAAAAATGCCAATGGTAGCCAGGCAATACGCTGCAGCGTACAACAGAATCCCCTCTTTCGCATCGGTATTCATTGCATACAGGGCCAGCAGCATAAAGCCAGCCTGGGCGATACTCGAATAAGCCAGCATTCTTTTTACGCTTTGCTGAAATACAGCGGTGATATTTCCGATAAATAAAGTAGCTACGGTTATGATTGCAATCCACAACTGCCATTGTGCATGAAAACTTCCAAACGTTTCATCGAACAACCGGATGAAACCGATAAACACGGCCGCCTTTACGATAGTAGCCATGAAAGAAGTAAAAACGGTTGGCGCACCATCGTATACATCCGGTGTCCAGAAATGAAACGGCGCCGCAGATACTTTAAAGGCCATAGAAAAAATGAGCAACAACATGCCGGCCACCGGTAACAGGGATGGTTTGTCAACGACAAACTTCATCTGATCCACGCTAAATGTGCCTGTGGTTCCATAGATAAGCGTAATTCCCATCAACATCAACCCTGTGGAAAAGGAACCCATCAGGAAATATTTCAATGATGCTTCATTGCTTTTTAAATTCTTCTTATCACTTCCGGTGAGAATGTATAATGGAATCGAAATAATTTCAATCCCCAGGAAAAGTATTAGCAATGATTTGAACGAAGTAGTCAGTACAATACCACTAAGTATAAAAAAGGCAAGCGCAAAATACTCGCCATAATGAACACCGACCTTTTCAATATCTTTTGCTGATAAGATAAAATAGATTAGTGCGGAAATAAACGCTATGGAGTTAAACAGCAATGCAAACCTGTCAAAATGCATCATACCTGCTGTATTCACCTTAAAGAATAAAATGCCGCTCATCTCCAGGATATTCGATACCAGTAAAACTGCTACTCCTAAAATTGCAACCATCCGCACTGTATTTTTCTGTTTCAGAAAAACACCGCTGAACATCATAATAACTCCAAAAATTGCCGACAATATTAAAGCGTTCATACCTCTTACTTCGTTAGCAGATGACGTACATCTGATATTTTTAAAATACTATCTGTGATTTCGTTTGTGATATTCAAAACTGGTTGTGGGTATACTCCTATCCAAAAAATGAGTACAACAATAGCACTTAGTGCCAACTTTTCATTCAGCTGAGTATCTAATGCATTTGCTGTCCGGATTACTGACTCCCCATAAAATATTTTGCGAACCAGGTTCAGGGTATAGATGGCCGCGAGAATAATACAAACTCCAGCCAATACCGTAAACCAGATATTAAGTTTGGTGACCTGAGAGCCAAAAATACCGCTGAACATGAGGAACTCCCCGATAAAGGCGTTGGTCAATGGTAGTGCGATATTGGCCAAGGCAATTACCACAAACAGGATGGCCATTGCAGGGGCTTTTTGTGCAAGTCCACCCAGTTCAGACAGCTTTCTTGTTCCAAATTGTCTTTCGATCAGTTCGACCACGATCCAGAGCCCGATAATATTAATACCATGGTTAAACATTTGAATCATTACCCCCTGCATAGCCAATTTGTTTTCTGAGAAAATAGCCACGCACATCAAACCAATGTGAGCAATGGAAGAGTAGGCCACCAATCTTTTAATATCATCTTGTTTTATGGCTATCAATGAAGCGTAGATCATCCCAATAACTGCCAACCATGAAACTCTATCTCCCAATGAATAAGAAGCAATCGGAAGTACGGGTAATAACCACCGAATCACCCCCAGTACGCCCATCTTAACCATGACGCCGCTTAATACCATGGTAGTTGCCGTAGGTGATTGCTCATACGTATCAGGTTGCCAGGTATGAAAGGGAAAGATGGGCATCTTTACAGCAAAAGCAATAAAGAATAACCAGAACAACCAGGTTTGATCCTTGTTTGCCAAACTTGCTCCGGTGGAATAAAAAGATTGAATTGCGAAAGAATGGTCAGGCGTTTTGGCATAAATAAATAAAATACCAACCAACATCAGCAAGGAGCCTACGAACGTATAAATGAAAAACTTAAATGTAACAGCAATCCGTTTTTCGCCACCCCATTGCGAACACAGAAAATAAACGGGTATCAGCGCCAGTTCCCAGAAGAAATAAAACAACAAAGCATCCATTGCCAGGAACACACCCATCATACCTGCTTGTGACAACAGCATCAGGGCAAAAAAACTATTTGGCTTTTTATAGGAAGAGTTCCAGGTAGAAATAAAGATGAGCGGAAAGGCGATCGTGTTTAACAGGCAAAGTAACTGGCCCATTCCATCAAGTTTCACAGCAAAACTGCTTCCGAGTGTCGACATGAATGCGGACTGGTGCTCCAGCCATTTTGCTTCATTTAGTACAGTCAGCCCTACCACAGAAACGACCAGCGTAACAATCGACGAAAACAAAGCCCATGACCGCACCGCTTTTTCATTCTTTATAAGGAATGCAGCCAGCCCGGTCAGTAATGGAATTACTATTAATAAAACAGGGATCATAATTATTTTCTCAGGAAAAATTGAAATACAAAAAACAATACCATGCCCAATACCATCAACAACACGTAACTTCCTACTTGTCCACTTTGCAGCAGCCTTAATTGACGGCTGCCATAATTAACTGCCTTTCCTACTCCATTCACAATACCATCTACCACATTTTTTTCAAAAACATTCTTAAAAAACAGCGCCAGCTTGTCAAGCGGGTTCACAATAATCTTTTCATACAACTCATCCACATACCATTTATCCGCCAACACTTTTCCAAATCCTGTAGCTTCCTCCGTGTCAGGCTTTTTGCTGAATTTATTCCAGGCAAATACAATAGTGACAACAATCAGTGCGGTTGATACCCCGGTCAGCATCCACTCCGTAGCATGTGAAACTTCATGGGTCTCTAAGATCTTATTGGATCCGTCAAACACCGGCGCTAAAAATTCTTTTAAGGAATGTGCTCCATGCATGATGAACTCAGGCACACCTACATAGCCACCGATGATAGAAAGTATGGCCAGTATAACCAGTGGGATAGTAATGGCGGAGGGGCTTTCATGCAAATGATGTTCCTGGTCGTGAGTACCGCGGAAGGCTCCCTTGAATGTTGTTGCATACAACCTGAACATATAAAAAGCCGTAAGCAAAGCCGTTCCCAAACCTATCGCATATATGATGGGTGATTTGGCAAATGCACCGGCTAATATTTCATCCTTTGAAAAGAAGCCTGAAAGCCCCGGAATACCGGCAATTGCCAAACAACCCACTAAAAAAGTCCAGTTGGTTGTTTTCATGTATTTACTTAAGCCACCCATTTTGCGGATATCCTGTTCGCCACCCATGGCATGAATCACACTACCACTTCCGAGAAACAATAACGCTTTGAAAAAGGCATGTGTCATCACATGGAAAACCGCGGCAACATACGACCCTGTCCCCAGGGCGAGAAACATATATCCTAACTGGCTTACCGTAGAGTAAGCCAACACTTTTTTGATATCATTCTGCTTAAGGGCAATCGTAGCGGCAACCAGTGCAGTAGCTAATCCAATAATTGTCACGATGGTCATGGTTACCGGTGACAATGAGTATAAAATATTGCTCCTGGCAATCATATAAATGCCCGCCGTAACCATCGTAGCAGCATGGATTAATGCAGACACAGGAGTAGGACCAGCCATCGCATCAGGCAGCCAGGTATATAATGGTATCTGGGCACTTTTACCGGTAGCTCCGATAAATAATAATATGGTAATAGCGGTAAGGTCGGTGCCGCTAAGCTTGGATACATTAGCAAAAACATCACCGTAAGAAACAGAACCCAGTTTGCTGATCAACCAGAAAATAGCGATCAGGAAAGCCAGGTCACCGATCCGGTTCATGATAAATGCCTTGTTCGCCGCCTTGTTGTATTCTGTATTCCTGAACCAGTAACCGATCAGTAGGTAAGAGCACAATCCAACACCTTCCCAACCGATAAACATGATCACATAGTTGGCGCCCATCACCAGCAACAACATCGAAAAGACGAATAGGTTGAGATAGGAAAAGTATCTGCCGAAATGTTCCGTCTTTTCCTCATGCATATACGAAGTGGAATAGACATGTATTAAAAATCCAACCCCGGTAATGATGAGCAGGAAGATGGAAGATAGTTGGTCAATTTGAAACGCAAAGGGAATGTTTAATTTGTCAACAGCGATAAAGGTGAAATAATTGGCCACATGTGTATTGCCCCCCTTCACCTGCATGAATACCCATACACTGATGAGAAATGAAATGAATACAGTACCACTTCCGATAATACCGATCAGTTCTTTTGACAAAAGCTTTCGGCCAAGACCGTTGATCAAAAAGCCGATCAGCGGCAGCAGCGGAACTAAATAAACCAAGTCTAATGCGTTCTTCATAAAACCCGTTCTGGCTCCCCCTAAAGGTGGAGTATCCACTCACAGCCCTGAAGCTGATAGTGGTCTTTTAAAAAATAGTTATTCAATGATCAGGACTCCTTAAGCCCCTCCACCGGAGGGGTTTGATGAGGCCTAGTGTTTTAACCTGTTCAAAAAATTTACATCAACCGAATGAATATTACGATACATCATCACGATAATGGCCAACCCCACACTCACCTCGGCTGCCGCAACTACCATGATGAAGAATACAAATAACTGTCCGTCCGTACCGGCTACTGCATTACCAGTGGCAGCGGCATTCAGGTGGTGCATTTTTGAAAATGCCACCAATAATAAATTCACGGCATTCAACATCAGCTCTATGCACATAAAGATGATGATCGCATTACGGCGAGTGAGCACTCCCACAATACCGATGCAGAATAAAGCAATGGACAGAAATATGTAATAATTTATTGGCATACGGCCTCCCCTAAATCCCCTCCCAAAGAAGGGACTTGCCACTCACTGCCCAAAGGGCTGCAAGTGTACTATTTTTTAATATTGAATAAAGAACTATTAGTTAAAGAATGCGACCCCGAGTTCCGTCGCCTTGCTCCTCGTAGGGGCAGGCGCAACGGACGACCTGCCGGCAGGCAGGTGCCATAAAAAACTAAAGCGGGTTCCACAGTCATTCAACTAACTATTAAAAGAACATTCAAAAAACTATAAGAATACCCGATCTAAGTTCCCCCTTCCCTTCGACTTCGCTCAGGACGGGACAGGGGGTTAATCTTTCTTCCCAATCACTACCGCACCTATCATGGCACTTAAAAACAGAATACTGCTTATCTCAAACGGTACTACGTAGGTCGTGAACAACTCATTTCCCAGGTTTTTGATCAGACCGATATCCCCCCCTTTTACCTGTGCCAGCCGACCTTTTATTTCACTATTTCTCAAAGCTGCAACCAGGATCAACAACAAACACCCACCCGCTAAAGCCCCGGCAATTTTTAACCAGCGATTTTTTTGTGGTTCTGTTTCTTTATTCAGGTTCATCAGCATGATCACAAACAGGAACAAGACCATGATCGCACCTGCATACACGATGACGTTTACAATTGCGAGAAACTGCGCATTCAATAAAATATAATGACCGGAAATGGCAAAGAAGGTAACGATGAGCCACAACACACTGTAAACGGGATTTTTGCTAACTACCACCATCAAAGCCCCAAACAAAGCCATCACTGAAAGTAACCAAAACAATATTTGTGTAATTCCCATAAGCTAATAGCTTTTCTCCGCCGTCGCGGATGCAAACCCTGGATGCTTTTTTTTAATTAATTAATTATCAGAACTAACTTCAAAAGTTGCCTATTAAACTCCCTGAACTCCCGCTGCCCTGTCCCCTAACGCTTTTTTATAGGCTTCCGGGTTTTCCTTCGGATTAGGGATCAACAGGTCTTCTTTTTTATAGATAAACCCCTGTCGTCCGTAATTCGCCGGAGCAAACGTCTGCGACAAATAAATTGCGTCCTTCGGACAGGCTTCTTCACAATAGCCGCAGAAAATACAACGCAGCATGTTGATCTCATACTTTGCCGCATATTTTTCTTCACGGTATAGATGTTCTTCGCCCGGCTGCCGTTCTGCCGCTTCCATCGTGATAGCTTCTGCAGGACAGGCCAAAGCACAAAGACCGCAGGCGGTACAGCGTTCACGCCCCTCTTCATCACGGTTCAATATCTGCAGTCCGCGGAACACTTTAGAAAAAGTTCTTTTCTGCTCGGGGTATTGTATGGTTGCTTTTCTTTTGAACAAATGCGATAACGTGATCAGCATCCCTTTCGCAATATTCCACAGGTAGATCTTCTCCAGCCAGGTCATTGGCTTGCGGTCCACTTGTTTTGCTCTTTGTGTTAATTGCATATCTCAACTCTCCCAACAGGAGATTTTAATTTTTCGCAAATATAAGGCCTCACCTCCCTTCCTCCTCTCCCATCCTTCGACAAGCTCAGGACGAGGAGGCGGTACTATATCACTTTAATCATCATTATAACTACCACATCAATTTTATATCTCTACTCAACGCTCCCGAAGACACAGATGTTATCGGTATTTTCGAAAAGCGAGGGCTGTGTTTGGATGGTCCCGACATTTCGTCGGGATCGGGATGGGGCTTTATCTCTTCAACCACAGCACCACCGCGGCAGTCAATATCATATTGACCAATGCCAGTGGTATCAATGTTCTCCAACCCAACTTCATCAGCTGATCAAACCGGAAACGCGGAATGGTCCAACGGATCCACATAAACAGGAATATGAACAGCGATGCCTTGATCATTAACACAGAAAAACCAATCAGTGATAATAACCATGGAGCCAGCCCCCAGCTTGCTTCATTTACAAAAGGTATATCATACCCACCGAAATACAGTGTTGACATGATCACCCCACTGATAAACATATTGATGTATTCAGCAAAAAGATAGAAACCCAGTTTCATAGATGAGTACTCCTGGTGATAACCGAAGTTCAATTCATTTTCTGCTTCCGGCAGATCAAACGGTGTACGGTTACACTCGGCCAGGGCACACACAAAAAAGATAAGAAAGCCCAATGGCTGATACCAGATATGCCAGTTGAAAAATCCATCACCTAACTGGTTTCCCACAATGGTACTCATGCGCAAATCACCTACCAGCATCAGCAATGCAATCAAAGCAAGCCCCATTGGTAACTCATAGGATACCATTTGGGAAGCTCCCCGTATAGCTGCCAATAATGAAAACTTATTATTAGATGCCCAGCCGCCGATCATGATACCGTATACGCCAAGGCTGACTACTCCAAACACATACAGGATGCCGATATTAATGTCCGCTATCTGTAAATTAATCTGCCTGTCACCGATGGAGAAAGATGGTCCCCAGGGAACTACGGCACTTGTTAGCAATGCGGTTATCATTGCCAAAGCTGGTCCCAGTATGAAAAGAAACTTCGAAGACAGAAGAGGTATGATCTCTTCTTTAAAAAATAGCTTGCCACCATCAGCCAGAGGTTGCAGCAATCCAAAAATACCCGCACGGTTAGGACCAATACGATCCTGCAGAAAGGCGGCTACTTTACGTTCAGCATAGGTGGCATACATAGCTACCACCATCGATAGGGAAACAATTACCGCTATCAACACAAATTTTTCCAAAATAAAAAACCAATCAACTGCGAGGAAATACATTGCCATTATTGTTTCTTATTATTAAATGTTGCACCTGTTGCCGGCCCGTTTATTTCACTTAGGTCAACAGTCGGATCATTTACATCACTGATGGTATGAATATCCATCAACAATTTCGGTTGTCTTCCGCCCATTACTTCTGCTATCGTTTCCTGCGGCTTTCTTGCTCCGACATAATGATTGGCTGAAATAACTGAATGACGATTGACTTTGGTCGGACCTTCAATTACCCAATCACTCAACTTCTTTTTATCGAAGCGGCAGTCATTGCATATCCAGCCTGGTTTGCCATCATAGCTTTGCACTTCACCCCATTCATCTTTCCTGGCAGTTACCCTCAACACTTCGTCACCACGATTCCAAAGTGTTACCTTGCCGTTACAGGTTGGACAATCACGATGCGCATCAACCGGCTTGGTAAACCAAACACGGTTTTTAAAACGGAAGGTTCTATCGGTTAATGCACCGACAGGGCATACATCAATCATATTTCCGCTGAAGTCATTGTCGATAGCTTTGGAAATATAGGTTGATATCTCGGCATGATCTCCCCGATCCAGTACACCATGTACACGGTTGTTGGTCAACTGATCGGCGACGTAGGTACAACGATAACAAAGAATGCACCTTGTCATGTGCAGTTGTATGTAGGGACCAATATCTTCTTTCTCAAATGTTCTTCTGGAAAACTCATACCGGGTGCCTTCTTTACCATGTTCGTAACTCAGGTCCTGCAAGTGACATTCACCGGCCTGGTCACAAATCGGGCAATCGAGCGGATGATTTAATAAAAGGAATTCCACCACACCGGCCCTTGCATCCATTACTCTTTCACTGGTGATATTTTTTACAATCATGCCATCCATTACCGTGGTACGGCAACTTGCTACCAGTTTTGGCATTGGCCTTGGGTCTGCGGTAGAGCCAGCTGCTACTTCCACCAGGCAAGTCCGGCACTTGCCACCACTACCTTTTAGTTTGCTATAGAAACACATTGCCGGTGGTGTAACATCCCCACCAATCCTTCGTGCAGCCATCAGGATAGTTGTTCCTGGCTCCACGTCGATGGAGATATTGTCAATGGTTACTTTAAATAATTTCTTTTCTTCAGCCATATTTTGTTTCTCGCAGCGAACGCAAAGAAAATGCGGCGCAACGTTTTATAATTTATTAGCAATCCTTTTTATTCCGTCTTTAAGAAGCACTACATTGAAATTTATCAATAAGCCCAGCTTAATGTTTGCCAATTTTAAATAAGTCGACACTTGTTTAAAATGTATATCCGCCAAATTCTCAATACTCTTTATCTCTATAATCACTTTATCGTCCAAAATTACATCAGCCCTAAACCCAATATCCATTTTGATATCTTCATGAACCACTGAAATCCCAAACTGTCGCTTGAAAGGAATTCCAGTCTTTGCCCATTCATAACAAAATATTTCTTCATAAACACTTTCAAATAACCCAGGTCCATATTGCCGATGAATCGCAAAACAAATATCTAATGCCAATGTGGCTATTTCATTTTCATTCATATACATCGCGTCCGTTGCCCCGTTGCTATCGCTGCGTGAAAACTTTTACGCAGGTACACCTAATGGTTCCGCATAATGCGCCAAACCATAGTTTCTTTTTGTACACTCACCCGGATTCAGCACATGCCATTCAAACTCATCCCTGAAATGACGGATAGCTGCGGCTACGGGCCATGCAGCCGCATCTCCCAAAGGACAAATGGTATTTCCCTCAATTTTTCGCTGTATATCCCAAAGCAGGTCAATATCACTCAGCTTACCCTGCCCTTTTTCCAAACGCAATAATAATTTTTCCATCCAGCCTGTTCCTTCACGGCATGGCGAACATTGACCACAGCTTTCATGACGATAAAATCTTGCTAGTGTATACGTATGTTTTACGACGCACTGGTCTTCATCCAACACAATAAACCCACCCGATCCCATCATAGTTCCTGTTGCAAAACCGCCATCACTCAAGCTTTCATAGTTCATCATTCGGGAGGCACCCTTGGCTGTTTTCAACAATAGATTAGCTGGCAAAATAGGAACTGAAGAACCGCCCGGAATACAAGCCTTTAATCTTTTACCATTTTTGATACCGCCACACCATTCATCGCTGAAAATAAATTCTTCGACAGAGATGGTCATATCGATTTCATAAACACCCGGCTTATTAATATTACCACAGGCTGAAATAAGTTTTGTACCTGTTGATTTACCCACCCCAATCTTTGCATACTCGTCAGCTCCTTCATTGATAATGGGAACAACAGCGGCAATGGTTTCAACATTGTTTACCACTGTAGGGCAATCCCATAAACCCTTTACAGCCGGGAATGGAGGTTTTATTCTTGGATTACCTCTTTTGCCTTCCAGGGATTCCAACAAAGCTGTTTCCTCGCCACAGATATAAGCACCGGCGCCCCGCTGCACATAGATCTCGCAATCGAAACCACTGCCCTGGATATTTTTTCCTAACCACCCATTATTTTTTGCTTCTGTTATCGCTTGTTCGAGAATATCAACAATCCAGGCATATTCCCCACGGATGTAGATATAAGAACGATTAGAGCCTAATGCAAAAGACGAAACGATCATTCCTTCAATCAGCAGGTGGGGAATGAACTCCATCAGGTAACGATCCTTGAAGGTTCCGGGTTCTGATTCATCAGCATTTACTACCAGGTAGCGGGGTACGCCTTCGGGTTTAGCCAAAAAGCTCCATTTCATTCCTGTAGGGAAACCAGCGCCACCGCGTCCTCTTAATCCGCTCTTTTTTACCTCTTCGGTAATATCATTGGGCGCCATCTTCAACGCCTTCTCCACACTTCTGTAACCACCTTCACGGCGATACACATCATAATACCTGATGTTTTCAACGTGAGCTTTTTCTAATAATAATTTTCTTCCCATGCCTTATCCTTGAAAAGGATTTTATTTTAATGGTTCAATTTTTTTAAAAGTTCCTGGTCCATTTTCACTCAATGATTTCCAATTCTCCATAAGTTCATCCTTATGCATGCTGGCCCATTCAGCAACAAGTCCCCCAAAGCTTTCGGCGGTAAGTTTCCCTCGATAATTCCAAAATCCATTATTGAAATTTGGGCCGAAAACTCAGCATATTCTGCGTGAAAATGTGGCGGCACATGATCGCCGAAATACATTTTAATGAGAATTCCGTAGAAGCTGCTTATTACCCGCATATTCCTCAAAAGTTTTTCCAATCAACTGTAAATAAAAAGCGTCCGGGTCCATATCAATATTTTCATTCCATTCCAGCTTTTTATCTTCAGTTATAACAAATTTTCCAAAATTCACTTCCTCATTCCAAAAATCAAATACTCCCTTTCCTCTCCATTTGGATAAATCAATAATCCCACTTATTCCATCTTCAAACTCCACAAAAAGTTTATATCCGGGTTTAGCTTCCGCTTTTTTTAAATATGGAATTAATTTGCTCATTTTCTTTCATTATAACTTCGCACTTTGTCTCGCTATCAACTGCCAGCCTTTTTTTGTTTTCATCCAAACCTGTAATACATGCAGGTTCATCGCAAAAACTTTATCATTCAATTTTCCTTCAGTTGCAATATTCATTCTCACGGTTGCCCATTTCTTATTAATAGCAGCAATCGTCGTGAGGCTATTTTCAATTTTTTGATACGATAACTTCCCGCTTGCAAAATCATTCCACACATCATCATGTGACTGTACCCAACCGTTAGAATGACCAAAACTTACTTTATTGTGCAACAGTCTTGACAAAGCAACGCTGTCTTTTTCCACTAATGCTTTATCCAGGGTTCGCATCGCTTCTTTTAAGCCAACGCAATCAACCTGTGCAACAAGAATCAAACTTGTAAAGAGCAAAATCACAGTGATCCAAATCCGCATTCTTTGTCCACTATTTATTTTTTAAAGTATATTCTTTTATCACTCTATCGCCTCACTTATAAATTCAGTTCGTTTTCTTTAATACATATTTATACGCCAGGTTCCCGGTTATCCGCTGGTTATCGGCTCCCAACTGGATCAGCGTCGAATCTGTTTTTAAATAATGATCCGCTCCCTCAGTAATGCCCAGCAGGTGCAATGTATCACCGTGCATCATGAATTTATCATGGTAAGAAAATTCATTACTGCCCGGCTCCTTCGCTTTTCTTGAAATATACAAATCACGCCTGCTGTAGGTGCCGTTATCCATAAGACTAAGAGACACTTCAATACCTTCACAATCAGCACAAGGTATGACCCCATGATAACTTTCTGTCACCACCGGTTCCTTTTTTACTACCTGGGCTGCTGTACTGGTATCTTTCGATTCCTCTTTTTTATTACCAGCATTATTACATGCCACAAAAACAAAGAACAAACTCATCAGACTGATGATCTTTTTCATATGTGCAAGCGTTTGGTTTAGTTGTTGGCAACCACACTTTTCCTGCATTCATCAATGATCTGGTCAACCCGCTCCTTTGTCAAATGCTCTTTATAATATTTGCCCATCTGCATCATTGGCGCATAACCACAGGCTCCCAGGCACTCCACCGTCTTTAAAGTAAACATGCCATCGTTGGTTGTTTGACCAGGGCGGATACCCAATTTCTCTCCTATATAATCAATGATATCATCACTGCCACTAACCATGCAGGGCCCTGTTTGGCAAACTTCGAACATATATCTGCCGACAGGTTTCAAATTGAACATGCTATAGAAAGTAGCTACTTCATACACTTCAATAGGCGTAATATTCAACAGTGTTGCTACATAATCCATCACCGGCACATCGAGCCAGCCACCAAACTCCTGCTGCGCCAAATGCAGTACAGGGATGACAGCACTTTTTTGTTTTCCATCCGGGTACCGGGAAATAATTCCCTGCACCTCCTTTAATTTATCGTCTGAAAATTTTATCATATTTCCCCAACCCCTAAAGGGAAGTTTTGCTCCCATCTCTTAAAGGGTGCCTGAAACACTCCAATAGATGAAAGAGTTTTTATTTTTTAATCTGGTTGATCAATGATCTAAAAGCTGATGTGTGCGACGCAACAAGTGCCCATCTGGGTATTGAAGTCCACAACACAATATTCAACTACTCTTAATAAGAACTATTCAAATTGAAAAAGAATGATTGACCTAAGTCCCCCTTTAGGGGACAGGGGTTAAGCATCCATTTCGCCTGCAATCAAATTCAATGATGACATCACGATGATTGCATCACTGAGCATAGCACCTTTTGTCAACTCTTCATAAGCCTGGTAATAAATGAAGCATGGCCTGCGAAAATGAAGACGATAAGGTGTTCTTCCACCATCACTGATCAGGTAAAATCCAAGCTCCCCATTTCCACCTTCCACACTCTGATATACTTCACCCGGTGGCATAACGATTTCACCCATAATGATCTTGAAATGCCAGATCAATGCTTCCATCTTTGTGTACACATCTTTCTTTTCGGGCAAATAGTATTCAGGAACATCAGCGTGATAAATATCTGCCTCCGCTCCTTTAAATTCCTGCACTTTTTTAAATGCCTGGTCAAGGATGCGCAGCGATTGCCACATTTCCTGGTTTCGAACTAAAAAACGATCATAGCAGTCACCCGTAGTTCCTACGGGAATATCAAACTCAAAATCTTCGTAGCTGCTATAAGGTGTATGTGTACGTATGTCATAATCTACACCAGCGGCACGAAGATTAGGACCGGTGAAGCCATAGTTCATAGCCCGCTCAGCACTGATAGGACCTGCGCCGATAGTCCGTTCCATAAATATCCTGTTGCGGGTAAACAGGTTTTCAAATTCTTTTAATACCCGTGGATATTCGTCGAGAAATTTTTGAATTTTTTGAAACGCGATGTCATTGAAATTTCTCTCAAAACCGCCGATGCGGCCGATATTAGTAGTCAAACGTGAACCGCAAACCTCTTCATATATTTCATAGATCAGCTCACGATATTGCATCACATATAAAAAACCGGTGTACGCACCACTATCCACACCAACAATAGAATTACAGATCAGGTGATCGGATATCCTGGCGAGTTCCATGATAATGATCCGGAGATAATCCACTCTTTTAGGCGTTTTCACGCCTAATAATTTTTCACAGGTGAGATGCCAGCCCATATTATTGATAGGCGACGAACAATAGTTTAACCTGTCTGTAAGTGGGGTAATCTGGTACAGGGAACGATGCTCGGCAATTTTTTCAAAAGCCCGGTGAATATAGCCGATTGTTTGCTCTGCAGAAACAATGCGTTCACCATCCAACTCCAGGATATTCTGCATTACACCATGCGTGGCCGGGTGCGTAGGCCCCAGGTTTAACGTGGTAGTGGTTTTCTCAATACTCCCTTCCGGAAGCTTTATATGCTGTTCAGCCATGATAGCCCAATCCTTTTTAAAGGGATCATTAGTTTATAATTCAAACAATATTTTCGCCCACATTGTCTTTGTCCGATTCGATTATCGTTCCGTGATCCGTTTTTTCTGTGCCAAATCCAATCGTTCCACCCCTGCCAAACATTTCATCATCTTTATCAATACGGCTTTGATCTTCCAGTGGGTATTGCTTGCGCATCGGGAAGTAGTCCATCTCATCGACATTCAAAATCCTTTTCAGGTTAGGATGACCGACAAAATTGATCCCGTAAAAATCATAGGTTTCTCTTTCCATCCAATTGGCGGCTGAAAATAATCCTGTAGCCGTGTAAACGTCCGGCTTATCTATTTTGGTAAATACCTTGAAACGGATACGGACGTTGTCCCTGAGATTGTGCAAATGATAGACAACCGCTAATTCTTTGTCTTTATTTCCCGGGTAATGTACGGCACAGAGATCGGTAAGAAACCTGAATTTCAACTCCTCATCATCGTATAAAAAATTCAGGACTTTGAGATTTATTTCTTTCGGGGCTTCAAAAGTGAGCATGCCATACGGCTCTTCAAAACCCGAAACCTGGTCACTAAATTTTTCCGTTAGCCGTTGTCTGATATGTTCGTTTGTAAGAGACATAAACCCAAATCCGCCACGGCGGAGCCTTAAATCCCGAATGTCGAAAAGACATTACAGGTGATTAAAAATTTAGTTTATAAACCTTGTTCACCAGACTAAATACTTTGCCTCCCAAGTTTCTCCGCCGCGGCGGAGGACAGCGGGCTATTGTATTCCATAACTCTCCAATAACGCTTTATACTTTTCACTATTCCTCCTTCTCAGGCTTTCTCTACCTACCAAATCCTGTATCCGCATCACACCGTCAATAATTGCTTCGGGACGCGGAGGACAGCCCGGAACATACACATCTACCGGCACTACCTGGTCTATCCCTTGTAATACGCTGTAGGTGTCAAATATGCCACCGCTGGATGCACAGGCTCCAACGGCCATCACCCAGCGAGGTTCTGCCATCTGCAGATAAACCTGTTTTACAACAGGGCCCATTTTTTTGGCAATAGTTCCCATTACCATCAGCAAATCACACTGGCGGGGCGAAAAACCCACTCTTTCACTACCAAAACGTGCCAGATCATAATGTGCACCCATGGTAGCCATAAACTCAATACCGCAGCAGGATGTTGCAAAGGGCAAGGGCCAGATCGAATTTTTTCTTGCCAGGCCAATAACACTATTCAACGACGTAGCAAAAAAACCTTCCCCCTGGTGACCTTCGGGCATTTCAGCCATGCTTATATCGGCCACCAGTGGCTTCTGTGTGATGTTATATGATACAGGACGTGACATAAACAAATTTGAAAATTCAACAATTTGAAAATCTGAACTCACTTCTTAGTAAAAACAAACGTAACTGGCTAAAGTTCCGTTTCTGTGAAGCCAATTCTCCGGTTTTTCAAGCTAGTCTTCCCACTTCAATGCGCCTTTTTTTATAATATATAGAAATCCGCAGAGGAAAAATCCCACAAACATGATAACGGCCCAAAAACCGCTCCAACCCAGCTCCTTAAAATTTACCGCATACGGATAGAAAAAAATCACTTCTACATCAAAAAGGACAAACAATATCGCTGTGAGAAAGTATTTTATCGCCATTGGCTGGCGGGCATCACCATGTGTTTCAATTCCGCTGGCAAAACCCTGCAACTTGTCAGTAGTTTTTCTTTTAGGGCCCAGTAAATGGGTCGCTACCATCAAAAAAGCGACAAGACCTACCGCAAAAATTACCTGTATAGCAACCGGTAAATAAGAACCGGCATCAGAGGTGGATGGATTTATCTGGAGTAAGTGGATCATTTTTTTTGCCTCGGCAGCAAAAATAAGGTAGCAACATCAATAATCAACGGAAATTCCAAATATCCAGGGCAAACAAATAGCCCGGTTACCCGGGCTATAATTAAATCAGATTTATACATAATATCTATCCTGCGGAAGATTTCTTTGCTCCGCTACCGGAACTACTTTTCGGTGACGAACTTTTAGCAGGCTGCCTGGGTGCCGGCGTTGGCTTTGAAAGATCGTCAATGTTCTTTTGTATGCTTTGTTTAACAGCCGGATCAGCGGAAGCATTCATCATTATCTTCAAATAATCTATTGCCTTTGCTTTATCTCCTTTTTCCAGGTGGTAAGTAGCCAGGAAATAAGACGAACTTGAAATTTGTTTTGCATATTTCACAGAATCCTTCTGGGCAAATGCCAACAACTTTTCAGCAGCTGGTAAAGCAATACTGTCCTTTTTAACTGTGTCGAGCACGTTTGCATTGTTAAACATCCATTCCCAACCAAATGGCTGATCAGGGAATTTCTCCGCAACCACTTTAAATATGTCATATGATTTTGCATACTGCTGAGCACGATAATTAGCGATGCCAGCAGCAAAATAATCATTGATGTTAAGGTTAGGCTTTGTTTCCAAAATCAACTGCTGAAGTTGTGATTCGTTTACATAATCCTTTTTACCACCAAAGAAAGCAGTACCTTTTTTCAATAAGTCAATCTTGTTTTCCAAAACCGTATCTGCTTTAATCCCCTCCTGGTAAGCAGCTAATACCACAGCTTCCTGACCGGGAATGGTTGAATAAACAGCTGCTTTCATTTGGTAATCCAATGGAGTCAAATCATCGGGTTTCGCTTTAGCGAAATATTGATCAACAGGTTCTTTCGCCGACGCTGTATCTTTCTTTTGCAAATAGCTATCGGCGATCAATTTATAAGAACGGGCTTTTGCATTCGCTCCTGTCTGTGCAATAATATTCTTGGCACAGGCAATAGCTCCGTCAAAATCTTTTTTAGCCCAAAGTGTCTGGCATCTCAAATAATCATTTTGAGGATCCTGGTCAGTATTGGCAATATATTTTTTAGCATAGTCTTCAGCGGCAGCAAAATCACGGCCCAATTTTAAATAATACAGATCATAATAAGCAGGGGCAAAACGGGCATCAGCATTGATGGCATCTTTCAGGTATTTTTCGTACAAATCCCAGTTGCGCTGGCTGTTGAAGAGCTGTGCCATGCGATGATAAGCCGGTGCAAATTTTGGATTTGCTTCAGTAGCTTTCTGATAATTCTGAAAAGCCGCTCCACCTGCTTCTCCAGGTTTTGCTTTACGAATAGCATTACCCAGGTTTAAAAATATATTAGCATTTTTGGGATCTCTCTGTGCAGCAACTTCCAATTTTTCTACTGCATAGTTGATATCGCCCCCTTTTTTCTCCTTTACATTGTAAGTATTTGTGATAGCACGGCCCACCGCATTCAAAATAGCAGGGTCATCACCTTTCTTACCACGGGTCATGGTAATAGCAGCTTCAAAACGTTGACGGGCTTCGCTGGTTTTATTCTCCATTAGCTCCACTTGCCCCATACCCACTATTACCAAAGGAGCGTTAGCACTACTTAACAAGGCTTTACTATAAAGATTTTTAGCGCCGGCTGTGTCATCCATTTCAATTAAAGTCTGGCCCAGCCAGTAAGTAGCATCGATATTATTAGGATTAGAGGCTAATAACTTTTCGAATGTTGCTTTTGCACTTTTGTAACGTTCCGCGTAAAGGTCATTTACACCGTCCTGTAGTGATTGTGCCTTAACAGCACTTACAAACAGTAGGCTAGTGACCAAAAATGTAATAGAGATTTTCTTCATTTTTCTTTCACTTTTTAAGAGTTGTAAATATAACCACTTTGTTTTATTCGCTTACCCGAACTGGCCTGAAGGTAAAATCTTTCTGCGCCGGCATCAGGTAGGCCCTTTTAAAAATTAATTGTCCTATCTCGCCGCTCATAAAATCTGCAAATCCTTTTCCCAATCCGCGGTGCTTCTCTTTCAATATGTATACCAAATCACGTACCATAGGGTATCTGCGCAGGTAAATATTGGCCTGCACGGGCAATATATACTTGCCCTTCAGGTCCATGCTTTCTAATTGCACCATCTTTACTTTCTCCAAAAAACTGATTTGTTTTTCATCTTCTCTATTACCGATCCAGCTTACGCCAATAAACCCGATTGCCTGTGGGTTTTTCGCTACATAGTCAATAACACCTTCGCTTGTTCTTGCAGCTACTGCTGCGGGAGTGAGAGAATCGTTTTTCAATACAGAATCGACGATAAAACGTACCGTACTGGTTGCCTGCACTCCGTCAAATACCGGGATTAATTTTTTCTTAAAGTTTCCGGTAAGTATTTCCTTAATCTCCGATATGGTAAATAATGAATCCTCAGCCTCAGGGCTTACAATAACAGCGACCGCATCCCGGGCAATCACCATCTTTTTTGGGGAAATCCTGAAAGAGTCAACGATAAATTTTTTCTCCTGATCGCTAAATCCTCTCGTCGCAATGATCATCCGGATGCTGTCTATGGCCATATCTTTCAAACATTCCGCTTCCGGCTTGTAAGTAACGTTTATTCGGGTACCGGGATGGTTGGCTTCGTATACTTTTACCTGTTCATCGATGATAGGTTTGAAAGATTCGTCCGCACTCACATGTATAAGGCCCCGGTCAGGCGTATCCAATAACGTCTTTTCTTTTTCCTTAAATGACTGACAACCGTTCAGTAGAAAAAAAGCACAAGAAAGTATAAAAACCAGGTATTTCGTACTAATAAATGCTTGCATCAGAGCCTTCTTTTTCATTTATCACCTTTCATCACTTACTTAAAATAATTCTTTTTGTATCCCCGGTACATGCGCCATACACCATATAAAATGCAGATAAATCCAAAAATCTTATCGATGTCATTAGGGGGAAAGTTTTCATTGAACTGCAGAGTGAGCCTGTCCCTGATCATAAAAAAAATGCCGACGCAGGTAATCAGGCCACCGATTGCATAATCCATTATTGCTTTTCGCAGCGCAATCTGTTTTCTTTTTTGCTTTTCATATTCCTCAATCATGAATAGTGACTTTCGTGGTGGGCAAATTATTACATTTTTGTTGATTGCCCCGATAAAAAGTTGTTGAACAACAGACTCAATTCGCAAGTTGGGTGGTTTATCCCGGCATTTTCATGCAAGTCTATTTTATATAAATGGATAAATGAGATGCATTCTGTTATTTAAATCCATAAACTCCTGGAAGGTTGGTAAAGCAATGGAGACCTGATAAGCTGTGGTTATATTTGCAGGATGAAAATCTTAATGGTTTGTTTAGGCAATATTTGCCGGAGCCCGTTGGCCGAAGGTATTTTACAGCAAAAGGCCTTTGAGGCCGGCTTAAACTGGAGCGTTGAGAGTGCCGGAACAAATAGTTATCATATTGGCGAAGCTCCGCACCATTTATCGCAAAAGGTTGCAAAGCTGAATGGACTTGACATCAGCAGGCAACGTGCCCGCAGGTTTGTGCCAGCCGATTTTGATGCATATGATAAAATTTATGCCCTGGCAGGCGATGTACTGGATGACATTCAGCGCATCGCCGAAAACAAATATGACCCGAAAAAAGTGGATTTGCTGATGAATGAAATTTTCCCGGGCAAAAACCTGGATGTACCCGATCCCTGGTATGGACCGGAGCCGGGTTATCACGAAGTATATAAAATGATAGACGAAGTATGCACCCGCATCATCGAAAAATATACCCCAACCCTGCCTACCGGACAGGCAGGCCCTAAAGGGGCTTTGAAAACACCTTTCAAATTGAAATAATCTTATTAATGGCAAAAGTTACAGTTGGTTTACCACAAGGCACCCGGGATTTTGGCCCCGAGGTCGTACGCAAACGCAATTATATTCTGAATACGATAAAAAATGTTTTTGAACTATACGGCTTCCAACCGTTGGAAACACCAGCCATGGAAAACCTGGAAACATTAATGGGAAAATATGGAGAAGAAGGCGATAAATTAATTTTCAAGATTCTTAACAACGGTCTTAACGACCCAAAAAATATTGACAAAGCCAAAACAGCATTTGAAAAAGTATTGGAAGGCAAAAATGATAAAAACCTGACTGAACGGGCACTGAAATATGATCTCACTATTCCCTTTGCCCGCTATGTAGCCATGAATTATGGGCAGCTCACCATGCCGTTTAAGCGTTACCAAATACAACCAGTATGGCGGGCCGACAGACCGCAGAAGGGCCGCTACCGGGAGTTTTATCAATGTGATGCAGACGTTGTCGGCAGCAACTCTTTGTTGAATGAAGTAGAACTGACAAATATTTATACCACCGTTTTTCAACAACTCGGCATACCGGTCGAAATAAAAATTAATAGTCGAAAAATATTGGCGGCACTGGCTGAACAATGTGGTGGCGCTGATAAATTGATTGATATTACCATTGCCATTGACAAACTCGATAAGATCGGTTTGGAAAAAGTAAAAGAAGAATTGAAGGGAAAAGGATTAAATGATCCACAAATTGCCATTATCGAAAAATATTTGAGCATTAGCGGTGATAATGGTGAAAAACTGGCGCAGATAAAAAACTTACTTGCTAATAACTCACTGGCCAAAAAAGGAATCGAAGAAATTGAATACATCCTTTCCTATTTCCCAATCCCTACTCCCCAATCCCTCATCACTATTGACTTCACCCTTGCAAGAGGATTGAATTATTATACCGGAATTATTTTCGAGATAAAAGCGAATAACGTGCAAATGGGAAGTATCGGCGGCGGTGGCAGATATGATGATCTTACCGGTTTGTTTGGTGTTCCCAATATTCCCGGCGTAGGCATCTCATTTGGTGTCGACCGTATTTATGATGTGATGGAAGAATTGAATCTTTTTCCAACGGAAGTGCACACAGGCACACAGGTTTTATTTTTTAATTTGGGCGAAGCGGAAAGCAGGAAAGCATTTGAACTGGTGCAGCGGCTAAGAAATAATAACACTCGCTGCGAACTATTTCATGAAACGACTAAATTTGACAAGCAGTTTAAATATGCGGAAAAGAAAAATATTCCATATATAATTATCATTGGAAGTAAAGAGCTTGCAGAAAATAATTGTAACATTAAAAACCTTAGAACTGGCGAACAAACAACACTACCTGTTGCCGATCTTATTAATTTTTCCTTTATTTGACCTCCTATAAAATCAAAACAATCAAATGCAATGAGACAAAAACCATTATTCCTTGTATTATCCATTTCTGCCTTATTATTTGCAGCATCCTGTAAAAAAGGTGGTAAAACCGGTTTGCTGGTTCCAAAAGACGCAGCTCTCGTGGTACATATCAACAGTGCTTCACTTTCTTCCAAACTTAGCTGGGATGAGATCAGCCAAACAGATTGGTTCAAAGAAATGTCAAAAGAAGCAACTGATAGCACTGCACAAAAATTATTGAAAGATCCCGGTCAGTCAGGCATTGATACGAAAGCTGACCTTGTTTTTTATATGAAACGCCAGGGACGTGGAGGCTATATCGTTTTTGAAGGAGCCATAAAAGATGCAGCAGCATTCGAGGCATTTAATAAAGAAATCAGCAAAGGAAAAGCTACACGCACCAAGGATGGCGACATTAATTATATGGTGTCGGATAAATCGGGTCTGCTTGCCTGGAACAGCTCTAAATTTGCTTACCTGGCAGATTCACCTTTGCCGGACATGCAACAAGGCTTTAACAGCCAAAGCAGGTTTGAAATGTATAAATTTCCTGAAGACAGTCTCAAACTTTTTGCAAAAACCGCATTGACGCTTAAGTCCGACGATAACCTCGACAATGATTCCCGCTTTGCCTCAATGATCAAGGATGGCAGCGATATGCATTTATGGATGAATGCGTCTGGATTGTACGGCAACACATTAGGTGGTATGCTGTCCATGATGAAATTCAACTCGCTGCTCGAAAATAATGTGTCGGCTATGTCACTGAATTTCGACAACGGCAAAATTGCGATGAAATCGAAGAGTTATTATGGTAAAGAGATCAGCAAACTGATGTCGGACTACCCACCCAAGCCTCTTAGCGGGGATGTATTAAATCGCATCCCTTCACAAAATGTGGTGGGTGTTTTTGCGATGAACTATCAACCGGCCGCTTTAAAAGAATTTTTAAGAATAACTGGTTTCGATGGTGTCGTTAATGGCTTTCTGGGCCGTGCCGGCTATAGCGTAGAAGAATTTATTAAGGCAAACAAAGGCGAGGTCCTGCTGGCTGTTTCCGATCTGGAAATGAAAACAAAAGAAGTTTCAATGGAAATGGGCGAAGGACAAGAACCTTATAAATACACCAAAACCGAACCTGACATGAAAGTTTTGTTTGCTACTTCTGTCAATGATAAAGCCGCTTTTGATAAACTGATTGGTGTGGTAATAGAGCAAACCAAGGGAATGAAATCAGCTAATTCCCCAGAGATTCACTACAAACTTGACAATAATTGGTTTGCTGCCAGCAACTCTCCTGAACACATGAACACATTCCTTGGCGGCACAACTAACAAAAATGTGGTAGCAGACAAGATCGGTGGTCATCCATTTGGTTTTTATGTTGACATTCAAAAAATAATAAAAACAGGCGAAACTTCGGTATCAGATAGCAGCGCTAAATCTGCCATGACGGCGTCTTACAATATGTGGCAGGATATTATTGCCACAGGCGGCGAATACAAGGACGATGGGTTGGAATTCGAGATGACGGTAAATCTTGTTGACAAAAACGTTAACAGTCTGAAGCAGCTGAACCAGTACATTAACACCATGTACAAGATCAACGAAGAAAAAAAGAACAGGTACAAAGGCTTTATGATGGAAGCACCTGCCGTGGTGGATACAACCGCCCAGGTCAATCCTTAATTAAATTCTTTAGAATAAATTACAAGGTTACAGCAATGACACACTGTAACCTTTATTATTTAGAGCAATGTCTTTTTATGCAATTACAAATAAATAACCTGCTCCCTGCTTATTTTGAGCAAAGCAGGACACAATTGTCGGAGGTTTGGGGCAAGGAACTTGTATTTGATAAAGGAGAATGGATAAAAATTGTTGCGCCATCGGGAAGTGGAAAATCGTCACTCATGAATTTCCTCTATGGCATGCGAAATGATTATAACGGTACGATCAGCTATAGCAATAAACCGATCCGTAATTTTTCAGCAGAAGATCTTGCTCATCACCGGAAAGATCATCTCAGCATTGTTTTCCAGGATTTGCGCCTCTTTCCGGCACAAACAGTACTGGAAAACCTGGAAATAAAACGCCAGTTGAATCCATTTCATCCGCCTGAGAAGATAAAAGAAATGGCGAACAGGTTAGGTATAGAAGATAAGCTGAACAGCACCTGTAACACCTGCTCTTATGGCGAACAGCAGCGTATTGCTATTATCCGTTCATTATTGCAGCCATTTGAGTTTTTATTACTGGACGAGCCATTTAGTCACTTGGATGATAACAATGCTCAAAAAGCGATGGTACTGATGCTTGAAGAAGCAAGGGCAAGAAATGCTGCTATTATTTTTGCAGATTTGGAAAGAATTGATTTTTATCCCTACACGAGGTTGCTTCATTTATAAGGCCTCCTCCCGACCTCCTCCCAGGGAGGGGGCCACCAACACACAACCCTCGCTTTTCGGAGAGATTGATTGAATAATACTCTTCGAAAATGCAGAGTAGAGATATGAAACCAATGTGGTAGTTATTAAGATTAGGAAAGATATGCAGCACCGTCCCTCTCCAGGGAGAGGGAAAAGAGGGTGAGGTTAAAAACAAACAAAATGAATTTATCGTTCAAACCTATAAGGCCACTTTTACAAACAGGAACCAATGCCTTATCCCGTTGGTTCTCTTATATTGGATTGGGCATCGGCGTATTGCTTTTACTGTGTTCCATTCAAATGTATATTAATATTCAGCAAATGCTGAAAGAAGGCTCGATCCGGAAAGATGGGTTCGATTTTATTTCCATTACCAAAACTGTCACCAATGAAACGATGGGACAGGCGGACAAAAATCTTTTCCAGGCAGCTGATATCGCTGAGTTAAAATCAAAACCATTCCTGGAAGATGTGGCTCCGCTTGAGGCCAACCAGTTCCAGGTAGAATTAAGCGCCGCTGGCGTATTGCCGTTCAGAACCAATCTTTTTTTAGAAACCATCGAAAATAGCTTTTTGGATACGGTACCTCCCTCCTTTCAATGGCAGCCGGGTCAAACAAAAATTCCTATTATCATTTCCTCCGATTTCCTGGAAATCTTCAATGTATTTGGACCCAGTTATAACCTGCCGCAGGTGTCACAAGAAACTGCAACAGGCATCCCGGTTTATATCACCTGCCATGGCGATGGCAGCCTTGAACAAACTTTCCAGGGACAGATAGTGGCATTCAGCGACAGGATCAATTCCGTATTGGTTCCAAAAACATTTTTGGACTGGGCTAATCTTACTTTCAAAGGCAGAAAGTCAGATCATGCATCGCGGCTTTATATAAAAACAAAAGATGCAAATAGTACGGATCTCTTGAATTTTTTGGATCAAAAAAATTATAAGATCAATAAGGATAAAACAAAATTCGGCCGCATGAAACAGGTTTTCCAGGGCATCTTTACTGGTCTGGCTGTATTTGGCTTACTGGTAATTGTGCTAGCCCTGATGCTTTTTTCATTTTATCTGCAATTGGTGATTGCCCGCAGCAAAGACAGTCTGCAACTGTTGCTGACATTAGGCTATTCACCGGGGTGGCTCAGTAAAAAAGTGGCCCGCCAGTTTATACCAGTTTACATGCTGATCGTATTGATAGCGTTAACCATTACACAATTAATGCAATGGGCCTTTCATCAATTGGTGATGTATAATAGGACGGAACTGTCTACGCCATTGCATTGGGTAGTATTGATTACCGCCCTGGTATTGATCTTCCTTTCGCTGGTAACTAATTACAGGTTGGTAAAAAGACTTTTGTACAAACTTTATTAGAAAAGTTAACCAGGCTTTATCTGAGCTAAATGATGCTCGAGGTGAGCCACGTAGTCACAAATGATCCAACCCAATGTTTTAAGTTCCTTATTGTCATACTTCGGATCAACAGCGTAGTTTAATTTTTCAGCGGGAATATTTTTAACGACATAGATGATCTGTTGATTCAATGCCTTCCACAAATCAAGCAGATGCTGCAATGGAAGCTGTTGATAAGCATTCACGGCTACCAAATCGTTTTGCCGGTAAGAAACAACCTGGTAAGGCTGTGGCAAAAACTGGATCTCCGTAAATCGCTTCAGGTTGTTGATGGCAGAATCAACCAGGTGACCTAGTATTTCCTGCTTTGACCATTTACCCGGTGCTGGTTTCTGTAATAATTGTTCAGGAGAAAATGTCGCATAGATTCTATCCATACCTTCAATGTGATGACTAAGCCGATTCATGGCGTCATCAATATTCGTTTCTTCCGCAAAAAAACCGGCGGTTTGCCAACTCGTTTTAAAACTCATGCGACAAAATTAACTTGCCGGGTCAAGAAAAACCAACCAAAAAAGGGTGAACGGTTCACCCCTTATCATTCGATATTTAAAATGTTTCTTTCTTATCATTTGTCCGGCGACGGAACTTGTTCTTCCACTTTCTTTCCATCGAGAATCAAATTGCCGACTTCTACATAGAGTCCGTTTATTTTTCCTTTTTCATCCCGTTTAAAAGTAGCCATTCCTGAATAGGCTACCACTTCAAAGACATCTTTTTCCATCGGCTTCAATTCCGAACTACCTTGTGATGAACTCCCCATTAAAACGCCGTTTTCCAAAGCGACTTTTATTTCCGGCACTTCGCTTCCATCCGGAAAAACATATTTGCCTGTGTATTCCTTTAATGAATCAGCAGCAGGAGTTGTCGGAGCTTGTTGGGCATTGGCAATAATTGACCCTGACAATACAAAAAATAAGAGAAGAAATTTCCGCATGGTGTAGTGTTTTAGCTGGTGTTATGAATATGTTTGACAAAAGTTACTAATACTTATACTTATTCAACTCCTTCATAGATAACAGCAGCTCCCTGGCCTACTCCAATGCACATGGTAGCCAGCCCATACCTGGAATTTCTTCTTTTCATTTCATGTAATAAGGTAGCGGAAATACGTACACCACTACATCCTAATGGATGACCAATAGCAATAGCACCGCCGTTTACATTAACTTTTTCATTATTCAATCCGAGCTCACGGATACAGGCGATGGATTGCGAGGCAAATGCTTCGTTCAATTCAACTAAATCAAGATCGCTTATTTTTAACCCAGCCCGCTGCAATGCTTTTTTTGTTGCCGGTACCGGACCAATGCCCATGATAGCAGGATCTACCCCTGCCACAGCCATCGAAACAATTTTCGCCATCGGCCTCAGCTCATATTTCTTCAGAGCTTCTTCACTGGCGAGCAACATCGCGGCCGCCCCGTCATTGATGCCCGAGGAATTGCCTGCGGTAACCGTACCATCCTTTACAAAAGCTGGTTTTAGTCCTGCCAGCTTCTCCAGCGAAGTTTGCCGGGGAAACTCATCATCAACCATCCAACTCACCAGCCCATTATTATACAATTCCACGGCTGTCAGTTCATCATCCCATTTTTTTGCTTCCCGTGCGGCAAAATATTTTTCCTGCGACTGAAGCGCAAAAACATCCTGCTCCTCCCGTGAAATGTTCCATTGTTTTGCCACATTCTCCGCCGTTTCACCCATGCTATAAGGATGATACATACCCGCCAGTTTCTTATTGACAAAGCGCCAGCCTAATGTGGTATCATACATTTCATGACTTCTTGAAAAAGGCGTTGCTGATTTTGCCATGACAAAAGGGGCTCTCGTCATACTTTCCACGCCACCGGCAATGATCAGCTCGGCATCACCACACATCACCTGCCTTGATGCATCCATGATGGCCTGCAAACCTGAAGCACACAACCGATTTACTGTTGAACCAGCTACACTCACTGGCAGTCCTGCCAGCAGTGCCGCCATTCTCGCCACATTTCGATTGTCCTCACCAGCCTGGTTGGCCGCACCGGCAATCACTTCTTCAATTGCTGTCACATCAATGGATTCGTGGCGCTGCAACAACGCAATGATCACATTGGCCAGCAGGTCATCAGGCCTGGAATTGGCTAATGCCCCACCATATTTTCCAATCGGTGTTCTTATAACATCAATAACATAAGCCGTTTTCATAAACTGATCTCAAAATTGGCAATTAAAAAATTTATACTTAGCGAAATATAAAATTACTTCAGGAATTTTCGAACCAGTGACTTAGCCTTAATACGGCAAATATTAAACAAAAATGTTTTATACAAAATTGTTTAATACAGGAATGCTTATTTTGATATAAGAAGTCGGCCTGTTTTGCTATTCCCTGTGACTATCTTTGCAGCATGTTAAAAGCCGCACAACGCAACATCCGCCATTTAAGCCTGAAAGATATGGAAGAGTATTTCGCCTCATTTGGCGAAAAGAAATTCAGGGCCAAACAGGTGTATGACTGGCTTTGGTTAAAACCGGTTCGCAGTTTTGATGAAATGACGAATCTTTCAAAAGATTTGCGCCAAAAGCTGGCCACTGAGTTTAACCTGCCTGCTTTACAAATTGATCATACGCAACATTCGGAAGACGGTACTTTCAAACTTCGCTTCAAAACGCATGATGGTCATTTTGTGGAAGGTGTGTTAATCCCAACCGTATCTGGTCGATACACGGCGTGTGTATCGTCCCAAATCGGTTGCAGCCTTAGTTGTAAGTTTTGCGCTACGGGCTATATGGATCGCAAACGCAACCTTGAGTTTGACGAGATATATGATGAAGTGGCCTTACTGAATCAACTCTGTGAGAAAGAATATGGAAAAAAGCTAAGCAACATTGTTTATATGGGCATGGGTGAGCCTTTATTAAATTATAAAAATGTATTAAAATCAATTGAACGAATCACCGCTGCAGATGGCCTGGCCATGAGCCCCAAACGAATCACTGTTTCAACAGCCGGTGTGGCAAAAATGATAAAGCAATTAGGTGATGATAAAGTTAAATTCAAGCTTGCTTTATCCCTGCATGCTGCTACTGATGAAAAACGCCATGAAATCATGCCGATCAACGATACTAACAATATCAAATCGCTTATTGAGGCACTCAACTATTTTTACAAGCAAACTAAAAATGAGATCACCTTTGAATACATTCTTTTCAAAGATTTTAATGACTCGCTGAAGGATGCCGACGAACTGATCAGGATTTATCGCCAGGTTCCCGCCGATCTTGTCAACCTGATTGAATACAATCCAATTGATGCGGCAAAATTTGAAAAGCCCGATGAAGATAAAGTGGAGGCATTTATGTATTATCTTGGCAAACACGGAGTCAATGCCCGTCTTCGCCGCAGCCGTGGAAAAGATATTGATGCAGCTTGCGGCCAGTTGGCCAACAAGGAAGAAGCCCCAAACCCCTAAAAGAGCTTTGCAAATTTCCACAATCCGAATTGATTGCTATCACAGCCGTTTATCAGTGATATCAACCATCTACGAATGATTTCATACTTCGGTTAAACCCCGGCAACCGACAATGGTCTGTTAATTGAAAAAAAACTTTAACAAACCCCGCCGGAAGTTTATGCATTCAACCGGCATCTAAAACAAAAAGAAAATTATGAAGAAGATACTCTTAAGTATAATGGCTGCCGCATTGGTTGTAGCAGCATCGCAGGCGCAGGAGATCAAAGACCGTGAGCCGGCAAAACAACATATGATGAAAAGACATCATCACGGTGATGAGTTTAAAAATCTGAATCTTACGGAAGATCAAAAAGCAAAATTCAACGCCCTACGTGAAGAGAACCGCAGGCAAATGGAAGAACTGAAGAAAAACGATAATATCACGGTAAAGGAATGGAAAGCCAAAATGGAGGCACAACGCAAAGACCACCGTGCAAAAATGCAAAGCATTCTCACGGATGATCAAAAAGCACAATTGGAAAAATCAAGACAAGAAAGAAAAGTAAAAATCGAGCAGCGGGCAAAAGAGAGAAGTGAGAAAATGAAAACTGAACTTGGCCTTACTGATGAACAAGCTGCCAAGTTAAAAACCAACCGCGAAGCCCTGGCTTCTCAATTAAAAGCAATCCGTGAAAACGGCTCACTGACTGATGATGTTAAAAAAGAGCAGGCAAAAGAATTGATAAAAAAGCAACGGGAAGAAATGAAGTCTATATTGACAGAAGAACAATTGAAAAAATGGGAAGAGCAAAAGAAGCAAAGACCCCATCGCAGAAAGATCGTTTAAGGACGGTGTGATGAGTGAACTGAGGGCCCGCTGATTATCGGCGGGCTTTTTAGTTATCTTTGCGGCTCATCTACTGTTGCAAAACAGCAAATTATTCTCAACATGAAAAAAAAATCGACCCCGTTTGACAAGTTTGCGAAAAAGAAAAGCAATGCCGCCATTAAAGAGCAGTTTAAACAAGAAAAAAGAAAAATAAAAAAAGAAAGAGAAGAGTATTTTGAACAGAAAAGAGCTGAGGCAAGGAAACAGAAGTTGGAAACTGGACGTCAGAGATCGCAAGTGACTGGTCAAAAATCAAAAGTGAAAGGTCAAAGGGAAGAAGTGAGAAGTCAAAAAACGGAAGTCAGAAGTCAGAGACCGGAAGTAATAAACAGGAATCAACTGGCAACAGGCGACCGGCAACTGGCAACTCTTATGCCGCTCAACAAATTTCTTGCCCACAGTGGCGTGGCGGCACGACGAGAGGCTGCCGAAATTGTGAAGCAGGGAAGGGTGAAGGTGAATAAAGTCGTCATTACAGAACCGGGACATAAAGTAACAGCGCAAGACGATATCAGGATAAATGGCAAAAGAGTATTTGTTTCAAAAAACCTCGTTTATATTTTATTGAATAAACCCAAAGATTATATCACTACCACTGATGATCCACAAGGAAGAAAAACAGTGTTGGATATTATTGGTAATGCCATAACAGAAAGAATTTATCCTGTAGGACGGTTGGACAGAAATACTTCCGGTGTTCTGTTGCTGACCAATGATGGCGAATTGTCGCAAAAGCTAACCCATCCCAGCAACCAGATAAAAAAGGTTTATCATGTTACGCTTAACAAACCACTTGAGAAAAAAGATTTCGAAAAGATCCTGAACGGCGTTACACTGGAAGACGGTCCGGCCAGTGTGGATGTGCTGGCTTATGCCGATATAAAAGACAAAACACAAATTGGTGTTGAAATACATAGCGGCCGCAACCGCATTGTTCGACGCATCTTTGAATCATTAGGTTATGATGTAAAAAATCTTGACAGGGTAATATTTGCCGGCCTCACCAAGAAAAATGTGGAGCGGGGCAAATGGCGCTTCCTGACGGAAAAAGAAGTGAGGGACTTAAAACATTTTGGCAAAGGCAAATAATCACTACCTCTTCTATTTAGCTCACACTACAACAAACACCTGTATAACGAATCTATTTACATGAAACTGGCCGATCTGCTGATATTTGAGGACGATGATGTCATTGCATTGAACAAGCCTTCAGGATTGTTATCTATTCCTGACCGCGAGGGGAAAGACCCCTCACTAAAAGACATGCTGCAGGACAAATATGAAAAAGTGTTCACCGTTCACCGTCTCGATAAAGACACCAGCGGTCTTATTGTGTTTGCAAAAAATGAGGTGGCTCACCGGCATCTTTCCCTGCAATTTGAAGAAAGAAAAACAGAAAAAATCTACGTTGGGCTTGTGATCGGACACCCTGCCAATGAAAAAGGAACAATCGATCTGCCCATTGCTGAAAACATGGTGACCCGCGGAGTGATGCTTATTAATCGAAGGGGAAAACCCTCTGTTACTGACTATGAAGTATTGGAAAATTTTGGCAGTTACTCATGGATGCAGTTCCGGATACATACAGGGCGGACACACCAGATAAGAGTGCATATGAAAGACCTGGGTCACCCGATTGTCTGCGACGAGTTATATGGCGATGGAAAACCCCTGTTATTATCCTCCCTAAAAAGCAAATTCAAACTTTCAAAGAATGAACTGGAAGAAAGGCCACTTTTAAACCGGCTTGCGCTTCATGCCAGCCGCTTAAGCTTTTCCAAACCTAATGGTGAACCAATAAAATTGGAAGCCGAACTACATAAGGATATGCGGGCAACCTTACAACAGCTTGGTAAATGGAAAAAGAACAAACAAAAATAGATTTCACATCTTCCTAATCCGACGATCTCCCTTTGCAATTCAGGTATTGCTATCTTTGAACAGCATATTTTATGTTTAAAGTAGTCTCTTACCAGGTTGCCGATAGCATTGACTTAAAAAGTCTGAAATCGGCTTTTAATGAAGAGCTGGAGTACAGCGATGCGGATGAACTTTTTTATAGCATCAACCCGGAACAGTATGTCGCTATTTTTAAATACGGGGTAATTAGTTTTTTAAACTACGACGCCAATGCCACCAATTCGTTTCTCTCGTTTATAGAACCTTTTTGCAAGAACCTGTTTACCGAATTCCTGAGCGATGAGTTCATCGTGGAGACCGGTGTAAAAGAGAGAAAGATCAGCTATAATAAAATTGAAATAGTATCAGCCGAGCCGGAAGCGCTGCGCATGATCATGCTAACAGTAGCCCAATCAGTTGCCCTGGATTATTATTCACAACAAGCCAGCACACTCCTGGAGGATACTAACTATCATACCCTGTTGCTCGAAAAAAAGGGACGGCTCGCTATTTCAGGACGCAACCTGAAAAAGTATATTGGCAAGACTTTATTACTTAAAAACAGGATATCCCAACATCTCTACATTTTCGATTCCCCACCGGAAACCTGGGAAAATGAGCGGCTGGATAAATTACACATCGAATTGAAGCGTAACTTTGATCTCACTGAAAGATTTCGTGGTGTGTCGGATGGCTTAGAAATTGTAAAAGAAAACCTGGAATTATTCAGAGACATATTGCAATATCGCAATAGTGTTTTTCTTGAATGGATCATTATTATACTCATCGCTATCGAAGTCGCTCATTTTTTCTTTGAAAAAATATGGCCATAAAAAAGCTCAACCGAAGTTGAGCCAGGATAAAACAAAACGGCAGGTTTATCTCACCACCAGGCTTCTTCTTGTTACGGTATTGATCTCAATATTTTTGGTGAGCCGTTGCTTGCCGCTGATCAACGTTATTTCGTAATAACCATCTGCAACCTGGTCAAAATTGTACCGGCATTTGTAATCTATAGTTTCAAAGACAGTATCTACCAGCAAGCCATATTCGTGGTGACTTATTTGCAACTGTACCTTCCTTCCTTTCTCATTTTGAACAAAGAGGTTGAATGCTGTGGCCACCTCGTCAGGAATAATTGACATATTAAGAGTTGCGTCTTTCCCAGGCAGTTTTTTGTCATTGGTAGTAACTGAGTAATACGATTGCTGAGAAAAAGCGGACGCCGAAACGAATAGCGCGATAATAAAAATGAACTTCGTTTGCATAGTTGAGGTTTTTGATTAATGATGACGCAAAGCTAAATGCGGCATATTATCTCAACATAATGCAAAGAATAAGTTTAGTTTACAAAAGAGAAAGGAAAACTTAACACAATGAATTATGAATAATGAGTTGTGACTTTGGTGCATCCCAAATTCACTTGTACTTTTTACGTTTCACCATTCACACTAACATTTCTCCAATGCCTGCAAAATATCATTTAAAATATCATCGGGATGTTCTAATCCTACAGAAATACGAATGAGGCCGGGGGTAATGCCCACAGTATTTCTCTCTTCTTCCGTTAATTTGGAATGTGTAGTGGAAGCGGGATGTGATGCAATACTTCTGCTATCACCAAGATTGTTGGTCATCGAAAGCATTTGCAAAGCGTTTAAAAATTTTCTTCCGCTTTCCACACCGCCTTTTATTTCAAATGTGAGAATGCCGCCACCATTGGCCATTTGTTTTTTGGCGATCTCATATTGGGGATGATCAGGAAGAAAAGGATATTTGACCCAACCAAGCTTTACATGATTTTGCAAAGCCCTGGCAAGATACAGTGCGTTGGAAGCATGCTTTTCCATTCGTATAAATAAAGTCTCCAGGCTTTTGGTCAATACCCAGGCATTGAAAGGACTCATGGATGGTCCTGTATTACGAATGAATAAATACAATTGTTTGATCAACTCTTTTGTACCGACTACAACACCGCCTAATACCCTTCCTTGTCCATCTATAAATTTGGTAGCGGAATGCAGCACAAGATCAGCGCCATATTGCATTGGCTGCTGCACAGCAGGTGTGGCAAAACAATTGTCTACCACGAACAAGATATTATGTTGTTTGCATAAGTCTGCCACTTTCTCAATATCGATAATATCAAGCCCGGGGTTGGAAGGAGTTTCGACATACAACATTTTTGTTGTTGGCTTTATCAACTCTTCGATAGTGTCCGGCTTCGTCATATCAAAATAGGAATATTCAATCCCCCATTTGGGTAAATACTTAGTAAGTATGGTATGCGTGGAGCCAAATACCGCTGATGCTGAAATGATATGATCACCTTTTGACAGGAAGGTCATGAAAGTAGAGAAGATCGCAGCCATGCCTGTACCGGTAGCCACGCCATCCTCTGCGCCTTCCAAGGCTGCCACCTTCGCAATGAATTCATCAACCGTAGGGTTTGAAAACCGGGAATAGATATTTACATCTAATGTATCATCTGCAAAAGCAGCACCCATTTCTTCCGCTGAATCATAAGTAAAGCTGCTGGTCAGAAACAAAGGAGTAGCATGCTCCTTCTGGTTGGTTCGTTCGGTTTGAAGTCGGATGGCTCTTGTTTCCGGATGTTGCGACATAAGCTACTAATCATTTAAAATTGGAGTGCAAAGATAAGTGCCAAATCCAAAATGGCCGCTGGTATACTAGCTTATGACAATATAATTACCGGTTTACTCTGCAAATTCTACTTTATGTATTTCTTCCCGGGAAGTATTATAGAGATCGTACCAATCCTGCTGGTCCAGGTTGATATCAAAAGCGTTGACGATGTTCCGGATGCGTTGCTCATTGAGTGTGCCGATCAATGGCAAAGCACCCAATTTTATTAACCAGGCTACTGCAATTGATTCGACATTGGCATTATATTTTTTGCCGATCTCGCCCAATTTGTAATGCACTCTAACGGCTAACGGATCAGTGCCATTCTCAATTCTGCCTCCGGCAAGGGGCGCAGCCGCCAGGGGACGCATATATCGTTGTTTGATATAATCGATCTGGCCATTATCCAATGCGGTTGTGTTGAGCAGGTTTAATTCGATATGGTTGGTTACAATCGGTGCTCTTAAATAAGAAGCTAAAAGCTGGTGTTGGAAAACAGAAAAATTGGCTACTCCAATATTCCTGATCTTACCGGATGTTCTTAATCTTTCCAACGTCAGGGCAGTTTCTTCCAGGTTGGACAAAGGATCCAGTTGATCAAGCAGGAAAATATCGATATACTCCGTCTTTAATTTTTGCAGTGAGTTCTCCACGCTTTTGAGAATATGTGCCGCTGAAGTGTCATAATACTTTACTCTTATTTCGGGTCGATTGGGGTGCGGGATATTTACCCCACACTTGGTGAACAACACGACATCTTCCCGCTTGAAAGATTTTTGCCGCATTATATTGCCGAACAATTCTTCACACTGGTAACCACCATATGTATCGGCATGATCAAATGTATTGATACCAAGTTCCAGGCACAGGTTAACGATCTTTTCCATTGTATGGACCCCGGTAGCGCTGGTATCTTCCCAGCGCCAAAAGCCATAAACGGCCGGTGAAACTTTAGGACCCGAATCGCTGAGATAAATTTTTTCCATAATTGCTATTTGTAGCAATAAAATTATTGCAATTAAGCCATATTGAAGTAACAAGACTGAAAGTCTGTTATCGCAAGTTGAGATTATGAAAATAAAACAGCCTTGCCGCATGATTACCGCGATAGCGATTACAGGCAGCCAGTTGCTGAAAGATGCTCATATAACCAAACTGGGAGTTATCATACCAGTTTACATGATAAGCAAAGCCCACAAAAAAACGATTTTGGTCAAAATAATTACTGACTATTTTTTTCCGAAATAGCTTTGCTCTTATTACTGATGATAACACCTGGGAATAGGAAAAAGAGTTTATGACTGCATTCATTAATACAATTCATGGAGGAAAAAATTTTCCGGCACAAGGTGCGGAGCGAGCTGAACCCTGAACGTGCGACGCAAGAAACGATAATAGTACTACAGCCGACATAGTCATTTACTTAAAGTGTTTGTAAACCCACGAGCACAATCCCTTCATCAGGTTCAGTGTAATCGACGCCGCGGTCGGATTCAAACCGACATGAAAGGTTTTGCAGACCTATACCTAACCATTAGTCCGCCAGTTGGCGGGTGATCTAAAATGGCATCCCGAAGAATCGGGACGCCTTCTCTAGTTAATGTTTGCTATAGAAAGAAGAAATACACAAAGAAATAATTGGCTTACCTATTCAATAAGCCGTCAACGGTGATAGCAGCGTAATACAAAGCGCCAATGGTTGGCCCACCTGCATATTGGATATGCCTGGTGTTGAAAATATTGGTGCCACCAAACTTAATAGTCGATTTTGCCGAAGGAATTTTATAAGTAATCTGGGCATCAACATTATTAATGGCTGCAATAGCACCAGTCACCAACGGACTTTCCCACAAAAAACTATCCTGCCATTTCCAAACGATATTGAAGCCAAGATTTTTTGTGATAGCCCTGTTGCCAATAGATAAATTGGTAGTCCATTCCGGCGTATTGAACCCGGTTACAAATAAATCCGGCGTCGCATTTCCTTTTATCTTATTGTAATTAACATTACCGGATATAGTAAAAGTTTTATAGAAATTATAAGTAACACCCAGTGATGACCCATAGGTGGTATACTTGTTTTTAGCATTGGTATACACCCGGTAGCGATCCTGTCCTTTACTGGCTGCATTACCATTACTGGCGGTTGTGGCATCGCGGTTTCTGTCTATCATCGCTATCACTGCAGCATCAGAACCTACTGTTTCGTCCTTGGGAACATATACCTGCACCTGGCCAAGAAAACCATCATAAATATTGGCATAAGCATCAAAGTCGATAAATAGTTTGTTGTTAAATAAAATGCTCTTATAACCAATCTCGAAAGAGTTGATGCCTTCAGGACGGCCATCCGGAAGGTTGGCCACTTGCAGCAATGACCGGTTTGCTAACGCGGCCGAATCAGAATTGCCCGCTGCTTTTACAGCGGCATTGAATGCAGCCACCGAAGATTGGGTGTAACTATTTTCACGGAAACCCAAGCCATCATTGATAACCGGTAAAATGCCCACTCTTTTCACCCGGCCATTGTTTACGTAGGATAATGCTTCAAAAAGGGCCGGGAAGCGATATCCTTTTTGAAAAGTAGTACGGATGTTATGTTTTCCTGCCAAAGTATAAACTGCCGCCAGCCGGGGTGTAAACTGGGTTTTGAATTCAGGATTATGGTCTGCCCTTAGTGAACCGGTTAACTTAAGCTTATCTCCCAGCAACTTTTTTGTAACCTGTACAAATCCTCCCAATTTTTTATAATACGTATTATCACCAAAGGTTCCATCTTTTAAAGGGGTGTTTCTTTCAGCAATAGGTCGTTTGAAATCAACAAAGTTGTTTCCGTCGGGTATTAACTCATACACCCGGTAATCACCACCTGCTAAAAGGTCAAAATATTTAGTGTATTGGCTAAGATCCCACTGACCTTCGACATGGTAGATATTACTTTTTTGCACTAATGCCGCCCCTCCTGTTACAGGCGCACCAGGAATCAGGCTTGATTTAATGTCCCAGTTATTGATTTTAACGATGGAATCTTTTACATTATTGAACCTTGCTGTCCCCGGCTCCACCCGGCCTGCATCTGCCCGCTGGCGGGCATAGGCCGTAGCTCCAGCAAGATTGGCCGAGGTAAGTGCACCACCATTATTGGCTGCATATTCATTGAGTGCTGCTTTAAACTTTGTATTCCATGCACTGCCACTGCCGCCTGAGTAAAGATCAAGATTATCAGCCAAAGGTTTTACATTGTACGAATCGCCGGTGTTTTCTTTAGACATATAGGCTTTGATAGTATAACTGCTTCCTTTTAATTCTACCTGGTGATTTTGAACAATCACGTTATCCAGCTTCACTTTATTCCCCCGCTGAAAAACACCATCCATCTTACCAATGCGATAGGAATAAGACAATTCCGTCTTTGGATTGATCCGGTAGTGCAGGGCAGCATCGAATTTCAGGTTATCGACTGTTGGATCAACGAGGTCCTTTTCCCAATACCCGGTTCTTGCTACTGTCAACGTTCTGTTATCAACGCCATCAATGGTCAACCCCGTAACAGATACCGTGTTGCTCAGTTGCAGGGCATCATCACCATATTTATTCCAACCATCAAAGGCTATATTATTCGTTCCATCCAAAGAAGGATATGCAGGATTGGCGGTATTCCTGCTGTTGGGATTTTGATCCAATCTTGTATCCGATATCCAATCGGTCGCCCTTAAATAACCTGCATTGATCTTGAATGCAAATCGGTCTTTAAACGCTTTCGCATAGCGGATAGCTGTTTCTGTTAAAATGCCGGGATCATGGTCGGCGCCATCAATATGGTTGACACCTGTACGCTGAAAAATACTAAGTCCCTGAGATGTAAATGGACTCTTTGTGATAAGATTGGCCAGTCCGTTAATGGCATTCATTCCATATAAAGCTGAAGCAGCACCGGGGGTTATCTCAACACTCTGCACATCCAATTCTGTAGGACCAATAGCATTCCCTAAAGGCACACCCAATGTTGCCGCCTGCATATCGATGCCGTCCACCAATTGCATAAAACGGAAATTATTGGGGATATTAAATCCGCGGGTATTGGGCACTTTAAACGTAATTGAAGATGTTGTTAACTGAACGCCTTTCACATTACCCAATGCATCGTAGAAAGAGGCAGCGGGTGTTTCCCGGATAGCACGGATATCTAATTTTTCTACGGCTACAGGAGATTTTAAAATACTTTCAGATACACGGGAAGCTGTCACCACAACTTCATTGCCCAATACTGTTTGCGTGGCAAGAGCCACCTGCAAACCCGACCCAAGGCTTTTTACTTCGAGCTCCTGCGGCTGAAACCCGATGGACGAAAATAAAAGTGTGAAGGGTAGTTTTGTTGTGGTACGCAACGTGAAGCTGCCCGTATTATTAGTAACCGTGCCGGCAATAGTACCTTTTACCTGTACGCTCACATCAGCCAACGGTTCCTGGCTTTCCTGATTAGTTACTTTTCCGGATACTTCAATCAGCGTGGCATCTTGTCCAAATGAATTGATGCCTGAAATAAGGAATAATATTAGGAGAACAAATTTAGCCTGATTTGCTCCTTTTGTTTTTGTGTTTTGAAAGATAACGGTAAGGCTCCTTATAAATATTTGCTTTAATTGCATAATCCTGGTTTGTTCAATAATTTATTAGTCTACTAATTTAGTAGATTAAAAATGCAAAAAAATTTTTCTTCTATACTAAAAACTAGCCGGCACAACATCGCCGGAATAAACAAGAAGGCAAGCAAGATTGATAACCGAATGTTGATTTCATAAATGTTTCGCAAACATAAGGGAAAAATATATTGTCTACAAAACTTGTAGACTAATATTTTTATTTTCCTTCTTAAAATATTTTAACCAATATTTTCATGCTCCAGAAAATAACCAATGCGCCCAATAAAATAAAGGATGTTTTACGGGGCAATCTTCCGGTAAGTTTCGCTGCGATTGGAGCTGCAATTAATCCACCGACCACTAATCCAAGAATAGCTTGCCAATGACTAACGCCCAGCAATGTAAAAAATGTAAAGGCACTTGCCAGTGTTACAAAAAATTCTGTAAGGCTAACAGATCCTATCACATATTTGGGGCTTCTTCCTTTTGTGATCAGGGTGGTAGTAACAATAGGTCCCCATCCGCCGCCGCCAAATGAATCCAAAAACCCACCGGCGCCCGCTAATAAGCCGTATCGTTTAAACTTTTTTTGTTGTTGCTGCTTGCGAAAAGCAGTCACTAAGATGCGTACACCCAGGAACAATGTATAGGCTGCCATGATTGGACGCAGGTATTCAATATGCGTTTGACCAAGCTGCGTTAGCAGGATCGCTCCTAAGATTGCCCCGATGACCCCGGGTATCAATAATGCTTTGAATAATTTTTTATTGACATTTCCGAATTTATAGTGACTATAACCAGAAGCTCCACTTGCAAACATTTCTGCTGTGTGGATGCTGCCGCTGATGGCTGCAGGATTAACACCCGCAGATAGCATGATTGTGGCACTGGTAACACCATAGCCCATTCCGAGGGCACCATCAACTAATTGCGCCAGGAAACCGGCCAGCAACATCAACGGAAAGTTTTTATCCAATGTATTATACCAGGCTACTGTATCATCTGCTATAGTCTGAAAAGGCAAGTATGAAAAAATAAAGTGCCCCACCAGCATTAACGCAAAGCCCAGCAATGAATAAGTAGCAATCTTTCTCCACCTCCGCTCCTTATACGCATTGTCTTTTTCAACCAACACCCTAGTGAGTGAATTCAGCTTTTTTACTTTATACTCAAAATTGCCGTTTAGCTTGTTGCGAACCTTATGAATATTCTCAATAGCTTCATCGAGTTCAGCGGGTATGGCGTCATGCAAAACTTCTTTTACCCGTTTAGCAATAGTTGGCGACTTACCGTTTGTCGATATAGCTATTTTCAGATTTCCTTTTTGTACGATACTGCTTAAATAAAAATCGCATTGCTCAGGAGTATCGGCAACATTAACGAGTAATTTTTTTTCCTTTGCCTGCTGGCGAATGCGTAAACTTTCTTCTTTATCGTTGATGGCAATAATAACCAGGTCTTTCTCAACAAGGTCAACCGGGTGAAAACTTCTTTTTTCAATTACTACGTTGCTATGTGATGCAGCTAGTTTTTTTACTGCCTCTGAAACTTCCGTTGCCACGATATGTACCGAAGTCGAAGGAGAATTCGTTAATAAGCTTGTTAGTTTTTCTAATCCCACTTTACCTGCGCCAACCAGCAAAACTCTCAGATCTTCCAGCTTCAAAAAAACCGGGAACAAATGATTAGTGGCAGGTCCTGATGAATCATGCTTTTCCATAGCTGTTGCTTTTATTTTTTCCAACGATTCACTCATAAAGCTCGATTAATTGCTTGTACAAAATTGACCCTGACAACAGGTTGCCAGGTATGGCTACTGAACTGTCGCCAATTCATCAGTACTAATTGAACCTGGTTTTTTGAAGTAAAGGCATACTCACCTCCCACCCAAATCCGGTATTGATCCCAGTCGTCTTTCGTCTTACTGCTTTGCCACATCAATTCATTTCCAATTAAACCTTTCCATTTCTCTGTAAATATATGGTCTGCTGCTAACTTGTACCGAAAACGAAAAGCCACTCCATCCTGGCTTGTCCAATGCCGTTGCTCGGTCCTGAACTGATTGGTTAATTGCCACTTCTTAAATTTAACTTCATGACGCACCTCTTCCCAGAGTCTCAGTTCATCATTTACTGTCTTTTTCCCCAATGCCTCAATCTGCTTTTGATGAAACCAGGCAACACCCCCTCCAACTATCCACTGCCTGCTCAACTGATAATGTACGCCGGTTCGAACGGCTACCAGCCCTACCAGGGGGTGGTTTGCAAAATTTCTCGCCTGTACATCTGTGTTTAGCAACCACCTTTTGTTGATGGAATATTTCAAGTAGTAAGCAGGCCACCAACTTATATGCTTATTAACCGCTGACTGAGCCTTCGCACCAGTCATTACTAATAAAAACGAAGCCGATATGGTCAATTTACTAATTGGCATGTATCCACTTGCGGTATGAAAAATCACCAAATGTTTCCCCGCTCTTTCTTTCGGCCGCATATACTCCTAATAGTTCATCCAATGTCTCCAGTATTTGGCCCTCATTCAAATGGTCCTTATAGACCTTGTTCAATCTTTCACCCAGCCTGTCACCACCAATATGCAAATTATAATGCCCATACGCTGTTCCCACAAAGCCTATCTCGGCGGCAGGAGAACGTCCGCAGCCATTTGGACATCCCGTCATTCGCAAAACAATTTCTTCGTTTTGCAAGGAATATTTTTCGAGTAGCGGCTCAATCTTATCAATTAAGGTTGGTAAATAACGTTGAGCCTCGGCCAATGCCAGGGGACAAGTATTAAAAGCCACACAGGCAATGGCATTTTTTCTTAACACACCAGCCTTATCAGTATGTTCAATGATTCCAAACTGGTTCAAAATATCTTCGATTGTCCTTTTATCTTTTTCGGCTACGTCACTGATGATCACATTTTGATTGCCGGTAAAACGGAAGTTTGCTTTTCCGGTTTTTGCCACTTCAAGCAACGCAGTTTTCAGCGGCGCCTTTTCATCGTCTAATACTCTTCCATTTTCAACGAATACAGTATAGAACCAATTTCCTTCATGATTTTGGCGCCAGCCATAATGATCCTTTCTTGAAGTGAACTCGTACGGCTTTGTCGGTTCCAGCTTAAATCCACAACGCTTTTCCAACTCTTCCCTGAATCCATCCACTCCAAACCTGTCAATAGTATACTTCAAGCGAGCCAGTTTTCGATCACTCCTGTTACCATGGTCTCTTTGTATGGTCATAACCTCATATACTGCCTTCAACACGTTTTCTGTATCAACAAAACCTAATACAGAAGCGAGTCTCGGATAAGTATGAGGATTGCCGTGTGTAGCACTAAGGCCACCGCCGGCAGCAATATTGAACCCGATGAGTTTATCATTTTCAATAATGGCGATCAGGCCAAGATCATTGGTCAATACATCGACATCATTATTGGGCGGGATAGCGATCCCTATCTTAAATTTCCGCGGTAAATATCTTTCCTGGTATAGCGGATCCTCTTCATTCCTGTCGGCAATTTTTTCTTCATTCAACCATACTTCATAATACGCTCTTGTTTTCGGAAGAGCCAATGTGCTGATTTTATCTGCATATTTAAACACCTCCTCATGAATTGCTGATTCCTTTGGGTGTGCACTGCAGGTTACATTGCGGTTTACATCACCACAGGCAGCGATAGAATCGAGATGCAGTGTATTAAACGATTGTATAGTAGGCCTGATATGCGATTTCAGGATGCCATGTAATTGAACCGTTTGTCTTGTCGTAATTTTTATGGTGCCAGTCGAATGTTCGCCGGCGATATGATGCAAGCCTATCCATTGTTGAGGTGTGAGAAATCCACCCGGGAGGCGCAGCCGGATCATATACGAATAAAGCCATTCCAGCTTCTTCGCACTTCTCTCCTCCCTCCTGTCACGATCATCCTGCTGGTACATACCGTGAAATTTGATCAGGGATTGATCATCTTCACGCAATGCACCGGTTATAGCATCGGTAAGACTTTCCTTCAAAGTACCGCGAAGGCCTTTACTCGCTGTCTTTATTCTTTCAACCGGTGATAAGTTAGTTTTATCGCTCATTTACTTCTTTTAAAATTTTTGGAATTGGGAAATCTTCCTTTTAATACACATCTTTTTCAAACCTGCCTTCCTTCTTCAATTGCTCTAAATACTTTTTTGCTTCGTCGCCGCTTTTCTTACCCTGCTCGCCTATTATCTGTAATAGAGCATGTTCAACATCTTTGCTCATCGGGTCTTTTGTACCACTGATGTAAACAGACGCTCCGTTGTCAATCCACTGATAAAGTTCCTCAGCCTTTTCCAACATCCGATGTTGTACATAAATTTTTTCCTTTTGATCTCTCGAGAATGCCAAGTCTAAGTTGTGTAACACCCCGGTCTCCACATAATTCTGAATTTCGGTCTGGTATAAAAAATCTGTGATAAAGTGCTGTTCGCCGAAGAAAAACCAGTTTCTTCCAGATGCACCCGTCGCATCCCGCTCAGCTAAAAATGACCTGAAAGGCGCTGCACCCGTACCAGGTCCAATCATGATAATATCCTTTTCAGGAGCTGGTAATTTGAAATTCTTATCCTTATGTACATAAAAAGTCAGGGATGAGTTAACAGGCTGATCGCCCAGAAACTCGCTGCATAGCCCATACCGCTGTTCATCCAGTGCCAGGAAACGATCTCTTGCGACCGTGATATGCACTTCGGTATTGCCGTGTCCATTTGGTGATGAAGCGATAGAATATAATCTTGGCGCAATCGGCATCAATATCTTGATCACTTCCAGGAATTGCGTCGCATCTTTTACCGGGTAAATGCGCAATAAATCAACAAGGTCCATTCTTGTATCCGGAATTTCCTGCTGTATAATGGCCGCATATTTTTTGATCGTAGATGTAAGCAGGTAGCAGACATTGAGATGCTGAGAAAGCAATTCCTTTACCGTTGCTTTTGCTTTGGTTGCTTCAACGACAAGCGTTTCATCTATGCCAGTCAATGAAATGATCCTGTTTACTACATCTTCCCTGTTGCGGGGAATGATGCCGATGGTATCACCCGGTTCATACTCAATAGGTTCGTCTGTTCCTATTTCGATATGATAAGTTTTCTTATTGGAACCACGGTCGTTCAGGTTGATGTTGGCCAATATGGTTCCATTATAATATTTTTTCCCGGCTGGTTTTTTTGCAGTTGAAGGCACAGCCACCGATGCAGGCGCAGCGGCCGGTTGTTCATTTAAAATTGCCAACACTTTATCGAACCATTGCTGGGCATCTTCTTCATAATCCACATCACATTTCTGCAGCGGCACTACTCTTTTAGCCCCAAACTTGCCGAACTGTGCATCCACATCTTCACCCGTTTTGCAAAACATGGGGTAAGATGTATCACCCAGCGCCAGGACACTATATTTAAGATGAGAAAGATCAAGGGTCGCTTCATGAATATGATCATAAAATTTCTTAGCAGGGATAGGAGGCTCACCTTCGCCTTGTGTACTGATCACCACAAAAAAATAATCTTCTTTTGGTAAATCTGTAAGGCGGTATTGATCCAATCCAACCAGCTTTGCATTTACTCCCTTTTTCTTAGCCACGGCTGCCAGATGTGCCGACAATCTTTTTGCATTGCCTGTTTCGGTACCAAAAGCAAGGGTGACTTTTTTTGTAGCCACAGGCTTCGCTTCATGCCCATTTGCCTGGGGCGTAGCATGTGTCTTGCCATTGGCTACGATACCAGACAAATATCCATTGATCCAGATAAGCTCTTCCTTTGAATAGCTATCAATCAGTTCGTGTAGTTGTTTTAGTTTTACTTCTCCCAGCATAGCAGCTTATCATTTTACGGTAACCAATTGATTAAAAACAGATCCTTCTTTTCCTGCTGCAAACCACTTAGAGTCGTTGTGCAACATCACCACATCACCGACAATTACCAGTGAAGGAGAACTGAATTTTATATTGGCAAAATCTATTACACAGTTTGTTAAAGTTGAAATATGAACACGTTGATGCTCCGTCGTCGCCTGCTCGATCACTGCTAATGGCGTAAATGGCTTTTTTGAATAACGCAACAACAGTTCGGATAAATTAAAAAGATTCCTGGCTCCCATGTAGAATACTAATGTGTCCTGGGTGTTAGCCCATGTTTTCCATTTCTCAGGACTATAATGGCTGCATGGATTAAAGGTGATAAACTGCACAGCCTTTGCATAACCTCTTGCGGTAAGCGGAATTCCCGCATAAGCAGAAGCACCCGAAGCAGCAGTGATGCCCGGAATAATTTCGTACGGCACATCATTCTCCTGCAAGGCCATCAGTTCATCCAGCACATTACTGAAAAAAGCTACATCGCCACCCTTCAACCGCAACACGGTTTTACCATTCTTTGCGTGATTCACCAACAACTTATTAATGTCTTCCTGCGCCACCGATCCATCATGATAACCCTGTTTGCCTGTCATCAACGCCAATACATCTTTGCGGGCATATAAATCAATGATCTCGGGATTTACGAGCCTGTCAGCCAGTATTACATCAGCTTCAGCCAATTTTTTCTGAAGTTTAACGGTAATCAACTCCACATCACCAGGACCGGCGCCTGCGATGATCACTTTTCCAGTTGATTGTTCCTTGTTCATAATCACACTTTGTTTTTTTACTTACTTCAATAAAACCGCCGCCACCGTACTATTGCCTGTTTCGTCAATTAGTATAGCGCTACCATTTACATTGAGCTTATCATATGAATCATAAACAAGCGCAGATGCTGTTTTGATAGTTGCCTTCACTACTTCGTTCAGCTTCACGTTACCTTCAACAGGCTGCTGTTGTAGCGTATTTACGTCGAGCTTGTAATCAATTTTCTTCACCACCGCCTTTACAAGACGACTATTATGTTGTAAGTAATATTTATTTCCGCTTTGCAAAGGCTTATCATCCATCCAGCACAATAACACCTCCAGTTCGTTGCTCACCTGTGGCAGGTTATCAACTTTTGCAATAGCATCGCCACGGCTGATATCAATGTCATCAGCCAATTGGATAGTGACGCTTTGCGGAGCAAACACTTCACTTACTTCTTTTCCTCCCACTTCTAATTTGCTGATTGTTGTCTCGATGCCGGCAGGTAACACTTTTACTTTATCACCTGTTCTGTAAACACCACTAGTCACTTTTCCGGCATAACCTCTGTAATCATGCAACTCTTCTGTTTGCGGCCTGATTACGAATTGCACCTGGAAACGTGCATCTTCCAAATTAATATCATGATTGATTTCGATATCTTCTAAAAATTCCAGTAGCGGCTTGCCTTCATACCAGTCGATGCGTTCAGACCTGTCCACTATGTTATCACCATTCAACGCACTGATAGGTATATAAGTAATATCTGTTAAGCCAAGTTGTTTGGCGACATCTGCATAATCAATGACGATGTTGTTAAAAACATCCTGCGAATATTCCACGAGGTCCATCTTGTTGATAGCAATAACCACATGGGGAATTTTCAAAAGAGACGCAATGATAGAATGACGACGGGTTTGCTCTACCACACCTTGCCTTGCATCGATCAAAATAATGATCAGGTTAGCATTGGAAGCTCCTGTGATCATATTACGGGTGTACTGTACGTGACCCGGCGCATCGGCGATAATAAATTTTCTTTTAGGTGTAGTGAAATAGCGATAGGCAACATCGATCGTAATACCTTGCTCTCTTTCTGCACGAAGACCATCTGTCAATAAGGCCAAATCAACCGAACCGTCTGTTCTGTTTTTTGTTGATTTCTCCAAAGCTTCCAGTTGATCAACCAAAATGTTTTTACTGTCGTACAGCAAACGACCAATCAATGTACTCTTGCCATCATCAACACTTCCTGCTGTTATAAATCTAAGTAAGTCCATTACCCTAGTTTTTGTTTAGAATTTTGCTTGTGAGCAACGTGATTAAAAATATCCGTTTTTCTTCCTGTCTTCCATAGCGGCTTCCGTCACTTTATCGTCGATCCTGGTTTCACCCCTTTCACTGATGCGTGTTGAGATAATCTCGTTGATCACTTCATCCAGTGTTGAGGCTTTCGATTCCACGGCAGCCGTACAAGTCATGTCACCAACAGTACGATAGCGAACCTGTTTTTTGAGGATCACATCCGATTCTTCAATTTCAATGAAGTCAGAAACAGCTACCAGCTGTCCTTCATGTTCTATCACTTCTCTTTCGTGAGCAAAATAAATAGATGGCAAAGCGATGTTTTCTTTGCGGATATAATTCCAGATATCTAATTCTGTCCAATTGCTGATGGGGAACACCCGTACATTCTCGCCTTTATGTATGCGACCATTATAAATGTTCCAGAGCTCAGGTCTTTGCAGTTTTGGATCCCATTGTCCAAATTCATCACGGACAGAAAAGATCCTTTCTTTAGCTCTCGCCTTTTCTTCATCACGACGGGCGCCACCGATACAAGCATCGAATTTAAATTCCTCGATTGTATCCAGTAATGTATGTGTCTGTAACCAATTACGGCTGGCAAATTTTCCTTTAGGCTCAGTAAGATTTTTCTGTTTGATAGTGTCTTCCACTTTTCTAACAACCAGGCTGGCATTTACCTGTTTGGCCAATTCATCCCGAAACTCCAGGGCCTCTGGAAAGTTGTGACCGGTGTCGATATGCACCAAAGGAAAAGGGATTTTTCCGGGGGCAAAGGCTTTTTTAGCCAGGTGCACTAGCGTGATCGAATCTTTTCCACCACTAAAAAGCAGCGCAGGCCTTTCAAATTGCGCAACAACTTCACGGAAAATATGGATGCTCTCCGCTTCCAGCTGTTGCAGGTAATCCAATTGATAATTATTCATACTTCTTTCTTTAATGTCTACTCATTCAGTAGACTTCTATAGCAAAAAAAATTAACTAGCTTTCACTATGCTTGCATGCAAACCACATTCCTTCTGTGATGTTTCCCACCACCAGCGTCCTGCTCTTGCATCTTCACCCGGCTCGATTGCTCTTGTGCAGGGTGCGCAACCAATACTGATAAATCCTTTATCATGTAATGTATTATAAGGCACATAGTGCTCTTTGATATAAGCCATTACGTCATCATAAGTCCAACTGATCAGCGGGTTGAACTTATACAATTGTTTTTCTTCCGACCATTCTATCATCGGCATATCCTTCCTGTTATTGGACTGGTCAGCACGAAGCCCCGTGATCCAAACCCTGGCTCCTTTTAAAGCCCGGTTTAATGGAATCACTTTCCGGATATGACAACATTCTTTCCTGTTTTCTACCGATTCATAAAAGCTATTGATCCCCTTTGTAACAACAAATTCTTCCACATCCCTTGCCTCCGGAAAATAAACTTTTATCGGCTTTTTGTACCGGGCGGTTGTTTTATCCAACAGCTCGTATGTTTCGTTGAAGAGACGACCAGTATCGATCGTAAATATTTCAACCGGTATATTATTTTTAAAAATAACATCCGTCAATACCTGGTCCTCCTGCCCGAGCGAAGACGAAAAGACCACTTTGCCGGGAAACAAGTCAGCGACCAGGCCTATTGCTTCCGGCAAAGAGCTCTTCTCAATCTCCGATATTTGTTCGGGGGTTAGCATTCTTTCCAATTATAAATTTGGCTGCGGTGTATAACGCAGGTAGGGTTTTACAATCTTCACTCCTTTGGGGAATTTTTTTATTGCATCTTCTGTAGATACAGCCGGTACTACAATTACATCTTCACCACCGTTCCAATCAGCTGGAGTAGCTACACTGTAACCAGCTGTCAATTGCAAGGAGTCAACCACCCGGAGCACTTCATTGAAGTTTCTTCCTGTAGAAGCGGGATAAGTGATCATCAACTTTACCAACTTATCGGGTCCAATAACAAACAGGGAACGAACAGTGGCCGTAGCTGAAGCATTGGGATGAATCATATCATACAAAGTAGCAACGGTTCTGTCTTCGTCAGCAATGATTGGAAAACCAACAGAGCAGTTTTGTGTCTCATTAATATCTTTTCTCCATTCGAAATGTTTATCCAATGGATCTACGCTTACTGCCAATACTTTTACATTACGTTTAGCAAACTCTTCCTGCAACAACGCTGTCTTTCCAAGCTCGGTGGTGCAAACGGGAGTGAAATCAGCCGGGTGTGAAAATAAAATACCCCAGCTATTACCGAGATATTCATAAAAATCAATTTCTCCTTCTGTCGTTTGTGCTTTAAAGTTGGGAGCAACATCCCCTAAACGTAATGACATAAAATAAAAATTTAGTGAAAACAAAAATAAGGACAAATACAAAGCCCACCAAGTTTGTAGACTAAAAATACGCAAACGATCCCACTAACTATCGTTTGTCAAAAAAAGAAATGATTATTTAGACCACGAGGTCACTCAAAGTGCGATTTTCCAGGATATTTAATGTGGCATCCCGAACCTCTATCATCATATCGTGAAGCCCGCAACTTGTCTCGTTGCAGTTTTTACAACGCTCATAGAAATAAAGACTTACGCATGGCAACATGGCAATTGGACCATTGATGAGCCGGACCACAGTAGCTACCTTTACTTTGGAAGGATGTGTCTTTAAAAAATACCCCCCACCCTTTCCTTTTTTGCTGTCCAGTATATCAGCTTTTTTCAATTCCAACAAAATATTTTCCAGGAATTTTAACGGAATCTTTTTCTTTTTAGCTATTTCGGAAATAAGCACAGGCCCTTTATCAAATCGCTCTGCTAAGTAGGTTAGGGCCTTAAAGGCATACTGTGATTTTTTGGATAACATAATTCTAGTTCAATAACTCCAATTTATAATGAATTGGCGAATTTTTCTTCAACATGGCTGACACACCACAATATTTTTCCAACGACAGGTCTATTGCTTTCTTCACTTTATCTTCATTTTCTCCTGCTGTTTTTATTTTATAAGTCACCCAAATGTCTTTGAATACCCTCGGGTGGTCGGTGGTTTGTTCCGTTTCCACATCAATAGTAAGATCCGAAAATTCTACCCTCATTTTTTCCAAAATATCAACAACGTCTATACCGGAGCAGGCAGCTATTGCCGATAAAAGCAAGGCCTTGGGATTGGGTCCTTCCTTCCTGTTTCCATCAATACTAAATACGTTTTGTTCCAACTTGCTTTCAAATGCATGGTCATGTTTCCAGGTTGTCGATGTTTTCATCTGTCTGTTTTTTATTGTTTTTTGGTCAGTACTTGTCCCGAACTGGCTTCGGGATGGAACCCCGCAAATAATTATCCCCCTGTCTGAGAAAAATTATCATGCCCGGTTTCATGTTTATACTCCTTTAACTGATGTTTTTTGTTCTGAGATATATTTTCCAGTGTCCACTCAATGCTTTTTTCAAACCGATGTTGCCTCACCTGGCAATCAGTTTTATTACAAATATGGCATTGAAACGATAAACAAGCATCTGCATGGACCATTAATTCAACAGATTCACCAAATTTTTGTTTCACAAGTTCTGATAATTTATCAATTTCCAGATGTGCCTCGTGTACATTCAGGTACCAGGGTACAGTAAGATGGCAATCAATATGCAGTACAGCTCCATATTTTATTACACGAAGATTATGAAGGTCGATCCAGTTTTTCTGCCGGTTATTATTCAACAATTCGACCATTTCGGATAAGAGTTTCTCATCCGCCTCATCCATGATGCCGGCAATGGACCTGCGGATAATGCCATAACCGGTGACGATGATAAAAAGTGCAATGCCAATGGCCACCACACTATCTATCCATAGCAAACCGGTAAAATGCATGATAATAAGGGCAGCAACAATCCCGGCTGTTGACCATGCATCACTCTGTAGGTGTTTTCCGCTCGCCACTAACGCCAGGGAGTTATTGGCCCTGCCAATACGGAGACAGACAAAAGCAGTAACGAAATTAATAACAGCTGTAGCTGCTACCAGACCAATACCCAGGTCAAGTTTATGCAAGACAACAGGATAAATAAGTTGTTTGATTGCCTGGTAAATGATTACAACACCGGCAATCAATATCATGGTTCCCTCAATAGCAGCTGACAAAAACTCTGCTTTACCATGTCCGTAAGGGTGATCCTTATCCCTGGGCTTCGCTGCCACAAACAGGCTATACAGCCCAATAAAACCTGCAGCTACATTTACAATACTCTCCATTGCATCGGTAAGAATAGAAACGGAATTAGTAAAGTACCAGGCAACAAATTTTACCATCAGCAGCAATACTGAAATAGCAGCTACCCATTTTTGAACCCGCAAATTTTGATTAGCTGTTTCCAAGAGGAGAAATTATTCAAAACGTTCTTTCACATGGCTCAACCATTGTTGCCTTGCAAAGATTAAAAACTCTTTCGGTGCAAACATAAAATCTTTTTCACTCTGGTATCGGCCGAACAATTTATCCCAGTCATCTTCCGTACCCGTGTACTCCTTCCACATTTCCAGGTTGACGTTGTCATCCTTTACATTAAACTTGCTTTCTTCACCCGATCTGACCCACATATTCCCTCTGAGAGCATATTTAACGGTATCCTCATGCATGATCAGTTTCATAAATGCAGGGGAAACATCACTACGGCAGGCGAGTTTGTACTGTACAATGGTTTCTGCAATTCCATCCTTATCAAGGTCAGAAATACTGGTGGAACCTTTGATAAACTCCGCAGTAAGATCAAAAGGGCAGTTACTTTCGCTGTCACTTATTCGCCACAACAATTTATACACTGAATCTTTTTTCACAAAATGAAAGGCATGTATCTCTATTGAAGAAACAGCTTCACCTTCTTTATTATCCATCAGGGGTTTGACGGTCGAGGTAATTAAAATATTTTCTCCCAGCTTATCCTTCCATTTCCATGCCTCGTGGGCCTTTCCTTTAAATTTTACTGTTTTGGGAAGTTGACCGGGAGCAATTTTTTTGACTGAAGTAAGGACCTGAGCTCTACTATGAGATAAAGAAAAAAACAGGAAGACAAACAAAATTATAACACGACGCATATTTAGTTTAGAACAATCGCAACATTATAGTTTAAATACTTCCGACCTTTCTTTTCGTACCCAGTTGAAGACGTCCGATGAATCCACGAAAAGATTTAGCCATCCGGTAATACCACTCTTTATTGAATAGTTGAGAATCTCTCATAGCTTTATAAGTTAGAAATACACCGATAGGTACTAAAATAAAGGCGGCCAGCCACATGCCCGCAAATGGTGTAAGTGTGTCTTCCTTAGCAAACTTTTCACCCACTGTAGTGGAGAAATAAAATACCATGAAAAAACTAATCGCTGCAATCAATGGTGTACCTAACCCACCCTTGCGAATAATAGATCCCAGCGGTGCACCAATCAAAAAAAGTATTATGCAGGCCATCGATAAAACAATTTTACGATGCCATTCAATCTTGTGTTTTCGCAAAACCTTTTCTTTATCGGTCATTATCAATTTTCGATTGGCGATACTTGAGGTGAGGGAGGTTACCTGGTTAATAGCTCCCTGGTGTACTGCATAATTGGCTGAGTCAGGGATCAGGTCATCAAATGTTTTTGCGGCTCTAAAAAGACTGTCTGGCTCTTTTGACTTTTTCGTACTCGTGCTATCAAGGTATTTTGAAAATTTTAATGCAGACAGTACGATCGACTCGTCCAGTTGTTTTCTTACCTTTTTATTTTCCTTCGCCAGTGAGTCGATGGCAATATTCAATTGCCGCATGCTGTAAACCCTTTCGTTGTTTTTATTGACGCTGTCATTGGTTTGCACAAATTGAAATGAGCTTAAGTCAAATTGCTTTTTAAACTCTTTAAATCCCAGCCTGATATAATCGCTCTTTGCATTGTAGTTATTACCCCTTTCTTCATAACGCCAGCCATCTTTAAGGTTGAATTCCAGGTAACGTTTATCTTCTGTTACCCGCATTACACCACTTTTGGCGATAATAAAATTATCCTGTACAGGATTTCCCTGCTCATAAACGATCACGTCGCGGATGATGCTGTCATTCGCTTCTTTTTTTCCAATCTTTATCGCAAAGCCGTTGATCCGGTCATAAAACACCCCCTCTTTCAAATCGAAAGCAGGTTTGGCATAGACAATATCAGTCAATAACGTACGGGACTTGAGGAAAGCAACAGGGATCACATAATTAGAAAATAAAAAAGCAATGCCACTTATAAACAGTGAAATGAAAAACAAAGGACGCATAAAACGCAACAGCGAAATACCGGCGGATTTGATCGCCACCAGTTCAAAACTTTCGCCAAGGCTGCCGAATGTCATTAAAGAAGAAAGTAATATGGCCAGCGGTAAAGCAAGTGGAATGAGTACGGCGCTTTGATACCAGATAAACTTTAAAACGATGTCGATGCCTAAGCCCTTTCCGACAAAATCATCAATGTAAAGCCAAAAGAACTGCATGACCAACACCAGCAGGGTAATAAAAAAGGTGGCGATAAATGGACCGATGAAGGCTTTGACAATAAGCTTATCTAACTTTTTGAACACTTAACTTTAAGTTATGGATACGGCAAAAATAAGGCTTTCAGCAGAGGAGGAGGCATTGGTATGCAGGACTGATTGGATTTTAACAAAGAACCGCGTTCTCGAAAAAATAAAAATCATGTTAGCGTCCCTGCAAACCCAACAACAGCACAGGTTTGATCAATTTCAACATCGCTTTCCGCAGGAAATAAATACTACTCCTAAAATATCAAAAGGCGAAAATTATAAGGGCCTCCCTTATCTCATTTTAGATTATCCAAGATTTTTTAACAGGGAAGACGTTTTTGCCATCCGCTCATTTTTTTGGTGGGGCAACTTTTTTAGCACTACACTTCAATTGTCCGGAACTTATAAAACGGAATTTGAAAAGCAAATCATCGACTCATTTGAAGAACTTCAAACCCGGGATTTTTATACCTGTATAAACGCCGATCCCTGGGAGCATCATTTTGATCCGGACAATTATTTATCGCTTAATGATCTAAACAAAAAAGGGTTCGAAGCCCTGATACGTCAAGGCTCCTTCATTAAATTATCGAAGAAACTCCCTGTAGAGCAATCGAATGATGCAGAAAAAAAACTGGCGCAAAACTTCGACCAGTTAATTACTATGCTAGTGGCTGGTTAGTTACCAAGACGATGGAACAGGTCTTTCACCTGGTGATCCCATAAAAGGCTTTGGTCTTTGATATCTTTTTTCTCAGCAAAATCTTTAACCACCAAAATGGTTTGATTGGTTATTTCCGATTTTTCTATACTGAATTCAAAAAATTCATTTTTGGGCGCATCCAGCCAGCGAAAACGAATATGCTTTTCCTCCTCGCTTTCCAGTACCTCGGCTTTTTCAAAATTTCCATTCCAGCCAAAATAAAAAATATTGTCCCTCTCATCTACCTTGTCTGCAAACCACTCACCGAGGCCTGCGGGTGTTGAAAGGAATTCATAAAGGATAGTTGGTGAACACCTAACCGGGAACTCTAACGTATATAATTGCTTGCTCATTTTTTTAAAAAATAATATCTGTGGCTGCAATAATAAATAATAAATCGTCGCATTAAACTAATTTCTTTTTAATTTTTTTGACGAATCAAAGGCCAGAGATTTTTATATGTAAAATAAAAGGAATGAAAAACCGTTAAAAGGAAGGTAATTTTTTTGGAGTATATTAAGTTAATTCTTAAATTGCTCTGACATCCAATGTTTTCTGAAGATCAGAAAGATCATTGAGATGGGTATTTTTAGAGGCTAAAAACCAAAACAAGATCAATAACCCTTAAAATAACCCACTAAACCCCAATACCTATGAGTATGCGCCAATTGAAGATCACGAAGTCTATCACGAATCGTGAGTCTCAAAGTCTGGAAAAGTACCTCCAGGAGATAGGCAAGGTCGAATTAATCTCCTCCGATGAAGAAGTAAGGCTTGCCGTTCTTATCCGCCAGGGATGCCAAAAATCACTCGATCGTCTTACAAAAGCTAATCTTCGTTTCGTGGTGTCTGTTGCAAAACAGTATCAAAATCAGGGCTTGTCTTTGCCTGACCTGATCAACGAAGGAAATCTCGGGCTCATCAAGGCTGCACAGCGATTTGATGAAACCCGCGGTTTTAAATTTATCTCGTATGCGGTTTGGTGGATCCGTCAAAGTATTTTACAGGCTTTGGCCGAGCAATCCCGAATCGTTCGCCTGCCTCTTAATAAAGTGGGCCTTACCAACAAAGTTCAAAAAGCTTTCTCCCAACTGGAGCAACAGTTTGAAAGAGAGCCATCCGCAGAAGAATTGGCCGAAATGCTTGAAATGGATCTCGACGAAGTATCAGCTTCACTCAGCATCTCATCCCGCCATGTGAGTATGGATACGCCTATTTCTGAAGGCGAAGACGGCACTTTACTGGACATACTGGAAAATCCCAATGCAGAAAAAACGGATAGCGACCTGGATCATACCCAATCATTAAAAACCGAGATAGACCGCTCTCTTAAAACCCTTACTGAAAGACAAAAAGAAGTGATTTGCTATTTCTTTGGAATTGGAGTAGATCACCCGATGAGCCTGGAGGATATCGGTGAAAGATTTAACCTGACAAGGGAAAGGGTCCGCCAGATCAAAGACAAGGCAATCACCAAACTCAGAACCACCAATCGAATTAATCTTTTAAGAACTTATTTAGGCGTATGATATAATTTTTACACTACTTATCTTTGCAATTCTTTAAAAAGTGAACATGATGTTCACTTTTTGTTTTATCGGGCTGAGCTTACCGAAGCCCGATTAAATAAAATAATGCTCACCCTTCGTCAAGCTCAGGGTGACAGAGAAAACGAAATAGCGACAATGTTTAATAACCTGCAGGATAAATTAGAAAGCGCCTTTAAAAACCTGAAAGGCCAGGCCCGGATTACCGAGCTAAACGTGGCTACTACTGTAAAAGAAATCCGCCGTGCATTGGTGGATGCTGATGTCAACTATAAAATAGCTAAAGAGTTTACCGATAAAATCAAAGACAAAGCCATTGGAGAAAAGGTTATAAATGCCATTAGCCCGGGCCAGTTGATGACGAAAATCGTGAAAGATGAATTGGCGGAACTGATGGGTGGACAGGAAGCCGTGTTTAACGCAAAAGGCAATCCTGCCGTAATTCTGATTGCAGGTCTCCAGGGTAGTGGTAAGACGACTTTCAGCGGTAAGCTGGCCAATTATCTAAAAACTAAGAAAGGCTTGTCACCGCTTCTTGTTGCCGCCGATATCTATCGCCCCGCCGCGATGGAGCAATTGAGAGTATTGGGTGAACAGATCAAAGTGGATGTGCATGTGGAGTTGGAAAACAAAGATGCCGTTGCCATTGCACAAAATGCAGTCAAAGAAGCAAAGAGTAAAAATAAAAACGTAGTTATCATAGATACGGCCGGTCGTTTGGCCATTGACGAAGCGATGATGACCGAAGTTGCCAATATCCGTAATGCCGTTAATCCACAGGAAATATTATTTGTAGTGGATAGTATGACCGGTCAGGATGCTGTGAACACCGCTAAGGCTTTTAATGACCGTCTTGACTTCACTGGAGTAGTATTGACAAAATTGGACGGTGATACCCGTGGTGGTGCCGCCATTTCCATCAAATACACGGTTAATAAACCCATCAAATTCACCAGTGCCGGTGAAAAAATGGATACATTGGACGTGTTCTATCCCGAAAGGATGGCACAACGTATCCTGGGCATGGGTGATATTACCAGCCTCGTCGAAAAAGCACAGGAGCAGTTTGACGAAGAGCAGGCTAAAAAGCTGGAAAGCAAGATCCGCAAAAACAAGTTTGACTTTGCCGACTTTAAGATGCAGCTCGAACAGATCAAAAAAATGGGAAACATGAAAGATCTGTTGGGTATGGTACCTGGCGTAGGCAGTAAAATAAAAGACATCGATATCAATAATGACTCTTTCAAAGGCATTGAGGCCATGATCAACTCCATGACTCCCGCCGAAAGAGCTGATCCGGATCTAATTGATGGCAGCCGCCGCAAACGGATTGCGAAAGGCGCCGGCAAGGATATCAGCGAAGTAAATGCCTTTATGAAGCAGTTTGAACAAATGCGGGATATGATGAAAGACATGAATAAAATGGGGATGTTTGGAAAGATGATGCCGGGAATGAGGAGATAGTGCACGATCGATTGTTCGTAATTAACTGTTGTCAACGAAATCTCTTAAAAGTTATAAATGCATGGCAGTATCCCACTTGAAAGGAAATTTTTACTACAGTTAACGAGTTAAGAGCCGTCCATGTAATAGTGCACTTTCTTTTGCCATTTTCCCCTCCCCTTCCTATCTTCGCCATTCCGGTTACACTGAGCACTTGTCGAAGTGCCGGTTTTAACAATTATTGTTTAACGCCTATAAATTTCTATTTAAAATGGCAGCCAAAATCCGTCTTCAAAGACACGGGTCAAAAAAGAGACCCTTCTATTTCATCGTTGTTGCTGACTCACGCAGCCCCCGTGATGGTAAATTCATCCAAAAATTAGGTACTTACAATCCCCTGACCGTTCCTGCTACTATCCAGCTGGATCGTCAAAAGGCATTGGAGTGGTTGAACAAAGGTGCTACACCTACTGATACTGTTCGCCGTATCCTTAGCTTTAAAGGAGTATTGTATTTGAAACACCTTCTTCGCGGTGTAAGCCTGGGATTGTTTGATGATGCGACAGCTATGCAAAAATTCACAACCTGGAGCACAGAGCATGATGCCCAGATTAAAAAACGCCAGGAAGAAGCTGCACGCAGCAGAAGAACCCGCCGTCCTATGCCAGGTCGCAGACCTGAAAGAAAGACACAGGGTGAGAGCGGCAGTGAAGGATAAATAATCCGTCAATTGACGGGACAAAAAATCCGTCCTGAAAGTTCATGAATCCCGGCTTTTAAGTCGGGATTTTTTTTACAACCACGAATCACAGTAATTCGTTTTAATTAATCATGCAGTTCGTGGCAAAATTTATTCGTATTAATTCGTGTAATTCGTGGCTGAATACTTTAAAATAGGAAAACTGGTCGCTGCTTTTGGGATAAATGGTCAACTTATACTTCAACATGAGTTGGGTAAAAAAACAGCATTGAAAGATCTGCAGGCCATTTTCATTGAAGAGAAAAAAAAATCATTTCTTCCCTGGTTCATAACAGCTGCCAAAATAAAAAGCGAAAATGAAATCTACCTTTCGCTGGAAGGAGTAATGACCCGTGAAGATGCATTGAAGCTTGTACAAAAAGAAGTATGGCTGACAGAAACAGATTTTAAAAAATTCGCTGCCAAATCCGCTCCTGCCAGTCTATTGGGCTACACTGTTATTGACGACGGAAATGAGCTAGGTACTATACTGGAAGTGATAGAACAACCCCATCAGTTACTTTGCCGCATCGAAATACAATCCAAAGAAGTATTAATACCGCTGAATGAAGCTTTCCTCGAAAAAATAGACCATCGAAAAAAACAAGTGCTGGTCACATTACCGGAAGGATTGCTGGATATTTATTTGGGCTAACCTGTTTTAAAGCCGCCAGGTTATTTTCTATCTGGACAAGATGCCGTTGCTCATGTGCTATTAAAAACCGGAATGTATCTCCGAGTTTCAGTTTAATAAATTTAGAAATGGTTATTGGAATACGAATACTTCCGATATTTTTTGATTTGGCCTGCTCCAGCAACTCCAGCAGGTAATGCTGATGTTCTAAAAAAGAGTTCAATACCGGGAAAGCGTCGAGGAATTTTGGCGGCCGGTGATCTTTAGGAGATTTCATTTTATTCGCAACTGTTCCGTCTTCCTTTGGCTTCATCAATTTGGTAAAATAATCCCCCAGCCAACCCGGTTTAAACAATTCATTTGCCGGCTTATCCACTTGCAACGATTTTTCAATGGCCAATAAGTAATAGCGGCTATAACTGTTAAGATGTTCCAGCACCTCGATGACGCTCCATGTACCCGGCGCCGGCTGTTGCAATAAAACGGCGGGATCAATAGTCCTGAAATAAGTAGCTGTTAATATCAGTTTGCGAACATCAGCCTGTAGCTGATCCAACACCTCTGTGCTCTTGTACTTTTGCATGTCTCTAAATTTTAGTCAAACCTACTATGAGCCTTCCCGAAAAATCTTGGTATTTCCCAAGATTTTTATCCTTCGATTTACGCTCAGAATCACAGTTTCACAAACGTACAGAACTCATCAGTTTACTAAAGGTAGTGGCATCAATGCCAAGATAAGACGCAAGATACTTATGGGGTATGATCTGCAATACATGCGGACTTCTTTTTAACAAGCTTCTAAATTTTTCTTCCGCACTGAAACACTGCAACTCAATCTGTCTTTCCAGCACTCCTTTCAAAATGAGGCCTGTCAGATGCAATACCATTTTCTGAATGTTTGGATATTGGTTCATCAACTCCTCCATTTGCTTATAGGTTATCCGCAAAAACTTACTGGCCGTCAACGTCTCCATAAAATACCCGGATGGCGTTTGTGTTAGAAAGGAATCTGCTAACCCGGAGAAAGAAGGAGGATAAGTAAACACCACGGTAGCTTCCTGGTTGTCTTTGCCAATATAAAACCCCCGCTGGATGCCCTCTACTACAAAATAAAGATAACGCTCCGTCTCTCCTGCCGCCGTTAAAATCGTTTTACGCTTGCATTCAAAGGGCTGCCAGCCGGTTAAAAGTTTTTCCAACTCCTCTTCTTTCAGCGGAAAGGCTGCTGTAATAAATTGCCGGAGCACACTTGTATCTATAACTTTATTTGACATCGGAACGGATAAAGTCTGCTAATAGTTTCATCCTGTAGTAAAGATTGCTCAACATAAGAGAGATATTATTTTTCACATTCATCACACTCCCATTGTTCATCTTTTTGATGTTCTTGAGCTCTTCTATTTTTTCATCAATTTTATCTACCAGTTTATCAGTTTCCCAACCGATGTATTTTTTGTTTCTCTCGTCAAAAACATGATACGGCTCGATGCAACCGGGTTTTAATTTTTTAAACTTGAAATTATCCTTAATAGCCTCCTTGATCGAATCGTTGCTTAGCATATCGATCATCGTATCCTGTGACACGTTATTCAAAAATCCATTATGGAAAATATTGAGATTGTTGCGAAGTTCGCGGATAACCTGCCGTTTTAATATATCAGTGGTCTTACCTTCTTTATTCAGAAAAGCAATTAGTTCTTTCAGCGGGCCAATACCTGTTTTAAGCCATTCAAGGGTCATAGAAAGATTTTGAAATTTTGGAATTGGGAAATTTCCTTTTTATTTATCAAACTTCCCTGATCCGAAAACCAAAATAGTTTAAAAATTGTTAACTGCCTTCATCTTCAAAATTTTCCAATTTCCCCATTGACCTTTTTCCAATTAAGTAACTTTGAAAAATGCCGGAACAGCTTCGACATATTGCCCATTTTGACCTTGACTCGTTTTTTGTGGCGGTGGAGGTCATCAATAATCCTTCTTTAAAAGGAAAGGCGATTATTGTAGGTGGAACCAGCGATCGTGGGGTTGTGTCAACCTGCAGTTACGAGGCAAGGAAGTATGGTGTGCATTCAGCTATGCCTATGCGGACAGCGATGAAACTTTGTCCGCATGCCATCTTGCTGCAAGGCACACGAGGTCAATACAGTAAATATTCCCGGTGGGTTACTGATATCATTGCTTCCAAAGTTCCTTTGTTTGAAAAAGCATCCATCGATGAGTTTTACTGTGATCTTACAGGAATGGATAAATTTTTTAATGTCAGTAAGTACACCCGCGAACTGCGGGAACTGGTAATCAAAGAAACAGGACTGCCCATTTCCTGCGGTTTATCCTCGGCAAAATTTATCAGCAAGATCGCTACCAATGAAGCCAAACCCAATGGATTCCTGGAGGTGCCGCATGGAAAAGAAAAAGAATTTCTGTGGCCCTTAAAAATTGAAAAAATCAATGGTGTTGGAAAGCAGACAGAGCAACAGCTTAAAAATTTCGGCATCTATACCATTGAAGATATTGCAAGAACACCCGTTGAACTACTGGAAAAATATGTTGGCAGTTGGGGACATTCTCTTTGGAAAAAAGCCCACGGAATCGGTTCTGCTGAAATTGAAACAGACTGGGAGCAAAAAAGCATGAGCCGTGAAAATACTTTTCATGAAAATATAACGGATATCCAGGCATTGCACCGTGAACTGGTGCGATTGACAGAGCAAAATGCCTATGATCTCCGTAGCGATGAAAAGCTGACGGGCTGTGTGACGGTGAAAATCCGCTACCCTGATTTTGAAACGGTATCAAGACAAGAAACTATTGACTATACTTCGCTGGACGATCTATTAATTGCCAAAGTAAAAGATCTGTTTACCAAACTCTATCGCAAAGGCGAGCCCGTTCGTTTGCTGGGTGTTCGCTTCAGCCAGCTGATACCTTTTACCATGCAAATGAATTTGTTTAACAACAACGAAGAGAAACTCAACCTGTATAAAGCTGTTGACAATATCAAGGACAGGTTTGGAAATAAGGCAGTGACCAAAGCCGCTACTTCGTCCCTTGTTGATGGAAATAATAGAAATACCATCAAGAACAACAAAAAAAAGTCGGCGGATTAACAATCCCGCCAGTCAACCCAACTTATTTCCTAACAAGACAGCTATTATTCTCATCCTCCTTATCTTCGTCCCTATTGCCTGCCACTGGACGGGTGGCCTTTTTCAAACTATTCAAATTTGTTTGTCATGCAAACATGGAAAGATTACCAGGAAAAAAATAAGGACCGTTTTTTAAATGAAATGCTGGAGCTGCTCCGTATACCCTCTGTAAGTGCCAAAAGCGAACACAAAGCTGATATGGGAAAATGTGCTGAGGCTGTAAAGCAAAACTTACTGGCTGCAGGTTGTGATAAGGCCGAAGTGATGGCGACCGACGGACATCCTGTTGTATTTGGTGAAAAAATCATTGATGCCGGCAAACCAACCGTTTTGGTATATGGACATTATGATGTACAGCCGGCTGAGCCATTGGAACTTTGGACCAACCCACCTTTTGAACCAACTATTATTGATGGAAAAATCTTTGCCCGCGGATCAGCCGATGATAAAGGGCAGTTTTTTATGCATGTAAAAGCATTGGAGACTATGGTGAAAACAAACACTATGTCCACCAATATTAAATTCCTGATTGAAGGTGAGGAAGAAGTGGGCTCGCCCAACCTGGGAAAGTTTGTTGCAGCAAATAAAGAATTGCTTAAGGCGGACGTGATATTGATCAGCGACAGTGCCATGTTAAGTATGGAAAATCCCTCTCTGGATACGGGAGTACGTGGCCTAAGTTATATACAGGTAGAAGTAACCGGAGCCAACCGTGATCTGCATAGCGGCACGTACGGAGGTGCTGTTGCGAACCCGATCACCATTTTAGCGAAAATGATCGCCAGTTGCCATGATGAAAACAATCATGTAACCATACCCGGCTTCTATGATGATGTAGTTGTCGCCAGTGCTGAAGAAAGAGCTTTGATCAATAAAGCTCCCTTTGATGAAAAAGAATATAAAGACGAACTGGGGATAAAAGAATTGTGGGGTGAGAAAGGTTATACCACCTATGAACGAACTGGCATTCGTCCAACACTGGAGATAAATGGAATTTGGGGTGGCTATACCGGTGAAGGAGCTAAAACTGTGTTGCCTTCCAAAGCCTATGCAAAAATTTCTGCACGGTTGGTGCCTAACCAATCTTCGGATAAAATGACGGAAAAATTATTGAATTATTTTAAATCCATTGCCCCCAAATCGGTGGAAGTAAAAGCAGAATTACATCACGGTGGTGAGCCTTATATGACACCAATCGATAGTAAAGGTTATAAAGCAGCATCGAAAGCTGTAGAAACCACTTTTGGAAAAACTCCTATTCCTGTTCGCGGCGGGGGCAGCATTCCTATCTGCTCTATCCTGGAAAAAGAATTGGGAATAAAGATCGTTTTTATGGGTTTTGGCCTGGACAATGACAACCTGCATAGCCCGAATGAAAAATACAATATTGAAAATTATTATAAAGGCATTGAGACGATCCCTTATTTCCATAAGTATTTTGCGGAAGCCCTCTAAATCTCTGCCTACCCCGATTTTTATCGGAGCTAAAAGGGAGACTTTAGAATCCGACAGCACCAACCTCACTTCTTTGAGTGAGGTTTTTTAATTTTGAAAAGATGACTGAAAAGGAAAAATTACGGCTTGACAAATACCTCTGGGCCATCCGGCTTTTTAAAACAAGAACAATGGCGGCTACGGCGTGTGATAATGGGAAAGTAAAGGCGGATGGTGTTGCTGTTAAGGCAGCAAGACCGGTAAAGATCGGCGACGAATATGAAGTAAAAACCGACGCCAAACGCTGGCGAATAAAGGTAACCGGCTTGTTAGAAAAAAGGGCCGCTCATAGTGAGGCCATAAAAAATTATATCGACATTACACCGCCCGAAGAACTGGAACGGATAAAATTCCAGGCGGCCAGTTTTCATACCGGCAAGCGTCAAAGTAAAATTGGAAGGCCTACCAAAAAAGAACGAAGGGACCTTGATGATTTCTTAGAAGAGTAGCAACGACTTTGGAGTTTGTGCCTTTATTTCTATTTTTAGTGCTATCAATCTTATCGCTGTTAACTATGAAATATTCTCTGCTTATTTCCGTGCTGAGTGTTTTGTTTTTGAGTTGTACCAAAGACGAAGCGGAAGATACGGATGCACCTTCCATCACGATTAGCTCTCCAACCAATAATACGGTATTGCCTGCGGGTGAAGTTCATATTAAGGGAACTATTGCCGACAATGCCTATATCAACCAGGTTCATGTAGAAGTGTATGATGGCGGTGGCGCAGAGGTAGTGCATGTACATATCCATCCTGCTACTAAGAATTATGCCCTTGATCAAAGCTTCACTGCTCAAAGTGGCAAGAGTTATAAAATAAAAATCATCGCAGAAGATCCTTCTACAAATTCTTTTACCAGGCAAATTGATATAACATGCAACTAGTGGCCCCGGCTCCGCTGGATACATCATTCTTCATTTATCTTTGAAGCATCCCAGACCCCCCTTTAGGGGTTGGGGGCTTCATGCGAATAGATATCATTACTGTTTTACCAGAATTATTGAAAAGCCCTTTTGAACACAGCATCATGAAAAGAGCGCAGGCCAGGGGACTATTGGAAGTGCACACTCATAATCTTCGTAAATGGGCCATTAATAACCAGGGCCAGGTTGACGATTACCAATATGGTGGCGGTGCAGGCATGGTTATGATGTGTGAGCCACTGGCCAACGCTATCGAAGAATTATCAAAAGACCGGAAATATGACGAGATCATTTTTTTAACGCCGGATGGAGAAACGTTGACGCAAAAAATTGCAAACACGCTTTCATTAAAGGAAAACATCATCATGATTTGCGGCCATTATAAAGGCATTGATGAAAGAATACGGGAACATTTTGTCACCAAAGAAATTTCCATTGGTGATTATGTACTAAGCGGTGGTGAACTGGCAGCTGCAGTGCTGGTAGATGCGATAGGTCGCTTATTACCGGGTGTATTAAATGATGAAACTTCTGCCCTTTTTGACTCCTTCCAGGATAATTTATTAGCGCCACCTGTGTATACCCGACCTGCTGATTTCCGGGGCTGGAAGGTTCCGGATATATTATTAAGCGGTGATCCGAAAAAAGTGGATGACTGGCGTCATGATGAAGCAATGAAAAGAACAAAGGAAAGAAGGCCCGGGTTGCTGTAAGAATGATCGTTTCGTCGACGATAGAGTATTGAGCACCCGTTCAACCGTTTGCGCCATCTTCCTTTTTGCCATTTTACCGTTGATTAATTCAGGAACTTGCAGCAATAAAAAATTGCACTGTCATGTCTACGAATCGAAGAAATTTTTTACGCAGTATATCCATTGGTGGCGGCCTTCTCGCTACCGGTCTTCCTTCTTTTGCAGGCAGTTTAGCCGCGACAGATGAGGAGTTGGAACGCTCTTCCCAATTTGAATCCGGTAAACAACGTTTTAATATGTGTGGCTATGCCGCACCAAAAATTCCCACGGTTCGTGTGGCGGTTGTAGGATTGGGTATGCGGGGAGGTGATGCAGCGGGTCGCCTGAGTTATATCGATGGATTGGAGATAGTTGCCCTGTGCGATAAATATCCTGACCGTGTGGCCAAAGCACAAAAAACCCTGGAGAAAAGAAACCGGCCCAAAGCAAAAGAGTATAGCGGTGAGGATGGCTGGAGAGCTTTGTGTGAAAGTACTGACATCGACCTTGTTTATAACGTTACCCCCTGGCACCTCCATGCACCTATTGCCTTAATGGCCATGAAAAATGGGAAACATGCCGCCACGGAAGTAAACGCTGGCTTATCCATTGATCAACTGTGGGAGTTGGTGGAAACATCGGAGAAAACAAAGCAACACTGCATGATGCTGGAAAACTGTTGCTATGATTTCTTCGAATTATTAACATTGAATATGGCACGCCAGGGATTGTTTGGTGAATTGGTGCAAGGCGAAGGCGCCTACATCCATGATCTGAGCAAAGATTGGCTTTTTAATAAAAATGCTTACGCCGACATGTGGCGGTTGAAACAAAATTACCAACACAATGGAAACCTCTATCCTACCCATGGCCTTGGTCCCATTGCCCAATGCATGAATATTAACCGGGGTGATAAAATGGATCACCTGGTTAGCATGAGCACCAATGATTTTACGCTGAACAATATGGCCAGGGATATGGCAGCGAAAGATCCATTCTTTAACGAGTTTGTCGATAAGCCCTACCGTGGCAATATGAACACTACCATCATTCGCACCAATAGGGGCAAAAACATTATGCTGCAGCATGATGTTTCCACACTTCGGCCTTATTCACGGCTGCATATGCTAAGCGGCACCAAAGGCGTTGCGCAAAAATACCCGGGACCAGAAAGAATAGCATTTGGTCACAGTTGGATCAAAAAAGAAGAATTAGATGAGCTCTATAAAAAATATACCCCGCCGATTGTAAAACATATTGGTGAGATAGCTAAAGAAGTAGGCGGACACGGCGGCATGGATTTTATCATGGACTGGCGGCTGATCGATTGCCTGCGTAATGGTCTGCCACTTGACCAGGACGTATATGATGCAGCGGCATGGAGTTCTATCATTCCCTTGAGTGGTACGTCTGTTGGCAAAAAATCAAGAACCGTGGATATACCCGATTTTACAAGAGGTGCATGGAAAACTAACAAACCTGTGGATCTGACATTGAATGGAGGCGCCACCACGCAGGTGCGAAAGATTGAAAAAAATTAATCGGCGCTGGAAGTAATTACTAAGTTTCTAAAGAAGATGAGCCGGGAATTTATTTTCCCGGCTCATCTTTTTGGATTAATTCTCCTGCTGTTAAAATAATCTTTCGTTATACCAGATTCCACTATTAACCGTTTTTACAATAAGGGTAACTGCAAATAAAGCTGTCTAAATGATAGGAAAAGCTGTAGTTTTACCGCATTCCGAATGTTTTGACAAGATAAGAAATTGAAAAGCAGTTTATTACCCCTGTCAAAAAGTTTATAGCCAATCACTTTTAAAATATTCATGAAGAATCTGACCACCATCACAGACCCGGTTTATATACCAAAAGAAAAATACAGTAGCTATGATAAATTTTGGCTCCGTTATATCAATGACCCCCGTGATCTTCCCTTTATTTACCTGCTGACTGCTATTCATATCTTAGTAATTCCTGCTGCCATCGTTCTTTACACCCCGCTGTTAGAAGGCTGGTATTGGTGGCTGGCTTATATTCCTTACTTCTATGTTTCCCAGATGTATTTTAAAGGTCGCTTTGGCCTGATGCTTCATTGCATCAGTCACAGAAGGCTGTTTAAAAAAGGATATACCTGGATTTATAACTGGATCATCTGGGGAGTTTGCCCGTTGTTTGGCCATACACCTGAAACATATTTTGTACACCACATGGCCATGCACCATGTAGAGAATAATATGGAAGACGATGCCAGCAGTACCCTGTCATATAACAGGGACAGCCTTTGGGGTTTCACGCAATATGTTTTACGCTTTTTGTTTTTAGGATTCAGGGACACATTCATGTACTTGTTTACTAAAAAAAGAAAAAAGTTTTACCTCAGGCTTACCTATGGTGAAATGTCCTTTTTTGTTTTTTGCATCGCCATGTGCTTTGTCAACCTGGAAGCAACCCTTTTTATTTTTATTATTCCTTTTTTGTTTGCCCGTGTGGTGATGATGCTTGGCAACTGGGCTCAGCATGCCTTCATTGACCCCAACGACCCCGAAGAAAATACAATCAACTGCATCAACACCAAATACAACAAAATTTGCTGGAATGATGGCTATCATGCTGTACATCATTTGCGTCCCGCTCTTCATTATACCGAAATACCGGTTGAGTTTATGAAAAACAAAGACAAATTTGCACAACAGAAAGTCTTTGTCTTTGACGGCATTCACTATCTCCACATTTTTGTCTGGCTCATGACCAAACGTTATGATAAACTGGCTGACAACATCGTTAATATCAACAATGTGTTTAGCAGCAAAGAAGAAGTAATAGCACTGATGAAAGAAAGAACAAGAAAAATCACAGTGCCGGCAGCATTACAGCTGGCAACTGGCAGTTAAGCCAGACGCAACAGAAAAAAACTTCTTTTCAATCCTCCATCTATAACTTAGCTATTCAAACAGCATAGTTATGTCGTCATTTTCCATTACTGGTAACCTTGTTGACGTTTATCACCAGAAAATCTATCCCGCAGAAATAACAGTTGAAAACGGGAAGATTCTTTCCATAACCTCAAACCCTAAACTTCAACCCGCTAACTATATTCTCCCCGGGTTCATCGACAGCCATGTTCACATTGAAAGCTCTATGCTGGTTCCGTCAGAATTTGCAAGATTAGCTGTTGTACATGGTACTGTAGCCACCGTCAGCGATCCGCATGAAATAGCTAATGTTTGTGGTATGGAGGGCGTCGAGTTTATGATAGAAAACGGGAAGACGGTTCCTTTCAAATTCAATTTTGGAGCGCCGAGCTGTGTACCGGCTACTATATTTGAAACAGCCGGGGCATCGCTTGATGCTAATGATGTAGAAAAATTATTACAGCGAAAGGAAATAAAATATCTCAGTGAGATGATGAATTTCCCCGGTGTGTTGAATGAAGATGAAGAAGTGATGAAAAAAATTGCATCAGCTCACAAGCTATTAAAACCTGTAGATGGACATGCCCCGGGGTTAAGAGGCGAAGACGCCAAAAATTATATTGCTGCAGGTATCACAACCGATCATGAATGTTTCACCAAAGAAGAAGCACTTGACAAATTACAAAACGGCATGAAGATCATCATCCGTGAAGGCAGCGCTGCAAAGAATTTTGATGCATTGATCGACCTGCTGCATGATTATCCGAACCAAATGATGTTTTGCAGTGATGATAAACATCCCGATAGTCTTGTTTTGGGACATATCAACCAGCTATGTGCAAGATCTGTAGCCAAAGGCATTGATATTTTTAAAATACTAAAAGCTGCCTGTATCAATCCTGTGCAGCATTACAAACTGGATGTCGGAACGTTAAGAGAAGGTGATGCCGCCGATTTTATAGTAGTGAAGGACCTGGAAAATTTTGAAGTGGTTAAAACATTTATTGATGGCGGGTTGGTTGCAGAAGACGGAAAATCAAAAGTGAAAAGTCAAAAATCAACTATCATCAACAATTTCTCCTGCAACAAAAAATCAGTGGAAGATTTTGAAATCCTGCTCCCCACTCACCACTCACCACTCACCATCCCTGTCATCGAAGCATTAGACGGACAATTGATCACCAACAAACTTTCTTTTGACCCTAAGATTGAAAGTGGCAAAATAGTAAGTGATGCGATAAGAGATATTCTAAAGATCGTTGTCGTCAATCGTTACAAAGAAGTTCCGGCCGCAAAATCTTTTATAAAAAATTTTGGACTGAAACAAGGAGCTTTAGCCTCATCTGTAGCGCATGATAGCCATAATATTGTTGCTGTAGGTGTGGATGATGAAAGCATTTGTAAAGCTGTCAATATGATCATCGAACACCAGGGTGGCGTTAGTTTTGTAAAAGATAATGTAGAACTAATTGTTCCCCTGCCGGTAGCAGGGCTGATGAGCAATGAAGATGGCTACCATGTTGCCCAACAATACTCAATGATCGACAAAGCTGCAAAAGACGCAGGTTCTGGTTTAGCTTCTCCCTTTATGACATTATCGTTTATGGCATTACTGGTGATACCGCATTTGAAATTGAGTGATAGGGGATTGTTTGATGGAGATAAGTTTGAGTTTATTTAAAGTTGATACCTTTAAGATGCCAATTTTTCCCGCATGTCGCAGTCTCATCAACTCGCAGCTATTATGTTTACCGATATTGCCGGTTACACTGCATTAATGGGTGAGGATGAGCAAAAAGCTTTTGACCTGCTTAAAAAGAACAGGGAATTACAAAAACCAATCATTGAACAATTCAATGGCCATTGGATAAAGGAAATAGGCGACGGTGTTCTGGCAAGTTACAATTCTGTTTCTGATGCAGTTACAGCGGCAATAAAAATACAGGAAGCCTGCAATGCCGCAGAAGATTTTCAACTGCGTATAGGGATCCATCTCGGGGAAGTAATATTTGAGAACGATGATGTATTTGGTGATGGTGTAAATATTGCCTCACGGATCCAGGCTGTTGCAAAACCCGGCTGTATTTATGTTTCTGAATCGGTTAATCATAATGTGGCGAACAAAAAAGGTTTTCAGACAAGGTTTATAAAAGAAGAAACGCTGAAGAACGTAAAAAAACCGGTAAAAATTTATGAGGTAATTACCAGCCCCACTTCCAAATTAGCCATACCGCTAACGAAAGAGTCATCGAAACAATCGTTGGAAAAAAGTATTGCTGTTCTTCCATTTGTAAACATGAGTAATGATCCTGAACAGGAATATTTCTGTGATGGGATCTCTGAAGAGATAATTAATGCTCTTGCACAATTAAACAATCTGCGGGTTATTGCACGGACATCGGTTTTTTCATTTAAGGGTAAAAATCTTGATGTCCGTGAAATCGGGAAGACACTTGCTGTTAAAACACTTTTAGAGGGAAGTGTACGTAAAGCAGGTAACCGTTTGCGAATTACCACGCAACTTGTGAGGGTTTCTGATGGTTCGCATATATGGTCGGATCGCTACGACCGTGTGCTTGAAGATGTATTCTCAATCCAGGAAAATATTGCAGAAAATGTAGCAACAGCTTTACAGGGTGTTTTAACCAATAAAGAAAAAGAAGCCATTCGTCGTCCGGAAACAGTTATTGAAGCTTATGAATATTTTCTTAAAGGCCGTCAACTTTTTCATCAATTGGTTTTGAATGAAGCAAAAAAAATGTTTGAAAAAGCTATAGAATTGGATAGTGGGTATGCTCCTGCATATGCCGGGCTTGCTGATACGCATTCGTGGCTCTATGAATGGGTGGGTGCAAATAATTATGACCTGGAGGCAGCAGAAAGAAATAGCCGGAAAGCACTTTCTTTAGCTCCTAACCTTGCTGAAAGTCATTCATCACGTGGATATGTTCTCTCCCTTGGTAAAAATTATGATGAAGCTGAACAAGAATTTAAAAAAGCGATACAATTGAACCCTAATTCTTATGATGCATATTATTATTATGGCAGGTCCTGCTTTGCCCGTGGTCAAATTCAGGAATCAGCCGAACTCTTTCGCAAAGCTTCCGAAGTGCGTCGGGAAGATTTTCAAAGTATGCTTCTTCTTGCTCAGTCGTTGCGCATGCTGGGAAACGACAAAGCTGAGGAAGCAACCCTGGAAGGTATAAACAGGGCAAAAAAACAATTGGAACTCAATCCAACTGACAGAAGAGCACTTTCTCTTACAGCCGGAAATTTGTTTGAGACCGGCGAAAAAGAAGAAGCCTTGCAGTGGATAAACAAGGCACTGGATTTATACCCCGAAGATGTTGGTGTTCTAATTAATGCCGCTTGCCTTTTTGCTAAAGCTGGTAATAATGAAAAAGCACTAAATCTTTTAGGAAAGGTTTTTGGTAAAGGATTTGGTAAAAAAGATTGGATTGAGCATGATCCGGATTATGATTCACTTAGGAATGAACCCCGCTTTCAGGCCTTGCTTAATAAACTGCAATGAAAAACTCAAAATCATCTTACCTGTTTTATAAAAAGATTTATTATAAACAAATGAGCCAATTCCGCCAGCTTGCCGTTTCCACATGGAAAGATTGAAGGTCCCCGAATCATTTTTTATCATTCAGCTGACTTCCGGAGGTTATTTTGCGATAATGGCAGAGACGATAAATTTGGATTTATACAAAAAAAATAAAAAGCAGGATGAGATATCCCTTGGTTTTATTAACGACAATTTGCTTAATGGGGTGTAATCAGAAGGATTCAAAAAAACAGAAGGATAAATCGGTTACCCAAATAAAAGATTCCCTCTCAACTAAACCGGAATTTAAAAAGGATAGTACTACCCTGGTATCAGCCGATTCATCGCTGCTTCAGGTATCAAAAGATATTCTTGCAATTATTAAAACAAAAGATCTTTCTAAAATGTCTTCTTATGTCCACCCGGACCTGGGAATTCGTTTTTCTCCCTATGCTTTTGTTGACACTATTCATCACCAGCACCTGTTACCTCAACAATTGACAACATTCAATCAACAGAAAAAGGTATTGATTTGGGGATCACACGACGGATCTGGTGAACCTATTAAATTAAGCATCCATAAATACTTCGATGAGTTTGTGTACGACGCAGATTTTATAAACGCTCCTCATCAAGCCGTTAATAAAGTATTGGCAAGCGGCAATTCATTAAACAATCTGAAGGTGATATATCCCTACGCTGACTTTACAGAATTCTATTTTCCCGGTTTTGATCCTAAATATGGCGGAATGGACTGGAAAACCCTGCGGCTCGTTTTTCAAACTGAAAATAATAGGTCTTGGCTGATTGCCATCATCCATGACGAATGGACTATCTAATTTTTTCCTCACTACTCAGTTCCAAAATATCGTAAGCCTCACAAAATGTTGGGAAATTTTCCCTGCCGCTTGCTGTCATTACGCCGACAGCAATTTCATATAAATACTGGCTTTGAATAGTTTAAAAGATTTTCACCTGCCCGAAATTTTTCTGGCATTCCATTTGGCTTACTGACAGTGAGGAAATTCAACCGCAGATAAAAATTTAGAATTATGAAAAGGGTATTAGAAATAACAGCCGTAAAAAGTAAGGCCAGTTTTCATGAAAGAATGATTGAAGATTTTGTTCAGCAAAATCTCCCCGCCAAAGTTTATCATACCAGCAGGCTTTCCGGAATGGGTGACTTCACTGCTACTTACAAAGAAATTGAAAGTTGCGCAGCTGAAACACCAGTGAATGGTCCGGTAGAAATTTTTTATATGGCTGATTCAAGAGATGAGGCAAAATGTCTCAGGGTGCTGGTGAACTCAAGATTTTTTGTTTTCTGCACCAGGAATGAAATGGCTAACTACCGGGTGGCGTGGAGTTGTTCTTTATCATGATCAACCAGCTAACCTTTAAAATCCATCATTCCTCCTGAAACGTTATATTTTTTTAAGATTTTCACATTCTTTTAGTACCCGAAATATCATCAACTGCGTCTAATGAACAGGAAGAAATTAAAAGACAAAAAAATTAACCATGAACAACAATTTACTCATCAGTGCGATTTTGGATCAGCCGCAGTTCCTGGAAAGTTTTGTAGAAAAATTGGCGTATCGTCGTTATGATATTGGTTACGGACAGGCGCTGGTACCAAAAAATTTTCGAGCTATTGAAACTTCATCAACTGAAACCTACATAAGCGGCACAGTTGCTATCGTAGATAACGATGAAGTAATAAATATGCCATTTATCACCCGGTTTTTGTTTACCTGTTCCAAAGAAAAAGATGGTCCGTACAAATTAGGCGGAAGTTTTTCTCTTTCTTAAACATATTCACTCAGCATATATCAAATAAGAGAGACTGCTCCGTAAGGCAGTCTCTTTTACTTCCGTGTAGGCGAGGATTAATGTTTTCCACATCCTTGCTATTCAGCTTGATCGTGCCAGGGAAAACTATCCGCATTTGTGTTTAACTCCCAATAAATTTCGATCTATACCGGTTTCATTAAGCGTTTCTGCGTCAAAGAGTCTTCCGTTGATCATTGTCTAAATATAGCATTGAATTTGCTATTATCATTTTGTGTCATCACCGGTTAATCTTTCAATATGGCGCAACTTGGGACAGGAAGAAGACAGGAAATAATCAACAGCCTCACACATGGCCTTGGTATTTTGTTTGGAATAACCTGCACTCCCATTTTGATTATGCAAGCAGTAAAAAACGGAAGCCCGGCAGAAACAATGGGTGTAGCAATCTATGGATTTTCTTTTTTAATGGTTTTTACTTTTTCCACTTTGTATCATGGCCTTCAGCAGGAAAGAATAAAAAGACTGATGAAAATATTTGATCACATCAGTATCTTTTTTTTAATCGCGGGCACTTACACTCCTTTCCTTCTTATTTACATGAATAATAGCACTGGCATCATTTTGCTTATCATACTTTGGTCGTTAACTGTTTCAGGAACGATATTCAAATGTTTTTTTACAGGCCGCTGGGAAATACTTTCTACAATTATTTACCTGGCCATGGGCTGGATCATGGTGGTGCCTGGTCGTGGCTTTTTTTCAAATATGCCTGTTTCCGTTATTGTATTGATACTTACCGGTGCAGGGCTTTACACTTTGGGTGTTAGTTTTTATATCTGGGAAAAACACAAGTACAGCCATGCTATATGGCATTCATTTGTATTAGCTGCTGCCATCTGTCATTATGTTGCTGTGTTAATTGCTGTATAAAAACAGGAACACAGATCATCATGATTGTTATGATTGGTTATGATTTTCTGTGGCGTTCTTTTTCTTAATCTTGGCAAGTTGTTAATTCTCCGTAAATTAGGATACCAAAAAACAACCGCATGAAAAAGTTCTTTCAAATCCCACCCAGGATTTTGCTCCTGGGATTAACAGCATTTTGTTGCAATTTTCTTTCAGCACAGGTAACCACTGCCACACTAAGTGGCTTGGTCCAGGATTCAAAAGGTGTTGGCTTGCCCTCAGCAACTGTCACTGTAGAATACCCCGATGCAGGTATTAAACAGGTATTAGTCACACGGTCCGATGGTCGTTTCACCGTTCCCAATCTTAGGGTAGGTGGTCCTTATAAAGTGACCGTCGATCATGTCAGTCATAATTCAATCGTGACAGAGAATATTTTCCTGGAACTCGGTCTCAACAATACTGTTGAACTCACTTTACAGGATAAAACTACTGAGTTGAGTGGTGTGACTGTTACAGCTACCGGCGCCAAAATATTTGACAACAAAAGAACCGGCGCCTCCACCAATATCAGCAGCCGGTTATTAAAAGAACTTCCTACTATCAGCAGATCTGCGGATGACTATCTAAGGCTTGCACCTTCTGCATCTGCTAACTACAACGGGATGTCATTTGCCGGTCGCAATGGGCAGTACAATAATTTTTCATTAGATGGTGCTGTGTTCAATAACCCATTTGGATTGGATGCTCCCACACCTGGTGGACAAACAGGTGCTCAACCAATTTCTTTAGATGCCATTGAGCAAATACAGGTAAACATCGCTCCTTATGATGTGACACAAGCCGGGTTTACTGGTGCAGGTGTAAACACTGTTACCAAGTCAGGAAGTAACAGAACTACCGGGACCGTATATGGATTTTATCGCAACCAGGATATGACGGGCAAAAAAGTAAATAAAAATAAATTGGTTGTTCCCGACCTGAGCCAACTGCAGGCAGGATTTGCATTAGGTGGTGCCATCAAAAAGAATAAGCTGTTTTATTTTTTAAGTTTTGAAACAGAACAGCGAAAAGATGAGGCCAGCAGCTATGTTGCCAGAAACAGTGGCAATGCAAATAATACAAACACGTCCCGTGTATTGGAGTCGGATTTGCAACTGGTGAGTAGTATATTAAAAACAGAGTTTGGGTATGAAACCGGACCATACCAGGGATATACACATGATCAAACCAACTATAAATGGCTGGCCAAATTAGATTGGAACATCAACAGTGTTCACAAGCTGTCATTTACTTACAATGGACTGGATGCAAAAAAAGATAAACCAGCTCACCCAAGTGCGATCTTCCGCAGAGGGCCGGATTATACTACACTTCAGTTCGAGAATTCGGGATATGAGATCACCAATAAACTCAATTCTTTTGGCGCTGAATTGAAATCAAATTTCAGTAGTAACGCTGCCAATAAATTAAGAATTGTGTATTCAATTTTTCGGGACAATCGTAATCCCTTTTCGGCGCCATTCCCGGTCCTTAATCTTTTTAAGAGCGGAGCCATGTATATTGTAGCCGGAGAGGAACCTTTCTCTATTAATAACGTACTTGACCAGGATGCTTTTCAGGTTACAAACGATTTCAATCTTTACAAGAAAAATCACAGTTTCACATTTGGGGCCTCTTTTGAGTCGTTTAAATTTGGCAACTCATTTAACCTGTTTGGTTATGGACAAAGTTCTGTGTTACCATTACCACTTTCCGATTTTCTAACAAAAGCGCCAAATGACGAACCGGTAGTACCTACATTCAGTGGCCCGCAGCGCTTATCAGTGGCCCAGGCAGCAGCCCAGGCCGCCGCCGCCGCAGGACAATGGACCTGGTATTATTTAACAGTGGGTCAGCTATCAGCTTATGCACAAGACGAATGGCAGGTAAATAACAAACTCAGACTTACCTATGGGCTTCGCATAGATATGCCTGTTTATTTTCCGGACAAATGCAAAATTGTGCCGGCCGGAGGGACTGCAAGTTCTCCCACTATACCAAATAACGATCCGCAGGTATTATTTGATAAAGATGGAAACCGTGTGACTAATGGCGTGGGTAAGGATCTTGATAATACAAGGCTTCCAACCAAAACACCATTATTCTCTCCACGGATTGGATTTAACTGGGATTTAATGGGCAATAAAACAGTGCAGCTCCGTGGTGGTTCGGGTTTATTTACCGGTCGTTTCCCATTTGTATGGCTGGGCAACCAGATCGGCAACCCCTTTACAGGATTTTATAATGTAACCGACAAGGATTTTAAATGGCCACAAGTATGGCGCTCCAATATCGGGGGCGATTTCAAAATCCCGTCAGGTACAATCTTCACGGTTGATGTGGCTTATACAAAAGATGTAAACGCCATGATGGTTCGCAATTATAATTTGGGAACACCGACGGGTGTTTTAAATAGCGGCACAGGTGATAAAAGAAGTATTTATAAGGTGACTGATAAAGGTTCTGACCCTACAACTACTTTTGTGAATAATAATACTTATGTGTTTACCAATACCAAAAAAGGCTACCAGTTCAATGTTTCATTACAAGCTCAGCAAACTTTTGCAAAGGGCTTATTTGCAATGGCTGCATATAACTTTAACGTAGCCAAAGATGCGAGTTCTATCTCTGCAGAAATTTCCAGCGATGCATTTGACAGAAACCCAATTCTCAATAATGCTAATGCGGCAATTGAATCCCATTCATTATACGGAAATAAACACCGGTTTTTCCTGGCTGGTTCAAAAAAATGGCTATATGCCGGTAATAAATGGGGAACAACCATTTCTTTGTTCAGTTCGTGGACATCAGGTAACCGCTTTGCTTATGTGTATGGCGGAGATATTAATAATGATGGAACTGGTTCCAATGATTTATTATATGTTCCAACCGATGCTGAAATAGACGTCATGAATTTTGTTGAATTGGAGGACGTAAATGGTAATATCCAAAGTCCGGCAACACAACGCACAGCTCTTAAGCAATTCATAGCCCAGGATGAATATCTAAGCGAAAGGCGAGGCCGGCACACCGAAAAATATGGTGCAGAGTCACCCTGGTATAGCCAGCTTGACCTTCGGATTTTACAAGATCTTTATATAAACCAAAAGAGTCGGCAAACATTGCAATTCAGCGTTGATTTGATCAACTTTGGTAACCTGATTAGCAGCAAATGGGGTGTACGGGAATATGCTACCACTTCTGGTTATTTTCAACCTATAACTGTTTCCTATAACAACAATAGCCCGGCTTATCAGTTCGATCCTTCAATAAAAAATACATTTGTAGCCAGTCCCGACTTACCATCCCGCTGGCAATTGCAATTGGGTCTCCGGTATATTTTTTAGAACTGCTTGTTACTCTTATCAAAAAACCCTGCTAAAACAGGGTTTTTTGATTTAATAAAATTCGTCGGCTTGTCAACCCCTTCGCATTTCACCGACTCCATCCCATCACTCACCGACTTTCAATTCACTATCGCCCACTCCCTATTGCCCACTCGCCATTCACAACTTAGTTTTACTTAAAATTTGAACGAACCATGAACGATTTCAGAAATTATAATGAGGAAAGAAGCAACCGTTGGGAAAGCAGGGTGGAACGCCATGGAAGCCATGGACATATCTGGACGGGTATTTTTTTATTGGCGATTGGTGGACTTGCCCTGGTAAGAAGTTTTGGCGTACCCGTCCCCGATTGGCTTTTTAGCTGGCAGATGCTATTGATTGCCATCGGTCTTTTTATAGGATTTCGGAAAGGGTTTCGTGATGGCGGTTGGTTTGTACCTATCATTATTGGTGGCGCCTTTTTGGCTAATGACTATATTTTAAATGGAGATCTGCGCCGGCATATCTGGCCATTGATTTTAATTACCGTGGGCGCCTTTTTCATCTTTCGTCCCCGGCACAAACACGGCGCCTGCTGGAGACAAAAAAAAATTTCAGACATGCAATCACAAGCCAACCCGTCAGTAGCAAATGATCAGGAATATTCCCAGGATGATTTCATCGACAGTACCAGCATTTTCAGCGGTACAAAAAAAGTGATCCTGTCCAAGAATTTTAAAGGGGGTGACATTGTCAACATTTTTGGCGGTAGTGAAATTGACCTGACCCAGGCGGACATGGCCACACCGGCAGTATTGGAAGTAACAGCCATTTTTGGCGGAGCTACTCTCATCGTGCCTTCTAATTGGGCTATTAAGTCTGAAGCAGTCACCATTTTCGGGGGGATTGGTGATAAAAGAAAGATTGCACCCTTAACCGAATCTCCCACGAAGACCCTGGTGCTAAAAGGAACGATGATTTTCGGAGGCATGGAGATCAAGAGCTATTAAGAAGTTTCCGGTTACCTGTTACCGGTAAGTTGAAAAATGAAAGATTCCTTTTTTAACGGGAACCGGCAACTGGAAACTGGTAACTGGTAACTGGTAACTGATAACTGGAAACCGGGAATTGGCAACATTTCGACTATCGCTCAGTGGTAACCTAAATAAGTAAACTAATAACTAAACGACTATGAACTGGTATCTCGCAAAAATCGTATTTCGCATTATTTGTGGCGAAGGTGAGCATACGCCGCAGTTTGATGAACAACTCAGGCTTGTAGCAGCCAATAACAAAGAGGAAGCTTTTCAAAAGGCACAGGAAATGGGTCAGCAGGAAGAAGAGACATTTTATAATCGCAAAGAACAATTGGTTCAATGGCAGTTTATCAATATCAGTGAACTGTACCGGCTTAGTGAACTGATCGACGGTGCCGAACTGTATTCCCGTATTGAAGAAAAAGACAATGCAGAAGCATATATCTATACAATCAATCAAAAGGCAGAGAACATTGTGTGCAATGAAACCAATCATTTGTTACAACTTACCTGATCATTTAATGCCAGCATCCCCATTTTCGACAAGACGCTTTTTGATCACATTCAGCATAGCATGGTTTGTTTTGATGGCGGACCATGCCATGTTGTTGTACAAATTTGAGTTTCCATTAGACGCAGCCATCCTTGATAGTGTGATCAGCAATGTTCCGTTGTTAGGTGTATGCCTGTTAGTGATGAATACGATCCGTTATTATTTGCCCGGCAGGGACCAGTATATGAACATCCTGGTGATGTGTATTGTATTGACAGTGCTATGGCTGTTCTTTATTAAATGGATATTGGGACTCACACTGGGTGATTTTACCAACTATGATGCATTTCTGAAACGGTCGATTGTCATTCGCTTTAGCATTGGTTTTTTGGTATTGGGAATTGTAACCATGATGGGCATCAACTGGTTTACCTGGCAAGAACAGCAGAGCAACGAAGAACGAAAAAAAGATGCTGAAAAACTGGCGAAGGAAGCGGAACTTTTCAAACTGCGTCAGCAACTGCAACCACATTTTTTATTCAACAGTTTAAACTCGATCAATGCATTGATTGGAATAAGACCCGAGGAAGCGAGAAAGATGGTGCAACAGTTATCCGATTTTCTAAGAGGCACTATAAAAAAGGAAGAAACACAATGGGTAAACCTGACGGAGGAACTGCAATATCTTCAACTTTATCTTGACATAGAGAAAGTGAGATTTGGCAACCGATTGGGTACAATGATTGAAATAGATGAGGCGACACAAAATATGAAATTGCCAGCCTTGCTTTTACAACCTATTGTAGAAAATGCAATAAAGTTTGGCTTGTATGATACCACCGGCGAAACAATTATCCGGCTACAAACCATCAAACAGGATGACGAGCTGATTATTAAAGTAAGCAATCCTTTTGACCCTGAAACATCTTCGCCCAAACAGGGGACTGGCTTTGGATTAAAATCGGTTCAGCGCCGGCTTTACCTTCTATTTGCCAGGCATGACCTGCTGACAACCGAGGCGAAGCAAAATATTTTTACAACTACGGTAAAAATTCCGCAGTTGCAATAATCAACAAGAACACATCCATGAGCAAAGTAATTATCATAGACGATGAAGTGCTGGCAAGAAGCATAGTCAAAGAATATTTGCAAAAACATCCTAACCTTGAACTCGTGGCAGAATGCGGTGATGGTTTTGAAGGGGTAAAAGCAATACAACAGCATCAGCCCGATCTCGTATTTTTAGATATCCAGATGCCTAAGATCAATGGCTTTGAAATGCTGGAGCTCATCGAACAGCCACCTTCTGTGATCTTCACTACCGCCTTTGATGAATATGCCATCAAGGCATTTGAAGCACACGCCATCGACTACCTCCTAAAACCCTTCAACCAGGAACGTTTTGACAAGGCAGTAAAAAAATGGCTGGAAAAAAAGAACAACACCCAGGAATCGGCTACACACGACCTGCTGGAAACTGCTTCACAATCCCCTTCGCAAAGCAACCGCATCGTTGTAAAGAATGGCAGCAAGATCAAGATCATTCCCGTGCATGATGTTTATTACCTCGAAGCTGCTGATGACTATGTAAAAATTCATACACAGGAAGGCTATTTCCTGAAAAATAAAACGATGAATCATTTTGAACAGGTGCTGGATGGACAGCAGTTTGTCCGCTCTCACCGTTCCTATATCGTGAATGTGCAACAGATCACCCGTATCGATCCTTATGAGAAGGACAATCATGTAGCGGTGCTCCGGACAGGTGCTAAGGTGCCGGTCAGCAGGGGCGGCTATGGAAAATTAAAAGCGGTGCTGGGGTTGTAAAAATGTCGGCGGGAATTATAATAAATTGTTGGAGGAGCTTCAAATGAAGCTCCTCTTTTCTTTACGAATTATATTATATTTATAACAGGGATCTTGTTAGTTCAAATCCTACCCCAGTAGCTAGAAAGCAGTTTCTTTCCGATAATCCTGCCTTCCGCATACCACTGTTCCGGCAAGCTCAATAGATTTCCACATTACGGAAGGACAATAGACTACAATCCTGATACCCCAAAACACTGGCAATCTTCCTGCCTTTGTTTACCGAAGATCAGCCAATCATGGATGAAGCAGGGCTCTTCGCATTCTCATTAATTAACAAATAATGAAACTGACCAAAGAAATAGAAAAAGAAGTCCGGCAGGTGTATCTGGAATATTGGGATTGTTATAAAAATGGCAACTGGAAAAAAATCGCATCATTCCTGGATAATAACATTAAAATGATCGGCAGCACTGAAGCAGAAGTGTACAATAACAAAAAGGAGGTTATAAAATTTTTTAAGGATACGTCTGCCGAAGTGGCCGGGAAAATTGAATTTCGGAACAGGAAGATAGAAATCATTCCGGCTGACCGGCATGCAATGATTAATGAGCATCTCGATTTATACATCAACACCGGGAAGCGATGGGAGTTTTATTCCAAAATAAGATTAACCTCTTTGCTGAACAAAACAAAACAAGGATGGAAGTTTATCCAGCAACACGGCTCTGTACCCGATGTAAAAGTGCAGGGCAACGAAACAATAGCTTTCAGTAAAATCTCCAGGGAAAACGAGGAACTAAGAGAAGCGGTTAAGCGGCGCACTGTTGAACTGCAACAAAAAAATAGAGATCTGGAAATTGAAACTTCACTTGAGCGGGTAAGAACCGTGGCTATGGGAATGAAACAACCTGCTGATATGCCTGAAGTGTGCCACGTTATTTCGCAGGAAATGGAAAGCCTGGGTATAAATGAAATGCGGAATGTGCAAACGGCGATCATTGATGAAGGAAGGGCAAGCTATCTCAACTATGAATATTTCCGGTTAAGCAAGAAAACATTCATTACTGAAATAGAGTATAAAAAACAAAAAGATGTAGCAGCTTTTGTGAAAAAAATGCTTAAGGGCCCTGATGGCTTTTTTACCAAAACTTTTAAAGCTGCTGAACTTAAAAATTGGATTCAATATCAAACCAGATCTGGACAGTTTGTTGACCCGCATCTTTACCAGGTCAAATCGCTTCACTATTATTTTTATTCCATCGGCCCGGGTGCATTGGGCATCTCAACCTATGTACCCTTGAATAAAGACGAGATCAGCCTCTTCAAACGCTTCCGCAATGTATTTCAATTGGCTTATCGCAGGTTTATTGATATCCAAAACGCTGAAGCGCAGGCAAGGGAGGCACAGATAGAAGCCGCATTGGAAAAAGTACGTTCCCGCTCTTTAGCCATGCACAAAAGCCATGAACTCCAGGAAGTGGTTCACACCGTTTTCGAAAAATTGAATGAGCTGAATGTTGAATTATATACCGCGATCATATTCATTTTTGCAGAAGGCTCAAAAGATATTGTATGGTGGCTGGAAAACAAAGCTCGTCAACAGTATGCGAGGATACTCGTTCCATACGCTGATAATCATTACCTGAAAGATATATTTGAAGCAAAAGAAAAGGGAAAGGATTTTTTTTCAGCAACTTATTCTTTCGAAGAAAAAAAGGATCTGTTCAATCATCTTTTTGAAAATACCGATTTTAAATATGTCCCCGGGAAACAAAAACAATTTCTTTTGGAGAGTGAATTAGCTACTATGTCTGTGGCCCTGGCGGAAAACACGGGCATTAATATCACCAGTTACACTAAAAAAAAGTTTTCAGAACAGGAAAATGAAATACTCAAAAGATTTGCGAGGGTTTTCGACCAGGCCTATACCCGTTTTCTCGATCTGCAAAAAGCAGAAGCGCAGGCAAGGGAGGCAAAGATTGAAGCTGCGCTGGAACGTGTTCGTGCAAAAGCAATGGCCATGCAAAACTCTGATGAGCTCAGCGACCTCGTGGCTATTTTATTTGACGAGTTGACAAAGCTTGAGTTAACGCTGGCCCGGTGCATCATCTGGATCTTTGACAGCGATACCTTGTCGGCGAGAGTTTGGATGGCCAATTCGGAAGATAAAAAATCGGCAGAGAGTTATTTTATCAAACGCATTCATCATCCGTATTATGACGCCATCATTGATGGCTGGCAAAATCGGAATCAAAAATGGGAATATGATCTTAAAGGAGATGATAAGAAATCAATAGATCAACTATTGTTGAATGAAACAGAATTATCTCAGCTGCCGCACCCCGTGAAGAAAGGCATTCTCAATTCTGAACACACGATAGTGTCAGGATCATTCAACAATTTTGGGTTGATTGAAGCATCAGGGCCTGATGCACTGTCAGATGAACAGATGGAAATTCTTAGCCGTTTTGCCAAAGTATTTGATCTCACCTATACCCGGTTCAATGATCTGAAGCAGGCAGAGGCTAATGCAAAAGAAGCCGTAAAGCAGGCTGCACTCAACCGCATCCGTGCGGAGATTGCATCTATGCGCAGTGTGGGTGACCTGGAGAGAATTACTCCATTGATCTGGAATGAGCTCACCATACTCAGCATTCCTTTCATCCGTTGTGGCGTCTTTATCATGGATGACTCACAACAGATCATACATACTTTCCTGTCTACACCCGACGGAAGGGCTATTGCTGCGTTTCACTTACCCTATGCTACCCCGGGCAATATGAGTTATATATTGAGCCACTGGCACCGGAAGGAAATTTACATCGATCATTGGGCAGAAGCAGCCTTCACAGATCTTGCTGAGACATTATTGCACCAGGGTGCGATTTCTTCCAGGGAACAATACCTGAAAACTCTTCCGCCCGGCGGCTTCTATCTCCATTTTCTTCCTTTCCTGCAGGGCATGTTATATGTTGGCAATACAACCGCATTGGATGAAGAAAGTATAAAATTACTTCAATCAGTAGCCGATGCATTCTCCACTGCCTATGCCCGCTATGAAGATTTCAACAAACTGGAGGCGGCTAAACAACAGGTCGAGAAAACACTGACTGATCTAAAGCAGGCTCAAACACAGCTGATCCAATCAGAAAAAATGGCCTCGCTCGGTGAGCTTACCGCCGGCATTGCGCATGAAATTCAAAACCCGTTAAACTTCGTAAACAATTTCTCCGAAGTAAGCAACGAACTGATTGACGAGATGAAAGAGGAACTGAGCAAAGGAAATAAGGATGATGCATTTGCTATTGCAAACGATATACAACAAAACCTGGAAAAAATATTGAATCATGGTAAACGGGCGGATGGCATAGTAAAAGGCATGCTGCAACATTCCCGAACCAGCAGCGGCCAAAAGGAGCCTACAGATATAAATGCTTTATGTGAGGAGTATTTGAGATTAGCTTTTCATGGCCTTCGGGCAAAAGACAAATCGTTCAATGCCAAATTCGAAACCGAATTTGACAAAAGCATTGGAAAAATAAATGTGGTACCACAGGAAATTGGCCGGGTGATACTGAATTTGATCAACAATGCTTTTTATGCCGTTAGCGAAAAAAAGAAACAAAACCTGGACGGATATCAGCCTACTGTTACGGTAATCACTAAAAAATCAGATGATAAGGTACTCATTCTTGTTAAGGATAACGGGAATGGCATTCCGCAAAAAGTTTTGGATAAAATATTTCAACCATTCTTTACAACAAAACCAACCGGACAAGGAACAGGATTAGGTTTGAGTTTGAGCTATGATATTGTAAAGGCGCATGGAGGCGAGCTAAAAGTAAATACAAAGGAGGGAGAAAAAAGTGAGTTTGTTATTCAATTGCCATTTGACTGAATCAGGATGAGAGAGCATATAGAGAACGGTGAAGAAGGATTTTCCGGTTTTCTGAATTCGTTGCCTTTTAAAAGCGTATCCCCTGGCTCCCGCTGATTTGAGGGTGAACAACATTGAAGTTCATGTCAGGCGAATTTCTTAGCTTTTACATAGAAATAGAATCTGCGCTTTTATAGTAAAGACCTGCCCTTTGCGAACCGGTGAAGCCTGATTGTTGCTTTGTATTGTGATTATCTGTATCACCCTGTGAACAAACGCTGGCTTAGCATTATTCCATCCCTGGGTTGTCAATACAATTTTTATTTACAATAAAACCAACAATTATGCGTAAGTCTTATTTGTCGTTTATTACGGCCCTGGCATTCACTGCCATCTTTTTTGCCAAATGCGCTGATAACAAACAAGCCGACCCGACGATTGAATCAACCGCAGCAGCGGAAAAAACCAATTTTGGTGGTTATGAAACGCAGGTAAAATGGGGTGAACACCTCGTCACAATTGGCGGTTGCAATGACTGTCACACACCCAAGAAAATGACCTCCATGGGGCCGGTTGATGACAGCACCTTACTTTTATCCGGACACCCTGAAAAATTGCCGGCACCGGATGTCGATAGGAAACAAATGGAAAGCAAAGGATTGGTAGTCACATCAGATTTTACCGCCTGGATCGGTCCCTGGGGAATTTCCTATTCGGCTAACCTTACACCTGATGAGACAGGTACGGGCAAGTGGACCGAGAATCAGTTTCTTTATGCTGTCAGGAACAGTATCAGCAAAGGACTTCCCGGATCAAGGCCGTTGATGCCACCCATGTCCATGATGCCGGTCAAACATATGACTGATGATGAATTGAAGGCCATATTTGCCTACCTGAGAACAATTAAACCCATTAAGAATAATTCCGTTCAACCCACTCCCCCGGTGTTACCCATGAAATAATAAAAAGGGATTACAATGAATAGATATCAATCCTTGTTGGGTGTCAATAACAGCAAGGATTGACTATTTATTATTAACAAAGCCATAGAAGGACAATGAAATAAGAATAGTGGACAAGAGCAGTTAAAAATACTCCTTTCTTCTCTCCAACAGGACAGGGAACAGGACTGGAATTAGGTTTGAGTTATGATATTGTAAAAGCACATGGCTGTGAGTTGAAGGTAGAAACGAAAGAAGGTGAAGGAAGTAGTTTTATTATTCAACTGCTTGCGTAAACAACCTGAAGAGTATGAAAAGATTTTTTCTTATAACAATCATTTTATTACAGGCATTTTTTCTGAAAACGCAAACTATCTCCCAAGACAGTATTATTACACTTTTGAAAGCCGGCAGGGAAGATACAACACAGGTAATGTTAATATCTGAGTTAAGCCGGCAAATGCAATGGTCAAACCCGGATTCAGCGTATACACTTGCACTGGAAGGAATAAAACTTGCCGGAAAAATAAACTTTTACAGGGGCGAGATGTATTGTAAGGTTTCAGCAGCAGCATGCTCATGGAGTCTCGGCAACTATGCTTTGGCAATAGAATTATTACTTCCCATTATTCCTGATGCCGAGAAAACAAAAGATATAAGATTGATGACAGGGATACTTAGCAACCTTCACAATGCATACCGGGATCAGGGAGATTATGGTGAAGCATTGAACTATTATATTATGGTTGATCAGTATGCTCCGTTCGTTGATGGCTGTCGGTATTGCAAAGTAGGAAAAGCAGCTAAAGCTTTTCTTTATTTTCAAATGGGAAAAAAGGATTCCATAGGATTTTTCATTCAGGAGGCTTTGCGTTATCCCCCCTCCCCCGGGCTCGATGGATGGATTTTCTCGGTGGCAGGAAATATCTATGCCGATCAAAAAAAATATGATTCTTCTTTTTTATATTATGGGCTTAGCATCCCTACGCTGATCAAGGAAAATAATCTGAAAGACCTTGCCTGGACATATAATAACATTACATCCTTATTTAAACTGAGAGGCCAAATTGATTCTGCTTTTTTATATGTAAATAAATCATTAATGCTTTCACGGAAAGGAGGATTTGCTAAGGAAGCAATGGAATCAAATTTATTATTGGCTGAACTATATGAAGCAAAGAAATCTGATAGCTCACTTTATTATTTTAAAAAGGCTATTGCAGCGAGGGACAGCTTATACAACCAGGAAAAACAAAAGCAAATATTAGGATATAAATTCAAAGAAGATTTATATCAACAGCAAGCTGAAGCTGAAAAAAAACAAAGAGAAAATAGAATAAAACAATTCTTTTTGACAGGACTGGTCATCTTTTTCTTAGCGATTGCCTTTCTCCTTTTTCGCAACAACCGACATAGGCAAAAGGCATATAAATTATTAAAAAGACAAAAAGAGCAAACAGAAAAACAAAAGATAAAAACCGAAGAAACATTGGCAGAACTTAAATCAACACAAGCTCAACTGATCCAATCCGAAAAAATGGCCTCGCTGGGTGAGTTAACCGCCGGTATTGCTCATGAAATTCAAAACCCACTAAACTTTGTCAATAATTTTTCGGAGGTAAACAGAGAATTGATAGAGGAATTGAAAGGTGAAAAGGCAAAAGTGAAAAGTGAAAGGGATGAACAGCTGGAAAATCAACTACTCACTGATATTGAACAGAACCTGGAAAAAATAAACCATCATGGCAAAAGAGCCGATGCCATTGTAAAAGGAATGCTTCAACATTCAAGAACGAATAGCGGGCAAAAAGAATCAACAGACATTAATGCATTATGTGATGAATATTTGCGGTTGGCTTATCATGGATTAAGGGCAAAAGACAAATCGTTTAACGCCAGGTTTGAAACCGATTTTGACCCTACTGTTGAAAAAATAAATGTAGTTCCACAGGATATCGGAAGAGTTATTTTAAATTTAATCAACAATGCTTTTTACTCCGTTACTGAAAAAAGGAGACAACAGCCAGTTGATTATGAGCCAACCGTGTCCGTTCGTACAAGGAAACTACCCGGTAAAATACAGATTAGCATAAAAGACAATGGGAACGGGATTCCGCCACCTATCATGGAAAAGATGTTCCAACCATTTTTCACTACGAAGCCAACAGGCCAGGGAACAGGTTTGGGCTTGTCTTTAAGCTACGACATCGTTACCAAGGGACATGGCGGCCTCATGAAAGCTGAAAGCAAAGAAGGCGAATTCGCAGAATTTATTATCCAGTTACCAACGTAAATTTTAAAAAATGAAACTACTGGTAGTAGATGACGAAACAGATGTGAGGCCGCTGTTTGAACAACGCTTCAGGAAAGAGATCCGGAGCGGGGAAACAGAATTTGCGTTCGCTTATTCCGGCGAAGAGGCGCTTAACTACCTTAACCAACATGTTCACGAAGCCGTTCTCATTCTTTCAGACATCAATATGCCGGGTATGAGTGGCCTTGAATTGCTGCGCCGGATAAAAACAAGATTTGAACAACCGCCACCTGTTGTAATGATGATTACGGCTTACGGAGATCCCGAAAATTATAACCAGGCCATGAAAATGGGCGCCGATGATTTTTTGACGAAGCCTATTGATTTTACTTTATTAAAGGAAAAACTAAAAATAGTTGCTCATGGCAAAAATATTGGTAGTAGATGACGAAACAGATCTTGAAGCGCTGATCAAACAAAAGTTCCGGCAGAAAATAAGGGAACACCGTTATGAGTTTGTGTTTGCAACGAACGGGAATCAGGCATTGGATCAGCTACAGCAACATACCGACATAGATATTGTGCTGAGTGATATCAATATGCCGGAAATGGATGGACTCACCCTGCTTACCAAATTAAACGAAACAAAACCGTTATTAAAATCTGTGATCGTATCAGCTTATGGTGATATGGAAAACATTCGTACCGCGATGAACCGCGGCGCTTTCGATTTTATTACCAAACCGGTAAATTTTGAGGACTTGGAACTGACCATGGAAAAAACGATTCGCTATGTTTCGCAAATGAAGGAAACACTGAGGGCGATCAAGGAAAACAATATACTGCGGATGTATGTTGATGAGTCAGTTCTCAATTTTATGAACAGCCGGGAATATGAATCATCACTCATGGCGAATGAAACAGTAGAAGCCACCGTGGCATTTATAGATATCTGCAGTTTTACCAAAATCAGTGAAAATGAAGACCCCGATACCGTGGTGAGCTTGTTGAACAACTATTTTGATGTAATGGTAAAAGAGATCATTGCACAGGATGGACATATTGATAAGTTTATCGGCGATGCCATCATGGCCGTGTTCAGGGGTGAGTATCACCTGGATCGTGCCATTGATGCCTGCCTTGCTGTGCGTTGTCAAATCGAAAAACTTCCTCAACAGGCAAACAAAGTATCATTTTTTCCAAAAGTTTCCATTGGTATCAACAGTGGTGAAATGGTTTCGGGCAATATCGGGTCGGCCAATCTTCGGCGATTGGATTACACTGTTGTAGGTGACACGGTGAATGTTGCACAACGGCTGCAGTCAGTGGCCGGGGAGGGACAAATAGTTATTACCGAAGCGGCTTATGAAAAAGTAAAAGAGTCATTTAGCTGCCGGCCAATAGGCGAAGTAAGTTTGAAAAACAAAGCCCATCCCATCCCGGCTTATGAAGTGCTGGGCTGACGAATAATAGATGAGCATCTACTCTTCCTGGCCCATCCACATCGCACCACCTACGGAATCTCTCTGCGCTCCGGTAACAGAAGCCAATACATTCGTTTCTTCCCGCCAGCGCAGCACGGCGATCAGCGCCATGATCAGCGCTTCCTTATACTTCACCAATTTTTCATCGGGGATAATCACCTCTATGTCCAGTTGCTTTAGGTGGTCCTGTAATCGCTCTACCAGGAAGCTGTTAAAAGCTCCGCCACCAGTGCACAGAAGTTTAAGGCTCGAAGTTTGAAGTTTGAGGTCGTTGACTGATGCAATGGCATGCGTTACCTGCATTGCTATATGTTCGGTATAAGTTCGCAAGGCATCAGCTGTGCTGCTTCCCGCATTCAAGATTAACGGATATACGATGTTAGTTCCAAAATCATTCGCCAGGGACTTTGGATATGCCGCTTTGTAGAAATCCAATCCATTCAATTTTTCCAGCAAAGCATTATCTACATTACCCAATGCGGCCATTTTCCCGCCCTCATCATACTCCTTGCCCTCTTTGGCAGTCAACATATTCAGCACCCGGTTAGCGGCACAAATGTCAAATGCCAGGTAGTTGTCCTGGTTGAAAGAAATATTAGCAATCCCACCAATGTTTAAAAAATAATCATAATCGCCCAGCAACAATTTTTCACCGATGGGAACGATTGGCGCACCCTGCCCTCCCAATGCAACATCCATTGCCCGCAGGTCCGAGACAACAGGCAAACTGGTAGCAGCCGCAATAGAAGCACCATCTCCTAATTGGGCTGTCATTTTTTTAGCAGGCAGGTGAAACGTGGTATGGCCATGGGACCCGATCACTGCAACCTTATATTGCAATTGATGCTCTTCCACAAAACGGTTCACCTGCTGCCCCAGGTAATGGCCATAGTCGGTATGTAACAACTGGTAGTCCAGCGCATTTAATGTGACGGCATTTTTTAATTTATCGGCCCATTCTTGCGAATATGAATAACAGTCGGCTGCTTTTATTTCATAACTCCATTTTCCACCGTTTTCATGTATTTCCGCAAAAACAATGTCAAGCCCATCCAATGAACTGCCACTCATTAAACCTATTGCCCTGTAGATCATTAAACTGATTTTAGATTAGATTTGCCAAAAGTAAGGCGAAGAAAAGTTTAAAAGTTTAAGAAGTTCAAAACGTTCCAGAGGTTTTGGCAGCAGTTACAAACTTTTAAAGTGTATTAAATCTATAGAACCTTTTAAACCTGTGAAACTTCTGAAACCAAATACAGCAAGCAATGGTTATAAACTTAAGTGAGCAGCACAGTCTTATCAGTAATTGGGTTGGCGAACTCAGGGATGTGGATATCCAGGCCGACAGGATGCGTTTTCGCCGCAACCTGGAACGTATCGGAGAAGTAGCTGCCTACGAGATCAGCCAGGTATTGCCTTTCACTGAAAAAGAAGTGCAAACACCCATGGGAACAGCCAGTTGCAAGGTTTTAGAACAACAGCCCGTATTGGCGACTATACTAAGGGCAGGCTTACCATTGCACCAGGGGCTTTTAAACTATTTTGACAAAGCCGACAATGCATTTATCTCTGCCTACCGCAAGCACAACCAGGATGGCAGTTTCGACATTAGCCTTGACTATATTTCATGCCCGGAGCTGGAGGACAGGGTCGTCATCATATCGGACCCAATGCTCGCCACCGGTTCGTCGCTGGTCAAAACCATTCATTTTCTTAAAGAAGAAGGGCATCCAAAAGAAATTCATATCGTGGTTGCTATCGCCTGCACCGTCGGCATTGAATATGTAAAAAGAGAAGACCCCCAGGTTACTATCTGGTGTGGCGATATTGACGATGAGCTAACCGCCAAAGGTTATATCGTGCCGGGTTTGGGTGATGCAGGCGACCTGGCTTTTGGCGTAAAAGTGCAGATGTAGATTGAACATTCGACTGGTAATAACAAAGTCAGTTTTATCCGGCAGGGCAACTAGCCTGAATAATTTCCCGTTTTTTATAAAAAGCAGCAACCGGGGTCTTTTGCGGGTCTTTTATTTATTGTATTTTGCCCACTCTATAGACAAATTGTGCAGGCAATCAACTTCGGGCAATTTTAAAAACGAGACAACGTTTATAGAATGCTGCCTGTCACAAATAACATGGTGCGTCTGCAGAGAAAAAACTTAATTGCTGAGATGAAAAAACTTCTTTTAACCCTGGCTATTTGTGCTGCCTTGCTTACTGAGTCCCTTGGCCAGGACCCCAATTTTTCCCAATTCTTTGCTTCGCCCCTTACCATGAACCCGGCTATGACTGGAAAATTTGACGGGGTATTTCGCTTTGCATCCAATTACCGGAACCAATGGCCTACTATTAATAACGCTTACACCACGATGACGGCTTCGCTGGATATGGGTATCCTGAAAAACAGAATTCCCGACTTTGATCAGTTTGGTATCGGCATCATGGGTTATAGTGACAAAGCCGGCGATGGTGCGTTGAATAGTAATTATCTCGGTTTATCTCTTGCCTATCACAAAGCCCTTGATGAAAACGGCTATCACCAACTGGGTGCCGGTTTCCAGGGAACTTATATGAATAAGCGATTAAACACCGCTAAACTTTTATTTGAAGACCAGTTGACCTCATCAGGCTTTACCGGTATTACCAATGAAAGCTTCTCAGCCCAACAGGTAAACCTGAATTATTTTGACTTGAACGCTGGCGTGATCTATAATGGCACTACCAACGGCTATAACAATTTTTACTTTGGTGCATCCATGTATCATATCAATCGGCCGAAAGAGAGTTTTCAAAAAGGCGATTTTGTACTGAATGCGAGAACAACCATACAAGGCGGTGCAAGAATACCAGTTGGTTCGTATAATTCATTGCATGTGGCCGCTAATCACAGCATGCAAGCCAAAGCTCACAATACGATGATCGGCGGTGCATTTTCACTCAACGTCAATAACGACGAAGAAAACCCTACCAATTTCTACCTCGGAAGCTGGTACCGGTTTGAAGATGCCATTATCCCTTATGTCGGCCTGGAGTTTGGCGAGTGGCATTTTGGAGCATCGTATGATGTAAATACTTCTTCTTTAAAACCTGCTTCCAACTCCAGGGGCGGTGTTGAAATTTCACTCATCTATATTAAGAAACCGACCGACCCAAATGCGAAGAAGTTGAATTGTCCTAAATTTTAATGAATGTGACGGAGCTTACCGTTACCTTTCCCGATAAAAAATAATACAATCTTAAAGGACTGGCTAAATATGCATTTTTAAATTCTCATGAGCATTGGTAACAGAAACCAGCAAAAAAGAGTGATTAAAATGGCTGCTACGATATTCATGACAAAACCCGCTCTTAGCATTTGTTTTAGTTTAATATGACCACTGGCAAATACAATGGCATTGGGTGGTGTGCCCATGGGTAACATACTTGCACAACTCGCAGCCAGTGTCATCGCAATACCCAGCTCCAGCGGATTCATTCCAATAGCGTCAGCCAATGATGAAACAACAGGAGCGAAAACGATTACCTGGGCCACATTACTCATTACTTCGCTAAGAAACATCGTCACTAAAGTCACAATCAGCAATAAGATAAACTTATCCCCGGCAAACTGGGAAAGCCACTCTCCTAATTGCTTCATCAGCCCGGCATTTTCAAGTCCGTTGGCCAACGAAATACCACCCCCAAACAATAATAAAATTCCCCAGGCCATTTTATTGGTATCCGGCCACTCCAATATGGAATCTGAATTTTCGGATTTAGCCGGGCAAATAAATAAAGCAATAGCGCCTGTAATCGCTATTAGTGTGTCGTTCAACTTTAGAAATGATTGGCTGATGTTGATCAGGTCTTTGGTGATCCATAACAAGGCAGTTCCTAAAAATATAGCCAGCACCCTTTTTTCATTAACGGAAACAGGACCTAGTTCGGCGAGTTCATCTCTTATCAATTGCCGTGTGGCCATATCCGATTTAATATGATTAGGGAAAAGCCATTTAACCATCACCCAGTATAGACAGAACAGTAATAAAATAGCCAGCGGCGTGCACATCATCATCCAGCCAAGGAAGTCCACGGAATATGCATATTTTTTTTCTATATAAGCAACATAAGCCACGTTTGGTGGTGTGCCGATAATAGTGGCAATCCCTCCTATGTTGGAAGCATACGCAATAGCCAGCATAATGGTCAGAGAAAAATTAGCGATGTTGCCGCTGCTGTTATTATTCTCCTTCATTACATGTATAACCGACAAAGCGATGGGGAACATCATCATGGTGGTGGCGGTATTACTCAGCCACATACTCAACAACCCAGTCGCCAGAATAAATCCCAGCACAATACGGTCGCCGCTGGTGCCGGTAAGCCGGATGATGTTTAAAGCAATACGGCGATGGAGGTTCCACTTCTCTATGGCAAGCCCCAACATAAACCCACCCATAAATAAAAAAATAACCGGGTTGGCATAGGGGGAAGCCGCTTCTTCCATCGATGATATTTTCAGTAGGGGGAAAAGAACAAGCGGAACTAAAGCTACTACCGGCATCGGCAATGCTTCCCCTACCCACCAGGTAATCATTAAACCGGCAACAGCCAATACATTTACACCTCCGGCATTGACACGGAAAGGATTGACGAAATAAAGAAATAAGGCAATGATGACTCCGGCTAATAATGCAATGATCTTCGTTCTTTGCTTAGTGTTGGTTATTGGCAATCGGTATATTTTGGTTTTCAAGATACAATCTTAAGAGGAAAAAGTCATAGAAGACATATCAGTCAACAGGTCATTATCAATCCTGAGTGATACTCGTCTATTTGATGTGTATGACTACGTTGACTAATTGACTATCGCGGTTTACCGCTCACAAAAGGATTTCCTTTTATATAATAACGGTAAGGCAACAAAGCATCTTCACCCGCATAGTCAACGCCAATGCGTGGTGATGTTGCTATTTCATTTTTGGTATAGGCAAAGCCATCGTCCATCAAATAAATGGTACCGCCTAGCAATGATGTGCCAGTATCATTTGTATGGATGCCTAATGCTGTGGAAACATTGCCCGGCCCTTTTGTCAATGTGTTATCCAAACCATTTTTACCTGTTCTGATCAACATGTCCCTGATTCCCTTTTCCGGCTCCAGTGAACGAATAAGAATCGCATGCGGTGTATCCTTTTCATGCGTCACCACATTAAATAAATGATGAATGCCATAACAGAGATAAACATAAGCCAGGCCGCCATCGGCATACATAACTTCATTACGTTTTGTTCTTCTCCCTCCAAAAGCATGTGATGCTTTATCCGGGAAACCGGCGTATGCTTCGCATTCTACAATGCGTCCCGACGTAATGACCCCATCTTTTTTTGTCACCAATAGTTTTCCCATCAATTCACGGGCAATCAACAGCACATCATCTCTCCTATAAAAATCTAACGATAGCTTTTTCATCTTCTTGCTAGTTACCGGCAACAGGTAACCGGAAACTTATCCTTTGCTTATTGCCTGTTGCCAATTGTCTCTTGTAGCTTAATCCATTATATTTACCTCTCAAAAATAAGAGTTGCTAAAAGAAATTGTAATAACTATCCAATCTTGGACCGAGGCGCATCGTTTCATTTCACAGCATAAGCTGTGGAAATGGGTAGTAATTCCGGGACTTATTTATACCATTTTGTTTATTGCAGCCATGTATTTCTTTGGCAAATCAGCTACAGCCGTCATTGAATACATTACGCATATTCTGCAACTGAGTAACTGGATCCAAAAATTTGAAAACAGTTTCCTGGGATTTCTTTTCACTTTTACCGGCGTTATACTTTGGTTGGTGTTATTGCTTTTCTATTTTTCATTTTTCAAATATATCTGCCTGATCATCGGTTCGCCGGTGTTTGCTTACCTGAGCCGAAAAACAGAGTTCATATTAGAAAATAACGATCATTCGCCAAATTGGCCGGAGATAAAATCAGAAGCAGCACGGGGTGTTTATATTGCCATGCGCAATTGCTTTTGGCAAACGGTCTATCTTGTTGGATTGATTCTGTTATGCCTTGTTCCCGTCGTTGGTTGGATAACACCGCTCATTGTATTGGTAGTTGAATGTTATTATTTTGGTTTTTCTATGTTGGACTATGGTTTTGCCCGTGCCAAATACAGCACCAGCCAAAGCATCCAGTTTATTGGTAAGCATAAAGGATTGGCCATCACGAATGGCTTCTTATTTTACCTGATGCATTTGGTGATTCTTTTCGCTCCGGCATATGCCATCATCGCAGCTACATTAACTGTTCGCCAGGTAAAAACCACGTAGTATGCAAAAAGCCGTTGTTTATTTGATTCCCTCTTTATTAGACGAAAACGGTCTTCATACAATCCCGGCTTATGTGTTGGACGCTGTAAAAAATTGCCAGGTTTTTTTTGTGGAAAACGAAAGAACAGCCCGACGATTCCTGAAACAGTTGTGGAAAGAAATGGTGATCGATGAATATGAATGGTTCCCCATTCATAAAGCTGAAGAAGAAGCTGTTCAAACGTTCAGGCAAAAATTGAAAGATGGAAAAACGATTGGTATTGTCAGCGAAGCCGGCTGCCCCGGTATTGCCGACCCTGGTCAATTACTGGTGGCTACAGCGCAGGAAATGAATGTAGTGATAAGACCTTTGGTGGGTCCGAATTCTATACTGTTAGCCTTAATGGCTAGCGGCATGAATGGACAGCAGTTTCGGTTCGTAGGTTATCTTCCCATCGATAATCAACAAAGAATGCATTACATCAGGGAGATGGAAGCTGATTCGGCAAAGAAAAACTGCACACAACTTTTTATTGAAACACCCTATCGTAATAACCAATTGCTGGAAACCCTGGTGAAAACCTGCAAACCTTCAACTAAGCTTTGCCTGGCGGTTAATATTACGGGTGAAAAAGAATGGATAAAAACGAAATCCGTTGCTGACTGGAAAAAAGAAAAGATTGACATTCATAAACAACCTGCCATTTTCCTGTTGCTGGCTAACTAGTATCCTTTTTCAGGATCCCTCATAGAGATGATGCTATCTACAATATATCTTGTATTACCCCGCCATGGAATGACGCCGTTGTACTCTTTGTAATGCAAGTCAAAAATTTTCCCGCTGTTCACTTTTAGTACATCGAAGATCTTTTTGTCTTTGATGGAAAACTCAAATTCGTTTGACTGAATGGCTCCGGCTGTTTTGCTGCGAATGCCTTCCTGTATCAGTTTTCCTTCATAGGTTTTAAATAATTGTCCTTTACGCACTGCAAAATTCAAATAGCCCGATTTAACGCCATCGCTTGTATAAGGGTAATAATATTTCCAGTAAATGTATCCTGCCAGGAACAGAATTAAAATAATAACAAACGTTCGAAAAACTTTCTTAACACCTGATGTTCCTCGTTTGCTTCCAGCTTTTAGCTGTTCCATAAGCCTTAATTATTTATAACAAAAAATTTGTCGTCTTAAACAGATTATTATTATACATTTGTGCCTCAATTTACAATTTGTTTGTAAACGTGAACAATATTTTGACACATACGAAGCAAATGGCATTTCATGCACCCATTACTACTGGTGTGTATGCTGTAGGCTATGATCTGTTTACTTTTTGTCGCCCCCGACGCCGCCCTGAGTGCTGACAGGACGAACCACTTACCACGGCCCCTGTCAGTGAATGTTTCTCCGGAAAATGTATCAGGACTGGTCATCCGCACAATATTCAATTCTTTTCAACGTGGACAATCAAGAGATCATCATTCGGGTAGCTACCCAGGATGACAAAAAATATTCAACTATCATTACCGATGAAATGGAGTCTTCGGCAAAAGCCCGGGGCACAGGTATTGCCAAACGCAGCCCTGAATACATCGAAATGAAGATTGATGAAGGTAAAGCTGTAATTGCCCTTACCAAATCCGGCGAATGGGTAGGTTTTTGCTATATCGAAACCTGGAGTCATGGAGAATATGTTGCCAATAGTGGGCTTATCGTTTCTCCGGCTTTCAGAAAGAGTGGCGTAGCTAAATCTATCAAACAAAAAATATTTAACCTCTCCCGTCAAAAATACCCCGAAGCAAAAATTTTTGGATTGACAACCGGCCTTGCCGTTATGAAGATCAATTCAGACCTGGGTTATGAACCGGTTACTTATTCAGAGCTTACGCAGGACGAAGCTTTCTGGGCCGGCTGCAAAAGTTGTGTGAACTACGACATATTGATGAGCAAGGAAAGAAAAAACTGTATGTGCACCGCCATGCTCTTCGATCCTAAGGATCATTATGAGCCCGAAGAAACAAAAGAGTATTTCAAAGAGAATGTAAAAGGCTTTGAACGTCTGCTTCGCTTCAAACAATGGAAGCTTCTGCGTCCTTTCCTGAAAAAGGAAAAACCGGGTAGCAACAACAGCAGCGGAGGCAGTAAGCTGAAAGCATTGTTTCATCATTTTTTCAATTTCTAAAAGCGAGTAATTACTAAGATGTCAAAAAAAGTTGTTCTTGGATTTAGCGGTGGTTTAGATACTTCTTATTGTGTAAAATATTTGAGTGAAGAAAAAGGTTATGAAGTTCACAGCATCATTGTTAATACAGGTGGTTTTACCGAAGAAGAGTTAAAGCAGATAGAAGCACATGCCTATAAATTGGGTGTGGCTTCGCACAAGACAGTGAATGCTGTAAAAAGTTATTACGATAGCATTATCAAATACCTTATTTATGGTAATGTTTTAAAAAATAATACTTACCCCTTAAGTGTTTCTGCTGAGAGATTGAGCCAGGCGTTACACATTGCATCTTATGCCGAAGAGTTGCAGGCTGATGCCGTAGCGCATGGAAGCACCGGCGCCGGCAACGACCAGGTGAGATTTGACATGATCTTTCATATTATGATTCCCGGTGTTGAGATCATCACTCCTATCCGCGACCTGCAATTGAGCCGTGAGGCTGAGATCGAATACCTGAAAGCAAAAGGCGTCGAAATGAATTTTGAAAAAGCGGCTTACTCTATCAATAAAGGACTGTGGGGAACAAGTGTGGGTGGCAGAGAAACACTTTCCAGCAAAGGCATATTACCGGAAGAAGCCTGGCCGACACAAGTCACCAGCACAGGCAGCGAAGAAGTAGTACTACATTTTGAAAAAGGCGAGTTGAAAAAAGTAAATGAACTTTCTTTTGATCATCCGTCAGAAGCCATTCAATATTTGCAAAAAATGGCTGGTCCTTACGGCATCGGCCGGGATATACATGTTGGCGATACCATCATCGGGATAAAAGGTCGGGTGGGTTTTGAAGCAGCCGCTCCCATGGTTATTTTAAAAGCGCATCATGCCCTCGAAAAACATGTGCTTACCAAATGGCAGCTAAACTGGAAGGATCAATTGGCACAATTTTACGGCAACTGGCTGCATGAAGGTCAAATTCTTGATCCGGTGATGAGAGATATAGAAGCATTTTTAGAAAACAGCCAGCGCAATGTTACCGGTGATGTATTTGTTCAACTACTTCCTTATCGTTTCCAGGTAATAGGTATTGAAAGCAAATACGACCTGATGAATAGCAAATTTGGCAAGTATGGTGAAATGAACACCGGCTTTACCGGCAATGATGTAAGAGGCTTTAGCCGCATATTTGGCAATCAAACTATGATGTATCATTTGGTAAAAGAAGCGGCCTCCCCAAACCCCTCCCAAGGAGGGGCCTAGCATAACACAGACCCTGATAAGCGGTGGTGCTAATTAATTTTTAAATTTTTGATTTACGAAGAGGATATGGCAAAAAAAGAATCTACAAAAAGCGAGGTTAGTGCGCAGATGGCCTCACCTAAAGGGGGAGGTCGGGAGGGGGCCATAAAAGTTGGAATTATTGGTGGAGCAGGATATACGGGTGGCGAACTCATACGTTTATTGATTAACCATCCGGATACCACTGTTTCTTTTATTCATAGTCGCAGTAATGTGGGCAAACCAGTTCACGCTGTTCACCAGGATTTGATTGGTGATACAGACCTGAAGTTTACCGGGGATTTAAGCAATGACATTGATGTGCTCTTTCTCTGCTTAGGACATGGTGAGTCACGAAAGTTCCTCTCCGAAAATGAGATTGACGAAAAGGTCAAGATCATTGATCTCGCCAATGACTTTCGGTTAGTCAAAAATTCACAACTGGGCGATCGTTACTTTGTTTACGGTTTACCTGAATTAAACCGGGAAAAGATCCGCTCAGCTCACAATATTGCCAACCCGGGATGTTTTGCTACTACCATCCAGTTAGGATTGTTACCGCTTGCAAAGGCTGGTTTGCTGGATGAAATTTATACAACAGGCATTACCGGGTCTACAGGGGCAGGGCAATCATTATCGGCTACCTCACACTTTAGCTGGAGGGCCAACAATATACAGGCTTATAAAACGCTTACCCATCAACATTTGGGTGAAATTGGCGAATCATTATTGCAATTGCAGCCCGATTCTGATCTTGATCTTAGCTTTGTACCCTGGAGAGGCGATTTCACGAGGGGCATTTTTGTAAGCTCGACCATTCACTGCGAGCAAAGCCTCGAAGAGATGACAGCATTATTCGCCGACTTTTATAGCAGCCATCCGTTTACCCATATTAGTAATGATCCTATTTTCTTAAAGCAGGTAGTAAATACTAACAAGGCTGTTATACAACTGGAGAAAGTGGGTAGTAAACTGGTAGTACATTCTGCGAGTGATAATTTATTAAAGGGCGCCAGCGGGCAAGCTGTACAAAATATGAACCTGGCTTTCGGTCTCGATGAGACTGCGGGCCTCAAATTAAAACCACAAGGTTTTTAGCAAATGAAGTATCTGCTGCAACATAATATTATTACAAAAAGCAGCCGGATAGGATTAGTTTGCAATCAAACAGCCTGGCATCTTTCTTCTAAAAAATATTCTTTTCAATGGCTGATTGAAAAAGGATTGCTTAAAAAGGTGTTTATCCCTGAACACGGTCTTTTTGGCGAACTGCAGGACCAGGAAAAACTAGATGATACTTCGGCTTATCGCCAATTTTCCGAAAAAGTGGAATGGGTATCACTCTACAGTAACAATGAATCTTCATTAACTGCTTCGGCACAACAACTTGCAGGGATTGATACATTAATTATCGACCTGCAGGACACCGGCAGCCGTTACTACACTTTTATTTCTACTATCTGGCTGCTGTTAAAATCAATTACTCTTCATCATCTCGAAATAAAAATTATTGTTCCCGATAAACCAAATCCGGCCGGCAGGCATGTAGAAGGAACAAGAATGCCTAAATCATACGCTTCCTTCATTGGGCTGGAAGGTCTGCCTCACCGGCATGGTCTTACAATTGGTGAGCTGTGTCGATATTTTAAAAATAAACTGGAAGCAGACTGGGAGCTGATCATCGATCCGATTCGTGAAAGAGATTATGTGTTCATTTCTCCTTCACCTAATATTCCGTCACCACTAGTCTGTTCACTTTATAGTGGTCAATGTCTGTGGGAAGGTACCAATATCAGTGAAGGGAGGGGAACCACGTTGCCCTTTGAATTGATCGGATCTCCCTTTTTGGATTGGATATTCCAGGAAGACTGGAATGATAACAAACACCCCACTTTTAATAAGCATGTAGTGATAAGACCTACAAAGTTTATCCCGGTATTTCACAAACATGCGAATAATACCTGTAGCGGGCTTCACCTGATGCTGAATAATGAAAAAAAGTATCATTCGCTTTCTCACAGCCTGCGGCTAATTAAATATATCAAAGAAAAGACACCGGAATTCGCCTGGAAAGAAGGGAAGTATGAAGCATTTAATGATAAAATGGCTATTGAACTACTTACCGGTGATCAGTTGATACTGGACTATTTTGACAATAAGTCGCAGTGGAAAGAAGTAAAAACAAAAATACAGGACGAAGAAGCTGCCTGGATTAAAGAAGCTTCACCTTTCCTGGTATATAAACCCTCTTTGCAACAATTGAAAATTAAATAAATGAATTTATTTGACGTTTATCCCATCAATGAAATTACTATTGTAAAGGCCAAAGGCTCTTATGTTTGGGATGATAAGGGCGAACAGTACCTTGACCTTTATGGCGGACATGCTGTGATCAGTATCGGACATACTCATCCGCATTGGGTAAAGCGTATTGAAGAGCAATTAGAAAAAATTGCTTTTTACTCCAACTCCATACGCATCCCGCTGCAACAGCAGTTGGCTGAGAAATTGGGAAAAGTATCCGGCAAAACAGATTACCAGTTATTCCTTTGCAACAGCGGCGCCGAAGCCAATGAAAATGCATTGAAACTGGCTTCATTTCATAATGGCCGAAAAAAGATCATTGCTTTTAATAAAGCTTTTCATGGCAGAACATCTTTAGCCGTATCAGCAACTGATAATAAAAACTATATCGCCCCTGTTAATGAAACCGACAATGTGATCTTTCTTCCGTTTAATGACGAGGATGCTTTAGAGGAATGCTTTGCGAAAAATGGCAAGGAAATTTCATCCGTGATAATCGAAGGCATACAGGGTGTTGGCGGTATCAACGTAGCAGAAGAAAGTTTTCTGAAAAAAATCCGCAGCCTTTGCGATAAATATGGCGCTGTCTATATTGCCGATAGTGTACAATGTGGTTATGGAAGATCAGGCAAATTTTTCAGCCATGATTTCGCCGGCGTAAATGCTGACATTTATAGCATGGCTAAAGGCATGGGTAATGGATTTCCTGTTGCAGGTATTATCGTGGCGCCGCATATCAAGCCAAAGCATTTTCAATTGGGTACCACTTTTGGCGGCAATCACCTGGCCTGTGCTGCGGCACTGGCCGTGTTGGAAATCATTGAAGAAGAAAAACTGATGGGCAATGCGGTGATGGTGGGTAAATACCTGAGAGATGAGTTGAATGCAATTCCTGAAATAAAAAATGTTCGGGGCCGGGGATTGATGATCGGTTTTGACGTTCCGGAAGATTTGAAAGACCTGAAGAAAAATTTATTGTGGGAACAAAAGATATTTACCGGTGAGGCTAAGCCCAATGTAATTCGTTTATTGCCTTCGCTGGGTTTGAAAAGAAGAGATGCTGAACAATTTATCGAATCACTAAAAGAAGAAATACAAAAACTGGTTCCCACTCCAACCCCCGTTCATTAAAGATGAGAAATTTTATTTCTGTTCATGATGTAAAGGACATCGGCACTTTAGTAAAACAGGCCTTAACTTATAAATCAGATCCGTTCAAGGATAAATTACTTGGTACGAATAAACGAATAGGTTGCCTCTTCCTCAATCCCAGCATGCGTACCAGGCTGAGCACACAGATTGCAGCACAAAACCTGGGTATGGAAGCTATAGTTTTCAACGTGGGAAGCGAAGGTTGGCAACTCGAGTTTGAAGAAGAAGCGATCATGAGCGGGAATACAGTGGAACATGTGAAAGATGCTGCTCCCATCTTCGGAAAATATTTTGACATATTGGCCATCCGCACATTTCCATCGCTGAAAAACCGTGAAGATGATTATAGCGAGTTGTACATGAAGCAATTTATTAAATATGCAGGCATACCCGTTGTGAGTTTGGAAAGTGCCACACTTCATCCGCTACAGTCGTTGACGGATATTATAACAATTACGGAATGCTTACAATCAGTTAATAATAAACCCAAGGTCGTATTGACATGGGCGCCTCACGTTAAACCTTTACCACAATGTGTGGCCAATAGCTTTTCGCAGTGGGTGAATGCATGGGGTAAGGCTGAGTTTGTCATCGCCCACCCGGAAGATTATGAGCTCAGCGAAGAATTTACCAAAGGCGCTACTATTACTCATAACCAGGATGAGGCGTTGAAAGATGCGGACTTTGTGTATGTAAAAAACTGGAGCACCTTTAATGACTATGGAAAAATTTATGAAAGCGATCCCCGCTGGATGCTAAGCAATAAAAAGCTGGAACTAACCAACAGTGCTAAAGTAATGCATTGCCTGCCGGTAAGACGAAATGTGGAATTAAGTGATGAAGTGCTGGACGGAAAAAACAGTATTGTTACACAGGAAGCATCTAACCGGGTATGGGCGGCACAAGCTGTACTTTCAGAGATACTACGATCAAATGGATAAACTATTTATTATAAAGATTGGTGGCAATATCATTGATGATGAAAAAGTGCTTTCATCATTTCTTAAAAATTTTGCCTCAATTGAAGGAAAGAAAATATTGGTGCATGGTGGTGGAAAATTAGCGACCAGGCTGGCCGAAAAATTAGGTATTGAACAGCAATTGGTCGATGGCAGAAGAATAACCGATGCAGAAACATTGAAGATCGTAACGATGGTGTATGCCGGTTATATCAACAAAAATATCGTGGCACAGCTGCAAGCGAATCAATGCAATGCGATGGGCCTTTGTGGTGCTGATGGCGATGCTATCCTGGCCCATAAAAGAAAGCACCCGATTCTTGACTATGGTTTCGTGGGTGATGTAGATGCTATTAATGCAGGTTTACTCACCAGCCTCCTCGATCAGAATATTGCCATTGTCTTTGCCCCTATCACCCACGATCAGCAGGGGCTTTTATTAAATACCAATGCCGATACGATTGCGCAGGAATTGGCAAAAGGCCTGAGTGATCATTTTGATGTCAGCCTGATCTATTCTTTTGACAAAAGCGGGGTTTTATTAAATGCTGATGACGACAGTACCGTCATTTCAGAAATCACCCCCACCTACTACAAACAATTAAAGGCGAAGCAAAAGATTTTCGCCGGCATGATTCCTAAACTGGATAATGCTTTCACGGCATTGAACAGCGGTGTAAAAAAAGTGATCATTGGTAAAGCCGAAAATCTAAGTGAGTTAATAAGCGGTTCATCCGGCACAACTATTGTAAATGAGTAACAATCTGCAACTATTACAGGACGATGCTATCAACCTGTTGAAAGAATTAATAGCCACTCCTTCCTTTAGCAAGGAAGAAGATGAAACAGCCGGGATTCTTTGCCGGTTTATCGGTTCAAAAGAAATTGAGCATGCAAGGGTTGGCAACAATGTTTATGCATTAAACAAATACTACGATGCCAACAAGCCCAGCATTTTGCTCAACTCCCATCACGATACTGTGAAGCCCAATAAAGGGTACACGTTTGATCCGTTCAGCCCTTTTGAAAAAGATGGAAAACTATTCGGGCTGGGAAGTAACGATGCTGGCGGATGCCTGGTATCGCTGCTGGCAACCTTCCGGTATTTTTATGATAGGAAGGATACAAAATATAATGTTGTCTTTGCAGCAAGCGCCGAAGAAGAGATAAGTGGTGTAAATGGTATTGAACTGGTTTTACCTTATCTCGGCAAAATTGACTGCGGTATTGTCGGCGAACCAACCAAATTGGAAATGGCTGTTGCTGAGCGGGGACTGATGGTAATAGATTGTACCGCCGAGGGACGTGCCGGTCACGCTGCACGCAACGAAGGTGAGAATGCGCTGTACAAAGCTGTGGACGATATACAGTGGATACGCAATTACAAATTTGAAAAGGTAAGTCCGTTGCTGGGCGAGTCAAGGCTTACAGTGACAGTCATTTCCACCGAAAATGTGCAACACAACGTGGTACCTTCTCAATGCAAATTTGTGATCGATGTGCGGGTAAATGAGTTGTACACTTTTGACGAGATATTGGATGCGTTGCAAAAAAACCTGAAGAGCAAGTTCAAGCCGCGGACTACAAGGATGAAATCTACTTCTATCTCCTTAGATCATCCGCTGGTAAAAGCAGGTATTAAGTTAGGCAGAGGTTATTACGGTTCACCTACTACTTCCGACAAAGCGTTGATGCCCTTTTCAACGCTAAAGATGGGGCCTGGTGATTCAGCGAGAAGTCATACTGCTGATGAATATATTTACATCGACGAGATAAAGGAAGGAATAGAAACATATATAAAATTGGTGGAAGAATTGGTATAGTTACCTGTTACCGGTTTCCTGTTACCCGGACAAAGAACTATAACCAATGTGAAATACAAAGTACGAAAATAAACAAATTCATCCTCTGGGTTGAAAATACCTGGAATGACTTTTCGGATAAAAAAACCGGGAACCAGTAACCGGAAACTGGAAACTATCTACGTATGAAACTTTGGCAAAAAGATAAAGCATCCCTGAAAGAAGTAGAAACGTTTACTGTTGGTAAAGACAGGGAAATGGATATGTACCTGGCAGCTTTTGATGTGCAAGGCTCGTTGGCGCATATAGCAATGCTGGAATCAGTTGGCTTGTTGACCAAAAATGAACTCACACAATTACAGGCAGAACTAAAAAATATTTACCGGCAGATACAAAATGGTGATTTCCGGTTACAGGATGATGTGGAGGACATTCATTCCCAGATTGAATTACTATTGACGCAAAAGCTGGGTGATACCGGAAAAAAAATTCATTCTGCCCGCAGCCGCAACGACCAGGTTTTGGTTGACGTAAAACTTTTTCTTCGCAATGAGCTGGAAGAACTGGTAAAAACTATTCAGCCTTTTTTCGATTTGTTGCAAACCCAAAGTGAAAAATATAAAGCACATCTTTTCCCGGGCTATACGCATTTACAACTAGCCATGCCTTCGTCTTTTGGCTTATGGTTTGGCGCCTATGCCGAAAGCCTGGTAGATGATACGGTTACAATCAGGGCTGCATATGATGTGGTGAATAAAAATCCGCTGGGATCAGCTGCAGGTTATGGTTCTTCTTTTCCTATCAACCGCTCGATGACAACAAGGTTGTTGGGCTTTGCGGATCTGAACTACAATGTAGTCTATGCACAAATGGGAAGAGGTAAAGCCGAAAGAATTGTTGCCCAGGCTTTGGCCAATGTAGCGGATACCCTGGCCAAACTCAGCATGGATGCATGTCTTTACCTGAACCAAAATTTTGGTTTCATCAGTTTCCCCGCAGAGCTGACTACAGGCAGCAGCATCATGCCGCATAAAAAAAACCCGGATGTATTTGAATTGATCCGTTCACATTGCAACCAGATCAAAGCTTTGCCAAATGAGATCATGCTAATGACCACGAATCTTCCATCGGGTTATCACCGCGACCTGCAATTGCTGAAAGAACATTTGTTTCCTGCATTTAAGACCTTGAAAGATTGTATTGAAATGGCAGGGCTGATGTTATCAAACATTGAAGTGAAAAAAGATATATTGGCTGATGAAAAATACAAATACCTGTTTAGTGTGGAGGAAGTAAACAAACTGGTAAATGCAGGTATGCCTTTTCGTGATGCTTATAAGAAAATAGGATTGGATATTGAAGCAGGAAATTTTACTTACCAAACTTCTGTCAGCCATACGCATGAAGGAAGCATCGGCAATCTTTGTACTGATGAAATAAAAAAACAGATGCAAAAAGTAATTGAGTCTTTCCCTTTTGCATCTGTTCATACTGCTATTGAAAATTTAATGAGCTAGTTTATCACAATCCGTATTTATCTATCAAATAAATCAACGCCGCCATATTCACTGCTCCTAATTCCAACTCCCTCTTATTTACATTTTCAAACACATCATTGCGGGCATGGTGAATATCAAAATATCGCTGTGTATCCGGATTCAACCCTGCCACTGGCGTTCCAAATGTTCGGTTCAAAGGACCAATATCAGCACCGCCACCGCCTTTTACAAAGTTACCTGCGCCATAAGGAGCGATCAGGGGATTCCATTCCATCACTTTCTTCAATTGCTCATCTGATACAGTAAATCCAAAACCTCTTGGCGTAAAACCACCGGCATCACTCTCCAACGCAAAAATGTGTTTTTCATTTTGTGCTTTTGCCTCTTCAGCATATTTGGCGCCACCGCGCAACCCGTTTTCTTCGTTAGCAAACAACACAAACCGAATCGTTCTTTTAGGTTTGTAGCCAATGGCTTTAAATGCCCTCAACACTTCCATGGTTTGTACGCAACCAGCCCCATCGTCATGCGCTCCTTCGCAATTATCCCAACTGTCGAGATGCCCACCGATAGTTATAATTTCATTGGGGAATTCAGAGCCCATCAATTCACCAATCACATTATGCCCAATGGTGTCCGGCAACATTTTTCCATTTGTTTTCAAATAAACTGTTACGGCTTTTTTCTCCAATTCGGCAGCGAGCCAATCTGCATCTCTTAAACCAATTGCAACGGCCGGAATTTTTGCATAGCCGGAGTCATAATTGGTCGCACCTGTATGGGGGTTGTTGTCAACGCTATTGCTCATGCTACGAACGATTACTGCTGCTGCACGATATTTCGCTGCACGGCTTGGACCCTGCCCCCGGTATTGTCCGGCATCCCGATAAGCCCAAAATGTATTAACATAGGTATCATTGAATTTATAATTGTAAAAAACAATTTTACCGTTGACCAGGTCCTTCTTTTTTTCCAGGTCTTCAAATGAATTCACAAGCACCACATTATCAACAACACCTTTTGAACCTGTGCCCACTGAATTGCCTAGAGCAATAATATCCAGCTTGCGGGTCATTTTATTAGAACCAACACTACTTGCCGATGATTGAAAACTTAACACACCGGCTTCATCCTTTCCACCTCTTACCCAATGCGGAACCATGCATTCCTGCAACCAAATTTTTTCCGCACCACTTTCCTGCATTATTTTGAATCCCCATTGTTCAGCTTTCACCATACCGGTCGAACCGGCCAGCCTGGCGCCAATCTGTTTGGTGAGATAATGAAGATTGTTATACGCCTTACCATTTAATAAGATCTCATCAGCAATACGACGGATCAGCAGTGAGTCTTCTTTTTGAGCGGAAGCAACAAAATTTGTCGCTAAAAGGATACAGAAAAATAATATGCCTCTCATGTATTTGAAATTTTTCTAACTAAATTGATTTAGACGGTTAATTAATAAACCAGCCTGACGGCAGACAAGCATTAAAAATAAATATTTAAGTTGAACAGTAAACCTTCCTGCTACAAAAACTGTTACCTTAGGGTTGTTATAAGCAATTTATAATTTATGAGAATTGGAATTGTTTGCTATCCTACTTTCGGTGGCAGCGGTGTTCTGGCTACTGAATTGGGAAAAGCCCTTGCTCAGAAAGGCCACCTGGTTCATTTTATTACTTACCAGCAGCCTGTCCGGTTGAATGGATTTATTCCAAACATTTTTTATCATGAAGTACAGGTGCCTACTTATCCTTTGTTTGATTATCCTCCCTATGAGACAGCATTGGCGAGTACCATGGTTGATGTCATAAAAAATAATGACCTTGACCTCTTACATGTCCATTACGCTATTCCGCATGCTTCGGCGGCTTATATGGCTAAAAAGATATTGGAAAAGGAAGGAAAACAAATACCGGTTATTACAACTTTGCATGGCACAGACATTACCCTTGTAGGCCGCGATAAAATGTATGCTCCCGTCGTCGCTTTTTCTATCAATCAAAGCGATGCTATCACGGCAGTATCAGCGAACCTGAGAGACGAAACGAATAAAACGTTTACAATTGAAAAAGAAATCGAAGTAATCTACAACTTCGTAGATGTACAACGTTTCACCCGCAAACCGATCGATGCCTTTAGAAAAGTAATAGCTCCTAATGGTGAGCGCATCTTATTACATGCTTCCAACTTCAGAAAAATAAAACGTGTGCAGGACGTGGTAAAGATCTTTCACGAAGTGCATAAGCAACTCCCATCAAAATTATTATTTGTGGGTGATGGCCCGGAAAGACAGATGGCGGAAGAGCTAAGCCGTTCATTGGGTGTATGCGATGATGTTCGCTTTGTAGGTAAGCAGGAACAAATGGAAGATATCTTAGCTATTGCTGATCTGTTTTTGCTGACTTCGGATTATGAAAGCTTTGGTTTGGCCGCACTGGAAGCTATGGCCGCTGGTGTTCCGGTAGTATCGACTAACGCCGGAGGTTTAAAAGAAATAATGATACAGGGTGAAACTGGTTATATGGCTAATATCGGCGACATATCGGCGATGAGCGAATACGCACTGGATATTTTAACCCAGGATGATGTACTAAAGAAATTTAAACTCAATGCTGCTGAACATGCTAAAAAATATGATATCAGCAATATCATCCCGGTTTACGAAAAATTATACGAACGATTTCTTTAAATAAAAAACTCCCTGCCAATACAGGGAGTTTTACTTTTCAATTTCTTCAATTTCTTTAACGACGCAACCATCCGGCCGGGTTTACGTTTTTATTTTCGATCATCAGCATGAAATTGATCTGGCCCCCCGATCCGTCATCAGCATCTCCTGCACGGCCGATTGTCTGACCTGTCTTAACGGTAGCCCCTTTACCTACATTTACAGCTGATAGGTTACCATATGAAGTAAAATATTTTCCATGGCGAACAACGACGGCGGCAGCTTCGCCATAGTTATGAACAGCTATTACTTCACCATCAAATACCGCTTTTACCGGTGAGCCGGCGGGAGTACCAATTGTGATACCGGGATTATCATCATATATCTTCTCAAAACCAGGTACTTCATAACGCCCAAATGGTATCAGCACAACTTTTTTATCAACCGGCCAGGGGAGTTTGCCCCGGTTATTGGAGAAATCGGCACCCAGTGCAATATCTTTTGCATCCACTTCCAGGTAACTGATAACTTTTTTCTCCGCTACTTCAGGCTTTGCAGGAGTTGCGGCTGGTGTAGTGGGACTTGCCGATGCCAGTTCTTTCTTTTTCTCGGCTGCGATCCTGTCTCTTTCTTTCTTCTCGGCAGCCATCTTTTCTTTTGCTTTCTTTGCCTCTGCCTCAATTTCTCTTCTTACAATGGCAGCAATGGCATTCCTGAGATCACGGTCACGTTTCTTTTTTGCTGCAATTTGTTTCTGCAAATCTTTTCCTTGTGATTTTAACTCCGTCACAACTTTGTCTTTCTCTTTCTTTTGTTCCGCCAATTCATTGCGTTGCGTGGTCTGGGATTGCAGGGCTGTACTCTTCTGTTGCTTTCTTCCCAATTGTTGCTCCTGGCGTTTGGCGATCAACTGCTGTGTCTCGTTAATAGTAGTTACCTGCTGCTCCCTGTAAGCCCGGTAGCTTTTCAGATAAGCCACCCGGCGAATAGCATCATTAAAACTATTGGCGGAAAAAATAAAATTTACATAATCAAAACTGCTTCGGTTCTTATATGCATACACGATTGTTTTGGCATATTCTGACTTCAACGTATCCAACTGCTTTTGCAGGCGATAAATTTCCAGGTTACTGCGGTAGATGTCATCATCGATAAAACGAATCTCTTTATTGATACTGGCAATATAACGCTCCTGCAACGTGATCTTCCTCGCTAACATATTCAACTGTCCCAGGGATTGCTTTGTTTGCCCTTTCACCTTATTATACATCCCCTGGATTTCTTTCAACTCATTTTGTATTTCTTTTCTTTCTCTTTCCAATTCAGCCTTATCAGAACTTTGTGCTGCAACAAAGCCAGCAATTCCCAAAAATGCCAGGACCGTAAACAATAATTTGTGCATATTCAGAATTTTGGATTAGCAAACAGGGTTTAAGAACAGAAACACTATAACGACCGCATTTTCGATAAATTTTATCAACTAATCTTTCTTATAATTTTTGGGTATCGAAAAAGGAAAACTTAACGTTTCATTAAATTCATAGGATTTAAAATCAAGCTTTATATCCAGTTTGGATTTTTCAGCTACCGTAATTCTTCTTTTGGTAGAAAAATTAACACCCTTCTTATTTTCGTAGTCTGTATAACTAAGATTGCAGGTCCGGCTCCTGTTTTTATCAATATCATCCAGCTTACTGTTTTCAATCCTGCGTTCTGCATTCAGCGTAAGCAGGTTTTTAAACCATTCACCTATGGTTAATAGCGAAATATCATCGCCATTTTTTGAATAAGAAATAACAGTGCTGTCTACAAATACCGGGTTACCGATCAAAATACCCTGCAGTGAATGCAGGTCCAGCGGCAATGCAACCACCTCCTGCAAATAAGCCACACTCCTCGCACTGTAGGCTTTATCCATTTTATTTAAAATCTTAACAGAATCGGGAGTAATATAAGCCCGTATACCTTCAATACCCAAAGCGCCGGTGATTGATATCCAGATCACACTGTCTTTATACATCCGGAGATTGGCCGTGACATCGTATTTTTTTCCATCGCTGCCTTCATAGTCCACTTTTACTTTGGAAGAAAATGTAGTAAAGTCAATCAGCCCTGCATTCATTTTTGCAGTGGTTTCTTTTATGATTGCGGCTGAGTCCTCTCCTGATTTGTTGATCACAGGGACTATGGTAACTGAATCTTTTTTAGCAATTGCTGTTTGTATTTTTCTTGTGGAGCGACAGGATGCCATCAAACAGCCAACTACTATTACTATTAATGTTGCTCTAATCATTATTATTTTTCTTGTCATAAATTGTTTCCGGTTGCCGGTTACATGTTACCGGTTTATTTATCCGGAAAATCATTCCAGTTATTTTCAACCCATTGAATGAATTTGTTTATTTTCTTACTCAACAAGTCGCATTCGGATTGAAGTTTATAGTAAGAATCGTTGCCTTTTAAAGATTCAGTCTCAAATAGAAAATCTAAATGAACTATAGTTTCATCACATTCTGATTGGGCATATACCAAAAATTTGATAAAATCGGCTTTGTACCTTCTTCTGCCATATCCTTCTACAATCATGGAGGTGACAGATTTTGATGATCGACGTATTTGACTCCCTTCTTCAAAAAGTTCAAATTTTGGAAGCTGTAAACTCACTTTATGAATTTCAATCGCCAGCCTCTTCGATTCCTTATAAATTTCTAAATCCCTATAACTCTTCATATATTTTCTGCCAAAGGAAAGTTTTGAAACTCAGGCAACCGGAAACAGGTAACTGGTAACCAGTTCAGCGTTTGCCTGTATGACCAAAGCCCCCGGCATTTCTTTCTGTTACTTCCAATTCTTCTACCGGTTTCAAGGTTGCTATTTCAATTTTTTGCACAACCATCTGGGCTATGCGGTCGCCATGGTGTATGACCTGGTCCTCGTTGGAAAGGTTGATTAAAATAACCTTAATTTCTCCGCGATAATCTGCATCAATGGTTCCCGGAGTGTTTAAGCAGGTGATACCGTGTTTGATCGCCATACCGCTACGGGGGCGAATTTGTACTTCATGGCCTACTGGTATCTCCATAAAAAGGCCGGTGGGTATCAATGCTCTTTCCAGCGGCTTTAATGTTTTTTCTGTCCCGAGGTTGGCTCTTATATCCATGCCTGACGAACCGCTGGTGGCATAAGCAGGCAAGTCGTTGGAAGAGGTATTGATGATTTTTATTTCGATGGTATTCATTATTTGCAAATATAAAGGTTCAACAAGTTTAAGGAGTCTAAACGTTTAAAAGGTTACTCTGCAATCTCTGGAACTTCTTCAACCTTTTAAACCATTTGAACTTTCTCCAGCATCACGACTGCATGAGCCATTAATCCTTCTTCCCTACCGACAAAACCCATTTTTTCTGTTGTAGTTGCTTTAATTGAAATATCTTTTTCAGTTATGCCGACGATAGCGGCGATAGCCTGTCGCATTTGAGTTGTATAAGGTTTGATCTTCGGTTGTTCCAGGCAAAGAGTGCTATCAATATTAACGATAGAATAACCCTCTTTCCTGATCATCTCAACAGTTTTCTGCAGTAGTATTTTGCTATCAATATTTTTATAGGTCATATCGGTATCGGGAAAGTGAACACCAATATCGCCTAAGCTCAATGCGCCCAACATGGCATCACAAATAGCATGAAGCAAAACATCTGCGTCGCTGTGGCCCACAGCTCCCTTTGTATGTTCAATTTTTATTCCACCTATCCACAGGTCCCTTCCTTCTTTCAATTGATGAAAATCGACACCTATGCCAATCCGGTAAGCCATGATTTATTTTTAGGATGCAAATATAGAATGTTGCCGGTTGAAGACGTTGTTTCCGGCCTGCCTGTCCGGTAGGCAGGTTACCAGTTTCCGGTTACCCGCTGACTTGCGCCAAATTTTTATTCATAATTCACTGGTTGATTGATGACCAGGGATAGTATTAAAAAAATATCCTGTCTTAAAGACAGGATATTTTTAAATTCATTTATTCACTGGTAACCAGCAACTGCAACTTTTCTATTCTTCCCCTTCTCCGGCAGCCGGGTCTAAGTCAAAAAGGATAGAGAAGCGAAGTGTATTTGACAATGGATTTTGTGTAACACCACTACCAGAAGGCAAAAGATAAGAAAAGTTAAGCCCGAAAATATTATACTTTACGCCAATACCTGTAGTAAAATAACGGCGATTACCTTTTGTTTTATCTTCAAAGAAATAACCTGCACGTAATGCAAACTGGTTTTTATACCAAAACTCAGCCCCTGCAGAAACCTGGAACTCTTTCACTTCTTCCTTAAAGCCATCAGGTGCATCGCCAAAAGAGCTGAACCAACTGGAAACAACACCCTTTTTTCTATACTCAGCTACTGCATTAGGATCGCTGAGATCAGCAGGTGGAGTTGGTACCAACAATTTATTAATGTCTAAGCCAAATGTGAGTTTATTGTCTTCGTTGAAGTTCTTGGTCCAGGTGGTTCCCAGTCCAAGGTTTGCAGGTATAAAATCTTTTGAATCGGCATTACCGGTATAGGAAATCTTAGAACCCAGGTTGGTCAGGGTAGCACCAAATGCGAAGCCATCACCTGCCTCATCATGACCGTTATAATAAAAACCGATATCACCGGCTACTGAATTACCAGCTTTATAAGTGGTGCTTCCGGAGGGAACGCCGTTGGTCAAATCTGAATTGATATAGCGTAAAGCAATACCCAATCCCAATTTGTCAGAAAGCTTACGGGAATAACCGAGGTCAATACTAAACTCTCTGGGTTTACCATTTCCCCATGAATTACCTACGCCATCTGTAAACTGGATATTGCCCAAACTGAAATAACGAAGGCCGAGATTAATGGCCTGCATTTCATCTAATTTATAGTAACCCGACAAAGAAGCCAGGTAAACATCATTCACCAAATTTTTTAACCAGGGAGTATAGGTGGCTAACACACCAGCCTGGGATTCATTGAAAGCCACTTTACCCATGTTCCAAAAACCACTTGCTGCATCGGGTGAAGTAGCAACACCAATATCCCCCATACCACCAGCACGTGCATCCGGAGAAATCCGCAAAAATGGAACGGCAGTCGTTACAACATTAATTGGCCGGGCAGTCGATTGAGATTTAGCAACGGGGACAAGTCCACAAAACAAGAGAAATCCGACAGTTAGTTTCAACACGGTTGGTCTCATTAGAATGATAGTTTTTTTAATTGGGTTTTTAAACAGTTCTCATTAAAACGGGGGTCGAAAGTATTGAATTTTACGGGTATCTAAAAAATGACCAGCTTTTCAATTTTTTCTTTTTTCAACCTGCCAGGAGCAATAACAGTTAATTTGTAAAAATATACGCCTTTACCAACCCTGTCACCGTATTCATCTCTCCCATCCCATTCCAGTTCACTTGAACGGTTGCCCGTTGTATTTATTGCCTTTTGCATGGTTTTAATTACTCTCCCGGATAGGGTAAATATTTGTAAACGAACCTTTAAGTCTTGCCCGGGCTTATTGTGCTCAAACCAAAACTGGGTTTTAGTGGCAAACGGATTAGGATAATTCAACACATGTTGCAGACTGAGTTCTTCATCTTTAGCTACAACAAACTCCAGCAGCACTTCATTAGAGTTGTTCATTGTATCCCAAGCCTTGATTTTCAAGGTATGAGGACCGGGTTCTAATTCCGGCATTTGAAAGCGAACACTGCCTTTTTGGTAACTGTTGAGCTCGCCTTCGTAAAAATCATTTAGAATAAAGAAACGGTTGTTGTCATTGTCCAATGTGGCGATGATGTCATGCCCGATCCCTGTTCCAACGGTATTGATGCCGGAGGAGTCAGATAACTTTAAGATCAGGACCGGCAATTCGTTGGTAACACTGCCGTTGACAAATTTCTCATCATTTAAAAAGGGTTTTATTTCAGGCCCTTCTTTGTCATTACCTAATTCATTGGCTGTGCCACCGATCAAAAAATTGGAAAAATAGCCGCTCCCATCCTGGCTGCCATTTTCGGCATAGAGGCTTAGCTTCCCCTTTCCATACTGGTAGTTGATATCTTTTGGCACCCTGAATGAAATGGCAAATTTACCGGCAGTGACGGTCGCTTTGCCTTTAAATAAAATATTGGATTGAATGGCAAACGAGGTTTTTGTACTCCCCGGATCGTTCGCCAATGTGGTCACCTGTTTGGGTTTGTCGAAAACAGCAGCATAAATATTCCCGTTAAACTGCGATAAGAGGTTGCCAGAAAAGTCCGTAACCACTCCTTCAAGGATAATTTTTTCAGTAGCACTAAGCGTATCCGTTTGGGCAATAGCTTTTCCATTTAGCGTAGTTGGCCTTGCCTTGATAACCGGGAAGGCAAGTGTCAGAGCTGGGTCCCCGAGCAAAGTAAACTTGCGGTTATTGGTAATATCGGCTGAAGTCTGGTAGGTGTAATTCTTGGCCTCTTTTACAGCGCCGCCCAGGCTGCGGTATTTTCCGTTGGCATCCGGTTCTAGTGCAAACTTCAGGTAATTGTCATTCATGACCCGGTTGCTGAATGCGAATACTGTCCGGGTGGTTGTCATCAGGGCAATACCACCTGTTTTTGGTCGCACCAAAATATTTTCACCTATAGAATTAATCAGCGGGTTATCATAAGGTGCAAAATCACAGGTGGCAGTGATGAAAAGCGGCAGACGATTAGGATTATTCCAGCTATTAACTATATCCTGGTCAAGAATGGTTTCTTCGGCAAGACGCCGCGGGCTGCCATGACCATTAAAATTCCAAATTAATGTGCCGGCAAAAACCTGGTTGTTGATGGCCTGGTTGACCGTTGGATAACGGCTTCCGCCTGATCCGCTCTCCTGTTGGTAGGCGTCTAAATATATTTTTTGCAAATCGAATAAAGGAGCAATATTGGCTGCGGTACCGGAAACCTGTTCGGCATCCCGCAAATGAAGGTTTTGATCTTCATCATCAGCAATAAAAGTCAGGTTGGTTCGCCAGGGTCCATAGCTTTTGGCATCAAAATAAGCTTCTACTTTGTCCACAAAATTCTTTGCCTCATCGATGTTTTTGGCTGGCACCCTTCCAATGCCGATATCAAGATAATTGGAAACAACCCCGGAATTGATATCTTCCGTATCATCCAAAAACCCAAAAAAGTCATCGGATGTATAAGTCGATAATACATCGAGTGAAATGTTGCTTTGCCAGGCAGGGACAAAATTGGTATTATTGATCAGCCTGTTTTTATAATCATAGGAAGCATCGCCAAAAAGTAATAAATAACGTAGCCTGGTTGTGAGATCGCCTTTGTATTTATCGTAATACATTTTTACAAAATCCCGAATGGCTACCGGGTCCGGGTTGCCGCTTGCAAATTCATGATACACCTGGTCCGTAGTCACAACCAGGCTCCGGAGCCCGTTCCGCTGTTCATGAAATTTTGCGAGTCGCTGGGCCTGTGATAAAAATGGTGGATGAGTAATGATGATATAATCTACCGGTGCCGTAGCATGAAGATCCTGGTTGCCCACCTTTCCTTCTGCAACCGGGGTTAGCAAATTGGTTTCCTTAAAAACAATATATTCTTTAAGACGCGAACAGCTATTTAAAAACTTCAAAGTATTGCCAGTAATAGTGGATGGCATTAAAACAGGTGTCAACGGATCAGTAATATCCCAAACTTGTGATGTGCTGCTAACCTCTGCTATTACAAATTCGCCAGTATGATTGCCAACACTGGCCCAGTCCCTGAACTGCAATTGATCCAGGTTTTTTAACGAGAGTTGTTGCCTGTAAAATAACTCAAACCAATTGAGCCAACCCTGGGCATTAAAACTCCCGGGAGTATAGGTATAGCCGACAATATTATTTTCCTGCATCAACACAGCATTGGCAAGATGAATGGTCTGATATGCAAACTGGTCATAAGGTCCCGTGCCAACCGGTTGAATAGTCAATTTCCCCAGTGCAGCATTATTTAGTTGTATTTCAAAAAAACTTCCTGTCCCCGCCGAACGGGCCACGCAATTTGTTTGCATCGTCAGCTGGCTACCGCTGACAATATTTGAAATGGTAACAGGAAAGTTCCGGGTTAAGCCACGTCCGGGCATGTTTGAAAACTCTTCACCATACCATTCTTTACCACTGTTTAAAAAATTGACTGTATCCAGTTCATGAAAATACCTGCCGGAAAAACTGGTGACAGAAATAGTTGGAGAAGCAGCGCCAGGAGCAGCCGGTATTCTTTTACCGTTACTACCAACCCGTAAATAATAAAAACTCTTATCGGTATAAATATTTTTTTGATGAATAAACCGCTGATTGGCAGAATCCTTTAGCCATTGATCTGGCCCCTGCGCATAGAATAAAATATGATCACTGCCATTTAAAATTCCATCCCCGCCATCAACTACCATGATGGCATTTTCCTGCAGGTCGTCGAGCCATTGGCCGGCATTTGCCTCGGCCAGCATTTGGCCGCCGTTTCCAAATAATTGTACCGCTTGGGAAGAAAGATTGGTCGTATTTACTCCCAGTTTATTTAAAAAGGCCAGGTCTATTTTGTAAATACCAGCCGTGGTAACGCTAAGTCGATACCAATTGCCGGAGGCGAGAACTGAGTGCGATGTATAACTGCGTTGAGCGATTGCCGGAACCAGCGTTCCCAAAAGGTACAATGTCAAAAACAATCTCTTTCTCAACAGCATAGGAGCAAAACTCGGGAAATAACGATGTAAAAAAGGTAATTACACGAAAAAGCCTGGGTTGAAAGTAATTATATTCGCAATTCGGTAGAAAATCCACTACCCAAACAATATTTTTATCTTGCTAACCGTTAAAATTATTCCAATTCGTAGGTATATGCAAAAAACAATGAAAGTGAAAAACTTAACAATCCTATTATCCTGTGTGGTGCTGTTGGCATCCTGCAAAGGCAAGGGCCTTTTTGCAAAAAAGAAAGACAAGTCTGAGGTTACCGGCTGGAACTACAACGACAAAAAAATGGGCGGTTACCAGGTAGCTAAAGCCAAAGATCAGCAAACCGGTCCGGGTCTCGTATTTGTTCAGGGTGGTACCTTCACCATGGGTCAAACAGATGAGGACGTAATGGGCGACTGGAACAATATTCCCCGCCGTGTTTCTGTTCCTTCATTTTATATCGACCGCACGGAGGTAGCAAACGTACACTATCGTGAATATTTGTTCTGGTTGAATAAGGTTTTCGATCCTTCTGATCCGGTGAACCTGCCAATTGTCGAAGCTGCATTACCTGATACGCTTGTTTGGAGAAGCGAATTGAGTTATAATGAACCATTGGTCGAATATTATTTTCGTCACCCAGGTTTCAACAATTACCCCGTAGTAGGTGTGACCTGGAGACAAGCAAAAGATTTCTGCTTGTGGAGAAGCGACCGTGTGAATGAGGGCATTCTTATGAATAAAGGATATATCAATGAAAATAGCATTCAGGGGCAGCAGGGAAGTAACAATTTTACTACCAAATCCTACTTACTGGATCTTTATCAAGCTGCTCCTGGTAAAACAGCTACTTCAAAAAAGAATCCTTTACAGACTGCGCAAGGACAGCCCCGTACTAAGGTTACTATGGAAGATGGTTTGTTGATGCCTGATTACCGCCTGCCATTTGAATCAGAGTGGGAATATGCAGCTTATGGTTTGATCGATCAAAACCCACGCCCCAGCAAGAAAGAAGGAAGACGTGGTGAAGAGTTGCAAACGAACAAACAAATATATCCCTGGTCTCAAAATGTAAATGGTCTTCGTGATACACGTCGCGGGAGCTGGCAAGGTCAGTTCCTTGCTAACTTCAAGCGTGGATCGGGTGATAATGCCGGTGTGGCCGGCGGTTTGAACGACCGTGCCTTCTACACGGCAGAAGTAAAATCATTTTATCCCAACGGTTTTGGTCTTTACAACATGGCCGGTAACGTAAGTGAGTGGGTACAGGATGTGTACAGACCATTATCTACTATGGACTTTGATGATATGCCAGCTCCTTTCCGTGGTAATAAATATGAGAAATTGTATAAAAACCAAAATGGCGAAGCTGAGATCAATGATACGACAGGCCGTGTGAGAATGATGGACGTTACCGATGCCGAAAGCAAAAACCGTCGTAACTATCAACGTGGTAACGTGATCAACTTCCTCGATGGGGATACTGCTTCGCAGGCTGCTTATGGCTATGGTGCTACCACTTTGATAAGTGATAAATCAAGAGTCTACAAAGGTGGTAGCTGGAACGACCGTGCTTATTGGATGAGCCCCGGCACACGCCGCTACCTCGAAGAAGACCAGGCTTTAAGTACCTTAGGTTTCCGTTGTGCAATGGACCGTATGGGTAGCCCTGAAGGAAATGGCCGTAAAGTTGGTCAGCAATTCCCAACTAAGAGACAAAAGAAATAATTTTTCGAAGTATTCAGTTGAATTTTACCCTTCGCCAAAAGCGAAGGGTTTTTTTATTGTTTAAACACATAATCATTTGCAACTTATTTTTGCCATATGTCAATTGAACAACTCTACGAGATTTATAAACAATACCCTTCTGTACAAACAGATACCCGGACGTTAAAAAAGGATGACTTGTTCTTTGCTTTAAAAGGCGGCAATTTCAATGGAAATCATTTTGCCAAACAAGCCATCAACGATGGCGCTGCTTACGCAATCATCGATGAAAAAGAATTTGACATACCCGGCAAAACTATCCTGGTTGATGAAGTGCTGAAGACTTTGCAACAATTGGCCAAACATCACCGGCAGCAATTTGATACCTTGCCTGATGGCAGGCAGGTCCCTTTTATCGCTATTACCGGCAGCAATGGAAAAACAACAACCAAGGAATTAATTCATGCGGTGCTTTCCACTACTTATAAAACATATACGACTGAAGGCAACCTGAATAATCATATTGGCGTACCGCTGACAATTCTAAAAATTAAAGCTGATGCAGAAATGGCCGTAATTGAAATGGGCGCCAACCACCCGGGAGAAATTGCTTCTTATTGTGAATATGCAATGCCTACCCATGGTATTATCACCAACGTTGGCAAAGCTCATTTGGAGGGATTTGGGAGCCTGGAAGGCGTAAAAAAAGCCAAGGGCGAGCTATTCGATTTCCTGCGTGGGCGGCCACATGGTTTTGCTTTTGTGATGTGGGATTATGACTACTTGCAGGAAATGAGTAAGGGGATCAGCGGTATCATCAAGTATGGAACAAGGGATGCACACATTACCGGGAGAGTAAACAAGACTGAGCCTTTTCTTGAAGTGGAAATAACGCAAGGATTGTCTAATCCATTTATTCAATCAAAGCTGATCGGTGAATATAACCTGCCGAATATTTTAGTTGCCGTGACTGTTGGCGAAACATTTAAAGTGCCAGATGAAAAAATAAAATTGGCCATTGAAAACTATCAACCCACCAACAGCCGGTCACAATTGATAGAAAAAGGCTCCAATAAGATTATACTGGATGCCTACAATGCCAACCCCAGCAGTATGAGGTTAGCAATAGAAAACTTCGCCAAATTAAAGGCTCCAAAAAAAGTGTTGATGCTGGGTGCGATGGCCGAATTGGGAAGCGAAAGCCTGGAGGAACATAAAACTATTGTTGAGCTAATAAAACAAAACCATTGGAGCGATGTAGCTTTGGTAGGCGGCGATTTCCTAAAGGTTGAACACCCCTATCATTCCTTTGAAAATTCAGCTCTTGCAAAATCCTGGTTTCAACAACAGGATTTCAAAAATTCCTACATATTAATAAAAGGCAGCAGGAGTATGCAGATGGAAAACATTTTGAAATAATAATGCCGCTGAAACTCCCGCCGCGGCGGGGATGGAGGTTTAAATCTACACATATGAATTGGAAAGAGATCTTTCCGCACTTTGAGCCTGAATTAATTGCTGTTTTGGAGAAAGAAGCAGTATTTAAAACTTTTGCTGCTGGTGAAGTCATCATGCGAACCGGCCAGTATATAAAGTCTACAGTGCTGATATTAACCGGCAGAATAAAAATATATCGTGAAAATGATGAAGGCGGCGAGTTCCTGATGTATTACCTGGGTCCAGGGCAGGCATGTGCTATTTCCATGATCTGTGCTATCCAATCGCAAACCAGTGAAATAATGGCGAAGGCAGAAGAAGACACGGAAGTGTTGATGCTACCTATACAATTGATGGATGAACTGATGAACAAATATAAAAGCTGGTACCAGTTCGTCATCCAAACCTACAGAAGCCGCTTTGATGAGTTGCTGTCTGTAATAGATAATATTGCATTTCGCAATATGGACGAACGGCTCGAGTTTTATTTAAAACGGCATGCAGACAAAACCGGGAAGAAAAGCATCGGACTTTCACACCAGCAAATTGCGGACGACCTGCATACCTCCCGTGAAGTTATTTCAAGACTCCTAAAGAAAATGGAGCAACGAAAGCAATTGCAGTTACATCGCAATATGATAGAACTACTCTAGTGTTAAGTCAAGTGTACTATGTCCAGGCAGGTTTCCCACAGAGACACTTATTACACAAAGAAAAAATACTTTGTGATCTCTGTGCCTTTTTGGGACATACGCCAACTTATCTTTAACATGACACCAGATAACACTGTTGTGATTTCTGTCACATTGCAGTAGCACCCGTTAAGTTAATCTTACAAAAAATTGGTATGGAACTTTTAGGGTATGTCGCATCAATAGTAATTGGCATTTCATTGGGTATGATTGGCAGTGGCGGCTCTATTCTTACTGTACCGGTTTTGGTGTATCTCATGAATATTAACCCGCTGCTGGCCACTACCAGTTCACTTTTTATTGTAGGCACCACCAGTCTTGTGGGTGGACTCCGGGCCTATTCAAAAAAACTGGTCGATTTTAAAGCTGTCACCGAATTCGGTATTCCTTCCATTTTTTCCATTTTTATTACCCGTCATTATCTGCTGCCGGCCTTACCTGAACGAATGTTCAACATTGGAAAGGAAGTTGTAACCAGAGACATATTTCTGATGGTGATATTTGCCATTCTGATGATACTGGCTTCCTATAGTATGATACGCAACAACAATGAAGCCGTCAAACCTGTTGCGGAGAAAGACCGGCATAATAAAGCATTACCGCTTATTTTACTGGGCCTGGGCATTGGAGTGGTTACTGGCTTATTGGGAGCCGGCGGCGGTTTCCTGATCATCCCATCACTGGTACTTTTTTTAAGGCTTCCCATGAAAACTGCGGTTGGAACTTCATTGCTGATAATTGCCATCAATTCACTTTTCGGCTTCCTCTTTAGTTTGAAACAATTTGAATACAACTGGACCATCCTGTTAGTTTTCACAGCACTGGCAATCGCAGGTCTTTTTATTGGCGGAAAACTGGCCGATAAAATTCCAAATGCGTCGCTAAAAAAAGGCTTTGGCTGGTTTATTTTGATAATGGGCCTCTATATCATAGTAAAGGAACTGGTATTTAAAAGTTAATTGTATTTGTGACAAAAGTCATAGATGATGATTGGGAAAGGCAGGAGATTTGTACCTGCTAAAAATAAAAGAATATGATAATCGAGCAAATTTATACAGGCTGTCTTGCACAGGGCGCCTATTACATCGAAAGTAATGGAGAAGCGGCAGTCATCGATCCATTGAGAGAAGTGGATTCATATATACAGAAAGCTGAAAGAAATAAAGCTACTATCAAATATGTTTTAGAAACTCACTTTCATGCCGATTTTGTGAGCGGGCATCTTGACCTGGCTAAAAAGACCGGTGCAACTATTGTATATGGCCCGAATGCAAAACCTGAGTTTGATGCCTATATCGCTAAAGATGGTGAAAAATTCCAGGTCGGTGATATCACAATAACTGCATTGCACACACCGGGTCATACCATGGAATCGACATGTTATCTGTTACACAATGAAAATAAAAAAGCTGTCGCACTGTTTAGCGGTGATACACTTTTTATTGGCGATGTTGGTCGTCCCGACCTGGCCCAAAAACTGGTAATAGATCTTACGCAGGAAAAATTGGCTGGTCATCTGTTCGATTCACTACGAAATAAGATCATGCCGTTGAGTGATGATATTATTGTTTACCCGGCACATGGTGCAGGCAGTGCATGCGGCAAAAATATGAGTAAGGAAACCACTGATACGCTGGGCCACCAGAAACAAACCAACTATGCGTTAAGAGCTGATATGACCAAGGAAGAATTTATCAAAGAAGTTACAAGTGGCCTGGTGGCACCGCCGGCATATTTTCCATTAAATGTTATGTTGAATATCAAAGGTTATGAAAGCATTGACAAAGTGCTGGAACGTGGTCATCATGCTATGAGCCCGGAAGTTTTTGAAACAGCCGCTAATGAAACAGGTGCTCTACTGCTGGATACCCGTGACCCGCAGACATTCGCCAAAGGATTTGTACCTAACTCAATCAACATCGGCATCGATGGAAGCTTTGCTCCATGGGTGGGCACCCTGATCCCCGATATCAGGCAGGAAATATTATTAATCACGGAGGAAGGACGTGAAGAGGAAGTAATCACCAGGTTGGCCCGCGTTGGATACGACTATACAATTGGTTATTTGAAAGGAGGTTTTGAAGCCTGGAAGAATGCCGGTAAAGAAATCGACAAGATCAAATCAATCAGCGCCGAAGAACTCAGTTTATTGGCTGAAACAAATGATATCAATATCCTGGATGTACGCAAAAACAGCGAATTTAATAGTGAACATGTTATTAATGCCGAAAATGCGCCGCTCGATTTTATCAACGACAGCATGCTGCAGATAGATAAGAACAGGACATATTATGTCCATTGTGCCAGTGGTTATCGTTCTATGATCTTTGCTTCTGTTTTGCGGGCAAGAGGGTATGATAACTTAATAGATATAAAGGGCGGCTTCAAGGCGCTCAAAGAAAATGGCGGCTTCACGTTAACCGAATATGTTTGTCCTTCAACATTACTTTAATTATTGATAAAAAATGGAATTGACATTACTAACCATATTGGATTGGTTGAAACAACCATGGCCATGGTATATTTCCGGACCGTTGATTGGATTAATGGTACCCGGCTTACTATTGATAGGTAACAAAAGTTTTGGCATTTCTTCATCGCTCCGGCATATCTGTGCGGCGTGTATTCCCGCAAAAATTCCCTTCTTTCAATATGATTGGAAAAAGGAAATGTGGAACTTGTTTTTTGTGACAGGTATTCTATTAGGCGCAATGATTGTAGCAGCCTTCCTGCAAAATCCTGAACCGGTAAAAATGAATGCCAATCTCGTGAGTGAACTGCAACAATATGGCGTCACTGATTATAAAGGGTTAGTACCGTCAGAGCTTTTCAATTGGAATAGTTTGTTTACACTCAAAGGAGTTATTATGATCGTTGGGGGTGGTTTCCTGGTAGGATTTGGCACCCGTTATGCCGGGGGATGCACATCAGGTCATGCTATCATGGGCTTAAGTAATCTTCAATTTCCGTCTTTGGTTGCTACGATCAGCTTTATGGCAGGTGGCTTTTTAGTAGCCAATTTAATTCTCCCCTGGATCTTAAAACTTTAATGAATGCAAACACAGGAAATTATACAGGAAAAAAAGCACCACGAATTTTTAACCAACAATACCGATTTTGAAGTACGGTCATTGGATACGGTTTGCGTGAATGAGTCAGAATTGAAACATCCATTCTGGCACAACCTGAAATACTTAGTTGCCGGAATTTTATTTGGTATTATACTGGTCAAAGCAGAGGTTATCTCATGGTTCAGGATACAGGAGATGTTTCGCCTGCAAAGTTTTCACATGTACGGGGTCATTGGTTCAGCGGTGGCCGTTGGCATGTTGTCGGTGTGGCTGATAAAAAAATATAAGCTCAAAACTATCTATGGAGAATCTATTGAATTTGTTCCCAAGAAATTCAATAAAGGCAATATTTATGGGGGATTGATCTTCGGCTTCGGTTGGGCCATCACCGGAGCTTGCCCTGGCCCATTGTTTGCCCAAATTGGAACAGGCGCCACGGTAATTATTGTTACCTTGCTAAGTGCCATCGCAGGCACCTGGGTATATGGCAAGATAAGAGAGAAGCTGCCACATTAGTTTTTCATGCAACGATATTAAATAAATAAAATGTTCACAGTCCATCCTAGTCTGTTTCGGGATGAAGCTGTGAACATTAATAACAATATGGTCTAACCGGCAAAAACATAACCACAACCTCTTTCCTGTGCCCGTCCCAAGGCCCACACTCCGGAAGGAACCACGGTAATGCCAGGCAATAATCCGGACTCCCAATCTTTCCTTACTTCGGCAGCGTCCTTTTGCATTGTTGCTGCCGCCACGGTACTATAAACCGTCATAGCAGCTCCGCATACGCAGAATAATACGCCGCTATCCTGCAATTGATTGATACCAATAGCCACTTCTCCAAAACCAGGAATTTTAAACGCCCCGGGCTTGGGTTTCCAGAATGGATTGCGGGTGGCCGGAGCTTTGGTTTCAGGATCATGAGCTTTAAACATTTCACCAAATTTATACTTCTCCCATAAACGGTCTTCAAAAGCATAAGGAATTGAATCATGACGAAGCACTACAACAACGCTGCAATCTTTTTCGGGTGAGCCAGTCGCCTCATTGGTGAGTAAAAAAACACGGGGCCATGCAAAAGGGAAAATCTCGTGCGGTTGTGGAGAATCAAAGACAATACGCCGTTTCCCTTTGATTTTTTTAAACATTTCTTCAGGATCATCAGCCCGATTGGCAGGCTCTTCAGCGTAAAGATCAAGTGGTGTGGCCAATCCGGCCAGTCCAATGGTGGCGGCACCAGTGGCAATAGATCCCAGAAATCCACGGCGGTCGGTCGTTCCAGAGAAATCATTTGTTGCCATAACAAAAAGTTTTGATTGAAAAATAAGGCAATAAGAAAAGAACCAGTTAAAAGCTACGAAAAAAAAATGACTATACAATTCACTAGTAAAAAGATCGGATCGCCATTAACCGTCTTTTATCCAAATTCATTTGCAGACGGGAAAAAATCGTAACTTATTACAGGTAAAAGTGGAACAGATTTGTACTTATCCCAAATAAGTGAGGCATTGGATAGGTTGAGTGTTAAATTGTAATAGTTAGCATTGTCGACAATTAACTTCTTATGAAACGAGCCATAAAAGTTTTTCGGGCAATTTATATATTGGGACGATGAAAATTTTTATGGCGAATTACATAGCCTGTCCCGAAGCATTTCGGGATGGCCAAAAAACAATAAAAATTAACACATGAAACAGATTCTTTTTATCCTGGTTATCCTGGTAGTGCTTTCTAATCATCTGTTTGCACAGCAACCTGACTACCGGGTGGTATTTGACATTACCAGTAAAGACACTAATGCACACAAAACGGTCATTCGGCAGGCTGGCGCCATCAATAAAGCAAATCCCGATGCCAAATTGGAAGTAGTGTTGTACGGTCAGTCCCTGGACATGGTATTAAAAGACAAATCCATAGTAGCTGATGATATTCAAAAATTAGTTGCAAATAAGAATGTCTCCTTCAAGGTTTGTTCCTTTACGCTTAAACGACACAATGCAGATGTCAGCCAATTAGTGCCCGGCGTGACAACGGTACCCGACGGTATTTATGAAATTATTACAAAGCAGAGAGAAGGCTGGGGCTATATAAAAGTGGCGCAGTAAACATACAATTAAGGCTACGCTTAAAGCTTAGGGTGATTATTATCACCTTTTTCGCACTCCTATCTTTCCTATCTTTGCGGCCCGGAAGGTAAAATACTTGATTATGTCAGCAGCCGAAAGATCGAGGGGATATTTAGCATCTGCATTAACTTGTCGTTGTCCCCGTTGTCGTGAAGGAAAATTGTTCAAGAATCCAGTTAGTTTCAGTTTCAAAAAGACCATGGAGATGAATAAAACCTGCCCCGTATGCGGACAGGCTACTGAAATCGAAGTTGGTTTTTATTACGGGACGAGCTATGTTAGCTATGCGTTGACGGTAGCGCTAAGTGTAGCTACTCTTATTGCCTGGTGGTTGACAATTGGTTTATCTACTGAAGACAATCGCTTTTTTTACTGGCTCGGATTTAATGCCGTTTTCCTGGTTGCATTACAACCGTGGCTGATGAGATTGAGCCGCAGTTTATGGATATCCTGGTTTGTAAGACATGATCCCGACTGGCGACATCATCAACCGGTTGATGTTTCTGAAAGATTGAATACAGAACAAGCCAATAACTGGTAATTAAAAGTCCTTCGCCAGGCAGTCAACAAAGCCTTTCCTACTTTCTAAATAATCAGGCCGGCTCATCCATCAGAATTTTTCGCAGGTGAAATTGCACAAAGGCGTCCATAGAATCAGCCCTTTTTGTATTATCTCTGTAGTTTAAAGGCTTGATGATATAACCCGATATTCCCAGTTGTTCGGTTGTGGCCCGGTCCACCGTTTCTGCAGAGGTCGTCATAATAAATACCTTGAGGCTTTTTAGCTCATTATCACTTCTCAATACCCTTAAAAATTCAATTCCATTCATTTTAGGCATGTTCAGGTCCAGCAAAATAACATCGGGGAGAATTTTATCTGATGGACTTTTTAACATTGCCAGTGCATCTTTACCATTGAAAGCGGTGTGTAGTTCGTAGTCGATATCTAATTTTCGTAAGGTCCGCTGCACACTGATTACATCGAGTTCATCATCCTCAACAAGAAGAATGTTTTTCTTTTTCATATTATTACACAGGATTTACTTTTGGCCATGTAAATACAAATTCTGCACCCTGCCCGGGAGCAGAATTAACTCTGATCATACAGTGTTGATCATCGATAATTTTTTTGATTATAGCAAGCCCGATCCCCGTACTTGACTTTTCATTTTTCTCCCGCAAGGTTTGAAATATTTCGAATATTTTTTCATGATACTCCGGATCAATTCCCGTACCATTATCCTTTACCGAAAATTCGTACTGGTTCTCCAGTTCTTTATACTTAATAATAATGCTTTTATCGCCGGAATGTGTGTGCATGTATTTTACCGAATTACTAATGAGATTGGTAAAAACCTGTTCAAGCTTGAGTCGCTCTGTATCAAATACCGGAAGCGGATATACCTTCACTTTGAAATGATCCGGCACTATAGCATCCGTAATATCTTTTACCAATTTATTGACATCGGTTCTTTCCAAATTTGTTTTCTGCCTGATCCTCGCATAGTCCAACAAGCCATTGATAAGATCTTCCATCCTGTTTGTTCTTTCGGGAATAATGCTGAGATAATTTTTCATTTGCGGTGATAACTCGTTTCCAATATCCTCTTCGATCCATTTAATGACATTATGAATACCCCGCAAAGGCGCTTTTAAATCATGTGATACAACATAAGCAAACTTGTCCAGTTCCTCATTTCGTTTCTCCAGCTCATTTATATTTTTCTGCAATTTGCCTGACATAATATTTAGCGAATCAGACAAGCGGGTAAGCTCATCATTTTGGGTATCCTTTACAGTCACAAATTCGCCTCTTGAAATACTTTCGGACAAACGAACCATCTGCTTTATTCTTTTGGAAATCAATCTTACGATATAGATAGTACTAACGATACCAACAATAACAGTCAGTGATAAGAAAATAAACGACACCGTGTGTGTCCTGTTAATGGAAGAGATGAGAGTAGCTGCCCGGGCACTTCTTAACCGGTATTCGCTTCTATCAAAGTTGGAGAATTTGATAGCAATAGAATCATTGATCTTTTGTCCCACCTGCTTTTTGAACTTACCCACAAACAACTGCTCATAGGTCTGGGTCGACGATTCCGAGACATTGAATTTTTTTCTTGCGTCGATAAGTGAGCCTGCATAGTCGATCCATCTTTTATGCATATCGTTTATTGAATCGAGAACGGCAAGCTGATTTTTGTTATCAAGAACCAGGCTTCTTTGTTCTTTAAAAAGCCCTGGTGCATCCCTTATTCCGATATAATAGGTTTCAAGAAAATTGGAATCGCCTGTCAGTAAAAATCCGCGAAAAGCGCTTTGCATTTCAATTATCACCCGATGCAACCTTGCTGAGTTACGAATAACAGATTCAGACCGTTCCAAAAACTTCGTATTCTTCTCCACTTTGGTGGAAAGAAGATAATTAGTATAGGAATCAATTATGGATAGAAAGAGCACAATCGAAAAGGCCAAAAGAATCTGTGTAGATAATTTCAATCCATTCTATTTTGGTTAATAATATAATTATCTTCTGATAATAAAGATAAAATTTTATTGATTGAACAGCAGCAATTGAAACAAATAGCAATAGCTAAACCATTTATCAGTTCAGCTTCAGCAACTGTATATCTGCATGTACCCACACCTGGTCAGAAATGAGTATACCCTGCCTATCAAAAAACTCATTGTAACTAATATTAAAATCCTTTCGGTCAAATACAGCGTCCATTTCAAAACCAGCTTTTATATTTCCCCTTGGATCAGGCGCCGATCCAAGATAGCGGGCATTAAAATTTATTTCCTGGGTGACTTCCTTTATCGTCAATGTACCGGTTATATGAATATTATTCTTGTCAACATTGACAGTGGATGATTTAAATTGAATTGTCGGATATTTCTTACTCTCAAAAAAATCGGCTGATTTCAAATGATTGTCTCTTTCTTCAATGCCCGTAAAAATCGAATGCGTATAAAGTGTCAGGTTTATCCCGCAGTTACTGAAGTCCTCATTACTGCTTGTAACAGTTCCCTCTAATTCGCGGAACCAACCGGACACAGAAGTCATCATCAGGTATTTGGCATCAAACCTTATCTTAGAATGGACCGGGTCGATAGCCCAAAGAGTCTTTTGTATTATTTCATCCATAACTGACCAAGCAATATAAAATATGATATTAACGCAACTGCGCCCTGAGCATCCAGGCCATTTTTTCATGCGTTTCCATCAGGCCGGTAATAAAATCGCTGGTGCCGGCATCCTGGAGATCATTGGCGAATTGGTTGATGCTTTCCCGCAAACGTATGATAATGCTTTCGTGATCTATCAACAACTCTTTTACAAAACCAACTCCATCATTCTTTTCACTCCATTGTTCTGAAAGATGGGTCAGTTCAAGATAGGATTTCAACGTTGCAGGAGCATAATGACCGAGGGACCGTATGCGTTCTGCCACATCGTCCATTATTTCATCCAGTTGCTCATACTGCTCTTCAAAAAACTTATGCTTCTCGTGAAAATCGGGACCTTCCACATTCCAATGAGCTTTTCTTGTTTTTGTATAAAGTACAAACTCATCGGCAAGGAAAACACTGAGTAGTTGTGCCCCTTTGGCCAGGTGTTCTTCTTTAATACCAATCATCGGTTGCATTTTGACTTGATTTATGTTTTTAAAATTTAAGTTGCACCGTTATCCCCGAATGCGATCAATTCTGAGAATGAATCGACAGGTCTTTCTTAAAATCAGTAAAGCTCTGACCTGAAGCATTTTTAAAAAATTTGCTAAAATGGGCAATATCATCAAAGCCCAGCTGGTAAGCAATTTCTTTCATAGAGAGGTTGGAATAAGCTGCCTGGCGCTTGGCTTCCAGTACTATGCGCTGCTGGATATGATGACTGGCAGGGAAGCCCGTTAGTTTCTTTACCACTTCATTGAGATAATTGGGTGTTATTACCAACTCTTCAGCATAATCCGTCACCATTCTTCTGGTGATATACTGCTTTTCGATAAGGGCAAAGAAGTTTTTTACCAATTCAAAACTTTTGGATTGTGATTCGCTTTGATTGGATTTCTCATATTGCCTGGTCAGGTAGATCAGGAAAATTTTCAGTAACCCACGAAGTATCTCTGATCGCAATAAAAAAAAGTTGCTGTATTCCTTTATCATTTTGGCGGCGGTCTCTTCCATTTCCGCCTCCATCTCCTTATTTACCTTAATAGCAGGCGTATGTGAAAAGCTATAAAACAATCCTGTATTAAAAAGTAATTCAACATTTTCGCCGCCCAATCCAATAAATTCTGAGGTAAAAGAGATGACATAACCATCGGCCGGTCCATTGATCTTTAATAAATGTATTTGTCCGGGCGTGATGCAATAAACAGTATTATTTTGCAGCTCGTATTTATCAAGATCAACCAGATGAATGCCACTACCTTTTTTGACCCAAATGATGACGAAATAATTATGCCGGTGCGGAACAGAATTTTGCTGCCACCGGTTCTGATCGATCCACTCCATCGTGTGAACTTCGAAGGGCAGGCTGACAGCTGTTTTACCGAGCTCCAGTAAAGTAGTAGTAGTAGTGGACGACATGAAAACAAGTTATACTACTCAATAATAGCAATTTTATATGAAATGGATTTAACTGCTTTATGGAAGAGCTCAGCATTCAGAATAATCAGAAGAAAATATACCATTTACTGCGTAAAGCTTATCAACCGGTATTTCAAGATCGTCACTGAGTTTCATCCATGCCTTTCCTTCCTTCTCAAATAAAGCTGTGATGTATCCATTGGCCCTGGTAACGCCGTTGTCTTCATATAAAATACCAGCTTTTTGTTTATTTTTAAACAGCTCCTTTACAATCGTATAAAAACTTTCATTGGCTGGAATTGTTCTTCTTGTATCATTTGTCATAGCATAAAATTAAATAATTAATACGACTCAATAATAGCACAAAACATTTTAGGTGTAGTAATAAGACATTGCCTTCTACTCCTCTGCCAACCTTCTGAAGCATCTTTTTTAAAAGTCCTTTCGTCTTTGCCTTAACAAAAGTTTATTTGGAACAATCGTTCCATTATATTTATCTTTGATCTGGAATGATCGTTCCGATATTACTAAAACACTAAAATTTACTTCATGAAACGTTTACAAAACAAGGTAGCTGTCATCACAGGTGGCAACAGTGGTATTGGTCTCGCCACTGCCAGGACATTTATTGAAGAAGGGGCCAAAGTGGTCATTTTTGGCCGTGACAAGAAAACGCTGGACGAGGCCGCCGCAGCACTGGGAGAGAATGCAATTGCCATCCAGGGCGATGTCACCAATCATACTGATCTGGATAGGTTGTTTACCAGCACCAGTACCGCTTTTGGCAAAGTGGATATCCTGTTTGCCAATGCAGGTGTTGCACTATTTGCTCCGTTTGAACAAACAAACGAAACCCTGTTTGACAGCAATATGGATATTAATGTAAAGGGATCTTTTCTCACAGTGCAAAAGGCTTTACCTGTACTCAATAAAAAAGCATCTGTTATATTTAATACTTCTGTAGTCAATGTAAAAGGATTTGCCGGCACGTCCGCTTACTCTGCCAGCAAAGCTGCTTTACGTTCGCTGGTAAGAACGCTTGCCTCAGAACTTTTAGTTAATGAAATCCGGGTAAACGCTGTTTCGCCGGGCCCCATCGATACGCCAATCTTTGGCCGCCTGGGAATGTCAAAAGAAGCAGTGCAGGAAATGACAAAGGGATTCGAGAACAGTAACCCCATGAAACGTTTTGGACAGCCGGAAGAAGTGGCAAAGACCGTCTTGTTTTTCGCCTCGGATGATTCGTCCTACATCACTGGTTCAGAAATTGCCGTTGATGGTGGGTTGACTCACTTGTAGGCTTTATCTTAGCGCCGGGTAAAATAAGTCCTGATGCCAAAGACCAAACAATTTGATGAAGCGATCGTATTGGAAAAAGCGAGGAATGTATTCTGGAAAAAGGGATACAACGGCACTTCAATGGATGAACTGGTGAAGGCAACAGGACTTAGCCGGTCCAGTATTTATGATTCCTTCGGCGACAAACACGGGCTATATCTAAGAGCATTACAACAATACCAGCAACAGCAGAAACAGCTAATTGTAAATCGTATACCACCCAATGTCTCCGCCCGAAAAAAAATTGGCTGGATATTTCAGAATAGCATTAAACAACTACTTGGGGACCGTCAGCGTAAAGGTTGCTTTATGGTGAATACCACAACGGAGCTTAGCAACATTGACAATGCAATGAATAAGATTGTCAATGCCAACTTTGAAGCCATGGAAGATTTATTTTATACCCTGGTTAAAGAAGGGCAGGATGCCGGTGATATCAAGAAAACCTTTAAAGCCCGGGCACTGGCAAGAAATTTATTTAGCAGTTTTAACGGGCTTACCATAATTGGACAAACAAGACCAGACAAAGAGGTTCTGGAGGACATTGCCAAAATAGCTTTATCCGTGTTGGATTAGTTATTGTATGGTTGGTACTACACTGCACATTATCTCCGCAAAATTTACTAACGATTTTATGAATATTACTTATGCTTAGGCTAAAGAGTATAAGTACTCAGTATGTTTCCGTAAACATAATTCTACAAGCTTTTGGCATATTGTTCTATTTTTTTAGCTCAACCCCGATCGTTTCTTTGTACCCGCAAGCAAGGCTTTAATCCGTATCACTTGAAAACACCCAATCCTTTAAAAGGTTTTAATCCGTACCCTACCGAAAAGCATGAAGCCTTTTTAAATGAATGAATGATCACAATGTTTTCAGTCACCATCTGATCCAAAAAAAGCGGCCCAAGCCGCTTTTTTCTTTAGCACATTTTTACACTCAATGCGATTATTTTTTTACAACAATAATAACTCCTGTTGCCCAGGATTGCTTTACCAGGAATAAGTCGCTTCTTGATTCGAGATAGTTCACAAGGTTGGCAGCCTTTTCTGCATGTCCTTCGGGCCAGTTAGGCTGGGGCAACATATCGTCTATGATATAAAGTCCTCCTCTGTTCAACATAGATAGTGTGTCATCCAGCAGTAAGTACTTTCCATGCCATGTATCGGCGAATATATAATCGAACTTCTGATGCCCATTGCCGGCAAGCCATTCTCCGCAATCGAACAGTAGGAGATTGAGTCTCGTGTCCTGACCAAGAAACTCCCGGGCAATTCCAAGAAATGCCGGATCATTATCTATTGATATTAACGATGAATGGCTATCCATTCCATCCAATATCCATGAAGTGGAAAGACCTGTACCCGTCCCCAGCTCCAGGAACCTACCCGCTGGTTTGGAAGCAGCCAGTGTCCGCAACAAGGAACAGGTTGCTGTATCGGATGACATCGTGAAATTGGATTGCTTTGTCGCCGCTTGTATCCCGGCATAAGATACCGGTAAGGGTTGATTGATTTCCGCTGTCATTGGTGTTACTCTTCAATTTGTTTAATTATTCTTTTTAACATCGCCGGTACAATAAGTTTATGAAATGGCCTCACAGGCACAAAGTAAAGTTTGCCCAGCCGATTTTTAAACTCCACAGTTGTTGATATAATTAAATTTTTCACTGAGGGATTTTCTGTACTCCCAATTTTAAACAGCGAAACACGAAAGTTTAAATGCTTATCATCTTCTCCCAATATTACTTCGTTTTCAGTTCTGTCAAATACTTTAAACAGGCCCAGCTGTTCATTCGGTTCGCATTTGAAATTGTCAGGTAGTTGTTGTCTGTTGGCTGCAATGCCGGGAGTTTTGAGCCCAAAAACACCAACAATTTTGTTCCTTACTATAAACAACTTTTCGACCCAGCCTGGTGCACTTTTAAAAAACGCTTTTCCAATTTGCTCTGAGGTCACACTATTGTTTTCATCAATAAAGCTTCCCTGAAAACTATCAACATAATCGTATTTTCTGTTTCCTTTTCTCAAAATCGAGTTCACAGGCAAAGTAGTTGTTATGATTTTCTTTCGGCTCAAAGTAGTTGAGAGCGAAGTAAATGCAATAAACAAAAACTAACTAAAAAATCCTGGTCCCCTGAAAATCCTCTACACTCTCTGAGAGATTGTTCTTTCCATAGGGAGGATAGGAAAATCTTCCACAGTTTACTAAAATATTTAGTAAATTTGCTAAACATTTACACTAAATTTTTTATCCGCCCATGCCCGCCTCAAAAGCAGATATTATTGCTCAATTACAAAGGGACCTTCTTCCTTTACAGGGGCTTAAACATGCAGCCAATGATCATACTATTGATACAGGTCTTGGGCCTATTAACCATGCTTTTCCTAATGGCGTATTTCCTTTAGGCGCTATTCATGAATTTATAGCAGAAGATATCGCTGCTACCGGTGGCTTTATTGCCGGCATTTTATCCGCGTTGATGCAAAACGGTAGTACCTGCCTATGGATTAGTCCTTATCGAACATTGTTTCCACCGGCATTACACTCATTTGGCATTTCACCTGACAAAATAATTTTCGTTGATCTGCAAAAAGAAAGAGATCTGCTTTGGGCGATGGAAGAGGCATTAAAGTGTAATGGGCTTGCTGCGGTGGTGGGAGAAATAAAAGAATTAAGTTTTACGGCTTCACGAAGATTACAATTAGCGGTCGAACAAAGCAGGGTCACTGGTTTTATCCTTCGTGCAAAGGCCAACAATACTACAGCCTGTGTAACAAGATGGAATATTACTTCGCTGCCCAGTGAATTAAATGATGATATGCCTGGTGTAGGTTTCCCTAGGTGGAGCATCCAATTATTAAAAGTGCGCAATGGTAAGCCGGGAAGCTGGCAAGTGGAATGGGTGAATAGAAAGTTCCGGCCTGTTTTCGATATTGCTTCCCTGATACAGCAGCGGCAAAAGAAAGTGGGGTGATATGGCAAAGCGTTTTATTTCTATCTGGTTCCGTCATTTAACCACGGATTGGTTTACCCTCCGCCAACCTGGGCTCCGTCATTTACCTTTTGTGCTGAGCACTTCTTCGCATGGAAAAATGATCATCACGGCAACAAATGCTATAGCCGAAACACAGGAAGTACTAAAAGGGATGGCAGTAGCTGATGCCAGAGTCATCATTCCATCGTTGGAAATAGCCGATGATCAACCGGGTCTTGCTGATAAATTATTACATCGTTTGGCTGAATGGTGTATACGTTTTTCTCCATGCGTAGCTGTTGATCCTCCGGATGGATTGCTATTGGATGTTAGCGGCTGCCCGCATCTCTGGGGTGGAGATGAACCTTATCTGGCAACGATCATTAACCGCTTAAAAGATCACGGGTATACAGTAAGAGCTGCGATGGCGGATACCATTGGCGCTGCATGGGCCATAGCACGATTCGGAAAAGAATCATTGGTGATTAAAAGCAGCGGCCATATCCATGCATTGCTTTCTTTACCACCATCGGCGCTTCGTTTGGAAATAGATGCCATAGAGCGATTACAAAAACTCGGACTCAGGCAAATCAAAAATTTTATCCATATGCCACGTTCTGCAATCCGCAGAAGATTCGGTAATTCCTTTATTATACGATTAAACCAGGCATTGGGTCATGAAGAAGAAATAATACAACCGGTACAACCCATAGAACTTTACCAGGAACGATTGCCCTGTTTGGAACCTATTGTTACAGCAACAGGAATTGAAATCGCATTACGACGTTTATTAGAAACATTATGTCATCGTCTTATTACAGAACAAAAAGGGCTTCGCGTTGCGCATTTCAAAGCTTATCGTGTGGATGGAAAAATAGAAAAAGTGAGTATTGGAACCAATCGTCCTTCTCACAGCGTTAATCATCTTTTCAAACTATTTGAAGATAAGCTATGTACCATTGAACCTGATTTGGGTATTGAATTATTTGTATTGGAAGCGCCGCTAGTAGAAGATCATTTCGCAGTACAGGAAAAATTGTGGCAAAACATTGGTGGTTTGGACAACCTTACTTTATCGGAGCTGTTGGATCGTTTGGCAGGAAAAATTGGCGCCAATCGTATTCATCGTTATATACCGGATGAACATTACTGGCCCGAACGATCCATTAAGCTGGCTTCATCACATGATGAAAAACCAATTATTCCCTGGAAAACAGACAGGCCACGTCCTATACAATTATTGACAAAACCTGAAGCCATTGATGTTACAGCGCCTATACCAGACTATCCACCGATGAACTTTCAGTACAAAGGAAAATTGCATAGAGTAATAAAATCAGATGGTCCTGAACGTATCGAACAGGAATGGTGGATACAGGAAGGGCAACATAGAGATTATTATTGTGTTGAAGATGAAGAGGGCCGCAGGTATTGGTTGTTCCGGGCAGGACATTATTCTGCCGAAAAAACCTATCAATGGTATATACATGGATTTTTTGCATAAATATTTGACAAGCTGAGTAAATAGGGTATGTCTCACTTTGAAAACACTTAAACGAAAAAATTAGCCACAGATAAACACGAATTAACACTGAAAAAATGTATTTGTGTTCATCTGTCACCCAATTAAAAACAAAATGAAGTTCTACCGAAAATAGAGATATATGAATTATACAGAATTACAGATAACAACGAATTTCAGTTTTTTGCGCGGCGCTTCTCATCCCGAAGAATTGGTGGAGCAGGCCGTAGCTTTTGGATACAAAGAAATAGCCATCACTGATCGTAATACATTAGCCGGTATGGTAAGGGCACATGCTGCCGCTAAAAAAAAGAATATACGAAGTATCGTTGGCTGCCGTCTCGATTTGCTGGATGGTCCCAGCCTGCTGGCTTATCCTACTGATAAAAATGCATACTCCCAACTAACTTCATTACTCACCACCGGTAATAGGCGTGCGGAAAAAGGAGAATGTCATTTATACAAAGCAGATGTATATCAACATGCAAAAGGAATAAAATTTATCGTGCTTCCACCTGATGTATTAAACCATCTGTTTGAGTTCGACCCATCTTTTGAAAACACATTGAAAGAATATCACGAAGTTTTGGGAACTGATTTGTATATCGCAGTATCCCGGCGTTATAACGGAGATGATAGTAAACAATTATTCAGGCTTGCCCAATTATCCAGGCGTTTGCAAATACCGATGGTGGCCACCAACGACGTGCATTATCATCATCCTGCTCGCCGGCAACTACAGGATATCGTTACCTGTATCCGTGAAAAATGTACCATTTATAACGCAGGGTTCCGCTTATTGCCGAATGCAGAAAGACATTTGAAATCCATCCCGGAAATGTCGCGATTGTTCAGGCAATATCCTGATGCTATCCGTCGCACACAGGAAATTGCGGAAGCCTGTACTTTTTCATTGGATGAATTAAAATATGAATACCCGGAAGAGATCACATCTGAAGGACGAACGCCACAGGAAGAACTTACTTTTTTGACTTACCGGGGTGCGCAGGAATTGTTTGGTGAAGATGTGTCTCAAAAAATAATTGATACCATCAACTACGAACTCGCTTTTATCGAACAAATGAATTATGCGCCTTATTTCCTTACTGTATATGATGTGGTGCGTTTTGCCAGGCAGCAGAATATTCTTTGCCAGGGGCGTGGATCGGCTGCTAATTCCACAGTTTGTTTTTGCCTCGGCATTACATCTGTTAATCCTACTAAATTTGATTTATTGTTTGAACGCTTTATCTCTGCCGCACGCAATGAACCACCTGATATTGATGTAGACTTTGAACATGAGCGTCGTGAAGAAGTAATACAATATGTTTTTCAAAAATATGGCCGCGACCGCGCAGCTATCATAGCAACGGTTACACAGCAACACCAGAAAGGAGCGATCAGGGATGTTGCCAAAGCAATGGGCCTTTCTGTTGATACGATCAACCGGCTTTCCGATTCAGTTGGTTCACTCGGTGAATTTCCTGAAGAATCGTTTGAACAAAAAAGGTTTACTGAACAAGGATTGAATCCCGGTGATAAACACCTGTGCAAAGTGTTGCAATTGACCCGGGAGTTTATGGGTTTTCCAAGACAACTCGGGCAGCATACAGGAGGTTTTGTTATTACCAACGGTAAACTTTCTGATCTGTGTCCTATTATGAATGCACGCATGGAAGACAGAACATGCATTGAATGGAACAAGGATGATATCGATGCATTGGGTTTTTTAAAAATAGATGTATTGGCGCTCGGTATGCTTACCTGCATCCGCAAAGCATTTGATAAACTGAAAGAGCATTATAATCTTGATTTCACACTTGCCAGTATTCCGCAGGATGATCCTGCTGTATACGAAATGATCTGTCATGCAGATACGATCGGTGTTTTTCAAATTGAAAGCCGTGCACAGCAATCGATGTTGCCAAGATTGAAACCCCGAACTTTTTATGATTTAGTTATTGAAGTCGCTATTGTTCGTCCCGGGCCTATACAAGGTGACATGGTGCATCCTTACCTGCGCCGCCGTAATGGAGAAGAACCGGTAGAATATCCGTCAAAAGAATTAGAAGAAATACTGAAACGTACATTAGGTGTTCCTTTATTCCAGGAACAAGCGATGAAGATCGCTATTGTTGCGGCAGGTTTTACACCGGCCGAAGCAGATGAACTTCGGCGCAGTATGGCCACTTTTAAAGCGAAAGGATTAGTGACAAAGTTTGAAGAAAAATTAATTAACGGCATGTTGAAAAATGGATACACATTGGAATATGCACAACGTGTGTTTAAACAACTCGAAGGTTTTGGAAGTTATGGTTTCCCGGAAAGTCATGCTGCCAGTTTTGCCTCATTAGTATACGTATCAAGCTGGATCAAATGTTATTACCCGGATGTATTTACCTGTGCTTTGCTCAATAGTATGCCGATGGGCTTTTATCAACCCGCGCAAATTGTTATTGATGCGCAAAAACATGGTGTTGAAGTACGACCAGTTGATATCAATTATTCAACATGGGACAATATACTCGAAGATTCCGGCCGAGGCGTTGAAAAAAAACCAGGAAACTATTGTGCATTACGCCTTGGCTTCAGGCAGGTAAAAGGTTTACGGGAAGATGATATGAAAATATTGCTGGATGCACGAATAAAACCTTATACCAGCATCAATGAACTGCGTGCTATTAATTTGCCAGAAGCCGCACTGGAGAGATTAGCCGATGCCGATGCATTCCGTTCAATAGGTTTAGACCGGCGACAGGCTTTATGGGAAGTATCGACAAAGGACCGGCCCGTTGCTCTTTTTAATGGCCAGCTTTCAGCAGATGCCAAAGATGAAAATGTAGCATTGCCTGAAATGAGTATCTCCGAACATGTGGTGCATGATTATGCCTCCACCTCTCTCTCATTGAAAGCGCACCCGGTAAGTTTTGTCCGCTCAACATTGCAACAGTTGCATATCTTATCTGCAAAAGATTTGATGAGTGAAAAGGATGGTCAGCTGGTGAAAGTAGCAGGTCTTGTATTGGTAAGGCAAAGGCCCGGCACAGCGGGTGGTATTTGCTTTATTACGATTGAAGATGAAACGGGATGTGCTAACCTTGTTATTTTTCAAAATCTTTTTGAAGAATACCGCAAACCCATTTTACAATCAAAATTAATCATGGCAGAAGGTAAATTGCAAGTGGAAGGAGAGGTGATCCATGTGATTGTAAGTGCTTGTTATGATTTTTCAAAATTGTTGCGACAACTAACTCCCTCTGATAATGAAAATCTTCCTTTATTACCAATGGCACACCCGGATGAAAAATTGATTCCGCCAGGATCGAATAAGAGATCGCAGGTGAGAGAAAATGCACAGGAAAAAGTTTTTCCGGAAGCGAGAAATTTTAGGTAAGAAATGCTTTGGGTAAACGGAGAAGCCAGTAAAAGATAACGCTGCAGGCATGGCTCATACCTTCACAGGGAGATTTTCCGTAATGGCGGAAGGCATTGATAAAGATGTACTGCAGGTATTTGATGCCACAGGAAGACTGGTACGGCAAATACCACTCACAAACGCCACGCAGGAAAAAGTAAGCAGGCTAAGCCCCGGAACATATATTATCAGGCTGGCAGGACAAAAAGATCTTGTGCAAAAAGTGCTGGTGCAATAACAGGATAGCACGGGGTATAAAACTTCTCACAGTGTTTTTTAAACCATTCACTAACCAGGATATCCCTTCCGTTGCAATTTGCTTGTTTATCAGCCTAATCCCGTATAGTTTGCATCATCATTAAACCTTATAACCGGTTTATTCTTTCGAAGTTTAGAAAGAATAAACCAGAAATTCAAAAAAAATGAAACCTTATTTACTCCAGGAAATTAAAACCTTTTTCCGGGGAACCATTGGCGTTAGCCTTCTCCTTTCATTCAGTGTTTATGGCTGGGGCCGCATACTTTTTTATGAAGTTCCTTTTTCCGCAAACGAAGACTTTTCGATTCTTGTTAAACTCATCGCCCTTAGCTGGGTGATGATACTTGGCTTAAAAGGTTCCTTAAACAGCTTCATAGCAATTGTTGAGTTGTTCCAAAGAAGGATTAATTTCCCAGCATTTGCTAAACGGGTCGGGTCTTTCGTCATCATCTTATTATTGTCCGCCATTCTTTTTTCATGCCAGGCACAAAGTTCCGCAGGCATAAAAAAAGATTTCAACACTGGCCTTACCGCTACTTATAAGAACATAGAACCGGATGAAGTATTACTGGTGATGAATGATGAGGTTTTAAAACATACTGATATTCCCATTGGCGAAAGTTTCCTGCTCATCAATAAAAATATCAAAGGTCTTGTTGAAAAAAATGACAAGGTATCCATAGGCTGTTCTTTGACGATAAGCGATAAGAAAGGCAAAAAAATATTGGAAGCAGCCGATCTATTCAAAGACAATGATACATTCAATAAGAAAGATGTCACCTACCTGAAGTGCACGGTTTCTACCGGCGAACCTATGCATTGGGAAGAAACCTATGATGTAGTGGTAACCTTCTGGGATAAGTATGGCACGGGAAAAATTGTAAACAACGTGAGTATCCGCATTATTGATATTCCATAAAATAATAGCAGGACGGTTCAATACGCTGCCCGAAACAGAACAGTTTTCTGCCTTTATCGATGTTCTAAAAAAGCCGCGCACTTGCCCCATAAATAAACTGTAGCTCTACAACTTTCAATATTAATTGTTTCGTAGTAATAACGGGCTATTACCTTAACAATTAAAAATTAGTCTCTACATAATTCATAAGCCAATAGGTAATATCGTCATCTCCTGAAGGCAGGTCAAAATGTTTCAGACAACCCTTATGTTTGATTTTTCTACTTTGTCGTTTTCACTTTCATGAAACAACTGTACTAAACGAAAAAAACTTTCTTTTCCGTTGTCTATTTTATAGAGGTTATAGCTGATAGGCCCCTCTCATTAATTATGTTTTTATAGAGTTATAAACAAATTTCCTTGAAAAGGGACTCAAATATAAAGTTTACGATCGGGCTTGAAATATATTTGTCCCATTGAGCTGTTGTTGGCATTTTTTACAGCACTACGGTATCAATCCTTGCCGCTGTTTACCCCTCCAGTAACTCGTTTATTCAATTGAGAACCTGTTTTCTGCTAATATAAAGCACAGCAATCCTTTTTATGAGTCAACTAAATTTAATTTTCTGAATCAAATCAGTAAAATATTTAGGAGACCATATCTCAATTGCACTTTCATCGTGAATAAAGCGAACAATATCCTGCCGGATACTTTGAAAAGAAACGGAATCAATTTTTTTACGCAGTAAATTCATGAATTGTTCTTTTGTCAACCCGGCTTCCTTCCAGTCCCCGCTATCCCTGGCCCGTGTGAGAAGGTGATTAAGGTTTAACGATACCCCCTTTTTAATATACCATTCCATATCATACCAGTCCCTCCCTTTCACTCTTCCACCCCATTTGCGAAAGAGTAGTGCATGCATTTTGCCAGCAAAAAGATCGGGCAATGTGAAACATTTGGTATAAAATGAAAAAGGTTTTAGTAACAGCCTTTCTTCCGTGTCAAAGCCCAGGGGAGGTTTTGTGTCCACTTCCAGCTTTATTTTAATTTCTGGTCTCATTTTCAGACCTTCCTGTTTCACCACTTCTTTTAGCGTAAGCTCTTTCCATTCTGTATCTGATTTCAGAAAAGCGGAGTCAACATTTGATTGAGTTGTTTTCTGTTTTTCTTTAACATTCACTTTCATCCCCAACGCGGCAAATTCTTTTATCATGCCATCCAGGTATGGTTCAAGTGAAAAATCAGGATTCGCTTCAAGCAAGGAAAAGTCCAGGTCTTCAGAGAACCGGTCAAGGCCGTGAAATATGCGTAGTGCAGTACCGCCATAAAAAGCAGCTTTCTCAAAAAAACCGCTCCTTTGTAAACCCGCCAGCGCTATTTCCTGCATGATTTCACGAAGTGCCTGTTCAGCATCTTCGTGCGTAGCCGGTTTGTATTCTTCAAGCCATTCTTTTATCATAAGTTCTTCAATGTTTTTACAAGCATGTTAAGACTATCTTTTTTAGGCGCTTCCTCTACCCATTTACTTATTTGCCCGGTGTTCAAATGTTGCAGGGCCTGCTTCTCTATCCTGAGATCTTCTATCAGCAGTTCAATTACCTGCTTTGAACTACGAAGCAGCAGGCCTGCAGTGGTGATGATTTTATCACACAACGCCTTTTCGGGTGTTGCTATCAATGCTGCTTGTTTCTTTGTTAATTCAACCTGCTTAATGCCGAAGGCGTAGTATGGCAATCGCAAATGGGTATAGCTAAATCTGCCGACAGATGTTTTATATATTTTGGATGGACCAATGGTAACAGAACTTATTTCATATACTCTTTCTGGAATGAGGCCCCAATGTGAAAGCGCCGAATCCAAAGAAACGTAACTAGGACCTGCCAGGTAATTTGCCAAAAGGAAGGGCTCCGGGCCTGCTATCTTTAACTCAGGCCCCGGGATATAAATTCCTCTTTTCAGCTGAATCAAAATACCTTGCTTTACCAATTCATCTATTTTGTCAAAAGGCCTTTTATAGTTCTTCAGTAGGTCCAGTAAAAGCTGCCTAGTGATTGGTTGCTCAGCGTAATTCCGAATTGCCTCTAAAAGCTCCATTTGTTTGTAATTTTTAATACTACAATTCGGATAATTTCCGAATTACTAGCACAAATTTATCAATAATATGTAAATATACAGCATACAATTCGGAATTTTTCCGAATTATCATTACTAATTTTACAAGACGCTTTCCAAAACAAGGCTCTTGCCGGGTAGTTTTTAAATTTTGATGACAAGCCCTTTACTTATGAGATTGATGTAATAGGTGTAGCTTCTGATAATGCCCCCTGCCGGATACCGTTAACTAAATTTGCTTCGCAAATCGATTCATCTAATTTTATCAGTCACGAATTCCCCGTTCAGTATCTTTTTATTCTTCTATTCGCCAGGCCAAACATACTTTCATGTTTTATATTCAGCCAAAACCGCAAATAATTTATCGTTTTGGGTAACTATATTATTTTATACGCAGCCAAAACTAATAAGATAAGGATAACCTTGAATAAGTATCATCTTGTCCTGCAAATGGATTAACTAAACTTTTTTCGAAGTAATAAAGGTATTCTTGCAGTGATATCGGTTTTTTTGTCTTTTGCTGAGAAGCCTTTTTTCTCCATCAATGCCGATAAAAACCTCGGAGCGCCGCATTTTTTTTACATCTGAATAGGCCAATCCTGAATAACAACTAAACAAGAAAATATCCCGCACAATTGTAAGTCGTTCGATTGGAAATTTCTTAGCGGCTAACGTCTCCAATTCAAACTCTGTAAGCGCTACTCTTTCCACTTCTCTTTTTGTCATCTTGAAACCGATAAACGGATCTCTTTGAAGCCAGCCGTGGCGAACACAGCGATTGACGATCTTCCAAAAATTACTCAGGTACTTTATAGTTGTATTATGATCACACAAAAAACCCGCAAATAATTGATTTGCAGGTTTTCTTTGTTATAAGATTATTTCAATTAATCGTTTCCAGCGGAGACTAAGGGATTCGAACCCTTGATACGGTTTCCCGTATACACACTTTCCAGGCGTGCTCCTTCAACCACTCGGACAAGTCTCCTTTTTACTTAAGGGCTGCAAAAATACGGTTTCGAACTTTAGAGCCCGAATAATTTTTGGGCATTGCTGCTGGTCAACTTAGCAATGTTTTCTATCGTAGTTTCTTTCAAATCAGCCAGCTTCTGTGCGGTGTAGGAAATATAGCTGCATTCATTCCGTTTGCCACGAAAAGGAACAGGTGCCAGGTAAGGAGCATCCGTTTCCAATAGTATATGATCAACGGCAATATCCATGATCACCTTATCCAGTCCGGCATTTTTAAAAGTCAATACTCCCCCAATTCCCAGGTAAAAGCCCAGCTCAATGATTTGTGTGGCTTGTTCGGGTGAGCCTGAAAAGCAATGGAATACCCCCTTTAGTGGGCTGTTCTTATACTCCTTAACTACCTGGATGCATTCGTCAGTAGAGTTGCGGGAATGTATCGCAATCGGTAGACCATAATCTATTGCCAGCTCGATTTGCCGGCGAAATGCTATATACTGCTGTTCTTTAAAACTAACATCCCAGTAGAAGTCAAGCCCAATTTCACCTATTGCCACAAATCGCTGTTCAGTCAAATACTGCTCAACTTTTGCCAACTCTTCTAAAAAATTTTCGTTCACCGAACAGGGGTGAAGGCCCATCATACTGAGGCAAAAACCAGGACTTTCCTTCTCCAGTTCCAACATTACCGGATGTGTCGATGAGTCGATGGCCGGCATCAGGATTTTCTCTATCCCCGTTTGCTTCGCCCTGTTTAATACAGCCTGCCGGTCATCCGCGAAGTCATTTAAATAAATATGTGCATGGGTGTCAATCAGATTCATAAGGTTCAAATTTAAGTTTTAACCAGAGCCAAAATATTCCTGCAAACCAGCCACAAACACTTGTAAATTAGTTTGGATTAATGAAAAATTATTTTACCTTTAGCCCAGTTTTCATAGGGTACGGATTAAAAACGGGCCAGGGTTTCTACCCAGGCCCTAAATTTTTAACTGATTACCAGTCACTTGGAATCAATTTCTTATAAATTATTTTTTTCTATTTTCTGTCAGTTTGCTATCAAAAACTCTCTAACCTTTTTAGTTGATAACCATTTTCACTGAAAAAAGATAAAGCAAGCGGTAAAAGATACTTGAGTCGTGCAAACGCCTTTTGACTATCATGCATAACAACGATTGAACCACTTGTTGCATTCAAAATTACGTTTTGCAAACATTGTTCTCCTGTCAATGATTCATCAAAATCACCACTTATCACATCCCACATAATAATCTTTACATTATTCTTTTTTAGTGCGGCATTGATATTTTTTGCCTGGAATGAAGTGATTCTTCCATACGGAGGGCGAAACAAAATGGAGTCAATATATTTTCCTGCTTCATTCACATCAGCCAAATACATTTCATTTTTCGCTTTCCAGCCATTTAAATGACGATGTGTATGATTTCCTACTGCATGCCCTTCATCCAGGATTCTTTTATAAATATGCGGCTCCGCCAGTACGTTTTTGCCAATACAAAAAAAAGTTGCTTTCGCATTATAGTGTTTCAATTGGTCTAATACAAATGGTGTAGCAATGGCATGCGGACCATCGTCAAATGTCAGGTATATGTTTTTTTCTTTTGTATCAATACTCCACAGGTAGGATGGATATATTTTTTTTAGCCACCACGGAGTTTTGATAAAATATTTTTTCATATAGAACAAATATAGCTCCCCTTTAGGGGATGGGGGTTATATCTTTGCAGCCTATGAGTAAAAAAGTAAGGGTTCGTTTTGCGCCAAGTCCTACGGGCGGTTTGCATTTAGGTGGCGTAAGAACTGTTTTATATAATTATTTGTTTGCAAAACACCATAACGGTGATTTTATTCTTCGCATCGAGGATACTGATCAGAGCCGGTATGTACCCGGAGCGGAACAGTATATTTTTGATTGTTTGACGTGGGCAGGTTTAGAACCTGATGAGAGCCCGGTACATGGTGGTAGCTATGGACCTTACCGGCAAAGTGAAAGAAAAGAACTCTATCGCCAATATGCAGAACAACTTGTTGAGGCGGGTCATGCTTATTATGCATTTGATACTCCCGAAGAGTTGGAAAAAATGCGGCATGATTTTAAAACCACGGAAAATCCTTCACCGCAATATGATCTGTCCGTAAGAAATCAGATGCGGAACTCTATATCGCTATCGGCTGAAGAAACAAAAAAACTTTTAGCTGCCGGCACTAAACATGTGATCCGGATAAAGATGCCCCATCATGAAACGATCTCTTTTACCGACATGATCCGCGGTGAAGTGCATTTTGATACTTCTATCGTAGATGATAAAGTTTTATTGAAAGCGGATGGCATGCCCACTTATCATTTGGCCGTAGTGGTGGATGACTATTTGATGAAGATCAGCCATGCCTTTCGGGGTGAAGAATGGCTGCCGAGTGCACCGGTACATATTCTTTTGTGGAAATATTTGTTTGGCCTGGAGAATATGCCACAATGGGCACATTTCCCATTGATACTAGGACCGAATGGTAAGCTTAGCAAAAGAGATGGATCGAAATATGGCTTCCCGGTATTTGCTATGAACTGGACCGATCCCAAGACTAATGAACTGACAGAAGGGTTTAAGGAAAAAGGGTTTTTACCGGAAGCTTTTATCAACCTGCTGGCATTATTAGGTTGGAATGACGGCACGGAACAGGAAATTTTTACCAAAGAAGAATTGATTGAGAAATTTTCAATTGAAAGAGTGCATAGCGGCGGAGCCAAATTTGATTACGAAAAAGCAAAGTGGTTCAATCATGAATGGATAAAGAAATCGGATATCGGAAGTCTGAAGTCTGAAGTCAGAAACTTCCTGAATGAAAAAAGCATTGCAGTTTCGGATGATGACTTATTGGAAAAAGTGATCGGATTGGTAAAAGACCGGTGTACACTGCTGACTGATTTTTATGATCAGTCATCCTTCTTTTTTCAATCACCCGGTGAGTATGATGTAAACGCCGTCCGACCAAAGTGGAATGAAGCCAAGAGAAATTTCTTTATCACCTATTCGGAAAAAATAAATAATCAAACCGAATGGGGAGCCGCGTCGCTGGAAAACTTATTCAAAGAATTAGCGGTTGAAAAAAAAATAAAACCGGGGGAACTCCAATTACCACTTCGGATAATGCTGGTTGGTGGCAAGTTTGGCCCACCTGTTTTTAATATCGCAGAAGTGATAGGAAAAAACGAAACAATCCAGCGGATCAAAAAAGCTGTCGAAGTTTTTTAACCTTGTTTTTGAACCAGGTCCATCACGGAAGCTACCGGCCCGGTTCCTAATTGTTCTATCAGAATCCTGTCTTCCACAGAAAGCTGGATTATTTCTGAAACATTCTTTTCTGCATGACTGGTTGTTCGGATACCAGGAATAACAGTGGAAACTTCGGCATAGCTTAAAATATAGCTTAATGCAAGCTCCGTTTTAGTGATCCCGTATTTATGGCATAATTCCCAGGCGGGTGCTAAAGCCCTGTTTGTTGCTTCAACGATTTCTCTTGTCACCCGGTTCTTCCGGTGATCATTTTCAGGAAATGAGACTCCATCATCAAACTTCCCTGTTAACAAGCCAAATTGCAAAGGCATCCTGGCGATGATGCCATAACCGGCTTGCGACGCCTTTTTTACAAGCGGCAGCGCTTTTTGGTTTAGCATATTTAAGACTAACTGAAATCCGTTGCCAGTTTTTTGTTGCATAAAAAATTCTGCTTCCGGAAACGGATCAAAGGTGTTCAAAGAAATTCCCCAGTAACGAATCTTTCCCTGTTGCTGTAATTGGCTCATGGCCTCCAAACAATCACCTTGTTGCAAGTGCGACAACCTTGCCGTATGTAGTTGATAATAATCGATAGCATCCCGTTTCAAACGCTTCAGACTTTTTTCACAGGCTTTTACAATATATTCTTTAGAATAATCAACGGTAAATTGTTCGTTCCTGGATACGTTACCCACTTTAGTAGCGATAATCACATCTTTCTTATTCCCTAACACTTCGCCGATCAACTGCTCTGAATGCCCTAAACCATAGATATCGGCCGTATCAAAAAAATTAATACCCAGTTCAACTGATCGCTGTATTGCGGCCTTTGATTCATTATCATCAGCATTGCCCCAACCAATTGCTGTATTTCCGATCATGGCTCCCCCACCAATAGCCCAGGCGCCAAATCCTATTTCACTTACCATTAAACCGGTATTACCGAATTTTCTATAGCGCATACACAGGTTATGAATAAGAAAATGTTTTACTTGAGATGAACTTCTTTGAATACCATCGTCAGCATTGAATTGGAAAATTAAAGAATAATCCACCTCTATGCTTATTTTTGACCACGAACAATCGGCTATATGAACAGACCTGTCAGAGTTTTAGTTGCCAAAGTAGGATTAGATGGCCATGACCGCGGAGCGAAGGTCATCGCCACTGCGCTGCGTGACGCAGGCATGGAAGTAATTTACACGGGCCTTCGCCAAACACCCGAAATGGTTGTGAATGCTGCTTTGCAGGAGGATGTAGATGCTATCGGTATCAGTATTTTATCCGGGGCACATATGACGGTATTTCCAAGAGTGATTCAATTGATGAAAGAAAAACAAATGAACGATGTGTTGCTCACCGGAGGCGGCATCATCCCTGAAGATGACATGAAAACATTAAATGAAATGGGAGCGGGAAAATTATTTGCTCCCGGTACTACCACCAACGAGATCGCTGATTACATCACTGATTGGGTAAAGAAGAACCGAAATTTTTAAAGGCCCGTCAATCTTTAAGATACCATTTCTTATACCTCAATAAGGCTTCGATAAAATAATAATCGGCATAGGTCAACGGCACATCAACTTCTGATTTGTGCGGCAATGAACCGACACTGTGTTTTAAAATAAAGCCACCATTTGAACCCGGTTCGGCACGATAGGTTGCTGTGGAAAGTGATTTCAGGATATCAACTGCCCGTTGAAGATATTTCTTTGATTCCTCGCCATCGGTATATTGAGCCAACTCCAGCAAAGCCGAAGCCATAATTGAAGCAGCCGACACATCCCGATAAGTGTACCGGGTGATCGGTGCATTAAAATCCCAGTATGGAATTTTATCAGCCGGTATTGTAGGGTGATCGACCAGGAATGCTGCGATCTTCCTGGCCTGTTCAAGATAAGCAGGCTCTTTGGTAAAGCGATACATAATATTATAACCATAAAGTCCCCATGACTGTCCTCTTGCCCAGGCTGACTCATCACTATATCCCTGTGCCGTTTTCTTTTTTAAAATTCTACCATCTGATGCGGCATAATCAAGTACATGATAAGAACTGTTATCGGCCCTGAAATGATTTTTTAATGTTGTATTGGCGTGGTCAATAGCAATTACTTTGTATTTGGGTTCTCTGAGTTCGTCGCTGACCCAATTGAGCAATTCCAGGTTCATCATATTATCAATGATAACCGGGCATATTGTATCCTTCAGTGAATTCCAGGATTGGATGGCATGAATAGTTGGACGGTATCGCTTGATCAATGTTTCCGCCGCGGTCGTTACTACATCTTTATAAGCCGGCAAACCGGTAATGCGATAAGCATTTCCAAAACTGCAATAGATCATAAAGCCAAGATCATGATTGCCGGTATAATATTTTTCTTTTTCAAGGATCGCCAATCGTCGTTCGGCTTCTGCTTTTATCGACGTGTCCTTAGAGTATTCATAGATATACCACAATGAGCCCGGGAAAAAACCACTGGTCCACCAATCGGTATTGCTGGCAATAAAGCGATTTGCTTTCGCATCGAAAGATCGGGGCATAGAATCCTGTGGAGTAAGGCTTGCCATGTATTTATATTGCTTTACGGCCAACTCCATATTTTCCTTGATAAGGCGGGCCATCACTTTTTTATCCTTTTGTGAATAGCCGTTTAACATGAATAAAACCAAAAAGAAAACAATGCTTCGTTTCATATTTTAATTGCTCTTGCTATTTTGAATCAGGTACATGTTTCAGCAGATAAATTCCCTTAGGTCTCCTGGTAAAAAAGTTTATGCTTGATCTTATCTGGAAACAACCCGTCATCAACCACGCCTATTCTCAAATGTAATTTTTTAAACCCGATTTTGTTTCAGCTACAGGCATATATTTAGCTACTTCCCTATTTTTGAAAAAATATTTTGTATGTATTCCTCCCTGCTTGTTCAAACTGAAAATAACATTACCACCATCACCATCAATCGGCCCGATAAATTAAATGCCCTGAATAAGACTGTTATCGAAGAGCTTAGCGCCGCTATCGATGCAATGATCAGCAACCCCGAAGCAAAATCTGCCATCATTACCGGTAGCGGGTCAAAAGCATTTGTAGCAGGTGCTGACATCAGTGAATTTTCTTCGTTGAATGCAGCAGGCGGAAAAGCATTGGCACAGCGGGGGCAGGACCTTGTATTTTCTAAAATTGAAAACAGCCCAAAACCCATTGTGGCGGCCGTCAATGGTTTTGCCCTCGGTGGTGGCTGTGAGCTGGCGATGAGCTGTCATTTCCGAATCGCTGCTGAGAATGCAAAGTTTGGTCAGCCAGAAGTCAATCTTGGTTTGATACCGGGCTATGGAGGAACGCAGCGCCTGGTGCAATTGATTGGAAAAGGCCGTGCTGTGGAGCTTTTAATGACCGGCAATATGATCGATGCGAATACAGCGTTACAGTATGGTTTGGTTAATCATGTAGTGGTGCAGGAAGAATTGCTTTCAAAAACAAAATCAATTTTGGACGTTATTAACTCCAAAGCTCCGCTGGCCATTGCTGGTTGTATCACGGCTGCCAATGCTGTATTTGATGAAACAAAAAATGGTTATGCAGTGGAAATAGAAACTTTTGGAGAACTGTTTGATACGGCAGATGCCAAAGAAGGCGCAGCAGCATTTTTGGAAAAAAGAAAAGCAAAATTTACCGGTAAATAACTCTATAAAAAAAGAGCCTTACGATCCGTAAGGCCCTTTTACAATAAGTGAAAACTGTTATTAATAACCGAACAATTCAGTCAGCGAAAGTTTTTTCAACTCGCCATATTTTTTCAGATCATCCATCTTGATATTTTTTTCCGATCCAACTACGGAATAAGTATAAGCCTTCCTGGATAACTCCTTCTGGTGATAATTGTACAGGTCATCCAGTTTCAACATCTTGTATTTTTCATAATTGGTTCTGCGGATATCATCTTTCAATCCTTTTTTTTCCGCATTCAGGTAACTGAAAATAATACCATCTTTGGTGATACGTTCAGTTTCGATATCCTTATTCAGGCTTTTACGGGCACTGACAAAACTATTTTCATTCCTGGGAAGATCTGTCAATAATTCATTCATGCCACCAATGGCCTCATTCAATTTATCAGCCTGTGTTCCTACATAAGCAGTAGTAGTGTAGTTGTCTTCTTTTTTTGCCGGCGTACCTACAAAGGCGTAGGTGGAGTAAGCAAGGGCTTTTGATTCACGAATGGTTTGGAAAACGATGGAACCCATACCGCCACCAAAATAACCGTTGAACATATTCACCAGTGCATCTTTGTTAGCGTCAAATTTTTCCAGGTTTCTCGACCAGAAAATATCTGCCTGTACCGCATCATATTCAGCGAACAATACCTGGTTATTGGTTTGAGAAGTGCGTTCAAACTTCACGGCTTCGGGAGCTACAGTCCAGCTTGTTGGCGTCTTGTGCAACTTTTGAATAGAAGCTACGAACACAGGCATTTCTTTTGGGCCGTAGTATAAAATCCGGTGTTTATAGTCAAGCAGAGAATGAATAATGGCAATCAGCTCTTCCGCTTTGATATTATTGATCTCCTCATCGGTCAATCCATAGTTGTAAGGATTCTTAGGGCCATACAAAGCATAGTTTCTTAAAGCGGTTGCAATAGCATTTTTATTCAGTTTATTGTTAGCTCTTGCTTTTAGCAAACGATTTTTCAGACCCGAAAGAGCTGTTGTATCCGCCTTACAGTTTTCAATAAGATCTTCCAGCAACGTAACGGCTTTATCAAAATTCTCCTGCAGGCCTGTTACACTGATTGTAGTTTGTTCTGTTCCTGCGGACGCACCGAAACTGCAGGCCAGGTTATAAAACTGCTTGCTGATATCTTCGGCGGAATATTTATCCGTACCGATATACTGCAAGTATTGCAGGGCGACTGACAACAACTTGTTGTTCCATGAACCCATATCAAAATAATAATACAGGTTGAAAATACTGTTGTCTTTATTTTTTACATACAACACTTCGGCATTACCGGCTTTCGACTTTTGTAGATCAGTAGCAAAATTGACCCATACTGGCTTGATGGCAGGTAATTCGGTTGCCGTGATTTGTTTTACAAAAGGTGATTGTTTACCTGCATTTGTTTCAACAGGTGTGATAGCCGGCTTCTCCACTTTCACAATATTCTTGTCTTCGCCTTTGCGTTTATAAATGAGAACATAGTTACTATCACCAAAAAATTTGTTGGCGAACTCCACAATATCCTTTTTAGTAATCGCATCCATATCATCCAATACCGACACATCCTTATCCCATTCCTTTCCTTCATGTTTAATATAACCGTCAACCAGGCCAGCAACTCTTGCACCATTGCTTTCCAATGCCTGTAATTCCGCCAGTTTATAATTGGCAACAATGGCTTTTATCAGCGTTTCCTCAAACTCTCCTTTTTTCAACACATCAATTTGACTCAGCAACAAATCTTTTGCTTCCTCCAATGTTTGTCCTTGCTTAGGTGACGCACTAAGGATAAACATGCCATAGTCTTTGTATTGTTGAATACCTGCTCCTGCTCCTTGTAATTTTTGTTGTTTGTTCAGGTTCAGATCTAATAAACCAGCTTTGCCATTTGACAACACGGAAGCTGTTACGCTGGCTAGTAAAGATTCTTTAGTATTATTGGCGCCTACCCGATAAACAATCCGCAAACTTTCCGCACTGGGTCCGAATATTTCTTTTACAACAGGTCCTGCAATAGGCGCCTGTTCGGGCCCCTTGTATTGCTCTACGGGTTTAGGTTTCATGTACGCAAATTTGGCATCGATCATCTTTACCATTTTGTCAGGGTCGAAATCACCGGCCATAATAAAGGCGATATTATTCGGCACATAATATTTATGATAATAGTCCCGGATAGCTACCAGCGAAGGGTTTTTTAAATGCTCAATGGTGCCAATGGTGGATTGCAAGCCGTAATTGTGAGTAGGAAAGGTATTTTTAAACATCGCTTCCTGAACCTTGCGTCCATCATTGTCAAGGCTGATATTTTTTTCTTCATAAACGGCTTCCAACTCGGTGTGAAAAATCCGGAAAATGGGGTTGCGGAAACGTTCAGCTTGTATCGTTAAAAATTTCTCTACGGCATTGGATGGAATATCTTCTTCATACACGGTTTCTTCTACCCAGGTATGCGCATTCGTTCCCTGCGAACCTATTGACGCCATCAGTTTATCATACTCGTTAGCGATCGAAAATTTGGATGCCTCACCGGAAACCCTGTCAATCTCTTTATAGATTTCCTTTCGTTTCAGCGTATCCGTGGTTGAATTGTATTGCTCGTACAAGGCATCTATTTTATCGAGCAGTGGCTTTTCTTTGGCCCAATCGAGTGTACCAAACTTATCGGTGCCCTTGAATAATAAATGCTCGAGATAGTGAGCCAACCCCGTATGATCAGCCGGATCATTGTTGCTTCCGGTTCTAATCGCAATTTGTGCGGCAATTCTTGGTTCTTTTTTATTCACCGAAAGAACTACCCTCAGACCGTTTTTCAACGTATAAAAACGGCTTTGAGTAGGATCGCCGGTAACATATTTATACGTGTAACCTCCCGAACTGGCTTGTTTCCATTCATGCTTTTTTTGAGCCAGTACCGCCACGTTGACAAACAGCAGGCTGACCAGCAACAAATGTTTCACTTTCATAGTAGCTATGTTTTAATAAATTTTGACAGGAAATATAAAGAAAGAAATGCTTTTTGGTCTGCAAATACTGGATTTTCGGCTGTTAAATGATGTCAACGGAGGGGAAATTAGTAATTAGCAATTGGCAGTAGGAATCTACTGCCAATTGACTATGGCTTACTAGTACTAAATCTGTCTCTTAAAAATTGCATATTGTCCATTGCCTGTTTTGTATTACTTCTCGACCAACTTTTCATCAATCATATAAACTCCTATTTCACTGATCAAAGGCGTACCTTTTGCATCTTTGATAACAAGGTTGATAGCGCTGGCTTCCACGGCCGGGAACGTCACAATTCTTTTCCTGCCGATAGTGGTAAGATCTATTTCTTTTACCAATTGGGAACCATTCAATATTTCCAGTTTGGCCGCGGCCACATTTTGTCCATACCGGGTAGCCTCCTGCAACACGATACAATTGATCTTTTTTGCTTCTTCAAACTTTACCCAGAGCCTCGTATTTTGATAATTGGTCAGTTTTTCAAATGTTGCCTTATTGCCATCGGTAAACTTAGTACGTTGAAAAATGCTGCCATCCCTATGCAATTCGGCTTTACTGGCGGAAGCAAAATTGACATCAAAACTTTCCTTCAGCAATTTTTTAAAGCCTGCCAGCGAAGCCGAATCTCTTTCATGAATCAGTCCGCGACGATCCGGCGGAATATTCAACAGGAAATTAGCGCCACGGCCGACAGACTTCAAATAGAGCTCAAATAATTGTTCCGGTGTTTTTACCTTGTCATCTTCTTCTGCATGATAAAACCAGCCTGGCCGGATACTAACATCACATTCGGCCGGTATCCAATGTTTGCCATTACTATTTCCCTGGTTCAGCATATCGGTCGGTGGTGCACCTTCTCCCCTTTTGAACCCAGCAGTATCCAAATAGTTCCAATTAGTTTGTCCCGCAATTCCTTTTTCATTACCCACCCACCGAATATCCGGGCCGATATCGCTGAACACAACGGTATTGGGAGCATATTTTCTCATCGTATTTTCAAACCGCCTGAAATCATATTGTTGCTTCTTTCCATTCGGACCTTCGCCATTGGCGCCATCCCACCAAAATTCAAAGAAAGGTCCGTAACGATTGATGAGCTCCTTCATCGTGTTTACATATACATCATTGTATTCTGCTGTGCCATATTTCGGATGATTGCGATCCCATGGCGACAGGTACACACCAAACTTTAAACCATACTCTCTACAGGCTTTTGCAAGATTCCCTACCACATCGCCTTTCCCATCTTTCCATTTACTTTCCCTCACTGTATGTGTTGAAAACTTACTGGGCCACAGGCAAAATCCATCATGATGTTTGGCAGTAAGGATGATGCCTTTGGCGCCGGATTGTTTAGCAATCCTTGCCCACTGGCGGCAATCGAGGCCGGTGGGGTTAAAAACATCCTCCGGTTCATCACCATGCCCCCATTCCTTATCCGTAAATGTATTGGGACCAAAATGAATAAACCAATAAAATTCCAGCTCATGCCAGGCCAGCTGTTGTTTGGTTGGCAATGGTTGTTTACTTTTTTCCTGCGCTGATATTATCAGCACCACGGCATGTAGCATAATACTCAGCATCAGTTTTTTTCGCATAGTGTACTTTTTATTCAATAATCATTTAGCCATTTCAAAAAGTGTGGCTTCCTTGATCTTATCAACCGGGTTCATAATATAAGTGACGACCGAGTTATCTTTCATCAACTCCACGATCCTAAAACCCCGGTAATCGGTGCCCCAGTTCCCACCAAAATGTGCGTCAAAAACACACGGTATTGATCTTTTTATTTTTATGCCTTCTTCATCATGGTCATGCCCGTTGAAAACAGCTCTTATATTTCTATGCCGGGAAAAAATATCAAATAGTTCGGGGCAATCAACCCCATGTTTTGTCAGCTTGCCGGGATTGATATGCATAAAAATGAAAATATTGTCCTGCTCTTTGTGCTCTTCCAGCTTTTGACGAAACCAGTTTACATCCGGACATAAATAAGTGCCCATTTCATTGGAAGTGGTTGCAATTAAAAATGAATTCTTTTTGATCTTAAAATCCAGGTTCACCGGCATGCTCCAAATGCTTTCCCATTCCTCCGCATTGACATGATCATGATTGCCCTGGCTTACATAATACTTTAAAGCCAGTTTATCCAACGCTGCTTTGGCGGCAGGAAAATGTCTTTTATCGTCATGAATAATGTCGCCATTGATCACACAAAAGGCGAAAGGGGTTTTTCGATGTTCTTCATTAATTCGGTCAACGACGGTAGAAAAGAAATTTTCATAATCCGTCTTTGACTGTCCATAGTGCCCATCGGAAGCAACGACGAACCGCAGGTTTACTTTGCGGCGGTGCTCTTCTGTTAAAAAATAATTATGAGCTTTTACAATCTTGCCATTAGCAAGCAATAAAAAAGCAGGGACTGATAAACGAAGGAACTCTTTACGTTTCATGACTGTTGCTTTTGTTAATGCAATTCCCGGTCTTAAATTTTAATCAATTTAATTAAACTCTGCACACATAAGACTATTATAAAAAATTAAAAATCCCTTATCAGGATTTAATTTTTAGGAGGTTTTACTTCTGTAGTATCTGATGGCAGTGTAGGAACAACATATCTTCCTGAATCGAGTTGCGTGGCAGGAAAAGCTTTTTTCAAAGTGGCCCAATCGGCATTGTTCACCCCCGTTTGGTAGAGATATAAGTGCTTTAAATTTTTCAGTTTATTTAACTGAAGCACGCCTTGTGCGGTCACTTTTGTACCTACAAGATTCAGCGATTGCAGTTGTTGTAGTGACTGCAATTTGACTATTCCTTTATCTGTGATGTCAGTATTATTTAACTGTAATCTTGTTAGTGAAGTGAGCTTTGCGATATGATCCAGGGTCGCATCCGTAATAGCGGCATCATCCAATTTCAGCCAAACGATTTGTTTCTTTAAAGGCTCAAGCAATTTTATTAATGAATCGGCACTACCAGCAGCGGTGACAAAACTTACCAATAAATAATTACTGTTTTGCGCCACCGGGGTAACAATAACTCCTGCATTTTTAAGTTTGCCGACATCTTCGTCCTTTGCTTTGGCTACCGGTGTTTCCGGTACGTCCCCTGCCTTTTTATCTGCATCTGCCGAACCTGATTGCAAAGCAAGCAACACCGGTTTTATTTTTTCTGTCTGTTGCAGGTCTTTTACTTTCTTATTAAAATCCGCACCGGTGTTGATCCACCAATGCAATAAAGATATTTCGGAAGGTGATAGTTGTGATTTTTCTTTGGGCGGCATGTGGTCTTCGTCTGTCATTGGCAGCAATAAACGTTTGATCATTTCGCTTTCATCCGCCTTACCCGCTTCGATTACCTTTCCGTCTTTTCCTCCTTTTAGAATATGCTCCTGCTGATCCAGTCGCAGTTTTCCTTTTTGCTTGTTTGCGCCGTGGCAATTATAGCATTTTGCCTGCAGCAATGGCTGCACCACATCGGCATACACTATAGCCTCCTGTATGTTGGGAATAGGTTTCATCACCACTCCTTTTTCATCACCGCTATTTAATCCCTCGGTTAAGTAATCCGAACCATGTGTAAGCGAACCGCCTAAATGGCCTGTTATTGTAACGAGCAGGATGATTCCAAAAGAAAATATGTTAGCTGTCTTTTCGCCAACAGATAATTTGTACAACAGGTAAAGAAGTAATGATACGATAGCGACAAAAATTCCCATCCACTGGTGGCGTCCCACCAGTGCACCATCATAGTCGCCGCTTAATGACAGCATGTAACCGCTGATGCAGGAAAAAACAGCACCCAGCATACCCCAGAAAAACATGACAGGGATAGCAGGTTGTAAAACGGTAAACCTTGGCTTTATCGTCAGCAATTGGAAAAAACAAGCCAGCAATAAAATACCGATCGGTAAATGAACCAATACCGGGTGAAAACGACCAATGAAATCGGGGATTGATAAAAGCATATTTTTTTTAAGCTATGAGCTTTGAGCTGCGAGCTATGGGACTTACAGGATCAAATGTTTTTAGTTATTAAGTTTAATCATAAAGCCGATTAGCATTGCAGCTACACTTCATATCTCTTTCTTAGCAATTTCATCATGTGCACATTAATCGCCCATTGATCAGCTAATGGTTGTCTGGTATAAGGCAAAGTGGCCATATAATCTGGCGGACCAAATTCTGTTAAGATGGTCATTCGTTCACCGTTTTTCTTTTTCCGTTCAGCTACTTTATCCCACCAATCAAAATGTTGTTTAACTATTTCTTCCCATTCCGGTGCACGGGGATCATTTACCTGCGGTCCTTCAGGATGACCGATGCGGGCATGAATATGTTCTGTCCTTTGTAGTGCCATCTCTACCGTCTCCTTCTGATCACCCAACATACTTTCATGCACATTACACCAATGCGACACATCAAAGGTCAATTTCAACTCAGAAAATTTTTCCATAAACTTCCGCGTAACATGCGCAGCAAACATGATCCTCGAACGGTGGCTCTCATGGCAAATAGTAATGCCTGACTGCTTTGAAAGCTGCGTCGTGTGATTAACAAACTCACTATTCTGTTCAAAACTAAAATGATCTCGCCCGGAGTGGCAGTTTATATACAGCGGTTTCTGCACATTGTTCATAGCAGCTTCGATGGTTACTTTTCGGAAGAACTCGAAATGTTCTTTAAAATCGGGTTGCCACCCACCGCAAAGAAAACCCACATCGAGGGAGTGTTTTTTTAAGGCTGCGAAAAGTTCCTGCTGGTCCTTTACTTCATTGGGCCACCAGATCTCTATTCCATCATAGCCTTCTTTTTTGGCAGCGGAGCAAAACTGATCCGTTGTTCCATGAAAACCCCAGTTGGTAGCCAGGATTTTTAATTCAAAGTTTTTATTCACTATGGCTGATTTATAAGGTGTAGCAAAAATATCTAGCGGGGAAAATAATAGAGCGGCAGTAGCAGACGTGGTGGTTTGAATAAATGTTCTTCTGTTTTGACTCATAGAGAAAAATAAATCATTTCATTATTATCTGAAGTTTCACCTCGCCCCAACCCCTCTCCAAAGGAGAGGGCCATAACCCTTAAGGAGCAAGACTTCTTACAAATTCGAAAAAAAATCTGGTATTCATTTCCTCACAACCCCATCAATCCCACAAACCTGCCTGACGGTAGGCAAATCCCGGTTCAGACTATGCTATAATATCCTGTATCACTTTACCTGCTACATCTGTCAGCCTGAAAGGCCTTCCCTGGAACGGGTAAGTAAACTCTTCGTGATTAAATCCTAACTGGTTTAAGATCGTTGCCTGGATATCGAACGCATCCACTTTGCCACTTACGGCACTATAGCCAATTTCATCTGTTTCTCCATGCGTATAACCTTTCTTAATACCACCACCTGCCATCCAGATCGTGAATGCTTCGGTATGATGGTCACGACCTTTGAATGGATTTTGTGCTCCATTTCGATTTTCCATCATTGGTGTACGTCCAAACTCACCACCCCATACCACCAATGTTTCTTCGAGTAAGCCTCTTTGCTTCAGGTCGAGTAACAAGGCAGTGATACATTTATCGATACTGCGATATTTATTAATGATACCAATATTCAATGCATTGCTGGCATTATCTCCATGCGCATCCCAACCCCAATCGAACAACTGTACATAACGAACTCCTTTCTCAACGAGTTTCCTGGCTAATAACACATTGTTTGCAAAACAGGCCTTACCGGGTTTGGTACCGTACATATCATGAATGTATTGCGGTTCATCATTTATATTCATCACATCTGGCGCTGTGATCTGCATGCGATACGCCATTTCGTATTGCGAAATGCGGGATAATATTTCAGGGTCATTGTATTCCTGATATTCCTGTTGATTTGCTTTATTGATAGCATCAATAGAAGCTTTACGCAAATCGCGGCTCATGCCATCAGGATCTTTGATAAATAAAACAGGATCACCTTCACTGCGGCACTGCACCCCCTGGTACACCGAGGGAAGAAAACCACTGCCCCAAACACTTTTACCAGCATCCGGGAAACTGCCGCCACTGGTAAGCACCACAAAGCCCGGCAGGTTTTGATTTTCTGTACCCAGCCCATAAGTAATCCAACTACCCATGCTTGGCCGACCTAGCCTTGGGCTTCCTGTATGCATCAGCAATTGTGCAGGTGCATGATTGAACTGATCAGTAGTAACAGCCTTTAAAAAAGTCACCTCATCGGCAACAGTTGCAAAATGCGGTAAGTTTTCACTAACCCATGCACCACTCTGGCCATGCTGTGCAAACTTTGCCTGTGGACCTAACATCTTTGGCACACCGGTGATGAAAGCAAATTGTTTTCCTTCCAGGAAAGATTGCGGACAATCCTGGCCATCCATCTTGGCCAACTCGGGTTTATAGTCAAACAATTCAAACTGCGATGGTGCGCCGGCCATATGCAAATAAATCACACTCCTGGCCTTGCCGACAAATGGCGGTGACTTGGGCAACAACGGATGCGCCGGATCAAATGCTATCGATGGCACTGCTGTTTTCCCCCTGCCACAACTTCCCAATAACGAACCGATAGCCAATGCACCCAGGCCCATGGCACTTTCTTTGAGAAAATGGCGACGGGTATGCATTCGCATGGTTGCAGCCTGTGCTTCCTTCAACAATCGCTGATCATGCAATTCTTTTTGCGTCATGTTGTATAACTTTTTTATGAACCCAACATCGGTGTTACTATCGGCTTCGTTGCGCCTGTCTGCCGACAAAGGCAAGTCGCACACTTCAGGGTTCTGTTCGCTTATCATCAGACCTCATCCTCTTATCCTTCTCCAAGGGAGAAGGACGGCGCTTCTCTGCAAACCCAAGCTTCATATCGACCACATCAGCTTCAGTTCCCCACTCAGCATTTGCGACGCCTCCGAATTTTTTGCACAGTTTCCGAAAAGCAAGCCAGCCTGACGGTAGGCAGGGGCTGTGAGCTGTTCCTCTCTCCTGAGCCTGTCGAAGGATGGAGAGTTAGGTAAGGTCTCTACTCATCACTTGAAAACCCCGCAATAAATACTGCATCGTCTAAAAGCGGGTCCTGTGCTCAGCATGTCCCTTTAGGGATTTAGGGGTTACAGCTTCCTCAACTTAATATTCTTAAACCACACTCCGCTACCATGATCCTGCAAACAGATATAACCTTTCTTCGCCATGCCATACGACGGTGTATCCTTCCATTTTCCTTCTGATTTCCTTTTTTTCCAATCATCCGACCAGGCTTCAAACTCTACTACTTTCACGCCATTCAGCCAATGTTCACGATGCGCACCTTTCACCACAATCTTTGTCGTGTTGTATTCGCCGACGGGTTTGGCGGCATTCTTTGTTGCAGTGTACATGGCGTAATCAGCACCGGTCTTTTGCCAATCCTCCAATTTATCGGGATAACCTTCATCATCAATCAATTGGTACTCCGGGCCGGTGAGATAAGCAGCGTTTTGCTCTTCCGTCACATGATACATGATACCGCTATTACCCTTGGGTGCAATTTTCCAATCGATCGATAATTCAAAATTTTCAAACTGATCTTTGGTAATGATATCTGCACGCAGATCACTTTTATCCGTTTCACTTCCCTTACAGTATATTTCGCCATTTTTTACACCCCAGCAATCGGCAGGTTTGTTTTGATACATGCGCCAGCCGTTAGTGGTTTTTCCATCAAACAATAATTGCCAGCCTGCTTTCTTTTCTTCGTTAGTCAGCGTGTTGTCTTTTTGTTTGTAGAAAGAAAATAAGGCCATACTACCTGCAGTTAAGGTGATTGCGAAAATTATTTTTTTTATCATCGGTCTGTTTTTAATGTAAATACTTTTTTGCTGTAAAAACTTTCAAAATCTCGTTCACCGCTACTAAACGATCTTCAATTTCACCGGGTCCCATTTCACTGGTTTGTCCGTAAAATAGCTATCGTTGCAAAGCAATGCCGGTGCTGCAGCCCTGAATCCGAATAAGGAGTCTTCTGTTACTGATTTCTTGTCACGGATAGCGTTAAAGAAATTATTGAAGTGATCGAAATGCGCTCCCTTATAACCTTTTTCTACTTCAAACACGGTTGTATTGGGCGGTAATATTTTCTTTCTCTCATAAGCTGCCGGGTTATCCTTGTTCAACTTGGTTGCCATCAGCGGATCATCTGTAGCGGCATAAGTTTTATTCCGGCTCAAGGTTACTTTATCCCACTCTACATTCATGCTGCCTTCACTTCCAACTAATCGCAGGTAAGTACTGTCTGCTGTACCATCTACAAAATTTACCCGCAGAGATAAATTGAAGGCGGGGTGCTCCGGTGTTTCTGCATAATCAAACATACCCATCAGCACATCAGGAACTTCACGACCGTCTTTCCAATAACGCAACCCACCCATGGCCATGATCTTTTGAGGGCCTTTTGAATTGGTAATAAAATGCAGGCTGGAGAAAAGATGAACAAACAAATCGCCGGATACACCGGTGCCATAATCTCTGTAACAACGCCAGCGGAAAAAACGCTTTGCATCAAATGGACGATCGGGGTATTTATTTAAAAACATTTTCCAGTCAACTGTTTTCTCCGATGCATCCGCCGGAATTTTATATTGCCAGGCGCCTTCGGGAGAGTTACGGGCCCAAAATCCTTCTGCATAATTTAATTTACCGATAGCACCGGCCGCCAACAGCTCTTTTGCTTTCTCGTTACCCAACGAACTCACACCCTGGCTGCCCACTTCGTATACCACTTTATTTTTTGCCTGTGCTTCCACCACCGCACTACCTTCCGTTATATCATGCACCATGGGCTTTTCGCAGTACACCGCCTTGCTACTGTTCATGGCAGCAACAGAAATATCCTTGTGCCAGTGATCAGGTGTGGCTATGATGACCGCATCAATATCTTTTCGTTGCAATATTTCCCGGTAATCACGGGTAGTGAAAATATCGTTGCCATAAATTCTTTTAGCATCAGCAAGACGGCCATCATACAGATCGCAGGCAGCTACCAGTTTTACACCGGGAACAGTAATGGCGGTATTTGCATCTGCCAATCCCATACCACCTGCGCCAATTAGTGCGATTTGAATAGTATCGTTTGCGCTGTATTGCTGTAGTCTTTTCAAACTTTCAATTCTTGCTGCAGGGTCAGCCGCTTTTAATACTTCCGGAACCAGTGCAGCTCCAACAACTCCTGTCGTGAACTTTTGAATGAAATTTCTTCTGGATGATTGCTTGCTCATTAGTTTACGTTTTATTTTTTTCTTACCGAATTTTGCTATTTAATTGTTGTTTGCTTGAGTTAGGGTAATGTCTATAACTTCAAAACTGTAACCAACATATATCGCTCCTACGGAGCTCATTTACATGCTATGCTGACTTTCGCTACCAATATGGCGCACCTCCGGTGCTCAACTAATCTTTACTATTTTCTCTACCAGAATAACGCACCTATCGGCGCTCGTTAACTCCATTACAAGTCCCGCTGTCAAACCCAAACCCCCATGGTGGTAAGATTGCCAAGATAATTTCATATATATCCTCAAAATCCCATCAATCCAATAAATCCCCGTTCAGACTAATTCTTCGTCACCACTTCATCCAAATTCATCATGGCATTCGCTACTACAACCAATGCCGCGGTAGAAGCATTGGTATGTTCACCATTCACCCCGATCATTTCACAGGTTTTCATTTCATCCCCTTTAAATTCATTCAAAGCCTCGTTATACAGATCAACAAATATCTTTTGCGTGGCAGCAGGCATTGGTTTATACAACATGAGCTCGTAACCTTTGGCAATTTGCTGTTGTACATCGTTGCTGCCAGCTTCTTTTTTCATCCGGTAAGCAAAATGACGGGCCATATCCAAATAAGCCGAGTCATTCAAAGTAACCAACGCCTGCAAAGGAGTATTGGTACGAACACGGCGGGCGGTGCAAAGCACCCGTTGCACACCATCGAAACTGATCATGGAAGGATAAGGTGCGGTTCTTTTCCAGTAGGTATATACAGCACGCCGGTACTGATCTTCACCTTTGCTATTCTCCCACCTCGCACCATTGTAGGGCGATAACCAAATGCCTTCCGGTTGCCATGGCATCACACCGGGGCCAAACATTTTGGGGCTCATTTCACCACTAATACACAAATGTTGATCACGCAGTTGTTCTGCACTCAGTCTTACTCTTGGCCCTCTTGCATACAATTTATTCGACAAATCTTTTTGTTTCAGCTCATCGGTCAGTTTTGAGTCCTGCCGGTAGGTTGCACTCATTACTATTTCTTTCAATGCTTTTTTGATACTCCACTGGTGATCATTCATCAGCTTCCAGGAAAGATGATCCAATAGTTCTTTATGAGTTGGCGGAATACCCTGTGTGCCCATATCTTCCAGCGTTTCGGCAATACCGGCACCAAATAATTGTTCCCAGAGACGGTTGATCATCGTTCTTGATACCAACGGATTTTTTTTATCCGTCAGCCACATGGCAAGACCCAACCGGTTTTTAGGTGCATTGGCCGGCATCGCAAAACTTAATGATTTTGGAATCGCCGGCTCCACTTCTTTACCCAATGTTTTTTGATTGCCTCTTTCAAATACATGGGTCTTCCGCCAAAAGTTGGAAGGATTTTCCACCATGATCGGAGTAGACGTTACATCTGCATTAACCAAATCCCAAAATGATTTCTTAATATGTTCGTAACCAGCTATTCCTTTACCAGGCAACTGTGGTATGAAAGCAAAACAATCAAAGACGACAGCAAACTCTTCCGTCTGTTCCGGCAAACTGGGATTCTCATAAGTGAGATATACATCATGCACCCCTGATTGCGTAGTCATTTCAACAAACTCTCGTCTCCATTTATCAGCCGCTTTGATACTGACAGTGGCAATCACCGGCCCGGCCGTAGAATCAATGTGCACCTTTAAGACGCCGTTTTTGCGGTTGGAATAAAAATTCCAGATCATTTGTCCGGCGTTTTGAAGATCGACATTTTTTAACCTTGCCGAAGCATGATTGCGAAACATCAGCGCATAGTTGTTATTCCCAATGACACCATTTTTAATTTTATCAGCGGTAGTAGAGTTAGTGGCAGGCTGCCCGGTAAGTAAAAACTTCTTCGTTTTTTTTGCCTCTTGCGCGGAGCCATATTCCCTTACCCAATTCACCACTTTATCCAACTGCAGTTTCATCGTGTCATCAAAATTTTTCAGCAATGGGTACTCACCGGGTACATCTTCATCTCTTGTATTATTAAAAAAAGCGAGGAATTTATAATATTCATCATGCCGGAAAGGATCGTAAGGATGACTATGACATTGTACGCAGGCAAACGTAGTGCTCATCAATGATTCCCAGGTAGTGTTGACCCTGTCCATTACTGCAGCGGTCCTGAACTCTTCGTTATCCGTACCGCCTTCATCATTGGTCATCGAGTTGCGGCTGAAAGCCGTGGCGATATATTGGGCATCGGTCGGATCAGGCAGCAGATCACCGGCGATCTGCTCGGTTAAGAATTGATCATAAGATTTGTCTTCATTGAATGAATTGATCAGCCAGTCCCTGTATTTCCAGATAGTACGTCCACCATCCGACTCATAACCTTTGGTGTCGGCATAGCGGGAAAGGTCGAGCCATAGCGAGGCCCATCTTTCCCCAAAATGCGGTGATGCTAATAAAGAATCTACCAACACTTCATAACTTTTATCATCCGTGCTTTTTAAATATTGTTGCGCCACTGCCGAAGAAGGATACATGCCGATCAGATCAAGACTCACTCTTCTTAATAGCGTAGGCTTGCCTGCTTCCTTCGATGGTTTTAATCCTTCATCACCCAGTTTGTCAAAAATGAATTTATCGACATCATTGCGGATCCATTTATCATCTTCATCCGGCACTTCTGTTTTGGCCACCGGCAAATAAGCCCAGTGATCACCCCACTTTGCTCCCTGTTTGATCCATCTTTTCAATATGTTTATTTCATCTTTACTCAACGGATCATGCTTATATGGCATTCTTTCTTCGGGATCGTTAATGGTAATACGGCGGATCATTTCGCTGCCTTCCGGATCACCTGGAACAATCGCCGGCTTACCTGATTCGGTTTTTGCCAGGGCGTCTTCCCGGAACAACACACTAAAACCTGCTTTTGCCTTTACACCACCATGACAGGCAATACATTTTTTATTGAGAATAGGTTTTACGTCGGCACTGAAATCTACCTCTTTTCCCGGCAGCAAAAATTTGTAACCGATAAAAGCAGCTACTAATAATCCAATAACAAGCAGTAACTTTTTATTCAAATGAAAATTCATAATGGCAACCTGGTAGTAAATATGTCTTGAGGATAAACACCCCTAATCGTTTAAAGTTACGGATTTTGACTGCTCTTTTACCACGGAAATCAAGTCAAACGTTTGCTTATAATTTTTATTTCAGGCCGTTGCATAGCGATAAATGCATCTATTATTTTTTCAATGCGTTGACCAATTTATAAACCCAGGCATAATTGCACGGATTATTACCCGGATTTAAAGCCGGCGCTGTGATCACCAGCTTGCCGCCGTTATTTTTATAACGAATGGCGCCCGCAAAACCCGGCATCGTGATGTTTTTAACGCTCCTGATTCCATCCAGCTGTATTTCATTTTTCCATTTAGCCGTGATCACATACAGGTCATTTCCTTTCCTTGTAAAAAATATATCGGCTGATTTATTTTTTGGCGCTTCTTTCCATGCGGTGGTCTCATAAATCGCTTCGCCATTCACTTTCAACCAGTCGCCCATATCTTTTAACCGTTGTTGCATGATTACGGGTATGGTGCCGTCAGCAGCCGGTCCAATGTTCAACAATAAATTACCACCTCTTGATACAATGTCAATTAACATATGCACCAGCTTTTCACTACTCGCATATTGCTCCAGGTTTTCATTTCGGTTAAAACCAAATGATTCACCGATACCCCGGCATTCTTCCCATGGCTTCTCCAAACTTGATCTTCCGCTTCCATATTCTGTCGTAGAAAATCCGCCATTGTTGCGACCACCACCCCACCTGTCGTTGGTGACAATTGTATTCTTCACCGGGGATTCATTGTATAACCAACTTAAATATTCACGGCTGCGCCAAACAGTATCTGATTGATCCCATTCACCATCGGGCCAGATAATATCAGGGGAATAACGCATCACCAAATCTTTTAACTGTGGCAACATATGCTGATCCACATATTTTTTTACATCCTGCTTGTATAATGGATTGTACCACTCATACAGCGAATAATAAAATCCCATATGCAAACCTGCTTTCTTTACAGCGCTGGTGAGATCGCCGGCCACATCACGATGCGGGCCAGCATCCACGGCATTCCAGTTCCATGATTCACGACTGGGCCATAAAGCAAATCCATCATGATGCTTGCTGGTGAGCACTACATATTTGGCGCCGGCATTTTTAAACACTTCGGCCCATTGATCGGGATTGAATAGTTCGCATTTAAATAGTGGTGCAAAGTCTTGGTACTTAAAGTTCGGGCCGTATGTTCTTTCATGAAAGTCAACAAACTCTTTATGGATCTTGAGCTTTTTATTATTTAACCGCTCCCAGTACCATTCCGCATAATTGCTGCCAAAACCATCGGCATTGGAATTGGTGGCCCATGATGGCACACTGTATAAACCCCAGTGAATAAAGATGCCAAATTTGGCATTGGTAAACCATTGCGGAATAGGTCGTTTACTCAATGATTCCCAGTTGGGTTCATATCGTTGTTGCGCATACGATGCTGAAAGATGCACAACCAATAAGGTGATTAATGAAAAAATTCGCATGTAAAATTTTATTTGCAAATCGCAGAAGATCTTATTTATCAAACACTCGAAATATTACACTGCAAATTATCCCCCGATCATGATAATAAAACAGTTCTTTTATTTTGCGCAATCGTTTTACCAGCATTTTTGACAGCAATTCTTTAAAAATATTCTTATCTCTACAATATTAACTACTCCAAAAAAGTAGAGACCGCTAAAATTTATTTAACTTACCAGACAAACTTTCCTTTTTTCATGAAAGGACGATTAGTTGCTTGCACAATCCTGATAAGTGCTGTTGTTACAGGTGCAGTTTCCTGCTTTAGAAATAAAAGCGATGGTGATCCTGCTCTACCAAAAACAGTTAGTTATAACTTCCACATCCGTCCTATTCTTTCTGATAAATGTTTTAAATGCCATGGCCCGGATGGCAGTCACCGTGAAGCTGGTTTAAGACTTGATATTCCTGATAGTGCTTTTGCCCCTTTAAAAGAAACCAAGGGTGCTTTTGCCATTGTACCTGGCAAGCCCGAACAATCGGAACTGTATAAAAGAATTTCAAGCGAAGACACATCCTATATGATGCCCACACCCGAATCGCATTTGGGTGCGCTATCAGCCTATGAAATAAAGCTTTTCAAAAAATGGATACAGCAGGGGGGTAAATATGAATCGCACTGGGCTTTCACTGCTCCGGTAAAAACGGAATTGCCGGAAGTAAACGGTAAAGATTGGGTGAAGAATGAAATCGACTATTTCATTCTCAATAAATTGAATGAAAAAAAACTAACGCCCAACGAAGAAGCAGATAAGGAAAGATTGCTGAAGCGTATTTGTTTTGACATTACCGGATTGCCGCCATCTGTAAGCATGATGGATCAGTTCATAGCTGATAAATCAGCCAATGCGTATGAAAAAATGGTAGATGCACTTTTACAAACACCACAATATGGAGAGAAGATGGCAGTGCATTGGATGGATGTGGCCCGTTATGCAGACAGCTACGGCTACCAGGATGATAATATCCGCACACAATGGCCCTGGCGTGATTGGGTGATTCATGCTTTTAATAAAAATATTCCCTATGATCAATTTCTCACCTGGCAGATAGCCGGAGATATGCTGCCCGACTCCGGTAAAGAAAAAATATTGGCCACTGGTTTTTTCCGCAATCATAAATACACGGAAGAAGGTGGTGTGATCGATGAAGAATACCGTATTGAATATTTACTGGATAAAACAAAAACATACAGCAAAGGAATTTTAGGCATTACGATGGAATGTGCCCAGTGTCATGATCATAAATATGATCCCTTTTCGCAAAAAGATTATTATTCACTGCTCGCCTTTTTTAATAATACCAGGGAAGTAGGTTATGAAGGAGATGTAAGCGTTTCAAAGCCGGCAAAAAAACCGACCCTTACGATCAGTGCAGAAGACAGAAAAGACATTCTTGCGTTTGTCAATGCAACCGACACGACAGCATTGACGGTATCGGTAATGGGTGAAAGAGATTCACTGCGCAAAACCTATTTACTGAACCGTGGCGTATATGATCAGCCGGGTGAAGAAGTAAAAGCAGCCGCAGTAAAAGCAGTCATGCAATTTGATACCACCAAATATTCCCGCAATCGTCTTGGGCTGGCAAAGTGGACAGTGGACAAAAAGAATCCATTGACAGCAAGAGTCTTTGTCAATCAAATATGGCAGGAGCTTTTTGGACGAGGTTTGGTCAAAACTTCCGGCGACTTTGGTATGCAGGGCGAATTGCCATCACATCCTGAATTACTGGATTGGCTGGCGGTTGATTTTATGGAGCATCATTGGGATATCAAGCGGTTGATAAAACAAATCACTATGTCGGCCACTTACCGGCAATCAGCAAAAGTTTCGGATGCACAGTTGAAAAAAGATCCGGAGAATGTTTATTTATCAAGAGCGCCCCGCCAACGGTTGAAAGCAGAGTTTGTGAGAGACATGTATTTAGCCAGCAGTGGCCTGCTGAACAAAACCATTGGCGGACCGAGTGTAAAACCGTACCAGCCCAAAGGCATTTGGGAACTCGCTTCATCCGGCCGCGGTGTATTGGCGAGATACAAGCAGGATCATGACGAAGCACTTTATCGCCGTGGCCTTTACAACTTTATCAAACTAACCGTGCCGCCACCGGGCATGATCATGTTTGACGCCAGCAACCGTGACCAATGCGAAGTAAAAAGATTACAAACCAATACGCCACTGCAAGCATTGATCATGATGAATGATCCGGCTATATTGGAGGCTTCAAGAGTATTAGCACAATCGCTATTAGAAGAGCAATCTGCTGCAAAGGAAAAAATCACAACGGCTTTCCGGCGGATCATTTGCCGCCAGCCATCGGAAAACGAAACCAAACTGCTGGAAGATTATTATAATGAACAGTTACCCTTATTTCAGCAAAAAAAATTAAATGCAGCCGTCACCTTAAAAGTGGGTGAATACCCTATGAATAAAAAACTAGACGCTAATCAGACTGCAGCATTGATGAAAGTGATCAACACGATTTATAATATGGAAGAGGCGATAGTGAAGTAAAGGCCGGCCCCATCCCGACCTTCCCCCATAGGGAAGGCCACCAACACACAGCCCCCGCTTTTTGGAAACTCTGATAGTATTCAGTATCTCCAAAAGTGATGGGTAGCGTTATAAAGTTGATGTGGTAGTTATGAAGATCATTAAAGATATGCAGCACCGTCCTTTCTCTTTGGGAGAAGGGATAAGAGGGATGAGGCCGTGTTCCGTACGATGAAAGGTGCGACCTGCCTTTGCCGGCAGGCAGGCGCAACAAAGATGCCATGAAAGACCACCGTTGGTTAAATAAAAAAATTATGAAAAAAGAAATTCTTGAATATGCACTAACCATCAACCGGCGAAAATTTCTTTCCCGGCTTGGGTTGGGCATTGGTGGAGTGGCATTGGGATCTTTATTGATACCGGATCTTTTTGGCGGCAGTGAAGAAGAAATGGTGATGACGGGCCTGCCCCACTTTGCACCAAAGGCCAAGCGCATCATTTACCTGTTCCAGAATGGCGCCCCTTCGCAGCTCGACTTGTTTGATTACAAACCGATGCTGAAAAAAATGCATGGCGAAGATCTGCCGGCATCCATCCGCATGGGTCAACGACTAACGGGTATGACGGCCAATCAAGAAAAATTCCCGCTGGCCGGAAGTATTTTCCAATTCAATCAATACGGGCAGTCAAGAGCCTGGATCAGTGAGTTGTTACCGCATACCTCTAAAGTGGTGGATGACCTTTGCATCATCAAAACCATGTTTACCGAAGCCATCAATCATGATCCGGCATTGACGTTTTTCCAAACCGGTGCACAGGTAGGTAACAGGCCCAGCATGGGATCCTGGCTGAGTTATGGACTGGGAAGTGAGAATAAAAATTTGCCAGCTTTCTGTGTGTTGTTATCAAAAGGAAAAGGCAATGGACAGGGAGTGTATTCCAAACTATGGACCAATGGTTTTTTAGATTCCATACACCAGGGTGTGCAATTCAGCAGCGGTGAAAATCCTGTATTGTATTTGAACAATCCCGAAGGCATCGATAAAGATGATCGAAGAAAAATGCTGGATAAACTGGCGGCATTGAATGAAGAGTCGTACAAGGAATTTGGTGATCCCGAGATCAATACCAAAGTGCAGCAATACGAAATGGCGTATCGCATGCAAACAGCCGTGCCCGATATTACCGATCTGAGCAAAGAGCCGGAAGATATCATCAAGCTCTATGGTCCCGATTGTTTGACACCAGGCACCTATGCCGCCAATTGTTTGCTTGCAAGAAAATTGTCAGAGAATGGTGTTCGCTTTGTGCAGTTGTATCACCAGGGTTGGGATGGCCATGATAATTTACCCGATCAAATAAAAGGACAATGTAAAGATGTTGACCAGGCCTCTGCAGCGCTGATCACCGATCTGAAGCAACGTGGCCTGCTCGATGAAACACTGGTGATATGGGGTGGCGAATTTGGCCGCACTAACTATTGCCAGGGTATATTGACAAAGGAGAATTATGGAAGGGACCATCACCCGAGATGCTTTACCGTGTGGATGGCAGGCGGTGGTGTAAAACCTGGTGTGTATGGCGAAACAGATGAGTTTGGTTATAACATTGCCAAAGACCCTGTACATGTTCACGACTTTCATGCAACGATCCTTCACCTGATGGGCCTTAACCATGAACAGTTAACGTTTAAACATTTGGGACGGCGATACAGGCTGACCGATGTATCGGGTGAAGTGGTGAGGGGGATAATAACGTAAAGCCCATCCCGATCCCGACGTATTGTCGGGACCACCAACACGCACCCTCGCTTTTCAAAGACTCAACTTATTATCGGAGTCTTCGAAAATGCTGGGCAGCGATATGAAGATGATGTGATAGATATGAAAATAATTAAAGATATAAAGCACCGCTCCCTCACTTTGGGGGAGGGAGAAGGAGGGAGAGGCCAATGAACCGCAAACAATTCATAAAACAAAGTTCCATTGCAGCAGCAGGCATGTTGTATGCACCGGCTATTCTGCGTGGCGCAACACCCGAAACTATTCTCGGTCACAACAACAAACGCTACCGTATCAACACCAGTTGGAGCCAGGCAAATGCGGCGCAATTCCCGGTAAAAGATTGTCATGAGATGGTACAGGACAAACTGGGCCGCATCATCCTGCTCACGAATGAAACAAAAAACAATGTGCTCATCTATGATAAGGGTGGACAACTGCTCAGCAGTTGGGGACATGAATATCCCGGTGCACATGGTCTTACCCTGTTCAATGAAAATGGCCAGGATGTTTTATTTATCTGCGACAACAACCTCCACCAGGTAATCAAAACAACCGTGGATGGAAAAGTATTGATGACGCTGAATTATCCCAAAGAAACGGGGCAATACGCTAAGGCCGATGAATATGTTCCCACCGAAACCATCATTGCTCCTAATGGTGATATCTATGTAGCTGATGGGTATGGAAAAGATTTTGTGATACAGTATGACTACAAAGGAAATTATATCCGCCACTTCGCCGGTCGTGGCGAGGGTGACCAATATGTCGTCAACACGCATGGCGTCTGCATCGATAACCGGGATAAAAACAATCCCTGTTTAATTGTGACATCGAGAGTGCAGAATGCGTTCAAGCGATACACGATGGAAGGTAAATATATTGATACCATTCCCCTGCCCGGCGCCTGGGTTTGTCGACCCGTTGTTCATGGTGATTATTTATATGTGGCCGTGTTACAAACCAATGCCCGGCTCGACGAAAAATCCGGTTTTGTGTTGATCCTCGATAAAAATTATAAAGTTGTTTCCAACCTCGGTGGTAACCTGCCGGCTTATACCGGTAATAAACCGGAAGAAATGTATCAAACTGTAAAAGTGTTTCAATACCCGCATGATGTATGCATAGACGATGAAGACAATCTCTATGTGGCCCAGTGGAATTCAGGTCATGTGTATCCTTATAAATTGTCGCCGATATGAGAAAACGGGTTGTACTACTTTTTGATTTCAATTTTAGCCGAACGATATATCCTGTACTTCCTTTCTTTTTTGTCTTGACACAAAAAAGAAACAAAAAAAGTCTCCCGATAGCTATCGGGACGAAAAAAAGGGCTAAAAATTACTTCACAAGCCTAAACGCAGCGAACTCTCCGCCTTCGGCGGATCAAACAGCGCTGCGTTTTTAACGGCTTGTTCCGTAATTTTCTTAACGCCCTTTTTTCGAGGCCACATATTCAATACATGCAAATAATCCTTCTGACACCTGTATTAATTTTATTGAGTTTCCAGGAAAGCTTCGGTCAGCAAAAGTTTCAACTGGCGCCGCCCATGTTAAAATATGAGTCGGGTTTCTTTTCGGGTAAAACATCGTTGGAAGTTATCTTTAACCAACCCGGGGCTGAAGTTCGCTATACAGTAAACGGTAATGAACCCACCGAAAAAGATCGGCTTTATTCGAATCCTATACCTATCACCCAAAAAACGCTGGTGAAAGTAAAAGCCTTTGGCAACGACTATCTGCCATCTGAAACAGTGACGGCTTCATTTATTACCGAAGGCAAAAAGATTAAGCAGGCAATCTATTCAAAACCCAACGAATCCTATGCCAACAGCAAGGCGAATATTTTGCACGATAATATCGGCGGCCAGGTCAATTACCGTTCAGGTAGCTGGGTGGGCTTTGATAATGATACGGTCACCGTTGGTATTGAATTACAAAAAAAGGAATCGGTCAGCAAGGTGCTGATCAGCCTGCTGCAGGATGAAAACAGCTGGATCTTTTTGCCCGAGCAAATACTGGTGTACTATTTTAACGATCAGCAAAAAGCTTTTTTGCCGCTCGGTAAAGAAACATTCCAATTTGATGAACCGGGACCGAAACAGGTTAATATCCGTGAGATACAACCTTCGATGGCTGTTACAACAAAGCAATTAAAACTGGTTTTCTTTCCGCTGAAAAAAATTCCCGGCTGGCATAATGGCAAAGGCAATCATGGCTGGCTCTTCCTTGATGAAATAAAAGTATATTGATACACATGCAACGCTGGAAAAACTATTTGTTCAATGCATCACTGGCTCTCAACTGCCTGCTGGTATTTTTATTGTTTTTTGAAAGCAAATTGTCCGTTCCCGCCTGGCTGCAGGTTACCGGTCGCATGCATCCGTTGCTATTGCATTTCCCGCTTGTATTAATTGTGTTATATGCTATCGCTGTGGTTGTTCGTCCACCAAATAGAACCAGTAGTGATGATTCCTACAGCAACTCAACAGAACTGCTATTGTTATTCGCTGCCTTCACGGCTGTTATCACCTCGCTGATGGGTTTGTTTTTATCCAAAGAAGAAGGTTATGATCCCGAAGCGTTGTCATGGCATAAATGGGGTGGCGTAGCTGTTTCTGTTTTCGCCTTGCTGTGGTATAGTTTCAATAAACAGTTCCATGCAAAAAAAATTGGTTCTGTTCTTACATCAGCTTTCGCTTTAGTTCTAATACTTTTCACAGGTCACCAGGGAGCCGGCATTACGCATGGAGAGAATTTTTTACTGGCTCCCATCATGCCGGAGATAAAGCCAGCCATCGTATCGCTGGAAGAAGCCGTGGTATTTACTGACATGGTAAAACCCATCCTGGAAGCAAAATGTGAATCCTGCCACAACAGTAAAAAAGCCAAGGGTGAGTTGATCATGGAATCAGAAGAACTGCTGTTGAAAGGAGGAAAAAGCGGGCCGCTTTGGGATAGCACAGAAGCCGATTTGGGTTTAATGTTGCGCCGGGTGCATTTACCATTGGACGCAAGAAAACATATGCCACCGAAGGGTAAGCCGCAGTTAACCGAAGATGAAATCGCCATCATGACGCAATGGATCCGCAAAGGCGCTGACCTTAATTTAAGAGTTGCCGATCTTTCACCCACCGATACTTTGCACCAACTGGCTGTTAAAACATTTACCGCTATCGAAGTAGCCACCTATGATTTTGATGAAGCCGATCCTGCTGATGTCCGGAAGCTGAACACCGTGAACCGCGTTGTCAGCAATGAAGCGCTGGGGTCACCGGCACTGGCCGTTAATTTTTTCCATAGCAATCTCTTTACGGTTGACCAGCTCAAAGAGCTGAATAAAATAAAAAAACAAATCGTCAACCTCGACCTGGCGAAAATGCCCGTGAAGGATAAGGACCTTGAACTGATTAGTGATTTTGAAAATCTTCGCCGGCTCAACCTGGCCTTTACACAGGTGACAGGTGCCGGTTTAGCCAGTTTAAAAAAATTAAAATTTCTACATACGCTTACTCTATCGGGAACCACAGTGACCGCCCGGGACCTGGCGCAATTGCAAAATTTTCCCGAATTAAAAACAGTATATACCTGGAACACGCCGCTAAACACCAGGGACATAGAGCAGCTGCAAAAGAAGTTCAGCCATATTCGTTTTGAAACCGGTTATAAAGGCGATACCACTATCATGAAATTGTCGCCACCGGTATTGCTGAATGAAGAAAGTTTTATTTCCGCTGCCATTCCGCTTAAACTAAAACATTATATCCAGGGCACAACGATCCGTTACACCACGGATGGCACCGATCCCGACAGTCTTCAATCACCCGTATTCAAAGGTGATGAAACCATCAGTGGTAGCAGCCATCTCAAAGCAAAGGCGTTTAAAGCCGGCTGGGCCAGCAGTGATATCATTGAAGCGAATTTTTATAAAACCGGGTACACAGCAGATACTGTTATTTACCTGACAAGGCCTGACAGCAAATACATCGATGAAAAAGGCAAGCTGCTCATCAACCGGGAAAAAGGTGAAGCCGATTTTCGCTTTGGTGGCTGGGTAGCATACCGGGAAAACCGGATGGAATGTTTATTGGAACTGGCCAAACCTGAACCGGTACAAAGCATTACGCTGAGTTCGCTGATCGATATCGGCAGCTATATCATGCCGGCGCAAACGATAGAAGTATTTGGCGGTAATGATGCAAAAGATTTAAAGTTGATCGGCCGAATGCAACCCGAACAGCCAAAAAAGATGAGATCCACTTATACCAAGGGTTTTGAGTGCAAACTCCATACGGCTCCGGTAAAATATCTTAAGCTCGTGGTGACACCTGTTGCCAAACTCCCATCCTGGCACCAGGGCAAAGGTGATAAGGGTTGGATATTTGTGGATGAGGTGTTGGTGAATTAATGCTGGTGATTAGTGAGTTGTCAGTAGCGAGTGAAACGCAATTCCTTTTCGTATTCCAGGTAGTAGAAATTATCGATACCAATTGTATTGGCGATTTTTTTTGATCAGAAAACTTTCGCTTTTTTTAAGCAATTGCAAACTTGCTGTTGAGACAATTGTTTCGACCATTTGGATGGTAACAACTTTCGTATATTTTTGAATAGCCCATTCAATATGACCTGGAAACAAGATAATAATTTACCCTTCCTGACATTCGAATCAGTAGCGACAACTGCTAATGAATTAAAAGCTGACTTAGAACTTGTTCTTGAACGACTTAACAAAGAAGAGATTATTAGCAATCGGCAAATTTTATTATTTATTGATGCAACAAATGGTCATATTTTCATTTCTGAATATGACCGCAGGGCAGATGAAGCCTTTGACGAAAAAGGAATCTGGATTGAACTTGAAAATCTTTGGCAAGAAAATGACAACGCTTACGATTTTGATGACATAGTAGTAAAGGCAATAAAAAAGGCTTTGAATTCGCCGATTGGGACTATGACGAAAGACAAGTTTGAAGTCTATTATCAAACTGAAGAGGACGACCTGAAAGAAATCAAATGACCCCCTATGCACTATTGATTACAAAATAACTCGAATAGTGCGATTGGTGAAAAACACCAACCCCAAAGTTAAATTCAATGCCAACACCGGTACGCCTTAAAACGTTAGCGTTGACTTATCAGTGATAGCTCTCGTCAAAAAATACAGTAATGAAACAACCTTTGATTTTCCTACTTATTTCGCATGCTATTATGTTTGATACTCCCGGGCAAGGGATAGCGAATTCGAACCAAAAATGTATATCAACGTTTCTAACCGACTCCTCTTTTTCAGCTCGCTGGAAACTCGATTCTGGCTGGATAAAGTAAACAGTGTAGTGGATGTATGGTACCCCGGTGATGCCGGCGGTGCTGCCGTCTCCGATATTT